>CAZPYM010000001.1:0-503943 GCA_964590105.1 uncultured Gammaproteobacteria bacterium
GCGAATTAGTGAATTGGCGAATTAGTGAATTGGCGAATTAGTGAATTGGCGAATTAGTGAATTGGCGAATTGGCGGATTGGCGAATTAGTGAATTGGCGAATTGGCGGATTTACTTCCACTTTCTTTCCTGTTCAGACAAACTGTTAATAAAGTCATTTAATTGTTTTGTCAATTATTCATATTGCGTCTCGAAATAGTTCCATTCTTCTTCCGCAATATATCGCAAACTAAAAGCAACACGCAAATGGCTCCTTGTTTCTTCCAGTTCACCTCTTGCGATGTAGAGCACCTTTATTTTGTCTTTGTAATAAAAACGCCCATGACTTTCGGCAATGTTCGCAATAAGGGAATTTGCTGATTTACGCGTCTACTGCGTTAAACAATATTTTTCTTCACTTGGATATCTCTTTGTTAGCCGGTAAATTTCTATCAACAAACCGTGCCCTTTTTGCCAAATTCTTAATTCATAAAATGATTTTGCCATACGCAATCGGCTAATTAACTAATTAACTAAAATTATTTAATTAACTAATTCGCTAATCAACTAATTCTCTAATTCAGCCACCAGTAGAAAAAGTTGAGAATCATGGCAAAAGCCACCCAAACAGCATAGGGTAGCATTAAAATTCCTGCCCATAAGTTGATTTTCCAGAATGATTTTATTGTCAGGATAATGAAGATCAGCAAAAATATTATTTCAATCAAAGCAAAAAATGGATTGTGCAGGCCGAAGAACAGCGCTGACCAGAAAATATTTAGAACAAGCTGAATAATAAAAAACAAAAGGCCTAATCGGGCTTTTTTGAATTTATTTTCCCAGGCCAAAAACAAGGCAATGCCCATTAACAAAAACAGCGCTGTCCAGACCGGCGCGAAAATCCAGTTTGGCGGCGCGAAGCTGGGCCGATTTAGTGTCGCATACCACGAACCAATGTTCGGCGCAGTAAAAATTGAACCGACAAGGCCGGCGAGCTGGCAGATGACGATGGCGATGAGGAGTTTGAAGATTTTTGAGAGCCGCATAGAAAATAAATGACGAATAAAATTATTCTAATTGTTCTGATTATACTGAATTTTGAATTTGGGATTTGGCGCTTGAGGCTTGTTTAGAATAATTAGGTTAATTAGAATAATTAGAATAATTTGTTTTTATATAAATGCAAATATTTTTCCAATAAACAGAACGTAAAAAATCACCAGCATCCAGCCTTCCCAGCGGGTGATTTGTTTGTCTTGGGTAATGAAGAAATAAAGCAAAGTGGCGATGATCATTATTGGCAAACTAAAAGTAATGATGGAGGTCGGGATAATTAGCGTGCCAAACAGAGCCGGAATGCCCATGACAGCGAGCGCGTTAAAAATATTTGAGCCGAGAACATTGCCGACCGCCATTTCCGGCTTGCCGCGTCGGGCCGCGCTCACTGTAACAACGAGTTCCGGCAATGAAGTGCCGAGCGCCACGGCGCTGACAGCGATCACTTCCCGGCCGATGTTTAGAAGTTCGGAAAGCGCAATTACTGAATCAATGGTGTATTTTGCGCCGACATAGAGGAAAAAAGCGCTGCCAAATAAAATAGCGAATGTTGACCAATGAATTTTTTTATTTTTTATTTCTCCTTTAATTTCCTTTTTCATTTCCGCGTCGCCATTGCTTTCTGCTGATACTGTATATAGTAAATAAACAACAAGGCTGACCAGGCAGATGATCGCTTCGCTAAAAGTAAATTTGCCGTCCCAGATCGTTATTGCCAGGAGAAACGCTGAGCCGACAAGCAAAGGAAGATCAACATGGATTAGCTCGTGCCCAATTTTAATTTTTTTGCCAATAATGGCGGCCAGGCCGAGCACTAGGAAAATATTGGCGATATTGGATCCGACAACATTGCCGACCACAATTTCCGGGGCGCCCGCGAAAACAGCAATAATTGAGGAAACAAGTTCAGGCAGAGAGGTGCCGATAGCCACAATGGTCACTCCGACAATAAAAGCGGGCATACCGAGCGCCAGCCCGATTTTTTCCGCCGCCTCAGTAAAATAATCCGAAGATTTGACCAGCACGGCCAGGCTGGCGATGAAGACGATTAGCCAAAAAATAGTTGGGAGCATAGAATTATAAAATTACAAATTACAAATAACAAATTGAGCGAATTGGCGAATTAGTGTATTCTGCGCCTGCCCCCCCTTGTCTCTAACGCCCCACGCTCCACAATTTCGGGAAAATTATTATTGAAACGTCCGGCTGATCCATTCGCCGACAAAGTGCGTGATTATAATTACGGCGACAACAGTTGCGAGGTGCTCGCCGATGACTTTGTAGGGTTTTGTTTTTTGCATTTTTGCGAGGTAATAACTGAAAACGCCTAAAAGTAAAATTCCCCAGGCAATACTTGCGATGATGGCGGTGTTTAGCGGCAGTAATAAAACAGGGACAATGAAAGTCATGGCAAAAATAAATTTCGCGAGAAATGTTGAAATGGTGGCGGTCCAGATTTGTTTTGGCGTATGATGATTTTCTGATTCTTCTGAAACGTGAATTCCGAGCGCGTCGGAAAAAGCGTCGGCAATGGCAATCGTTAAAATAGCGCCAATGATTATTAATTTCGAATGAGTGCCTGAATGCAGTCCGACCATGAGGCCGAGTGTGGTGATTACGCCGGAAGTGAGTCCGAAGCTGAAGCCGATTTTTAGAGAATGTTTCATATGGGGAGGCGAGTAATTCAGTAATTAGGTAATTGGGAAATTATGTAATTGAGGGAACTGCAAGTTAATTTTTGAGTTTCCGCATCAGCGATTCAGCATCATCATCGTCATTGCCCGGCTTTGATTTGCCGTGGAACTTTTCTTTTAGCGTACTAGACAGCGCTTGACCAAAGCCGGCGGTCGACTGATTGGCGTTTTCTTCTATTGCCGCATCAATTCCTCGTCGGATTTCTATGCCGGTAACAACGGTTGATTGTACTTTTCTTCCCTTGCCCGGCGCTGTGATAATCGTGGCGGCCAATTCTTCGCCGACTTTCGCGATTTGCCCTGAATCATGCAGAGGATATCCGACTTTAAAACCATCGGCTTTTTCATTATAAAGTTTTATTCCGCCGGCGCTTTTTGACTGGCGTAGCATGTATCTGTTTCCGCTCCCGGTGGTAATGATTACTCTGTCGCCTGGCTGAATATCGCCCGCGGAAAGCGATTGCGGCCGCTCCACTTTGAATTGCTTGCCCTGAAATTCGCATGATTCCTCTTTCTTTTTTCCGGTGGAAGGAAAGTCAACTTTAGACATAAATGGGTTTTATGATTTATTAAAATGGAGATAACAAAGTAATTATAGCAAATCGCGCCGTAAAATCAAAGTAATCGAAATTTTTATCTGCGTCTTGACAATGCCGGCAGGTTACGTTAATCTTAAGTGTTGGAAAACAACATGGAGGGGTGATATGAACTGGGCCAGCGTGCTTTTCTGGGGAATTGCTTTTGTTGTAATAATGATAATCATCACTGTCTGGTGGGTAAAGCGGGATACCGGTGACAATGATTTTTCCGAAGTAGCGGAAAAAATTCAGCCGCCCGAAGCTGTTTCAAAAGACGGGCCGGTCGGGTACAATGGAACGCAGTTTCAGTAAATGAAAATTATTCAAAAACATCGAAGCCAAGCTCGGTGTTTTTCATTTTGAAATTAAGTATAAGTTGATCGGATCATCCCGAGCAAAGCCGAGGTTTTTTTTGTTGGATTGGATTGGTTGAGGTATAATGTAAGAAATGGAAGAGGGGGCAGAAGGGGACACGAAAATGGAAATTAGAAACTAGAAATTAGGGTTGATTGGAGGATGGAGAAAATTGAAATTTGTTGCGAATGAATTTTTCCCAGCTTTATCTTGATCCTGAGCATAGTCGAAGGATAGCCGTGGGGATTCAGCGGCGGGATTAGGGATTCTCATTGGCGCGAAGGTTAGCTTGCCGCAAGGCGGCGGGATTCGGGAATCCCGCCTACACAAGATGGCTGACTTGGGATTTGACAAAAAACATTGTATGTGCTATGATTGAGTATTAATAAAGCCTAGTATTATTCGCAAAATTTAGTCATTTTATGAAGATAGCTTTCATTGGACAAAAAGGAATACCAATGAAGTTCGGCGGTGTGGAAAAGCACGTTGAACGATTGGCAGTGGGACTCGCAAAACGGGGTCACCAAGTTTTTGTTTACACGCGTCCGTGGTATACGCCGCGGAGTTTGAAAGTTTATCAGGGCGTAAAATTAATTAGCTTGAAATCAATAAAAACAAAAAACTTTGATGCCATTACGCATACTCTCAGGGCTTGTTTTCATGCTTTGAAAAAAGATTACGATATTATCCATTTTCACGGCGTCGGACCTTCACTTCTAGCCTGGATTCCGCGCCTGTTCAAGCCGAGCGCCAGAATTATAATTACTTTTCATTGCATTGATCGCAGGCATCAAAAGTGGGGTCGGTTCGCGCGTTTTATTTTATATCTGGGTGAAATTACGGCAGTGAAATTTGCTCACGAAACGATTACTGTTTCCAAAACATTGCAGATGTATTGCAGTGAAAAATATAATGCCAATACAACTTATATTCCAAATGGCATTGATTTGCCGAAAAAAATTGTGGCAAATCAGATCAAGAAAAAATATGGCTTAAAAAAAGACGGATATATTTTATTTTTATCGCGTTTGGTGAAACACAAGGGCGCGCAATATTTGATTGACGCTTATAATCAACTTAAAACTGACCTGCCTTCGTCCAGCTTAGCGGGACTTCGGCAGGCAGGTAAAAAATTGGTGATTGCCGGAGGGTCAGCTTTTACTGATGATTATATAAAAGAAATAAAAGAGCAAGCCAAGGGCAATCCGAATATTATTTTTACCGGCAATGTTACCGGCGGCAGTACGCTTTGGAAAGAGCTTTATTCAAATGCTTATCTCATGGTGCACCCTTCAGAGAGCGAGGGCTTGCCTATTGTGGTTCTGGAGGGAATGAGCTTCGGCCTCGGAGTACTGGTTTCAGATATTCCTGAAAACATGGAAGCAATTAACGGCGGCTTTGGATTTTCATTTTATAATAAAAACATTCAGGATCTAAAAGATAAACTTCAATATTTGTTTGATTGTCCAGAGCTGGTAAAAAAAGTTGGCGCTGACGCCCGGGCGCATGTTGAGAAAAATTATAATTGGAAAGACATTGTGGTTTCAGTTGAGCAGGTTTACGAAGAAGTCTTGGCTGATCACGCCCGCGTCGGCAGTCATCAGGTTCGGTGCGTGAAGTGTTAAGGACTTAAGAAAATAAAAAATTAAAGAAATAAAAAAATTTCCGCGGAAGCGGGAATTTTTGTTTCATTTGTCTGATTTGTCAGGCGCGTTTTCCTCCGAGTTATTCGTGTTTAATTCGTGTCATTTGCATGTTTTGAGCTATTCGCGTTGTTAGTTTGTTCGCTGATTTTCCATTTGTCCACAAATTGCCCAATGCCTCGTTGTTCCATTTTGTTCTTGACAGTCGCGCGTTTTTGTGACCATTCTACCAGGCTTTCAAAGTTGATTTTATAGCGGCCTTGTACTACAATAAAGCGCAGTTCTTGGCTTTTGATCGCCCTTCGTATAGTATGCTGATCTACACCAAAAAGTCTGGCAGCTTCAGAAACTGACACTCGGACTGGGTAGTTTGGTTTATTGTCAGGCATAGCGGGTATAAATCACAAATTACAAATAACAAATTACAAACAATAAAGCATAAAGCTACAAATTATAAATAAATAATTACGGGAACATATTTGTAGTTGTTTGTATACACTAGTGTATACAACTGGGTCTATTTTGAGCATAATTTATCTATGGAAATATGTCAAGTTTTGGCTATCTATTACTGGTGCCAAGATAGGAGATTTTACAGTCAGCTGGTGCTTTTGAAGGCGCGGCTGACTGCTATGGGCTAAAAGCGCACTTGACTGCTAATTTTAGTAAAAAGACAGTTTGAATCACAGAATTTGTTACATGTGGATTAGGTGGATTTCCCCTTTACAAAGGCATTAAAACAGTGTATATTCTTGAACAGCTGTAACTATTATATATAATCAACGTCTAATAAGATGAATAAAGCATCTCTCAAAGAAAAATACCTGATTTACAAGGTTCGTCAGAATAAGGACGCGGAAAGCTATGGCCAGTTGTACGATTATTATGTTGACCGGATTTTTCGGTTTATACTGTTCAAAGTGTCGTCCGTTGAAACAGCTGAGGATTTAACATCTGAAGTATTCCTGAAAACTTGGGAATACATTAATACTACGGACAAGAAGATCGGCAATCTGAACGCCTTGCTTTACAAAGTGGCGAGGAACGCGGTCATAGATCATTATCGCAAAAAAAGAAATGATGTTATCGGTACGGACGAGGATTTCATGCATTCAATTGCTGACCATCGGATAAACATAGAAAAAGATGCAAACCTGAAAATTGAAATTCAGAGCATTGAAAAACATTTAGGAAAGTTAAAAGATATTTATCGCGAAGTAATTATTCTAAAATATATTGAAGAATTTTCTGTAACTGAAATAGCCGAGGTGATTGACAAGAGCCGCGGCAATGTGAGAGTTCTCTTGCACCGGGCATTACAAGCATTAAAGGAAATAGCAGGCGAGGAATAAAACAAGTTGGCTAGTTTAAGCGGCAGTGGATGGGTCCAAGAACTGCTGAATAAACCAGCCAACTAAAAATTATTACATGCCAAATATTACCGAACAATTAAAACAGCTAAAGCAAGTCAAGCCAAGAAAAGAATGGGTTGATTCTGAACGCGAGCTTTTGTTGTCCCAGATTACCAGACAAACTGCAGTTAAACAGCAGTCTGTTTTTGTTAATAGCTGGTATCTGGCCAAGTCGCTCATGCCAGGCAGTTTGCTTCGTTTTGTTGCTCGCCCGGTCGGAGTTTTGACGGTGATTACATTATTCATTTTTAGCTCGGGAATTTTTGGCGTCAACGCGTCCAAAAATAGTTTGCCCGGCGATTTCCTTTATTCAGTGAAGCTGACCAGCGAAAAAGTTCAAGTCGGCTTTACTGTGGCAGAGGAAAAAAAGGCGCAAATGCATATGGGTTTTGCGGAGGAAAGAGTAAATGAGATTGAAGCGGTTTCCCAAAAGGCCATTACCCCGCAAAAGAAACAGGAAAAAATAGATGTTGCGGCCGCGGGCTTGAGCCAGGAAATGAAAAAAACCCAGCAAACATTGGAACAAGTAAAGCAGGATTCGACCAAGTCAAAACTGATAGTGGAGGCAGTTCAAAAGGTTGATCAAAAAGCAGAAGAGCTGGGAGATAGACTTGAACAGCAAAAACAAGAATTATTGCAAAATGATGTTTTGGTCGGGAAATCTATGGACATAGCCAAAGAAGCGACAGACGTAACCGCAGTGAAAGCAGTAGAAGTGATTGTAGACAAACGAGAAAAAGGCGATGTTAGCGTGACTGACAACGAATTGGTTGAAACAATCAATAAAAAAATTAATAAAGAACAAGAAAAAATAAAACAAGTTGAAACGCAGGTTAAAGAAGCGGCGCAGGGCCAGGCAAAGCTGATAGTGGATCAGGAAAAAGATGTTGAAACTTTGGCCGTTGATCAGAAAAATGTTGACCAGAATATTATTCCAAATCAAGCAGAACAAAAATTAACCGAAGCAAAAGATTTTCTAAATCATGGGGATTTGGGATCTGCTTTGGAAAAAATAAAAGAAAGCGCCACTTTGACTCAAGAAGCAAAAGTCGGAGCGGAAACAATTGTCAGTCAAAATAAAGAAGCGGCCGAACAAGCAGAAGAGGTTGCAACGGACCCCTCCGAGATTTTACCAATAGAAGATAAAAACGCAGAAGGCGAGAAAGAGACGACTATTGAAAACAAGGGAACGTTGAAGGTGGAGTAACGGGTGAGACATTACAAAAAACAAATAACAAATTACAAACAAATTACAATACATAAATTACAATTACAAATAAACAATAAATTGTAAAAGAAAATGTCAATAATGATGAATGAAGCGCAAATCGTTTCATAATAAAAAAGTGTTATTTGAAACTTTTGTTTTATAGCTTGTGATTTGTTGTTTTATGCATTATTGTTTGTAGTTTGTGTCTTGTAATTTGTAATTTATATAGAAGTCACTAATTAATTTTATAATATAAATCCTAAAGAACTCTCTCTAGGTTGTAGCGGTCAGAAAGGTCGGCCCGGTTTCCGGGTGGCGGCTACATAATAAAGTATATAATTGTCAGTGTTTAATTATTTCTCTTTTTGGGAAGCGATTAAACGTTGGCTAAAAGAAAACTATTTAAGTATGAAAAAAGTTTTAACACTAGGTGTTGTTTTGACAACAATCTTGTGGACTATAGGGATTGCCGCTTTTGTTCCAGTTGCTTCTGCTGCCACTTTGTCAGCGGGCGATTTGATCAAAGCTAGCGGAGCCGCAGTATATTTTTATGCTGCTGACGGCAAACGCTATACATTCCCTACAGAATCCACATACAAAACTTGGTACGCTGATTTTTCCAGCGTAAAAACCATTACTGATGATGAATTGGCGGCTATTACTTTGGCTGGCAATGTAGTTGTCCGTCCTGGCACCGAGCTTGTCAAAATCACCACAGTTCCAAAGGTTTTCGCTGTATCGCCAAATGGTAAATTATCCTGGGTCAAGACCGAGCCAGCTGCCAAGGCGCTTTATGGTGACAATTGGAACCAAAGGATAATTGATATTCCTGATGGATTTTGGGTAAATTATATAGATACAGGCGCTGAATTAAATGGCACAGCCTTCCCAGAAGGCCAACTTGTTTCTCCTACTGATTCCGCAAATATCTACTATGTAGGTGCTGAAGGCAAGTGGAACCTGATCAAGGACGAAGCTGCTTTTACAGCCAATAAATGGGCTTGGGGAAATGTAGTTGAAACATCTATTGCAATGGTTGCCGACGGTACAGAAATTACTGCCGTTGTCAGCGCTAATATTGATGCTTCACAAGGTGGCGGAGGTGGAACCGGGGTTGTTGTAGTTGCCGCTGGCAGTCTGTCAGTTGCGCTTAATACCACTACTCCTGCCGTTACTACTATTCCAACCAATGCAACAGCCGCGGCCGCTAATGTCCCATTCACTTATGTGGACTTTACTGCCGGCAGTTCAGCTGTTACAGTTACTGGTTTGAAAGTAACCAGGACCGGACTAAGTCAGAACGCCGCTTTTGCAGCTATCAAGCTGTTTGATGGCGATACTCAAATTGGCACCAGCCAATCATTGAATTCATCAAACCAGGCTGTCTTCAATAATATTTCTTTTGAAGTTCCTGCCAACAGCACAAAGACGCTGACTCTTGCGGCCACTATGACTCTTTCCGCGGCCTACACCAATCACATTCTTGCTTTGGGAATTGCCGCAGCTAGCGATATTACAACTACTGCTACTCTTTCCGGTTTATTCCCTGTTACAGGCAATTCAATGACATTGAATTCCAGCATCACAATCGGTACAGCTACCCTTGCTAATGGTTCACTTGGAACAAGAAATACCACGAACCTAACTGTTGACACTGATGCCAAAGATGTTCGGTTCACACAGGTTAAGATTAGCGGCGGTTCTGGTGAGGCCGTAACTGTAAAATCAGTTACAGCTCTAAAGAATGGAACAGCGGCTAGCGCTGACATAACAAATATTCGTTTGGTCAATGACACAACAGGCGAAACATTGAAGACTGTTACTACCCTGGATTCTTCAGGCAGAGCTGTTTTCAGCGGATTAAATGTTGCGATTGCCAAGGGCGAGTTTGTGGAATTGTCAGTTTTGGCTGACATGAACAATTCCGGAGCCGGTCGAACAATAGCGTTTGACCTGTATGATGGTAATGCCTTTACAATTTCTGTTGTTGGCAATACCTATGGATTTGGCATTACGCCGACTTCATCCGGAACAAACTTCTGCGGTGGCACTCCTTGGAACTGCACAGCGCAGACTATTAATCAGGGTTATTTGACAGCCAGTTTGAGCGCCAATACTCCTGCCACAGGTAATGTCGCGCTTGGAGCTTCCAAAGTTCCATTGCTGAAATATAATCTGACTGCAGGTGGTGAAGGTATCAATGTAACTTCAACTTTGTTGACAATTACAACCGGTACTGCCGAATTGAGCAAGATTACCCAGATTTCGATTTATGACAAGGATGATAAGATCGTAGCCGGACCGCAGGATGCTACAACAGCTTCCGCCGGTTCACAGAATTTGACCTTTACTGACGCTTATACAGTTCCGGCTGGTATTAACGAATATACCATATACGCCAACACAGCCAGCGACATGTCAGCTCTTGATACTGTTTACGTTGCTTTGACTGTTAATGGTATTACTGCCAAAGGCGCTGATTCAGGCAAAACTACCTACACTACTTCAGCCGGTGCTACTGTTCCGCCTGCTTCTGTCATAACTGGCAAAACGCAGACGATCAAAGGACCGACTTTGAGAGTTATTACTGCCGCGACTCCTATTGCTTCAACTTTTGTGGTAAATTCACAAGATGTTGACTTGGCTTACTTTGATTTGGATGCTACTGCTGGTGGTGAAGACATGAAAATAACTTCACTTGTTGTTACTCAGACAGCCGTCACCCCGGCAAATCTATTGAATCTTGAATTGTGGGGCGATGCTGATAATACTGATGCTGACAATACAGTTGCTAAACTGGGAACAACCAGCTCAACAGCTACTGGCGCCGCTACTAACACCTTTACTTTTCAAGTTCCTTTGAAGATTAGTAAATCAAAGATTAGCAGACTGACCTTGAAGGGTGATGTTATCGGAACAAGCGGAACAAACTTGTTCAAGATTGTTTCTGACAATGCTACAGCTGTTGGTTGGACAACAGGACAGACTGCTAGCAAGACTTACAGTGGAACTGGCCAGGCTCATACTTTGACAGCATCTGGTTCTTTGATAGTAACTGCTGCTGCTGGTAGAGCTGCTGCTGCTCAATTTGTAGCCGGCGCTACCGGTCAGTCAATGATGAGCTACAAGTTCCAAGCAACAAACGAAGAAGTCAGTGTAACTGATTTCTACATTGCCACAACCGGCACAGCGGCAAACGCTAATATTGGCGTAGTCAAGCTTTATCTTGACGGCGCGCAAGTCGGTTCACTCAATGGTTATTCGCTTGACGCATATGGAATTGCTCACATTGTTCTAGACAGCGGAGTATTCACTGCCAAGAAGAGTCCTAGCTATACAACTTTGGATATTAAGGTTGACTTGGCTAGCAAAGATAACTTGGCTGATATATCTACCATTGAGATCGGATTAGGCGACTCTGACGGTGATGATTCAGTTCTTGGTTATAACAGTGAATTTGATGGTGAATGGGGCGCAAATGGCGCTGCTGCTGCTGGCAGTTATTTAATAGTAGCTACTGGCATAAGTTCAGGCGCGACCGTTACTCCTGCTAATATTACTTCTACTGGCGCTGCAGGTGGTACTGTTGTGGCTTCTTACGTCAATTACCTGTATGACGGTATTCCAATCGTTACAGCCAATACAAGCACTCCTAGCGGTACAGCAATTGCTGGCGCGAACAAGGAAGTGTTCAGATTTGACGTTGAGGCTGTTGGCGATGATGTCAGTATTGATGAGTTGGAATTCTGCGTGGGCGGTACTGCGACAAACAACGGCAATTTCGCGGCTGGTGCAGGTGATGTAACTCTAATGAGTTCTGACCTGAATACCACTTATGCGACTTTGACTCAAGCTTTGTTTGACGCTTATTGGACAGCTTCTGCGTTAGGAGCCGGGGTCTATCAGCCATTGGCTCCAGATAATGCGGCTGGTTCAACTTGTTTCTCACTTGGTGGCACAGCAGGGGTAACTTCCAAGACAACCACTATGGTTGATTGGACTAACTCAGTTGACCCTGTAATTGCTGCAGGTACTACGTCGACCTTTAGATTGTTCGGTGACACAACCGGTATTGCGACAAACGAAACATTGCAGATCAGTTTGAAAGCTAATCCAACAGCTGCATATCAGACTACGGCCGCTGGTTTGGAATGGTATAACACATCTGCTGGAATCGTTGATAACTTTACCTCTGGTTCTGAGAGTGTTGCCGCAGCTGAAGGCGCAACTCTGACAAAGAATCTACCTATCCAAGGTGGAGCACTTGTCTACTAATTACTGCTAGAAATTCAGATATTGGAAAGGGTCCCGCCATCGGCGGGACCCTTTTATTATTGGAAAATATGTTATATAATGAAATTAAGAAACTGGAAACTGGAAATTGGGGTTGATATTGAAAGTTGGGATTTGTTTTAATTTCCGCTTTTCATTGGTTTATTTCTCACCCATTTACCTAGTTACATAAGTACTTAATTTCTTTATTCAATTTTATGAAAAAACGAAACATTGCGATAATCATTGTTGTGATTATCCTGGTAATAGGAGGATTGGTTTTTGTTAAGCTTCATGGCGCTGATTTGCAGGTCAGCGAGTTGATGAAAATAAATACTACGCTTGAAATGAATGAGGCTCAACAGGCATTGTTTAGTGAACTGGAAGGTAATCTTAAAAATGACCCAAGTGATTACAGTTCGTTATTTAAATTAGCTAGACTAAAGCAGGACATGCTTGATTTTGATGGCGCGGCTGAGCTGTATAATAAACTTTTAGAAACAAAACCGGGCGATACTTTGGTTATGAATAATCTGGGTTCAATATATTATGATTCCAAGCAGTATGACAAAGCCGAAGAACTACAATTACAAATTATTGCGAAAACGCCTAAATGGATAGGTGCATACAAGGAATTGATGATGATTTATCGATATCAGTTAAAAGACAAGGCGCCGACTTTAGAAGATAAATTGCTTTATGGCTATAATAATTTTGCCGAGTATAAACTTGATTTTACCAGTATGTTGTCTGTTTATTATGATGAAATAATGAATGATCCTATGAAAGCAAAGCCGTACTATGAAGAGCTGGCAGAATTACTTCCGGAAGATGCACAGGTCCAGGCGCGGTTGATTGAGATAAAGAATATAAAGTAGTAGCGGCGCGGATTGGGAGACGGAATTTAATCCGAATGTTCGTGTGCTGAAATTAGAAAATTTATATTTTAAATCCGAATAATAACGCAAATAATTTAAAATAATTTTACTTGTTGCATGGAAATTTGGATTTGCAGTCGGCTATGCAAAATTGCGCTATGACGAAGCGCGGCGCGCGTTAACAAAGGGCGAACGACCCCGCCGTAGGCGGGGGAGAGAGACCGGCCGGCCGCCAGGCCCATTTCTTCCCCTCCCGCGGGGAGGGGGCAGGGGGGGGGGCTGGGCTACCTGCCTGCAAAGCAAGTAAAGGGCAAAGAGCATGAAACTTTAAGAGTGGAACTTAGAAATTTACAAATATAAATATAAAAAAATGAAAAATACGCATTTATGATTAAAAAAATTACATTTTTATTGGTCATTGCTCTCATGATGTTTCCTTTTCTTGGCAAGGCGTCAAATGTGGTTATTGTTAATTTAAATCAGGTCAGCATGGAAACTTATTTTTATCCGTTGACTTTTGACAACCTGGCGCTGGACTTTTCAGTTGTGCCGGCGCAGAGCGATGTCTTGCAGACTTTGGTCATAAAAAATTATGGTAGCGCTCGGTTTAATTATGAAATTGAAAAATTGGTTTTGTGGTCAAGCGCCGGAAGTGATTTTATGGGATTCGCCGTTGACACCAAGCTTGGCGAAGCGACTTATGATTCTGGCAATCAAGTCTGGGTATTCAAATCTCTGAATGCCACTGTGCCACTTAGCGGCAAGCGATTTTTTGTAACAGCTGAAACCAAAAAGAACGGTAGCGATAGCAAAACTTTTCAGTTTTTAATGCCGGCATATTCTGATGTGGACGCTGATGGTGTTTATGATATGGGAGATACGGGGATGTTTTTTGAATCAAAAACTATTTTGCCGGAATCAGGATTATTGAACATTGATTTTGCCACATATAAAGCAACTACCCATGATTCGTCCGGCCCGGTGACAGTTATTACTAATCTAAAAAATGGACAAACAATAACCAACTCCACTGATTTTACCATCACAGGAGAGTCAAGAGATCAGGGCGGCTCAAACCCTGATACGCTGGAGGTTTGCATTGATGGGGGCTGCGCCAGCGCGACTAATACTAGCTCGTATTTTTTGAAATGGAAATATGACTGGACAGATATTAGCGATGGCAGTCATTCCATTTATACAAAAACCAAAGATTCGAATAACAATTTGACAACTTCAGCCACTATGACAGTGACTAAAACAACAGTTCAAGTGGTATCAACCGCCAATTCGATCGTGTCTTTGAATAAATCTGCAGCCAAGGCGGACGGCAGCGATTCGATTCTTGTTACCGCTATAATCAAGGATTCAAACAAGCAGGCAATGCAGGGAAAAACAGTTTATTTTTCTGAATTTACTGCCGGCGGAGTCGGCGTGGTTGACAGCGAAAAAGTTACTGATGCCAGTGGGCAGGTAGTTTTTAGCGTCAAATCTTCAGCGGTCGGGACTTTTCGGGTCAGCATTATTGTTGAGGGCGGCAGTATTATAGATGATAATATCCAGATACAGTTCATCAAAGCCGCGTCGGAAGCAATCAGTTATACTGATGGTGAATTTATCAAATTGGCTGATCAAAAAGCAGTTTATTTTCTTGACAAAAAAAATATTCGCCATGCCTATCCTTCGCAGGCGATTTGGGAGAGCTATTGGGGAAATGATTTTTCGTTTGTAAAAATTGTAAGCGCGGACGCGATGGCCGGTTATTCTCTCGGCGTAAATGTGCCATTCAAAGCCGGCATTCTGATGAAAATCCCGTCTGTGGCAAAGGTTTATAAAGTTGAAGCCAATGGCGTTATCCATTGGATCAAGACAGAAGCAACCGCAAAAAGTTTGTACGGCAATGGCTGGGCCGCGCTGGTAAAAGACTTGTCAGAAGCGTTTTTTACGGATTATACGGTGGGGGCGGATATTGATTAGCGGTAGCTGAAGGGACAGGACAGAATTTAATTCTGTCCTTACTGTTCTGACTGTCCTTATGAGGGGGCGAGAGGCAAGCAAAAAGTTATCCACAGTTGAATAAAAGATGTTGAGGCGACTCGACATCTTTTTTGTTTTTTAAAAAATGCCTCTGTAAAAACGCGAAAATTTTTGACGAGGCGGGTCGACAAGATTTGGTTGTGGGTTAAATGTTGGGTTGAGATAATAAAGTAGTAATTGATGGTGGCGTTTTCGTTATTGTGTCGTCGCGCCTCACTTCGTTCGGTGCTTCTCGCAATGACAAAGGTGGACGGCACGGCGATGATTGCGACAACGCCACATTGTCATTGCGAGGAGCCGCGCGCAGCAGCGGCGACGAAGCAATCACGCCCCCATTAGCGCTTTCTAAAAGGGTGGCGTCATAATCGCTTCCTGAAAAATATAAGTTATGAGGCGAAGATTATACAGCACATATATACTGGCGAATAAAACTAATTCAGTTCTATATACCGGTGTGACTAATAATTTAAATGTAAGAATTTGGCAACATAAAACTAAATTGAACCCAAAATCTTTTTGTGCCAGATATAACGTTAATAAATTAGTTTATTATGAAAATTACCAATACGTAATGGATGCGATCAGAAGGGAAAAGCAAATTAAAGCTGGTTCGAGGAGAAAGAAGGAGCAATTGATTCAGAGAGAGAATCCTAATTATGATGATCTTTATGAAGAATGGCTGGAATGAGATTGCTTCGTCGTTCCGCTCCGCGTGACTCCTCGCAATGACAGAGGGGAGAAGGTGGCTCCGCGTGACTTCTCGCAATGACAGAGGGGATAAGGTGGCTCCGCGTGACTTCTCGCAATGGCAGAGGGGAGAAGGTGGCTCCGCGTGACTCCTCGCAATGACAGAGGGGAGAAGGTGGCTCTGCGTGACTTCTCGCAATGACAGAGGGAATCGGGTTGCTTTCGCAGGATTCCTTGCAGTCATTACAGAGGGCGCTTGATGTGCGGTTAATTTAAACTAAACTAGGCGAAATAATTAATTAACCAAAATGTATGAAAAAAGAAAAACCAATCGCCCCGGCTTTAGAGGGTGAAAAAAAATCCGAAGCAAAACCAAAGTACGACAAGCCGTTTCGCCAGCCAGGCGGAGTGTACTTTCACTACGGCGAAGTGATCGGGCACAAAAATGTTTTCGTGACAAAAGAATACATGGATTTGCTGGTCAATGCTTTCAAGCTGGCAGAACTGAAGCAGGATATAAAAAACCTTGCCTATGTGATCATGCCAAACTTCTTTTTCTGGATGTTTCGTCTGCCGGAAAAAATGGATAATCCCGCTGATATTTATGGCGAAGTCAAGGGCCAAGTGGCCACGGAAGTGATGAAATATTTACGCAAGGAAATCAAGGAAGGCGCTTTTGATTTGCTCGACATCTTTAAACCAAATGACAGGGTCGGTCGCTCGTTGCCGCAGAAAATATTATGGAGCTTCGAAGAGCAGGCCAAAGCATTTGAAAATAATAAGCGCTACAAAATTTGGACGCCAAAAACGCGGACCTGCCCGATTGATAATGATGAAAAATTGCGCGCGAAATTGGCGCAAATCAAAAAAGCGCCGGTGAGCGATCGCTGGAGACTGGTGGAGTCGGCGGAAAAATACCCGTACCTTTATCTGTCCGAGGAAGTAGCTACGCTTGGCGAGGCCGGAGTTGATCTGGCGTCGTTTTGCCCGGTTATTCAGGTCAATGAATCAGTTGAAGTAAAAACCTAGTTTAGTTAATTCTGCCTAGCGGTGGAAGAACTAATTAATAACCCTGGGGCCGGCGGATTATATAGCGAATTTTATGGGAATTGCGTGTGACTCGCCGGCCCCTTTGAAAAATATATGAAATATATAGTTTGTTTAATGTTGATGTTTTTCTTGACAATTCCTTTTGACTTATTATTCCGTCAGGCGTGGGCGCAGGTTCCCTTGTGTTCAAATACCATAACAGACAGTCTTATTTATCAATACATTGTAATTGGTTGCGGTGAGAACCCGTGTCAAAGTTGGTTGAAGGATTTGTTGGAAAATATTGAAACAAGTGAAACCCCAAATCAGTCTTCGCAAAGCTTAGCCGGTTCAGGGCAAGCAGATGAAACAAGTGAAACGGATTTAATTTCGCAGGTGATTTTTGTGGACGGCGAAATCTTTTCACCGGCGGAAACGCTTGAAAAAGCGGAAGATAGTATAGAGGGTGAAAAATCCCTCGACTCCCCCGCACTTGGCGAAGTCGCTCGGGATGACAATGAGGTGGAACAAGAAGAGGCACAAGGTATTACGGCTAACCTAGTTGAAATTGGGCCAAAACAGATCAGAATCAATGAAATTGTTGCCGTGCCAATTGCGGGACAAAATGAGTGGGTTGAGCTTTTTAATACTTTGGATTTTGCGGTTGACCTTGACGGTTGGCAGTTGATTGAAGGCGCAGGAAAAAAAACAGAATTGTCCGGACAGATTCAGCCCGGCGGATATTTGGTTTTTGATAAAAATAATTTGAATAACAGTGGCGACGTTGTTGTTTTGCAAAATTCCGCTGGCCAGGAAATTGACCGGGTGAGCTATGGTGACTGGGAAGCGGCGACAGCGCCGGCAGCTCCGAGCGGCAATTCAATTGGTTTATTTGGCAATGAATACAAGGAAACCGAAGTTGTAACGCCGGAGCAGAAGAATGTTTTTCAGTTAGAGGTGGAAGAGGTGGAAGAGGTGGAAGAGGTGGAAGAAGTGGAAGAAGTTGATCCAGTTGATCAAGTTAACCAAGTTGATCAAGTTAACCAAGTTGATCAAGTTAACCAAGTTGATCAAGTTAATCAAGCGGATCAAGCGGAGCAAATTGGAACAATAGAAGAAAAAGCCGTTGAATATCAGTATTCAGACAAAATAATAATCAATGAATTTTTGGCGGATCCGCTTGGAAGCGATGACGCGGAATGGATTGAACTTTACAATAGCGGGGCTGAAGATGTGAATTTATTCGGCTGGAAGTTGGATGACGCAGAGGGCGGCAGTAAAGTGTTTGAAATAAAAGATCAGATTATTATCAAAGAAAATGATTACCTGATATTTTCGAAAGAAGAAACAGGTTTGGTCCTGAATAATTCATCAGATCGAATCGCTCTCATTGATCCGGCTGGCAAAATAGTCAGTTCAATTGAATACCAAAATCCGAAAGAAAATTACAGCAGGGCATTGATTGATGACGAATGGCAGGATACATCAATATTAACCCCCGGAAAAAAGAATGAAAAACCCGGCTTGCAAATGGCGCAATTTATTGGCAAGGAAAGCGAGGAAAATAGCAAAATCCAAGCAAGTTCTTTATCAGCCGTCAAAATATATGATTTAAATGAAGTCAGGGATTTGCCCTTGAAAACAAAAGTTATAACCAGGGGGCAAGTGGCCGTACTGCCGAATGTTTTCAGTAAAAATTTGATCTATCTGGCCGGTAGCGGCATGCAGATATCTTTTTCCAAAGCAGACTGGCCGGAAATGAACATCGGCGACCTGGTGGAAATTGAAGGCACTCTTTCGGAAAGTTATGGAGAAAAAAGAATTTTATTGAAAGATAAGCAGGAAATTAAAATTATTGAAGCCGGCGATTTGCCGGCGCCGCATTTAATTGATTCAAGGCAAATCACAGAAGATGTTGAAGGTTTTTTTGTCCAGATTGAGGGGACTTTGGTAGAAAAAAATGCCAGCAAGATGACTTTTGCTGATGAATATGGGGAATTCTTTGTTTATCTGAAACAGGGAGCGCAAATTAGTTCAAAAATTCTGAGTTTGAATGATAAAATTCAAATCACGGGAATAGTTAGTCAATATAATGATGAATATCGGATTTTGCCGAGAAGCCAGAATGATCTGGTGAATTTTACTTGGTTGGAGAATCCGGTGGCGGGTGAAGTTCAGCAGGGCGAGCAGCAAATTCCGGCTAGTTCAAGCAGGATTAAAATACTGTGGGGATTACTGACCGGTTTTGTGATCTTGTGTTTTTGCAATTTGTATTTTCTTTGGCAAAAAAAAGCGCAGGTCGCAGAAAAATTTCAAGCTTTGAGAAAAATAGTTGTCCATAGGTGGAGGCCGGAACCTTAGCTGGCGGCGGGATTCAGGAATCCCGCCTACAGAAGATGGAGTCAGGCGCGCTTCCGGAAGCGCGCCTGACTGTTGCCACCGTTTTAGCGGGCCGGAGCCTCTAGACATCGTTTTAGAAATTCGGTTCGTGGCTTTCATGTGTATAAACTTTGTTGATGTTTAAAATTTGTGGTATAATTTGATTGAAACTAAATAGAACTTGATGCGTAGTCATTTGAAGAAAATCTGGCTTAGTTTTAAAAGTAATCTCAAGCGGTTTTTTGGGGTTGTTAATTTTGTTTTTGTTCCGAAACGTCGGGCTTTCAGAATAGGATTAGTTTTGACTATCCTGATTAGCGTTTTTCTTGTTGGCACATCTGTCTATGCTGCAGGCGACATAAGCGACAAAATCCTGGATTTTTTCAACTGGGTTCTTTTCTATATTGCCATGGCGCTCGGCTGGGTTGCTCTAAAAGTATTTGCCTTGGTTATCATTGTCAGTTCATATAATAATTTTGTCACTTCAGCCGCCGTCACCAAGGGCTGGGTTTTGATCAGGGACGTGTGCAATTTGTTCTTTGTCCTGATACTTTTGGTGATTGCTTTTAACATTATTCTCGGCGTAGAAAAATATTCGCCAAAGAAAATGTTGTTCAATGTTGTTATTGCCGCGATCTTGGTGAATTTTAGTAAATTAATTTGCGGGTTGGTAATCGATTTTGGCCAGGTGGTCATGATGACTTTTGTTAATGGCTATTCAGCAACAGCCGGCGCGAATTTAGTTGAGGGGCTTGGTTTGAATTATCTTTTAAAAATGAGTGGAGACAATGCCTCGGGGGGGGCGAAGCAAATTGAGGCGCCGACCAATCTTAGTATTTTCATTGCCTTATTTATAGCGATATTTATTTTGATAATGACAATTTTTGTAACGATTTTCATTCTGGCGCTTCTGGTTATGCGCATTGTTCAATTATGGATTTTAGTGGTTTTGTCGCCGGCCGCTTTTATGCTTGAGGCGATTCCTATCGGCGGCATGCAGAAAAGAGCTGGCGACTGGTGGAGCAAATTCGGCTGGACAGTGGCGGTTGGGCCTTTTATGGCTTTTTTCCTCTGGCTTAGTTTGCTGGTGATGTCAGATCCAGGGAAAAACATGCTGGCGGATAACATGAAGACCGCGGATGAATTGCAAGCAAAATCAGCCGGATCTACTGTGTCTGGGATTTCGCATCTGGATAAACTCGCTCAGTCGGCTATTGGACTAGCGCTACTTATGGCTAGTTTAGTGATCGCGCAGGAAGCGGGCGGAGTGGTTGGCGGGGCAGCTGGAAAATTTCAAGGGTATACTGGTAAGATCGCCAAATCAGTGGGCGGAAGGATGACCGGTTATAACGCGGGTAGAGATAGAGGCGTTGCCATGTATAAGGGATATGCTGAAAAACAGGGCGCAAAAAAAGCAGAAACAATGGCAAAATATTCAAGGGTGGGAGAAAAAGCGTTTGCGGCTAAAGAGAGCGGTATCCGAGGTTTAAAAAGAACTGCGGCTTTGCCATATACAGCGGGAAAAATGCTAGCTAAAGGGGGCGCTAAGGGCGCTAAATGGGGCGGTAGAAAGATTGCTGAAACTAAGACAGGAAAAGCTGTTGCTGCAACATATCAAAAAGTTAAAGGAAAGGCTGGTGGCGCTTTAGCGAATGCAAAGGGGAAAATTGGTGATCGTTTGGCGCAATTGCCTGGAGCTGAATTTGCGGGAAAAGCCACAAGAGCTGTTGGAGGTTTTGTTGGAGAAAAAGCAAAGGAGGTCTGGGCAAAGACTGACAAGGCCGGCGTGAGAAATTTGGTAGCCGCTGATGCTGTTGATCAGTCAATTCTAAAAAAAGCCAGAGAACAGGGTGGTGAAAATTTATCTGCCAGAAATATCAATAAAGAAGAAGATTTGCGTCGAGTTCTTAATGATGGCGGCGAAAATAAAGGTTCCAGAGTGGCCGCAGCTATGAAACTTGCCAAAGCCGGTGTCATAGAAAGTCCGAAAGAAGCAAAGCTGATAAGATCTCTGACCAAGGGAGACAGGGAAGCTTCAGATACAGTACGAGAAGATTTAATGAAGAAACAAGCCAATCATGCTTTTAATATGGATGATCCGAGAGAAGTTGATACACTCCATGAAAAAATAAAGAACGGCGACATTGATATAACAAAACAGAACGCATCGGCCTACGGCGACGCCCGGTTTATGCAGGTGAGCAGAGAGGCTCTGGGTGATAAAGTTTTCGGCAAGAAAATTGGCGAAGTAGCCAAGCGTTCGGCGGAGCACAAAGAAACGGCTACCGGAACGGTCCGCGATATGGCCCAGAGCCAGCACGCTGAAATAGCGAGATTGCAGTCACTTGCCGCAGATGGAAATCAACCGGAAGCAAAACGTCAAGAAGCGGAAGCAGCTCTTCCAGAAAAGCAAAAATCAGCTGATGATTTCAGAAGAACAGTGGCTGAAGTTACTAATGATTTAAATGAGGCTTTTGGCGCTAGAAATGTTGACGGAAGTTTAAACAAGGTGGATGGCAAGGTTAAAATCGATCCTTCTCAAGAGGCAAATATGGGACAATATATTAGAGGGCTTTCAGGAAAAAGACTGGCTGATTTTGATATGAAGGAAGACGCTCTTAGCCATATTGCAGTCAATGTGAGCGTTCAACAGCTGGCAAATTTGGCGATGTCAAATGAACCTGGTTCAAATGACAAGGTCCAGCAAATAGTAGAAAGGATCCATGAAGTAGGCGATACAAAACGCATTACCCAAGTTGCCGGTAATCAAGTGGTAATGGATGCTTTGGGTCAAGAAATAAGAACAAAAGTTGAGGCCGTTAAAGCGGCTACGCCAGCGCCAACACCGGCAGGTGTTAAAACGGCCGGTGCCGTCGCGCCAGCAGGAGGCGCAGCAACTGCGCCGACAGAAGGCGCATCAGCCGCTCCGGCAGAAGGTGCAACAGCCGCAGAGCCGGCAAAGTCACCACTTATAGTTGGCGCAAGTGATGCTGATTTTAATAAAGCAAAACAGGATATGAATAAAGCCGGCGGATTTGAGTCAGCGCTCCGCGGCGGCAAAGTGTCATAAGTAAAGAAAGTATAATCAAGGAACAATGAATTCAAAGACAAAACCAACAAAACCATTAGCGCAAATATTGCCACTAAATGTTGCCGCGGCGCTGAATGTTGATTTTGGTGGTCAAACTAATGTTGAGATAGCCGGAAAATTTGGCTTATCAGTCGGGCAACTGGCAAGAATGACTGGACTCATCGGCGAGATTTATAATAAAAAAATACCAGTTGGTCAGATTGATTTTGAGCTGGCCTCGCGTTTGGGTTTGGCAAAAGATAAAGTTGCAAAACTTGCTTTGGAAATTTGCGGTAAACGATTAATGATTGTTAATACGGTCTGGTTTGACGGCGCAGTAGGGAAGAAAATCAAAGAACTTGGTGGTGTGGCGGATGATTATAATGAATTTATTGCTGAATATGTGGAAAATGTTATCAGCGAAAAAGCAGAAGAAACGGCTACGCAAAGAATAGAGCAAGAAGAGGAAAAAATTACATTGAAAAAAGCTATAAAGAAAAAGATTGAAGAGGATCCAATTATGTTGAAAGATCCGCTTGCAGAAAAGCAATCGCTGAAAAAAGTTTTTGGCACTAATGTTGTACATGTATTAAGTTCAGGGGATTATAGATTGAAAATAGAATTAAATATCCGATTGATCACTTTGTTATTAAACGATGAGCCGGAGCAGGTTTTTCACAAAGAACTTCTGACTGCCCTGTACAACAATCATGAAGTTTTAACTAGTAAAAGAATATTATTAAAAGACGAAAAAGTTGAGCCGACTATTAGCAACTGGTTAAAAGATTATGTCGGGTCAGTCGGACAGGATGAAACCGGTAGCGCCATTCAAAAAGCCCAGTACTTTACTTCGTCGCCTAATATCCGAGCATTACTAAAAGAAGAAAAAGAGTTGGTCGACGGATTATTTAAATTTTATATTGCTTTGCAGAATTTTTATAGCAATGTCAGAAAAATGGACATGGAAGATATTTATATTTTTCCTTTTACTCCAAAAGAACAAGAGTCTTTATTAAAAGAAATTAGCGAACTTGAATCGGAAGAAGAAGAAGAAATTGCGTCGGTTGAAGGAGAAAAAGCAGAAGTAGGGACGATTAACATAATGGAACTATATCAGGACAAACCTGACGATCGTCAGAAAATTGATGAGGAAAAGCAAAAGATTGTTCAAAATACGCGTAAAGAATATGACAAGATCGCGGATGCGATGGAGCCATTTTTATTAAATCGAAAGAAGCATAGTATTTTAGCGTGTCTTGAGCTTTTGGTTGAAACGGGCGCTCTCGATAATATGCTCGGCCAGGATGAGCGTTATCAGGGGTTTTTGTCTGGCTATTTCAAACGCAACAATTTGCAGGCAGAAGACGAAAAGTTCAAAAAAGATCCGTATCAGGCAAAATACGTGCAAGCATTTTTACGATTTGTGTTTTTGGAAAGACTTGGCCTGGCGCCCGAAGAAGGCGCGCGGATCGCTGCCAATTATTCCAATATTTTTCGCAATAAAGGCGCGATTCGATATTCGCAACTAGCTTATTTGGATTTAAGCGATAATAAATTTAAGTGGAGTGAATTGTAGGGGCGGGGAGTAGTAATTAGTAAGTAGTGAGATCTTCACTCACCATTCACCACTTTTCACTCGTTTCTGTTTAATATGCTAAACGATTATATATTAGTAAAAGACAAAGACGGCGAGCTGAAATATTTCAAGGACGGCAAATTTTTTAGTGTTGAGGAAATCGCCGAACAAAACAAGCAACGGGTTTTGCAAGCCCGGGAGCCAAAAAAGAAAGAATTAAAGCCTGACTTTACTTTGGAAACGCAAAAAAAAGCTGCTGTCAAGCCGATAATTATTAAAAAAGAACAAGAAAAACCAATAATTATTGAAAAAGTACCTAAAAAATCAAGCGCCATTGAAAAAGCGCTGGAAAAAACGGTGCGTCCGCTAATTCCGCCATTGCCTGCTCATGAAATTGAGTTTGAACAATTGGCCGGCGAAGATGATTTCAATAGCAAAAGATTGGCGGAACAAAAGCTTGTCGGCGTTAAAGTTGACGAGGCAATAAAAAAATTAAAAATTCAATTCAGCGATCCGCAGATCGAGAGCCGTTTCCGAAATATTTTAACCACTTTTTTCCGCGGAGTCCGAACTGTGAGAGAACTCGGTTATATGCTTGGATTGCCGAAAGTCAGCGGAGGATTGGAATTACCAAAAGATAAAATAAGTTTAATATTGGCGGTTTTGGAACAAGAGCTCGTGGAAATGAACAAAGAGCGCCGTCAGATCGCGGCCAGAATAGAACAAAAGCCGGTTGATTTGGAGCACCGGCTGGAGCCGCCGCCGCCCTTGATTATTAAAAAACCTGAGGATCGTTCAGCGGTTGAAAAAACAGCCCGCCGGCTTCAATCCTCTCCGTCTTTGATTAGGAATGAAGTTGGCGCAGATTTAAGCAGGACTCGCGTTAGCCGGCCGCAACCCGCTCTGCAAAAAAATGTTTTTGCACCGCGGCCAAGAATTGAAGACATGAAGGGGAATCGTCAATTAATCGGACCGGTTGAAGAATTGGAAACCATGGAGCTAGGCGATTTTCGTCGGCTTGGCCGAGAAGAACAGGAAATAAAAAAACACTTGCTGGAAAAATTCAAGGTGCTTGCCGACCAGTCGTTATTAAAAAAATTACAAGGATTAAAAGCCTGGAAATCTTCACCTGTGTATAAAATATATTTATCGATGACTGTTGCAGGGATTAGAAACAGAGTGCCTCTTTCTCAGGTAATTGAAGATCGTCAATTAAATCATCAAGCGACGTTGACGTTAAGCGAATATGAAATGATTGGACAGCTGAATCAGGAATTGGAGTAGCAATAGAAAAGAAACTGGAAACTGGAAATTAGGGTTTATTGGAGAAAAGAAAAGCCCTGAATTATGCTTGGTAATATTAGATACGAGAAACAAAAATTATGCAGCAATTTATCGTGCCCCAATTTATTGATGTGGAAGATAAAATTATTGGCCCGATCACTACGCGGCAATTTGTTATTGTGTTGGTCGGAGCGCTCGTAACTTTTATTTTATTTAAATTATTAGCTTTTGCGTATTTTGTTTTATCAGCCATCGTGGTGATGCCACTTGCGGCGATGCTGGCTTTTGCTCGGGTCAATGGCCGACCGGTTCATTTTTTTCTGTTGAATTTTCTTCAGACCTCAAAAAGATCAAAGTTGCGCGTTTGGAATAGAGAAGCGTATGTGAATGTAGTCCAGGTGGTGGAAAGCCAAATTAAAGAAAAACCAAAGGTGCAGGCAGTCAAAGCAGCTGTTTCCGGTTCCCGTCTGCGCGATATTTCGCTGGTGGTAAATACTGGTGGCATTTATCAGGGTGAAGAGATTGCGAATGATTTATCTCAATAATAATTTTAATTAAATAATTTCTTCCCCGCTTTAGCGGGATCTCCTACGTTGGCAGACGGTCAGACTAAGGCCTGCTTGTCGACAGGCAGGCCTGGCGGAAATTAAATTATATATGCACAGCAAAAAATTAGCCGGCAACAAAATAACTCAGTCAACGCAATTATTTTTGGACATTGCCGAAATAAAAAATGACGCCGTGATTTTAAAAGACGGAACTTTGCGAGCGGTTCTGATGGTTTCGAGCATTAATTTTGCCCTAAAATCAGAAGATGAGCAAAATGCATTGGTTTCTGCTTATGTTACTTTTTTGAATTATTTGAATTTTCCAATTCAGATTGTAATTCAATCCAGAAAGCTGGACATTGATGCCTATATCAAGAGAATCGAGGAGGCAGAGAAGAATTTAACTAATGATTTGCTTCGGCGACAGATTGTCAATTACAAAGCATATATTAGAGAGCTGGTGGAGCTGGGTGATATTATGAGCAAGCATTTTTTTATTGTGGTGCCGTACAGCCCGCTCGATAGCTCGAAAAGCAGTTTTTCCAGCCGGTTGTCCGCGGTTTTTACTCCGGCCAAAGTGATCCAACTCAAACAAGAAAGATTTGAAAAATACGCGCATGAATTAAACCAGCGGTTGGAGCATGTCAACATGAACATTTCCTCTCTCGGCCTCACGACTGCGCGCCTTGATACGCAGAGCTTGATAGAGCTTTATTACAACGTTTATAATCCGGCCATTGCCAGAAGTCAAAAACTGGTTGATTTGGAAAAATTAAGAGTTGAACACTAATAATTTGAATAAAATAATTGAAAGAATAAAATATGTTTAAACCAGAAGATGTCAAGAAAGCTCCGATAATTTCTGCGCCAATAGCGGTGCCGGAGACTTCTGAGCTACAAAAGACACAAAAAACAGAGCAAGAGGTGGTTGTTCAAAAAGTGACCATGGAGCAGGAAAAAACTTATAGGGGCGGATTGACATCGGTCCTCGACATTATTGCCCCGGCTGCTTTTGAAGTGACCCCCGATTCTGTGCGGATAGGCGGTTTATTTGCCAGAACATTATTTGTAATGACTTACCCCCGCTATATTGCTGTCGGCTGGTTTGCCCCGATTCTTAATTATAATGCCACGCTTGATGTAAGTATGTTTTTTTATCCGATGGAGTCTCCGGTTGTTTTAAAACAGTTGAGAAATAAGGTCGGAATTCTGACCGCCCAACTTACTACTGACGCGGAAAAAGGAGCACCGCGCGATCCAATGAGGGAAACAGCGTTGCGCGATATTGAAAAACTGCGCGATGATTTGACTCAAGGAGTGGAAAAATTTTTCCAGTTTTCGCTCTATATCACGCTTTATGAAAAAGACATGAAAGCCCTTGATATGCTAACCGAAGATATAGAAGCTGTGCTGGGTACGCGTTCGATCTTGTCAAAAAGAACTTTTTATCAGGCGGAACAGGGGTTCAGTTCAACCGCGCCTCTTTGCAATGATGAACTGATGATTACCGCCAATCTTAATTCCTCGCCGATTGCCGCTTCTTTTCCTTTTATTTCCTCGGAACTGACTTCAGATGAAGGAATTTTATTTGGCATCAATCGCCACAATAATAGCTTAATTCTTTTTGACCGGTTTTCTTTGCAAAATGCCAATTCTTGCGTATTTGCCACTTCCGGCGCCGGTAAAAGTTATACAATCAAACTGGAAGTTTTGCGCAGTATGATGCTCGGCACGGATGTGATCATTATTGATCCGGAAAGAGAATACAAGAATTTAGCTTCAGCTGTCGGCGGTACCTATATTAATATTTCACTTAATTCGGAAAGTAAAATTAATCCATTTGATTTGCCGAGAAAAATGGGCGATATGAGTACGGCAGACATCATCCGGAGCGCTGTCATTACTTTGAAGGGGCTAATGCGCATCATGATCGGTGATATGACCCATCAGGAGGATTCAATCATGGATCGAGCCTTGATTGAAACTTACGCGAAAAAAGATATTACTCCGGAAGCTGATTTGGAGAAAATTGAACCGCCGATTATGCAGGACCTCTATGAGGTGCTTGACGGCATGGAGGGCGCGTCGGATCTGGCGCTCCGGTTGAAAAAATTTACTACCGGCACTTTTTCCGGTTTGTTCAATTCGCCGACAAATGTGGACATGAATAATCAGCTGGTTTGTTTCACTGTTCGGGATTTGGAAGATGAACTTCGGCCAATGGCGATTTACAATATTGTTAATTATATTTGGAATGTTGTCCGCTCGGAAATTAAAAAAAGAATATTGGTAATTGACGAGGCCTGGTGGCTGATGCAGCACGAGGATTCGGCGCGATTCATTTTTGCGCTAGTAAAAAGATGTCGCAAATATTACCTTGGCGTGACTACGATTACGCAGGATGTAAATGATTTTTTGCTTTCACAGTATGGGCAGGCTATTGTTACCAATTCAGCCCTAAAAATACTTTTGAAACAAGCGCCGTCTTCAATGGAATTGGTGCAAAAAGTTTTCCAGCTTACCGAAGGTGAAAAATATCTGCTTCTGGAGTGTAATATCGGCGAAGGAATATTTTTTGCCGGTAATCGGCACGCGGCTATTCGAGTAGTGGCTTCAGGTCTTGAAGACCAGCTGATCACGACTGATCCGCGTCAGCTTTTGGAACAAGAAAAAAAGCAAAAGCAGGCTACGGAAGACGAAGCAGAGGTAGCAGTGTAAAAAATAAAATAAAATTTTGACTTATGTCCAATAGAGCAAAAGTAATCACAATTATCGTTGTCGGATTATTGGTTATCGCCGGGATAATTTATTTTTTCGTGCGTTCTGAAATGGAGCAAAAAGGCGTGAAGATGATAGATGAAAATGCGCCAGTGCCTCAGGCGGAAAACACTTTAGGCCAGGAGCCGGCGATCAAAGTTGCGCCGCCCACAAAAGAAGAAAAGCAGGCTTCCTCAGTAAAAGCAGTGGCGCAGACTTTTGCCGAAAGGTTTGGTTCATATTCAAATCACGCCAAGTATAAGAACTTTGACGAACTTTACTCCATGATGACTGCCGGAATGGAAGATTGGGTTAAAAACACATATATTCCCCAGTTAAATAATGAGCATAGTTCTGAAGGATTTTATTATCAGATCACCACGGAAGCGCCGGTAGTAAATATCGTCGCGCAAACAGAAACAGCGGTAAAGGTTTTGCTTTCAACGCAGAGAAGGGAGCAATCAGGCGAGCAGAGTTCGGAATTTTTGCAGGATTTGGAGCTGACTTTGGTGAAACAGGGTAATAATTGGTTTGTTGATGCGGCATTCTGGCAAGAAAGGGAGTAAAGTGTTTTTGCCCTATAGGAATGAAAAGCAATTGTAAAATAGTGTTCAATAAAATTTGGGAAAATGCGCTTGACTGTATTTTCCCAAAAGAATGTTATGATTGTGGAAAAGAGGGGGAATATTTATGCCCCTCTTGTTTTGATAATATTCAGTTGATTGAAAATTTCCCCTGTTTCTTTTGCAATGAACCTGGACACGACAGGGGCGTTTGTTCGGTTTGTTCGGCCAAGACGCAAATTGACCGGGCGATCGTGGCGGCAACTTATCTGAATAATTTAACCGGCAAGCTGGTGGAGGAATTTAAATACAATTTTGTTGAAGATTTAAAAAATATTCTGGTTAAGATTTTACAGCGGCAGATTGATCGCCGGCAGCTGGCAGGCGTTTTTTGGAACCACGTTTTGCTTCCGATACCTCTTCACAAAAAACGCCTGGCCGAGCGCGGGTTCAACCAATCCGCCGAGCTTGCCAAAGGGCTCCGGATAAAATATAATTGCACAGTGGATGAGAGCCTTTTGAAGCGGGCGAAAAACACCAGCCAGCAGGCCAAGCTGAACCGCGAACAGAGGCTGGACAATCTGCAAAACGCCTTTGTATTTAATCTAAAAAAACAACCGCCGGAAAGAGTAATTTTGCTTGACGATGTGCTGACCACAGGCGCGACTTTTTGCGAGGCGGCCAGAGTTTTAAAAGAAAGAGGCGTAAAAGAGGTGATTTGTCTGGCGATTTGCCATGGATAGAAATTTCAATAATCAAATCCAATATGACGGAGCGCTCCGGTTTGTTGATGGCGAGAGTTCAGGCATTGAGGTTTTTTCTTTAGCAGAGTTAAAACAAGAAATAAAAGAAAAACCGGAAAAGTTTACAGAAGACATTAAATACATGATGATAAAATTTAATAAATATATTAAAGCAATTAAATAAAATGAAAATAATTTTTGTCGGAGGCGGCACAATCGGATCAGTCAGTCCATTACTGGCGATCAAAGACAAGTTGATCGAGCAAAAAATTTGTTCAGATTTTTTGTGGATTGGCACAGAGGGCGGGATTGAAAAGCAGATTATCGAAAAGGAAAAATTGCCTTATTTTAGCGTAAAATGTGGTAAAATTAGAAGATATTTTTCTCTCAAAAATTTTTCTGCGCCATTTTTAACTCTGTTTGGAGTTTTTCAGTCGCTGAAAATTATTTGGAAATACAAGCCTGATGCCGTGCTGTCCGCCGGCAGTTTTGTGGGCGTGCCGGCAGTGATTGCCGCGAGAATTTTGCGGCGCAAAACATTTATTCATCAGCAGGATATCCGGCCGGGCCTTGCCAATAAACTTTGCGCGCCGTGGGCCACAACAGTCACTGTTAGCTTCGAACAGTCAAAAAAATATTTTTCAGCGGCCAAGACCATTGTGACTGGTAATCCGGTCAGAGAGAAAATATTTAATGGGAGGAAAGACGAAGCAATAAAAAAATTTGGTTTGGAGGCTGATCTGCCGACACTACTTATTATGGGCGGAAGTTTGGGGGCGGAAAAACTGAATGAGCTGGTATTTGGCGCCGTACCGTATTTAATAGATTTTTGTCAGATAATTCATATTACTGGCATGGGACAGATTATTGACTGGGAGGACAAAGAAAAATTTGGCGTCAGGGCGAGCCGCTATCATTCAATCGAATATTTATATGATGATTTAGTCGAGGCTTATGCAGTTGCGGATCTGGTTGTCTGCCGCTCCGGCATGTCAACGCTGACCGAACTCGCGGCGCTCAAAAAAGCCATTGTTACGATTCCTATTCCCGACAATCAGCAAGAAGAGAACGCCCAATATTTTGACAGCAAAAACGCGATTGTTATTTTGGATCAGGAAAAAACCTCGAGCAATGATTTTTTCATTATTATCAAGGGGTTAATGGAAAATGTTAATAGTTTGGAGCGGCTGCGGGACAATATTGCTCCCGTTATGATCAGCGAGGCAACAAAACGATACGTTGATTTGTTAGTTTCCTCGCTTACAGCAAAAAAATAAGAGTATTGTATGAATAAAAACAATGAGTTTCATTTGCGTGAAAATGAAAAAATAATCGAGGAAGTTTATCACCATTTAGTCATTGTTGTACCGCATTTAATCGTGGCGCTTCTGATTATAATTCTAAATTTTTTTCTAATGTATTTTTTATTTTTGCAAGGCTGGTGGGGCGTTGCTTTATTTGTGGCAGTCATTCTCCTTGTGGTTTTTTATGTCCTGCGGCTATTTTTCCTTTATCGCAAAAACAAATTTTTAATTACCAATAAAAGGATCGTTGATTTTGAACAGCCAGGTTTTTTTGAGAAGTTTATTAATGAATTTCCTTTTCCAAAAATTGTAGAGGTCAAAGCGATTGTCAAGGGTGTCTGGCCGACCATTTTTCGCTACGGAAATTTAAAATTAATGCTAGCCGAAGACTTGGGTCCATTCGAGCTTTACAAAATATCCAATCCTGCCAAATTGCAATATTTAATAAATGAAATGCTGCAAAGTAATGAGGCTAGCGAGGCGGCAAAAGCGTCAAAATGCGTTGATTCGATTTCAATGGTAATGGCGGAGATTTCACTCCTGACTACCAATGAGAAAGAGGAAATTATCCGGAGGATAGAACAGCAGCTCCTGGATGGCAGGGGCAAGGTTGGCGCGGAATAACGAATAAATTATAGGTTTTTAATAATTTAATTCCTGTGCTATAATATTTTATGAGAAAAGAAATTCGTCAGAAAAAACAGAGGAGTTTTTTTTCGAGTTTTGCCATAGTTTTTGGGATCATTTTCTTGGCTGTGCTCTGCCTGGGTATAGTGCAGGAATACGCAAAGCGGAGTGAACTGGACCGGGAAGTTGCCGGCCTGGAGCAGGAACTGGAAAAATTGAAATTTCAGAAAAATAATTTTTTGAGTTCTATTGAAACATATCAGACTGAATTTTTTGTCGAGCAGGAGGCCAGAACAAAATTCAATCTCAAAAAACCCGGCGAAAAAGTTTCTGTTATTCCGACTCAGGGAATTGGATTAGTCAGTAGTGGCAATAATCAGCTGGCGGCAAACGGGCAAGACTCTTTTACTGTGACTGAATCAGCCTTGCAGAATGCGCTTAATTGGTGGGATTATTTTTTCAAGCAAACTTGAAAGAATAAGAAATTAATAAATTAAAAATTAAGAAATTAAGAAAACAAGAAAACAAGAAATTGGGAAGCCTGATAGTTAGAAATAATAAAACACCTGGCCGTCTCGCCAAGGCGAGGGCGGAGGGAATAAAAAAAATAATTTATGGAAACAGAAAATGGACATGGGGCTTGCGAGCATCATGAGCATCACGCTCATAATGATGATAAAAATTCATCGGAGCATAACAGTGGCAGTCAATGGGAAAAATTAGCCCAGCGAGGTGAAGTTTTGGCCGCCGGCATTGGGAAGAAAATAAAAAAAACTAATAAAAAAATTGTTCTGCTGATAGTGAGCATTTTGGTTTTAATTGTCTGCGCGCTCGGAGCGGCTGGTTTTGGCGTTTATTATTTCAAATGGAACAACAGTTTTATAAATGGCGTGACGAAAGTCCTGCCTTATCCGGCCGCGATTGTTGACGGTCGGATTATTACTTATCAGGATTGGCGATATGAAGTGGAAGCGGTGACCAAGTTTAGCCAGAAAAAATTTGGGGAAGCCAAGCCGCAAGAAATCGAAAAAGAAGTTTTGGATAAATTAATTTATCAAATGATATTTAAAAAAATTGCCAGAGAATATAAGATTGAAGCGCTGGATGCGGATGTTGAAAAAAGTTTAGAACAAATTGAGAGCCAAATGGGCGGAAAAGAAGAAACAGAAAAAGCGGTTGCGGATTTTTTTGGCTGGGATATGGCGACTTTCAAAGAGAGAATTGTCCGGCCGGAAACATTAAAACAAAAGCTTTATGAAGGGCTCGGCCAGTCAGAAAAATTTTTGAAGCAAACGGAAAAAAGGGCTCAGCAAGTGTTAAAAGAGGTGAAAGCCGGGGACAAAAGCTTTGAAGAACTGGCCACGGAATATAGTGAGGATCCTGGTTCAGCGGAAAATGGCGGTGATTTGGGTTGGTTCCCAAAAGGGGTGATGGTCAAGGAATTTGAAGACGCGGCCTTTGCCTTGAATTCGGGAGAAGTCAGCGATTTGATTAAAACGGATTATGGCTATCATATTATAAAATTGAAAGACCGGCGGCAGTCAGAAGAAGGTGAGGAAGAAATAAATGCCAGCCATATTCTGATCCGTTTTACTGATTTTGATAAGTATTTGACAGAGTATGAAAACAAGGCAACAATTTATAAATTTGTTGCCTTGGATTAGTTTACTAAATAATTCTTACTTAAGGCTGAGACTGTTTTCTGAAAAATGGAGCCGACCGTGGGAATCGAACCCACGACCTACGCGTTACGAGTGCGTTGCTCTACCACTGAGCTAGGTCGGCGTCAGTTAAATAATAATAGATTTAAATGAATTGCGCAAATATAGAGAGAAAATATTGGTTGGCGTCAGGAGTGATTGCTCTTTTTGCTTGTCTTGTGGCTGGCGGAGCGGCAATGGCTATGACTGTAACGCTGATTACTGATATTAATATTGATCAGGCAACGATTTCCCGCGGTTATACCGTGACTAGCAATGATCAAAATTTCCGTTTGGGAATTTATCCGGAAGTATTGGCCGAAGAAACAAGAGTTGTCATTAAGCAGTACGATTGCGAGTTATTTGAATATCCTGAAAATTGGCTACCGGCGAGTGATGTGTATGAATTTGATATTTTTAATAAGCAGGCATTTAAAAATGAAAAACCGCTAAAAATCAGAATTAAAACTTTGGACCAAACAAATAATCTAAAAAAAATATTTTTTTGGAACGGAGTTCTGAGTGAATGGGTCGAATTGCCGTCTGAAGTCGGCGACTCGGAAACCATGAAATCAATTTTACATTTGCCGTACGCCAAGATGATTGTTCTGGAAAATAAAAACATCTTACAAATCGGCGACGCCAGCTGGTATGGATACAAGGGGTGCCTGTGCGCGGCTTCGCCTGATTATGAAAAAGGAACCATGCTCAATGTTAAAGACTTGGATAGCGGCAAAGAAGTTGTCGTCAAGGTGAATGATTACGGACCTGACCGCTCGCTTTTTCCAAATAGAGTGGTTGATCTGGACAAAATCGCATTTCAAAAACTTGGTAAATTGAGTTGTGGGATTTTGCGCAATGTTTTGGTGACAAAAGTAAATTAAAAATTTTTCATGGTAGTGTTTCAAAAAATTAAAACAAAATTATGATAAAATTTCATCAAGTGACAAAATACTACCCGCCGGACACCTATGCGCTCAAAGGTGTTAGTTTGCGAGTGACGCCTGGGGAATTTGTTTCAATTATTGGACAAAGTGGCAGTGGAAAAACGACGTTGGTAAAATTGTTAACAGCTGAAGAGAGATTGACTAATGGCAGTATTGATATCAGCGGCTGGGATATTTCCAATATTAATTACCGGGAGGTACCGATATTGCGGCGTCAGATTGGCGTTATTTTTCAGGATTACAAATTACTGCCACAAAAAACTGTTTACGAAAATATTGCTTTTGCGCTCGAAGCCTGCGGCGCATCGAATTCAAAAATAAAAAAAATTGTTCCGCAAATACTAAGGGTTGTGAATTTGGGACACAAGGTGGACAAATATCCGCGCCAGCTTTCCGGCGGTGAACAACAGCGGGTGGGGATTGCGCGGTCTTTGATTCACAGGCCAAAAATTTTAGTGGCGGATGAACCAACCGGTAATTTGGATTTGGCGAATACAAAAGAAATTATTGAATTATTGCAAAAAATAAATGAGCTCGGAACAACAGTATTATTAGTAACTCATAATCGGGATGTAGTGAACATGTTGAAGAAAAGAGTCGTTGTACTTGACCGCGGACAAGTTGTCAGCGATCAAAAAGTTGGACGTTATGTGATCTAAAAAAATAAATATAAAATTTGTGAATCATTCTTCTCTTCGAGTATTAAAATACGCTTTTCAGGATTTCGGACGTAATATCTGGCTTTCAATTGTGACGATTACCGTTTTGGTTTTAGCTTTGCTGTCTGTGAATATTCTGATTTCTTTGAATGCGATTTCAGATAGCATCGTGGGGTCAGTCAAAGACAGGGTAGATGTGAGTGTTTTTTTCAAAAAAGAAACTCCCCAGGCTACGGTTGATAATTTTCAGGAAAAAATAAGAGTTTTGCCGGAAGTCAAAGAAGTCGTCTTTATTGCCAAGGATCAGGCGTTGGTTGAGTTTACGGAAAAACACCGCGATGACCCGGCCATTCTTGAAGCGTTAAAGGAAGTGGAGAAAAATCCTTTGATGGATGCGCTCATTATCAAGGCGCAAAACACTGAAGATTATCAGCAAATATTAACGATCTTGAATTCAGCGGAAAATCAGGAAATTATTAAATATCAAAATTACACTGATCATCGGAAAATCATCGACCGCATCACTGTTATCAGCGATAAAGTCGGGAAAGTCAGCCTTGGGCTTACGGGGATTTTTTCTTTGATAGCGATTTTAATTGTTTTTAATGCTATTCGCGTGACAATTTATACGCACCGCGAAGATATTGGAGTAATGCGTCTGGTCGGAGCCAACAATTCATTTATTCGGGCGCCGTTTCTTTTGGAAGGAGTTCTGTATGCTGTTTTCGCCAGTTTAATAACCGTGCTTTTGCTTTATGCGATTTTTGGCGCGATCGGCCCGTACCTTAGTTCATTCCTGGAAACATATAATTTTAATCTGGTGGAATACTATAATAGCAATTTTGTTGAAATAGTTGTCCCGGAGCTTTTAGCGGTTATTTTACTTAATGTTGTGAGCAGTAGTATTGCCGTTGGGCGGTATTTAAAGGTTTGACATAAGCGAGAAAATAAGCTAAAGTTGACGCGCGCAAATGGAAAATAGTTATTTATAATTGCTTGTTAAGATGAATCCTGAATTTTTGTTGAATCTTGAATTTTGAGTTTAGGGTTTTATTGTGGAGAGGTGGCTGAGCGGCTGAAAGTAGCACCCTGCTAAGGTGTTGAGCTCGCAAGGGCTCCGAGGGTTCGAATCCCTCCCTCTCCGCCACTCGACTCGCTACGCTCGCTCGTAGTCTTCGACCAGGCATTGAAAGACGAGTCGAGTGCCTCAAGCGAACGGAGTGAGTCGAGGGGCAAGTTACTCGCTACGCTCGCTCGTGGTCTTCGACCAGGCATTGAAAGACGAGTCGAGTGGCCAGGCATAAAATTATTAGTATGGGTTATTTTGTATATTTTGCGCGTTGTCAGGATAAGAGTTTGTATATCGGTTGTACTGATGATCCGAATCAACGATTAAAGCGTCATAATAGAGGTGAAGGAAGCGAATGGATTAAACAGCATGGTCCGGCAGAAATAGTATATTTTGAAGAATAGGATACTCTTATTGAAGCGAGAAGAAGAGAGCGGCAAGTAAAAAAATGGAGTCGAGTCAAGAAAGAAAATTTGATTAAGTGGGGGCATCCAATTCCCGAAAAATTGAAGGAGAAAAAATAAGGAGAGATGGCTGAGCGGTTGAAGGCGACGGTCTTGAAAACCGTTGAACCTGTCAAAGGGTTCCGTGGGTTCGAATCCCACTCTCTCCGCCATAAACCACTTACCCCTTCGGGGTTATAGTAGTCCACCGAATAAGCAGTAATAATTTCTAAAAATAAGACAAAAATAAAAAGCCCCGCACTAGTCCTCGCTCTGCTCGGACGGTTCAGGGCAAGCAAAAATATGAAAAAGCATTTAATTCGCCTCCTAACGCCACATATACCGGAGGATGTTGGCGACGTTCATGTCAGTTGGGAGTTTCCGGAGTATGTTCAAATGCCTCGGACTCGCCTGTGGTATATAATTGTCTCTATTGTCTTGGCTTTGCTGGTCCTTTACGCTGTTCTCACCGCTAATTTTCTGTTCGCCATTATTCTGCTTCTTGGCGCTTTTATTTTGATTTTTCAGTATTTTCAACAGGCGAGGACTATCCCTGTAGTTATTGCGGAGGATGGAGTGATCGTGGACAGCCAGTTTTTTCCGTACCGTATACTGACAAGTTTCTCAATTATTTACGAGCCGCCCGAGATCAAAATGCTGTATTTGGATTTCAGAAGCGACATGCGTCAGAGTCTGCCTATCCCGTTGGAAGATATTAATCCTTTGAAGGTCAGAGACGCTCTGCTTAATTACCTCGATGAAAATGTTGAACGTGAAGAAGAAGAGCTTGGTGAAACATTTGAAAGAGTTTTTCGGCTGCGTTAAATAAATAGAATTTAATTGCTATTATTGCAATCTTTTGTGCTGTTTTAATTTTACTTTGAAAAGTTGAATTTTTTTTGTCCCCGTAGTTCAACGGATAGAATGTGAGCTTGCGGAGCTTAAGATCCAGGTTCGATTCCTGGCGGGGGCACCAAAATCAGTGGACGGCGCAGTGCGCCGACAACGAAAAAGCTGGTCAATTTTTTGAAAGTAAGATTTTGGTGTGTCTTTACGGTTTGGCTTGAACTCATTTGATTCGAAACTTCTGACCGAAACCAATCCCCCCGCCGCTCGCAAAGCTCGCGTGCCAAGCAAAAACATTTTCTTTGCATTTTTTGATTTCGCGCACCACCCTCAAATTTTTTTTAATTAAGAAAAAGAAAATATTTTTCCCTATGGAACAGAAAAACAATGTGTGGATAATCGCTCTCACCATCATCGTCACTACAGTTGTGGTCGGTGGTGGAGTTTACCTGTGGCAACAAAACAAGGTTGTTCAGAAAGTAGTTATAGAGGTAGCAACTGATACAGCTGCGAACAAAGGGGAGCCAAAAGAACCTCTCACTTATTCAACAAGTGGCGTTTCCGTTTCTGTTTCCAAAGAGACGGCACCATTTGGTTTCACCGCTGACCAGTTGGTATCAAGGGCGGAAGAGTGCGGCAACGAACAGACGGTAAGTTATTTTAATAGCATAGTTTCAAAATTTAGCGGTGCAACTAGAAGCGTGTACAATTTTAAATACACTGGAGCAAGTCAAGGATCTGACACTTTTGTCGTAACACTTTTGCCAAACAAAACGGGTTACTCCTCTCTTGATGAGTTCAAAAAAGATTTTGATCAGTGTTACGCCGGTGGAGACGCTTATCCTAAAATGCTCAATGATGATTGGATCCTTTTTGTCAATTCCTGCGGAACTGGTTTTAGTGATGGCTCGGGTAACCCAATTGGATGCCAGGAAGTCCGAGATGTGATTGAACCAACATTAAAGCTCAACTAAAGATAAGGAACAAGGTTTAGCTGTTCAATTTGATTTATTAAAAGCTTAATTACAGTTATTGTCGCGCAATTTAGAGTGCTAGCCGGTGTTGCCGGATTATGTTTTGGAAATGGAAAATCGTGGAGAATCTATTTGGCAAGCTAAGGAAAAGATTTATTAACGCAAAAATATGAAAAAAATATTATATTTATCAATAGCCGTTTTTATAACTGTTTTTATGGTCGGGTGCAGTCTACTGCCATCTTCAAAAAATATTGATGTTCCTTTTACATCCCAGGCGCCAGCCGGCAATTGGTCTGAACCGTGGAAAAACGCGTGTGAAGAAACTTCAATTTATATGGTTAGTAGTTTTTATGCTGATGATACAATCAAACGCGCCGAGGCTATTGAGAGGATTAAAGAAATAATCGCCGCAAAAAATGCCGAATTTCAAATAAGTAAGGACGAGTCTTTACAAAAAATTTCAGAATTAATTATGTTGTTGGGGCTTCCTTGGGAAACAGAGATAATAGAGAATCCTCCCATTGAAGATGTAAAAATACAGCTAGCTAATAATCAACCAATTATTGCCCCGGTTTTTGCGCCAGCTTTGGGCATTGCTGAAGATGGTCCTGATTATCATGTTATGGTAATAACTGGGTATGATGACGCGACTAATGAATTTATTGTAAATGATCCAGCTCTAAAAAATGGTAAAGGAATCCGTTTTAAATATGATATCTTTATGAAAGCGATTCATGATTTAAACCAAACAAATTATAAGGCTGGTAAAAAAGCTTTGCTTTTTACTAAACTAAAAACAGGAACCGATTGGTTCAATCTAAATTAATTAAAATTTACGTCTTATGAAAAAGTTTATTACATTGGTAGTTCTGTCGTTTGGAATTGTCTTTCTCGTCGGTTGTAGTCAACAGCCAATTACGCCAGTTCAACCAATTGAACCGGCCACTTCAATTCCAGTCGTCGTAGCGCCACCGTCAACCCTGCCCAATCAAGATATTAACTACGAAAATCAAACTTTTGGTTTTACTTTAACTTTTCCGCAAACATGGGAGGGGTTTAATACTTCTGAACTGACATATGATAGTTACAGTAGTGTTTGTTTTAGCTTCAAAAAACCACAGCCGTTTTGTATATTTCAAATAACCAAATTTACCAAAAATCAGTGGGAGCAAGTAAAGTTTAAAGATACGAAAAATATCTTGTCGGAAACTGCTGATTTGGTTACTATTTGTGATGGATGTTGCGAACAGGGCGGTGATACAACTGGCGGCGGACAATTTGATCAATTCCAAATTGAAAGATGTAAGGAAGTGCCAAATATTATAAAAACCTATACTCAAATTGCCCAGGTTACAAACAAAATTAATGTCTTTGTGTCATTTCCCAATAATCAACTTTACCCAAACATGTTGGATTGCGCGAAAGTCTTTGGAACCCCCCGAACAATTGATGAAACATTGGCAGTCGGTAGAGCCGCCCTTGAAGAGTTGTTTAAAGGGCCAACGGCGCAAGAAACAAAAGATGGGTATTTTACCAATATACCCGCGGGCGTTAAAATTCAAAAATTAACCATAGAAAATGGTTTGGCAGAAGTTGACTTGAGCAATGAACTTCAACAGGGAGTCGGCGGATCATGCCGCGTTGACTCCATCCGAGCAGAGATTACAGAAACGCTTAAACAATTTCCAACCGTGCAATCTGTTACCATCTCTATTAATGGCAAAACTGAAGATATTTTGCAGCCTTAATATTTTTGCGTCAGATTTCAAAATCCACGTTTGGATGATGTGGGTTTTTGAAATTATTTGTTTCCACCTATAAAAATGGACCGCTATATACATCGCAAGCATTCCTAACAAAAATTCAGAGGATGATAATTTCGTGCCACGCAGTCTATCCGCGTCGCCCACAAACCATAATTGGAAAAAATTGGGGGTGGCGCTCGAAATTCAAAAACGCAAAGAAAATGTTTTTGCTTGGCATGCGAGCTTTGTGAGCGACGGCGGGGCTGGCTTTTTTGGTCTAGTTTCGCTCAGCTGTTTTTGATAAAATGAGTTCGAGCCAAGCTGTAAAGACACACTAGGAACCACTTGTCCCTTCGGGGCGCGGGTTCATGCTTGGCCTATATTTGAACAAAGTGAGTAGCTAGACTTGAGTAAAAGAAAAACTGACAATAGGCAGTTTTTTTTGATTAGCGCGAAGAATAATGGTAAAATATAATGGTTATAAAGATAATATGGATCTGCAAACGCCGATCAGCGAACTCACGCGCGTGGGCAAAACTACGGCCGCGCGTTTGAAAAATCTTGGCATGCAAACAATTCAGGATCTAATTTTTTATTTTCCGTTCCGTTATGAAGATTTTAGTTTAATTAAAGATATCAATGAGCTGATTCCAAATGAGCCGGTGACAGTCAGGGGTAAAGTGCAATTAATCGCCAACCGAAGAAGTTTTCGTAAAAGAAAAATTGTTACAGAGGCTTTGGTTACTGACGAAACCGGCAGTGTCAAGGTGATCTGGTTTAATCAGCCATTTATTTCGAAAATAATTAAAGTCGGAGATGAGGTTTTTTTGTCTGGAAAATTGGATGAAGAGCGCTTGCAGTTTGTCAGTCCTGAATATGAAAAAGCAAAAGCCAATTCTTTGACTGTGCATACGGCCAGATTGGTCCCGATTTATCATTTGACGCAGGGAGTAACGCAAAAGCAGTTGCGTTTTCTGATCAGCCAAACCGATAAAGTGATTTTGCAAATTGAAGATTATCTGCCCGAAGAAATTATCAGCAAATATAAGTTTTTGCGGCTAAATAAAGCTTTGTTTAATATTCATTTTCCTTCAGGTAAGCAAAACGCAGAAGCAGCCAGAAAGAGATTGCAATTTGACGAACTTTTCTTGATCCAATTGGGGATTCAAAAATTAAAAAAAGAACTTCAGCAAAACAAATCGTCAAAAATAAAATTTCTGGAAAAGCAGACAAAAGATTTTGTGGCAGATCTTCCGTTTAAGCTAACCAATGCCCAAAAAAAATGTTCATGGGAAATAATTCGGGATCTGGAGAAAGCCAGGCCTATGAACCGTTTGTTGGAGGGCGATGTCGGGTCAGGCAAAACAGTAGTCGTGGCGCTGGCTATTCTGAATGCAGTCCTCAATGGCTACAAAGTTGTAATGATGGCGCCAACGGAAATTTTAGCGATTCAGCATTATCAAACATTACAAAAATTATTCGCAAAACAAAAATTTTCCATTGCTTTATTCACCGGGAGTAGGCAGGAGGTTAACGGAGAAAAGGCAGGAAAAAAACTTCTTTTGCAAAAGCTTGCACTTGGTGAATTTGATATTGTTATTGGAACACAGGCCTTAATCCAGGAAAACGTCAAAATAAAAGATTTAGGGCTAGTGGTAGTGGACGAACAGCACCGGTTTGGCGTCAGCCAGCGGAAATCATTGGTTCAACGCGGGAAAAAGGATTATCTGCCGCACTTTCTTTCTCTGACCGCCACGCCAATTCCGCGCACTTTAGTTCTAACTTTGTACGGCGACCTGGATTTGTCAATAATCAATGAAATGCCGCCGGGCCGCAAACCAGTAATCACCCGCGTTGTTTATGAACAGCAGAGGTTGCAGACCTATGAATTTATCCGCCAGCAGGTGCGGTCAGGTCGGCAGGTATTTGTAATTTGTCCTTTAATTGATCCTTCCGACAGCATGGGGGTAAAATCAGTAAAACAAGAATTTGAAAGGTTGGACAAGCAGGTTTTTCCGGATTTAAAAATTAGCTTAATGCACGGACGGTTAAAACCAAAAGAAAAAGAACAGGCAATGAAGGAGTTCAATGAGGGAAAATCAAATATTTTGGTGTCCACTTCAGTGATTGAAGTCGGGATTGACATACCGAACGCCGTGATTATGATGATCGAAGGCGCGGACAGATTTGGCCTGGCTCAATTGCATCAATTTCGCGGACGGGTCGGTCGGGGAGAGCATCAATCTTATTGTTTTGTTTTCAGCGAGAGTAATTCACCGGTAACAAAAAGGCGCCTGAAATATTTTGAAGAATGTTCTGATGGTTTCAAGCTGGCGGAAAAAGATCTTGAATTGCGAGGTTCTGGTGAAGTGTACGGCACCAGACAATCCGGCTTGCCAGATTTGAAAATTGCCAGCCTGACTGATGTGGCGCTGATTCAGGTCGCTCAGACCGAGGCGCTGGCGCTTGTTGAACAGGATAAAATCAGCGTTGCGTTGGAAAAGGTTTTAGCTAAACAAAATTTAAGTTTGCATTTTGAATAAAAAAATTACTACCATGATACATATCATGGTAGTGAGGGGTTTTGGGACTGAATATTCTTGACGCAGTTTTTTTACTGTGATACCATTTTTTCACAGTTCTTTTTTTTAATGCAGGGAGGGGAAATGCAATCAGGATCGGTCTGGTGTCCGAAATGTAGGATGCAAGTGAAGGAGATTGAACAATCAGTGAATTTTTGTAATCAGAGAGTTCATAAGGCCTGTCTTTTGAAAGAGGGAGTGAACCTCATCGGCAACATGTTTCATTCCGATAGTGAAATGATTGCCCTGTGTCGCAAAGTAAAAGGGAATTGGACCGCTTTTGGCCAGCTTGCTCTCGAGGCATATCGTCGAGTTTGCTGGGACGCCGAGGTCTTCCCGGAGAGCCGGCAATTTGTATTTGACATCCTGCGTCAATGCTTTTGTCAGATTCTGGAAGGAGCTTTTGACGAATCAGACGAAGTTATCCCCATGACAGTCAAAGCAGGATCAGAACAAAATTAATCCTAAAAAACTAAAACTGACCGCCCTCGAGCGATCAGTTTTTTCTTTTTCCCATTATTGGCGGAATTATTTAATCAGTTCTTTGATGTTTTTTGCTTTGGTAATTTTTATTTTATAATTTTTTGATAATTTGACATCTGGAATAATGATTTGCTGGAAGCCCAGTTTTTCCGCTTCAGAAATTCTTTTTTCTATATTAGAAACTGGTCTTATTTCTCCGCCAAGTCCGAGTTCTCCGAGAGCCAGTGTATCTTTTGGAATAATATAATTTTTCAACGCCGAGCTGATTGCAAGCGCAACTGCCAGATCAACGGCCGGTTCTGTTATTTTGAATCCACCAACAATATTCAGATGAATGTCTTGATTATTGAGATTCAAATTTGCCCGTTTGAACAAGACTGCGGCGATCATTTGTAGTCTATTTAAATCATAGCCTGATGTTTTGCGTTGCGGATAGCCGAAGATAGTCGGCGTAACTAGAGCCTGAACTTCAACCAAAAAAGCGCGCGTGCCCTCCATAAAACAACTGATTACCGAGCCGGCAATATTTTGGTTTGAATCGGATAAAAATGCTTTAGTCGGATCTTTTACTTCAATTAATCCGGCGCTAGTCATTTCCAAAACCCCGATTTCATTGGTGGAGCCAAATCTGTTTTTGGTACTCCGTAGAATTCTGTAACCGTGGAACTTGTCTCCTTCGAGATACAAAACAACATCAACCAAGTGTTCCAGCGTTTTTGGCCCGGCTACCGAACCGTCTTTAGTCACATGTCCGGTAATAATAACCGGCACATGGGTGGTTTTTGCCGCTTCAAGGAGCTTTACTGTGCAGGCACGGATTTGCGAAACATTGCCGGCTTCTGATTCAACATCACTCGAATAAATTGTTTGAATGGAATCGATAACAGCAATCCGTGGTTTTAATTGATGAATGGCCGCAGAAATTTGCTCAACATTTGTTTCGGAAAGGAATTTTAGTTTGTCGGCCTTGTAATTTAGCCGATCCATTCTGAGTTTAATTTGTTGGGCGGATTCTTCGCCGGAAATATAAAGAAGATGCTCTCCTGCCCCTTCCAATTGTTTTAGAATTTGCAGGACAAGCGTTGATTTGCCAATACCGGGTTCGCCGCCAATCAGTATTATGCTTCCTCTGACTATCCCGCCACCAAAGATTTGATCTATTTCATTTAGGCCGAGTTTTATACGTTCAAAATTTTTTGATGATATCTGATTAAAATCCACTAACTTTTTATTATCAAAGGCGATTGTTTTACTTACTTTTACCTTTTCACTTTGACCATGTGACTCTTCAACTGTTCCCCATGCTCCACAACTCAAACAACGCCCAGACCATTTTGGAAACTGGGCGTCGCATTTGGAGCAAAAATAAATTATTTTCTGGCTTGTCATGAATCGACTTTAACACCATTTATTATGGCATGCAAACATGTTGCATTAAATCACAGATTGGCCCGATTGGAGCATTTATACAATCATCATCATCTTCGCAACTGCCGGGAGTAAGTTCGCATTTGCCTGATTGGCAGGTTTCCCAAGCTTGGCAGGCGGGAGTACATGTAAGGCTTTGTCCAGCAGGGTCATAACATTTATGGTTAATAACATCGCAAGTGCTTTTTGCGGGATCGACAAGACAATCTCCATCATTATTGCACGCGCCAGTTTTTGGATAGCAGCTACCCTCGTCACATATTTCCCAGCTAGCACAGACTGGCACACAAGGAATATAAAGTTTTCCGCATTTACCAGGAGTCCATGTGCTGCCGGAGGCGCCACCTTTGGTAGTCATGTTTTTGTATTGATCTCGATTGGCTGTAAATACAGAGCACCAGTCTTCTGTGATTGTTTCTTTAAGTTTGTCAGTTTTTCCAGTTGTGGCGTTTTTTGCGGTGGCAGTGCAACAACCTTGAGGCGCTGGGGTTTCTGTAGGTGAAGGATAGAATACCACACCCCAAGTTGGACCGATTGCTAGTTTTGTCCAAGCTTGGTTATAGCCACACCCATCAGATTTGAAGTGACCGGAGGCTGGACCTTCGCCGATTATCAATGAGCAAAAGTTGCAGCCATTTGGATCTGCCATGGCATCGTCGACTTTTTTTTGACAGCCTTTAAATCGACTATAACCTTCTGCACCGGATTGAAATTCCATTCCATCGCCCAGTGATACGCCCACATGACCGAATTTCCAAAGTAGTCCGACGGGCAGGTTGTTTTTATTTGCCGATGTAACTACTTCCGTAATCCACCCTTTATTTTCTGCATTTTTCCCAGATTGTTGAGCGCTACCATTATAGGGTAGGTCGCAACCGATATATTTGAGAAACTTGGTGGCGGTGTATGCGCAATGACAAGGCCCCATGCAGATATTTAAGTCATGTAATTTTTGCGCTGCATCTTGAGCTGCTTTTTTTGAACAAGGAGGAAGAGTATTTGGCCCGATTAAATCTTCTATTTCATTTCCCGCGCCGAGTGGAGCTGTCATCGAGGCTGGTGGTTCTTCTGAAAAATCCTCGACTTGTTTAACTGTTTCAGTGTTTAGGCCACTCAATTTAACTAGATTTGGATTAATAATACTCAAAACTAAGTGCGCGCACATGAGTACGGCCAGACCGGTAATGGCGCCGAAAATCATTGTATTGGCTTTTTTAACATTTGCCGGTATGCCGCCGGCTGTCAGGTATAATATGCCTCCAATCATTAAAATTACAACAGCAAAAATTGATCCTAGCGTAATGCTGTATTTATAAATTGCCACCATATACTCGGCAATCCATGGAATAGAAACAGTTTCTCCCGGGGTAAATTCATAAGTAGCAAGGCTAGGCATCCCTGGAATAGGAATGTTAATTTTTGGCGCGTCCATTTGTTGCTTGGGGGCGGGTGTTTGGGCAAAACAAATCAGGGGCAGTAGAATAAAACTGGCGATTATAAAAACAATGAATAAACGCCCGGGCTTTATTTTTGAGAATGTTTTCATATTTTGTTTTAGCAAAACAGGAGTTGATTTTTGTCTGCCCACCCCTGCGAGATTTAGTCAGAATTATTTTTCTTCTGGCCACCTCACCGTCGAAAATTTGGTTTATTTCCTTAATTCAATTTTTGCTCTCCCTTATGTTTTTGTTAATGACACTTGCCGGTATGTATATCTGTGCTGCAAATGAGGCTTGTAATGATATCGTGCGGGGTGTATGGAGCGAGACAGCTTCCGCCCGATGACCAGCTACCAAATAAACTGTCGCAAGTTGGTTTGTTAACGCTTATACCGTTTTGGGCCGCACTGACATCATTTGTTTTATATTTGGAATGAAGTATTAAATCAGATTTACAACAACCCAGGGTTGTATCTGCCGGATTAATAACTGGAAAGAAGATAGCATTGACTCCCTTGATTCTGTTGTTTTTGGTATATGCGATGCATTGATTTTTTTCACCTTGAAATCCACCGTCACCATCTGGGGTTTCTCCACAGTTAAAAACTGAACGATGAACATCGACGGCGTTCATGTTTGGAATATTCATTCCTCCTTGCAGGCAGGCGGTTTTCATTTGCGGCGTGGCATTTTTTGCGCAGGTTGTTTTTTGCGCTTGGCTACAGCCACTTGATTGGCAAGCACTAAAGACAGTTGATGATTCTACATCACCGCCTTGGCCGGTTGAAATTGATACATGCTGGACTGCATTAAAACCTCCGCTATACAAAAGACCAACCGGCATTTGAGAATAGTAGTTTTGTGCCGCCCCTCCTTTGCCGCCGACAATTAGTCCTTTCCAGCCAAGCGCTGTCAATTGATCTTTGGCGCTACCAATAGATCCGAACCCTGGAATTTTACACCCGGCGTTACGGATAATCCTGGAGGCGATAAGAGCGCAGGTATTTGGTGCAGTAACAATATGTGAATTTCCCCAAAGCATAGCGGTGCTTTTAATTTGTTCCGGGGTACAAGAAAGTTTGGCATCATAGCAGCCATTAGTTGAATATGGTGAAAGATCAAGAGCACCTGCATGACAGGCGCCCGCAGTAACGGTGGCTGGACCAGAGGGTGCGCCAGGATCAGAAGTTAGCAATTCAGGCACTTTTCCATAATTTCCTTTTTGATATATGTATACAATGTCATAAACGCCACAGGCATCCCATAAGTCCGTTTCAGTAGCTGTTTTGGCATCTCCGCCGCATTCATTTTTAGTTTTATGACTGGGATCATGTATTTGGTAAGTTGTTCCGTCATAATTGGCAACTACAATATAATGTCCGCCAGCAGTGAAAGGGCAACAAGGCGCTTTATTACCAGCTTTATCTTTGGTTTTAACATGAAAAATTATTGGAATACCTTTGCTTAAGAGTTGTTTAATTTCAGCTTTGTTCGATTGGCTCATTTGTTTGGCGTCTAGTCCGTTGCCTTTGGTAAAAGCCTCTATGCCCTTGTTATCCACGCCGCAACAAGTAGGCGCAGAAGTCCCTGCTACACTACCGGCCGGAGACCGTATGCCATTCTCCTGAACCCATCTGGCGACATCAGGAGGAATGACGCTTAGGCCATTAAAAGTGGCGACCATGGCGGTTGATGTTAATCCACAGCCAGAAGCTTGGATATTGTTTACATTACGATTGGTTGTGCCGGTTACATTTTTACAGTATGCCACAAAATTATTTTTACCGTATGGATTTTTTTCGCACCAGGCGGCATCTTTTAAGTTTGGGTTTTTGCACATCTCTGATACATGATAGGTTGCTTCAATCGCTTCACAATTACTTTTTTCTCTGCAAACGGTTATCCCTTTTTCTTGTCCCGCTGGCCAGGGTAAAGTACTTACTCCCGGAAAGGTGGGTTTATATCCTTTTGGAATTCCGCAAGATAATGTTTCTCCGTCAACTTTACTGTCTTGATAGCTACATTTATTGCCGGTCAGAGGAAAACAGGCCCATTTGCTATCAAATTGATAGTAATAAGGTAAATTTCCCGGTGTAGACAAGGTTGGATTGACCGTTGCAATGGAGCCCCATTCGCCCTCAATAATATTACCAATTGGCTTGACGGTTTCTATTGTTGTCCCACTCAGCTTCACTAGATTTGGATTGATAATATTTAAAATAAGGTACGCACTCAGGAGAACAACTATTCCGCTGACAGCGCCGAACATCATGGTCTTTCCCTTTTGAATAAATTCACTGCTCCCGCCTGATGTAATATAGATAATTCCGCCAAACATAAAAATTAAAACAGCCAGAATTGCGCCGAGAATGATTGCATAGCTGTACACTGCAACAATATATTGAGCAATCCATGGAATTGAAACTGTCTCTCCGGCAGTATATTCTTGAGTTTCAAAATCTGCCAGTCCGGGGATAGGTATGTTGATTTTTGGTTTGACCATTTGCAGCTTCGCAGCAGCGGCGGGTGTTGACGTTCCTGATGTCGGAGCAGTAGGAGCAACTGGCGCAGCCGCTGGCTCAGTGCATTTGCCGGCTGTTGACGGCGGAGTAACTTCGCATTTTCCAGACTGGCAAGCGGCTTCATTGTTTATATTGCAGTCTGCATCTTTGCCAAGTTTGTCAACACAAAGTCCGGAATCCAAGCCTGTTCCGTCTGCGCAGTATTTTCCGTCCGGACATTGATCGTTTTTTTTGCAAATACAAATATCCTGTGGCGCGTTTGGTGGAATAATTTTATTTTCACAAATGCCGGAAATACAATGAGTTATATCGGTAGGGCATTGCTGGCCAATAGCGATTTTATCAACGCATGATTTGTCTGCATTGTTGCAATATTGATTGCCGGGACAATTGGCATCTGAAGTACAGCCGCCGGCGCCGGCTGCTTCCAGCTTTGCCGCTTCTTCTGCCGTGAGTGGCAGGAGTATTGCTCCTTTGGAACTTTCGCAATAATGAAGGTCAAAAGATTCGGGTGCTCCATCCTTGCATTCCCATATTTCGTTTGGATCGGAAATCCCGCCATTTAGCAGTGAAGCCTCAAGTTCGCAGTCATTTTGTGTTTTGCAAACGCAGAAATTGTCTCCCGCAACTGTCAGCGAGCTGTCTTCACAATCTCCTGAGGCGCATTCGGAGGTAGGAAGATCTAAATTGTTTGTGCATTTTTCGCCTATATTCAGTTTTGGATCTTCGGCCAGAGTTATAGTCGGAAATAAAAAAACAATCGCGCAAAATAATATCAGGGAGTATTTTATGTTTGTTTTTAGAGAAGAACTCATATTTGTTTTGCGGGATTAAGATTTATTTTAGTTTAGTTTTACATTTTGTGAATTATTTTAACTTCATCAAATGCACTTCATGCGTTTCTTTGTCGGTAAAGTATAGGTTTGAGCCGTCTTCGGAAACCTGCATTTGTTCGATTGTAAAGCCGTATTGCGGCTCGGCGATGAAGCTTTTGACTCCGGTTTGCAGATTGACTTTGTAAATATAATCCGGAATATCATCCGCCAGGCGGGGAACTAAACCGGCGCCGTAAGGCATTTCTTTTGGCACGGCGCAATACATAATATCGGCTGACTCAAAGGTGCATTTGCTGGCCCAGGTATTGAGCTTCAGGCTGTTGTGATTGTAGCCGACACTGTCGCCGACCGCATCAACAACATGGAGCAGAGGTTTATGGTCACTGAAAGCGTTTTGTGCGCTGTAAACAAGCTTTGAACCATCGGGCGTCCAGGCGGTTTCCAGCGCGTAGCCATTGACAGTAATCGCTTTGAATTTTTCATCGTATTGTCCGACGAAATATAGCTTGGCCGTGGAGCCTGTCTCGCCGGTTTTGTACTGAGCGATCATTTTGTTATTTGGTGACCAGTCAATTTTAAAATCTTTGTAATCATCGCCCATGTATTCAAGATAATTTTGTCCGGATCCGTCGGCATTGGCAATGCCCATGAAACGATATTCTTTGTTTTGATTTAAATCTTTGAAAGCGATTTTACTGCCGGTCGGGCTGAAACTGAAATCACTCCAGTCTTTTGGCAAGGATATTTGTTTTTCAGTTTTGAAGTTAAATAAGATATTACTGCTATCCGGAAATTCCAAAATTGCTTGATCTTTTGTCGGGCTCCAGGCAATATTCTGGACATCTTTGTAGGTTTTGTCAGACAAAGATACTTTATTGCCGCGGTCGTCAACTGTATAGAATTTTCCAGAATCAGCATTGTAAATCATGGCGTTGTCACCGGTAGAATCAAGAGTAATCTTTGCGGCCGGCTCATAATCAAGCGTTATCACTTTTGTCAGGCCGCCCTTGGCAATTTGATCCACTTGCACGCCTAATGGTTCAGCCGGAATTTTAGTAACTGCCTTGGGCGTGACTTTTTCAACGCCGATTTTTTCTTCGCCGACCTCTTCGCCGACTAAACCAGGTTGAAGACCTTCATCTGCTCCGGGTAGCTGGCCGATCACGCCTTCTTCTGGCGCAGGCAGGGCCGGGGGCAGGGCTGGTTTGAAGAACAAAGAATAGATAAAATAAGCAATGACAAGACAAATTACAATAAAACCGGCAATAATCGCGATTTTTTTCCAATCAACATTCTGAAGATTAAACATAAGTTTATTTTTATTATTATTTGATTGTTGTTAGAAAAGTTGCGTGATAAAGTCAAAAAGAGTATCAAGGTCAATTATTTCCCCGAGAAGCTTGGCCGTAAAAAACAGAACGATTAAGACCATGATAAAAGGCAAAAGCATTTGAATTATGGTTAGGATACAACTGCATCCCAGGCAACAGCAAAATATCCGGTCGGTTGTTTTTCCTTTATCTTTGAAAAATTCATCGAGAAAATCAGGGATCATGAACATGCCCTTTAGATTTAGGATTATTCTAATCAACGTTCCCACTGCCGGAGCAACCGGAATGCAACATTTGCCCTTGAGCATTCGTCCGAGAGTTTTTTGTAAGCCCTTGGCTTTTGATCCTTGCGAAGCGCTTGCGGCGGCCTCGGCGGCTCGCGCTTTTAGTCCTTTTCCTTTTTCTTGTTGCGACCTGGCTTCCTGCTGGTTGCGTTGTAATTCTCTTTTCTTGGCGTCTTGTTCTTGTGGTGAAACAGTGTCTAGCTTTTGAGCGGGACCTTTTCCTTTCGGTTGAACGAGTGAAGGCGCTCCGGGCGGTGTTTTACTGCCTGCGTCTTCACCGATTTTTGACGTTGCTCGACCGCCCATTGTTTTCTCCCATTTTTTGTTCATCGCTGCTTCTTTTCTTGCTCCAGCTTGATTCATTTTAGTCATGGAACCTGGAACTGATTTTCCGCCGGGTTTTGTTAATTGCTCCATTTCTTTTTTTCGCTGTTCGTCAATTGGTTTTTGGCGGTCAATTCTTGACTTAGCGGCTTTTTCAAAATTAATGTCGCCGGTGGCTTTGCCACCTAATGGTTCTGCAAATCTTGGCTTCGCGCCGTTTTGAGCTTTTGTTTCTGGCTTTTGGTTTTGTTGGCGCTTGAGTTCACGTTTTATGCCCTGTTGATATTGAGCAAGTGGCGTTGCTTTGATTTTAGGGTTTTCTTCTTGATTTTTCTGTTGCGCTTGCGCGTCAGCCTGCTTTTTCTGTGCTTTGCCCTTTTCTTTCACTTTATCGCCGGCTTTTTCAATTTTTTTACCAGCCTTTTCAACTCCCTTGCCGGCTTTATCTACACCTTTACCAGTTGCTTTAGCTCCCTTCCCACCCAAACCCGCAAGTTTGCCGACTGCTGATAACGGAACACCAACGATAGCCCCTAATTTAGTTGCACTTAAGGCTTTGCCAGCTGCATCAAGTCCTTTACCTGCTACTTCTAATCCTTTACCTGCTACTTCTACGCCTTTGCCCGCTACTTGTACGCCTTTGCCCGCTACTTTCATTCCTGTGCCCGCTGCTTTTGCTCCTTGCCCCGAGGCTTTCTTTACTTGACCGGATTTTGATTTAGGGCTTTCTGGTTGTGTGTTTTGATTAGACAAATGTTCATTTGCCGCGCTGGCATTTTCAGGTGTTATCCCTTCCTTATTTATTTTGTTTTCTGGGTCTTGTGAATCCTGTTGTTGTTCTAGTCCTTGTGCGGATTCATCTCTAGCACGTTGCTTGTATTGTTCCATTGTGTCGCCGGTTCTTTCCATTTCTGATTTAGTTCTGTTAACGGCCTCCTCTCTTTGTGGTGCTAATGGCTTGTAACCCTCAACAGTGTCTTTAAATTCAGCATCCTGTTTTTTTAGTGCCTCTGGGTCTCTTTGCATCAAACTAAGATCACGTTGACGTGAAAACTTTTGTTTAGTTTCTTCTCTTGATTTTTGTAGAGACGCAAGAGTTTTATTTTTATCTGATTGATTTGTCATCTGAAGTTACTTTTTGAGCCAATTTATTTAACTATAATTTTGTTTTGATGTTTACTTAAGTTTAGAGTTTTCTTTTTTTGTGTCATCAGTGTTTCCATTAGATTATTTTCAATCTGCTGTTTGATAATATTTTGCACGGCTCTTGCCCCGCTGTTCTCGGCGGCCGCCTGTTTTGCCAGGAAGGCGACAATGGGCGAAGAAAATTTTAGAGCAACATTTTTTTTCTGAAGTTTTTTAAGAAGAATATTTAATTCTTTTCTGGTTATTGCTTCCAGGTCTTTGGCGGTGAGAGAATTAAAAATAATTATGTTATTGATCCTGTTGATAAGTTCAGGTTTGAATTGTTTTTTTAGTTCAGGTAAATGCGCGGAAAGTTTATTGGTATTTTCTTCCGATGAATTGAATCCCAGAGTGCCGGCAGACAGTTTATCAGCCAAAATATTTGAGGTCATGAAGATGATGGCGTTTTTGAAATTTATTTTTTTGCCGGCGCTGTCAGTCAGGTGGCCGTGCTCAAGTATTTGCAATAATAAATCCAGCACGTCAGGATGAGCTTTTTCGATCTCATCCAGGAGCAGGATGCAGTGCGGATTTTTTCTAACTAAATCAGTAAACTTATTTGCTTCGCGATAGCCGACATAGCCGGCCGGCGCGCCAATCAGTTTGCTGGATTGAAATTTTTCATTGAATTCCGACATGTCCAGTTGGATGAATGCTTCGCTGTCTTTGAACATCAGTGCGGCTAATTCCCTGACCAGCGAGGTTTTTCCGCTACCGCTCGGGCCAAGCAGGAGAAAGCTGGCCAATGGCCGATTTTCGTCAGCCAGTCCCAATTTGGCATGTGAAATCGTTTTGATGACTTGTTGAATTTGTTCATCTTGGCCGATAATAATTTTTTTCAATTGATTGCTGATTTTTCCGAGCCGCCGGTATTCATCCTCTGTTAATTCGGCAATCGGGATTTTTGTTTTTTGTGAAACCATGTTCAGAATGTCTATTTTGGTAACTTTTGAATGGTTTGCCTTGTGGATAAGTTTTTCGCTCAGTTTTTTTAATTCAGCCGCTAGGCCTTGTTCAGTTTGCTTGATTTTAATGGCTTGATTAAAATTTTCCGACAAAACAGCTTGTTCTTTTTCAACGCGAGCTTTTTCCAGCTGATCTTCGAGTAGCAATCGGCGGCGGAATAATTTGTCGCGTGACTGATATTTGATTTTTACTTTGGCTGCGGCTTCGTCGATTAGATCAATGGCTTTGTCGGGAAATAATTTATCCTGAATGTAGCGCTGGCTAAGGGTTACCGCCGCTTCGAGAGCGTCATCGGTAAATTCAACTTGGTGAAAATTTTGATAGTTTTGTTTTACTCCGCGCAGGATTTCCAGCGTTTGTTCCGGCGTTGGCTCAGACAAATATATTGGCTGGAAGCGTCGGTCCAGCGCCGGGTCGGTTTCAATATGCTTTTTGTATTCATTCATGGTGGTGGCGCCGATACAGCGCAGGCGGCCGCGCGACAGCATTGGTTTCAGCAGATTGGCCGCATCCATCGTGCCTTGGGCAGAACCTGCGCCCATGATATTGTGAAGCTCGTCGATGAAAAGGATAATATTGGGATTTGATTCAACTTCGTCCATAATCATTTTGAGCCGATTTTCAAATTCTCCGCGATACATAGTGCCGGCAACAATAAGGCCGAGATCAAGGTTTAAGATTTTTTTATTTAATAATATTGAAGGCGCGCTTTTTTCCATTATTTTTCTCGCCAATCCTTCAACTATCGCTGTTTTGCCGACTCCGGCGTCGCCAAGGAGCACAGGATTGTTTTTGTCTTTACGACAAAGAATCTGAATTAGGCGTTGTATTTCTTCTTCTCTGCCGATCACCGGATTGAGATCTTTTTGATTTTGCTCGTTGGTCAGATCGGTTGTAAAACAATCAAGCGCGGTTGGAGCTTGATTATTAGCTTGAGGGATATTTATATTTTGGGGATTTAATTTAAAAATTTTAGAAAAATTGGGAATATGGGAACTGCTTTTAAAAACCGTAACTAAATGTTTTTTAATTTTTTCTTTTTGCCAGTTGGCAGGTACTATTTTGTCAACCGGTAATTCAAGAAGCGCAGACAAAAGGTGCTCTGTGCCAATGTAATGATGTTTGTGTTGATAAGCAATATTTGCCGCGCGTTGAAAAGATTGTTTGGTTTCATTGCTCATGGCTGGTATAAAATTTGAATCAGTTTTTAGAACAGATGATTTTTCTTGTTTGGCAATTGGTTTTAATTGGGCTAAGATATCAAAAGCTAAACAACCTTTGGTTTTTTCGAGCGCGCTAAGTAAATGTTTTGGATAGAGCTCAGCCGCGCCCGCCAGCTGGCATATTTGAACAGCCCGGCGAATGGTCTCAATAAGTTTTTCAGAAAAGGCGAGCATATGGCAAGTATAATTCGACAAGCTGGATTATTGTTATATTAATATCAAAATATCATTAGAACAACGAAACTGTTTTAATGCGCAGCTGTTTATATTTTTCTGCTAATATTGTATAATTAACAATGTTAAAAGTCAAAGAAAAAAGTTGATAAATAATCTAATAACTAAGGTTTTAAAAAAAACATGAAAAACAAGTATCTGGTAGGCGTTTTTTTGCTTTTAATTCTCTTTGTTCCATTGGCGGCGGGAGCTGTCGGATCCATGGATGAGAATATTTTTATTACTAGGGAGCAAATCATTGATTACAATTATTGGCGGCTGGCTGGTACCCTCGATATTTCCGGAACAATGAAAAAAGATGTGGTGGCTCTGGCCGAGTCAGTAGTGATAGACGGCGTTATTGAGGGCGATCTGATCGGCGCGGCCAATACTTTGATAATTAATGGAGAAGTGAAAGGCAATGTGCGTTTCGTAGCCGAGAGTATCAAAATAAACGGTATAGTGGGCAAGAATTTGCTAACTGCAAGTTCATATTTGGAAGTGAATAAACCTGTCGGTTGGGGCATTACTGCTGCGGCTAATGATTTTATTTTGAATTCCGAACAGCCGGCTGATGTGAATTTTTACGGACAGAATGCGCAGATCAAGAATAATATTGGCGGTAATTTATTTTTAAATACCGGCGAAAACGGCCAGGTGGCTTTTTCCGACGACATTCAGGTCGGTGGAGACTTTGAATACTCGCCAACCAAACAGTCGATGGAAAATTTTGACAAGGTGTTGGTCGCCGGCCAGTCAAAACAATTGGAAAGTAATAGGGGACAGGGATTACTTGGCGCGGAGTGGAATTATATTTATCTGTACAGTCGTTTGATTTATTTCTTCGGTTTGTTGCTGATTGGCTATATTTGTTTGAGCTTTTTACCGCGTCTAACCGGCGCCTTGGCTGAGATTGTTTCGGCCAAGCCGTTAATTTGCTTTAACAGGGGATTCTGGTGGTTGATTTTAACTCCCCTTGCCTGTTTAGTCGCCGCCCTCACAATTATTGGTCTGCCTTTGTCTATGATTGTCGCCGGTTTATATGTAATCGCATTTTATATTTCAAAAGTATTTGCCGGGCTGGCGATTGGTTTGTATTTATTCAAAAAACAAGAGCAAGGCAAAAATAAATTCTGGCCCATGTTCCTGGGTTTATTTATCGTTGTTGTTCTGATTTCCTTACCTTTTGTGGGCTTTTTGTTCAGCTTAATTGTCGGGACTATGGGAATGGGCGCGGTTTATTTATTAATTAGAAAACCAGTAAAGTAATGAAATTAATTAAGTTAATTAATTTAATCAGGTTAACTAAGTTAATTAACTAATTAACAAATCTCCGCCAAAGGCGGCGTCACCTATGGCGCAAACGAATTAACCAATACCTGTCCGTCCTTGGCGGAAATAAAACAATAAAATTATGTCTATTGATGAGACAATTTTCAAAGCTTACGATTTCCGCGGGATATATCCGACGCAATTTAATGAAGAAATAATGGCGCGTATCGGTCGGGCGTTTGTACAGTATTTTAATATTAAGGAATTAATGGTTGGTCGGGATATGCGTATTTCCGCGCCGCAAATGTCAGACGCTTTTATTGCGGGCGCAGTAAAGCAGGGAGCAAAAGTAATTAAACTCGGACTTATCAGTACGGATACGCTTTATTTCGGAGCCGGCAAGTACAATTCTTACGGCGCCATGATAACAGCTTCGCACAATCCAAAAGATTATATCGGCGTAAAATTTTGCCGGCCTGGCGCAGAGCCGATTGGCCGCGATTCCGGACTTTTGGAAATTCAAAAACTTGTTCTTGATAATGAATTTGTGGCGACTGAACAAGGTTTTGTTGAGGAAAAACAAAATATATTAAAGGAATTTGCTGAACATTGTCATGGGTTTATTGATAAAGAAAAAATAAAGCCGCTCAAAATTGTTGTTGACGCTGGTAATGGCATGGCCGGGAAAATTGTGCCGGAAGTTTTTGCCGGATTACCGTGTGAAATTATTCCGCTTTATTTTGCACTCGACGGCAATTTTCCAAATCATCAGCCAAGCCCGATTGAACTGGAAAACAATCTTGATTTGATCGCCAAAGTGAAAGAAGTCAATGCTGATTTGGGATTGTCTTTTGACGGCGACGCTGACCGAGTATTTTTTATTGATGAAAAAGGTGAAATGATTGACAGCTCGTGGATTACGGCTATGATTGCCAAGAAAATGCTGGAAAAAACTCCGGGCGCCACTATTATATATAATGTGGTTGTAAGTAAGGCTGTGCCGGAATTGGTGGGAAAAATGGGCGGCAAGTCGTTTATGAGCAAAGTTGGACATTCGTATATTAAGCAGGACATGAAAGAAACCGGCGCGGTTTTTGCCGGCGAACATTCGGGACATTACTATTTCAAGGAAAATTTTCGCGCGGATAGCGGGATTATTGCTGCTTTGATTGTGATTCAGATGCTTAGCGAAGCAAATAAGCCATTTTCAGAATTGATTCGAGAGTTTCAAACATATTTTAAAATTGAAGAAACAAATTCAAAAGTTGAAAGCGTTGAGGCAACTTTAAATAAACTCAAGGAAAAATTCAAAGCAAATATTACGCAGGAATTTGATGGCATCACTTTTGACTTCGTCGATTGGTGGTTCAATGTTCGGCCGAGTAATACTGAGCCGGTTTTGCGTTTGAACCTGGAAGCGAAGACAAAAAAAGTAATGGAAGAAAAAATAGCTGAAATATTAAAAATAATTCGGAAATAAGCGGATAATTCGGAGGAAGAAGAGGATTAAAGAAGATTGAAAAAGATAGTTTGTTGAAAGGTGAGATAAAATAGCTAAAATTAAAACAGCCTGGGGCGCGGTGGCGTGGGGCTGTTTTGTTTGTTTACTATATGGGTTTGATCCAGCTTTCGTTTTCAGCGAGAAAGCCTGTAACACGATCATAGGCGGCCATGTGATCATCCGGCGCGACTTCGCGCAAAAGATCGTGAAGCGCGCAGCTTAATTCGGAACTGGTATGCGGGGATAGCAGGATTACCTCTTGCTCCATTTTGGGAAAGCCGTTCTCATACAGAATTTTGATTCTGAGGCAAAGAGTCGGCTCTACTTGCCGATGAAATTCACTGAGTTCTACTTCGCAGCCTTCTCGTGGTGGCAAAAGAATTACTCTGACTGCCATGTTCTTCCCTCCATTGGTTATACTCTCACGAAATACGGCCATTCGATTACGATTGCGCGAATAATCTTGAGGGCTTCTTCCGGATTCCAAATGCCTTCAAGTGCTTTATTAAACTTCAGTTGAAGTCTCCACAAACAAGAATTGAGCCTGTCTGCGCGAGTTGTCGCGACAAATTCAGCCAGAATATCAGGCGGTAATGGTAGTCTTTTGTTAATCTTGAGCAATTGTATTATTATCACTGCTGTTAAGTTGTGGCATACGCGATCCGGAATGATACGAAGTTCCCATACATTCAGAGAAGCGCTGACGGTAGCTTTTCCCATGTGTTTACCCCCATGCAATGATTCGCACTTGGAAATATCTTGATTCGGTTTCCAGTGTTACGGAAATGCCATTATTCATGAGGCCTCCTTTGATTGTTAGTGAACAAATATTATTAGAATTTACATTGTTTAGTTAATTTTGTCAAGGAGAGGTGTTTTTTATTTTATTGATTTTTTATGCTTTTACAATTATACTGAAGAAATAGTAATCGGGTGTTTTGTCTTGTTGCCTTATTCCGCCTTATTTAGCCATATTATAATTATGATAGGAATTTTTGACAGCGGTCTTGGCGGTTTGACCGTATTAAAAGAGATTAAAAAAGTTTTGCCGGAATACGATTATCTGTACCTTGGCGATACGCTTCATCTTCCATATGGAAACAGATCTGACGGGGGTGTTTATGATTTAACAAAAAATGCCTGCGATTATTTATTTGAACAAGGATGTAAATTAATTATCATTGCCTGTAATACGGCAACGGCAAAGGCGCTAAGAAAATTGCAAACAGAGTATTTGAAAGAAAGACAAACAGCACAAGGGGAACAGGTTAATATTCTTGGAGTGGTGAGACCGATGGTTGAAGCGGTGGCAAAAATTGGAAAGAAAAAAGTCGGGGTGATTGGAACAAGGGGAACTGTTAATTCTAAAATTTATATGCTAGAATTGAAAGAGCAAAGAGAAAATCAAGATTCAAGCGTCAAGCTTCAAGAACAACAAGCAGTAAAAAACAAATTTGAAATTTTTCAAAACTCGTGTCCATTGCTCGTGCCGTTGATCGAAGAGGGCTGGCTCAAACGAAAAGAATTAAAATCCATTTTAAGATATTATTTGCGGCCGCTAAAGTCGGCGCAGGTGGAAGTTTTAATTCTTGGCTGTACTCATTATCCTTTGTTGTTAGAACAAATCAAAAATATTATGGGGCGGCGTTGTCAGGTTCCCAATCCCGGAGAGATTGTAGCTAAGTCATTGAAAGATTATTTACAAAGGCATTCTGAAATTGAGAATGGCCTGGAAAAAAATTCGCAAACAAAATATTTGGTAACTGATTTAAATGATAATTTTCAACAACTGGCCCGCCGGTTTTTGGGGCAGGAGATTGAAATTCGACAGATAGATTTAAAATAAATTAAATAATACAAAAAAATAAATTATGCTTTTTACGATTGTTGTTTTCGTCATTATACTCGGTCTTTTGGTTTTTGTGCATGAACTTGGACATTTTGCCACCGCGCGCAAATTAGGCGTTAAAGCGGAGGAATTTGGTTTTGGCTTTCCGCCGAGAATTTGCGGCTGGAAAAAAATAAACGGTAAAAGAATATTTTTTCTCGGCAACAAGGACATTGAACATATTAAGTCAGAAGATACTGTTTATTCTTTTAATTGGATCCCGCTTGGTGGCTTTGTGAAAATTAAGGGCGAAGACGGAGAAAATAAATCTGATCAGGATAGTTTTGCTGGCAAAAAAATTTGGAAGCGCGCAGTTATCCTCAGCGCCGGTGTTTTTATGAACGTTGTTTTGTGCGCAGTCTGCCTGATGATTGCTTTTTCGCTCGGCGCACCGCAAGTGGTGGACGGGATGGACACCGGCGCGGTCATTGAAAATCAAAAAATTCAGGTGGTATCCTTGACCGCGTTTTCGCCGGCCAAGGAAGCCGGTGTGAATTTGGGCGACGCGATTTTAAAATTAGATGATCAGCAAATAACTTCAATTGAACAGATTCAGGAATATGTTTCTGCTCGAGACGGTCAATCAATTCAGTTAACCGTAGAAAGATATGGAGAAGAATTGACTATCGCCGTGGTGCCTCAGATGGTGGAAGAAATAAAAAATGCAGGGTTGGGGGTCGGTCTTGCCGAAACCGGCATAGTTTCATATCCGTGGTACAAAGCAATCTGGCTCGGAATCAAAGGAACATATTTCATGGCCGTGAAAATTATTGTGGCTTTTGCCTTGGTTATCAAGAACGCGGTAACCGGCCAGCCTCTTGGCGTGGATGTAGCCGGACCGGTGGGTATTGCCGTCATGACCGGACAAGTGGCGCGCATGGGATTTATTTATATTTTACAATTTACTGCTTTGCTTTCACTGAATCTGGCAATTATTAATTTTTTGCCATTTCCCGCGCTTGACGGCGGGCGGGTGCTTTTCCTGATTATAGAAAAAATAAAAGGCAGCGCAGTCAATCAAAAAGTTGAGCAGATAGTACATACAATTGGGTTTGTTTTGTTAATGGTTTTAATTATAGTTGTAACTGGTCGCGATATTTATAAGTTTAAAGAATTTTTTGTTGAGCTATGGCAAAAAATAATTTAGCGGAAAAACCAAAACCAATTCAAGCCGAAGCATTGCCGGAGCATCGCGAGCGGGCAGTGCCGGATTTGGAATTGATTGAAAATAAAATCGTGAAAATTAAGGATTATATTGAAAAAGCTGACAGTCTTTTGGCTTGGCAAATAAATCCGGAATCAGTGAAAATGCCAAGTGATTATAATGATCCTGAAAAATTAGCCGTTGCTAATAATAACAAACTTCGCACAAACTGGTTTTCTCGTTGCTTTGAATTAATGCAGACTCTTGGTGAGAAATTGGAAATTAATAATAGTGACGCTTTTGCTTTGTGGGCGGAATTGAGAGAGCTTTTGAAAGAAGAAGGAAAAGTCAGCAAAGATGAAGTTGACAATTCATTAACAAACTACGGTATTCAAATCTTGAACGACCCAAAAGCCTTGGCTGAGTTGGCGGCTCAAGGGAAAAAGAAAGCGGCGCAACAATTTGTTGAGCAAAAAACTAAGTTTGTAGTCAAATTTGAAAAATTGTTAGCACATTATCTGGAGGCCCTGGAACAGTTAAAAATGCGTTATGAAAAAGACAAGGAAGTGTAAATTTAATTTACAAGGAGTTGCGATCATTGTTTTGTTAGCGCTTCTTGTATTTTTTTTAATGTTTTCCGCCTACATTTACTTTGATATAAAAAAAGTGGAGCAAGGTGTTTTCAATTTATATCAGCAAATGAAAACCACCAATGACAAGATTACTCAATTTTCAGTTTCCGATGAGGAAGTGGCGCAAAAGTCAATGAAATTTACCGAGGCGACCAAGCAATGGCGGATTTATCAGAATAGCGATCATCTTTTCCAATTCAAGAGTCCGGCAAATTGGGGCAGTTTTATTTTCGAAACCCGAGATGATAAAAAAGTCGAATATTATTCCGGGCAAAGACTATATGGCGGGTTTACGAATGCCGCCAGCAGTAATTCTCTGGATTTAATGCTCGTGACTTATGATTTTTCTCTGCCGTCGAAAATTGATTATGCCAGTAGGGAAGTACAACAAGCGGTGGAAAAAAGCGAGGACGGCGAGTGCCCGCATGATTTGTTTGAGAGTCTGAAAAAATTAAACATCGGGGAGATTAGAAATTGTTATGTTCAGGAGAATATTTTAAATCAGAAATTTATTGTATTTCATTACGTGCAGGTTTTGCCTGATATCGCCGGGATTAATGACGAGGTTATTGCTGTGTGTCCGCGCGGCGATTATTATATAAAAATTGATCTGCCAAATGAAATCAGCCCGGAAATAGAGTACTTTATCCAGAGTGTTGTTTTCTTGAATTAAAAAAAGTGGTATAATGAAAATAATAAATTACAAATTACAAAATACAAATTACAAAATACAAATTACAAGGTAAAAGGGAAAAGGGCGGAAATTACAAATAATAAAGAGAAAATCACAAATAAGAAATTAAAAAAATAAAAAAATATTAGTTTCGCGCGGAATGACAATAAAGAGAAATAAATACTTAGTCGCTGTTGTGAAAGCATTTTACAGTTTAGCAATTTAACAATTTAGTAATTTAAATCTCGCCTTATAATTTTCATTTTTGTTCATTATGCCAAAATCAAAACAAACAAAAACCAAAAAAACAGTTCAAACAAAATCAAAGCCGGAAAAACTAAAACCAGCGGAAACTGACGATCAAATTAGAATCCGATTATTAAAAACAGAAGTTCATTATTTCAAGGGGCTCGCTATTTCAATCACAGTACTCATAATGTGCGTATTTGTGGCTTTTGGCGTGCTTTTCAGCGCCATGTATTTGGAGGCGCGAGCTACCAGAGTGATATTTCAGTATGCTCTAAGAGATATTTTGAGAGACGGTTTGTCAATAGCTGCGCCAGGTATTAATGAGCAAGATGCAACAGCTGATGACTTGGGCGACGAGGAGGTGTGCTGTGATACCGGTGAAGATGAAATCGTGGCTGACGAGGATGTTGGCTGGCTCTGGTTTTCCAAATACGGATTTACCGCTCATTTCCCAAATAGCTGGACATATTTTGACCGTCCGTATGAAAAACAAGTTTATTTTTTTGCCGATGGCGTAGTCCGGCCGGACAATTCAGCTGACATTGGCGACTTTGTGGCCGCAGTTGTGGAGAGGGACAAATACAAAGACGATTATCAGGGAACGCTTGCGACGATTGGCAACAAGATTGGGTATTCCTATGACCTGAGTAATTTACGGGTTGTAGTAGTTCCATTCGACAAAAATTACGTTGAATTGAAGTTCAATCAAAAAAATCCGTTTTTGACTGACGAGCTGATCAAGCAGTTTTTGGCCAGGTTTGAATTTAGTGAAAAATAATAGTTTAAAGTTATAGGGCCGAGTTATACAGACTCGGCCTTTTGTATTTCTAGAATATATCAAAGGAATCTGCTATAATATACCCAGGTAATAACAATTTAAATTAATATTAGTATGATTAAAATCGCGATTAACGGTTTTGGCCGTGTCGGTCGAGCTGCATTTAAAATTGCGCTTGCCAAAAAGAATTGTCAGATTGTGGCTATCAATGATCTGGGGGATATTAACAATCTGGCTTATCTTTTGAAGTATGATAGTGTTTATCGTCGTTATGATCGTTCTGTCAGTGTGAGTGGCAATAATCTGGTTGTGGCCGGGAAAAAGTTTCCGGTTTATGCTATTGCTGAGCCGGAAAAATTACCCTGGAAAAAACACAAGGTTGATGTGGTTCTGGAGTGTACCGGCGTATTTACAAAAAAAGAAGATGCTAGTAAGCATTTAAAAGCCGGCGCAAAAAACGTAATCATTTCTGCGCCAACCAAGAGTGAAGGCGTGGCAACCATTGTCCGCGGAGTGAATGACAAGAACGCCAAAAAAGAAAAATTAATGGCCAATGCTTCTTGCACCACTAATTGCGTGGCGCCGATAATGGCGGTTTTGGAAAGCGCTTTTGGAATTGAAAAGGCTTTGTTGACCACTGTGCACGCCGTGACAGCCAGCCAGCGCGCAGTCGATCTTCCTTATGCGAAAAATTGGCGCGAGGGCAGAGCGGCCGGCATTAATATTATTCCGTCAACAACCGGAGCGGCGATCGCTACTGCTTTAACCTTGCCAAGTCTGAAAGACAAGTTTGACGGCGTGGCCTTGCGCGTGCCGGTAATTTGCGGCTCTATTTCCGATATTGTTGTTTTGTTGAAAAAAAATGTAACGGTTGAGCAGGTGAATGGCGCTTTCAAGCGTGCGGCTAAAAGCCCGATTTACAAAGGAATCCTAGTGGCGTCAGACGAAGAACTGGTTTCTTCTGACATTCTTGGCACTTCAGCTTCAGCAATTGTTGATCTGAAATTTACGCGAGTCGTGGGCGGCAATTTAGTGAAGGTTTTGGCCTGGTACGACAATGAATGGGGATATTCAAACAGGCTGGTGGAAATGGCGGAGAGGATTTAAATACTAATGAGCGGAGCGCGAATGATACAAATATGCGAATGACGCGAATTGGAAAAGTCAATTAGAGAACTGGAGAATTAGTGAATTAAGGAAAGTGAATTAAGTGAATTTAGATTCCTGAATTGAACTTTGTTTAACCTCTTAATTTTATTGTTTTTTTGATTTTATGTTTTATTACTTCATTACAGGCATAGCCGGACTTTGCATTGGCAGTTTTCTGAATGTTGTTATTTGCCGTCTGCCGGAAAAAAAGTCGATTGCGAAAGGGCGATCGGCATGCCCGCATTGCAAGGAAAATTTAAAAGCCCGCGACCTTGTCCCGCTACTTAGTTTTTTGCTTTTAAAAGGAAAATGCCGCCAATGCCATAAAAAAATTTCCTGGCAATATCCTTTGGTTGAGTTTTTCACCGGTGCGATCTTTGTTTTTCTGGCCTGGCATCATCTGGCGGATCAGGTTTTGGCCAATCCGTTTTTTTTCCGCGATTTGGTCTTTGCCGCCGGCTTAATTGTTATTTTTACAACTGATTTGCGTTTTTATTTAATTCTGGACGCGGTGACAATTCCGCTGGCTGTATTTGCTTTTGCGGTTAATTTTTTTCTGTTAAGCACTTCAGCCAACTATTTGCAGGTTGCCATGAATTTAATTATTGCGGGCGCGGTTGGCGGCGGGATATTTTTGCTTCAGCATTTGATTTCCAAAGGAAAATGGGTTGGCGCGGGCGATATCAGGCTCGGCGTGCTGATGGGCTTTATGCTCGGCTGGCCGAGTATCGGCGTGGCTCTTTTCCTGGCCTATATTGCTGGCGCGGTTGTCGGCATTATTCTGGTAATCTGTAAAAAGAAAAAAATGCAGAGCCAGTTGCCATTTGGCGTTTTCTTGAGCCTGGCAACTTTTGTAACTTTAATTTGGGGAGAGCGGATATTAAGTTGGTATTTGGGGTTGATTAGATAGGGGATGATTGGATTAAAATGAAGATTCATAATTGTTTCCGTTTTTTAAGCTTATTGGATATGTTAAAACCATTAAATATAAAATTCGAAAAAGCGGTGCGTTTTTTGGTAGAGCACATGCCGCTTTCCGATGAAAACAGCAGAAAACCCGTTTTATTTCATGATATTAGGGTCGGCGTTTATTTGTATGAAAATGGTTATACGGATGATGTGGTCATGGCCGGCGTTTTGCACGATACAATTGAGTGGTCTGATGTCGGCGAAAAAATGTTAAGAAGAGAATTTGGCGATAATGTTGCCGATATAGTTCTGGTTTGCACAAAAAATGATGCGATTGCGGATAAAGAAGAAAAGACAATTGAATTAATCAAGCGTTGTGCGAAAAACGGACAGGATGCGCTTATTGTTAAGACGGCAGATATAATTGATAGTTTTAAATGGTATTCAAGCCAGGATAATAAAGACGAATTGAAATATTGCCTGAGAAATGCCAAGGCTATTCTAAAATTTAAACCAACTAGTTATAAGGATAAAATATTTGACGAATTGAGGAAGTGGCAAAATCATGAGTATGGGAAAATTTAATTTTATGAATCGAGGTTTTACTTTAATTGAATTAATCGTGTCAGTCGCCATTATGGCAATCGTTACCACTCTCGGAGTAATGACTTTTTTGGATTTTGGCGCAGGCAGAAAACTAAAAAATGATTCAGCGGTTTTGGTGGCGAAAATTTCAGAATTAAAAATCAAAGCTTTTGCCGGCCATCAGATTGACGGTACGCTGCCAAAAGCATTCGGCTTGATTGCGCAAAAATCTAGCCCGAACGAATATCTTGTTTACGCTGATAATGACGGCAACTGTCAATACGGAGCGGGCGATGTGTTGATTGAAAAAATGGCCCTTTCCAAGGGAATATATTTTTCTTATCTGTCGGATATCGGCCGCGGTCTTTGTTTCCAAACGGGTAAAACTGTAAAAAATATTTGCCTGCCGAGCGGCAGTTGCGGCATGTCGGGAAACTACAATATTTATTTAAGCGCGCCGAATAACAGTTCTCTTTATTCCCTGGACATAGAATTGTCAAGCGGCACCGTCAGGGTAAGAAAAATATTTTAGCTGTTATGAAAATAAAAAATCAACAAGGACAAACCATTATTGAGGCAATCGTAGCGATTGCGATTATTAGCATCGCGCTCGTTGGTTTTTTGTCGCAGTCAACTTACAATTATGTTGCTTCGACCGATGTTTATAATAGAAATATCGCGCTCAATCTGGCGCGAGAAGGCATTGAAGTGATTCGGGGTGTCCGCGATTCAAATTGGCTGGCGGGCTGTCCTGATCCAGACAAGCCTGGTTGTTATTATTGGGACACAGGGCTGACGGATGGCAAAGGAAAATATTTAACTGTTGATTATGACGGTTCTGCCGGTGGCTGGACGATTCAATTTACAAACGAAAATTTTGATCAATGCGTTGCCAGCGAGAAATGCCTTTTGTATATCAATAGCGCGGGGTTTTACACAACAAATTCTGCCGGCACGGAGCCGACAAAATTTTTTCGTCAAACAGAATTAAAGCCGATTTGCCAGACTGCCACAGCTTGCGGCGGCGACGGAATCTGCGATTTTGGCCAGTCGTGCCCGATAAAGCAAATCGGCATTCGGGTTATTTCCGGCGTTCGCTGGCAACAGGGCCAGGATTGGAGGCATGTTGAACTGGATGATGATTTGTATAATTGGCGATAGTGCGGTAGTTATGTGAAATTAAGTAACTGGCTTTATGGATGAATTATTGCAATTCAAAAAATATTTTTTTCTTTTTGCTCACCCTGATGATGAGGTGTATTGCTGTGTTTTAATCAATCGGCTAATAAATTCTAGCAAAAAAGTTGTTTTGGTCTATGCTACCAGTGGTGATGCGGGCGGTAATCCAACAGCGCGCGAAAAAGAGGTTTTAGCGTCAGCAGAAAAGATGGGTGTCAAAGAAAAGAATGTTCACTTTTTGCAGATTCCGGAAAAAAGACTACTAAATAGATTACATCAAGTCGTTAATTCATCCTCGGAAATAGTTAGAAAATTTAAACCCGATTGCGTTCTTGGCCAAGATTATGAAGGGGGGCACGAAGGGCATGATGCAGTGAGTTTTTGTGCGGCAGAGGTTGTTAGATTAGCAAGGATTAAGCACTATTTTGTTTTTCCTGTTTATCATGGAAAGCCTAAAGAAAGAAAAGGGGCAAGGTTCAAAGCTCAAAGAAAAAAATATTTAACGCTGAAATTAATACAAGAAGAACAGGGATTTAAAAAAGACATTCTTGAAATATATAATTGCCAAAAAAATCATTTTGACGGACTTCAGGCGTCAAGTAGTGACTATTACCGTTTGTTATTCTCTAGGGAAGTCTACTTTAGAATTGACAAACGAATAAACTTTCAAGAAAAACCAATGATCGAAATAGGATATGAATATCATAGAAATGGCTTTAACTACGGTGACTTCCAAAAAGCAATAGTAGTGTATAATAATAACCAGTTACATAGAGTTACGTAATACGTCATGTCTGATCCCGTTTCCATATCGCTATGCAACATCGCATACACGCAAATATTATGAAAAAAGGATTTTCTTTAATTGAAATGCTCGTGGTAATGGCGCTTTTTCTGACGCTTATGCTTATTGTCAGCGATATTTTCTTGTCAGTTTCCGTTGTTCAAAAAAAGACAATAGCGGCCCAGCAGGCGACGAATGATCTTCAGTACAATTTGGAGCAGATTGTTCAAACTATTCGGTTAAATAAAATCAACTATGAATATTATCCGCAGCCAATCAATCTGCCGGCGCAAACTTTGGCACTTTTGAATGATCAAGGCGAGCCAATTATTATTCAAAAAACAAATATTGGCTGTTATACCGGAGTTGCTTCATGCATCAGCCAGAAAATCGGCAAGTGGGGCCAGGCATTTATTATGTCATCAAATAATATTAATATTGAGAGTTTGAATTTTTACATTTTGCCTGTTAAGTCGCCGTTTGTTTTCAGTGAATCCACAAAAAAGTATGATAGTGATAAACAACCTCAGGTAACGATCGTGATTCGCGGCAAAACAATCGCCTCAAATCCTGCCGATGAAAAAATTATCAGACTGCAGACAACTGTCAGTTCTCGGTATTATGAAAGATAAGGGATAGGTGAGCCTGCCTGCCGTTAGGCAGGCAAGAAGATAGAGAGGGAAAAGAAGGGAAAGGAAAGAGCCGAAAAATAAATTTTTATAAAAATAAAGGCCGAACAAAGCCCCTAGTTTATCGAGGGGCGAGTGAGGCCGGCCGGCCGCCAGGCCCTCTTCTCCCCCTCCCGACGGGAGGGGGTAGGGGGTGGGAGCGAGGCTATGACCCAAATGCCCGCAAATAACCAACAAGGCAACGTCCTGATATATTCGCTTTTAACAATAGCGGCTATTTTGAGTACCACAATTGTAATTTCCAATTTTGTACAGAGTACGATCAAGCAATCCAGATTTGTGAATAATGCCAGTTCGGCTTTTTACGCGGCGGAAGCGGGAATGGAAAAAGCCCTGTTTTCCGTTCGCAAAAAAGATATTATTCCGGCGGACGGCGATTGCGACGTGGGCTCTCAGTGCCAGCTTGAAATTAATGGCGAAGCAGTGGCTGAATTAAAATTGGATTTGAAAAAAAATCAAACAGTGCAATTTGATTTATTTAATCCTGGTGATAATACCAAGAGCAGCCACGTGGAATCAGTGAAGCTTAACTGGCAAAACAACGGCGCTTGGTTAGAATTAACTTATATTCCCTGGTCCGTGGGTGGCATGGTGCTTTTCCCGCCGTGGGATGAGTCAATAGAAATTGGCGAGCTTAGCGCGCAAAAAATGCTTTTTAGCGGCGGATCGGCCACGGTCAATGCTTTTAGCGCCAGCAAAAATTATCGGGTGAGAGTCAAGGCTCTTTACCAGGACGCGGAGGATTTGGCCGTCAATTTATACAGCCTGGACAATTTGCAGGGCGAGCACCTGGCTTTTCCAAATTTCTTGAAAATAAAGACCACAGGCAGTTTTCAGGAGTCAAACCAGACAATTAACGCCGAGATGCCGCGCTATGCGCCGACTCTTGGCCTTTTTGATTATGTGATTTTCAGCGAGGAAATTATCAAAAAATAAAAGTACATTATATGGTAATTAATCTTTTTCTGTTTTTAGGGGTATTTTTCTTGCTCACATTTCTTTTGGGGATGTTAATAGAGAAAATTAGAGTCCCTTGGATTTTTTCCGCTTTGTTACTCGGCGCTGTGCTGGCTTGCTATAATCCTTTTCCGGAAATAATTTCATCGCCAATTTTTAAATTTCTTGCTCAATTGGGAATGTATTTTTTGTTGTTCATTATTGGTTTTGAATTAAACATGGATTCGCTTCGGAAAAGAAAAAGTCTAATTATCAAGGGCCTTTTTCTTATCGTTGTTTTAGAGGGCGCGGTCGGATCGATTGTCGTGCATTATGCGTTTCATTACAGTTGGTTTATTTCTTTGATAGTCGCCATGTCTTTTGCGACCGTAGGAGAAGCAATTTTGGTACCGATTTTAGATGAATTTAAAATAATAAACACTAAGCTCGGCCAGATGATTATCGGAATTGGGACGCTTGATGATATAATTGAATTAATTACTTTAATTATTGTTGTTTTCATGCTTGGCGCCAAAGTGGATAATGGCCTTAACGTTCTTTCCGCCAGTATTTTATTTGTCTTTTTAATTTTTTTATTTTTATTATTTCGTTTTTTCAAAAAACGAAACAAAGGGTTTGCTTATACTTCGGTCAGCAGTTTGCTACTTTTCTGCTTATTTGTTTTTTTTGTTTTTATTGGAATCGGCGAATATTTAAATGCCGCCGCAATCGCCGCAGTTTTGGCTGGCATTACTTTGCGATCATTTTTGCCAAAAATTAGGTTAGACAAAGTCAAAAGTGAAATCAAGGCAATCGCTTATGGCTTTTTCGCGCCAATTTTCTTTCTTTCCGTCGGAGCTGAAATGAACATGAGCTATCTGATAAAATATCCGCTGATGATTTTATTAGTTGTGGCTGTTTCAAAAGTGGCGAAGCTATTTGGTAGTTATCTTGTCGGCAGAAAAGAACTTGGCTTCAAAAGGTCAATGCTTTTGGGAATCGGCTTGTCCGTTCGATTCAGCACCAGTATTATTATTATTCAATTATTATATGATAATGGCATTGTCGGTTCAGATATCTATTCGGTAATTATTGCCTCTAGCATAGTATTTAAATTTATCATTCCGGTTTTGTTTTCCAATTTATTGGTAAGATGGCGCAAGTTGCTTGAGCCGGCTTAATTTAAGAAAATGAATTAAATTATTTAAAATAATTAAAATCATTTAATATGACTTGGGTCTTTTTTACAATTATTGCCATTGTTTTTTGGGCGATTGTCAATATTATGGATAAATATATTATCGGACATGAGCTTCGCGATCCGATACTTGTGACCACTGTCTTTGGCATTACTCTCTATTTACTTTTTGTTTTATTGGCAGTGTTTAACGGCGGCATTATGATTCCGCCTATATACATTGGAATGTCAATGCTCATGGGACTCATATATTCCGTGGCGATCAGTTTGTATTATATTTCAATGCAGAAAGTCGAAGTGTCGGAACTAGCTCCAATTTTAGCGACCGAGCCGATGGTTATTGCTTTAGCGGCCTTTTTCCTGTTTGCCGAAAGATTGACTGCTTACAATTATTTTGGAATTGTCATAATTATACTTGGCGCTTTATTAATTTCGCATGAGAAATCTACCAATAAGAGCAAGATAAAAAAATATAATTGGATTGTGGTTGGCGCTATGCTTTTATTTGCCACACGTAATCTAATGCTGGAGCATGTGACTTCAAGGGTTGATTTTTGGCCAATGATTTTTTGGTTTGGTATAGGAGGCGTAATTATTCCGATAGTTTTGCTGATTTTTCATCACCCGCATATTCGCAAAAAGGCGAAAGAAGGAGTGGCTCACTTGTTTTTTGTGGCATTTTTTTCCGGGTTGGCCATGATTTCTTTTACTAAGGCCATTGCACTTGGATCTGTTTCTCTTTCCGCTGCCTTGCTTTCAACCAAGCCAATGCTGGTTTTTCTGGCGGCGACTTTTTTAAGCTTTTTTCATCCGAAAATAATTGTTGAAAAACATACAAAAAAAGTTTTAATAAAAAAGGCCTTTGCTATTGTCTTGATTGTTGTTGGCGGAATACTTGTTATTGTTTAGAAATCAAAGTAGTGTATTTATTAAAAAAAATGAGCCCGGGAACAGTGTGTTCTCTTGGGGCTCAATGTTGATAAATCCTGATGTCAGGAGTCCTCCTTGTCGATGACCGGTGGGATGTAGCTGGCCAGCCGCTTGGTGGGGATATTTTTCCCTCTGATGATGAGGGGATAGCCCTTTCTGATCCGCATGGCGCGCACACACTTTACGAATTGCCGCCGGGGATCGTCTTTCTCCAGGTTGCTGTTGGTCAGCACGTAATGAGCCGCAATCAAGAAGTCTTCCATGGAAATTTGATAGTTGCCGAGAAAAACAACTCCTTCGTTGAACCCTGATGTTTTGATCTCAAGGCCTGTCGGCTTTGTGCCGCGATTGAGTCTTAATGTCATTGGCGAACCTCCTTGGCTTTGTTCGTTAGTACCCTTGTCTCTGCCGGATATAAGAGTTTAGCAAAGCATAAAATAAATGTCAATATGATTAAGCCGCAAGAACAATTATATATTCAAAGTTGCCTGCTTTCCTGTTTGGCTATGATAACAGGGAAATCAATGAACAAGAAACAAGAAGGCGAAATTTTATTAAAAGGAATGGAAAAAAAATATCAGGACTATACGCCCGGAATGTTGCAGGAATTTACCAAAAAGTATAAAGTTGATTTGAAGTTATTCGTGCATTTTAAGCTTTACGCGCGAACCTTGGCCAAAAGTCTAGCTCGTAACAGTCAGATTAAAGTTATTGAACAAAAATGCTCATTGCCGATTATTAAAAAATTGTTAAAAAACGGACCGATAATAGTTTATTTGGACGCATATTATATGGATTATGGTTATCCGGTAGAACATGCTCCCCACTTTGTTGTAGTTGAAAAAGTTAATGATAAAATAACTTTAGTTGACCCGTGGGACGCAAAAAGAAAAGTTGAGAAAATTGATGATTTCAAAACAGGAATACAGAGTTTGGCAAAAAGATTTAAATATTCACCATTGATGATTGCTTGTAAATAATATGGATAAAACTTCAGCGCAAAACAGATTGGAAAAATTAAAAAATCAGCTTCGAGAGGTTGATTATGCTTATTATGTACTGGACAGGCCGATAATGTCGGACGCGGCGCGAGATAGTTTGAAGGATGAAATTGAGAAAATTGAAAAAGCGTTTCCTGATTTGGTCACGCCCGATTCGCCAACTCAGAGGATCGGCGGTCGGGCGCTCGGCAAGTTTGCCAAAGTGCGCCACACAATAAAAAAGTATTCGCTGGATGATGTTTTTAATTTTGATGAGGTGCGGGAATTTGACGCCCGGGTAAAACGTTTTTTGAAGCTTGGCGTCGATGAAAAAATCGAATACATTTGCGAACTGAAAATTGACGGTCTGAACATGTCGTTTCATTATAAAAAAGGAATTTTCGAGAGAGCGGTTACTCGTGGTGACGGAATTTTTGGCGAAGATGTAACTCACACAGTGAAAACCATCAAAAGCTTGCCCTTGAAATTGCGCGAAGAAATTGATCTCGAAGTGGGTGGCGAGGTTTACATGCCGATCAAGAGTTTTGAAAAGTTAAACAAACAAACTGATAAAAAATTTGCCAATCCAAGGAATGCCGCCGCCGGCACAGTGAGGCAGCTGGATCCAAGAGTTGCCGCGGAGCGTGATCTAAGTTTGTTTTGTTGGGCGATTTACAAGGGGAAAGAGGTGAAAACTCAGGAAGAAATGCTCGAGCAAATGAAAAAGCTGGGATTAAAAATTGATACGAATTATAAAAAAGTTAATAATATTGAAGACGCAATCAATTATTGCGAGGTTTGGCGCGCCAAAAGAAAAAAATTACCGTATGAAATTGACGGAGTGGCTATCAAAGTCAACCGACTGGACTGGCAAAATAAACTTGGTCGGGCGGCAAAATATGTGCGTTGGGCCTGCGCTTTTAAGTTTCCGGCCGAAGAAGCCACTTCAATTGTTGAAGATATTGTTTGGCAAGTCGGCAGAACCGGCGTTTTAACTCCGGTGGCGCATTTAACTCCAGTTCAGGTTGCCGGCTCTGTTGTCAGTCGGGCGACTTTGCATAATATTGACGAATTAAAACGCAAGGATGTTCGAATCGGCGATACGGTAATTCTTCGAAAGGCGGGCGATATCATTCCGGAAATAATCAAATCTTTGCCAAAACTGCGCGACGGCCGTGAAAAAAAAGTTGAAGTGCCGCGATTGTGTCCGATTTGTCATTCGCCCGTGAAAAGAAAAGCCGGCGAGGCGGCTACTCGTTGCGTCAATTCAAAGTGTTTTGCTCAGGAACAAGAAAGGCTGATTCATTTTGTTGCCAAAAAAGGATTTAATATTGATGGTTTTGGCGAGAAGATTGTTGAACAGTTGATGACTGAAGGATTAATCGTTAGTTTCGCGGACATTTTCGATTTGCGAACCGGTGATTTGCAGACGCTCGAGAGATTTGGCGAAAAGTCAGCTGAAAACCTGATCCGGGCGATTGAAAAAAGCAAAAGCATCTTGCTCGAAAAATTTATTTTTGCTCTTGGGGTTCGTTATATCGGCGAAGAAACGTCAGCGCTTTTAGCCCGCAATTACAGCGCTAGAACGATAAGTGATTTTATTGAAAAGATTAAAAATGAATCGCCTGAAAACCTGAATGACATTGAAGGCATTGGCGACAAAGTGGCGGAAGGTGTTTATGATTATTTTCATAATGATAATAATTTGCGGCAATTGAAAGAATTGGAAAAACGCGGGGTTACTTTGTCCCGACAGGAAAGAACTTTTTCCAAGCTCGGGGTAGAGGGTAAAACTTTTGTTTTGACCGGGGCTCTTGAATCCATGTCGCGCGATGAAGCCAAGCAAACAATTAAAAATTTCGGTGGCCGGATCAGTTCCAGCGTCAGCGCGAAAACCGATTGTGTTGTGGCGGGTGACGAGCCGGGTTCAAAATATGACAAGGCGAAAAGTCTTGGCGTGAAAATAATCAGTGAAGTAGATTTTGTGCGGATGATAAAATAGTTTACTTTTTTTCGGCGGAGCGTTCGGACTCGTATCCAGCAATCGTAGGAAGAGTTAGGGATGTTATGTAAATCGTCAGCCCTGATCAAGCTATTCATCTGACCGAGACTGCCAACCTGATTTTACTTCAGTGAATAATGGCACATTTCGCGTTTTAATGTGGCATTTTTATTTAGTTGCTTTTGTAGACAGCTTTTGCTAGATTATATTTAGTACGCACTCAATTCTGAGGAGGATGAGAAATGAGACAATTTGATTCGGCTGGCGTAGAAGAAAGGTTGCTTAGCGAATTGTACGATTTTCACGATAAACTTATTTTGGAGATCGGGTGCGGAACCGGGCGATTAACAAAAATGATCAAGCGTGATTCAACTGCAATCATTGCCGTTGATCAAGATGCAAGTCGCGTGAGTATAGCTCGCCAAAACTTGCCGGGCGTAGTTTTCTTGAAGGCGACGCTGCCGGAGCTCAGTTTCCCTGCTTATGCGTTTGATTTAGTTCTTTTTTCCATGTCTTTGCATCATATGGAAGATGAAGACAAAATATTGGCCGCTTTGCAAACGGCAGCATCTTTTGGTAAAGAAGTTTTAGTGGTCGAACCTTCTATTGACAGCGATGTGACCGCCTTGGTTAATTTATTTGGTCCAGAAACAGCAATTATTTGTTCGGCAAAGAGAGTCTTGGCTTATTTTCAAAAGCAACTTCGGCTCAGAAGAAAGGTAACAATTGAAACTCAATGGAAGTTTGATTGTCTGCTTGAGTTGTTTGATTATTTCTGGGGAAAAAATGATAGTCAGGAAGTAATGGAAAATCGCAATCAAGTGAGACGATTTCTCGGTCGGACTGAGAAGGAAGACAGCAATCCTTTGATTTTAGTCGACAAAATAAATTACTATTTATTCTAAAAAAAAATCTGTCCGCGGACATTGCTGGGGGCAGATTTTATTTTTAACTCTTAAAATGAAGATTTTTTATTTATTCAGCGTCATTCATTTTTTCGAGTGGTTTTAGTTAGAAAAAGCCACATTGATTTTCTTGATCATCTGTCCTATTGTCAATCTTGTTATTTTGTTTTATGCTTCTTGTCATGCAAATTGCCAAGGAGGAATGATTCATGGCTGAACAAATAAAAAAATGGCTTTTGAAAAAACTTGAGTTTTTGTCGATGGCTGTTCTGGCTATTGTTTTGTGTGAGGCGTTTGCTTTTGTGTTCTTTTATTTGTTGTTGGATGTCCTGTGGGAAGCTTATTCATGAATGTTTTTCAAATCGCGCCAGCCTACATTGGTTGCGCGTTTTTTTTTCCAAGAAAACAAGATAGTTGGTTTCTTGTTTTTTTGATTTTTTATTGCTATACTTTATAAGTAAATATGCCTATATCAAAAGAACATATTGAGCATCTGGCCAATTTGGCTAGGTTAGATATTACAGACAAAGAAAAAGAAAAATACGCTGACCAGATTTCCTCAATATTGAATTATTTTGAACAGCTGAAAGAAGTGGAAACCGGCGACGTTGAGCCGTTGTGCCATGTTTTTGATTTGCAAAACGTATATCGGGAAGATAAGCCACAATTAGTTTGTTCTGCCGACAAAGTTTTGGCGGAAGTTCCGGAACTGGAGAAACGGCAAATCAAAGTAAAGGCTGTTTTCAAAAATCAAAGCAATTTATGAAATTAAACACGCTCACAATAGAACAAGCGCACAAAGGACTGGAAAGAAAGGATTTCTCCGCTGTTGAATTGGCAAAGTCCTGCTTTGACGCAATCAGAGAAAAAGATGAAAAGTTAAACGCTTTTATTACTATTTCTGAAGATCAGGCTTATCAGAGCGCGGAGAAAATTGATAAAAAAGATAGAAGTAAAAATAAGTTTGGTGTATTGGAGGGAATTCCTGTGGCGATCAAGGATAATATTTTGGTTGAGGGTATCAAAGCCACAGCCGGATCAAAAATTTTATCCACATATATTGCCACTTACAATGCCACGGCAGTAGAAAGATTGAAAAAAGCCGGAGCAATAATTCTTGGCAAAACGAATATGGATGAATTTGCCATGGGCGGCTCAGGGGAAACTTCACACTTCGGTCCGACAAAAAACCCCAGTAATCTGGAAAAGGTTCCTGGCGGTTCATCAAGCGGCAGTGTTGTAGCGGTAGCTGCGGATGAAACAATTTTTGCGCTCGGATCAGATACTGGCGGGTCAGTGCGACAACCAGCTTCTTTTTGCGGCGTAGTTGGCTTTAAGCCAACTTACGGCCGGGTTTCGCGGCATGGACTCATGGCTATGGCTTCGAGCTTTGACCAAATTGGAACATTAACCAAAACAGTCAGAGACGCGGCCTATGTTTTTGAGCAAATTGCCGGTTTGGATAAATTTGACTCAACAACGGCTAAGGCCAAGGTGCCTGAGGCGGACAGTTTAGGGCAGGAATTAAAAGGTTTGAAAATTGGCGTGCCGAAAGAATATTTTGTCAAAGGAATGGACAAGCAGGTTGAAACGGTTGTTAAAAAAGCAATAAAAAATTTAAGCAAGCTGGGTGTTGAGATTGTTGAAATTAATTTACCAATGACAAAATATGCGCTGGCAACTTATTATATTTTAATGCCGGCTGAAGTCAGTTCAAACCTGGCGCGTTATGATGGCGTGAGATACGGTTTTCGCGCCGAAGCCGGTAATTTGTTGGAAATGTATTTGCAGACACGCAGGCAGGGCTTTGGCGAGGAGGCGCGCCGCAGAGTTATGCTCGGTACTTATGTTTTGTCGTCAGGTTATTATGACGCATATTACAAAAAAGCTCAGCAAGTCAGGCGACTGATAAAAAATGATTTTGACAAAGCATTTGAACAGGTTGATTGCATTGTCACTCCGACTTCCCCCACTACTGCTTTTAATTTGGGTGAAAAATTTGACGATCCTCTGACTATGTATTTGGCTGATATTTTTACAGTGTCCGCCAATGTGGCCGGACTGCCGGCGATTTCAATCCCTTGCGGCAAAGCCAATAAAATGCCCGTAGGTTTGCAGTTTATTGGAAAATATTTTGATGAAAAAACACTGTTTGATATTTCATCTCGGGCTGAAAGTATTTTTTAGCCTATGAATAATATGGAGATTGTTTTTGAACCAGCAATTATAGACTATGTGATTGGTGTCGTGGCGGTTGCAATCGCGGTTGTGGTAATTGTGGCGGTTTACTTTTTTCGGAAAAATAAAAGATTGGAGGGCGTGGATAGAAAATTTGTTCAGGAACAGTGGAGAAAAATTGAAGAACTTTTTTCTTATGGCAAAGACATGAATTTTAAGCTGGCGGTGATTGAGGCTGACAAGCTACTGGATGAAGTTTTGAAATTAATGCATTTTCCCGGCAATACAATGGCTGCGCGATTAAAATTAGCTTCATATAAATTTCCAAAATTAAAAAGCGTTTGGTGGGCGCACAAAGTCCGCAATCATGTGGTGCATGATGTGCGTTATAATTTACGGCACGGAGAAACGAAAATGGTTTTGAAGCTGTTCCGCGCGGCGCTCAAAGAATTAAATGCATTATAATATGAAAAAATTTTTTTTGTTTTTTGCTTTTATTTTGCTAATACTTTTACCTGTGCATTTTTCCGGCGCGGCTAGTGTTGATTTGGGACTGAAACCTTTGGAAATAAGACTTTCAAAGGACACGGTAAATCTGATTATTGGCGAGCCGGTGAGAATCTACACATACGTCGTAAATTTGGGCGAGCAGGATGCTTCAGGTTATGTTGTTTTCATGCGGGGACAGGAATTGATCGGTCAGGCGCCGGTTTCCCTGACTTCCGGCGGAGTAAAAGACGAAGTGTATGTTGATTTTACTGTGCCAGCAAGTGATTTTAATATTTTAGTTAAATTGGTTTCCATTGTGCCTGATGATGAGGATGATAGCAATAATGCGATTTTAAGCCCGATGTATCATGTTCAGGAAGACGCAGACAGTGACGGGCTTGGAAATGATATTGACACAGACGATGATAATGACGGTTTAACTGATTTGGAGGAACAAGCGCTAGGCACGGACAAAGACTTGCAAGATACAGACGCCGATGGCGTGATTGATCCGGAAGACGAGTTTCCCCTGGATCCATTAAAAACAAAAAAAGAAGTGATAGTGCCGGTTCCTGTACCCGAGCCGGAAGTGAAAAAGATTGAGCCGGTCCAGGTGCCGAAAGCAGTTGCTCAGCCGAAGCAGGAAGAAAAAAAGATTTTTGATGTCCTTAAGGATGACGAAAAAGAAAAAAAAGTAGAAATAGTGGAAGAATTTTATAAATCGCCGGAAGTGGAATTGTTAAAGGAAATTAAAATTAGCGCACAGCAGATTAATTGGAATACTTATGATTTTTCTTTTACTACAAATATTGCTGATTTGAATAATGAAAAATTAGAATATCTATGGGGTTTTAGCGATGGTAGTGAAAGCGTAAAAAATGGCAGTCACAAGTTTCGTGGCACAGGAGAATATTTTGTCACCCTAAAGGTCAAGGGGCCGTGGGAAAATGATTTGTATGATAGCATAACAGTCAAAATAAATTTTTGGTCGGTTTACAATTATTGGTTGTGGCTGATTGTGTTAATTGTTGCTTGTTTGATTTTCTTGTACAGCTATGAATTTAGGCACAAAACTTCAGTTGAGTCGGAACCTGAACAAAGGCAATTGAGAAAACCAAAGATAAGAAAAATAAAAGAGGAGGAATAAAAAAATGGCAAGAAAAATAAAAATCGCAGTTGTGGCCGTTTTGATATTGTTTTTTTTGGGCGGCGCATTTATTCAGGCTCGAGCAGCTGAATCATTAATGGCCCAGCCTTTGCGGGAAGTCTATGTCAAATATCAACGCGTCGGCTGGCAAATGTATGAATTTGTTGTACAGACGAACTTGGCGCAGCCTTTTGATTTGCAATATGAATGGCGCATTGATAATAAAGAAACTTTTAATGCTGAGACCCTGCGATATTTTTTTGAGCGCGGTGAGCACGTGGTGAAAGTTAAGGTTGAAGATAAATACGGTAATGTGGTGTATGATACCGTCAGAATCAATATAAATTTCTGGTCATTAAAAAATAATTGGTTTTGGTGGCTCTTGTATTTGGTCGTTGTTTTAATAATAATTTATTATTGGATTGTTAAAATTATCTACCTTTTGAACAGAAGGAAAATCAGCAAAGAGGTTAGGTTTTTTATGGATGTTTTGGACGAACATGGTTGGGTGGAAAAGTTGGTGGCGGAGCACTTAATGAAAGTAAAAAGTAAAAAATTGAAAATTAAAAGTAATAAACAAACAGCTGGGCAACGTAAAATTTCTCGCTAAACAGCGTTCGCGCAGTTTCGCGTTTTGTTCTGCGTGGTTTCGCGTAAATATGTACATGATCCTTCGTTGGCTTATCAACGCGGTCGGTCTACTCGCGATCGGCTATTTTATTCCGGGCATTGAAGTTGAAAGTCTGTATTACGCCTTAATTTTGGTTGTAATAATCGGACTGGTAAACTTTGTTCCCGGAATGATTTTGAAAATCATCACTTTTCCGATCAACATTTTGACGCTTGGACTTTCCAATCTTGTAATCAATGCGATTATCTTTTGGTTTGTGGCGAGTTTTATCCAGGGCTTTGACATCACTATTTGGTGGGGCGGTTTTATCGGGGCGATTTTGTATACGATCGTAACAACTTTCAGCGCCTGGCTTTACAAGGAAAGTTATTTGCATTAATCAATATGAAAATATTACTCCACGCCTGCTGCGCTCCGTGCGGCGGTCAAGTTATTAATGAATTAAAAAAAGAGGGACACAGTGTGTCTGTTTATTTTTATAACCCTAATATTTTCCCGGAAGATGAATATAATTTGCGGCTAAATGAAGTTCGGCGATATGTGGATAAGTCGGGTGTCGAGTTGATTGAAGGCAAATACGCGCATGATGAATGGCTCGAGGTTGTAAAAGGCTTGGAAACCGAACTGGAAAGGGGAGAGCGTTGTAGAAAATGTTTTATGCATCGACTGGGCGAGGTCGCGCAAAAAGCGAGCGAAGAAGGGTTTGAAGCTTTTGCCACGACCCTGACAATCAGCCCGCACAAGCCGGCGGAAATGATCAATCAAATAGGAAAAGAGTTTGCGGAGTTTTATAATTTGAAATTTATTGATAATATTTGGCGAAAAAACGAAGGGTTTAAAAAATCCTGCGAACTTAGCGAGCAGGAACATTTCCACCGGCAAAATTATTGCGGTTGTGAATTTAGCAGGCGAGAATAGAAAGTAGAATTATAATCGGGAAAAAATAAAACGGCTCAATGAGTGAGCCGTTTGTGGTTTTTACAGGGCGCGTGGTTTGCGTACCTGATGTGGTTCTTTTCCTTCTTCGAAGACCACGACGCCGCCCTTGGCGAAAGGTGCGCAGCGGGTGATGTGGCAGACATCCCTTTTGCCTACGCGGCGGAGTTTTGCTTCGTAGATGAGCAGGCAGAATCCGGTAGTTTCGTTTTTGTGACAGACGGTTTGGTCGAAGTAGAACTTGCCTACTCCCAGCCCTTTGCCCAGGTCAACTTCGAGTTCGACCAAGTCGCCGAACGGTTTCTGCGACTTTACTAATCCGAACACGTTGTGAACATCGCTCTGGTTTCTTTGCATTGGCGTCTCCCTGCGTTTTTGTGTTTGGTCCCAGAGAACAAATTGAATAAGTTTCATAATACGACATGACGGATCGTTTGTCAAGGGCGGATGTTTTTATTTTTGTTGATGTGATAAAATTAAGGCATTATGGAGGAGAAATTGTTCCAGGATAAATATCGCATTAAATCAACTCGTTTGGCCAATTGGGTTTATTCGTTGGATGGATTTTATTATGCAACGATTTGCGTTAATGATCGGCGAGAATGTTTTGGGCGCGTTCAGAATGGGAAAATGATTTTATCGTCAATTGGACAAATTGCGTATGAGTGTTGGTAGAAAATTCCAATATTTTTTCCGTTTGTAACATTGGATGAATATGTTGTAATGCCAAATCATGTGCATGGTTTGTTGCGGATTTTGCAATCGCAAGATGATTGTGATCGTGATTACGATTGTGGTAGAGACGCGATTAATCGTGGCTCTACGGCGGGCGGAACGGCGGTCTTTTGGTGAAATAATGCGGTGGTTCAAAGGTAAATGCACATTTCTTATTCATAGAAGCCATATTAATTTCAAATGGCAACCGCGTTTTTACGACCATGTTGTGCGCGATCAAAACGATTTGGAGCGCATCCGTCATTATATCCAAACCAATCCGGAACGTTGGTGTCGAGATCGAAATAATTCCGCCAATGAATTTAAATTTCATGATTGATTATAAAAAATTATTAAATTCCGAGCAATATCGCGTTGTCACGGAAGCCGACGGGCCGTGTTTGGTTTTGGCGGGCGCCGGATCGGGCAAGACGCGCACCCTGGTTTTTCGAGTCGCTTATTTGGTTAATCAGGGGATTGATCCGGAAAATATATTATTGGTCACATTCACCAACAAAGCGGCAAAAGAAATGCTCGGCCGCTGCGAAAAATTGTTGGGCTTTGCGCCTGAACATTTGTGGGGCGGAACATTTCACCGTATTGGAAATTTAATTTTACGGAAATACGCGAACAAGCTTGGCTACAATCGAAATTTTAATATTCTGGACCAGGATGATTCAATTTCCCTTGTAAAGCATTCCATGGAGGCGCTAGGTTTAAATGTCAAGGGCCAGAATTTTCCCAAAGCCAGCGTTGTTCAGGGCATGATCAGCTTTTCTCGCAATACAAATCAGGAAGTCAGAGAAACCGTGGAAATAAATTACGGCTACCCTGATTTTGTGGCGGAAAAAGTTGAGCAAATATTATTTACTTATGAAGACAAGAAAAAAGCGTCGAATGTTATGGACTTTGATGATTTATTGGTTAATTGGCTGCGGCTATTGGAGCAATTTCCTGAGATCAAAGATAGGCTGGCCCGGCAATTCAAATACATTTTAGTTGACGAATATCAGGACACAAATTATATTCAAGCGGAAATAATCAGACAGCTCTCCGCCTATCATGGCAATGTGCTGGTGGTGGGGGATGATTCGCAGAGCATTTATTCATTTCGCGCGGCGGACGTGAAAAATATATTAAATTTTCCGAAATTATTTCCCAAGGCAAAGGTTTATAAAATTGAAACCAATTACCGCAGTACGCCGCAGATTCTCGGCTTGGCCAATGATATTATCAGTCATAATGTTGATCAGTTTGAAAAAAAATTGCGCGCCGAACGAGAGGGCAGTATTTTGCCGGCCTTGATTCCGGCGCGCGACGAGCACAATCAGGCGATGCTTGTTACCAAAAGAATTATGCAATTGTACCGCGATGGAGAAAATTACAATCAGATTGCTGTTTTGTATCGCGCCACTTATCAGTCAGCGGAAATCCAACTCGAGCTTAGCAAGCAAAATATTCCCTATGTTGTCCGCGGCGGTATGCGTTATTTTGAACAGGCGCATGTGAAAGATGTGATTTCATATTTAAAAGTTATGGCCAATTTTCAGGATGAAGTTGCCTGGAAGCGAATTTTGCTGATGCATGAGGGCATTGGTATGAAAAAAGCGGATTTAATCTGGGCGCGAATTAAAAAGTTTGGCAAGCTTAGCGAGCTAATTGATTCAAAAATAGAATTCACCGGCAAGGCGGGTAGCAGTTGGCAGAGGATTGTGGAAACTTTTCATCAAGTGGACGCCTTGGACAAAAATCAAAAAGGCTATATTGCCGAGGCCATTGAATATATTTTAGAGCATGGCTATGAAGAATATTTAAAAAATGCTTATGAAAATTATCGCGACCGACTGGATGATTTAGGGCAATTAATAAATTTTGTGGCTCTTTATTATGATTTGGACAAATTATTGGCTGACGTGATGCTTAGCGAATCATTTGCCGATGAACATGAACATGATCAAAGCGCGGTTGTTTTGTCCACAATCCATCAGGCAAAGGGTTTGGAATGGCCGGTTGTTTTTATAATCGGTTTAAGGGACGGCTATTTCCCGCATCACAAGAGTTTGGAAAACCCAAAAGAATTGGAAGAGGAGCGCCGTTTGTTTTATGTTGCCGCCACTCGCGCTAAAGATGAATTGAACATGCTTTATCCGGTTCGTTCATTTAGCTACAAATTCGGAGAAATTTATTCCAAGCCGTCAATGTTTATCCGCGAGCTTGACGACTCCAGATATATGGTTCAGGGAAGACAGCCGTTTGGGGATAATATGGATAGTGATGATGATGTTATTTATGTAAATGATTAGTATAGATTTTTTAAATTCTTATTATTATGAAAATAATTCAAAAACACCAAAAAGGTGTTTTTTTGTATAATTTTAGTTGAAACATTGACAAAAATCATTAGATGTGATATAATACCTTGTTAAGGGAAGGTCCTTTGACAATGGTCTAACTATTAATGGAGGGATGAAATGTACGCATTGTTCATGGCTTTTGTGGTGTCTTTGCTTGGCGTTGTGCCACTCATGATCCGGAGGCGTTTTCTGCCTGCCGCAGTTGCCGGCGCCATCATGACGATTCCCTGGTGGATCGCGCTCTACTGCACCTGTCCGTCGTTGGTCTGGCCGCTGTGGGGCTGGATTGGTGGAGCAGTGGTAATCAACTGGCTCATTTCCGCCATTATCGACGGAGTGGTGAAGGATGAGCCAACCCTGACACTGCTGTTCCCTGTCATTGGGATGGGGATCCTGGCCATTGTGTCGCTCAGTGGCTGGGGATTGTTTCGCGCCAGCGATTACAGGAACCTTATCGGTGAAGTTCAGAAGATGGAGTTTACCAAGGATATGCAACCGAGCGACCCGGCCCACATCCGGATCGTGCCGCGGGAGCTGGCTGAATTCATGGCTGACAAGCAGCTCGGCGAAGCGGAGGGCTCCATCGGCAGTCAGTATCGAGTTGCCAAGGAATTGATGACGATCCAACGAGTGAACGGTGAATTGTGGTGGATCGCGCCGCTCGACTACAACGGATTCTCTGTCTGGACCTCGGTCGGCACAGTTCCCGGCTATGTCAAGGTGAATGCTGAGGATCCCTACCGGCCGGTGGAGTTGGTGCTTGACAAGCAGTACAAGTACACGCCGGGAGCATATTTCGGCGACAACCTGGAACGACATTTGTGGACCAATGGTTACATGACCAGAGGGCTCACGGAGTACTCGTTTGAAGAAGACGAGGCTGGCAAAGGTTGGTGGGTGGTGTCGGTGTTTGAGCCGACCATCAGCTACTGGGGAGAGAAGATCACCGGCGTGGCTGTGGTTGACCCGGCTTCGGGGGAAATTACTTTTTACGGAAAGGATGAGATCCCTGACTGGCTCGACAGAGCAGTTCCCCGGGAGTTTGCGGTTCAGTACATGTCGAACTGGGGAAAGTTCACCCATGGATGGTGGAACACTCTCTGGGGCAAGAAGGAAGTCATGGATGTGACCCCGATGGGGAAAAACGAGGACTTCGTTGAAGTGATTTACGGCGCTGACGGCGAACCGTACTGGTTCACCGGCATTACGTCGGCCAGCAAGGAAGACGCGGCTCTGGTGAGCGTGATGTACATGCACACGCGCACCGGCAAGGTCATTGATTATCGGATTTCGGGGTTGAACGAAGAAGCAGTCATGCACGTTGTCAACAACGAAATCCATTACAAGGGCTGGACCGGCAGTACGCCAATGCTCTTCAATTTTTACGGGCGGGCGATCTGGGTGAGCACAGTGCTCGGCCAGAGCAACACGTTCAAGGGCGTCGCCCTGGTAGATGCGGATAACCAGAAGATCTACTGGGATGAGAACAACCCGCTTGGCGGATTTGCCAAGTTGCGGGTGGAGCTCGGCCAAGAACAGATCGCGGTGCCGCTCTCTACGAGTGATGAACGGATTGCTTTCTCGGGGACGGTGGCAAGGATTGCTCTCGAAGGCTCGAATTACTACGTGCTGGTGAATGACTTGCCGCACGCCCTCGCTGGAACAAAGAGCATTTCGCTCGATCTGATTTTCACCCGGCCCGGCGATTCTGTGAAGGGCGAGTATCTTCAGTCCGGGGAAGATATTTTCTCACTGGCTTCCTTCGACAATCTGGCTGTAGAGCTCAAGCCTTCTGCCAAGCAGGAAGAACTGCGGGAGCGGACGGCAGGGCATCAGGAGGAAGTGAGGAATACGGAAGATTCCCGGGACATGAAGAAGCAGGTTGACAACATGAGTCCCGAGGAGCTGCGGCAGCTGCTCGAACTCAAGAAACAGGCGCAGGATAGCAAGGAGTAATCCTCGCGCCATACATAAGGCAGGGCTTCAGTTCTTAACTGAAGCCCTGTTTTCTTTTTGAAATTTTTGTTAAAATGTATACATAAACCTTTTAATTGTCCCTATCCTATGGAAGGCAAAAAATTCGTCACTATTTCCGGCAATATCGGCATCGGCAAATCAACACTGACAAAGAAGTTGGCGGATTATTATGGTTTTAAACAATATCTGGAGCCAGTGGCGGAAAATCCTTATTTGGAAGATTTTTACAAGGACATGAAAAAATGGGCCTTTCATTCGCAAATGTATTTTCTTGGCAAGCGATTGCAGGATCATTACACTTTGGTTGTGGATAAACATTCGGTGATCCAGGACAGATGCATTTACGAGAACGCGGAAATTTTTGCCAAATATTTGCATCGGCGCGGATTTATTTCCAAGCGAGACTGGAAAGTGTATCAAACTATTTATAAAACCTTTACCCGCGTTTTGCCGGCGCCGGATCTGGTTATTTATTTAAAAGCTTCAACAGACAAAATAATGCAGCGAATAGAAAAGCGCGGCCGCGAATTTGAAAAAGGAATTTCCAAGCGCTATATTGAAGACTTGAATAATCTGTATGATGACTGGGCGGGTAATTTTAAATTGTCGCAAGTTATTATTATTAATTATGATGATCTGGATCTAAAAAATAATGCCATTGATTTTGAGAACTTTTTGTCGGTGGTGAATGAGTGTTTGAAATAAAACACGAATGGGCTGCACGCGAATGACGCGAATTAGAGAGTAAATCGAAGACAACGAAGCAATGAAATAAAGAAACAATTAATCAACAAAGAGATTTGTTGGTTTTTTGATTTTAGGATGATTTACCATGGTAAAAAAGTTATCCACAGGGGGCTCTTGACGTATTTAATTACACGAGTATAATAGGCATTACAGTCGCAAAAAGCTCATTACAAGTCAGAGGCAGAAAAAGACAAGGGACGTCATGGATTGAAGCGCAAGCAGAGAACCATGATCTAGCTATGAAAAGCGCCTTGCACTTACCTGCACCATTGATCAAGTAGCCAAAGCCAGCGAGTAATCAAAGGCCAAAGCAAAAGATCAAGCCAGCTGTTCAAGCCAAAGCAGAAAGCTTAGTGAAGACAACAAACTCTTGATTTCGTAGAGATACGGAGCCAAAGGCAAGTTGAAAACACAAAGCCAAAAGCAAAAGCAAGAACACGACTTCAAAACCTATGACCTCACGGTCAGAAGTCCAGAAGTTCAAGGCAGTACTAGCACTGTGGTTGAAGAAAAAGACCGGAGCAATCCGGAAACTATCCTCAACACTAATCCAGTCTTTGGAATTGTAGCAATACAAACCCAAAGAAAAGCCAGACCAAAATCCGGCTCAAAGCAAAAAGCAACGTCGCAAGACAATGCAGAAAGCTAAGAGCTAGATAAAAGTTTGACCTGGAATCACGCAAGCGCAAGCAAGCAAGATTCCCAGTGATTAGAAGGCAATGGAAGCCGCGATCGCAAGATCAAAGCAACCAAAGCCAAACACAGCGCGAAAAGTTCAAGCGCAAACCGGGGACCAGACCAAAGCGGTCTGCTTCGAAAGAAGACTTGTTACTTCGGTAATAAGTAGCCGGAATGCATCAGTCCCCTTAAAAGGATTGAAAGATGCCAAAGGGCAAACCTGACAAGGAAAAGGAAAGCTTGATGGAGAGAGTATCTATCAAAAAGGAAATAAACCTTGGCAACAAGGCAGACATCCTTGGAGAAAGTAACTCAAACTATCTTTAGTTCACTTCGGTGGACAAGCTGCCAAATCAATTCAGAAGAACTTCTGGAGGAGGATGACACCTGGAGGAGCAATCCAAAAGGAATATTCCTTGATACCATTAGTTCAAAAGAAAAGAAGAGGTCACCCCCAGTACCTGTCATGGCGAGCAAAACGCGCGTCTACTTGAACCAAGCACTTGGTAAAATCTTTCATGTAAATGAGCCTGAGGCAAGCCAACCAGCAAGCCACTAGCGACTCATAGGAGGCAATCGTCACAACGAGAGCCTCCTGTTTTTTTTGTACAGATGTACCCCTGCCTGCCGGCGGGCAGGGATTAAGTACAGATTGAGGGAGTTTGTATGATAATCGGATGTGTCGCTTTCTTTGTTTATATATTTATTATTGTTATAATTTGAATACGATTTTGCCTTCGCATAAACTGAATCGTTTAATCAAAATCCAATGACTAGCGCAAGAAAAAAAATTATTGTCGGAATAATTTATGGCGGAAAATCGCCTGAGCATGAAGTTTCCATTGTTTCAGCAAAGGGAGTGATTGAAAATATCAATCGTGAGAAATTTAGTGCAGTTAAAATTTTTATTGATAAGAAAGGACAATTTTGGCTGGATAATAAAAACAGAAAGCGGTTTGACCCTTTTGTCGACGCGAGCAAGATTGATGTTTTTTTCCCTGTCTTGCATGGATACGGAGGAGAGGACGGCGAAATTCAAGGATTATTGTGTTCTATTAATAAACCTTTTGTCGGCGCGGATATTTTGGCTTCCGGGATTTGTTTGGACAAAGGAATTTTTAAGTTGATATTAAAAGCGGAAGGCTTGCCGCAAACCCGGTTTGCTGTCTTGGATTTTACAAAGACGGCAAAAGCAAGTATGCGGATTGCAATCATTGAAATAAAGCTAAAATTTCGATTTCCGGTTTTTGTCAAGCCGTGCAATTTGGGTTCGTCAGTTGGAATTTTTAAAGTGAAGAATAAAAACAGGCTTGCCGGCTTTATTGATCAGGCAAAAAAATTCGATTCACGAATCGTCATAGAGGAGTCGGTTGAAAAGTGCAGAGAAATTGAAATTTCTGTGTTGGGAAATAATTACAAAAATACGAAAGTATCATTACCGGGTGAAATAGTTTCCGGCGCGGAATTTTACGATTACGACGACAAATATAATAATTGCAAAGCAAAAACTGTCGCGCCGGCGGAATTGGGAGCAAGGCAGATAAAGCAAATTCAGCAATTGGCCATGAGGGCATATAATTTGGTTTGTTGCGAAGGCCTGGCCAGAGTGGATTTTTTGATCAATCAGAAGGGGAAAATTTATATTAACGAAATTAATACAATTCCCGGATTTACGCCAATTTCCATGTACCCAAAAATGTGGGAAGCATCGGGACTTGATTATAAACGGTTAATAACAACGTTAATCTTGCTGGCGTTGAAAAAGAACCTTAAATAATTTACGTCGGATTTTGTGTTTCGTTGCTTTATTGTTCTTTTGTTTTCTTCCGCCATAGGCGGACTGGTGTTTTCTTGTTTTCTTGTTTTTGTGGTATAATAAATTTAGAAATAAAAATTCAAACAAATACAATATGGTTCGGGAAAATATTGCGGCCAAGTCTATTAAATTTATTTTAAGGGATTTGGTGCTGGACATTTTATTATGGCCGATCTGGTGGTATGGCGTGGGACTCAAAACCGCTTTTGGTAAGATGGGGGAGACGATTTCTCAGGGGAATAGAGAATTGGCTCTCAGCGTTTGGGTAAAAAATTTATTTAAGCCAATGTTTGGCCAGTACGACTGGCAGGGCAGGATAATAAGTTTTTTCATGCGTGTTTTTCAAATTATTTTTCGTTTTTTGCTTTTTATGTTTTGGATAATATTTTCGGCAGTAGTTTTTTTGATCTGGTTTTTGCTGCCGATTTTTTTAATATCTCAAATCTTGTTAAATCTGGGATTGTTCGATAAATTAATATGAGCGATAAAAATAATTATTTAGTTTGTACCGAATGCGGCGGAACCGGCCAGGTCGAAGGAAATGTTTGCAATGTTTGCCGCGGACTCGGCGTGGTGTTGTTTTTGAACGACAAAGTTTTGTATTGGGGCAAGCATTATGACGCGCTGAATATTGCTTACGACAAGATAACAACAAAGTTTAAAATCATTTATAATCTGGCGTTGGGACTAATCGGGCTGTCAGGGCTTGCGGTAATGGTTTACTATGGCTATCAGGACAATTTTGTTGCATTTTTTTCTTATAAATACTGGTTAACGCCGAGCAGTGAAAAATTATATTTTTGGCTGACGCTTTTGATTGATTTGTATTTATATTATCGACTGGAGCAGGAAGTGTCTTTGAAATACAGAGTAATGACTAAGAAATTTCAGTCAGGAATTGGCTCGGTTGCAGGAATGATTGATTGGGAAAGTATCAGTAAAATGAAAAAAGGAGAAATGGTTGACATCTCCGATACTTTTACCGGGGAAGCGAAAAAAGCAGTGCAAGCGAGCTTTGAGCTGGCCTGCCACTTTGAACACGGGGAGGTTTTGAGGGTTCATTTTTTTGGTATTTTATTTCAATTTGATAAATCAGCTATTATTCTAGCGCGGCTCGGTATAAACTTTGAACAGCTAAAACAAAAGATCAGCAGATTTTTGTCCAGAAGCATTGTCAGCCGGCCGGGGATCCCCGGGCTGTCAGCTGAGTTATTAAAGTTGCTTTTGGCGGCTTATGCGGAAGCATATTCATCCAATAAAGACAAAGTTGATTTGCCGGAAATGGCGCTGTCTTTGGCCAATCCCGAGATCGTTGAAAAAGATAAACTTGATGAAGTTGAAGAAATATTAGTTGATTTTGATTTAAATTATCAAAAAGTAATAAATGTTGTTGCCTGGATCAGGATTCAAGAACAAATGCGCAGCAACTGGCAGAGATTTCGCGGGCGGGCTAGATATAAGCCAAAGTCAGGCATGGATAGAGCCATGACAGCGATCGCCACGCCTCTGCTTGACAAGTTTAGCGAAGACCTGACCGTTCTGGCCAAGTACGGGCAATATTTTCCTTGCATCGGCCGCGCTGACGAATTTGAAAAGATTTTCAGAGTCATTGAAGGCTCAAGACAAGGAGTGCTTTTGATAGGAAATCAGGGAGTCGGTCGCACAACGATTTTGCAGGGGCTGGCTGGGCGCATGGCTTCAGAAGATGTGCCGGAATTATTGCAAGACAAAAGATTGGTCAGCCTGAACGTAGCCAGCTTACTGGCCGGCGTTGACGCGAGCGGCGCAGAGCAGAGATTACTTTATATTATTGATGAAGTGATTCGTTCCGGCAATATTATTTTAGCGGTGGAAAATATCCACAATTTGCATGGCATCACAGCCGGCGGTGAGAACAGTCTAGATTTATCCGAGGTCTTTGCCCAGTTGCTGTCCAAACATTTATTTTATTGTCTGGCCACGACCACGCCTGACGGTTATGTAAATACGATTGAAAACAAAACATTGGATGCGGCTTTTCAGATTGTTAAAATTGATGAATTGGAATTAAACGACGCAATTCAAGTATTGGAAGCAAAAAGCGGGCCGATTGAATATCAAAATAATATTTATTTTTCATATTCGGCAATAGAAAAAGCAGTAGTTTTGTCTTCCAGGTACATTCATGACAAATATTTGCCTGAAAAAGCAATCGGTATATTGGAACAGAGCGCCATTAAAGTAAAACAAGAAAGGGGTGTGGATAAAGTCGTGTTGGGTGAAGACGTGGCTGAAGTTATTTCCAGTATGACCAAGATTCCTCTGACTCAAGTGACGCAAAAAGAAAGCGAAAAACTTTTGAATATGGAAGACAGAATTCACGAGCGCATGGTTGATCAGGAAGAAGCGGTAAGTCTGGTGGCTGCCAGTCTGCGCCGGGCGCGGGCTGAATTGCGCGAAGGCAAGAGGCCGATCGCCAGCTTGCTGTTTCTCGGGCCGACCGGTGTTGGAAAAACCGAGCTGGCCAAAACAGTTGCAGAAGTTTATTTTAGCAATGAAAATTCCATGATCCGCATCGACATGTCAGAATATCAGGAACAGTCGAGCATCGGCCGTTTAATCGGCCATGGTTCTAGCGCCGGCATTTTGACCGAGCAGGTGCGCAAAGCGCCATTTAGCTTGGTTCTCTTTGATGAGATAGAAAAAGCGCATCCCGATATTCTAAATTTATTTTTGCAGGTGCTGGACGATGGCCGGCTGACTGACGCGCGCGGACGAACAATTGATTTCACCAGTACGATTATTATTATGACTTCCAATGCCGGCGCGCAATATATTCAGGATCAGATTAGAAAAGGCGAAGCCATTGAAAAAATAAAAGATTATTTGATAAATGAAGAATTAAAACAACATTTTCGGCCGGAATTTCTAAATCGTTTCGACGGCGTGGTTGTTTTCAAGCCTCTGTCAATGGTCGACGTGATCAAGATTGCTCGACTGATGATAAATAAAATTACTGCGCGATTAAAAGAAAAAGGAATTGAATTCAGCGTTACGGACAGCGCAATCGCCGAGTTGGCTGAACTGGGTTTTGATCCAAAATTCGGCGCTCGGCCATTGCGCCGCACTATCCAGGAGCGGGTTGACGACGCACTGGCCAATAAGATTTTAAAAGGCGAACTTGGCAGGCGGGATCGTGTAGTTATGGACGTCGGTGGAGAGTTACAAATTGAAAAAGCCGAGAAATTATAGAAAATCCTCTAAAAAATTTTTGTTAATGAAAAAAACAGGCGCCAGTCAAGCGGCCTGTTTTATTGATAAAAATATGAATATCAGCTAGAATAATATCAATTGATATAAAGGCTTTTATGAACAGCTATGACTACATTTTTGCTTTGATTGCTTCATTTGCGCTTTGCCTAGTGGTGACGCCTTTTGTTATATTATTCGCGAAAAGAGCAAAAATAATTGATAAGCCGGATTCAGACCGCAAAATTCACCGGAAGCCGACGCCATTGCTTGGCGGGCTGGCGGTGTTTTTGAGTTTTAATTTGATTGTGCTTTTTTATTCTTTGATAACACGTGATTTGATCGGCGACACGATTATTTTCAAAAATCTTCTTGGCGTTTTTCTCGGCAGTTTTTTTCTGGCGCTCGGCGGATTTTTGGACGATAAATACAATCTGCGGCCAAAGTGGCAGCTGATCTGGCCGATACTAGCGGCGCTCAGCGTAATTGTCTGCGGTATTGGCATTGATTGGATAACAAATCCTTTTGGTGACGGAGTCCTGGAGTTAAATAAATATACGATTAAACTTTTTTGGTACCATGGAATAGCTTATAAATTTACTTTGCTGGCTGATATTTTTACTTTTGTCTGGCTACTTGCCATGATGTACACGACGAAACTTTTGGACGGGCTTGACGGCTTGGTTTCCGGCATTACAATTATTGGTTCAATTTTTATATTTTTTACTGCTTTGAACAAAGGTGACATTATTCAGTACGATGTTGCTCTTCTGGCAATAATCCTGATCGGAGTTTTTGTGGGCTTTTTGGTTTTTAATTTTAATCCGGCCTCGATTTTTCTTGGCGAAGGCGGCAGTACCATGGCCGGATTTTTGCTCGGCTGTATTTCAATAATCAGCGGTAGTAAAGTCGGCATTACTTTGCTTTTGCTGTCGATTCCTTTTCTTGATTTTGTCTGGACCGTAGTCCGTCGTTTTGTTGAAAAAAGAAATTTATTCAGCGCTGACAGAAAACATTTGCACCATCGTCTGCTCGATGCCGGATTTACGGTCAAGCGTGCGGTTTTATTTTTGTATTCAATCGCAGTGGCCTTTGGCTTGGTGGCATATTATTTCCAGGACAAGGGCATTAGTTTCATGACCGCAATGGCGGCGGTAGTGGTGGTTTTTATGCTGATTTTAGCTTATGTATATACAAAAAAGAGGCGAAAAGCCAGACTCTTGACGGAAAACAATTAATCGTGTATTATGTAAGCATTAAAACAATAAAATAACAGAATATCAATATGAATTTAGCTGTAATAAAGACCGGTGGCAAGCAATACAAGGTTGCCGGCGGACAGGAATTAAATATAGAAAAACTGGAAGGCAATGTAGGCGACAAAATTAAGTTCGACCAGGTTTTGTTAATGACGGATGAAGAAGGCGAAAAATTTGAAATCGGCCAGCCAATTTTGAAGGAGATAAATATTGAAGCTGAAATTGTTGAGCAAGGAAGAGCGAAAAAGGTTAGCGTCATCAAATACAAAAGAAAAGTGCGCTATCGCCGTAATGTTGGCCATAGACAGCCATTCACCAAAGTAAAGTTTGGGAAAATATAAAATTTAGAGGTCAATATATAAAAAGCCCCTGCCTTGGCGGGGCGCTTTTTTGTTAAGTAATAAAAATAATAAACGCTTCAACGGTGAGGTTGAAGCGTTTTGTTGCGCTAGAGTTTTTTCGCACCAAGGATTTTTTGCAACAGGAATTTCTTGTGTTCAGTCAGCGTTTCAGCCGTGGCGCGGACAGTGCTGGCGAGAAGCGCTCTCATTTCTTGTTCATCTTCCGGTAGGGCAATGGGAGTATCGCAGTCAAGTTCTTCGTCTGAAGCAGTTTCCGGATAGAGCTTTCTAATAGAACCTGTTACGTTCGAAAGCAGGCTTGACAGCGCCATGTTAGTGCGTTTGATGAAAAGCTGGAGCAGCGCGCCCATTAAGGCTGTTTCTGATATTTTCGAATCCGGCTCGCGGACAACGCCGATGATGGCGTAGACATTCAAGGCTGGAGTTCCGGCATGGTGGAAAAAGTGGCAGGTCGTTTCGTTTATTTGGCAGACAGGCACAGCTTTGTCGTCAAGGAAAACAAGAGTGCATTGGCGCCGCAAATTGAGTTCGGGAATAAGCTGATTGATCAGCATTATCATTAGTTCGTGCTGGATGTCCTCAAGCGTTTCCTGGCCGGTATTCCTGCCAAAAGAAAAGTCATGTACTCCGGTTCCGGAACCAAGGTCAGGGGTCCCACGGTAAGAAAAGCCGCGACCGACAATACCTGGTTGCCAGATAACAGCGCAGTGGCTTTGACGGAACTTACAGATTACTGACCCCGAGATAAACATTTGTTTGGCGTTTTCCGGTGATTGGAAAATCAGACCTTCGTGCAAGACCTGGGCGCACAGCTGTCCTTGGAGCAGCTTTTCTTCATTAAAATAAAGCACTAGTACGTGCTGTCCAGAACTTTGGGCTAACTCACATTCTTCTTCGCTAATCATGCTTCCTCCTCCCCATTCGTCCGAGCAGGCTTGCCTGTTCACGAATCAAGGGCACAAGGGTTTGAGCAATAATCCAGACCTTCTGGATTATCAAAGAGCCAAGACATTTAACTTATTGAATTTTATAAAATTTGTCAAGTGTATCTTATTTTATTTCTTGCCTCCCCTTGAGCGCATTGGCCAGCGTAACTTCATCGGCATATTCAATATCCGCGCCCATAGGCAGGCCGCGCGCCAGAAGGCTAATTTTGACGTTTAGCGGGCGGAGAATATTTTTTAGGTGAATAATAGTGCCTTCGCCCAGAATGTCCGGATTTAGGGCTAGAATGATTTCCTGAATTTGTTGATTTTTTATTCTTTCGGTCAATTGAGAAATATTGAGCTTATCCGGTGTGATTCCTTCCGGCGGATCGATTTTTCCGCCGAGAACATGATAGAGGCCTTTGTATTCGCCGGTGGCTTCGATTACGTTCAGGTCGTGAAATTCTTCTACAACGCAGATGATGGAATGGTCTCTGTTTGGCGCTGAACAGACGGCGCAGTTGTTTTCAGTTTCAGAAAAATTAAAACATTGCGGGCAAGTGAAATTGTGATTGTGCAGTTCAGACAAATCGTGGGAAAACTTCAAAATAATTTCTTTTGGCTGTTTTAGCAAAGAAAAAACAAAACGCTCGGCGGTTTTTCGTCCGACGCCGGGCAGGGTTGAAAAAGAGTCAATCAGATTGCTAATTTTTTCCGGGTAGCGCATGGGAAAATAGGATAAAGAGGATTGAAGATGATAAAAGCGGTAATATTAATTTAGAAAAGACCGCCGAGCTCAGACTGCATGCTCATGGCTGATTCTCTTTGCGCTCGGCTGACAGCGGCGTTCACAGCTTGCCGGATTGAAAATTCGAGTTTGGTTTTGTTTTCCATTAGATCGTCTTGAATTATTTCAAGATTTAAAATATCGAGTTTGCCGTTGATTGTTATTTTAATCCCATTGCTTTCTTCAGTAATAATAATGCCCTGCATTTTGCTTTGCAGTTCTTTTGCTTGTTTTAATAATTTTAATTTATCGAACATAGGGAGTGGGTAGTAAGTAGAGACGCAAAAATTTGCGGCTGCATTATAAGTTAAAAGTTAAAAAGTAAAAGTTAAAAGTTAGAAATTGGAATCCAAGAAAGTCAGGTAGTGGAAAATAAAAAAATGAAATTGTGGAAAATTAATTTTCGGCAGTGAATTTTTTATCAAGATTTTTGAAACTGGCGCGCGGTTCATCAAAAAATAGTTTAATGAGCCCGGTTGGTCCGTTTCTATGCTTGGCAATGTGTATTTCCGCCATATATCTTTCTTGTGAAGTTAATTCTTCAATCCGATAGTTGCGGTCAGCTGCTTTGCGGTAAATGAACATAACCACGTCAGCATCTTGTTCAATCGAGCCGCTTTCTCGCAAGTTTGCCAACTTGGGAATAGCTGGTTTATTCATTTCTACGGCGCGCGACAACTGCGAGAGGGCGAGTACAGGTAAATCCAATTCTCTGGCAATGCCTTTTAGCGCCCTTGTGATTTCCGCCACTGCCTGTACGCGGCTTTCCGCGCCGGGCCGGGCTTCCATCAATTGCAAATAATCAATAACAATCATTCCCAGATTGTGTTCTGCTTTTAGACGGCGAGCTTTTGTTCTGATTTCCATTACGTTGAGAGAGGCAGAATCGTCGATGAATATAGGCGCTTCTGACAATACTCCCATGGCGTGGCCAATGCGCGGGAAGTCATCATCTTCCTCGCGATCAGATAATTTTCCGGTTCGCATTTTCCACAGGTCGACGTTTGCTTCGGCGCAGAGCAAGCGGTCAACCAGCTGTTCTTTTGACATTTCTAAACTAAAAACGCCTACCGGAACTTTGGCTTTGATCGCAACTTGGCGAACAATATCGAGAGCCAGAGATGTTTTTCCAACAGATGGGCGGGCGGCCAAAATTACCAGGTCGGACTTTTGCAGGCCGGCGAGAAGATTGTCCAGATCAGGAAATCCGGTTGGCACGCCGCGCAGTTTGCCGCTGCTCTTGTGCAATTCGTCAATGCGGTCAAAGGTGTCGCCAAGAATGCTGCTGATCGGCGTGAAAGATTGCTGGACAAAATTTTGTGAAACAGCAAAAAGTTTTTGCTCGGCTATGTCCAGAATTTTGTCTATGTCGTGATCTTCTTCATACGTTAATTGGGTGATTTCCGAGGATACGCTTTGCAGTCGCCTCAAAGTGGCCTTTTTTTTGATAATATTGGCATATTGAATCACGTGGCTCGAAGTGGGCACGGTATGAGACAAGGTTACCAAATAACTGCGGCCGCCGGTTTTTTCCAAATGATTTTTTTCTTCGAGAAGATTAGTTACCGTTAATAAATCAATTGGCTCTTGCTTGGAGTACAGCGCGACCATTGTTTCGAAAATAAGTCGGTGAGCGTTTTTGTAAAAATCTTCAGGACGAATAATGTCGGCGATTTTATCAAAAGAATCTTTGTCAATCAAAATTGAGCCTAGGAAAGATTGTTCAGCTTCCAGGTTTTGTGGCGGAATTTTGGTTTTGTCTAGTTCTTGCATGAGTCTAAAATTGGAAATTTGAAATTAGAAATTAGGGCAGGGGCCAAGCAATTTCCAATCCAACTTCAACCCCAGTTTCAAATTTCCAGTTTCGTTATTTCTCCCCCTCATCTTATTACATCCTTCCTGAATTAACAAGTTGATAATATCTGGATAAATCGGGCATTGAGAAGTCTATTGGCAGTAATATTGACAATATTCGGATGTTGGGCTAAAATCATAGCGCGTTGGCCCGATTGTGGCCCAGTTTCTTGAATAGCCCCGCCAAAGGCGTGGCGCAAACCATGTTGACGCGGCAGAGCCGCAACTTGCGATGATAAGAGAAATATGAGGAGGGACTACGAATGACTGGCGATTGGCCGTAAAGCAAGGCTGAACCCCATTGGGTTCAGCTATTTTTTTTCATCAGATGAAGTTGAACTAAATTGCGCAGTAGCATGGCAATGGTCATGGGCCCGACTCCGCCGGGCACCGGCGTTATAAATTTAACTTTATTTAGAACGCTATTGTAATCAACGTCGCCCACAATTTTGTCGCCAAGTTTATTTATGCCGACATCAATTATTGTTGCATCTTTTTTTATCATGTCTGTATTAATAAAAAGAGGTTTACCAATTGCGACAATTAAAACATCAGCTTTTTTTACGGCTGTCTGCCATTTTTTGTCTTCCAATGTTTTTGCTTTTACTTTATTGTCTTTGCCCCAGACGCAGGAAAATGGCGCTGCAAAAAGCAGGTGATTGCAAAGGATAACTATTTCCTTGTTTTTGATTTCCTGGCCGGTTGAATTTACCAGTTCAACGATCGCGAGCGGTAGAGGCGGCAGGAGCCGGTATTCGCATTTTTGCATTTTTTCATGATTTTTTGGATGAAAGCCGTCAATGTCTTTTCGATAATCAAGCGCCTTGATTATTCTTTCTGTATTATATTTTGGCGGCAATGGTAATTGGATCAGGATGCCGGTAGTTTCCGGATCATTATTTAAAAATTTTATGCAGTCAATGATTTCTTTTTCAGTATAATCGCCTTCAAAAAGATATTGGTGAAAATTAATGTCGCAATCATTACAGGCGTGTTTTTTTAATTTGACGTATAGGTGAGAAGCTGAATCATTGCCAATTAAAATAGCGGCCAGTCCGGGGTTAATTCCTAATTCGCGAATTTGTTCTTTGGTTTTTTGCAAGAATTTTTTGCTTAACTCTTTGCCGTTTATAATTTTGTCATCGCGATTCATGAAAATTTATTTAATCGTTTAATTCTGGATACAGCGAAAATTTTGAAGTTAAATCAAGAACTTGTTGTTTGATTTTTTTAAGATTACCGTCCTGGCCTTTACTACTCAAGGTTTCGGAAATTAATTCGCCAACCAGTTCAAAATCTTGTTCCTTGAATCCGCGGGTGGTCATGGCCGGCGTGCCGACGCGAATACCCGACGGATCCATCGGGCTTCTTGGATCGTCCGGAATCATGTTTTTGTTGCAGGTAATGCCGACAGAATCAAGCAGTTCTTGCGCTTCGCGTCCGCTGACATTTTTGTTTGATACGTCAATTAGCAGTAAATGGTTTTCCGTTGTGCCAAAAGCGATTTTAAAATCTTTTTCTTTTAATTTATTTTCCAGGGCTTTGGCATTTTTCATAATTTGTCCGGCGTATTCCCGGAATTCCGGCTGAAGAGCCTCGCCAAAAGCCACGGCTTTCGCGGCAATATTGTGTTCGTGCGGACCGCCTTGCAGGCCGGGAAAAACAGCTTTGTCAATTTGTTTGGCCAGTTTTTCTTTGCACAAGATCATGCCGCCCCGAGGGCCGCGTAAAGTTTTGTGGGTTGTTGTCGTGACAACATCAAATAATGGCACGGGATTGTTCATTTTTCCAGCGGCAATCAGGCCGGCGATGTGAGCAATATCAGCCATTGTAAGCGCGTTTACTTTATCGGCGATTTGTTTAATTTTTTCATAATCAATTTCCCGCGAATATGCAGAGTAGCCGACGAGAATTAATTTGGGCTTATGCTCTTCGGCCATTTGTAAAAGATTGTCATAATCAATCAGGCCGGTGTTTTTGTCGGTTTTGTATCGGATAAAATTAAAAATTTTTGACATGCAGGTTACCGGATGGCCGTGCGTTAAATGTCCGCCATGAGACAAGTCCATGCCAAGTATTGTGTCGCCCGGCGAGAGTAGAGCAAAATAAGCGGCAATATTGGCCGGCGCGCCTGACAGCGGTTGGACATTGACATGCTCGGCGCCGAATAATTGTTTGGCTCTTTCAATGGCCAAGAGTTCAACAATATCAACGTTTTCCGTGCCGCCGTAATATCTGTTGCCGGGATAGCCTTCGGAATATTTATTGGTCAGGACACTGCCAAGCGCTTCCAGGACAGCGACTGAAACAAAATTTTCAGAAGGAATAAGTTCAATAACATTTTGCTGGCGCAGGAGTTCATTTTTTATTGCTTGCGCGATTTCAGGATCCTGTATTGATAATTTGTTCAGCATAAGAATTATTTAAATTCTAAAGATATTTCATTGCTATATGTTCCGCAAACACTGCCGAGATTTTGGCAGACGCTGAAATAATATGTTTTGCCTGATTCAAGTCCTGCCCATACGTCAGTTGTCTCGCTAGCCGAAGTTAGCAAGTGATGTCCTTGGCCAGGGAAACTGACGCCCGGTGTTTCACTGATAATACTTTTAAATCCCTTAGTTATTTCCAGGTCGCTTACCTGCCAATTTAAATTGATCTGACCACCAGTTGATGTTCCAGACAAGGTAATGGTACCTGTTGGCGCAGTTTCAGTGACAGTAATGTTGGCATTATTGCTATAAACAACACATTGATTGTTTTTCAGAAGACAGACCCGGAAAAAATAGATTGCCGGACTTAGTTTTTTCCAGGTGTCGTTGCGTTCATTGCTATTTAAAGAATGATATGAATTACCGGGATATGCCGGATCTTTTGTTTGCGAAATAATTGATTTAAATCCTTCGGCCGGATTAATGTCATTGCTTATTGACCAGCTGAGACTGACATCGTCTTTGTCAGCGGAAGCATTTAAATTGATTTGTCCGGTTGTTTTTTCTCCGGCGCCAATGCTTGCATTGTAATTATTACTATATGCCAGGCATTTGCCGTCGGTGGAATATGCGCAGACGCGGAAAAAGTAATCGCCGTCGACAAGGCCAGCCCATTGGTCGCTTGATGCCGCGCTTTCAATTGTGTGGTACGGATTATTGGGAAAAGTGGGATTTTCCGCATTGGCCTGAACAACTTTGTATTCTTTTAAATTATCAATACTGTCTGTAGTCCATTCCAGAGCCACAGTGTTTTCTTTTTTCGAACCTTTTAGAATGATTTCAATTTTTTGTTTGTTTGAGGTGACGAAAATTGTTTTTTTGTTAAGGTTTTTGCCTTTTTTAACAGTGATTTCGATTTCATTTTCTCCGGGCGACAGCAGATAATCAGTTTCAAAGCTTCCTTGATTGTTATCAACTTCTTGGCCGGACATAAAAATTTCAGCACCCGGATCGGTTTGTCCTTTGATAGTCACTTTTTCGCTGTCTGTTTGAGTTTTTGTTTCAGCCGGCTCGGTCAGGACGAGCGGAACTGCTTTTTCAAAAACACCGAGAAAGTGATTTTCCTCCCGGTCTCGTTCCAAATTCCAGGCGTACCAGCTGTCGTTCAAAAGGTCGGCAATTGAAACTTCTTCTGTTTGGATCATTTTGCCGAACTCGAGCGTAGGATTGACAGACGCTTTGGTGCCTTGCTCTACGGTTCTCATGTTAATGATATCTTCTTGGTCGTATATTTTTAATTTAATTTTTCCCTCAGTCACTGTGACATAGGTTAATTTGCTGCTAACAAGAGTATTAAAAGCAGTGCCAAGCGCGGTAATTTCAGTATTACCATTTGTTACTCGGTAAATAGCAGTTGATTCGCTGTTGACGCGGTGAAAAGCTGTGCCGCTTATTTGTTCGATTACTACATCAGACATTCCCATTTGGGTAATTCTTAATTCGCTTTTTTCCGATAGCCTGATTTGACTCTTGTCCGGCAGTTCAATCACTGCTCTCGCGGCGTCATTGGTTCTGACAATGTCATTCATCTGAATTTGATAATTATCACCGATTTCTTGCCACGGCTGATCCTCGGTTTTGATTTCAATTGTTCCAGTTGAATAAATAAGCTTGGCCGCTGTTATGGGGATATTGTCCTGGTCTGAATATTTTTGCCTGTTGTTGGCTTCATCTTCGGTTTTTTGAATTGACCAATAAATAAAGCCAGCTACCAAAATTATGATAACCAGTAAAATATAAAAGCCCTTTGTTTTTCGAAAAGGTTTTTTGTAATAACTGCGGTGAGCTGAGCTATAGGCGCTTGAAGAATGTGTGTTCATAGGTGATATGTAGACCAATTAAAATTTTAACTTATTTTGTGAGTTTTAACAAGTTGGCAACCAAGTTAATCGAGTTAATCAACTAATTAACCAATCAACTAATCAACTTTTTTGTCATATACGTGCCCTCAAGCTTGTATCCCAGTTTTCTGTAAAATCCGCGCACGCCGATACCGGAGATAACTGCGATTTTTTTAAAACCTTTTTTACGAGCGATCATTTCAGCTTCATGCGTTAATTTTGTTCCCAACCCGGTATGTTGAATTGAAGTACGGATTACGGATTTGCTTTGAGCTAAGGAAACCAAGCGTCCATAAGTATGGACTTCGCGGATCATGGCGCAGTCTTGAATTTCTTTAATAATATTTTGTTCTGATTTTTCCGGCAGACGCAGGCGCAGGAAAGCGTACAACTTTTTTTTGTTTGGCGAAGCAAATTGTAAAAAGTATTCACTAGCATCTGAGGCTTGATATTTCTTTGTAAATAATTTGGCTTGGCTTAAATTTTTAATGTCTTCTCTGGCTTCACGACAACGAATGCATTTACACCATTTACCTTCAGCTTTCAATTTGGTTTGAAGTGTCTGACGGAGATTACTGACCAGATTGCCGGCTTCAATACTTTCTTTTGGAATGTCGCGAATTAATCGAATGATTCGAACATATTCAGGTGTGGATAACTTTAATTGAAAAAGTAAATCCAAAAGTTGTTTGTCAGTGTAAGGTTTATATTTGCCCTGTTTCCACCATTTGAAAAGCAAGGAGTTTTTTGTAACTACAGTGGGATAAATTTTTATCAGATCCGGCTGAAAATCCTGATTTGTAAAAAGTTTTTTAAAATTTTGCAGATCTTTTGCCGGGGTCGCGCCCGGTAAGTTTGGCATCAGGTGATAGGCGACTTTGAAGCCGGTTTGTTTGAATAATTTTGTTGCCCGAATTATTTCACCGGTTCCGTGTCCGCGTTTATTTAATTTTAAAATTTTGTCGTCAGCGATTTGTACGCCGAGTTCAACTTTTGTAGCGCCGAGTTCCCGCCAGTATTTAATTTCCTCGGCATCAATATAATCCGGCCGCGTTTCGAGCGTCAGTGCCACGATTCTGTGTTTGGCTTTTTCATTGAGCTTGTGAGCTTGACGGATGTTTTTTGAAGTTTTGGAATTGCAGGCGTCAAAACAGCGTTTCACAAACCATTTTTGATATTGCCGCGGCAAGTATGACCAGGTGCCGCCCATGATGATCAATTCAATTTTGTCTGTGGCGTGGCCGTTGTTTTCCAGAGCCCTTAGCCGGGATTTTACCTGAATAAAAGGGTTAAAGCGCGCCGCTATCGCCCGCATTACAGCCGGCTCGTTTGACAGGTAGCTCTTTGGCATGTTTTTTTCATCGGGGCAGTAGGCGCATTTCCCGGGGCAGGGAAATGGTTTTGTCAGAACAGCGACCGGCGCCACGCCGGATAGAGTGCGGATTTTTCTTTTTTGCAAAAGTTTTTCCAAGTCTTTATTTTGTTTAATCTTGTTTTGTTTAATGAGCCGGCGATACAAATTCAAAAGCTCGGCATTTGAAATCATGCCGGCTTTGTTTTTATTGGCGGATCGTCGTTTGATTTTATTCAGGCGATTATAATTCTTGATTTTCATTGCCGCCAATTCAAAAAGTAGTTGTTGCGCTCCTTCAGTAGCGCTTTTAGTAAATCGGTTCGAAGTCATTGATTATTTGGCTGAAATAATTTTCGTACATCTCTATATCGCTTTCATTGAAAATAATAAGTTCGAGGTGAATAAATCTTTTTGTGTTGATCATGATGTCCAGATAAATTTCCGCGCCTTTTTTAAATTCTTCATCGTCGCGCGTAAAGTCAGTGTTGTATTTGAATTTCTGATATTTGGCCGGCTTGACCCCGATCTGAATTTCTTCATCGGTTATTTTTTCTGATGATCCGACTTTGCTGACATTAAAATGACTTAACGTAAAATCCTTGTCTGATTCCAAAACGTAAATTTTCATCCGACCGGCGTTTGCTGACGGAGTTAAAACTAATTTGTGAACAATGTCCATGCTTTTGAATGAGGAAAGCTTGTCAGTGTCTGGATTGATTGCCTTGGACCAGCTATTCGGGTATTTCATTTTATATTTGCCGGCTGCTTCGAAAGTCGTTTTTACATAATTGGCCGCGATTTTGTTCAGATTGGCATTGCTGATGCCAATGCCCAGATTGTACATTATTTCAAAAGCATTCCCGGGCCGGCCGAGAAAATAGCGCTTGGAATCATTTGGGTTCAGATACCAGGCTTCGCCCTTTTTTTCGACTTGTAACAAGATTCTGCCTTTTAATTTATTGACCAGCGCCAAATTGGCCGGCAGTTTGTCGGGGCCGTTTGGATTATACCAGTTGGCGATTTCACTTTTATCAGAATAATCATCGCCGTCCGAATCAGCGCTATTTGGATTGGTGCCAATGGCCAGTTCCATATCATCAGGCAGGCCATCCTGATCACTGTCAGTACCGGAATAATTGATTAGTCCGATCGGAATTTGAGCAAGGTTCTTATTGGAAATGCCGAGACCAAAAGTTCGCATAATGCCAAAAGCATCAGCCGGGCGGCCGAGATAGTAGCGCAGGCCGTCAGTCGGATTAACATACCAGGCTTCGCCTTTTTGTTCCACCTGCAAATAAATTTTGCCGGCATGCAAACTGGCGGCGCTTGCTAAAATGGGGGCAAATGATATAATGACAATGCTAAAAATCGCGAGCTTTAAATAGCTTTTCATAATAATAAATAGTTATTGTTCTTTCTATATTATGCTGGAAATTCAGCAGATAGTCAATGAAGAGGAGGATGTTCAGATGAAAGAAAATCCAATTGCCAGGTTTGCGGCGCGGGCCATGATTGAAGCTGAAGAATTGGTCAGGGGAAACCCTGGGCTTTTCCACACGATTATCCTGGACGACTGGCGCCAGGTCAGATTAATTTTTGATTCGGAGTGTTCAGTCACTTGCCATTATTATGAGGCGTGTCTTGAAACTTGCTATCATCGGCAATTATTCCCCCTTGACATACAAGAGGCTACCGAGCAGGGTCCGTTGAGAAAAACCTTGTACGACTTGACTTCTGATAAGGATAAATTTCTTTACGGTCCGGAACGTTTCTTGCCGTGCAAGACAATAAGCCGATATGCTGAATGTTTCATCAGGTGTATTTTGCTTGATGAAGAAATGAAAGAGCCTGTTAAACTTGAAGAAGAATTGGAACTGGTGAGGAATTTCCTCGTTGTCTATACTGATTCCCCTCTGGGTTGCGACGAGGTGGCTGCGGCGGCAAAGGAACAGATTGTCCTCGCGATTTTGGCCGGCGCGCCGGAAGAGCAGAGGAAGATGATTGTCATTAGTCTGACCAAGCTGGGTTGGGATTTTGCAAAGAATGTTTTCGTTTGAAAACAAATATGGCCGCTACTCTGTAGCGGCTTATTAAAAATATGGACTTAAACGAATTAAATAAACAAAGTTATAACAAGATTGCTGAACTTTTTGCCAGTACTCGAGGTTATATTTGGGGGGATATTAATTTGTTGATTAATTACGTTAAGGCGGGAGATAAAGTTCTTGACGTTGGATGCGGGAATGGAAGGCTAGGTAAAAGTTTAAAGGTAAAAGGTAAAAGTATAGGCTATATTGGAATTGATAACAGTGAAAAGTTAATAGAACAGGCGCGAAGGGCTTATTCTGATATAAAGTTTGAAGTAGCTGATATCTTGGAATTTGGTGCTTCGAACTGGGCGCTTGAAAGCTTTGATGTCGTTTTTATGAATTCGGTCTTAAATCATTTTCCAAAGGATAAACAAACGCAGGTTTTGAGAAATGTAAAAAAGGTCCTTCGACCGGACGGAAAGCTTTTGATGGTCAATTGGAATCTATGGAATATAAATAATTTAAAATCAATTTGGCGGAATATTCCTTTTGTCAAAATTATTTTTGGTGGAGAAAGAGGGGTTGTTACCCGCTGGAAGACAACCGGAATTGACGTGCCGCTATATTATTATGCTTTTACCAAAGGTGAAATAAAGCGGTTGTTGAAAAAAAACGGATTTAAAATTATTAAAAACTATTACAGCGCCAAAAATGATCCTGATCAGCCGGGGAGGAAAAGCTGGTGGTTGTTTGGCTTGAATATTGTGACGATTGCACGAGCAAAAGATTAATCGAGTGAATTGTAATTAAGCTGATTTTTTAGTAGAATGATATATAGTGATAACAAGAAGAATAATATGTTAAAAACAATTTGTCTGTTTGGCGACAGCATTGCCTGGGGTGCGTGGGATCCGGAACGCGGCGGCTGGGGCGCTAGGCTTCGAAATTATTTTGAAACTAATGATATTGAAATACCTTTTTATAATTGCGGAGTGGCCGGCGACAATACTGATTACCTGTTGGAAAGATTCAAAGTTGAGGCCGAGGCGCGCGAGCCGAAAATCATTATTTTTGCCATCGGTCTTAATGATTCCTCGTATATTGATTCAAAAGATAATTTGTTTGTGCCGATGAAAAGGTTTGAAAATAATTTGCGCGAATTAATATCGCAGGCAAAAGAAATTACGGACACAATAATTTTTGTCGGGCTGACAAAAGTTGACGAGGAAAAAACTATGCCGACTTCATGGGATGAAACAAAAAATTACGATGAAGAAAACGTGAAATTGTATGATTTGAAAATTAAAGAAATTTGCGATAAGGGCGGCTTGTTATTTGTGCCGGTGTTTGACTTGCTGGAGAAGGGCGACCTTGAAGACGGCCTGCATCCGAATTCAGCCGGACATCAAAAAATGTTTTTGCGGATAAAAAAGTTTTTGTTTTCCGAGAAGATTATTTAATTTAAGTTGTAAGGTTTATCAATGTTATTTACATTTTGAGCTGATTGTCTTCTGTGGGCCTTCGGCGAGTTACTTTTTGGCAGCAAAAAGTAACCACCCTTCGACTCCTTCCGTCGCTCAGGGTGACACAGAGGCACAAAAGGGCGAACGAAGTTTATGCTGAGCGGAGCGAAGTGCCCCGGACCCCGTGGAATGAAATGTATTGTTCACTGATTTTTAAAACATTATGAATTTAGAGAATACAAAAAAAGTTTTTATAAGCGGCATTGGCGGCATCGGCGTTTCAGCCCTGGCGCGGTTTTTTATTAGCAAAAGAATTGAAGTTGTTGGCTCTGATTCAGAAAAGTCGGAGATAACTGAAGCGTTGGAAAAAAGAGGCATTAGAATTTATTACGATCAAAAAGCGGAAAATGTTACTTTTGCCAATGACTTGTTTGTTTATTCGGCAGCTGTTCCTCTTGATAATCAGGAAAGAAAAAAGGCCAAAGAACTCGGGCTCCCGCAAAAAAGTTATTTTGAAGTTCTGGGCGAGATCAGCCGGCTTTATAACACGGTGGCGGTTTCCGGCACTAATGGCAAATCAACAACCACGGCCATGATTGCCGGCATTTTGCTCAAGGCTAGGAAAGATCCGACCGTGATCCTTGGCTCTTGTTTTGAAAAGTTGGACAACAATTTTCGCGCCGGCGCGTCAGACCTTTTTGTTGTCGAGGCCTGCGAATATCGGGCGCACATGCTCCTGCTTCATCCTCAAACAATCGTTCTGACAAATATTGAGGAGGATCATTTGGATTTTTACAAAGACATCAATCATATTGTGCAGACATTTCAACAGTATGTAAAAGGGCTTCGTTCGGAAGACAATTTATTGGTAATGAACAGCGATGATGTAAATATCCGGAAAATGGCTTTGCCGAAATGCAAAATTGTGCGATTCGGATTGATCGGCGGCACTGACGTGTGGGCTGACAATATCCGCAAATTGCCGGGTAAGCAAATTTTTAATGTTATTTATTACGGCCAAAATATCGGTGAATTTGAGCTCAGCGTGCCGGGTGATTTTAATATTTATAATGCGCTTGGCGCCATTGCCTATTGCCTGACTCTGAATATTTCGATTGGCGAGGTGAAAGAAGCGATTCGCGAGTTCAGGGGAATCTGGCGGCGATTTCAAATTATCAAAGACAAAGAAATAACTGTGATTTCTGATTACGCTCATCACCCGACCGCTATTAGAGAAACAATTAAGGGCGCACGGGAATTTCTACCGGGCCGCCGCGTGGTGGCGGTTTTCCAGCCGCATCAGCGCGATAGAACAAAAAAGCTATTGGCTGAATTTGCCAAAAGTTTTGATTTGGCTGATGCAGTGATTTTGTCGGAAATATATGATGTTGCCGGCCGCGAGCAGGAGATTGCTATTAGTTCAAATGATTTGGCGGGGATTATGAAAAAAGAAAAACCAAGTAAGCAGATATTTTTTGTCAAAGATCTGAATGAAACAAAAGAAAAAATTAAAGAGATTGTAAAAGATGAAGATATTGTTTTGGTAATGGGGGCGGGGGATATTTATAAGATTGTTAAGGAAATTTAATGCGAATATGCTTATCTGCGAATGCCGCGAATATGCGAATAGCACAATGGAAGAAGCCTTCGCGCAAGTGATTAGTTCTTGTAGCAATTTGTGTATTCGCGGCATCCGCATGATCTATAATTCGCATAACTATATGGATGAAGATAAAATAATACACAAGCAATTATCCTACGATATTAATGGGTTATTATTTCGAGTTCATAATGAGCTTGGTAAATATTGCAATGAGAAGCAGGTCGGCGACTTGCTCGAGCAGTTTTTAAAAGAGGAAGGGTACAATTATGAAAGAGAAAAAAATTGTTCCGCCGTTATTTGAGAATGAAAAGCCAGGACGCAACCGTGTTGATTTTGTGATTGAAAGTAAAGTTGTTATAGAGCTTAAAGTAAAGAGAATTTTATCTCGTGAAGACTATTACCAGCTTCGTCGATATTTAAAAGCATTGAATTTTAAATTAGGGATATTGGTAAATTTTCGTAGCGATTATTTAGCGCCAAAAAGAGTTTTAAATTCAATAGCTTAGCTTTAACTATTCATCTATTCGTTTATTCGCATATTTGCATCATTCGCATAGTCTCTAATTCGCATAAACCATATGGAGGAGTTAGCTCGAAAAAAAGGAAGATTAAAAAAGCAACAAAAAAAGAAATTGGCTAAATCATCAAGTACGCTGGCGGGTCAGGCGTCAAGAATGAAAACAGCCAAAGGATATTTCGGTCGGCGCGAGGCAGGCGTTAAAATTAAGTTTGATTAAGTTGAAATGGCTTGGTATAATATGGATATGAAAGAGCAATTAATGAAAAAAATAGGTCTGGAAGTTTTGGAAAATGAATTATTGGCAAATTACACTACTTTTAAAATTGGCGGCCCAGCCAAATTTTTTGTTAGAGTGAACAACAAAGCTGATTTATTTAAGACATTAAAAGCAGTCAAGGAATTTGATCTGCCTTTTTTTACTTTGGGTGGCGGCAGTAATGTCCTCGTGGCGGACAAAGGTTTTGATGGTCTAGTTATCAAATTGCATGACGGGCAGGCTGAATTTTCCGGGCAAACTGTTAAAATTTTTGCCGGCCATAGCTGGGCCGGATTGATTCGGGAATGTGTAAAAAAGGGGCTTGGCGGGCTGGAATTTGGCGCCAATATTCCGGGCACGGTTGGCGGTGCTGTTTACGGCAATGCGGGAGCCTATGGCAAGGGAGCCGGCGATTATATTCAAAGCGTGGAAGTCATTTGTCTGGATGACAATGAAATCAATCTTAAAATTTTAACCAAAGATGATTGCGCGTTCAATTACCGCGACAGTATTTTTAAAAAACATAAAGATTGGATTATCAGTGAAATTGTTTTTAAGCTTGAGCGCGATGAAAAAGCCATTGAAAAATTAAAACAAATTGAAAATGAATGGCAGAGTCGCTGTGACAAACAGCCACTGAATCTTCCGAGCGCCGGTTGTTCATTCAAAAATGTCATATATACCGGCGAGCTTGATCGTTTCAAAGAATGGGAAATAAAGGGCAAATTGCCGGCCGCCAAGTTTATTGAAGATGCGGATTTAAAGGGTATGAAAATTGGCGGTGCCTTGGTTTCCGATAAGCACGCAAATTTTATTGTTAATACCGGCAATGCCAAAGCGGACGATATTGTCCAGCTGATCAGCGTGATCAAAACCAGAGTGCGCAATGAGTTTGGCGTTCAGCTGGAAGAAGAGATTCAGTATGTGGGGTTTTGAAGTCGTATGTGAGAAGTGATAAGTGAAATTGAAAGAAAAGATCGCAACCCCAATTTCTAGTTTCCAATTTCCAATTATATGTACCATCGTTCAATACTGCGAGCTGTTCTTAATTACAAAATTAATATTGTAATTAAAGTTTTGATTTTTTCGGATTTTATGATTTTTGCGGCCAGTAATTTACTGTCGCCGATTTTTGCCATTTTTATCATTAGCAGGATCCCTAGCGCCGGTCTGGAGACGGTTGGTCTTTGCGCGGCAATTTATTTTATTTCAAAGGCCGTCTTTGAATTGCCGGTCGGCCGGTTTATTGACAAAACGCGCTCAGAAAAAGACGATCTGTATACCGCGCTTTTGGGAACGATTTTAACGGCCGCGGTATATCTGGCTTATATTTTCATTAATTCAACCTGGCAGCTGTATCTCAGCAACATAATTTTGGGCGCCGGAGCCGCTCTGGCCTATCCCGGTTGGTATTCAATTTTTACCCGGCATGTTGATACAGACAAAAAAGGCGTTGAGTGGAGTCTGTATGATGTGATGATGGGTCTCGGAATGTCAATTTCCGCCGCGCTTGGAGCTTTTATTGCGGATTATTATGGGTTTAATGTTCTGTTTGTTCTAATCTTTGTCTTTACCGTGATTGGTGCATTATTACTGCTTTCAATAAAAAATAAAATTTACACCAGATGATTTTAGCGGGATGGATGTCGGTTAAAATATAAATCGCATTAATAACAAAATAATTATGCAAATCAACATCAAGGCAACCAACATTGAGCTTACCGCCCCGATCAAGGCGCACGTGAATGAAAAATTCAGTTCTCTGGACAAGTATTTTAATAATATTCAGCTGATTGACATCGAGATCGGCAAAACCCGCAAGAATCAGCAAAAAGGCGACATCTTTTTTTGCGAGGCCAATGTCAGCGTGCCGCGAAAATTACTGCGCTTCCGCAAAGAGTTTTCCGATTTAATCAAGGCGATAAATGAGGCAAAAAAGGGAATTCAGAATGAAATAACAAAATACAAGGATAAGCTCTAGTTGATAACGATAACAATTTAATTTAATTATAATAAACCGTCGCCATTGCGGCGGTTTGTTTATTTCCGGGCGGATATACTGGGTATTCAAAGTGTTGTTTTATTCATTGTTCATAGAGGCAGTTTTATAATTTTTACGAGTAATACTTATTTAGCCGGTGGGGGTTTGGGGGTAAATTGCTGAGCCAGTGGCCGTGGCTGTCGTACGAAGCAACATCAACGTGCTGTCTAGTATTGAGCACACTAACGTGACGAGGAGGAGTGAGAACCACGAAAAAGATGCTCTGACGCGAATCAATTATCCCCCAAACTTTTGTTACTTTTGGTTACAAAAGTAAACACAGGTATTGAAATTGCGCTAATGACAGGAGGGGTGCTGTTTTTTGTTTGAAAACAACGGACACTTGTTTTTTGGCTTGAAAAATGCTAGAATGCTGGTATTGATTTAGAAAAAAATAATATGTTTAAAAAGTTTTTTAAAGATCCAAACCAAAAAGTGCTGGATAAAATGCAGCCAATGGTGGATAGCATCAACGCGCTTGAAGCTGAAATAGAAAAATTGACTGACGAAGAGCTGAAGCAGAAAACCGAGGAATTAAAAGCGCAAATAAAATCAGGAAAAACACTTGACGATATAATGGCGCCTGCTTTTGCCGTGGCGCGAGAAGCCAATCGTCGGACAATTGGGATCAGGCACTATGATGTTCAGCTTATCGGCGGCATAGTCCTGCACCGCGGTGAAATAGCGGAAATGAAAACCGGCGAGGGAAAAACTCACGTGGCCGCCCTGGCTTTGTATTTAAACGCGCTGGCCGGCAAAGGCGCGCACTTGATCACGGTAAATGATTATCTGGCTCAGCGCGACGCCGGCTGGAACGGCCCGGCCAATCACTTGCTCGGGCTTTCGACCGCTTGTCTTATCAATCAGCAGGCGCTTATTTACGATCCTGAATATATTAATGAACAAACAAAAGACAAACGTATTCAGCAACTTCGTCCGTGCACGAGAAAAGAAGCATATCTGGCCGACATTACCTACGGCACCAATAGCGAATTTGGTTTTGATTATCTGCGTGACAATATGGTTCCGCGACTCGATGATCAGGCGCAACGCTCATTGTATTTTGCGATTGTGGATGAAGTTGACTCAGTTTTAATTGACGAGGCAAGGACGCCTTTGATTATTTCCGCTCCGGCCGAAGAATCAGCCAAGCTTTATCAAAAATTTTCTCAATTAGTGCCGCGCTTGGTGGAAAACCGTTCAATCGGGCCAAATCCAAAAGCTGAGCAGACAATAACCGGCGAAGGCGATTATAATGTTGATGAAAAAATGCGCACCGCGACTCTGACAGACAAAGGAATCGCCAAAGTTGAAAAAATGCTGGGCATTGGCAATATTTATAATGAAGGCGGAATCCAAATGGTGCATCATCTGGAGCAGGCTCTGAATGCGCACGCGCTCTACAAACGTGACCGGGATTATGTTGTGAAGGACGGTGAAGTGATTATTATTGACGAATTTACCGGCCGGCTGATGCATGGACGGCGATATTCTGAAGGACTGCATCAGGCGATCGAAGCTAGAGAGGGCGTTGAGGTGCAAAAAGAAAGTCGGACACTGGCGACCATTACTATTCAAAATTATTTTCGCATGTATGAAAAATTGTCTGGCATGACCGGCACGGCGGCTACGGAAGCGGAAGAGTTTTCTAAAATATACAAATTGGACGTGACTTTGATTCCGACCAACAGCCCGATAATTCGAAAAGATCTTCCTGACAGAATTTATTCTTCAGAACAAGGAAAATTCCAAGCGGTTGCCCGTGAGATCAAGCGCCTGCATGAAAAAGGCCAGCCGGTTCTGGTGGGTACGATTTCCATTGAAAGAAATGAAGTCTTGTCCGCGCTATTGAAAAAAGAGGGCATTCCGCATGAATTGCTCAATGCCAAAAATCATGAAAATGAAGCGCAAATTCTGGCGCAGGCTGGACGCGAGGGCGCGGTAACCGTGGCGACCAATATGGCCGGACGCGGCGTGGATATCAAGCTTGGTGGCGATGGCGCTTCAGAAGAAGAACATGAAAAAGTTAAAAATCTCGGCGGGCTCTTTGTGCTCGGCACGGAAAGACACGAAGCCAGGCGCATAGACAATCAGCTCCGTGGCCGCAGTGGCCGACAGGGCGATCCTGGAGCTTCTCAATTTTATATTTCACTTGAGGATGATCTGATGCGCATTTTCGGATCCGAAAGAATAAAAAATATAATGCAGCGCCTCGGCGTGCCGGAAGATCAGCCGATTGAAAATAAATTTATTTCGAGCGGCATTGAAAAAGCGCAACTCCGAGTTGAGGGCAATAATTTTGATGTTAGGAAACATTTGGTTGAATATGATGACGTGATGAATAAACAGCGCGAAATTATTTACAAAAGAAGAAAAGAAATTTTGCGGTCAGCGGCGAAAAATCCGGAAAGTTCAAAAAAAGTAATCTGGCAGCTGATTGAAGGCGAAATAGATCAGTTGGTTTCTTTTCATACAGCCGGCGCAGATCAAGCGCAATGGAATTTACAGGAAATTTGCGAAGTGGCTGGAACTATTTTCCCTTTTACCGGCGATTCCTGCGCTACAATTGAAAGCATAGAAAAAATTGCCGGCGATAGGGCGCAGGATGCGGTGGCCAGAACGAATATTATAAATTTTTTACTTAAAATCGCCAAGGAACAATACGAACTGTTGGAGAAAAGTGTAATTGAGAGGACCGGCAACGTGGAAAATATGAGAATGGTTGAACGCGAAGTAATGATTCGCAGTATTGATAATTTGTGGGTTGATCATCTGGATGCTATTAACGCGCTACGATCTGGAATTGGTTTGCGTGGCTATGGCCAGCGAGATCCGCTGATTGAATTTCAAAAAGAATCATACCGGATGTTTACGCAGCTGCAAAATTTGATTCAAAAACAAGTTGTTTACACTATCTTTAAAATAAGTTTTGCCGGCCAGATGGCCGCGTCGGTCATGCAAGATCAAAACGCGCGCACGAGCGATATCAAGAGCGATTCGCAATTCAAAAACACGGGAGCTGATCCGTATGCCCGGGCCCGCAAATCAGATGCGCCGATTATTACGCCAAAAACCCGCGATTCTTCCGGCGATAAAGTCGGCAGAAATGATCCGTGTCCATGCGGAAGCGGAAAAAAATATAAAAAGTGTTGCGAGTAATGTTTTTTGAAAAATATGCTCAATAAAAAATTACCAAAAATTATAAAGAATATTGGTTTTGATTTTGATTGGAGTGAGAACAAAGTTTGGGCACTTGATTTTCCGGTCGAAGAAATGTTGCTTTCGGATTTGGCCTGGCATTTTGACATACCATTTTGGGATTTTTCGGATGATAGTTATAATCTCTCGCCCAATCAAGTTATTTCCGACCCTGAAAAGTACAAAATTGAATATGATCGGACAATGAAAGCTGATTTGTCATATCCAATTGATATTATGGAAAATAAAGGGCGTTGGTTGATACTTGATGGCCTGCACCGGCTTGTTAAGTTGAAAATTCTCGATTACAACAAAGTTAGTGTCAGAAAAATACCAAGGACAGAAATTCCGAAAATTCAAAAATAATTTTACTGTATATTTTTAAAAATTTATTTTATCAAATAAAAAAAACGAGCTATCCATTTATACTTAGGATAGCTCTTGTGAACCTTGATCAGGAGGGCGCGTCCGAGCGACGCCGGGCAGGCGAGTGACAAACCTTCGTTCGGTTCAAAACAGTCTGTTTCAACCCGGCCGACCTGATCCCTTCCGCCCGGCTTCTGCATTGACGAAGCCTTTCGGAATCAGATGTATAATAGCATGGCTACTATGTTTTGTCAAGCTTAGGCGGCGTTGCTACAAACAGAAACCTTTTTGTACACAGAGAGGTTTTTTTGATTGTGATATAGTAAAATTATATGGCGGAATTATTTAAAGGAAATTATTGGATCAAATCAACGCATTTGACGACTTTGAATTATGCTTGGTTTATGAATGTGGTTTTGTGGTTGCAAAATTAATTTAAATGAGCTAGAATATCTGCGAGTGCAATTCTTAAATTATTTATTGATTTTATGGCAAAAAAAATGAAAAAGATCCACAAAGTTAGATTAACGGTCGCGGCCATTCTGGTATTGGCTTGCTTGTTGATGTTTTTTGACGCGCCGCAGGTATATGATAGGGCAATTGATTATTTAAATGGAAAAATGGGAACAGAATTTTCTCATTTCAAGAGTATTCCTTTCAGATTAGGATTAGATTTACAGGGAGGAACTCATTTGGTTTATGAAGCTGATACTGAGAAGATAGATTTTGCGGAAAAAAGCGATGCCGTGGAGGGCGTTCGCGACGTAATTGAGCGCCGAGTAAATGCTTTTGGCGTGGCCGAACCCGTGGTGCAAATAAATAAAGCCAAGGGCAAATGGCGGGTCATCGTGGAATTAGCTGGAATAAAAGATGTTAAACAGGCAATCGCCATGATCGGCGAAACGCCGCTTTTGGAATTCAAAGAAGAAAACACCGAACCGGCGCGCGAACTGACGCCGGAAGAACGGCAAGGTATGGAAAGTTTTAATAAAGAAGCGAAAGAAAAAGCAAATATTGCCATGAAGGAGGCATTGTCCGGCAAAGATTTTGCTGAAGTGGCCAAAGAATATTCAACAAGCTCTGATATTGATGTTCAGACAGAAGGCGACACTTTCACCGTCGGCAGCGCCTATGATCTTGGTTGGATCGACGGCAAAGGCGGCTATGCGTTTTTGTATGAAAAAGCCGGAGAAACAGAGCCGGGCCAGCTTTATCCAAAGTTAATTGAACAGCCAAACGGCTATTATATATTAAAAGTTGAGGACAAGCGTGAAACAGGAGAAGAAGTAAGGGCCAGTCATATTTTGATTTGTTACAACGGAGCTGAACGTTGCGACAAAGAAACAACCAAAGAAGAAGCAGAACAAAAAATTAAAGAAGTAAAAGAAAAGGCGACTGACAAAAACTTCGCTGATTTGGCAAAAGAATATTCCACCGGTCCGACCGGCCCTGACGGTGGCGACCTTGGCTGGTTCGCGCAGGGACAAATGGTCAAGGAGTTTGATGATACAGTTTTCAATATGGAAAAAGGCGCTATCTCTGATATTGTGGAAACTCAATTTGGTTATCATTTAATTTTCAAAACCGATGAAAGGGCTCTGGAGGAATACAAGGTCACCAATGCTTATATTAAAACAAAAACTGAGGCTGATATTTTACCGCCGGCTGATCAATGGAAAAATACGGAATTAACCGGTAAGCAATTGAAAGGTTCAAGAGTTGAATTTGATCCAAATACCAATCTGCCTCAGGTTGCCTTGCAGTTTAATGATGAAGGTAAAAAACTTTTTGCCGAAGTAACCACCCGCAATGTCGGCAAACCAGTGGCGATTTATCTTGACGGCGCGCCAATCAGCGTTCCTCGAGTAAACGAAGCTATTACCGGCGGAGAGGCGGTGATTACCGGCGATTTTGACGTTCAGGAAGCGAAATTATTGGTGCAAAGATTAAACGCGGGCGCCCTGCCTGTGCCAATTAAACTTGTCAGTCAGCAAACTGTTGGCGCGAGCCTTGGCAGTGATTCATTGCAAAAAAGTTTATTCGCGGGAATTGTCGGATTGATTTTGGTAATGCTATTCATGATTATATATTATCGATTGCCAGGTCTCTTGGCGGTAATTGCATTGATTATCTATGGCGTTGCTGTTTTGTTTATATTCAAAGTAATCCCAGTAACCCTGACCCTAGCCGGTATTGCCGGTTTTATCTTGTCAGTTGGTATGGCAGTGGACGCCAATGTGCTTATTTTCGAAAGATTAAAGGAAGAACTGCGCATGGGCAAGCCGCTCGGAGCGGCCATTGACGAAGGATTTAAGCGCGCCTGGACTTCTATTCGCGACGGCAATGTTTCCACTCTTATTACCTGCTTTATTTTAATGTGGTTCGGCACGAGCATGATCAAAGGTTTCGCCATAACGCTTGGAATCGGCGTTTTGATGAGTATGTTCTCAGCCATTGTTGTTACTCGCCAATTTTTACATGTTTTTGTTAATCCAGAAAAGCAGAGCAAGCGCTTGTGGCTTTTTGGAGTAAAGAGTAATAAAGGAGATGATGCCAATAATAAATAATATATGTACAAAATAATTCAACGTAGAAAAATTTGGTTAACAGGTTCCTGTCTGGCTGTCGGGCTTAGCATAATCTTCTTGGCTGTCTGGGGGCTGAAGCTGGGTATTGATTTTACTGGTGGAAGCTTATTGGAAGTTAAATTTTTGCAGGAGCGGCCTGGTCCGCAGGATGTCCGCGCTATTGTTGATAATCTTGAATTGGGAAGTGAAGTGGTTGTCCAGGCAACGGGTGACAAAAATATGATTGTCCGATTTCAGCAAATAGAAGAAGATACTCATCAACGCATATTGGAAAAATTAAAAGAAAAATATCCGGACAATATACAGGAAGAGCGTTTTGAAGCGATCGGGCCGTCAATTGGCGCAGAATTAAAAACCAAAGCAATATATGCGATTATCGTGGTGATTATTGCCATTGTTCTCTATATTGCCTGGGCTTTTCGCAAAGTTTCCTGGCCGGTCAAGTCCTGGAAATACGGATTGATTGCCATTGTTGCGCTGGTGCATGACATTATGATAACGCTCGGCGTTTTTGCTATCCTGGGCAGATTCGCGGGAGTAGAAGTCGGCTTGCCGTTTGTGGCCGCGCTTTTGACAATCCTTGGTTATTCGGTAAATGACACAATTGTAATCTTTGACCGCATTAGGGAAAATCTCGGCCGGCTGGTTAAAACAAATTTTGAAGAAGTTGTTAATAGGAGCGTTAATGAAACTCTGACGCGTTCAATCAATACGGCGCTCACGACTCTCCTCGTTCTTGTCGCGGTTTTCTTTTTTGGGGGCGTTTCAATCAAATATTTTGTTCTGGCTCTGATTATCGGTATATTTTCAGGGACATACAGTTCAATTTTCCTGGCCAGTCCGCTATTGGTGGTGTGGGAGAGGTGGAAGAAAAAAAGAGAATAGTCAATATTTTAATATAAAAAATGTCCTGTTATCGCGGGACGTTTTTTGTTGTAAATTCTTAACGTGGGTTTTTAGCTAGAGGTTGAGTTAGTTGGGTATTTTTAAGTGATTGTTTCGATTTGCGTGTATCAGCAGCACTTTTTGGAATATTGACAAAATTTAGTGATATGCCAAGATATATATAGAAACGTCTTTTTCATTTTGAAAAAGACCATTGCTGAGGCTGGAGGAGAAGATGAAAACTGTGAAATGTGCGGGATGCAAAGGGACAGGGTATGCTGAAAAAAGGAGTTACCTCGGCCAATCGTCAGTGGGTATATGCTCCGGTTGTGGTGGTACGGGGAAAGTTCCTGCAGAGTACGACTGCTATGTTTGCCATGGCAAGGGCGGGTCTTATTATCAGACATACAATAAGGACTCAAAAGGGCGAATCACGAAAGGCAGTACCGTTTGGAAAAAATGCAACAATTGTGGAGGCTCGGGTAAAAAACACGTCTAGGCGCAACTTTAGAATCGAATCAGGTTTTGTTTCTATGTTAATGTCGGCAGTGTTTTACATTGCATCTAAGAGAGTGTTTCAACCAGTAGGCTGAAACAAAGTCTTGAGTCGCTGGTATTTTCTCACGAAATGCCAGCTTTTTTTATATCTGGTTATAAACAAAATTTTTAAATCCTTAGAAGTAGAACATTCCTGTTTCCCTAAAAATCGGACATTTCTACTTCCCCTTTACACAGCCTGTCAAATTCTTGACATATTTGGTAAAACGAGTTAAGGTAAGACCACAAATTGACTGGAAGTAAAGACGTTTGCCTAATTGGGGCAGAAAATTGTATAATAAGTTGGCTAAAATTAGCAACATTGCTCAAAATGCTTGACATTTGTTTATTTTAATGATATCATTATCACAAGCTAAACAAGATAGAGGTGATGGAAGGAAACTGGAAATTAGAAACTAGAGACTAGGGTAGCTCAATATTCATTATTATATATTTTAACTGATAATTCGCTTGTCGGTTAATCGCTCATAAGTATGGAAAATGTAAACACAAAAATCAATTTTCAGGAGCTGCTTGTCAGCATGCTGTCAAAACTGTCTGAAAGAGAACAGGAAGTTTTGAAGCAGCGCTATCAGCTGCTCAGTGAATTAAAAAAACGATCAACCCTAAAACAGATTGGCGATATTTATAATATCACGCGCGAGCGCGTGCGTCAGATCGAGAAAGAGGCGATTCGCAAAATCGTGGCTTTGGCTGGAACACCGGAATTTTCCGGTGAGCTTGGATCCATTGAACAGGAAGTAAATGAATTTCTGGAAAAGCGCGGCGGTATGATTCGTGAAGATCATTTGCTTGACGAATATGTAAAACCAGTTCATCAGCTTGATTTTTTGCACACCAATGCTTTTGTTTTTGTTCTGGAAAATCTGTTTGATTCAGTGGACAAAGTTGACGGCCATGACAGTTTTCATAGTGTCTGGACGCTGAAAGCTTTGGACGTTGACCAGGTTGCGCAATTGATTTCAGCGCTGGAAAGTCAATTATCCACAGCTGGCCGAGTTCACAGCCAGGATGAAGTATTAAAATTGGCTTCAGACAGTTTATCAAGCGAATTGCAAATCTACCTGGATGGCTATATTGCAAAGCATGACGGTCTGACTATTCAACAAGTTTTACAGTCATATCTGCAGGCAACTTCAAAAATTGATAAAAATATTTTGGATCAGTGGGGTTTGTCCAGCTGGGAAACTATTCAGCCGAAAAAACTTAGCGGTAAAATACTTTTGGTTTTCGAAAAACATAATGCTCCTCTTCATTTCCGCCAGATTGCTGAAAAAATCAATGATGCTAATTTCGACTATAAAAAAATCTGCGCGGCTACAGTTCATAACGAGCTGATTGCCAATGATGAGTTTGTCTTGATCGGACGCGGAATTTACGCCAAAAAAGATTGGGGTTATAGCGCGGGAACTGTGGCTGACATTATCACGAAAATTTTGAGTGAGGCCGATGATTCGCTTGATAAAGACGCGATATACGAAAAAGTATTAAAGCAAAGACAAGTGAATAAGTCGACTATCTATTTGACTTTGATCAATAAAGATAAATTTGTAAAGTCAGCTGACGGAAAATTTAGCTTAAAATAAGATTTAAAATAAAAGAAAATCCGGGCTTGCTCCCGGGTTTTCTTTTGTTTGCTTTATATTTGTGGTATAATAAACTTCGAAGATGATAATTCGTGAAAATTTAATTTATGGATATTTTCGGGTTGCAGCTATCATTTGACTGGAGCTGGATATACAATCTCGGGACGCAGCCTCTGTATGTAATCATGTGGCATTTTTTTGTTAATGGCGGCTGGATTTTGGTTTTGGTTGTGCTTATTTATGGCGGCATGATCAACTATGTTTATTGGATGCAGTGCAAGTTTGCGGCCAAACAAACTTATGTTTTTCTGGCCATAGACATTCCCAAGAATATTTTGCAAACACCTCGGGCTGTCGAAAATATTTTCACGGCCATGGCCGGCGCGCAGCAGCCTCTTGATTGGCATGAAAAATATTTATTTGGCGAATTTCAACTTGGCTACAGTCTAGAAATCGTCAGCATTGACGGCTTTATTCAATTTATAATTAGAACTCCGAGCCAGTTCCGCAATCTGGTGGAAGCGTCTGTTTATTCGCAATATCCTGAAGCGGAAATTACTGAAGTTCATGACTATACTGCGGAAATTAATGTCAGCTTTCCAAGTGATGAATATAATTTATGGGGCGCTGACTTGGTTTTGGTGAAGCCTGATTATTATCCGATTAAAACCTATAAAGAATTTCAAGAAGAACTGGATAATGAATTCAAAGATCCAATGGCCGCTCTGCTCGAAGTAATGAGCACAATCGGTCCGGGCGAGCAGATTTGGTTTCAGCTTATGATTGCTCCGGCTGATATAGGTTGGGAAAGTACGGGCGTTAAAGCAGTAAATAAAATAATTGGTATTGAAGAAAAATACAAGAAAAATGTTCTTGACTATATTAGTGACGTGCCGCTCAAGGCCCTGGAAATTGTTGGCGATTCATTGTTTTCCAGCGAAGGAAAGGTTGCTGAACAAAAAAAAGATGAAAAGTTCAACATGATGTTTCTCGATCCGATTAAAAAAAGAGAAGTGGAGACTATTTTGCAGAAGGTTGATAAAAATTGTTTCATGTGCAAGTTGCGCTATGTTTATTTTGGTAAAAGAGAAGTATTTAAAAAAGGACTCGGCGTGTCCGGCGTAATGGGCGCGATCAAACAATTTGGCGTCACGGGCTTGAACGCTTTTAAGCCGGGGAAAAACAAGACCCAGGCTAAGCTGTTTTTGAAAAAACCGCGCATGTCGGTCAAGCAGAATTTGATGTTGAAAAATTTTAAAAAAAGAAATCCGGATACTTGCAAGGGGAAATACCTGCTCAGCGTGGAAGAATTAGCCACCTTGTTCCACTTCCCATATATTGAGGTCAAGGCTCCAATGGTCAAGAAGATCGAATCGAAAAAAGGCCATGCTCCGATTGGTCTGCCAGTGGAAGAAAAAGCGGCCGCTGGAGAAGTGGAAGAAATTGAAGCGCCAACGCCCCTGGAGTTTGGTGAAAAAGTGCCAGTGGTTGATTTTGATAATGATTATTTTGAAGAGCGTTTTGCTGTTGACAAGTCCGGCCAGTCAGACAAAATCCGTAAACAGCAATTAGTGAAAAAATTGGAAGAAGCCGGTATTTTGAAAGCAACTAAAACCGATAATAATAATGATGATCAAGATGATGCTCCTCCTTTTAACGTTGAAAATAAAATTGATTCCGAGGATGGTGATCAGGCCACACCTTCCAATCTTCCTTTTGCCTAAGAAACATTAATACGATTATGACGGAAAAGATAACCCCATTTGCTTTTACAAATTTTCGAAATGCGCGCAAGCGCTTTGGCATCAAAACCGACGATCGACGCCGGCATATGTATATAATTGGAAAAACCGGTATGGGTAAATCAGTTTTAATTGAAAACATGGTTTATTCTGATATTGCCAATGGAAATGGCTGTTGTCTGGTGGATCCGCACGGCGATTCGGCTGAGCTGATGATCAATTGCATTCCTCCAAATAGAATCAATGATGTGATATATATTAATCCGGCGGATTTGGAATATCCGATTGCTTTTAATGTGCTGGAAAAAGTGGATAATAAATATCGCCACTTGGTGGCTTCGGGCCTGGTCGGAGTTTTCAAAAAAATCTGGGCGGACAGTTGGGGACCTCGTTTGGAATATATTTTGCGCAATACCATATTGGCACTTCTGGACTATCCCGACAGCACGCTCCTTGGTGTCAATCGCATGTTGGTGGACAAGGAATACCGCAAAAAAGTAATTGCCAAAGTTCAGGATCCAGTGGTAAAAATGTTTTGGCAGGATGAATTTTCCAAATATAATGAAAAATTTCTAACTGAAGCGATCGCGCCTATTCAAAATAAAATTGGCCAATTCTTATCAACTTCTCTAATTAGAAATATTGTCGGTCAGGTGAAGTCAACAATTGATTTGCGCAAGATTATGGATGAAGGCAAGATTGTCATTCTGAATCTTTCAAAGGGCCGGATCGGCGAGGATGCTTCCGCCTTACTCGGCGCCATGATTATTACCAAAATTCAGCTAGCCGCTATGAGCCGCGTGGACATGCCGGAAACGACGAGAAAAGATTTTTATCTTTATGTAGACGAATTCCAAAACTTTGCCACAGAATCATTTGCCAATATTTTATCAGAAGCCAGAAAATATCATTTGTGCTTAACAATTGGCCATCAATACATCGGCCAGCTCGAGATTGGTGGTAATACGGTTGTTCGTGATGCAATATTCGGCAATGTCGGCACAATGATTGTTTTTCGGGTTGGCGCAGCTGACGCGGAATTTTTATCCAGGGAATTTGCCCCGCATTTTACAGAAGAAGATTTAGTTAACTTGCCGAAATATAATGTATATTTGAAATTAATGATTGATGGCGTTGCTTCAGATCCTTTTAGCGCCACCACCCTGCCGCCAATTTCCCAGAAAACCTCGAGTGAAGAAAGCGTGATCAAAGTAACCAGAGAAAGATACGCCAAAGAAAGGGATGTGGTGGAAGACAAAATTACTCGTTGGAGCGGTGTGGAAACCGATGCAATGCTGGAAAAAATGGAAATGGACATTGTGCACAAAAAAGCGCAAAAAATTATTAGCAAAAAATTGGATTTTTTGGCCAGCATGCGAGGTGAAAATCAGCGCGAAGAAGAGCAAACGCCGGAAGAAAAAGTAATAATAGCAAAAAAAGAAGGAGACGGAAAAGAAGATCTAGCTACAGGGGACAAGGATGAAATTGTTAATATTGTAAAATGCGACAGTTGTGGAGCCAAAACAAAAATTAATTTTAATCCTGATCCCCGCCGCCCGGTCTATTGCAAGGATTGTCTTAAGGATTTTCGGCGCAAACAAGCGCTCGAGGAAAATATAAGTCAAAGAAGACAGGATACTCGCGGCGCGGCAGCTCCGGCCGGAGGCGACCGGCCACGAGCCAAGGAAGTTTCTTTGTCTGATTTGCAAAAAAATAAACCTTCTTCGTTTCGAGCTCCCAAAAGAGAGCGCTCTTAAGCTATGGCAAAAATTAGATTAAATAAATATATTGCAGATTGCGGAATAGCTTCGCGCCGGAGTGCGGAGCGTTTTATATTACAAGGGTTAGTAAAAGTAAATGGAGATTTGGTAACAGAACTTGGGACAAAGATTGACGTGGAAAATGACCGCGTCGAAGTCAGCGATCAACTAATCAACCAATCAACCAATCAACCAGTTGTCCTGATGCTGAATAAACCGGCCGGTTATGTTTGTACATCAAGAAAATTTAAAGGTGAGAAAAATATTTTGGATTTAATTAATCTCGAACAGCGGGTTTATCCTGTCGGTCGTCTGGATAAGGATTCAACAGGCCTCCTGCTCCTGACCAACGACGGCGATTTGGCTTTGAAATTAACGCACCCTCGTTACGAAAAGGAAAAAGAGTATGAAGTGGAAGTTGATCATGAGATTAGCAGTGAATTTATCGATGAAATGCAACAGGGCGTCACGTTGGAGGACGGAACAACCTTGCCGGCAAAGGTAAAACAGCTTTCTTATACTGCGTTTTCAATTGTTTTGGGACAGGGAAAAAAACGGCAGATCAGGCGGATGTGCCAGGAACTTGGGTACCGGGTAGTGGGATTAAATCGAGTCCGTATCAATAAACTGGAGCTCGGAGATTTGGCTGTCGGCGATTATCGGATTTTATCGGAAAAAGAAATTGCTTTATTAAAATAGAGAGAGAGACTTTGGAATAAAAACAGCAAGAAGCGCCCCATCCCGGCGATTTTTTTATTAAATGTTTTTTTGTGTTATAATGTATTCGGAATTAAAAACAAAATGCAAAAACAAAAACCAAAATCCAAAAATCTTTTGCAAGGTTTAATGTTCGTGTTGCAAAAATTGTACGGACTTATTAAAGGGTTTCGTAAATATTTTGCTGTTGGTTTGATACTGGGGCTGGTAATAGAAGTTTTGCGGCTGATCGAGCAGTATTTGTTCAAGGGCGTGGTTGATTTTTTTGCCCAGCTTTCAGAACAGACAAGTTTTGAGAAATTGTTTTATCTGATCGGCGGCATGGCGGCAATGTATTTTTCAATGAGCTTTCTGCAGTTCATTACAAACTTGATAATTGTAAGGGCGGAGGTCAGAGTCGGGCATTATTTATCCCTAGTCGTTTTTCGCAAGCATTTAGATTTATCATTAGCTTATCATGAAAAAGAAAATACCGGTGCTAAGTTAAATAAGATCCAGAACGGTATAGAAAGCGTTAATCGCATTCTGGATCGACTGATGTGGGACTGCGCGCCAGCAATTTTGCGCGTGATTGCCAGTTTTGTTTTTTTGGTTTTTATTGACTGGCGCATGGCAATTGTGTTTTTGATTGTTATTCCGTTATTTGTTTTAACAACTTTAAGGATGAATGCCCGAGTCAATCCCTTGCGTCAGGGAATCAGACTCGGTTTTGAAAAAGTTTATGGCGGTTTTGGGCAGGCAATATACAATATTAAGACCGTAAAAGCCTTTGTGCAGGAGAATCGGGAAAAAAACAGAGCAAAATTAGGTGTCCTAGATATTATCAAAAAGCAGTTGCGATTTTTTAAAACAATGTTCAGCGTAAATTTGTTGCGAGATATTATTATTGCTGTTGGTAATATTTTGGTTGTCACTGCCAGTGCTTTTCTGGCTTATCGGGCCGAGATCACGCCCGGCGAGCTGGTGCTTTTTATCAGCGTGGCTGTAAGTACTTATTATTCTTTGTATGGTTTGACTCGAGTATTTGATAATATTATGGACGCGAAAGTCGGCGTGGAGAGAATGTTTGAGGTTTTGGACAGCAAAGACGAGATTGCGGAAGAAAAATCAGCGTTGAAAATTGATTTGCGCGGAGAAATTGAATTTAAAAATGTTAGTTTTGACTACGGCGACGGCAAGGTTATCAAAAATATCAATCTAAAAATTAATCCGGGTGAAATTGTCGCTTTTGTCGGGCCGTCAGGCGGTGGAAAATCAACCATAGTAAAGTTATTGTACCGATATTATGATGTTCAGCATGGTTCAATATTAATTGACGGCGAGCCGATTGAAAAACTTAATGTAAAAAATTATCGTTCTCAACTGGGCATTGTTAATCAAGATATTGATATTTTTAATGATACGATAAAGGCAAATATTGCCTATGGCCGCCCGAGAGCAGGCCTGAAGCAAATTAAGTATGCGGCAAAAATTGCCAATGCTGATGAATTTATAAATAAGTTCAAGAAAAAATACGACACAGTCGTTGGCGAGCGCGGCATAAAGCTTTCCGGCGGGCAAAAGCAGCGAGTGGGGATTGCCAGAGCGGTTTTGGTTGATCCCAAAATTTTGATATTTGATGAAGCTACCAGTTCACTCGACGCGGGGTCAGAAAAAATGATTCAGCAGGCGATCCGGCGGGTAATCCGCGGCCGGACAACGATTATTATTGCTCATCGCCTGTCAACAGTAAAAAACGCTGACCGCATCGTTGTTATTGACAAGGGTAGAATCGCGGAGCAGGGCACTCACAAGCAGCTGATTGTTCGCGGAGGAATTTACAAAAAATTGGTAAAATTGCAAATCAGTGGATATTTGGATTAGGCATATTAACTTAATTTTGTTATAATTCAATAGTAATTAATTAATGGAAATTAATAATATGAGCCTAGAGTTTATTCAGGCAAATTGGCCCTATTTGGTTTTATTTTTAATTGGATTAATATTACTTTGGAAATTTCGCAAAGATATTATTCCCAAAGGCGGATTTAAAATCGGCGGCGGCAAGGTTTCATCAAAGCAGGTATTGAGCTTGTACACTACGGACATGACGGCCAAAGCCCGAGACGGCGGCATTGATCCGGTGATCGGCAGGGAAGAGGAAATTGAACGCGTAGTGCAGATACTCAGCCGGCGCAAGAAAAACAATCCTTTGCTCATTGGCGCGGCCGGAGTGGGCAAGACCGCGATTGTTGAGGGGCTGGCTCTCCGAATCGTTACCAGTGATATTCCGAGCTCGCTTCGCAATAAAAAGGTCTTGGCCTTAAATTTGGCTGACATGATCGGCGGGACAAAATACCGCGGTGAATTTGAAGAGCGGGTAAAACAATTAGTTGATGAAATAATTACCCAGCGCCGGAATATTATTTTATTTATTGACGAAATTCATACATTGGTGCAAACTAAAGGAACAGAAGGCGCCATGAATGTCGGAGATATTTTGAAGCCGGCTCTGGCGCGCGGCGAGTTGCAGGCAATCGGCGCCACTACGCTTGACGAATATGAAGAGTATTTTAAAAAAGACGATGCTTTGGCGCGCCGTTTTCAATTGGTTGAAGTTGACGAGCCGACACCTGAAGAGACGGTCAGTATTTTAAAAGGCATAAAAAAAGATTATGAAGATCATCATCAGGTTGAGTTTAGCGACGAGGCAATCGACGCCGCCGTGGATCTGTCGAACAAATATATAAAAGGAAGGCTATTGCCGGACAAAGCCATTGATCTCATGGATGAAGCCGGCGCTATGGTCAATCTAAAAGCCTATGACCTGCCAAATCATGCGCTAAAACTAATGCGCGCGGCCGCCGATGAAGTTCACGCTCAGATCGCCAGCGCGCCCGTAACAATACGGGGTTTGTTGCAGCATTTGGAAGAGTTAAAAGAAGAAGCAGAGAAAACAGAAGATGAAGAATTAACAAAAAAAATAAAACAGGAGATGATCAAGCTGACTGCGGAAATTCAGGACTTGGAAGCAAAGCACGAAACCTCAAAATATGCGGATAAAAAACCGATAGTGAAGGCTTCTGATGTGAAAAAAGTTATTGCCGGATGGCTAAATGTGGCAATAGAAAAAATTCAATAAGAAGAAAACTTATGCAAACAGTCACAAAAGTGAAAAGCAAAATAAGCGTTAAACAAAAAGTGGCGATCGCGGTCGGCACGCTGGCTCTATTGGCCGGGCTTGGCGGGCTATTGAATGCAATGGGGCAGGCTCGTGGCTATGGCTTTGGCTGGCCGGCGGTAAGACGACCTATTTCAAAGAGCGCCGTTACTGTCAAGCAGAGTAATGAAAAACCTACTCAACCGAGCAGAATACAAAAAGGTCTAGTGGCTGAAACTTCTCCTTCGAAAGAAGAAAAAACAGTACAGCCGCAAAATGAACCGTCAGGTTCCGGACAGACAACAGAGATACCAAAAACAACAGAAGAACAACCGGCGACAACGGTTTCGGTGGAAAATTGTATTAATATAATTGATGATGATAAAAACGGTTTAACAGATTGTGATGATTTATATTGTTATACCCGCGACTTGGCGCCAATGAATATTTGTTACGGCGAAAATGGTCAAGACAAGGTTCTGATTGTCGGAACTAATTATGGATTTATTGATTCGACATCGATTAAGGCTGATTATAAAACAAATGTTCCATATGTTTCTGGTATGGCCGCCTGCGTTTCGGCTTATAATAAGGCCTGTGTGTATATTGAGCAGTATGTTGCTAACCAGTGGCAGAAGAATACTGGACTCAATTGTTCGGATCAGATTACGCAGTCAAATTTTAATCTGAACGAAATTTATCGAGCGGTTTGCCAGGGGCTCGACGCTGAAACCCCTGATTCACCGATTGTGCTTCCAGGAGTAATTAAAAATTAAAATATTTTCGTATGTTTACACAAGTAAAAACAAAGACGCGCCAAAAAGTTGTTTTGGCAATTGGAGTGGTGGCCTTATTGGCCGGACTTGGAGGATTTATGAGTGCTCTCGGCCATGCCCGAGGATTTGGATTTGGCTGGCCGATCAAAAGAGTACCATTGCTACTGCAAAAGAAAACAATGCTGCCGGCGTATGATGAAAGCAGGCTATGCACGATCCGATCGAGCACCGGCGGAACAATCAAAGTTCCTTGCAGCAGTATCAAAAAAACAGAATAATAAAAAGGTGAATTGATTATGAACTACGGTATTCGAAAAAAAATATTATACCTTACGATTTTGGGGATGGCTGGTGCCATTCCCTTTGTGTTTAATCCTTTTGGCTTTTTCAGATATGAAGTTGAAAAAATTTATTTGTTCCGCTTAATTGTCAGCCTAATGTTTGCCGGCTGGCTGGTTTGGATGGGAAGTTTAAAAAACATCCGGACTTGGCTTTGGCAATGGGCGAGTGAAGTAAAGTTTTTTGATGTGGAGCTGTGGCAGATTTTTTTGCTGGCGGCGTATGGGCTCGCCACAACTCTTTCCATTTCGCCAGCGGACAGTTTCTGGGGGTTGCCTGATCGCGAGTTTGGCCTGATAACAGTTGCCGGATTGATACTGTTTTTTTGGCTAGGCCGGGGAATATTCAATCGGGTCAGGCAGGTTGAATCTTTATGTTTGGTGATTTTAATATTCAGTTCTCTAATCAGCCTCTATGCCGTATTGCAAAAATTCGGCCTGGAATTTATTTCGGACGCCCGAATTGTTACGCTTGGCACTGATAAAACAGTGATCCGACCGCTAGCCACGCTCGGTCATCCCAATTATTTGGGCGCCTATCTGGCCATGGTTTTTCCGTTCATTTTATTTTATTACGCGCGTGTTAAAAAAAAATGGCTGAAAATTATCATTCCCTTGATAATGATTGTTCATTTGGCGGCGCTTTACTTCACTCTAAACCGCGGCGGCTGGCTGGCGGGCATGGCTGGAATATTATGTTTTTTAATTTTTTATTCAATAAAAATAAAACAGCCGAAAAGAGTTGCCGTTCTTTCAATTGCCATGCTTGTAGTGATCGCCATGTTTTTTACCGGATTTTTCGGGTTTGGCGGCGACAAAAGGACCAAGGATTTGACCATTGAAGGCGGTTCTATGTATGTGCGGATTCAGGAGTATAAATATGCCCTGACAAAAATTATTGAAAAACCTTTGCTTGGCTATGGCCCGGAAACTTATATGTATCTGGCTATGAATCGTGAATACACGGAAAAAGAATTGCAAATTGATGACCGTTTGAGCGACCGTGTGCATAATATTTTTTTGGATATGGCCATTAATATTGGTTTAATTGGCTTGATAATCTTCATCGGGATATTTATAAAAATGTTTTCAACGGCCTGGAAAAAAATTCAGTCGGAAGTTCAAGGTTCCGGCCGCCTGGTCTATATTGCGGCGGGAAGTTCTCTCATCGCTTATCTGGTTGAAGTGCAGTTTCATTTTGACACTATTGTAACTTCGATTTTTGTGGCTGTTAATTTTATTCTAATTTACGCTAATTTTTCTAAAAATAAACTTAAAGACGCTGATGATTTTCAACCGGCAAAAATTAGCCTGCCGGTTTGGTGTCTGGCGGCAATAGTTTTGATTATCAGCATATACTTAAATATCGGCGCCATGATTTGGAATGTTATTGGCTATAAATGGCGGTGAAACATTAAATTTGCTATAATATAAAAATGCGGATTTAACGGAGGAGACGCGGATTTAACGGATGAAAAATTTATTGTGAGTTTAAGCGCAAGGAAATTGAAAAGTATTAATTGGTTTTTAAAATAAGTTAGTACGCTAAGCTCCGCGTTTATCCGCACTAATCCGCGAATATTCGCGCTATGTATATGAAGTTAAAATTTTGTGGTGCAGATCAAAACGTTACCGGCTCCCGACATCTCCTCGAGATCAATGGCAAGAAGATACTTTTGGATTGCGGGATGTTTCAGGGCGGCGATCGAGAAAAGACGCGCCAGTTGAACGAAGAATTTCTTTTTGAGCCGCAGGAAGTTGATTATCTTTTGCTTTCGCACGCTCACATTGACCATTGTGGCGCTATTCCGCGGCTGGTTAAGCTTGGTTTCAAAGGAAAAATAATTTCAACCTCAGCCACCCGTGAATTGACCGAGGTGATGCTACTCGATAGTTCGCACATTCAAATGCAGGACGCGAAATATGCTGGCCGGCATTCGCAAAAAACAGCTGAACCGCTTTATACGGAAAAAGATGTCAGGGCGGCCATGCAGCTTTTTGAAAGTTATGAATATTTTCAAAAATTCAAATTATGCGAAAACGTCTGGGTGACTTTTTACGACGCCGGTCATGTGCTCGGCTCGGCTATAATGGCGCTTGATTTCAAGGATGACGGCGAGCAAAGGCGGCTGGTTTTTACCGGCGATCTTGGCCGCAAATACATGCCGATCTTAAATGATCCCTATCAGATTGATCATGCGGATATTTTAATTATTGAGAGCACTTACGCCAGCCATTTGCACGATCCCATTGATTCGGTTTATGAGGAAATAACTTGGGCGATCAATGATGTGGTCAAACGCGGCGGCAAAATAATTGTGCCCGGGTTTTCTTTTGAAAGAACGCAGGCGTTTGTTTATGTTTTGCACCAGCTTTATAATCAGAAGAAAATTCCAAAGATTCCCATTTTTGTGGACAGCCCATTGTCAACGGAAATTTCTGAAGTGTTTGATAAACATCGGGACTATTATGACAATGAAACTTTTCGCGATTTTCTCAACAAAAAACAAAGTCCGTTTTATTTTAACGAGATAAAATATACCAAGTCGGTGGAAGAATCCAAAGCGCTCAATTATTATAATAAGCCGTGCATAATTATTTCCGCCTCCGGTATGTGCGATGCCGGTCGTATTGTGCATCATTTGAAAAATCACATGAGCGACCCAAAAAATATGATTTTGGTCATTGGTTTCATGGCTCGTGGCACTCGTGGTCGGCAGATTGTCGAGGGCAAGCCCAGGATCAAGATTTTTGGCGAGCAATATGCTCTGCGCGCTGACGTGGTGGTTCTAAATTCGTTTTCCGCGCACGCGGATAAGCTAGAGCTGCTCGAATACATCAGAAATATCAGCGATTTAAAAAATATTTTCGTTGTTCATGGCGAGGAAACCGAATGCGCGGTACTGCGCGACAATATCTATAATATTTTGAAATTAAAATGTCGTGTGGATGTGGTGGATATGGGTGAGGAGTTTGAAGTAACTTCCAAGGGCACTGAGAGTATGCTCGGCAAACGCAGGAAAAAATATTTTGCTGAAATGGAAAGTTTAAAGCTGAAGACATAGTTGGTCGGGAAATTTAATTCGAATAAACATTATAAAGGTGGACGGTTAATTAAGTTTGCGCCAAAGGCGCAGCCACCTATGGCGGAAATTCAGCTAATCTAGTTGACCTCCTTTATCTTTTCCTTACTTTTACCTTTTACCTTTTAACTTTCAACTAATTCCGTATGGACAACAACATCACTCAAACCTACCGTGACATCAAGTTAATCAAAATTCAGGGTGCGACCAATATTGCTCTGGCCGTTGGCAAAGCTTTGAAAAAATATGCCAAGGATTTAACAGCAATAAGCAAGCGCGATTTTGTACAGAAAATTTCCAGCGCCGGCAAGTATTTGGTTGGCGCGCGAGACACCGAACCCATGGCTGACAATGTTGTTGAGTTTATTGTTTATCAATTGAACAAAACAAAAACGACTGAAGTCAGGGAATTAAAAAGTGTTCTGGCTGATTCAATTGATTATTTTTTTGATTTGGTAAATAAAAATGATTTACAGATTATTAAACACGGCGAGCGGTTGATCAAATTCGGCGACAAAGTTTTTACTCATTGCCATTCCTCAACGGTTATGAAGGTTTTGCTGGCCGCTAGAAAAAACAAAAAGCGCTTTGAAGTTTTTCAAACTGAAACCCGGCCGCTTTATCAGGGGCGCAGAACTGCGGCCGAACTTCTGAAAAATAAGATTAAAGATACTATGGTTGTTGATTCGGCCGCGCCGTATTTAATCAGCAAAATAAGCGGCCCTAGATTTCAAATTGACAAATTAATAATCGGCTGTGACGCTATCAGCCGCGACGGATCATGCGTCAATAAGGTCGGCAGTTTCGGCCTGGCGCTCGTGGCTTTTTTGAATAAAGTGCCGGTTTATGTTGTGACGCAAGCTTTGAAAATAAATGAAGAAGCTAAAAATTTAAAGGCGATTAAAATTGAACAGCGTAGCGCCCGCGAAGTCTGGAATGGCGCGCCGAAAGATTTGAAAATTTATAATCCGGCTTTTGATAAAGTGCCGGTCGAACTAATTACCGGGTATATTTGCGAATTTGGGGTAGTGAAACCGGAAAACCTGATCAAGAAAATCAAAAAAGATTATAGTTGGTTGTGGTAAAAAAAAGATAAACATTTTTTATTTTACTTTATAATCATTAACTAAAATATTATGTCACATGAAATAATGCCAATCTTTGAAGGATATGGTGAAAAAGACAAAGAAATTTTTGGAGGAGAATTTAAATTATTAAATTTAGGTAAGAAAGAGGGTAGCTTTAAGCCAACAGATCCCAAATTTTATGAAAGGATAGAGGGTGTTAGAAAAAAATTAGGATTAAAGTACATTTTTGCACCAAGCTTAGCTTTTACAAAACGAACAGCATCAATGACTAACAAAGGTGAGGAAAAGTTTATGTTTGGATCAGAAGGCAAGGATGATAAAGTCGCTACTGAAGGTATTATGAGAACAGAAGAAAAAGCTGATGGCGGAATAGTTTTTTTGGATGATTTAGAAAAGAAAGGTATAAATCCAAATGAAGTTGGAATCGCTGGTTTTAATGCTGATTGTCCATTTATTGTTGGTTATGATGAAAAGAAAAGAGCGATGTTCATGCTTCATGCTGGCTTAGCGTGTCTGCAAAAGACAGGTGAAAGAAATCATGAAACTATATTCGAAAAGGTAGTGAAGGATCATGATTTAGATCCAAAAAACATTAAAATATTTGTAACCGGAGGAATTCAAAAGTGTTGTTATGGGCGAGATGATCAGGTTTTTCCTGATGTTATGAAAGCCTGGGGCGTGCGTTTCGGTTCAGTTGCTACCGAAGGTTCCAGAGAAGGTCAAACTTCAATGAATTTGTTAGCTTTGATTTACAATGATTTACTACGAGTAGGTGTTAATTCCGATAATATTGATGTGAATGAAAAGTGTACCTGTTGTGATGGTGAACATTGGAGTAATGTTAAAGGTGATCAAGAAAGAAATTTAGTTTTGGTTAGACCAAACTTTTCTGAATAAAACAAAAAAAATCCCCAATTGTCAAGTGGGAAAAAGTGAGTGGAGATTTATATGAAAATCAAATGTATTATTTTTGATTTTTACAATGTCTTGTACCCTTTTACTGCTGAAGCTGAAAAGGTTGTTGAATATTGCCGAAGTAAAGGATTAAAGCTGGCGGCGGTTTCCAGTTTATCCCCAGAAAAAGTTGATGAAATTGCCAAACATTATAAAATAGATACAGTGCTGGCTTCCTGGAACTTTGGTCTGCACAAAACTCAGCCTGAAATTTATCAGCGATTGCTCGGCCGGCTGGAACTAAAGGGTTGCGAATGCCTGATGGTTGACGATGAGCAGATCCGGCTTTCGGCGGCGAAAAGCTGCGGAATAAATACGGTTTGGTTGAAATTGGTGGAAGGTGATAAACTTGAAACAACGGATTGCGTAATCAGCGAACTAGGGGAACTAAGTGAATTAGCGAATTAGCGAATTGGAGAATTGGCGAATTGGAGAGTGGAAATAAAATATAAATAAGCCGAGGAGCTCCGAGCGGAGCGAGGAGCGACGAGGCGGCCGTCCGCCGGGACATACGCTTTCCCCCTCCCGACGGAGCGCAAGGGAAAGCGGAAATAATTATTGAATTGAAAAGCGGAGTACAGGGAGGGGGACAAAGGGGGTGGGTTCTTGCGGTAAGCGATTATATGCGGCGGATTCGTGAAAGGGCGGTTTCAGAAATTTCGATGAACTTAATTAACCTAATTAATCTTAATTAACTTTATTATATGCCCCACGTCGGATTTATTGACCCCATGTATCAGCCAAATTACAAAAAAGAGATTGTGGCCACTTTTCATATGGAGCCGGAAGTGGCTTTTAATGAAGCGGCGGAGGCAGTGGCCGGTGAAAGTTCAATTGGTTCGTGGACTGATTTATCCACGCTAAAGCCGGAAGTTGCCCAAAAAATTAAAGCCGTGGTTTTTTATTTAAATCAAAAACAAAAAATTATTAAAATCGCTTATCCTTTGGATTTGTTTGAACTCGGAAGCATTCCACAATTTCTTTCGAGCGTGGGCGGTAATGTTTTTTCAATGAAAGCCGTGAAAAATCTGCGATTGTTGGATGTGGAATTCCCGGAAAAATATATTAAAAGTTTTCAAGGGCCGGCGCTTGGCATTGAGGGTATTAGAAAAATATTGAAAAATAAAGACCGGCTTATTCTTGGCAGTATTATTAAACCCAAAGTCGGATTAACTGCGGCTGAACACGCGGAGGTTGCCTATGAAGTGTGGCGGAATGGAATTGACCTGGTAAAAGACGATGAAAATCTGACCGACATGGTTTTTAATCGATTTGAAGAGCGGGTAAAAAGAACTTTGGCCAAAAGAAAAAAAGCAGAAGAGGAAACAGGAAAAATTAAAATATATGCAGTGAATATTACCGCACCGGCAGATATCATGCTGGAACGAGCCAAGTTTGTGAAGGCGCAGGGCGGCCGTTGTGTAATGGTGGATATAATTTCAACCGGCCTCGACAATGTTCAGTATTTACGTAAGCAAAATTTAGGTTTGATAATTCACGGGCACCGAGCGGGCCATAGCACTTTTACCCGCAATCCGCGGCACGGTATTACCATGCTCGTCATTGCCAAACTTGCCAGATTGGCTGGAGTTGATCAGCTTCATACTGGCACAGTCGTTGGCAAGATGGAAGGTTCAGTGGATGATGTCTTGACGACTAATGAGCTGTTGCGGGAAGACTGGCAGCATTATCATGTTCTTCAAGAAAATTGGACGTCATTAAAACCAACCATGCCCATTGCTTCAGGCGGACTGCATCCGGGCCTTTTGCCAAAACTGGTTGAAATCCTTGGCAGCGATTTAATCGCTAATTTTGGCGGCGGGGTGCATGGACATCGAGATGGCTCGGCAGCCGGCGCTCGCGCCTGTTTTCAGGCGGCTGAGGCCATTGCAGCGGGCAAATCACTGCGCGATCAGGCCAAATTTCATCCTGAACTGAAAATAGCGCTGGATCAGTGGGGCGGTGTGAAATATAAATATGAGAGGTGAAGAGGATATAGGATGAACAGGATAAATAGGAGATTAGAAACTGGAAATCAGAAATTGGGGTTACTGTCTTTTCTTTCTATTTCACATCTCACGTCTCACTTCTCACTTCTCATGTCTTACTACTTTTTCGCGTTTGTAATTTGTTATTTGCTTGTAATTTGTTATTTGTAATTTGTAATTTTATTATTTTATGTCGTATTATCTAAAATGTAAAAAACTGGATTTTTCCACCGGCGGGCCATTGGTGGTTCTTTTGAATGAAGAAGAAGCGCAAAACTACGGTATTTATCCGGGAGACAGAGTTCAAATCGGCTGGGACAAAAAAAAGAAAGAGATTGCCGACGTGGATGTTTCGGATTCGAAAGTCCAACCTGGCGAGATCGGATTATTTGAGGAAATTTGGAAAAAACACAATGTTGAAAGCGGCGACGTGGCTGAAATAACGTTGGAATCGCGGCCGCTGTCAATGGAAACTCTGCGAAAAAAAATGCTTGGCAAGCCGGCCAATTACAAAGAAATGTATGCGCTGATCAAAGATATTGCTGACGGCAGAATGGGTAAAATTGAAACAACATATTACGCGGCCAGCGGATTTGTTAAACCTTTTTCTGACCAGGAACTTTATTTTGTGGCCAAGGCCATGGCGGAAACCGGTGAACAATTCAATTATAAAAAAATAAAAGTGGCAGACAAACATTCGGTCGGCGGCTTGGCCGGCAATAGGATGACGCCGATTATTGTTTCAATAATTGCTTCACTTGGAATTTACATTCCGAAAACATCTTCTCGCGCCATCACTTCGCCTGCAGGAACTGCGGATATGATGGAAGTTCTTTGCCCCGTAAGTTTTACCTTGCCGGAAATAAAAAAAATTGTGCGCAAAACAAAAGGCTGCCTGGTCTGGGGTGGCGGACTGCGCATGGCGCCGGCTGATGACAAAATTATTAAAGTTTCCCGGCCGTTGGCAGTGGAATCATATGATAAAATGATTGTCAGTATTATTGCCAAGAAAGTGGCGACCGGTGTTGACTATTTAGTTGTGGATGTTCCTGTAGGCGCGACCTGTAAAGTGCCGGACATGAAACATGCCAGGCAAATTGAGAAAAAGTTTCATGCTCTGTGCAAAAGATTTAATATTAAAGTAAAAGTGGTAATAACTCCAGCCAAAGAACCGATCGGTCGGGGAATAGGACCGGCGCTCGAAGCTAGGGATGTTCTGCGCGTTCTTCAGCAACATAAATTCAAGCCGCTTGATCTGGAAAATAAATCTTGCAAGCTGGCCGGCAAGCTTCTCGAATTAAAAGGGTTTTGTCGCGCTGGCAAGGGAATTTTAATCGCCAAGCAGCAAATAAAAAACGGCGAGGCTTGGAAAAAAATGAATCAGATTATTATTGCTCAGGGAGGCAAAGTAGATATTAATTCCGAAGAAGTAATGCAGGAAGTGGAACGCTATGAGATTCATGCCAAAAGAAAAGGGAAAATAGCTTTTGTTGATAATAAAGAAATAAATGAGGTGTGCATGAACCTGGGCGCGCCGATTGATAAATACGCCGGTATTCATACGCACGTGAGATATGGCCAAAAAGTGAAAAAAGGTCAGAAGCTTTTCACCATGTACGCCAGCAGTCATGATCGCCTAAAACTGGGCGTGGCCGCCGCCGGTAACAATATAATTTTCCACATCAATTAGTTTGACAGCTGGGTAAAAAATATGATAACCTTATTTAAGTAACATAATTAATTAAAGTATAATTTATGGTAGAAGAATTACATCCTGTGAGCAGGAAATCAGGAGAAAAAACCAATTTTTTTCTGGGATTTTTTTCAGGCATGGCCTTGCTGGCCGTGGTCGCTTTTTTTGTTTTGTTAATCATGGTTTTTGTTGGCAAACAGCCTGTTGATTTGGCTGTTAACGCAGAAGATAACACTGCGTTGGCCGCGGAAGAGCAGCAAGCGCCGGAAGCAGCGCCAGTTCCGCCGGTTACTGATGCGGATTACTTTATCGGCGGTAAAAATGCCAAAGTTGTATTGATTGAATACACTGATTTTGAGTGTCCCTATTGCCTGCGCCATCATGACACAGCCAAGCAGATCAGAGAAACGTATGGGGACAAAATAAAGTTTGTCGGTAGAAATTTTCCTTTGTCTTTTCACCCCGAGTCTCAGAAAGCTGCAGAAGCGGTGGAATGCGCCGGCGAGCAGGGTAAATACTGGCAAATGTATGACGCGGCTTTTGCGGCTAATGAAGCTGGTGAAATGGGCGTGGAAAAATGGAAGTCCGAAGCTGTAAAACTCGGATTAAATGCCAGTAAATTTAATGATTGTTTGGATTCGGGAAAAACCGTTTCTAAAATTGATGAGCAAATGGCCAGCGCCAGCGCAGCTGGAGTTGACGGAACGCCAGCGACTTTTGTCAATGGGCAATTGGTCAGCGGTGCTTTGCCGTTTGAAAGTTTCAAGCAGATTATTGACGGATTACTTGGAGAATAAATGTAAATTTAGAATATAAGAAAATCCCGCACTTTTGAAAGGCGGGATTTTTTTTGGGTAATAGGAGATTTAAGAAATCTCTTTGATCTGGTGGGCCAGACTGAAAACAGCGAACAATAGACTGGCGGTCAGAACGTAATTGATGAACAGTTCTGCGATAATGATGGTTTCATTATCGATTTGCAGATTGACGATGGCCAGTTTGAGCAGGATTAGCAGACAGAACGCGCTTTTTTCAAAGTTGGCCTTGAGCTTTCCGGATAATTTGGCCATGATATTGTAAGCAACCTGTTTTTTTACTCCATAGTTCCATTTGTAAATGCGCAGTACGGTTAGTGAAATGCCGAGAGTAATGACCGGCAGGCTGACAAAAATGGAAATTTCTTTCCAGAAATAGATTAGGAATGTCCAGGTAAAAAACTTGTCTACCAGCGGGTCAAAGAATGCGCCGATTTGCGAGGAGCATTTCAGCCGTCGCGCCACCCAGCCGTCAAAAAGGTCCGACAGCCAGGCAAGTACGTACACAGCGAGCGCCCAGTACAAAAGCCATTTTTCAAGGAGACAAAGAACGATTGGTACCATCAGTAGCCCGAAAAGTGTGATGGAATTTGGCAGAAGTCCGCGCCTAAAGTCGCGTTTGAAACTGTATATCATGCGAAGCCCTCCTTTTTTGCAACCATAATAAAGTATAGTTTACCGCGATTATGAACGATGTCAAGGTTGAATTTTTTAATCAGATTTGCTAGAATTGAATTAGGATTTTCAAAATAGAGATTTAGTTAAAACCCTGATATTATGAAGTCTCTGATGAATTTTAAATTCTAGATTTCCTTTGGTTTTTGGGCTTTTAACTTTGAGTTTATTCCTGGAGGGTTCGCCTAGTGGTCTATGGCGCACGCTTGGAAAGCGTGTTGAGCGCAAGCTCTCGAGGGTTCAAATCCCTCACCCTCCGCCACTCGACTCGCTACGCTAGCTCGTGGTCTTCGACCAAGTATCGGAAAAAGAGTCGAGTGCCTCGAACGAACCCTTCACTTTCGTTCAGGGTAAACTCCGTGAGGCGAGAGGCAAGTTACTCGCTACGCTCGCTCGTGGTCTTTGGCCAAGGAAAGGGACGAAAGTCTTGATATATGCAGGTGAGCCTGGAGTCTCATGTGCAATATTAATTGCGGCAGGCTTTGTAAATGACATTATTAATTTATCCATCAGTATGAAAATTTATTTTGCGGGTTCCATTAGAGGCGGGAGAGACGATGCGGATTTATATTTTAAAATAATTGAGCATTTGAAGCGTTACGGTGAGGTTTTAACAGAACATGTCGGGGACAAGAACCTCAAGCTTCAAGGTGAAGATGGTCTCACAAATGAATATATTCATAATCGCGATCTTGAATGGGTTTTGGAGGCTGCTGTTTTAGTTGCTGAAGTTTCGACTGCGTCGCTTGGTGTTGGCTATGAAATTGGGAGAGCTATTGAGAATGGGAAAAGAGTCCTATGTCTGCATCGTTGTCAAGACGGAAAAAGACTTTCTGCCATGATTGCCGGTTCTCCTGATGTAACTAACGCAGAATATAGAAACATAGACGAGGCTATAGAAATAATTGATGATTTTTTAAAATAAAGTTTGTTTTTGCGCTTTTCAAATATCATATGCAAATAAAAAAAATTTTCGAGAAATCAAATCGAAAAATTCGCGTAATGAGCGCGATTGAGTACATTTTATTTCAGGAACACGGAATTGAATTTAGCCAAGTCCCGGTGACGCTTAAAAAACGACTTGAACAGCTGGTTGGTGATTTGCTGCTCAATAAAGCTGGCGCTTCAACAAAACGCGAGCAATCATCAGTAAGTGGAACTGCGGAGCTGGTCAAACAAGGATTGTTGGAGTTTGGAATCAAGGGGGAGCTCTCCGAATTGACGGGAATAATTGACGAAATTATTCAGCATGAAAAGGAGCGTTCGCGCGAAGATTGACAATTCTCGCTGGTTTTTTTGTCCTCGTAGTTCAACGGATAGAATGTGAGCTTCCGGAGCTCAAGATGGAGGTTCGATTCCTCCCGGGGGCACCAGCCTTCGCTCTGTACTTTGTCAGGGCTACGGCTGGCAGGCCATGTATTTTGGAATGAGTGCGGGGCTCGGGTACATGGTAAACCATTGTTTAGTGCTCTGAAACTCGGGGCTTGGGGCCATATATATTTAATTGTTATGAAGAAAAATATTATTATAATCGTTTTGGTTGTAATTGCAATATGTTCATTTGTTTTGTGGGAAAAAGATTCAGAACATAATGCAACTTCACTCTCACTGCCCAGCACTTGCCTTGATCAGCCGGAGGGCGCGCCAGTAATAACTTCTTTATCAAACTATTCTGGTTCTGTGGGGATGGAATTGGAAATAAACGGTTGTAACTTCGCCGGCTTCGAAGGCGACAAGAATATTTGGCTTGAGAATGGGCTCGGAATAAAGGGAATTCTTTTTGGAGAATCAGATTCAACAAACAAATTAATAAAGATTACTTTGCAGTCACCGCTTTGTCAGCAGGATACTTCATACAGCGGTCTGCCGTGTGATGATTGGCTTGATGTTGTTTCTGGTAAATATAAGCTCTATACAATGCCCTGGGGGAATAAAAGTAATTTAGTAGATTTTATAATAAAATAATTTTTTCATTGGAGAATTTAGATAAAAAAAACGAGCGCTTTGTGAAGCGCTCTTCTAACAGTTTGGCATCACGTTTGCCTCTCTTTGGATGTTTGATTTCAAGCATGTCAGGCTGTCTGTCGGAAAACTCTGGTTCTCATGAGCATTGAGGCGGCTCTGTCGATTCGGCCGCCGAACTTCCTGTGTAGGAAGGCGAGATAAAGAGCGGAAGCAATGTCTTTGCCGTAGATTTCGCTGATCCTTTCAAAGGCCCCGACTCCTTCGGCGTCAAACAGTTGGCTGGCGTGGACGAGTTTGTCCAGTTCTGCCTTTGTAATGGCTCCATGTGCTTTCATGTCTCCCCTCCCTGAAGTTGTTTGGTGTTTTGCCTCCTTTAATTCCATTTTCTCTTTTCTCCATTCAGTAATTATATTGTAGCATAAATCCATGGAAAAGCAAGTCGTTTTTAATTTATTTCATAGAGCATTATTATTCATGAAGCATAGAGCATGGATGAATTTACAGGATAAGGGGCGCCGGAATTCGGGAATCCCGCCTACACAAAACAAGGGGATGTTTCTCTACGAACATGCAATATAGAGAATGGAACAACTAACAAGATAACAGTTGTTCCGTGTTCTATGCTCTATGTTCCATTATTAATGACTTATGTCCAAACCAGCTAAAATTTTTCAAAATCTGCCGAGAGCGCTTTCGGTGGTTTTTATTATATTTATCGGTTTATTCGCGCTGGATGTTTTCGGCGCCGGATATGGATTTTGGCAGACGGCGATTGCTCTATTCGTGCATCTGATACCTTCATTCGTGTTGATTGTTATTTTGGTTATCGCCTGGCGCTGGCCAGGCCTTGGCGGGCTTTTATATATATTTTTTGGGTTGGCGTATATTGCTGTAATTTGGTTCAGAATCAATTCGGCCATTTTTTTAATCATTGCCGCCCCGCTTTTTATAATTGGTTTTTTATTTGTTTTAGATCGCTTTCGAGATGTAAAAATCGAAATGCTGGAATTGCTGGATGAACAGGGCCGGCCGACCGGCAAACTCGCATCCAGACGGACGATTCATGAAAAAGCCTTGTGGCACAGGGCGGCGCATGTCTGGCTAGTTGATTCTAGAGGCCAAATATTATTACAAAGGCGCTCAGCAAACAAGGAAAGCTGGCCGGGGCTGTGGGATATTTCAGTTGCCGGACATGTTCAGGCTGTAGAATCCGCTGAACAAGCTGCTCGGCGGGAGCTGTTTGAAGAACTGGGAATTAAAGCGGACAATCTGAAAAAAATTGGCACAACAAAAGTCAGCAAAAGCATTCCTAAAAAAAATTATTTTGAAAATGAGGTTTTTGATAGTTTTTTGGTCAAATTTAATAGTGACATTTCGGCTATGAAACTGGAAGACAGAGAAGTCGCAGAAGTAAAATTAATTTCTTTTGATGATTTCGAAAAACAAATCAAAGATCCGGAGCAAAGAAAACAATTTGTGCCGCACTGGGAGTATTATTTGGAAATGATTGGGGAAATCAAGAGGGCTAGGGAGGAAAATTACAAATAACAAGTCACAAATTACAAGCAAATTACAAACGGCAAGTCACGAATTACAAATAATCCCAAGTGGATCCTTTCGGGATAAACAAATGATTGTCGATAAGATAAGTTTTTGATATAATTAAGACAGCAATGTAATTATTATTACCTTCAAAAAAGGCAAATTTTGATATATGAAATTTTTTTCAATGGCAAAACAACAAGTTTTTAAAAAAGTTCAGTCAACTGAAAAGGGTTTAGATTCGGCAGAAGCGGAGAGCAGGTTAAAAAAATATGGACACAATGAACTTCGCGAGGAAAAAAAGAATGAAGTGTTGCGAATTATTATTGAACAATTTACCAGCTTTATAGTTTATATTCTGATTGTTGCTTTTGTTATTTCTCTGATTCTCGGTGAATATCTGGATGCCACAGTAATCGGCGCGATAATAATTTTAAATGGCATTCTTGGATTTGTTCAGGAATACAAAGCTGAAAAAGCCATTGATGCGTTGAAAAAACTAAGCACGCCCAGTTGCTTGGTTATTCGCGACGGACAAAAGAAAAAAATTAATGCTCGTTTGGTAGTCGCGGGTGATATTGTTCTTCTCGAGGCCGGTGCGACAGTGCCGGCTGATTGTTATATTTTGAGCACCGTGTCTTTGCAAGTGGATGAATCGAGTTTAACGGGTGAAAGCACGCCGGTAAATAAAAAGGCGGGAGTGTTGTCCGAGAACACAGCGCTAAGCGAGCGGAAAAACATGATTTATTCTTCTACAATAGCCGTAGCCGGCAAAGCCATGGCCCTGGTTGTTCAAACCGGTATGGACACGGAAATCGGCAGGATCGCCGGCATTATTCAGCAGGAAGTTGATAAAAAAACTCCTCTTCAGCAAAAGCTGGCCAAATTCGGAGAAAAGCTTGGCATTATCGTTATTCTTTTGTGTTTAATAATTTTTTTGGCCGGCTATGTGAGCGGTTATGACTGGCTGGAAATGTTTTTAATCGCCGTGTCTTTGGCTGTGGCGGCAATTCCCGAGGGACTACCGGCGGTTGTGACCATTTGCTTGGCTGTCGGCGTGCAGAGGATGATCCGACGCAATGTTTTGATTCGTAAATTGTCAGCGGTGGAAACTCTTGGCAGTACCACGGTAATTTGCTCGGATAAAACCGGTACCCTGACCCGCAATCAAATGACGGTGCAAAAAATTTACGCGCTTGACCGGGAAATTGATGTCAGCGGCAAGGGTTATGACGCGCAGGGAAAATTTTCCTGCCTCGGGAAAAATTTTGATCCGTTGAAAATAAAAGATCTGATCAGCGTCGGAGTTTTGTGCAATGACGCTTCGGCAGTTGACTCGCAATATTTGGGTGACCCGACTGAAGTCGCGCTTTTGGTTGTTGGCAAAAAAGCAGGTATTTATCCGGATTATGAAAGAATTGCGGAAAAGCCATTTACTTCCGAGGATAAATTCATGAGTACGGTAAATAAGATTGAGGGCAAAAAAGTTTTTTATATCAAGGGCGCGCCGGAAATAATTTTGCACAAATGCAAGCGGATTCAGACGGCGGCCGGCATTGAAAATATTGAAGCTAAGCATATTACTGAAATTGAGGCGATAAGCGAGAAATTTTCCGAAAACGCTTTGCGAGTGCTTGGTTTTGCCTATGAGCCAGATGGCGATGATGAAAACTTAATTTTTCTCGGACTTATGGGCATGATTGATCCGCCGCGCGACGGCGTGGCCGAAGCAATCGCGCTTTGCAAGCAAGCCGGAATTAAAGTGGCGATGATCACCGGTGATCACAAGTTGACAGCGCTTGCTATTGGTAAAAAAATCGGTATTACCGGGCAGGCGATAACCGGCGAAGAAATTGATCGGCTTAGTGCGAGCAAATTGGCCAAGATAGTTGACAAAACTTCTATTTACGCCAGAGTGACACCTGAACACAAAGTAAAAATTCTGGAAGCCTACAAAAAGAAAAATAATATTGTAGCCATGACCGGCGATGGCGTGAATGATGCGCCGGCTCTGAAGCGAGCGGACATTGGCGTGGCTGTAAATTCGAGTACTGACGTGGCCAAGGAAGCGGCGGACATGATTTTGACTGATAATCATTTTCGTTCAATTGTCAGCGCCGTGGAAGAGGGCCGACATATTTTTATTAATATTCGCAAGTTTGTCAGATATTTATTGTCCTGTAATCTTGGTGAGCTCATGACAGTTTTTTTTGGTGTAATACTTGGCCTCGGCGAGCCGCTCCTGGCTGTGCAAATCCTCTGGATGAATCTGATTACCGACGGCTTGCCCGCCTTGGCGTTGACTTCCGAGCCGCTCGGTAAAAGGGCGATGAAGCGGCCGCCGCGCGACCCAAAAGAGCCGATTTTGAGCCGGCCGGTATTCAGCGAAATATTATATATCGGCGTGGTCATGACTATTATCGCGCTGGCTGTGTTTTATCATTTTCGCGCTGATCCTGTTTATGCCCGTACTATGGTTTTTACTTGTTTGGTAATAATGCAGCTCTGCCATGCATTTAATAACAGAACCAGTGGCTCGGTTTTCCGGATGAACCCTTTTTCAAATTGGAAATTGATTGTGGCTGTCACGGTTTCTTTTGCTCTTCAGTTGGCTGTGATTTACACACCGCTTAATTATTTATTCAAAACAGCGCCGATCCTGGTTGGCGATTTTGTTCTGCTTATCGGTGTAGCTTTGATAATGATTATTTTTTCAGAAATATGGAAGGCCTCCCGCGCGAAATTTTTTAATAATGAAGGAAGGTGGAGATATTAAAATAAATTTTATTTATGACGGAAAATCGTCCCAAAGTCGGCCTGGCCGCGATTATTATTAAAGATGAAAAAGTTCTGCTTGGAAAAAGAAAAAATGCGCACGGCTCGGGTTCATGGTGTTTTCCCGGCGGACATTTGGAATTTGGAGAGTCGTGGGAAGATTGCGCTAGGCGGGAAACAATGGAGGAGACGGGTATTGACATAAAAAACATTCGCTTTGCTACAGCCACCAATGATATTTTTTCTACTGAAGAAAAACATTACATTACAATCGTCATGCTGGCTGATTATGATTTTGGCGAAGTGAAAATCATGGAGCCTGAAAAATGTGAGCACTGGACCTGGTTTGCCTGGGACGAATTGCCCGCGCCACTTTTTATTCCGACACAAAATTTATTGAAAGCGAATTATAATCCGTTTCGGATAAAATGAATATGATTAATCCAAAAGAACTTTGTGAATTTCTAGTAAAAGCGAAAAGATCAACTTATGCGGCGGGTGATGCGGCTAAAAAAAATATTGAGAATGATAAGTCCACAACAATGACATTTGAAGACGGCGATTGGAAATATCATGATAATTATTTTGGCGGCGAGCCCTATGGTGGACGAGAGGTCGTATTTTTTCAAAACCTGCCCGTATATATGATGGTTTATTATGGCTGGGTAAATAAAGGTGTTGTTGATGTTGACCCCGTCTATAAAACTTTGCAAGGAGCCCTAACTCTAATCCCCGAAGACAAGCCATTTCGCGGGCCGGAAAAATATAGCCGGGATGGGATGGAATACATTAATGTTTGCGAAGGTGAAATTGATAACTTTTTCGGAGAAGAAATAATAAAATTCGAAGATGGACAAGAAATTTATAAAGCGAAATATATTGGAGGTTTAATTGATCAAAAAAAGTAAAGGTTATTTTCTCTGGAACGAATTACCGGAGCCGCATCTTATTCTGGTTTGGAATTTATTGAAGGTGAATTATAGTCTGTTTTAAATAATTAAAAAGAAAAGAGCCGCGCGCAGTGTTGCGCGCGACCCCTGTGTAGAGATGTTCTGGCTAGCCGGCCATGACTCGGCCGGACCAGTAGGCGATCGCCTTTGCGAATTCCTCAGCCGTGTACTCGGCCTTGGTGCCGCCCGGGAGTTCCAGGAAGTTGCGCGCCATGGCCATGGGCGTGGGCGGCTCTTCCTCCTCGGTCGGGCGGGCGTTGATCGAAATCAACTCCCACTCGCAGTCGGTGGTCGCGTCCGAGCCCAGCACGTCGCCGCGGTACAGAACCAGCTCCACGAACTTGGCCGGGAGCTTCTGCGCTCCGACAGCCACGACTGAGATGAATGGGGTTTCTTCGGGGCGGCGCGCTTCGAAGGTCGCCTTCAGCGCGGTTTCGGAAGTGACTTCGACCACGCCGGAGAAGAAGCCTTCGGCCGGAACCGGCACGAGCAGGACGCCGTCCTTGTAGCCCTGCTTGGCCTGATCAAAGAAAGCGTCGGCCAGGGCCGTCACGGTCTCGAACCCGCCTTCTCCTTCGAAATGCGAGAACTTGCTGTCCTTGTCCTGTCTCTGAACGAACTTGTTGACACCGATCTTCATGCCGTTCTTCATGCCGTCCTCCTGTTGCATCCAATCGCCGGCAAGACGAAAGGATATGGTTTGAACATCTCTCTACTCACGAAAAAGAATTATAGCATAAAACAATAAATTTGTCAATATCGGCAGGTTATTAAAAAAGAATGCTAAATTAAGGTAATATATTAATTCCATAAATATCGCATTCAACTGGAATATGCGGAAAGACATTATCCTAAAAAACGATAAATACAGGAAAAGCAGAAACGGCTACGCGCGGCTCCTGAATATTTATTGTCGGAAATGCGCAAAACAATTGCTCACATATCAAAAAGACGGGCCCGGCAATTTGCGGCGATTGTATTTTGACAGAATTTTTGCTCCGTCGGCTCTTCAAGGTCTTCAATACAAAGATCTGAAAAGCGTGCCGGCTCTTCGGTGCAAACGTTGCGGTGAAATATTGGGCCAGCCTTATGTGTATTTGAAGGAAAAAAGAAAAGCTTTTCGTTTGTTTCAGGCTTCGGTAGTGAAAAAGATTAAAAAGATTTAAATTTTTAAATTCTTGCTTTTATGAAATTCAAATTCCCCAGAAAAGAACATCATTCAGAAGAGCTGATCAAGCGAGCGGGCTACGGCAAGTGGCATGATAAGGAATTCGACAAAATCAGCTATACGCGCAAACTTGGCAGTGGAAATTATCCGCGGTTCCATGTTTATTTAAATGAGTTTGAAAAATATTTTGAAGTTGATTTGCATCTGGATCAAAAACAGCCATCTTACGGGTCGGCGCACGCGCATTCGGGCGAGTACGACGGCGAAACAGTGGAAAATGAAGCGCGCCGGATCACAGCGGTCGTGGCGAATATTTACGGAATGTAAAAGCAGTCCTGCCGAGGCGGAACTGCTTTTTGGAAGATAATTCAGAATTTATTTTGTGTTGTCTCGGATTTTGTCTATTTTCTTTTTAAGTTCACTGACTTCCTTGAGAATCTTTTCCACGTCGCGGCTGGTTTTGCGGTCAACCAAATAATCATAGCGCTGATTTATTCGGTCGCGTTGGTCAGACCTTTTATTGCTCATTAAAATAACGGGCGCCTGCAAAGCGGCCAAGCAGGACAGCGTTAAATTCAAAATAATAAACGGCCATGGATCCCAGCGCAGACCCCAGGCGATCAGATTGAGCGCAACCCAGACAGCAATGTAGCTGAGGACCATGATAATAAATGTCCAGCTGCCGCAAAAGCCAGTGACTATGTCAGCGGCTCGCTGGCCAAAGGTGCGGGTTTCTTTTGGCAAGGTTGGATGACCGGAACGCATCATGCCGTCTTTTTCAATATCCAGAAGTTTGTTGGGAACTTGTTGCTCTTGCTTGTTCATAATTTAATTTTATTTTTCTTTGGTTTTATTATAGCACATTTTTCCGGTTCTTGTTATTTTATGCACATTTTGGTAAAGTGATAACACGAATATGAATGCGAATAACTCTGGGAACGCGAATGACGCGAATTAGAGCGCATAAAGGTAGTCTCTGGCATATTTATCTTTTTTATATGGATAGTGTTGATGAAATAAAACAAAAGCTGGACATTGTAGATGTTGTCGGTGAGTATGTACAGCTGAAAAAAGCCGGCGCGAATTTCAAGGGGCGCTGTCCTTTTCATAACGAAAAAACGCCGTCTTTTTTTGTTACGCCGGATCGTCAGATTTTTCACTGCTTTGGCTGTAGCGAGGGCGGAGACATGTTTACTTTTCTACAAAAAATTGAGGGCATTGAATTTCCTGAGGCTCTGCGCATCCTAGCGCAAAAAGCCGGCGTTCAGCTCCAGCAATTTGATCCGCGGGCAACCAGTCAGAAAAATCGCCTGCAGGATGTTTGCGCTGAAGCGGCAAAATTCTGGCAAACGATTTTAACTTCGCCGGCCGGGAAAAAAGCCAGTGATTATATTAAAGGCCGAAAAATTAAAACTGACACAGCTGAACAATTCAAGCTGGGCTACGCGCCTGATTCATGGGATGATACCAGCAAGCATTTGCGGGAAAAAGGTTATAATGAGACGGAAATTTTTCAGGCCGGGCTAACAATTAGAAGAGAAAAAAGCACCGGCTACTATGACCGATTCCGGGACAGATTAGTTTTCCCAATCCAGGATTTGCACGGCAATATCGTGGGTTTTACCGGCCGGACGCTTAAATCCGATGAACAAGCTAAATATATTAATACGCCGGAAAGCCCGATTTATCACAAAGGCAGAATTTTGTACGGATTGGACAAGGCCAAGCAAGCGATCCGCAAAATTGGTTACGGCGTGGTGGTGGAGGGCAATATGGATGCCATGACCGCGCATGAAGCAGGCTATGCCAATGTAGTTGCTTGTTCCGGAACTGCGCTGTCTCAGGAACAAGTTATACTTTTGAAAAGATATAGTGATAATGTGGCTTTGTGTTTTGATCAGGACGAAGCCGGACAAACAGCGGCCAAGCGCAGTATTGATTTGCTTTTTTCAAACGAAATGAACGTGAAAATTATTGAGCTTGTTTCCGGCAAAGATCCTGACGAATGCATTAAAAATAATATAAAAGACTGGGAGCAGTCGCTCCGTGGCGCCAAAACAGCCATGCAGTTTTTTTTCGATCGTAACCTGACCCCTGAAAATTTGGCCAATATTGGCAAAAAGAAAATCGCCGCCAAAAACGTCCTGACTGAAATTGCCAAATTGCCGAATAAAATTGAAAAAGATTATTGGATAAAAAAATTAGCGGAAATTCTCAGCGTGGCCGACTCAATACTATGGGAAAGCTTGCCTGGTATTAAGTCCGGGCGCGAGGAGCTTCAATCAAAAAAATCTGAGCCAATAACGTCTGCAAAACCAATAAAAACGCAGGAATTGCAATTTTTGGAGCGAATAATGACGATTTTGTTGAATTATCCTAAATTGATTTCCTACGCCGAAGAGCATCTGGCCGCTGACGTTATTTGCAATGAAGATTGGCGGGCATTTTACAAAGCATTGATTATATTGTATAATGAAAACAATCAACAATTGCCAAAAGAAAAGATTTTCAAATGGCTGGAAGGCGGCGAACAAAAGCTGGACCGCATATATTTGAATAGTCTTATGATTTTGATTGACCAGGAATACGAAGGATTTTCCGCTGATGAGATAAAAAAGGAAATAATCACTTTGATCAACAGTTTCAAAATGCACAGTTTGGAAGACCGTATGCAGGAGCTGAATCAAAAATTAATGCAGGCGGAAAAAGCCGGACAGCGCGAGGTAATTGATGAGTGTATCCGGCAATTGCAATTATATTCAGATCAATTAGTAAAACTTAAATAAGCTGCAAACAGAAAAGTTCGTAGCTGAATGCCGGCATAATCGCGGCAATTATTATGGCCAAGAAAAGGGCTACAATTAAAAAGCGAACAGCAAAAGTTCGCCCAAAAACAACAGTTACCAGAACTGTTGCCAACAAATTAAAATCAGTCTTCAAAAAGACCAGGAAAAAATCCAGCCAGAGACCAGCGGCTAAAAAATTTAATAAAAAAAAGACAGGAAAAAAGGCGTCGGCTAAATCAGCTCGGTCGCCGCGTCGTCCTGTGCAAGCTTATTCTGCTAGGCGAGTAAAGGCAACTCCGCCGACGCAGGAAATAATTAACAAACTCGTGGGCAAAGGCAAAGCGCGCGGTTTTTTAATTGAAGAAGAAATTTTGCAGATATTCAGCCAGGTGGAAGATTATCTGAATATATACGAAGATTTTCTGGATCAAATGGATGGCATCGGTATCCAGGTCGTGGAAATGCGCGGCGGAGTGCTCGGTAAAAAACAAGAGCGGGAAAAAGTGCTGTCAAGAGTTGGGCTACTTTCAAAAGACTCGAAAATGGGAGCAATGGTTCCGGAATTGTCAGCTGATTCCATTCAAATGTATTTGCGCGAGATCGGCAAGATTTCTCTTTTAACGGGTGAAGAAGAATTAGCCCTGGCAAAAAGAAATGAACGCGGTGATGTGGAAGCGGAGAAAAAATTGATTGAAAGCAATCTGCGTCTGGTTGTTTCCATTGCCAAGCGGTTTGTCGGCAAGAGTTTATCTCTTTTGGATTTAATTCAGGAAGGCAATATCGGTTTGTTCCGCGCCGTGGAAAAATTTGAATATAGAAAAGGTTATAAATTTTCAACTTACGCCACTTGGTGGATTCGCCAGGCAATCACTCGCGCCTTGGCTGATCAATCGAGGACTATCAGAATTCCGGTGCACATGGTGGAAACTATTAATAAATTTCATCAAATTGAACGTCGCTTGATTCAAGATCTCGGACGCGAGCCAATGCCTGAGGAAATTGCCGCGGAAATGGATGAATCAGTGGAAAAGGTCAAGTATATTATGAAAATTTCGCAGGAAACAATATCTCTTGAAACTTCAGTTGGCGATGATGACGAGGATTCAACTCTGGAAGATTTTATCGAAGACGTGAAAAATGTCAGCCCTGACAGAGCGGCCGCCCTGCGTTTGCTCAAGGATTATGTGATGGAGATTATAAAAGAACTTTCGCCGCGCGAGCAAAAGATTTTGGAAATGCGTTTTGGCCTGCATGACGGCGTGTCGCACACTCTCGAGGAAGTTGGTCAGGAATTTGATGTGACGCGTGAACGCATTAGGCAGATTGAAGCAAAGGCGCTGGAAAAGATTCAGCAGTTTCCGGGGATTGAGAAACTTAGGGATTATTAGGGGAGTTAATTAAGTTAATTGAAGAGGATTAAAATAAAAAAAACATAAGAAAAAGACGAGCTGATGAGGCTCGTTTTTTTTTAGCGTTGTATTTGGCAGTATTATTTCCAGTTCATTGCTGGAGTTCGCGTTCAAGAGAATCAATAAGATGATTGATCGGTTGAAAATGTAAGAAGAAAATTCATATCCCTGGATCCATCGCTGTTCAGTGGTTTTTTATTTGCAAAATTGGCCTTTTGTCAATTTTTTTTAGAAATGATAAAGGGCAGGCTCGCAAAGATGCGTGCCTGCCCCGGTGTACCACTCAGTTCGTGGTTGTGTTGCCCTACGGCTTGAACTCGTCGCGCGTTCCGATCTGGCCCGGGCGCAGGTCGCCGGGAAGGGCATCGGGATTCGTTGCCCAGACGATCTTCCCCCCGCTCGAGGGGTACACGGGATCGCCGCCGCTGCCGATGTGGACCGACTCGCCCTGTCCCTTGCTGAAGCGGACCGCCTCTCCCTGACCCTGTGTGAGATGCACTGATCTGGCCATGCTGCCTCCTAAATGAAGGTGGAGTATACTCGAAATGAGATATATTATCCAACCTCCAACGAAAACAGTCTACTATGATCCACTACAATCTGTCAAGCCCTAGTGTGATGATAGCTTGGCCACGAAAAAATTAAACGAGCTTTTAATTTGAAATAATTTATTACTTGGGTTTTTTTTTGATTGATTTTTCGCGGAAATTTTGGTAGAATAACATTATATGAAATTTGAGACCGGACAATTTGAACAAAAAGGAGAAAATCGCAAAAAACTTTTAGCGTTGGAAAAACAAGGGCTTTATGTTTTTCATGGTTCGCCGGATGTTATTGAAAAATTAGAGCCACGGCAGGCTTTTGGTAAAAATAAAAACACAGGTGAGATGGAAAAAGACGGCGCGCCGGCGGTTTTTGCCACCCCGTTTGCTGATATGGCGATTTTTCGGGCGTTAACTAATTTTGCGGATATGAGAGGAGAATCTTCAAGTTCTTTTGGCACTGATGAAAAAGGCGAGCCGCAATTTTTTGCCACCAATAATTTATTGGACCATGCCAGGGGCAAAGTCGGCCGAGTTTATGTTTTTCCGAAGGAAAAGTTTGGCGAGCCTGAGGGCATGCAATCTCGCAGTTCTGAAACTGTTGAGCCTCTGCAGGTTATTGAGGTTACGGTTGATGATTTGCCGGAGGGGGTGAAGGTAATTGAATAATTGTTTCCTAAATAACTGCCTGAGAGGGTGTTTTTTTGTTAATATTTGAAAGTAAAATTACGGAAGGGCGGTTGAGTCTTGGGGTGGGGTGTGATAAAATGGTGTCAAGTGAAATGGATTGCTGGCTTCGTGTGAAAAGAAGTTATATGATACATTAATCGGACAAAAACTTAAATTCATACAATTAAATCGATAAATTTATGAAACTTACCCCTCCTTTTATTTATATGGAAAGTGAAAAAGTCTTAGTAACTTCTTATGAAAACCCTGATGTAGATGGAACCGGATGCTCTTACGCATATTCTGAATTTCTACGAAATAAGAATATTGATGCACAGGCTGGGTTTTTTGGTAAACCACATAGGGAAGCTCAATTTGTAATAGATAAGTTCAAAATTAAAATCAATAATGCTGAAAATTTAATTGATAAATACAAAGATATTATTTTCCTTGATGCAAGTGAAGTATTAAGACTTCCTCAAAAAATAAAACCAGAACAAATTATTGAAATTATTGACCATAGAAAATCTGAAGACATTGACAGATTTCCAAATGCAAAAATTCAAATTGAATTAGTTGGGTCATGTGCCACACTAATTTCTGAAAAATTTGAAAAAGAGAATATGGAAATTTCTAAAGAATCTGCTGGCTTGCTTTATTCTGCAATAATTTCAAATACATTAAATTTTCGGGGGAGATTAACCACTGATAGAGATAAAAGAATGGCAGAATGGTTAAAAAAACAAATTGAGCTGCCTAAAGACTATGTGCATCAAATGTTCGTCCACAAATCAAAATTTACTCAGCCACTAAAAGACGTTTTACTTGCCGACTTTAAAGATTTCCAAATCAATGATGATAAAATGGGCATTGCGCAATTAGAGATTGTTGATGTGGATAGCTTTATAAATAATAATTTAGAAGAAACAAAGAAATTATTATCAGAAATAAAAGAAGAAAAATCAATAAAATATATTTTTCTAAATTGCATTGATTTGGAAAACGGATTTAACGCTTTTGTGGCAATTGATGATTTAACAAAAAAAATAATATCAGCTTCCTTGGACATAAATTTTAAGGGAGGTCTTGCTAAGAGCGATCACCCCATTATGAGAAAAGAGATGGTTCCATTAATCAAACAAGTGCTAAGAACGGGCGAATTTTTATGCTAAAAGCAAGATCAATATATGGCAACGAAGTTATGTTGCCAAAAGAAAAATTTGAAAATCGGCTATCGGCTTACGGTATCATTAAGCATGAAGGGAAAATATTATTAGTTAATACTAAAAGCACTGGAAAATGGTTTTTGCCCGGTGGCGAAGTTGAAATAGGTGAAGATATGGAAGACGCGGTAAAGAGAGAGACATATGAAGAATGCGGAATAGATGTAAGCGTTGGAAAAATGATAGCTCGAAAGAAAACAATGTTTTATTATGATCCAACTGACAACGCTTGGCAAAATTATTGTTTCTTTTTTGAATGTACGCCACTGGGCGTGAAATTAACGGAAGATTATCAGGTCGAGGATGATGAATCTGAAAAACCGGAATGGGTGGAGATTGCAAAGTTGAAGAAAGATGATTTTCAATTCCCGGTGGATGAGCTGTTTGATATTATTAATGAATAAATTATGCCCAGATACATCCTCCATGGCGGCGGAACGCGTCAGAAAAACGGGGAAAATAAAAAGTTTTATAATGAATGTGTTGCCGGTTTCGGCGAGCCGGTGAAAATTTTAATAGTTTGTTATTCAAAGCCGGAAGCTGAGTGGCGGAAATATTTTGAAAATGATCGGAAGAAATTTGGCTGGGCCGTGGAAAATAAAAAATTAGAATTTGAATTGGCTGATATTGATCAGCAAAAATTCATTCGGCAAATTGAAAATAATAATGTGATCTTTTTCCGGGGTGGCGACAATGATTTGCTTTTTGGGCGGCTGGTAACGCTAGAAAATCCTAAAACTTTGTTTGCCGGCAAGACCATTGTCGGTTCATCCGCGGGCGCTTATTGGCTGAGTAAATATTTTTACTCCAATGACGAAGAAGCATTGCGGCCGGGCGCGGGGATTTTGAATGTTAAGTGTATTTGCCATTATACTGACGAAAAAAAACATAAGTTACAGTCGTTAAAAAATTATAATGAAGATCTGCCTGTTTACGCGCTGAGGGAGAGCGAGTTTGCGGTGATACAAGATTATTGATTCTAGATTTTGAATTGAGGGATGTGTGGCCCCAAATGTTGATGAATACAATGGATATACGGGGTTTTATGTTGAAATAATTTCAAAAGGAAGAAAAAATATAACAAACCATTTACTCCGTCTGATAATAAAGCTGGTGGGAAAAGACGGCCAATAAATAAAAAGATAAGAGTTATTGATGGAGTTAGTTTTTATGCTTTGTCAACTGGACGAAAACAAGCGCTAAAAGGACAAAGCACGGAAGAAAAACAAAAAGAGCTGACAAAATACATAAAAACCCCGGAACTGCGAAAGATTTATTGCCTTACCGAAGCCCAAATCAAAAAAATTCCGTATCAAATAAAATACGGAAAAAGGTTGTATGCTCGCGAAGCAGTAGCAAGTTGTCTGGATATTGATTTTATAGATTCTAAAACAGGGAATAAGAAGATGTTTTGATTAGCCTGAATCGGTTCTAATATTAGACTTATCCACACCCCTCTCCCAAAAACCGGTTTGATTCCCCAGCCAAAATTACAATTTAAATCGACGTTTTGAATAAAAATTGTGTTCACTCTGAACACTTTTTTGTTTCTGGAATAGGGTGTTACAATGAACTTGTAAGACACAAAATAACTAAATATTTAACTATATGCCTATGCAGAAAGAACCATTTAAGCTAAAGATCAGGGAAACTGACGGCGCCTATGTTTATCGGGGAAAGGGCGCCTATTATGACGCTGATATTGATAAACCAGCATTCCTCCGCCACAGATTGGTTAAATCAATCAGATTCAGGAGAACGGACACCGCGCCATGTCAAATATTAATAGCAAAATATTAAAAAAAATTAACATTAAAAAAACATGAAAAATCACACCCCGGAATCCACAAATAATATTGAGCTTTCTCAGATTGAGAAATTTTTGTATGCCATGTTTCCAGACACTTTCAATCGCTATCTATTTCGACGTTACGGCTCCAAATCCATGGATTTTCGATTGGCCAGTTTTCTGTTTACAAAGGGAAAAAATAATAGGCGAGTAGATGTTTTCCCGCGTGGTGGCAGTGAGGGGCGCAGTTTTGATATTGTGCTGGATAATAAATTTTTAATGAGGTTTGAACAAGAGGGAGATCATTTTGAGCTGGGCGCTATTGATTTGGGTAAGTTCAGAGATTGTGATCCTGCTTGTTTTGATTAAATTATGACAAAACTGTGTTTGGAAAAAGGAGACATCATCAAGCAACTTGTTGACGCAATTGTTAATGCGGCCAATGAAAGTTTGCTTGGCGGCGGCGGAGTGGACGGCGCTTAATGCTTAAATACTTCCGTGGAGTTAAATCAGATTGCTATAATGGTTTCGCCTTCGGCAAGTTACTTTTTGGTGGCAAAAAGTAACCAAAAACCACCGGGGCTCCGAATTCGCGTGGGTACCATGACTGCTCGTGGGAAATGCCTTGGCGAACTCCGCCCCGGACCCCGTGATATGCAATATTTATTTTATTAAATAAAAGAAATGAAAAAATCCCAACTAAATTTGAAAACTAAAATATTCCTTGAAAAAGGAGACATCACCAAGCAACTTGTTGACGCAATTGTTAATGCGGCCAATGAAAGTTTGCTTGGCGGCGGCGGAGTGGACGGCGCGATCCACAATGCCGCCGGTTTTGAATTGTTGGAACAATGCAGGACATTGAATGGCTGCGCTGTCGGCCAGGCAAAAATTACTCGCGGTTATAAACTGCCGGCAAAGTACGTTATCCATACAGTTGGCCCAAGATATGGACAGCGCAATGGAAACGAAGCTAATTTGCTTAGAAGCTGTTATTTGGAAAGTTTAAAACTGGCAAAAGAATATCATTGCCAATCAATTGCTTTTCCGTGCATTTCCACCGGCGTGTTCGGCTATCCCAAACAAAAAGCCGCCGGAATCGTGGTTGATACAGTTCGCGAATTTATTAAATAAAATGATTGTTTTGAAAAAATTGTTTTCGTTTGTTATTCGCAGGCGGATTGTGGGATTTATGAAAATGCGTTGGGTAAGTGTTTTTTTAATTGAAATTTTAGGTCAAATGTTGTAAAATAATAATTAAGATTAATTAAAAAGTTTTATGTCCAAAAACAACTACGCTTTTATCGATAGTCAGAATCTTAATTTAGGGATTCGAAGCCTAGGTTGGAATTTGGACTTTAAACGTTTTCGGAAATATTTGGAAGAAAAATATAATGTTAAAGTTGCGTATTTGTTTATTGGTTTCATGCAATCAAATTAAGATTTATATTCATCATTGCAAAAATCAGGTTATGTTTTAATTTTCAAACCAACAATACCGAACGGAGATGGTGAAATCAAGGGTAATGTTGACGCGAATTTGGTTTTACAAGCCATGATTGATATTGATAAATATGATCAAGCGGTTGTTGTGACAAGTGATGGAGATTTTTATTGCTTAGTCGATTATTTATATAAGAGAAACAAGTTGAAAGTTGTTTTAAGTCCATATACTAAAACCTGTTCCAAGTTATTAAAAAAATCAGCCAAAGAAAAAATTGTGTTTATGGACAATTTGAAAAAGAAATTGTCGTATAAAAAGAAAAACACCGCCTAAGTACGAAACCCTAGGAGGTGTTTTTCATATGTATTCTATTGGGATAATAGCAGATAAAATCGCGTTTGTCAATAAAATAGTGTATCTTAACCTAAATTTACAAAAAATAACTGTGGATAATTTATGTTTCAATACTCGAACCCAAAACGCATCCGCAACATATTCGATAAAAAATTAAAATAATATCTATGGAAAAACGAAAACGAAACATTATCATTACCGTAATTTTAATTCTCGTGCTGATTGTTTTGTACTTCCCGTATTACAGCGAACTTGGCAGTGGGGATATCATGTCCGGCCCGTCAACTTTAACCTATCCAACTCTTGGTTCAAAATGGATGACACCGCTATGCGCACTTGGCGGCGGGAAGATGGACAAACAAGTCAAAGGCTGGTCAGCCGGTTATAATTATACCTGTATTGTGAAAAGCAAAATAATCTGCGGCGCGCTCCTTGGCAAATACTATTCCGGCGCGGATGAAGAAGAAAAAGAATTATTTACTAAGGATGGCATGTTTTTTGGGCCGAATTGTAAGAATTGTTGTTATCGGTAATGTAAAAATATGTAATTGTGTAAATGAGCAACGGGAATAGAATGGAGAAAGCTGCAATCGCGCGACCGTTTTTCATTGGCCGGATCGGATTTCTCGATTTCGCCCCGCTATGCGTGGCTTCACTCGGAATGACATAAGAGGGCAGTGGCGGTCTCGCCTATATCGAAATAAAAGACGGGCCAAACAAGCTCGTTTTTTAATTGAGTGTCGCTGTTTACAATTAATAATTATCTTGATATAATCCAAACGAAATTATTCCGCGGTAGCTCAGTGGCAGAGCAGTTGGCTGTTAACCAATTGGCCGTCGGTTCGATCCCGACCCGCGGAGCCAAGAGAGACGAAGCATGTTTATAGCTTCGTCTTTGTTTTTATTTAAGCCAAAATTCACCGGTTCTAACCTTGCTAATTTGGCGTTGAACGATTCTGCGTTTTCAAAAATGGGCAATAGCCATTTATGCACGGAAATTAGCACTTTTTTGTCGACTATGGTTCGGTTCGATCCTAAGTCGGTCAGTATGCCTCTTTTGGTTCTGTCGTCGCCCTCGTTAAACCTTTTTCGGGCGTAGGCCGAGAAGATAAACTTTTCTTTTGTCAGCTCGATTATTTCTTCTTGAGATTTCTTTTCGCTTTTCTGTTCGGTCAATTTTGCCAGCTCCGTTTTAAGGGCTGTTTTTTCTTTTATAAATTCGCCGTCGTCAATCAGGTTTTTGACTCTCATTTTGGTGAGTTCTGAAAGCTGGCTTTCCAGTTCGCTTATTCTGTCCGTCTTGTTGGCCTGTATTTCTTTGTTTTCCGCTTTCTCGACATCTTTTTGCCCGTCAAGGTATTCCAAAGCCCACTCAAGAAAAAGCGGGTGCATTTCGAGTTTTTTCAAAGTTCCGTCGACATTCTCGGTTATTTGATTTTCCTCGACCGACCCTTGTTTGCATTTAATCTTTTTGTTTTTGTGCGTGCAGTGATAATAATCGTATCCTTTGACTTCTTTTTTACTTTTGATGTATTTCGTCTTATGCTCGGCCGTGATTCCGCAACCGCAATCACCGCATTGAAAAACGCCGGTATAAGCGAAATTGTGCTTTTGCGGTTTTCGTTTACAGCCTCTTTGTCCGATTATTTCTTGTATTCTGTTGAATTCATCAATCGTAATGAGAGGTTTATGTTTGCCTTTGTATTCTTTGCCGTTAAAAACGATTATGCCCGCATAAAAGGGGCTGGACAGCATTTTGTACCAAACCGAACGGGCGAGCTTTCCTCCGCCCGTTTTTCGTTTTTTTCGCGTGGTGTAGCTCCAGTCATCATTTATTATTCTCAATACTTCTTGCGCGCTGTATGAGCCGGTAAGCATTAAATCAAAAGCCTTGCGAAGCAAAACAGATCTTTTCTTGTCGGTGATAATCGTCCTTTGTCCCTTTTCGAGCCTCATATCGTTCAAATAGCCCTCGGGGGCGACACCGGGAAGCCAGCCGAGTGAAACTTTCTTTTCCAAACCTCTTTTTACATCTTTGCCGAGCTTTGACGAAAAATACTGCGACTGGCTCAAAGCCAACTGCAACATCATAATTCCCTCGGGACTGTTGTCGAAATTGTAGGAACCGAATTTCAAATCCGCTATTTTTCCCATTCTAACCAAATAAGTGATTGTCGAAGCGTCGATTTCGTTTCTGCTTAATCTGTCGGGGTGCCACGCTATAATTCCGCCCGCCTCGCCCGATTCTATCCGTTTAATCATCTGATCGAACACCGGGCGGTTATACGGTTTAAACGCCGAGTGCCGTTCTTCCAAAACATCAACAATAACCAAGCCCGGGAATACTTCTCGGACTTTGTCTTTTTGGCTTTCAATAGATAAAGCCTGCCGTTCCTCGCCCTCGGTGGACTTTCGGACATAGGCGAAATATTTGGTTTTGTTTGTGTCTGAAATCATAAAATTAAGTTAACAAAAAGGGACGGTCGTGGAGACCCAACAGAATACAGCAAAAGCTATATTTGTCGGCACGAACCGCCCCTTATTGGGGACAAATATAAATAAAAAGCTCTTGCTTTTATTATTCTATTGGGTCTCATCTACTATTTTATCAGAATATATATCTTTTTCAAGGTGCTGTGTGTATTTTTTAAGGTCTTTTCGGCTCATCGGACGGTAAACGGATTTTACAAGCGAAACCAAAGCCGTGGCCTGACGCAAAGCCTCGGCCTTGGATAATTTCTCGCCGAACTCGCTTTTATACAAAGCGATAAATCCGTTTAATTGTTCGTCCGTGAATTTCATGTTCGTTTAAATAATATCGACCTTTCAAATACGCCCCGCTTGAACGGGAAAAAATCCAAAGAATAAGCTTTGTATTCCACTTCGCCGATCCATTCGGACTCAAACTGTTTTTCAAATACGGGTTTTAACAGCGACAAAAAACGCTCGATGAATTTTGACGCAAAATATCCCAACAGTTCGATTGATTCGGACAACGACTGCGAACGAAAAAATTTCTTCTTGCCGAAAGTCCTCTCGTCAAACATATCTTTGCTTAAATACTTGCAGACATACACTCCGACATTGTTTACATTGTCTATTTTGTTGATCTTGATAAAACCTTGTCCCCAGAGAGATTGAATTTCGGCGATTTCAACAAACGGCAATTTGCAAAGCAGGTGATAATGAACCGCCCCCCGTTTTTGAAATTCGGGAACGGCGAGGTATTCAAAGTCAGGGTATTTGTAGGAAATACGCTTGATGAACTGATTGAAGATATAATTCGCTTCTTTCAGGTCGGTGATGTTTTCGGCAAAAGTCAAAGTCATGAATTTGTTTAATTGCGGGTTGGAGTTGGTCAGCCGGCGGATTTCGGTTTTAGTCCGATTAAGCGAAAATTTCATTTTCTGTTTTTGCGCTTCCAGCTGTTCAAAGGCGTCTAATTGTTTTGGCTCTTTTTGAGGTTTTATATTTTCAAATTGTTTCGTTTCATAATCCCGCCAGATATGTTTTTTGTATTTGAATACTTCAACCTGCTTGCCCGACACCACAACCTTTAAGTTGTAGGGGTAAGCCATAACAATTTTTCGTTAGATGTGTGGTTATAATCAAGTTAAGAGAAAGCCGATTTTGACTCTCTTTGATCCGTTTACGGCAACCTTTTTTGCCGTCGGTCGGGCAACCCGCCGGACAAAAAAGCTTGCCCGTCAAAAATTCGGAAGCCTCAAGACAAAATTCAAAATTCAGTGGCTGTTTTCCGCATCAGGTCAAGTCATTTTAGCGTCAGCTTTTCCCGAATAAAGGTAGTGCGAAGCCTCCACCTTGACTCGGGCAAGCTATCAGACGCTGTGTCTTGCCTGTCCGATACGGCAAACGGCCGGCCTGCGGACATTTATCATCGGCCGAAATTCATTTATATGAATAAACAAATTGCGTCCGCTTGGACGGGTTCGGAAAAAACTTCCGACATAGTCCGAAGGCAGATTCGCGCCCGCTGGGGCGAAGAAGAAGCCGGCAATTACGATCCTAAAAGTAATTGCTTGACTTTCAGAAGCTGGATTAAAAACGGCTTCAAGGTCAGAAAAGGCGAAAAAGCCTTAAAGTCCTTTATCGTTATTGAAGAAAAGGACAAGAACGGCCAAACCGTCTGCAAATATCCGAAAAGTATCAGTCTTTTCTATATTCGGCAGGTTGAGCCGATCGGCAAAGCCTCGAGCGAGGCTACAGTGAGCGAGTCCTAACGGATTCGCTCACTTTTTGCCGTTTACTTTCTGCTTGTTTTCGAGTAAGGGGGAATTTCGTTTGAGTTTGGAACCAGTCCCGTGTTGTCGTTTGAGTGTTCCTTTTCGTATTCTCGGTGATATGGGAAAGCGGGATATTCGATAAAGTTGACCGCTTCATGGGTGTTGTAGCAGTTCGCTTTGGCTTTGCTTAACAGAAAAAATTTTCTTTTCACTGCCCGCCGTCTGATGTTGTCGTCTTTTAAGTCCTGAAGTTCGAAATACGAAACCATGAACAAAACATGAAACATGTTTTTCACTTCGGCGAAGTGCTGACCCAAATCCCTGATTCGCTTGTCGATGTTCGAGGTGTGCTGAACGCCCGCCCAAATGTCCAAAGGAATAATTTTGCCGTCTTTGTCTTTTTTGACATCGTGCCTGTGAGCCGAAAACTTCTGCTTGGCCGAGGGTGGCATTTCCTGCCATTCTCTCGAGTCGAAGTAGCCTTGAGCCTCGTCTATAAAAATTTGCCCGCCTTTTATATGAAGAAGCTCGGGAATTTCCGACCAGAAATACACTTTGCCCAATTTCGCTTTATCAATCTTTTTCTTTTCCACATACTTGGAAAAATCCAGTTTCCAGTTGGCGTAAACATCGTAGCCTTTCAAAAACATTTCCAATGCTCGGTAAGTCATGTAAAGCGTTTTTCCGGCTCCGGGTTTGCCCGTGATGATCGTTATCATAATTATTTGTTTAAGCCTTAAAGAAAGTGGCGACTTTCATTACCAGAGTAAACAGGAATAAAGTCATTTCCACGAAAAGAACGAGAAGCAGTATCTTGAACAAAACGAATATCGGGAATATCAGGTCTATTTTTGCGAATGTCGGATTCATCAGAGCGAAAGCGTTATTGACCGCCGTAATGACGGCGTTGCTCGGGTCTGCTTCGGGCAGAAGCCCGAAGAGTTTAATCAAGATTGTTTCGATGAGATCAAGCATATTGGTTATTCGTTATCGCTAAAGAGGTGCGTAATCCGAAAGATCACATACACAGCGAACACCAGCCAAAGAATGGCCACGATGTAAGGACGAAGGCCGGCTGTAAAGTTCTTGACTCTTGAGTCGCTCGCGGAAAATATTTTTACATCCATGTTATACTCGCCGTCGCCAGAAACCGACTTGAATGTAATGTCGAGGGCGTTGTCGGAAGCGTCCGCATAATCGCCGTTAAACATGTCATAAAACCCGTCGTGAAAAGCGAAGTAATAATTGAAGATGATTTTTTTCTTGAGTTCCTCGACCAAACGGGGAAAGAAATAATCGTAATCATCGGGGTTGTAGATAAAGTCCAAATCGGAAACATAAATCCCGAACGGATATTGTCTTTTCATTTCGCCCGATTCGGTAAGCTGGACGACATAGTGCAGTCCCTGTTCCTCCGAAGCCTCGAAGTTGACCGTGTAATTCCAAGTGTCCGGCATATCCGCCAAATCTTCGTTGTGATAGTTTGCGTCAAGAAGATTGCCGTCGGAGTCATACTGCTTAATGTTGAAATTCATGTTGGCAAGCTGTTCTTCGGGATAGACAAAGCCGAATGTTATGTCGGCATAAGTCGATCCCGCTGGTAGAGTCAGAGCCGTGTCGAAAATCGGCGAATGAATTTTGATGTCATAGTCGTCATAATAATCGAAGTTGAAATACCAGTCGTCGGGATAGCCCTCGATGACTTCGATTCCGTCGACCTCGATAAAATCCATAAGCTCGTCGTAGTCCACACAGTCGCCCGAAACGCTGTCGATTTCTCTCGCAATAATTCTGTCAGTCAGTCCGCTTTTGTAGAACTGTCCCGAAAATGTCCCGCCCGTGCAGGCGACCGTGTACTGAATGTCATCAAATCCCAAACAGTCGCTCGTAAATCCGATTCGGTTGGCGCCGTCGGTCGGACATACGCCCTCTATGGTCAGCCAAGTGTCGTCGATCACGACTTCGCCGTGTTCGGGACTGGAAATGTAAAACGGTGGAGGATTGTTTGACTGAAACAATACATCGTCGAAATAGCCGTAATTCTGATCGTAGTTTTGCAGATTCAGATCAACAATGTTCGTGGTTTCGGGGGTAATGCTCACGGGAAAATCGTAATAAGCGGAATACTCGCCGTCGTTTACTTTCGCCCGGCATTTTCTGTTTTCAAGATCGTAGTTGACGGTAATGGTCGTCCAAGTATTTGATGTGAATGTTCCGACCGTTGTCGTTCCCTCACCGTGCAGAAGCTGAACAGTGTTGTCATAGGTTTTGGTCATACAGACATCCATGCTGTTCTCATTTCGGGGACGAAATTCCATTCTTTGCGTATTGCCTCCGCTCACACTGCTTTTGTAAAAAGCAAATGAGATCGAGTCCGAATAATCCAATAAATTCGTCCCTATCGTGTAGTGAATAGAACTGCTGTAAGTGCCTCGTTTCGAATACACGCTTTTTTGCCCGGATAAAGCTTGTGCCGTCGAAACGGTCGCGGAGCCGTAAACCACAGTCCAATCGCCCTGCCCGTTAAGGTCGCCGACTGAAAATCCCTCGAAATCTTGATTTGTCCAAGTCGAAGCTAAAGCCGACATTGGAAACAGTACGGAAGCGGTCAGCAATAAGATCGACATTATTTTTAGTTTTGTATTTCCTTTCATAAATATCCTTTTAAGACGAAAGCGGGGGCTTTTGCCCAAAGTAGTGGCAAGCCCCCGCCGTCAGGCCTATCGCATGAAGCGTCTTGCCAATCGCCAGACGAAGCCGATTGAGAAGATGATCACACCCACAATCACGATGTTGGTGATATTAGCGGTGATAACACCGACAATGTTCTCTTTCATCGTGTCCACCACACTGGCGGTGGTTGCGGCGACATCCGTGTCAACGGCCGCGAAAGCGGTTGATCCCGCCAACAGTCCGCCTGCTACCGTAAGTGAAAGGGCGGTCAGTTTGGCCTTGCTTCCCGAGATTAAGCCTTTGATTTTGGTCATCATAAGTTTTATGAGTTAATTTTTTTAACGAATAACGATAGTACGCCGACCACTGTCCCGATTATCAGACCGAGGACAATCGCTTTAGCGAAGACGGTTCCTATTAAAAGGAAATCATCCAAGTAGCACGAATTGTTCAGTAAAATATAAGCGGAACACATACTATTTGCCCGAAATAATCGCTAAAAAAATGCTCAAGACCGTGTATAAAACAAGAGGAAAAACGAGGCTCAATCCCACTCCGGCGAATAAATTGTTTATCATTCCTGCCATATTTAGGATTTGAAAATAATCAGGAGGATTATCAACGCCAGCAGTCCGAAGATGACCGCAAATGAAACCGTCAGCAGTTGGCTGAAAAAATTGATTAAATCCAACGCTTGATCGGTCAGAGCGTATGTTTCGGTTGCCGTTGTAAGAAAATCCATAGATTATTTTTTGTTCGGGATATAGTAATCCGCGAAAGCCCGCTTTCGTTTCTTGTCCTGAATGTAGTAAGGGAAGATAGACACATTTAAAGACACAGTGTCGCCTTGTTTTCCGATTTTCAAGTCCATATCGGACACATTAACTTTAATCGGATAGACGCTTCCTTCGGGTTCGATAAAAAGCGTCCGGCTTTTTCCTTCACTCCCGTCTTTGCGGGTGAATTCCCTTATCTCCTCTTTTTTGAGGACTCCTGTAAGTTTGAACATAACTTTTTTGGCTTTTGGTTAATTAGCTCGCAATCGACCTTTTATATTTGCGATTATGTTTCAAGCATAGAAAATCAATATTCTGAAAAGTTCAGGTAGCCGTTTTCAGAACAATAAAAAAAGCCCCGAATTAAGGGACTTTTACGGTCTTGTTTTTTAGAATTTTTACAGGTATTTACGGTTCAGTTTTACCTTGCCTTTTTTGCCGGTATTGAATTTAAGAAAATCTTTAATGCCGACGGCCTGTTCGATTTTCTTGTTCAATTCCGCACAGGAGTTGTTGTATTTTTTCCAGTTGTTTTTGTTGGCTTTGTATTCGAGTTCGCCGAATTCGTCCTCGGCGATTTCCGAATAATAAAAATCGTCGGTCAGATTGTCTTTGTTGGTTATGAAAATATAGTGCAGTATTTTATGGGCGTTCGTTATTTTATCCTGTTTGCTTATCCTGATTTTGTTTCCTTTAAAGTGAAGTTCGCTTTTGTCTTCATTGAAAAAAGTTTTTTCGTCCTTGTCGTCGCCGTTTAAAAAACACTCCTGATCCAGTCGGTCGAAAATTTCGCTGTTTACAACTTTGAACGACAAAATCAGCATTTGCTTAGAATAGGGTTTTGAAAAAAGATGACAAAGTGCGCTTAATTCTTCCTTATCATAAGTTCGACATTTCCTCATTTTCTTCATTTTTCCGTAGATTATTTCCAGATTGCTGTAATATGTCCAAAACTCATGCGAAAAAATAGCTTTGCCTTTGACATCGAGAAATTTGTCCTCGTCCATACAGTCATCGGGTTCGCCGATGATTTTCGCCGTGTCATCGAATATGCTTTGAAGGATGTTTTTAACGAGCGGGTCGGTGTTAAGGAAGTAAATGTATTTGTAAACGATAACAAACCGCTGAAAAAAGTTCCGTTCGATCGAAAAAAGACGAGCAAACTCGTTCATCTTTTCTTTGATGTTTTGAGCGGTAAACTGCATGGCTTTGGGGTATAAAAATGCTTTTTGTTCACAGAAAAGCCAGCAAGAGTGAGTCAAAGTTTATCGGTTTTTATGCTTTGTCCTGTCGACAAGTGTAAAAACCTTAGCTTTGCCGTCATACGGAGGAACACGGTCTCCGCCCGAGAGAGTGATCTCTCGTTTTGTGCCGGTCGGTCTGTACTGACCTGACACTTTCGCGGTTTGACCCGTCCTGACTTTTACCTTAGGCATAAGTTTGAGGTTAGGTGAATTAGAAATAGAAGCGTCCGACTTTAATCCGCTCCCAACTCTGAAAACCTGAAACAGATTTTCAAAAGGAGAGCGATTAAAGTGAGCTAGGCTAAATCATTTTTCACAGCCCCCAAGCTTATTCTCTCGCTGGCTTTACTGAAAACAAATTGTAAAATTTTATTTTAAATTTCTTATAATTTTTACAACTACACCCCTTATTTCAATTTCTTTTCTATACATCGGTTTATATGTCGGATTAGCCGGTTGCAGTCTAATGTTGTCTGTTTCCTTGTAATATTTTTTTAATGTTGCTTCGTTGTCTTCCAGTACGGCCACTATTGTGTCGCCGTTTTCAGCCGTTTCTTGTTTTTTTACAATTATGATGTCGTCGTCGAATATACCGTCGCCGATCATGGAGTCGCCCTTTGCCCGCAAAGCATAAAGATTTCCTTTAAGCATAGGTTCTCGGGCTATTCTTACGGTTTCATCTTGTTCTTCAACAGCTTCAATCGGGCTACCGCAGGCAATTACTCCTTTTATGGGTATTTCAAGGTATTGGTTTCTTTTTTTAGGCAAATACAAGCCCCGCTCCTTGCGTTCGTCTTTGGCTAAATATCCTTTATCCACAAGCTCGGTTATATGTTCATGCACGGTTGAGAGGGCGGACAGCCCGAATTTTTCGCCTATCTCTTCATAAAACGGGGAATAACCGTGTTCCTTGATGTATTTGGCGACGAAGTCCAATATCTGCTTTTGTCTTTTAGTCAGGGTATTCATATGCTATTATAAATTATACCCGAACTGTCCCCGAAGTGCAACATGTAAAATTTGTGGACAAAGATAAATAAAAAGGCTATAATTTAAGCAACAAATTAATATATTACTACAAAATTGCGGATGCTCTTGGCGTTTCGCTTGATGATTTAATGAAATAAAAATATGGAAATAATAAGTTTTATTATTAATATTGTTCAGGTCATCATTTCAGTACTTAGTTGGCCTTTCAGAAAAATACGAAATATTATGGAAATAAAAAAAATCAGAATAAAACAAAAAGCTGATCATTTACAGGATGTTAAAGGGATGAGTGTTGATTTGGGTAATGGTGAAAAGGTGCAAATAAACGATGTAGATATTGAGCAACAGGCCAAAACTCTACAAAATACAACGGGTATGGAATTTAAAGCAACAGGCAAGCAAGAGGCGGAATTGGAAAATATAGACATAAAGAGTCCGATTGGCAGAGTAAAAATTTCAAAGGGGGTAACTATTAACAAACAAGTGGATCAATAATTATGGCAATATCTTCAAATAAAAATTTACGCAGTGCTAATAAGGCAAAGAAAGATGAGTTTTATACTCAGCTTTCAGATATTGAAAAGGAATTAGGGCATTATAAAGAACATTTTAAAAATAAAGTCGTATATTGCAACTGCGATGATCCGCGTGTGAGTAATTTCTTTCATTATTTTTCTTATAATTTTGAAAGGTTAGGTCTGAAAAAGTTAATTACCACTTGTTATAAAAATCAGGAAGTAAATTTGTTTAGTCAAAATAATTCTGAAAAAGCAATTTATTTGGAATACAAGGGAGATAAAAATGAAAAAAATGTTCCAGACATTGAAGAAATTGGGGTTAAACATTTAAGAAAAGATGGCGATTTTCGTAGTGAGGAAAGTATAGAACTTTTGAAACAAACCGATATTGTTGTGACAAATCCACCGTTCTCTTTATTTAGAGAGTATGTAGCACAACTCATGGAGTATGATAAAAAATTTATAATTATTGGAAATTTGAACGCATTAACTTATAAAGAAATATTCAAATTAATTAAAGAAAATAAGATGTGGTTAGGAGCGAGTATTCATAGTGGCGATAGAGAGTTTGGGGTTCCAAAAGATTATCCATTAACCGCCGCCAGTAGCAGGATTGATGAGAATGGAAATAAATACATTAGAGTTAAGGGGGTGCGTTGGTATACAAATTTAGATTATAAAGAAAGACATGAAAATTTAATTCTTTATAAAAAATATAAAGGACACGAAGACGAATATCCAAAATTTGATAATTACAATGCCATTAACATAGACGTGACAAAAGATATTCCAATGGATTATAAGGGTGCAATAGGTGTACCAATTACTTTTATGGATAAATACAATCCTGATCAATTTGATATTATTGATGGCATAGGAAGATATAGCATGCTAACAGGGCCCACTGATAAAACAAGAGGAACTTATTTAACTAAAATTGATGGTAAACCTAAATATGCACGAATTATTATAAAAAATAAGAAAGTTAATAAATAAAATTATGAAAATAGAACTTAAAAAAATTACAGTCAGTGAATTAACTAACGGCTTTAAAGATAACGACGAAAACGGTGTTGTGGGTTATGGTGGCAAACTTGATATTCGCCCGCCTTATCAAAGAGAGTTTATTTATAAAGATAAACAAAGAGACGCCGTTATTGACACTATCACAAGAAACTTTCCTCTAAATGTAATGTATTGGGCTGTGCGTGAAGACGGAAATTTTGAAGTAATAGACGGACAACAAAGGACAATTTCAGCTTGCCAGTATGTTAATGGCGATTTTTCGGTGGACGGACTGGCTTTTCATAATTTAACAAAAGATAAGAAAGAACAAATTTTAAATTATGAATTGACGATATATTTTTGCTCTGGTACTGATAGCGAAAAATTGGAATGGTTTAAAATAATTAATATTGCTGGAGAAAGATTAACCGATCAAGAATTGAGAAATGCGGTTTATTCGGGTTCGTGGGTATCTGACGCTAAACGCTATTTTAGTAAAAATGGTTGTGCCGCTTATGGAATTGGTAGCGATTATCTGAATGGCTCGCCAATTCGGCAAGAATATTTAGAAACTGCTATTAAGTGGATTTCTAATGGGAAAATTGAAAATTACATGTCAAAACACCAGCACGATCAAAACGCAAGTGCTTTATGGAGATATTTTCAAGATGTTATTACTTGGGTAAGTACAACTTTTACTAAAAAAAGGAAATTTATGAAAGGGGTTGAGTGGGGTACTCTTTACAACACTTACAAAGACGAAAAATATAATACGAAAGAAATTGAAGAAGAAACAGAAAAATTAATACTTGATGATGATGTAACAAAAAAGAGCGGTATTTATCCATATATTTTAACTCGCAATGAAAAATATCTTTCTATTCGTGCCTTTTCAGACGCTACCAAACAAAAAATATTTGAGAAACAAAAAGGAGTTTGCGTAGTATGTAAAGAAAAATTTGAAATTGAAGAAATGGAAGCAGATCATATTACACCTTGGCACGAGGGTGGCAAAACAACAGACAAAAATTGTCAGATGTTATGCAAAGAATGTAATAGACGAAAGTCTGGTAAATAAAAATTCAATGCTTGAGACCTTAAAAAATAAAATACTAGCAAGAGTTACCGAATGGCGGCGAGAGCAGTCATTATTTAAGGCTGTACAAGCAGAAAAAAAGATAACTCCAAGTATAAAGAAAATTATTAATAAAGACACAAAACCTCTTTGGTTTTCTCTTTGGGAAGCCACAATCGTTGTAGCTTTATTTATTTTTTTCTTGATTTTGACGCACGCCCAGACACTTTTCCCATACGAAAAATTTATTGAATTTATGGAATGGCTTTATCCATTTCAAGGAAGTCCATTCGCACTAACAGACGGCAACCATTATCAGAATTTAATCGCAATACATGCTGGTATAGGTGCGGTTCTTATTGGTTTAGCTTTTTTTCTTGCTCAAGAGATCGCAAAAGAAAAAAATAAAGAAGGTTCATACAAAGGATTTGTCATATTACGCAGAACTCGATTTTTCACTCTTTTACTAGCTGAGATTTTATTTTTCTTTATTTTCGCTTGGGGGTCAGTAAATATCTTGGCAACTATTCCAGTATTTTTAATAGGAATTTTTACCCTTTATTCTTTATATAATGCCTTACACTTAATTTTTGATAACTTTGAATTAAAGAAGGAAGAAAAAAAGATATTTTCTGCTAGTTTACATAATAGTTTTCTGAAAGTTTTAGATTTAGAAATTACAAAGCTAATTGGCGACAGTCAACTACGCAATCTATCAAAGGATTATGAAGGGTTTATTGAAATAACCCCATTTTCTCCTGTTAATAAACAAAACTACACACCTATTAAAACAAATAAGTCGGGTATATTTACTAACTTAAACCTGAAAACATTAAAAAATTTATTAACAAAGCTTGAAGAGAAAGCTCCAATGGAAAACGAAGTAGCCACAATGGGTTCTGCCCCTCAAGCTACAATATCTAATCCAAGAACGAGAAATCCTTATTGTTATTTATCGCCACGCTTCTTTTCTGATACTAAAGAAGTAAATGATGTGCTTCTTTGGGTTCGAAATGATCTGTTAAAAGATGAGGAAGTTGCAGGCGAGGTTAAAGAACTTATACGCAAAGCATTTACAATAACAAAGCTAGATTTTGATTTAGAGCATGCACGAAACGATATAAGAAAATTAAAACTTCTTTCTTTGGATTTAGTAAAGGATCAGAGAGGTGATGAACTAAGTGAAGTTTTAAATAATTATACAAAGCTCATTGAGGATTTCTATTCATATTTGGAACCATACGGCGGAGGCTTTTCAGAAAAGCAAGCCCACGATATGTCTATGGAGATATTTTTCGGAGGACTCAAACCCGTGGCATGGATAAGTGAGGATATTCGGGAAATATTTGAGCGAGGCATTGAATCTGATAGCAAGGAAATCATTAAAGAAGTTGCTTATCTTCCCGTGCGTTTAATACGATACGCCATTGATTATAAAGACCACTTGATTTTTCAACAATTTCAATATTATCCATTTAGACTATATCAAGCTCATGTAAATGCGAAAAAAGCAGGAAAGGATGAATTGGCTACTTTTCTTTTTGATAGATCTTGGCGTTATCTAAAAGAAATTTCTGATTATTACTTAGAGCCCAAACTGAAAAAAGATGAAGATTATCCAGAAGAAGAGGTGCGTAATTTTGCATGTGCGATCCTAAAAATATTCCAAGGATTGCTTAAAAACTCTTTTGACGAAAGAGATGTTGAAAGTTTTAAAACATACCTATCAACAGCCAGTGGTCTTTTTAGACATTTAGATATTACAGATCGTTATGAGAACGAAAAAACAGAGCAGATCGCAGATTTTCTTAAGAACAAAAAGAATGAAATGCTATTTGGTCTTGCCAGCTGGATTTTTTATAAACTTGCTCAAAATAAAGACGAGGAAGTAGTTAAACAATTTTATAATGTTATTCAGAACTCCACTCCCTCAAAAATAGAGGAACTCACAAATATATTTTCTCGTACGCATAGTTTTGAAGTGGAAGATTTTTGGGGGTGGGATAATTGGGAAATGTCCGAAAAAGGAGAGGGGCAAGTACACTCAATACAAATTCTCGAGAAGTTGGAAAAATTTTACGCGATTAGATCACTTTCTCTTTTATCAGCAAAAAGTAATGAAGAGATTGAAAAAATAGAATTACCACATTCAAGAGATTTGGCTTATTTAGCAGAAGGCACAAGAGATTTAGTGAAAACTCTCGATGATATCAAAACAAACCCTAAAAACTGGCACTTTGTTTTGAATGATAATTCTATAAACAAAGTTGATCTGCTAAAAGCTTTACTCACTAAAGCAAAAGAAGTGCAGGAACAAGAAGAAGTGGAACTTAAGAAAGAACAAGCAATTTCACAAAAGCGAGTACAGGAATTTAAAAAAGAAGTATTGAAGACTTTCTATGAGGGCGCAAATATGCGAGATATTTTTGCAAAACACTTCAACGCATACGAGGATAATACAAAAGAGAAGACCGATAAAAAAGATCGATTTGGAATAAACATTGTTGACGATAAAGCATCATTCTTTGACGAGTGGCATGTTCACTATGTTGGTTGTGGTGAAAACTATGGTCGTGATCTCGCTTCTGGTGAAAATTCATATCTGCTTGATGACATGGCAAAAAATTGTACGGAAATTTCTAAAGAAAATTTTGAGGCAACGCTGGCAAAAATTGAAAATTCAGACGATATAGTAATTTTTGCTACAAATATTGCATTTTGGCGATTTTTTGAAGACTCAAAGAACTTCAAGCCAAAGTGGCAGAGGGATATTGAACAACTTGATGTTAAGGGATTTGGTGGCTGGTATGACTTCAATGGAAAATCAATTCCTGTTTTCGAGACATATCACAGAAAGGTTGATAAACAGATTTTGATTTTGAACAAATCAAAAATTGGAAAATTTATTCAGTTGTCTCCGCTCAACGAAGAAGAGAAAGAAGAATCTATTGAGGATATTTTCTATATGGACATACAGGCATTTTCCGAAAACGAGGAACTGATGGAAGAATTTATCAAAAAACCGCCAGAATGGTTAAAGCAAATTGGAGACGAACAGAAACAACGTGAACATTTACGAGAACGAGTTCGTATTCAGATTTTTGAAAGATTTCAGTATAACAAGTCAGAAGTTTTTGAGGGATACAAGCTATTTTTAAAAGAAGATTAATCCCGAAAATATAAAATATTTACAGCTATTTTTTTAATAGACCTGTAAATTTTCCACAATACAAGTTCTAACATCGTCCGCGACCCCGAGCCAACAAAAGCTCTTCACACTTAGTGAAGCGCTTTTGTTTTGACGAATAACCTTACAAATTAATACAACAGCCAGTGTTTTCAATTGATGTTATATTGTAAATAAATAATCCCCTCTAAAAATTGACAAATTATAATTATGGGTATATACTCACTATAAAGATATCCAAAGGTCGAATAGCTAATCGTTATTAAAACATAACCATACAAATGTATGCCAAAAATGGATGGAACCGGCCCTGTCGGGCAAGGTGCAGGCACTGGACGAGGAATGGGCCCCTGCGGAGCTGGGAATAGATTGGGCCGAGGCTGTTGCGGAGGCTTCGGGCAAGGTCGCAGGAGATTTATTGCTCCTAAAAACGAGTTGTCCGCTTTAGAAAACGAGGAAAAAATGTTGCTAGAAGAGTTAGAAGTTATAAGGGCTGAGAAAGAAGCTCTAACGGTTCAAAAATAAAAGAAGGCACAGGAACTAGCCCCTTTATAAAAGGGGCTAGGGCGCCTTCTCTTATAAAGGAGAATAACAAATTTATCATAAAGTTTCAATACAAAAGCCAACGTAAAATATGAAATTAAAAAACAAAGTAGCTATTATTACCGGTGCCGCCGCTGGTATCGGTAAAGCAATCGCTGAAAAATTTATCAGCGAAGGTGCACTTGTGGTTTTTTCTGATGTCAATGGAGACGATTCTTTCGTTTCTGAATTTGGTGGAAAAGCCTTATTTATAAAATGTGATGTTTCTAATTCCAACGAGGTAGACAATTTAATACGCGCAACAGTTAATCATTTTGGCAAAATCGACATTATGGTCAACAATGCTGGGATTGGTGGTTTGGGCGGTATTATAGATGTAACCGACGAAAGTTGGGCTAAAACTATAAGTATTAATCTTTCAGGGACAATGTATTGTATGCGTTCCGCTGCCAAAGCAATGAAAGATCTAGCAATTAAAGGATCAATTATAAATTTAAGTTCTATTTTGGGAAAAGTAGGCTTTAATGGAGCTATTGCTTATTGCGCCTCCAAAGGAGGCGTAGTTCAACTCACACATGCGGGGGCACTTGATCTTGCCTCGCTACATATTCGGGTAAACGCCATCGCCCCCGGATTTATTGAGACTAACATGACGAAAGATCTCTTAGAACAAAAAGAATTTAATGATTTAGTTACTTCTTCGACGCCACTCGGTTATGTCGGAAAAACAAAAGACATTGCTAATGCAGCCGTTTATCTTGCTTCCGACGACTCAAGCTACGTAACAGGCAGTGTTATTTATGTTGACGGAGGCTGGACGGCAAAGTAATCAATTTTATGTCAAGACCACAACAATGCTTATGTAAAGCGATAAAATTTAAACCGAATATCAGCTACTTTAAACCACAAGGGGTTCCCATGCGGGATTTAAAAGTAGTAGAACTTTCGTTAGAAGAAATTGAGGCTTATCGTCTTCGTCATATAGAGGATATGGATCAACAGTTAGCGGCAGAAAAAATGAAAACATCAACTAGTACTTATCAAAGAATCCTTAACTCCGCCTACAAAAAGGTCGCGGATGCTATCACCAACGGGAAGGCGATTAAAATTATTAAACACAATAACTAGTATGCTGACATTATTAATGATAATTAGCGGGACTTTCGTTATTACTCTATGTGTTTGGGTGGCAGTGCTGTTTATTTTTCTAAAAAAAGAAAACCTAACAAAAATTACAATGTTCCTCGTTTCTCTGTCAGCCGGCGCCTTAATGGGTGGAGCTTTTTTGCATTTAATGCCCGAGGCTTCAGAACAAATAAGGGCAGACCTATTGTTCGGAATTTTCCTTGTCTCTTTTGTAGTTTTCTTTTTGATAGAAAAACTTCTCCACTGGCGGCATTGCCATAAAGCTGACTGTCCGATTCACACTTTTGGTCACATGAATTTGATCGGCGACAGCATCCATAATTTCATAGATGGGTTGATAATCGCTAGTACATTCATGGTTAACCCAAGCTTAGGCATCGCAACCACATTAGCTGTGGCTATTCACGAAATCCCCCAAGAAATTGGTGATTACGGTGTACTGATCCATGCGGGATTTAAAAGCAAAAAAGCCTTAATCCTTAATTATTTAGTTGCTCTTACTGTAGTGCTAGGCGGAATAGTTGGATATTTCTTTTTTTCTCATTTGAATAATGTATTACCATACCTCCTTCCCTTTGCGGCTGGTGGCTTTGTTTATATTGCCGCCTCTGATTTAATGCCAGAAATAAGAAAAGAAACCAACCTTAAAAAATCCATAGGCACATTCATAATATTTATCACGGGCATATTACTTATGTATTTAGTAAAATTAATAAATCACTAAAAGTATGAAAGTACTAAAATTTGGGGCAGTTTGGTGCCCAGGATGCCTTGTTATGAAGCCCAGATGGAAAGAAATAGAAACAGAAAATTCTTGGCTCCAGACAGAATACCATGATTTTGACCAAGACAAAGAAATTGTGGGAAAATATAACATCACTAATGTCTTGCCTGTTTTTATATTTTTAGATAAAAATGACAATGAATTTTTGCGTTTAGACGGCGAAATAGAAAAAGACAAACTGATCGAAATCATCAACCAAAACAAGGAAAAATAGATTATGAAATTTGATATTAAAAAAATATTAGGATTATCACTGCTCACCCTTGTTCTTTTGATTCAACCTATCTACGCTCAAAGCCTTCCGATCAATGCTTACTTCTTTTATGGTGACGGCTGTCCGCATTGTGCTCAAGAACGACAATTCCTATTTCATGAATTGAAAAGCGAATATCCAAATCTAGAAATCTATGAATACGAAATCTATAACAACAGAACCAACACCCTTCTCTTGCAACAGGTGTCCGATAAATTAGGGGTCGGCGTGGACGGTGTCCCTTTTTTAGTTATCAGTGATCAGCACTTTATCGGCTACGCCAATGGCATGACTTCAGCGGCGATAAAAAATAAAATTGCTGAATGTTCATTAGAAAAATGTCCAGATTCAGTTGCTTCTGTTGTTGGTGTTGAAACAAAAGAAGTTATGCCGACAATGACAAACAAAACAGAGGGCACTGAACTTAGAAAGGAAACAACTGAAATTCAATCTCCGTTAAGCGATAATGTTTTAGCAGAGCAAAATAAAAAAATGGTAAAACTACCTTTATTAGGAGAAATTAATGCCGCTAGTTTTTCACTACCCGTGCTGACTATCGCCATGGGCGCATTGGATGGATTTAATCCTTGTGCGATGTGGACACTTTTATTTTTAATTAGTTTGTTGTTGGGGATGAAAAACAGAAAAAGAATGTGGGCATTAGGAACAGTATTTATTGTTACTTCAGCTTCCGTTTATTTTTTATTCATGGCCGCTTGGCTTAATTTAATACTATTTTTAGGCTTTGTTGTTTGGGTCAGAATCTTAATCGGCGTTTTAGCCCTTTTGGGGGGAGGTTACAGTATCAAAGAATTTCTATTTAACAAAGATAGCGGATGTAAAGTGACTGGTGATGAAAAAAGACAAAAAACTTTTGATAAGATGAAGCTGGCAGTTCAACAAAATAGCCTGTGGTTAGCAATAGGGGGAATAATCATTTTAGCCTTTGCTGTCAATTTAGTTGAGCTTATTTGCTCAGCCGGTTTACCAGCGGTATATACACAGGTGTTAGCGTTAAATGAAATGGCTCGTTGGCAATATTACCTCTATATATTAATATACATTTTCTTTTTCATGTTGGATGATCTCTTTATTTTCTTTATTGCCATGATCACACTCGAAATGACAGGAATTACAACCAAGTATGCTAAAATTTCTCGCCTCGTTGGCGGATTGATAATGTTAGCGATCGGATTAATGTTGATATTCAAACCTGGCTGGTTGATGTTTGGCTAAAGTATTTTTCAGTTTGATTTAAAATTTTAACATGAAGGATGACTTCGGTTCTAACATCGTCCACGACCCCGAGCCAGGCACCACTCGTTTTTTTAGGAAAGTGAGTGGTGCTTTGTTTTAAGTTTAACTCGGGTGCCTGGTAAGCCAGAATCTACCTGTTATTCCGGAAAAATGAGTGGTTTTACCTAGGGATATTGTGGAAACTCTGGGATTTAGCTATAATATAGACATATTGTTATTTCTTTATATAAAATCATGGGCTAAATATTTTCATTGTTTTTATCAAGTTTGCCCTGGAATTTTAACGATTATGACTTGTTAAAACGGTGGGGGTTTGGGGGTAATTGCTGAGTCAGTGGCCATGGGTTATCGACGAAGTAACATCATCATTATATTCAATATCCACCTTGTGAATAATGGCGCGGGGGACTCAGAACCACGAAAAAGATGCTCTGACGCGAATCAATAACCCCCAAAACTTTTGTTACTTTTGGTTACAAAAGTAAAAGCTAGAAATAGAGATTTTTGCCTGTCTATACCGAATGATTCACTATAATAACGCATAGTTGACGTTTTGCCGGACCTGTGCTATGATAGGCTTTCTAAAGTATAATTAAATAACATAAATTATTTATGGGACAGTTTAACAAGTATGGCGGCGACCGCGGCGGCAAAAGTTATGACCGGGGTAATAAGAGTTTTGGTGGTGGTGGCAGAAGTTTTGGCGGCGGCGGTGGCAGAAGTTTTGGCGGTGGCGGCGGTACTAGACAGATGTTTCCGGCGGTTTGCGAAGAGTGCGGACAGGCTTGCGAAGTCCCGTTTCGGCCGACAGGCGCCAGACCGGTTTTTTGCAGCAATTGCTTCAAAGCGCAAGGCGGAGCTGGTTCTAATTTCGAGCCAAGAGATTTTGGCGGCGGACAAGGCAGACCTGAACGCGACAGAAATGCCGGCGGTAATGCGGGTGGTGTTTCTAAGGTGCAGATTGACATGCTGAATGCAAAGCTGGACAAGATTTTATACATTTTGTCAGCTTCAAATTCAAAATCAGAGCCAGTAGTCAAGGAAGCGAAGCAGGAAAAAGTAAAAGAAAAAGCAGTAAAGGCAGAAGTTAAAAAAGAAAAAGCTCCGGCCAAAAAAGCCAAAGCTAAGAAAAAATAAAATTTTGCTTTATTAAAAAATCCCGTCGGTGTAGCCGCGGGATTTTGGTTTGCCTTTCAGGCGTGTAAACGATTTTGCATCTTTGTGAAGTGCGTCATGCTGACTCCAAATTTGCCCAATTGACGCTCTGGATGAAATCGTCCGTGAAAATCAGATCCGCCAGTAATAAAGAGTTTGGACTTGCCGGCAAGCCAAAGGAGCAGGCTGGTTTGATCCAGCGTATTACTGGTATGGAATGCCTCCAATCCGTTAAGTCCGAATTTTCTCAGTCTGTAGAATATATTGAAGAATTCGTCTTCACCAATTTTTTTTATTACTGCGCCAGGATGAGCAAAGACCGATAGTCCGCCAAGAGCTTTGATCAATTTGACGGCGTCGATCGTTGTTAGTAGCTCGTGCTTATCGTAGTTGAAATAAGCAATCCCATTTTTCCTGGTCTCAGCCACCGCTTGGTCGTGCGTTAGACCGTGAAAACGCATGCGGTAATCGCGAAGCCAGAGCTTCATGGCACATGGGCCTTGATAGCCGGTTTTTTCCTTGAGTTCGGCGAGCGAAACGTTCATTATTCCGGCTTGGCGATAGCTCTCCAGCGCTTTTTCAATACGGGAATTATGCACGCGCCAATTGAGATTGACAGAGTTTTCCATAATTTCTGTTTGATACAAGTTCATCCCATAGCCGAGGATATGGATGACTGTGCCGTTATACTGAGTCGTTATTTCCACCGCAGGAATACCCAGCATTTCAAATTCTTGCAGTGCGTCCAAAAATTCCGGGATGCCCCAACTCGTGTCGTGGTCAGCAAGACACACGGCGGTGAGACCGGCCAGCTTTGCCTTTTTCACCACTTCGCGTGGAGAATCAGCGCCATCTGAGAAATGTGAATGAACATGCATATCCGCTAGGATCATGACCCCTCCTTTGAACAGGACGTTTATAAGCTTAGCATGGAATTTTAGAATAATCAAGGATGTATTATTATCTTTGACATTAAGTTGCGTAAGAGATAAAATGTAAATATTGGGCAATTGATTTTGTATAATTTTATCTTAAATAACCTATGATTATTCAGGTAAAAAATTTAACAAAAAAATTCAAAGATTTTGTGGCTGTTGATAATATTAGCTTTGAGATCAAGGAAGGTGAAATTTTTGCCTTTCTTGGTCCGAATGGCGCAGGAAAAAGCACAACCATTAAAATGCTAACCACGCTTCTTCGGCCAACTGCGGGCGAAATTTTATTAAATGGCATTGATCCTGTTAAAGATGCCAATAAGGCGCGTCACAGTTTTGGCATTGTTTTTCAGGATCCCAGTCTGGATGATGAGCTGACCGCTTTTGAAAATATGGAATTTCACGGCGTGCTCTATGACGTGCCGAAAAAAATTAGACGACAAAGGATTGAACAGCTTTTAAAAATCGTTGAACTATGGGAAAGAAGAAAAGAACAAGTGAAAAAATTTTCCGGGGGCATGAGAAGAAGACTGGAGATTGCGAGAGGCCTACTGCATCATCCCAAAATTTTATTTCTTGACGAACCAACGCTCGGGCTTGATCCGCAAACCAGAAATCATATTTGGTCGCATATAAAAGATTTAAATAAAAGCGAAGGCATTACAGTCTTCTTCACAACTCATTATATGGAGGAAGCTGATCGCGCGGCTACGAAAATAGCCATTATTGATCATGGTCAGATCATTGCCATGGGAACTTCGGCAGAACTCCAGAAAAAAGCTGGCCAGGATTCGTTGGAAGACGCTTTTATTGAATTAACCGGGCATGTTATAAGAGACGAAGAAGCTTCCGGCATTGACCAAATGCGCCTTCATCGTCAGATTAGGTCGCGGCATTAACAAAATAAAAAAATATGGGCGTTATTTACATTCTTTGGCTTCGCCAATTAAAACGGTATATTCGTTCAAAGGCCAGAATTGTCGGCTCAATCGGCCAGCCGCTTTTATTTTTAGTGGCTTTGGGTTTTGGTTTCGGCCCGGTATTTGCAAAAGCGGGAGAGGGCAGTTATATTACTTTTCTGGCGCCCGGCATTATTGCCATGAGTATTTTATTTACTTCTGTTTTTACCGGCATAGAAATTATCTGGGATAAGCAATTTGGTTTTTTAAAAGAAACCTTAGTCGCTCCGGTTTCTCGATTAAAAATAATGATTGGCCGCACTCTCGGCGGGGCAACGGTTGCCATTATTCAGGGATTCATAGTTTTAATTGTTACAGTGCCGCTTGGTTTTCGACCGAATGTCGCTGCTCTGCCGCTGGCATTCATTTTCATGTTATTGATTTCACTTTTTTTTACGGCTTTCGGCACTGCCATTGCTTCGCTTCTCAGCGATATGCAGGGTTTTCAACTGATAATGAATTTTGTTATTATGCCGATTTTCTTTTTGTCGGGTGCGTTATTTCCGACTGACGGATTACCGCCGGCTTTACAAATAGTATTGAAAGCAAATCCCTTGTATTACGGCATTGACGGAATGCGCGACGCTTTTATGGGGCTGGTAAATTCAGGCATGGGACTTGATTTTATGGTTCTGGGAATTATTACAATGATTTTTTTGATAATCGGCAGTTATTTGTTTTCAAAAATACAGATTTAATTTTATTATCGACCGCCTGATATGCCTGGTTTTGTAAAAATAGCCTGGTACGGCAAACATTTTGGCGAAGAGCCGCCGCTCATTGGCAATGAATCGCAAGGAGCGGCGTGTATTTTTTTTAGCGGTTGCAATTTGCATTGCGTATATTGTCAAAATTATCAGATCTCGCAACAAAACCTTGGGAAAAAATATTCAGTTGAAGCGTTAGCGGAAATAATGCTTCAGTTGCAAAAAGAAAATTCTGTTTGTATTGACCTTGTAACTCCAACGATTTGGTGGCCGGCAATTAAAAAGGCGATTATGATTGCCAAGAAAAAAGGTTTGACAATCCCTATCGTTTGGAATTCAAATGCGTATGAGCCTGTTCAAATGTTGAAAGAGCTTGAAGAACTGGTGGATATTTACTTACCGGATTTTAAATACGGAGACAATCAATTGGCGGAAAAATATTCAGGCATAAAAAATTATGTTGAAACAGCTGAGGCCGCAATTCAGGAAATGCTCCGACAAGTCGGACTTTTGGAAACTAATGAATGCGGGCTGGCCGGTCGCGGTTTAATTGTCAGGCATTTGGTTTTGCCGGCAAACATTGAAAACAGCGAAAAAGTTTTTCAAATTATTTCTTCCATAAATTCCAACGTCCACGTCAGTTTAATGTTTCAATACTTTCCGGCTTGGCGGGCGAAGGCGTTTCGCGAGATCAACAGACCTTTAACTTCAGAAGAATGTTCAATCGCCAGCGACTTTTTGTCAAATGCCGGATTAAACAATGGCTGGACGCAGGAACAGGGGAGCAGTGAATTACTGATTCCTGATTTTCGGCTGGAGAATCCATTCGAAAAATAAGATTCTTTGATTTTTTTGAGTAAATTCGCTATACTGTTATAGTATGGTTAAAAAATACAAAAACGTTTTGATTACCGGCGACCTGCATCTGGGCGACGTTGGTTTTCATGATGAGGAAAAATTGGTTGATGAAATAAAAAACCGGCGACCTGAGCTCGTAGTTTTTGGCGGCGACACGTTTGATCCGTGGCGCGGGAATTCAGTTGAAGAATTAATCGCCAGATATAATAAGTTGTTTTCATTTCTAAAAAACATTAGCGGCCGGGTGGTGTTTTTGCGCGGCAATCATGATCCGGATATTGACCCTTTGCGCCGGATTGGCTTTAGCGTGCGCAAAACTTTCAAATATATTTCCGCGACCAATAAAAGAGTGAAAATTATCCATGGCCATGAGTTTGATACGGATTGTCGTCGGTTTGAGTTTTTAACCAGAAAATTTGTTTATCTGGAAGAAAAAATCAACCGCTTGCTTCTCACTTTTGGCAATGAAAAATTATTCCGGGCGATCAGCCTACTCGGAAATCTTGATTTAATTCGCATCCTGAATAATTTTCAAAAACGCATAAAGTATTATCGCAGCACAGACATTCTTGTTTTCGGCCACACGCACGTGCCGCTTGTCGGCGCGAAAAGCAAGTTGGAGTTTTACAACTGGGGCGGCTGGCAAAATGATTTGGGCATTAGGCCGGGGATTATTGTTAATAAAGGAGGTAGTGTGAATTTGGTGCAAGTGTGAGGGGCGTCTTGAACTATGATTTATGTGATTAAATGAATACTATGATTTAAGGAAAAATAATGATTTAAGAAAAAACAATGATTGAAGAGAATAATATTATTGACGAAAAATACAAATATTCGGAATTGACTGCCAAGATAATCGGAGCGGCCATGGAAGTTCACGGGATTTTGGGCAATGGTTTTCAAGAAGTAATATATCAGCGGGCATTGGCAATTGAATTGCAAAGCCGAGGGCTGTCCTTTGTGAGAGAACAAGAAATGCAAATTGAATACAAAGGGCATGATATCGGAACAAGAAGAGTTGATTTTTTTGTTGAAGACAAGGTAATGGTTGAAATTAAAGCAGTGATTCAACTTGAAGATGTGCATCTGGCGCAAGCCATTAATTATTTGGAAACTTATGACTTGGAAATCGGTTTGCTGATGAATTTCGGCTCAAAAAGTTTAGGATTTAAAAGGCTGATGAGAAAGTTACGAAAATCATAGTCCATCAAATAATCATAATTAATCATAGTTCAAGACAATATTATCATGAGCAAATACTACACGGCTAAAAGCGTGGGAAATAGTAAAATATGGAAAACAAGTGCAAAAAAAATAATTTAGCCTTCATCGATGGGCAGAATTTGTATTTGGGCACCGGTTCGGAAGAACCGGCATGGAAGGTTGATTTGATAAAGTTTCGAGAATATTTATTTCGTAAATATCACGTGCAAAAAGCATACTATTTTTTAGGTTTTGTTGACGAAAAGTATCAGAATTTATATGAAGAAATTCAAAATGCGGGTTTTATTTTGATTTTTCGTCAGCACAATTCCGCAATGCTCGGCAAGAAAAAAGGAAATGTTGATTCTGATATTATATTTTCAATAATGAAAAAAATGTATAAAAAGGAGCTGTTTGATAAAATAGTTTTGGTTTCCGGAGATGGAGATTATAAAGCGTTAGTTGATTTTTTAATTGAGGAAAAAAGGCTGGAAAAGGTTTTGTTTCCAAATAAAAAGTTTGCTTCTTCGTTGTACAAAAAAATAACCAGAGTTTACTATGATTATTTGTTAAATATAAAACACCGAATTAAATTTAAATAAAAAAGGGGGCCTTTGATCTTTCGATCGCCGGGACCCTTTTGTCTTGATGTCTATATTATACATTAACTATATCAAATGTCAACAAAACAATATAGTTTAATATAATTTTACCAAAAATAACTGTGGATAATTTATGTCAAAATATTACACCGCCAAAAGATCAAAAAATTATTTTGATCCAAAATCAAAAGCACCATTCAAACTTTCGCGTTCAAAAATAGATTTATTTATTGATTGCCCTCGTTGTTTTTATCTTGATCGCAAATTGGGCGTTGGCCGGCCGCCGGGTTATCCTTTTACTTTGAATTCCGCGGTTGATCATTTACTGAAAAAAGAATTTGATATTCACCGCGCCCGCGGCAAAGCGCATCCGCTGATGGAAGCGTATGGAGTGAAGGCGATTCCCTTTGCGCACAGTGATTTGGATAAATGGCGGGAAAATTTTATCGGCGTGCAGTTTCATCACGAGCCGACTAATTTTATTATTACCGGCGCGGTTGATGATATTTGGATTAATGAAAAAGGCGAGTTAATTGTGGTTGATTACAAAGCCACGGCCAAAGACGGCAAGATTGACGCCCTGGATCAGGATTGGCACGACGGCTACAAACGGCAAATGGAAGTTTACCAGTGGCTCCTGCGGCAGAACGGATTTCCGGTTTCCAGCACTGGCTATTTTGTCTACGCTAATGGGAAAAAAGATGTTAAAGCGTTTGACGCCAAATTGGAATTCGAAGTAACCTTGATTGCTTATAAAGGCTCTGATAATTGGGTCGTGCCCGCGATTACTGCTGCGTACAAATGTTTGTCCTCGAAAACTTTGCCCAAGGCTGATTCTGACTGCGACTTTTGCAATTATTTTGCCGAGCGCAGACAGCTAGATTAGGAAAATAAAATGATTTTATTTTAGAAAGTTTATTGGCTTGGACTTTTTATTTGTTTTTAAATTTTTGATTTATGCAATTATACTTTGCATTCCACGGGGTCCGGGGTGAAGTTCGCCCATGCCTTTCCCGCGAACAGTAATTGCGCCCACGCGAATTCGGAACCCCGGCGCTTTTTGCTACTTTTTGGCGCCAAAAAGTAGAATCATTGGCAGTTGTTTTTTAGCGATGATAAATTTAAAAATAAAAAACCCTCTGCTGTGCTAAGCAGGGGTTTTGCGTTTAGTCCGTTTCAGGTCGGACAATTCTTCTGATTGCCTTCATCCGGATTGCTTTGTCTTCATAGCGTTCAAATCCGTAGGCCCAGAGCAACTCCTCCGGAATATCGTAATTATCATTTACGTGATGCAGCAAGCGGAGTTCAGCCGCAATAGTCAGATCAAGAACAGGAAGCTTGCGAATGTATAACCGGATTTCACCACAGCTGACGCAGTTCAATAGTCCGGCAGGCAGTGAATTTGCGTCAATGTTTTTTGCGCGGCACACGAGCGCCGCATAGATCTGCAGGACTTGGCGATCCATGTTTGCCCACAGGATTTGTTTGCCACGAAAAGCAAGTCCGAATCGCCGACCTTCGAGCTCAACTATTTTGACGGGTTGTCCGGGCAAAAGCTTCGCAAGCAGTTTGCGCCGCGACAATATGACGAGAAGAGCTTCGTTTTGCTTGCGCAGCTGGTTTCCATAGCTGATGACATAATACCTACAGTAGGCAAACGCGTATTTTTCAATTTGCTTGTCGCTCATTTTTTTCCAGTGAGTGTCGCCGTTCGTTGTCAGCGGCAGAGCAAACGTTTCATCGCCAAGCGTTTCCTGGCGTTCTTTGGGCAGTCCGAATAGCGTATAGTGCAGTGCGCGTCGGAGCAGGCATTTGTACAAGCCCTTGTCAGTTTTTTTCCTTTTGGACATTTGTGCCGGAGTGGCGATATTGAATTCCAGGCGATACGCCCGCGCATAGGCCAGAACCTTGTCATTGGTCAGTTGTCTCCAACTGATCTTTTCTCTATTCCTTGGCATTCGGAATTCAATGCCGGCCAGAACAATTGTCAGTGGCGGCAGAACTTCATCAATTTTTTTCCTTTCATGCAGTTTTGTGTACAGTGAATGATATTTTCTCTTCAACTGAGACCTGGAAACAATGCCGTGTTCAGCGAGATAATCAAGAGCAAAACTTACGAGCTTTTTGTTGTCAATTAGTTCCCAGTTTACCATACTGTTTTTGTGTACGGGAATAATGTGCGTTGTTCCATTCAGTTCGAGGGTTTTTGTCGCAGAGCGGGGAAATACGTCTGCGATCCAGACTTTTTGCCGTAGTCTGCGGTACAATCCCTGGTGTCTGCGCGGGCCGTTACAAAGCGCGGCCGAGCCGGTAATGCCGAATTCAAGACAATACGCTTTGGCATAAGCAATGGTTTGTCTTTTGCTCATTTTTGACCAAGCGATGCGGCCGGCCACATTGAGCGGAATTCTGTATGTCTTGCCGGCCAGCGGTTCAGACCTGGTTTTCGGTCGGTCAAAGACAATTGCGGTTAGCTTCCCTCGCTGAAGAACTGTTGCCATTCCCGGATTTTTATGCGGGCCTGTTTCCAGTTCTCTAAAAGTCCTAATGCCGTATTCTTTCCGGTATGCTTTGGCGTATTTGATTTTTTGTTTTTTGCTCATTGTTTTCCAGTTGATTCTTGTCTTGCTTAGCATCCGGATTTTGAATTCAGTTTTGTCAAGCGTTATATGGCCATATAGCCGTCCGTTTTCAACGGTGAATTTTTCCATGGGCGCCTCCTTTTGTTAAATGTAAAAGTACAATAGTTAAATGTTAAGCTGATTTAGTGTTTGTGTCAATGGAAAATTGTCGACTTGACCCGGATGTGATAAGATTATAGTGATAAATAATTAATTCTTATTTTTATGAAAAAATCTTTTACTTCTGAAGAAGCTGCTGCGGTGGCACAGAAAATCGGTCTGGATTTTTCCAAAGTGGAATATGATCTGGAACAATTTCGCATGGGCATGGATATTGAACTTGAACACGGATTGATTGACTCTGAAACAAATGTTACCAATGACGATCCTTTCGCGACCGGCAAAATCGCTTGGGCGCATTTAAAAGAAATTTTTGATTATTATGATCGTTTGGAAAAAATGGAAAAAGAAGCGGGGAGCTAGAGGAGAAGGGCGGATTGGTGGATTAGTGAATTAGCGATTAGTGAAATAAAATACAAATTAAGAGAATATGCGGATTAGAAGCAAAGAAAAAAGAGGTGTAATCTCTTCAAAAAAATTTGATCAGATACCGGCTGAAGCCGAGCGCGAGATGACCCAAGTTTTTGATTCGCCCGGAAAAATTTTGATTAAGGTTCATTTTGGCGAGCCGGGCAATAAAGCGGCTTTAGTTCCGGCTGATGTCGCTTTTATAATTGATTGGCTAAAGGCACGAGGACTTGAACCGATTTTTATTGATAGCCCGGTTGCTTACAATTCGCCGCGCAATTCGGTTAAAGGATATGAACAAGTGGCGAAAGATCGCGGTTATGCCAAGTTGGCGCCGATTATTATTTCTAATGATTACGTTGACGTGAAGGCCAAGAATTTTACTGTGCAGGTAATAAAAGAATTGGCCAAGGCGGAAAACGTTTTAGTGATCTCTCATGTTAAGGGACATTATTGTTCCGGCTTTGGCGGCGCCATTAAAAATTTGGCCATGGGCGGCGTGACAAAAAAAACCAAAGGAGAAGAACATACTTTCGGTAAACCGAAATGGGTCGGCGAGTGCGATGGCTGTGGTCTGTGCGTCAAACAATGTCCGTCCAAGGCAATAAAAATGGTTGAAGGAAAAGCGAAAATTTTGCTTGACGATTGCTGGGGCTGTTCAATCTGTGAAGTGAACTGTCCGAGTCTCGCGCCGCAAGTCGCACTGTTTGACGATTTGCTTGGGCAGGCGGCGGCCGCGGTGATCAGCAAATTGCCGCTAAAAACTTATTATATAAATATCTTGAAAAATATTTCCAAATTGTGCGACTGCGAATCAGACTGCGGCGAAATCATTGCGCCGGACGCGGGCGTTTTATTTTCAATGGATCCGGTCGCCATTGACCGGGCGAGCTTGGAAAAAATTGGCAAGCAGATCTTCATGGACGCCAATTACAAAGATCCGGCATCGCAGATTGATTCTGCTGAAAAATATATTTGCAAATAATTCAAATAAGTAACGCTTCCTTTAGGGTGCGAAACAGCGGGCTGAAATAATCAGCCGGAAGCGCGCGCTGAAGCGCAAGGTAATTTAAAAATTTTATGAAAATTAAAAAACAAATTTTGCACGGATTTCTGCTGGCGCTCGGCGTTTTAGTTTATGTAGCGCTGGTGTCCTTTATCATGCACAGTGGCGAAAAGGCATTTGGCAATGACAATCAAATTTTTACTGTCGTCGCAATGTTGATGCTCCTGGTTTTGTCGGCGGCGATTGTCGGCAGTCTGATTTTTGGCCTGCCTATTTACTATATTTTTGACAAACAGATCCGGCCGGCTCTTCATCAATTGCTCATAAATCTCGGCTGGCTGGCGGTTTTAACGACGGTCGTGTTGCTTTTGATGATTTAGAGTTATCCACAAGAGAAATTTTTACTTGATATTTTTTAATTTTGCTTTATACTGGCGATATAGAATAGCGTTGAAAATTAATAACAATGCAACCACCGGCGCCGGGCAGAATTTTTGGCGCAGGAATCAACATGAAAAACATTAGCTTATTCGGAGGAGAAATTTTGCCTCCCCATGGAAGACATTTAGGAAGTTTGAAAGATCAATCTTGGTCAAAATAGCGGCTTGGAATTAAGCGCTTTTTTTATTGCTGTTTAGCGATCTGGCTTCGAGGGCGTTTATCAAATATGAAAGAAAATAAAAACAATAAAAAGCAGTCACGGTTTCAATCGAAAATAAAAATTGACTCACTTGTCCGGCGCAATGGCTTTAATATTGTTTTTGGCGGAGAAAATAGATATGGCGTCAGATATGATACGGAAATATTTTCCGGTCTTAATTTGAACTTGAAAAAAACTTTGGCGGATAATTTTGTTTACGCGCGTACGCGTCAGCTGGCTTTTGGCGTTGATCCTGTCATGGAATACCAATTTGCCCGCCCTGACCTAGCTGATTTCGCTGATTTTGGCATAGTCAAAGATTTTGGCAAGATCGCCGACGCCAATGGCCAGAAAACAAAAAAATTTATTAATGCTTTTCAGGCTGACAAGAAAAAAAAAATAAGTTATTCAGTTGATAGGCGGCGATATCCCTTAATTCCTCAAAAGCAAACACTTGCGAATCGGGCGATTTTGGCAATTTCTTTTGGCAAAGACAGCTTGCTGTCATATGGCTTGGCAAAGGAATTGGGTATTGATTGTCGTCTTGTTTTTGTCCGTGAAATGGAAAATCTGAACAGCGTGGAAGCTAAGTTCAAACGTCGAATTATTCGCGATTTTATTAAAAAAGAGAGCGTTCAGATTAGCTACTTGTATGACAATGCTGACGAGATATTCATGTCAAAAGTTCTTAATCGAAAAATAAAAGAATTTGACAATACCAATGGCATGCTGGCTTTTTTGCTGGAGCTCTTGCCGCTGGCATATTATCATCGCGCCAAATATGTTATTTTCGGCAATGAGGCTAATTTTTCTGATTATTTTATTAATCGCGATGGGTACAAGGCTTTTCCGTCTTTTGATCAATCTGTTGTTTACGCGAAAAAGCTTAATCAATATTTGATGCGTTGTACGCGCGGCAATTTGCAATCGGTGAGCTTGGTGGAGCCGCTGTACAATTTAGCTGAAATGCGGATCTTGCATCACCGGTATCCTGATTTACTCCAGTATTTGATGTCCTGCTCGCCGGAAAAGCGCGGCAGTGAAAAGTGGTGCTATGAATGCCCCATGTGCGCAAAAGCATATTTGTATTTTGTGGCTGTTGGCGGCGTCCCCAAACAAATTGGTTTTAACAGAAATTTTTTTGAAAAAAAATATCTACGTCAATATGCGCTTTTTTCCACAGAAATGCCTCGCGCTTATGAAAAACCGCCGGCTGTGCGCGACGAACAGCTTTTGGCGTTTCTCCTCTCGTATCGGCGGGGGATTCGTGGCGACTTGATGGAATTATTCGTAAAAAATTTTTTGTTTGAGGCGAAGAAAAGAGAAAAATCCTTGCGTCAAAAGTTTTTTTCTTTGCATGCTTTTGCCTCAGTGCCCGGATGTTATGAAAAAAAATTATCTAATATTTTTAAAACCGAATTAAAAGAATTTTTATGAAGAATGGCAATGATTTCAGTGGCAAAACCATACTGCTGGTTAATTCCGGATCAATTAAAAAACGATTCATATTGCAGCGCTTGAAAAAATTGGGCGTAAAAATTATTTGTCTTAACGGCGAAAAAAATTGGGCTCAGGCCTATGTTGATAGTTGGATAATAGCTGATAATACCAATTATCGCGAGGCGGTCGGAGCAGTCAAGGATTTTTTGAACAATAATCCGCAAGAGCGGCTGGACGGTGCGCTGACCTTTTGGGAAGACGATGTTTTGTTGACTGCGAAAATTATAGATAAATTCAATTTAATCGGTACGCCCTACGCCATCGCAAAAAATATCAGAAATAAATTCGCTTTTCGCGAATTTTGCCGCTCGAACAATCTGCCGTCGCCAAAGTACGCTCTGTTGAAAAGCGCGGCGGATATTCAAAATTTACCGCCGGATTTCAAATTTCCCCTGGTGATTAAGCCTGCTTACGGAGCCAGCAGCGCTTATGTTGTGAGAGTTGATAATCAGGAAGATTTGCTTAGCACTTACAATTACATCAAGAAAAATATTTCATCCAAAATTGAAAGTGCGCTTATCGAAGGCGTGGATATTTTCGTGGAGGAATACATAGACGGCGACGAAGTGGACGTGGACATTGTCTTGCAGAACGGCAAAATAAAGTTTTATTCGATTTCAGACAATTATCAGACAAAAGAGCCGTTTTTTGTCGAAACTGGACAATCGATTCCGTCCGGGCTTTCAAAAAAGATTCAATTTGACCTTATCTCCTCGGCGGAGGAAATTTTGGAAAAGATGGGCGTGCAAAATGGCGTTATCCATTTTGAAGCTAAGTCAACTCTCTCCGGGCCGGTTCCAATTGAAATAAATTTGCGCATGGGCGGCGACGAGGTGCATTCTTTTGTCAAAGGAGCTTGGGGAATTGATCTTATTGACGCCGCGGTCATGGTGGCCTTGGGATATTTTGTTCCAAAGGTTCAAATTCCTGAAATGCCAAAGAAGTACATGACGGGAGTTTATTTTTTGACTGATTGCTCGGGCATTTTGTCCAAATTGGAGATTCGGCCGGAATTATCCAAATTGCCATCTTTGGAAGAGGTGCATTTTTTCAAACGAATAGGAGACGCGATATTGGTTCCGCCGGAGGGCTATGAATATTTGGGCTGGATCACGGTTTCCGGTTACAGCTTGCTTGACGCTCAAGAAAATTTAAAGCAGGCGCTTAAATACATTCAGTATGAAGTGGCCAAATTTGCTCCGGAATCTTCCATCGGGAAAACTTCTCGCAAAAATAGTTTTTCTCAGGCCGAACTTCACGGCAATTTGCTTGTTCATCGCGTCAAAATTGAAAAAATCAGAGTTATTAAAAAAGAGGATCAGCGAAATTTGCACGTCGGCATTGCCTGTAATGTTTTTGAAAACAATGATGGAAAGAATAATGTTGAACAGGAATTGATGTCAGTCGGACGCAATATCGAGGCGGCCCTGAAAGAACGCGGATATCGCACGACTTTTTTCAATTTCAATCAAATTGAAAAAGTATTTAATGATTTAAAGAATAGTGACGTGGATATTGTTTTTAATGTTTGCGAGCGCATTAACAATTCAAGCTTGCTCGAGCCGCATGCGGCAGCTTTGCTTGATATTTTGGGAGTGCCTTATACCGGATCAAATCCCTCTACCTTGAGCTTATGCATTGACAAGATTAGAGTAAAAAAATTGCTTTCGTATCACAAAGTGCCGACCCCGCGCTGGGATTTTGCATATGAGTTGGACGACGAAATCGACAGCAATCTGAAATACCCGCTGATCGTCAAGCCCGCTAATACGGATAATTCAATCGGCATTAATAATGATTCAGTGGTGTCGAATAAAGAAGAATTAAACCGTCAATTAAAAAAAATCATTGTTGAGATCGGCAGTCCGGCCTTGATCGAAGAATTTATTGAAGGAGACGAATATGATGTCTCAATACTTGGAAGCGAGGATGATGATCTGCGCGTTTTGCCATTATCGAGGTCAATATTTAAAAACATGAAACAGGGGGATTGGCATATTTACACCCATGAAATGAAATTCGGCGAGAACTCATTGGATCAATTCGGTATAGTTGTGCAAAGACCGCCAAAAAATATTAGTAAAAAATTGGAAACGCTCATGACTGAAATTGCGCTGGATACATATAATATACTAGGCTGTCACGACTATGGACGGGTTGAAATCAGAGTGGACAAAGATGACAATCCGTATGTACTGGAATTAAATCCGAATCCATCCATTAACATTAAAGATTGTGTCCCTTCGGTCGCGGATTTGTCGGGACTGGGTTATGAAGATTTTTTGGAGAATATTATCAGCATGGCTATACGGCGCTATCGCAACCGTCCGCCATATTATCATCTGAAAACAAATTCCATGTGATAGGTTTGTTTTCATGGCGACTTTATTTTAAACCGATGAAAAATCATGGCGTATGCTATGTTTTTTTATGTTTGATTGAATTGATTTTTTAGGCTGATTATGTTAATCTTTATTTAGAAATAAGTTAATTTATAATGCTTTTTTATTATGCAAAAATTAAAGGTTATTGGTTCCGTAGTGACCGTAATTTTAATAATTATAATTGTTTTCGGCTTTGCTGTGAATTTTATTCTGGGATCTGCTGAAATGCCGGACCCGGTCATTCAGGTTATAGTTGAAAAAGGCCAGGTTTGGCACCGCGGGCAAGGCGATATTGATTTTCAAGAGGTTGACAGCCAGATTCAGGCTGTAGCGGGAGATATTGTGAAAACAGGAGATAATTCAGTGGCCAGAATTTCATTTTTTGGCACGCAGGAGCTAATGATGGACGAGGATTCGGAAGTGATAATTACGGCGGGCATGATAGACCAAAATTCGCCGCTCCTGACCCAGGTCAAAGTGAAGTTGATCAAAGGGCAGGTTTGGGCTCGGTTGATGGAGCTATTGCATCCACAGGCGGCTTTTGAAGTGGAGGCCGGCAACGTGGTGGCCACAGTGCGCGGGACTTCATTTAACGTGGCTCTGACGGACACTTATGTAGAGGTGTTTGTTTATGAAAATGAAGTCGCGATTTATGAAAAATCGAGCGAGGCGTTTCTGGCGGCACTGCAAACTGGACAGATTTTTAGATATGATTTATTAAATAAAAAATTTGAAATTAATAGCGCGAATGTATTAGATCTGAAAACCAGCCAAAGAGAAAATCCTTGGATACTGAATAATATGATGATGAATAGGGAATTTAAAAATTTTGTGGAATTCAATCGACAGCTGATTTTGAAAAAAATAAAAGTTTTACCAGACTCAAAATGGTTTAGATTAAAATTATTCGGCGAGCGGCTTCGCGGTTTTATTGCGCTTGATAAAGATTCATATCAACAAAAATTAAATGCTAAGAGAGCCATCGAAGCGCAAGCAATGTTTGATGCCGGCAAAATTGACCAAGCAATCGCTCATTTGCGCGAGTTTGGCATTAATAAAGAAAATTGTCCGACATTTGCCAGACTGCAATCATTTGATGCGAATTTTACTGATAAGCTGGCTCGAAATGAGCAAGTGCGGGAATTCTTTTTTAGTGAAATGTTAAATGTGGCTGAGAAAGATTTTGTCGGCGCCAGGACTCAAAATATTAATTCAAAAATACAGTTACCGGTTGAATCAGACACTTTGAAAATCGAGGAGCCAGAGATCAAAGTTAATATTGAAGCGCCAAGCAAACCTGCAGAGCCGGCAACTGTACTGCCAACTGTGGAAACCGAACAGCCCAAAGCCCCAGAAAGCGCTCCGGTAGTGAAAGAACCCGTGGAAAATCAGACAGCGCCGGCAGAACCGGCTAAACCGGTCAGCTTAAAAATCTCCGCTGATAAAGTGAATTTGTCATCCGGCGGACAAGCTGTTCTAGACGCTTTGCTCGAATATAGTGACAAAACAAGTTCAAATGTTACTGCGGATACTGTTTTGTCGCTTGGGCCCGATGATCTGACCGGTGAGTACGCCGGCAGTTTGAATGGAAATATTTTTTCTGCGAGTGACCGAGGCGGCAAGGCGTACATCAAAGGCACTTACAGAACTTTAGATGGACAATCGTTTAGCGACAATCTGACAATTACTGTTTTGATAATGGTGAATTAATTTTTCCATTGTTTATGGTAAGTAAAAAAGTAAAATCATTCAGTGCCGTGATAGTTGTCGCGTTTGCCGTCGGCATTGTGTTTTTATTGATGGACTTTGGTGTGTTTTCGTTGTTTGACGCGCTTTTTCAGGATAAGCTATTTATTCAAGAAAATTTATCTGGTCAGGTTGTAATTATCGGAATTGACGATAAATCCATTCAGCAATACGGCGAATGGCCGTGGATGCGCGACAAGCACGCGGACATGATTGAAAAGCTGGAACAATCAGGCGCAAAAGTGATCGGCTATGATGTGACATTTAGCGAACGAGGCCAGGGGGATGAAGCTTTGCTTCAAACGCTCGGCAAATATAACAATCTGGTCTTTCCTATGGAAGGACAAATTATAGTCAGTGAGAATGAAAAGCCGAAATTCAAAAGTGTTTTATGGCCAATAAATGAGATTAGGCAAGGCGCTTTTGTCGGCCATGTGAATTTTGTTCTTGACAGTGATGGCAAGATTAGGCGGACAGCCAATTATGTTAAATATAATGATTTGAATATTGCGCCGTTTTTTGTCGGCGTCCTGCAAAAAGGCGGCTATTGGCAGGAGGAAAACGACCTGTTTCCATCTTTGTATGATTTTGATAAATACGGTTTGTTCAGAATTAGATTCTTGGGCCCGGAGCAAACATTCAAATACTATTCTTTTGCCGACGTAATGCAGAGTGATTTTGACGCCGGAATCTTGAACAACAAAATTGTTCTGGTGGGCGCGGTGGCGAGCGATTTGCATGACGAATTTTATACCGCTTCCACGCGGACCAGCGCTATGTCCGGCGTAGAAGTGCAGGCCAATCTGATTGATGGTTATTTGCAACAGAAAACTATCAGGGAAATTAACAATATTTTTTATTATTTAATATTATTTGTTGTTCTCGGAATAGCGGGTGGATTGATTGTTTTTAGGACAAATTGGTATTATTCATTGCCTTTGTTGATTGCCCTCATCGTTTTATATTTAATCGGCGTGGCGCTGGCTTTTGCTTTTGAATATTTGATTTCAATTTTATATCCGCTTTTGCTGATTATAATAATTTTCGCTTTTGGTTATTTGGTAAAGTATCTTTTTGAATCGCAGGAAAAGAAAAAAATCCGCGCCGGTTTTTCGCAATACGTTGCCAAAGAGGTTGTTGATGAATTGATCGCTCACCCGGAAAAATTAAATCTTGGTGGCGAGCGACGGGAACTGACAATTTTATTTTCCGATATCCGCGGTTTTACCGGCTTGTCCGAAAAAATGAAGCCAGAGGAGCTGGTAAATTATCTGAACGATTATTTGACTGAAATGACCGGCGTAATAATGCAAACTCGTGGCGTGGTTGATAAATTTATCGGCGACGCAATCATGGCTTTTTGGAATTCGCCGCTTGACAATGAAAATCACCGGCAGGACGGATTACGGACAGCTATTTTAATGCAGCGCTGTTTGAAGCTGTTTAATATCAAAATGAAACAAAGAGGCGAGCCGGAAATTGAAATTGGCATCGGCCTTAATTCCGGCGAAGTAGTTGTCGGCAATCTGGGTTCGCGGGAGCGATTTGATTATACGGCCATTGGCGATGATGTTAATCTGGCCTCGCGGCTCGAAAGTTTAACAAAATATTACGGTGTTGGTATTTTGGCTTCTGAAAAAACCGTATTGCCGGCAAAAGCAGGTTTTGCTATTCGATATTTGGACACGGTGGCTGTCAAGGGTAAGCAAACCGGCGTGAGAGTTTATCAAGTACTGGGTTTTGTTGAAGACAAAAAACAATTTGCTGATTTGATTGAAGAATTTGAAGCGGCGACTGAATTATATTTAAATCAAAAATGGCCGGAAGCAATAGCTGCCTTTGAAAAATTGCAAAAAAAATATCCTGATGACCGGCCGATTGAAATGTATTTGACCCGGATTCGCGAGTATCAGGAAAAGCCGCCGGAAAATTTTGACGGAGTGTTTCGAGCGAGCTTTAAGTAGTTAAACGTTATAAGGTAAAAGGTAAAAGTTGGAAAAGATAAAGGAGGTCTACTAGATTAACTGAATTTCCGCCATAGGTGGATGCGCCTTTGGCGCAAACTTAATTAACTTGGTCAACTTGGTTAACTCTCTTCCTAATTAGCGATCGCGACCGTTCAGTACTAAAAGTTAAAAAGCTCGGCTGAGGATGGTCGAGCTTTTTGATTGTCAAACAGGCGAATAATTGCTAATATTGGTTTGTATGGAAAAGCCTTTCAATATCAGACCGCTCGCCGATCGTATGCGGCCCAGCTCGCTGGACTTTTTTTTGGGTCAGGAAGAAATCGTGGGAGACAAAACATTATTGCGGCAGGCGATTGAATCTGACCGCGTACCGTCCATGATTTTTTGGGGTCCGCCCGGCACCGGCAAAACAACCTTGGCCCACATTATTGCCAATTCAACCAAGTCAAATTTTATTAGAATCAGTGCGGTCGCAAGTGGAGTGAAAGATCTGCGGGAAATTATCAGTAGCGCTGAAGCGGCCGGCCGACTGGGTGAAAGCACGATTCTTTTTATTGACGAGATCCACCGCTGGAGCAAATCGCAACAAGATTATCTTTTGCCGATCGTGGAACGCGGCACAGTTACTTTGATCGGCGCCACCACGGAAAACCCGAGTTTTGAAGTGAGGGGGGCGCTGTTGTCTCGTTGCCGGGTTTTTGTTTTGAAGCAATTAACAGCCGAACAAATTAAAAAAATAATTGAGCAAGCACTTGAGGACAAAGAAAAAGGGCTGGGGGATTTGAACATAAAAATTAATTCAGAAGTAATTGAGATGATTGCCGGGATGAGCAATGGCGACGCGCGAACCGCACTGAATATTCTGGAATATGCGAGTTCAATTGACAAAAATATTACAGCTGAAATTGTTAAACAGGCATTTCAAAAATCGCATTTAATGTATGACAAAAACGGCGACGAGCATTACAATATAATTTCTGCCTTGCACAAGGCAATGCGCGGTTCGGACGCCAATGCCGCGCTGTATTGGCTGGCGCGAATGCTCGAGGCCGGCGAGGATCCTCTCTACGTCGCGAGAAGAATTGTCCGGTTTGCATCTGAGGATATCGGCCTGGCCAATTCTCGAGCCTTGGAGCAGGCGGTAGCCGCGTATCAAGCCTGTCATTTTCTTGGAATGCCGGAATGTAATTTGGCAATAGCGCAAGCGGTTGTTTATATGGCTAAATGCACAAAGTCTAACCAGCTGTACTCAGCTTATCAAAAAGTTCAAAAAGATATTGAACAATTTGGCAATCTGCCGGTGCCACTGCACATTCGAAACGCGCCGACCAAACTTATGAAAGAGTTGGGTTACGGTAAAGAATACAAGTACAGTCCGGACTTTGATTACAATGAAAAACAGCAGTATTTGCCGGATGAATTGAAAAATAAAAATTATTTAGGTGTTGACAAAGCCTAGACTTGCAGGCAAAATAAGAATGAAATTTAGTAACTGCGCACTTTATAGGGAGGAGTGCCATGACAGATCCGTACGATCTCAAGAGTTTACCAACAAAAGTTCTTTTGCAGTATTTGCAAGCGGCGCGCGAAAAGCGAGGCCGGTATTATCCGGTTCCAGGCGGGCACGCGATTTCCAATGACGACATCAAAGCTGAATTGAAAAAGCGCGAGCATGTGCCCAATAAGCAGGAAGCTCGCGTTGTGAGGCGGGAACGGGCTTATCGCGATCAGGCGCGGCGTAATCGACGAAAATCGCAGAAAAAAAGGCGTGGCTGGTGAGCTACGTGACACAAAGCAAGCTTTTGACGGCTTGCTTTTTACTTGTCAAATCTTGTCAATTGTAATATAATTAAGCTGATTTTAATAATTAATAAAATTTGCAAAATTTAACAAATTTGCAGGAAAATTAAACATTATGCCAACGACAATCATCTACATTGTAATCGCAGTCGTCCTGATCATCATTTTTTGGCTGGTGGCTGTGTACAATGGATTAATTAAATTGAGAAATCGCGTTGATGAAGCTTTCTCCGATGTTGATGTTCAGCTGAAAAGACGCTATGACCTGATTCCAAATCTAATGGAAACAGTCAAGGGTTACATGCAGCACGAAGCCGGCACCCTGCAAAAAGTTACTGAAGCGAGAACAGCGGCGATGAGCGTTCACGACGACAAAAACGCTTCAATGGAAGACAAAGGCAAAGCGGAAAATATGCTTAGTGGCGCGCTCAAAACTTTGTTTGCGGTAGCGGAAAGTTATCCGGATCTAAAAGCTTCAGCAAACTTTGCCAAACTTCAAGACGAGCTGAGCGACACTGAAAACAAAATTCAGGCCGCGCGCCGATTTTTCAATGGCAATGTCCGCGACTTCAATACCAAAATCCAGGTTTTCCCGAACAATATGATTGCCAATGGACTTGGCTTTAAAAAGTATGAATTTTTTGCCGCGGAAGAAGGGGAAAGGGAAAACGTTAAAGTGAAATTCTAAAAGCCGAAAATAAAAAGAATCAAAGAGGTTGAGCTCATTTTTAGATTTCTGAAAAGGCCTAAATAAAAATATGAGAAATTTTGTTATCGTAGAACATATTGTTATAACAATTATTGTGTGATGCAATTTGGTGGATATAAAAGAAAAAGGAGGGGAAAATGAGGATTAGGTTACTAATGCGAAAGGAAGTGCCGACTTTACTGGCACTTTACCAAGCCGCTTTTATGGGCAAACCATGGTTTATGTCATGGTCGTTGGAGAAGACAAAAAATTTATTCCAGGAGAGATCGGCGTTACCTGATTTTCTGTGTCATGTTTTAATAAAAGATGGCGTTATTGTAGCTGCGCACGGCTATAATCGTTTTTCAGACTGGAAACAATTAGGGGAATATTTAGGCCCGACTGTAGGTGAAGACCTTGCTGTCCAATTGGCTGGCAGTGAAATATATTATGAAAATCTGCTTATCACCGACACTAAGGTTCAGGGTCGCGGTTTGGCGACAAGGTTAAGACAAGAAGTTTTTCGTCGCCTGCGCCGAAAGATTAATTCGCAAAAGGCAGTCGTGATTGCGCGTTATCGGTCAGATAATTTTGGAACAATCCAGAGTGCGAAAAAATGCGGCTTTGTTCACAGTGGAATTGAGTCGCCATTGCCAAATGGCCTGTTCTTTCAGTATTGGCAACTCATTTTGTAAATAAAAGGCCGGCGTGTCCGGCCTTAATTCAATAAATATAATTTACATATGTACTCGCAAATTGACACGAACAAAAGAAATTCAGTATTCTTGGTTGTAATATTTTTTGGCGTCCTGCTTGGAGTTGGCTATGCTTTTGATTATTTTTACGGCTTTGAGGGCGTGCCTTATGTTGGCCTGACAATTGCGCTCGCAGTTTCATTATTAATGACTGCTGTTTCATATTTCAAAGGCGACAAAATCGCTCTGGCCGCTACCGGCGCCAAGCCGATTAGTAAGGAGCAAAATCCTTACGTCTACAATCTGGTTGAAAACCTCTGCATTACAGCCGGCTCGCCAATGCCTGCGATCTACATTATCGAAGACGCGGCAATCAATGCTTTTGCTACCGGCAGAAAACCGGAGCTTTCTTCAATCGCAATCACAACCGGCGCGATTTCCAAACTTGAAAATGAAGAACTCGAAGGAGTGCTGGCGCATGAACTTTCACATATTAAAAATTTTGATATTCGTTTTATGATGCTGGTCGCAGTGCTGGTCGGGACAATCGCGATCTTGGCTGATATTTTTTTACGGTTGAGTTTTTTTGGCGGACGCGGCCGATCGCGGGAAAACAAAGGCGGCGGTCCAATAATTTTTATAATTGGGCTCATCTTTATAATTATCTCTCCGATAATTGCTCAGCTGATCAAATTTGCCATTTCCAGAAGAAGAGAATATCTGGCTGATGCTTCGGGCGCGCTCCTGACCCGCTATCCAGCCGGATTGGCCAATGCCCTTGAGAAAATTCGACAGGAAAACATTCCTATGCAACGCGCTTCAAAAGCAACCGCGCATTTATTTATTTCCAATCCGTTCCAAGGACAAAAAATTAAAAATGTTTTTTCCACTCATCCGCCGATTGAGGACAGAATTAGAAAGCTAAGGGAAATGGCCTAGTTGAATAATAAATTACAATAATAAATAACAAATTACAGAAAGTGGCAATTATGACAGAAAAGATAATAAACAGTAAGGACAATGAAAAAATAAAATTGCTAAGAAAATTGCAGCAAAAAAAATATCGCCGGCAATATGGTTTGTTTCTGGTTGAAAATTTAAAGACAATTATGGACGCGCTAGCCGGAAAATATGCTTTTGAAATGCTTTATGTGACTCAAGAATTTATTAACGCCCACGAAAAAGAATTCAGCGCTGTAATTGAAAAACAAAAGGCCAGTGAATATTTTGTTCTGCCGGCTAATCTTTTTAATGAACTTTCTGAATTGGATACACCGGCCGGTATTTGCGCGGTTTATAAAATCCCGAAGCAGCAACTTGATTTCACTGAAAATATTATTTATTTGAATGCTGTTGCTGATCCGGGAAACCTGGGAGCGATTTTGCGATCAGCTGTTGCCTTTGACTTCAAAAATATTATCGTTGACGAAAAATGCGTTGATATTTATAACGCCAAAACTATTCAGGCGGCCAAGAATTCAATTTTTGAATTGAATATTGTTGAAGATAGCGGCAGAAAGTTATTAGCTGAAGCGAAAAGCAAAGGTTTAAAAATAATTGCAACTTCAATGACTTCGCGAGCAAAAGAATTGTTTGGCTGGCGGGCAAAGGGAAAGCTTTGTTTGGTTTTTGGTAGCGAAGCGCGCGGTATTGATAGCGAATTAATTCAGATCTCAGATAAAATTATAAAAATAAAGATTAGCCGGAAAATTGAATCGCTCGGTGTAAGTAGCGCAGTAGCCATTGTTTTGTATCATATTTATCAACAGGCGTAATTTGCCTTTTTATTTTAAAATCATTAAAATTAATTAAGAACAATATAATAGTTATCAAGAGAGCAGCGAGGGATCTAGCCCCGTGACCTGCCGACAACCCTTGGATTATCCAAGAAGGTGTCAATTCTAGCCCATTTGGGGGAGATAAGCATTGTTTTACTATGCAAAAACTCTTCTTATTTGGGAAGAGATTTTTTATTAATAATTTATACTAAGTCTATGCTTAAAACAGCAGAATCAGTGTCCCCGATGCATCCGGACAAAATTTGTGACAGGATTTCTGACGCCATCCTGGATGTTTGTCTGACCCATGATCCGTATTCGCGGGTGGCAGTGGAAACAATGGGAGGACATGGTGTTATTACCATTACGGGCGAGATTACTTCAACCGCAATATTTGATGCGGAAAAAATCGCCAAGCGCGTGGCCGGCGATCAGTATCAGGTCAGTGTTAATATTGTCCAGCAATCGCCGGACATTGCCCGCGGTGTTGATCCGGGCGGAGCCGGCGATCAGGGCATTATGGTTGGCTATGCATCAGCTGAAACGCCGGAATACATTCCTCTTGAAGTGAAACTTTCGCGCGATTTGTGCAAAGTTTTGTTTGTCAAGTATAAAACTGACGGAAAAACGCAAATTACTCTTGAAGATGCTAAAATCAAAACTGTGGTTGCTAGTTTTCAGCATGCCAAAGCCGATGATCTGAGGCAATTAATTGCAACTTGGCTGGAAGGCAAATTAACGACAGATGATTTGCAAGTTTTTGCTAATCCGGCGGGCGATTGGTCGCAGGGCGGATTTGAAGCAGATACCGGCGTTACCGGTAGAAAATTGATTGTGGATAACTACGGCCCTCGCGTGCCGATCGGAGGCGGCGCATTTTCCGGCAAAGATTCAACTAAGGTCGACCGTTCAGCCGCCTATATGGCAAGAAAAGTGGCAGTTGATTATTTGAAAAAAAATAATGCCAGAGAAGTGGTGTGTCATTTGGCTTATTCGATCGGCGTGGCCGAACCGGTCATGGCGGTCGTTGATATTGACGGGCGCAAAGAAAAAGTTGAAGGCTATGATTTATCGCCAAAAGGTATTATTGAATTTCTTGAATTGCGCAAGCCGCAGTTTGAACATACTGCTGAGTTCGGACACTTTGGCAATGGATTCAAGTGGGACAATTAAATAATAAGCCGCGGTTTTTTTTATAAATAAAGTATGTTATAATAAATCTAGGAAATTAAATAATTATAATAACATTATGAAAAAAAGAAGTTCAAATCAGTCAAACGGGAAGCAATGTAAAACAAACGTCATTAAAGGGAGCGATTTTTGGTTAAATATTCAAGCCGGAATTATCATTGTCGCAATTATCAGTTTAACTGCAGTTTTGGGGTATATTGTGGGTTTAACCGTGGTGGATGTATTTCCTTCATTGGCTTCGTCTGGTATTTAAGATGAAATAAAATAATATTCTGCAAAACATTGCCGATAATATGCCAAATGTCGGCAATTTTTTTTACTGAAGTTTTTGATGTTGTTTTGCTAAGTGGCGAGCGCGCCAGACAAAGCAGACGATTATTCAAGATCCAATTAGACAGACGGATATTTGACTTCAAATACGGGTCGGCCAAACGGGATGTTGTTTGTGTTTTTGTTGTTTGCGGATGTAATCTTTGTTACTCAAAAGAGCAAGCGTACAGTCTAAAAAAAATACGGGTCCTGCCATCGAGCAGGCCCGTTTTTTTAAAAAATTATTTCGCAAAGTAAAATATGTGATTCGCGCCATTATCAGTTATATACCAGTCGTCGGCGATTTGTTTTGTTTCGGCAATAATATTTTTCGAGTTGCTCCAATAATCAGCAACTACGAAATATAAATCATTCACCCCGGTCAATTCCATGGCTTGCTCTACAAATTCGCGTCGTGGTTCCACAAAAACCATTTTTTCATAAAACTGGTAAAGGTTATTTTTAGTGCCATTGGGAAGCGAGTAATAAAAATTACTATTATAATAATGTTTAAACCCGGCCTCGCGTATCGCGGCCGCGCCGAGCATTTGATTTGCCAGCACAACATAGTTTTGCGCGGCTGCGCCGGCAATCAGCTGAACCGTTTCAATATCGGCGCTAGTCACATTATATTCCTGCGAGTCTTTGTAATTGTCTTTTATTGGATACGAAAAATACAAACTCATGACTAGGCCGATCGTTAAAATAAAAATGCAGAATAGTTTGAACGTCCAGAGTCCTCGTTGACGAAACCCATATTCAAAGAGCTTGTAAAATAAATAAACCACAATCGGTAAAAGAAAATATAGCGCTAGCTCCAGAATTCGATTTAAATATTGATCGCGATTTTGATTAGTGGCAAATTCAAAGTTTAGAATCGTTTTCGTAAAGACAAAGTTAACAAGCAGAATTGCGCCGATAATGACATGTGGCAAAAAGGCCTTTTCTTGCTTTTGATAGAAAACTAACCAAATGCTAAACAGCGCGATGATTAAAAAAATTAATTTATAATTAAATCCATAAACATAAAACAAGTCTTGAATAAAATTAAATTGTTTATCAAAAATGAAAAAATTAAAATTAAATATCGTTGACGGGCTGGGAATTAAAAGGCTGACCTTGAGTCCGTTAATAACCGAGTTCAGCACAAAAAGAGCGGGAAAAACAATGAGACCGGCAATGACCAGCAAAGCTTGAACTCCGCGTTGAATAAGTTTTTTATTAAATAAATCCCGGCTGATTATAAACAAAACAAAAAGTAGGATTGGAATTCCGAAAAGCGGATGAATGGCGCAGGTGATGACGGACAAAAACAGTAGAAAAGATCTGGGCATTTCGGAGCGGGGAATAAAACTTAGGAAAATAATAACCAAGCACAAAAGATTGGTCAGCCCCTGTGGCGTAGTATTGATGAAATAAGTGGCCGGCAGGACAAGCGCGGACAAGCAAGCGGCAAAGGAATATTTTTTTTCAAGTTTTAATCCTTGAGTCAGGCCGGCGTAAACAGAAATCGGAAAAAATATTGAAAAGCTGATCGGCAGGAGTGCTTTGTTTATCAACTCAACGGAAACTTGCAATAAATTGTGCAAGAAAATAATAATTGAATATTCGCCGATATAATAAAACGTTTTTGGCAAAATTATTCCATTGGCCACAATCTCTTTAATGGCGGCCAAATGCAAAAAAGGATCATAACCATAGCCGATTTTGTAAATTATTAAAGCAACAGAAGAAATGAGCAGTGTGTGAAGGCAAAGCAGGAAAAGCGAGAAATTCGACCATTTGTTTTTTAGTAAAATAATAATCAGAAGTGCGGTCCCAACAGTAAAGTAAATAAAAAAATTGTTCGGCACAATATTCCATGGTGAAGAAATTGCATCAGCTGTGCGCGCCAGAAAAAGCTGGCGGAAGTTCAAAGCAAGCAAAATTAAATAGGCAAGAATAAAAAGTTTCGGCTTCAAGTCAAATATAAATGTTTTAATTGCCACAAGCGTGTTGGCCAGAGAAAGGGAAGAAGGGGATTTGTGGCCATATAATTCAATTGCTAAAGAGACGGCCAGAAGGCTAATCAAAAAAATGACTGTATTGATCAGATACACATAAAAGCAAATCCATAGTATAATAGAATTAATTCCGACAAAAACGAGAAGGCCAAAAGGCACCTGAAACCAGCGTTCCATTTTGGGAAATAAAACTACGCCAAGTCTCTGGCCGTAAAAACACAAAATAATCGCGCTGATAATTATTCCTAGTAGCGCGTTGTGAATAAAGCTCAAATTTGCTAAAATGATTCCGGCAAATACGAGCGTGCGGATGATTTTGACTGCTTTGGTTTGAATGCTCATGTTTAAATTCTAGCACTAATTTACAAAAATGAAAATCAGCGAAAAAAATTTTTTATTTACAGTTAAAATATTGATTTGGCTTATTTTTGCAATCATAATTGTTTTTTTGGTCTGGCAAAAGGCGGCTCCCGCAGGACAGGTAACATATTTTTGGGATTTTTCAGAAAAGCCGCGTTTTATAAGCGATTTTTATCCGGTCGGCAGAGTTGCCTTGACGGACGGAATGCAGATTATAAATTCAGAGCCGGTGTATATTGATGTTTATTCGCCGCGCAGGTTTTCCAAAGCAAAAGTTAAAATAGTTTACCGCAGTCCCGCGCTGGAAACCAAGTTTGGAATAAAACTGAATGTCAATGACTGGGGTTTTTATTTTGAAAAACTACCGGCCACGGGTGAGCAATTTCAGGAGGCTGATTTGGAATTTAGCTTAGCCAAAGCGCAGCTCATCGGGAACAAGATCAAGTTTTCTTTAGCCGGCCCGGAAATAGATTCCAGCGTAGAAAAAATTATTTTGGATTCAATCGAAATAAATTTAATCAAATAAAATGAAAAATATTTTACAATCTTTATTTTCCAGTTTGTTTATCTTTTGGATCATTCTCGGCGTGCTCGAGCTGGTCATGCCCGGGTTTGCTATTTATTATATAAATTTGAATTGGCTGTTGCTAACTGTGATTGTAATGGGTTTTGTAAACTTACTAATTTTAGCTGACAAAAAATAGTACTTATGTTACAATATATAAAATAACTAATTTTATTAGAAATTATTTTCTTTGAATTATATGGCACATAGAATTACGATGAATACGCAGTCATTGCAGAAAAATTTTCCTGAAGTATACCAGGATTTTTTCGCTAAATGCAATTTTGTAACTTCGGCGCCAATTCAGTTTGACTGGTGCGGATCACATGCCTGGAGAATTGGCGGAATTTCAATATATCAGAAGTTGCCAATTAGGACTTATGTTGGCATCGAAAAAATAGAAAAGGAAAACACGATTGAAATCGGCGATATGCTGGTTTTTAATCCGTTAGAGCAAACTTTTATTGATTCAACGGAAAGATTTTCCGGCTGGGATCGCCTACCCGAGATATTGCAACAAATAATCAAAGAGGATTTTCAAGGTCAGGGAGATTTTCCCGGATTTCGATTGCATTTTTTAGACGAGATGTCAGAATCTCATGGATATTCTGTCGCTGCGGAAACGGCTAATCTAAGTCTTTTGCTCCATCTGTATTTCGGGAAAGTATCTCCGGCCGAAGCGAGTTCAATGGTTTTGATTCCGGGTGAAAAGTTTTTTACTAAAGATAGTTTGTTGTCTGAAAAAATGGACGGCATTATAAATATCGGCTGGAAAATGATTGTTTGTTGCGGTTGGAAAAGCTCTGCGGGGAATACGGTAAAATGTGCTTTTGTTAAATCAAATTATCCTGTGATTTCTTTTACGGAAAAGCGACAAGGAGATATTGAAAATTTTGATGGCGCTGGCGCCCCGCTAAATTTGGAAAAAGATCCAGATTATGTATTTAAAATGAAAAGCTGGATTTTTCGTATGGAAAAATTGTTTAATCTGAATCCGACTGCGTGCTTTCCCCTCGATTTAGCGTTTATATATCCTGGATTTGGAAGATTGTTTGCTGACAGCACTGATTACACGGTCAATTATGTTATCCCGGCTATTAATGATCTTGCTGATTTTGCAAAAAAAACATTTGGAGAATACCTTGGAAAAGAAAAGACCGATCACGTTCCGGATTTTTTTAGTGAATGTAACAAGGGAAAGGATCAATTTTGGCAGCGTTACTTGCAACTCAATTCAATAATCTCTCTCAAATTATTAAAGTCTATTCAGCTACTTTATAAGCAGCGAGCATCACAGGAATCTCTCGCGGAGCTGTTTAAAGCAATAAAAGATATTGCTCGTTCCCGCGGTTTGTTTAGCGAGGAACATTCATTAAATCTTCAACATATTAGACATAAAATAGTGAAAGTCGCAGCAAAAACTGCCGGCGGTACTGATGTGGCAACCAGGTTTTTTAATTATGGGCAATTGGACGGCGGCATAATGGTGGTGGCGCCATATCAAAAATTTCGACGCGCCTTGCTGGAGGTTATTGAAGATTTGCAAAAAAATTATAATAAGGATATTTGTTTGGATTATGCTTCATGGATTGACGGAACGGATTGTGACGCTATCGTCGTGGAACAATGTCTCGAGTCGGGGTTATATTCAAAATATATCCAGCCGAACTCAATTAAATTATTTGATTGGGAGGCTGGAAGCAGTCATCAGCGAGTGGTTAAGAAAAATGAAGATATTATCAAACAAGATTTTGATTTATTTTTGGATTTAATTGAAAATAAGATTTATATCCGCGGAGAAAGCATTTCTTCAAAACAATTGCCCTCGCAAAAAGCAACGGCGGAACTTTTGGAATTTTTGTTAAATCATCCGGGTGAACTTCTGACAAACAAACAACTTCCTGAAACCGGTTATTCCAAATACCGAAATGAATTGCAGGGAAAAATAATTACGCCATTGTCAAAACTTTTGAAAGAAAAAACCAAAAAAGATTTGGGACTAAAAATAACCGGCAAACTGATGAACTTTTTTGTGGAGTTTAATCCACGGAATTTAAAAATCGGAGTTATTGACCGAATATAAAGTTAGATAAAAAAGATTGCCTTTAATCGGACAATCTTTTTGTTTTAGGAAAATAGCCAAGAAGTTTTTTGTAAATCCATGAGCAGAACCAGGAAACGGCAATGCTCAAAATCGTCGAAATAATAAATACCAGAATAAATTTAGCATAAAAATTGATTGGCGCGGTTTTTAGCTTGTAAAAAAATGCCTGGACGATTGGGAAATGAATCAGGAATATCCACAAGCTGATTTTACCCAACCGGCAAATAAAATTGAATATAAAAGTTTGTTTTGTAAATAAGTTTTTAAAATAAAACAAAATAATAAGAATAACCGGCCCGAAAAATAGTCTATGGTTAAAGTAACCGGACGGTTGGATAAAGAAAATTAATAAATATAGGAAAATACCTGCGAGCCACCAGACCAGCTTGATTTTCTGACGGTCAAAACGAATGAAAAAATTCTGGTGTTTGGTCCCGTAAACAAAGAAAAATAAAAATGGAAAAAACAGAGGAATGTCATAGACGTAACACAAGCCTGGAATGTAGTGACTAATTAGAGAAACAGCAAAACTAATGAAAAGCAGTGAGCGATTATTTTTGACGGCAAGAAGTAATGGGTAAATCAGATAGAATTGGATCAGAACAATAATAAAATAATAGGGAACAAGCGTATTGCCGGAAATTATCAGGTAGAGAAAGTCAGCCGGCGCTTTGCCACTCGCCGACAATATCATCAAACTGACAAATAAGTACGGAATTAAAATCCTGACAATTTTGCGCCAATAAAACGTTTTCCAATTCGGAATGTTTTGTTGTAAAAGAATCCCTGAACAAATGAAAAAAACCGGGACTGCAAACCGGCTGACATTATTGATGAAAAATGAAAATGTTGAATGTTCGGGAAAATAATAAACAAAAAAATATTCAACGTGGATCAGGATGACCGCCAGGATGGCCAGGCCTTTTATAAAATCAAAATAATTTTGCCGTTCTCCCGGGCGTTCCACCGGCTTCTGTTCTGGCGAACTAAAAAAGTGGCGCCGTAAATAGGGGACAAGCAGGATGAAAAGGCTTAAAATTGGCAGGGATAAGTTTTCCATACCTATATTTTACTTGATTTTGATTAAATTTGAAATAAAGAGGATGCAAAGATGCTTAATTTAGCGTTTTTTTGTTTTCATAAGAATTTCAGTATATTTCATTTGCCAAAAAAATTATAATTAAGTCAGAAAGAATAAACAGGGGCTTGAAAAGCCAGATGATTTCCGTAAATAATGTATAGATATGGTAGTCAGAAAAAACAAAAACAAACCTCAAAGGCGGGTATTAAGAATTTTTGCCTATAGCAAGGATGGGGAAGTGGCGGAGGTGGTGGAGCATGTATATGAGGGCGATGATTTGGTGCAAAAGAGGATTATAGACAAAGAGCAGTAAATTTTTTATAAAAATTTCAGTATCTTTCATAAATCTTGACGACTAAAATGCAAGTGACAATAGTTAATATCGTTAACCTGGAGGTGGTAGCATGGCGAATTTCACGGTAGTAAAAAAGAATGGTAGCAAAGAGAAGGTCGAGGCTGACATGGTGCAATGGACTGGTGGTGGTGCTGGTTTCAGAAATTATGGGGATATCCATAGGCATTACCGAAAGGAAGTTTATGGACGTGACCTCGACCACGTGGAAGATAATAATGGCAATCGTATCGCGTGCGGTCCAGCTCGTGGAGAATAATGAAATTATGTGAGGACAGACAGCCAAGTCTCTCTGTCCTCGCCTTTATGGCGAATCCAAACAATAATGTTTGGGTTTGGCTAGAGGCTCATTACATTGGAGGGATTGCTATGTACAACGATTATCTGCCCCCGTTGTTGGAGAAACCCATTACCATGTTTGATCGAGAAGCTGACAGTATCCGCTTTCGGGCGGGTCAGCTGACTGCGAACGAGCTGGCTTTCGATGTGCGCCGGCGCGCTGGTGCCTTGACCATGACGGAAGAGGCTCAGCAGATCATGGCGAACGTCAATCGCATCATGCCACTCAGTTTTTGAAAGGGCGAATAAATCTCATTGACTTTTATGGAGGTGCAAACATGAACAACAATGATTGGTTTTACAAACCCACGTATTATGGCGCGTCGCATTCAGCGCCAACAACGGAAAAGTGGTTTGATACCCCGCCAATTGGTGGAGGAGAGCCACATTTTCCTTGTGTGAGATCGCCTGAACTTCCGTCGCTTGCAGCTCCTGCAGTAGATTTCGGTTATATTCCGCCGGGCGTAAAGCTTCTGCCTTATGACCCGACCCCGTATTCGGACTTCATGGATTGGTAGTCTTTCTAATGATGCGAGAACAGATTGATTCTAATTTGTTCTCGCCTTTATGGCGAATCTAAACAATGATGTTTGGATCCGGCTAGAGGCACCTTACAAAAGGAGAACGAAAATGGCACAGAATGATCAGGGTTGGAACCAGCTGGTGCGGGATCCGCAGAGTTTCATGACCGACGTGCTCGACACCGGAGATGGGGTCAATGTGCATGACACCTTCCGTTTCAACACTGATGGCGACGCCATCGGTCGGTCGCACACCACGGTCGAGGTCGACGGACAGTTCAAGCGTCTGAACCACGACTGGTAAGATGAACAAGGGCAGCCATCATTGGCTGCCCGTCTATCCTTGCCAATTACTCAATATGTAATTTGTAATGATAGGCGTTGTTCTTTTCAATTATCTACAAATTAGTTTTACCGAAGGGAGGAATAGCATGAGCAGATGGCAATATGAATTTTCATCAGGGAGAACTATTCTCGTTGAAGAGATTTGGGAATCTTTGCCGGAAGTGCCTGCAAGCATGTTTGACAAGCAAGCGTCTGCCATTCGTCGTATCACAGGCGACCTGACTGCAGACGAATTTGCCCATGACATTCTGCGCAGAGCAGGCGTGCGTTCCAGGGCCGAGGAAGCCCAGGATATCATGGCCAACGTCAATCGAATCCTGCCGCTCGGGCATTAAGTAGAGAACTCAGAAAAAGTCCATTCGCAAAGTGAGGGAAGCAGGTCATTCTTTTTCTCTCCTCTATAGTGAACCGGAACAAATAGTTTGGATTCACTTTGAGAAATAGTTCTAACAAAGGAGGATCGTCATGGACATTGACCGACAGATGTTTCTGCAAGGGCCGTGCGATGGCTGCCCGTTGCGTATGCACGGTGAGCCGCAATCGCAGTGCCGATTCTGCGATCGCAATCCGTATCAGCAGAAACCGTGGTGGCCGGTACCGGTGTCGCCACCGCCGATTTTCGAGCCGTATCCGTCGCCGTTCCCGCCGCTGCCGCCTTACCCGCCGATTTTCGATCCGTATCCTCCGCCGTTCCCGCCGCCATTCTACTTCGATCCGCGCTGCTAGCCCTTGACTGGCAGAAACGGGGCAAACGCATTGTGTTTGCCCCATATTTTTTTATTTTAAAATTTTTTGCTATAATACATCTACAAGACAAATAAAAATAAAAACCTATGATGACATCGTTTTTTGCTGGCAAAATTGTTCGGTTTATTTTTCTTTATCATTGGCGTCTTGTTGTTAGCTAGGAGACGTTACTTTGAGGCAATTGCCAAGGGATTTGCCAAGCAAGATCTTTTGCTTTATTTTGCCGGACTGCTAAATCTTATCTTGGGATTACTGCTCGTTTTAAATCATAATGTTTGGCAGGATTCTTGGCGTATAGTAATATCAGTTGTTGGCTGGTTGGTTTTGCTGAAGGGTTTGTTTATATTATTTTTCAGCGAAATCGTAGCAAAATTGCTTAAATGGATATGCAAATACAATAATTATTTTTATTTCGCGGGCGCGATTGCAATATTGCTCGGCTTGTATTTTTTGTATCAAGGCTTTTGGATCTAAAAAATTCTTTAAATAATAGAATTCCGAATTTGGGTTCTATTATTTTGATTAAAATCAATTCCCGGGCGGCTGTTTATAATTAAATAAAAGTTTGCTATAATAATATCAGATATACATATGAACAAGGACGGACAACTCCCCTTGGCGGACAATAAAAAAGAGGTTAAGGTGCTTAAAAAGCGAATTTTTGGCAGTTTTTTTGCCACGCAAAAAAGGCAGAAAAAAGTTTACGAGCAGATCAAGGAAAGAGCGGCCGGTGATTTTGATTTTTATATAATGTCTCTTTTTGCCGGCATTATAATTACGCTTGGTATAATTATTGATTCGGCGGCTGTGGTTATCGGCGGCATGCTGATCGCGCCTCTGGTCTGGCCGATCCTGGCCATGGCTCTCGGCGTTTGCATGGGACGGCCGAGATTATTGCAAACAGCGCTCGGGACAATACTGAAGAGTACTCTAGTAATTCTGCTGGTGGCTATTTTACTCGGCTTGATTGTGCCTGATTTGGTAATTGAAAATAAAGAATTTTTACAGAGAACCAGTCCGACACTGTTTGAACTTTTGATCGGTCTGGCTGCCGGATTTGTCGGGGCATTTATAATTGCTTATCCGAAAATAGGTTCGGCGATTGCCGGCGTAGTCATGGCCGCGGCGATTGTGCCGCCAATTGCGACAATTGGGTTATCAATAGGCCGCGGCGATTTTGACGCGGCGGCAGGAGCGCTCTTGTTGTTCTTGTCGAATTTGATTGCTATTACTTTTGCCGCTACAATTTTATTTTTAATTTCAAATTTTTCTCCGACCAGTGAAATCGGACATGAAAAAAGCAAAAGCGGATTCCGTTGGTCTTTGCTTTTTCTAGTGATAATTTTCATCCCTCTAATTCTAACCACCAAGCAAACAGCAGAAGCAGTGAAAAATAATAAAATTATCAAGGGCGTGGTGCAGTCATCGCTCGAGCAAGTTTCAGTTTCCGAGCTTCAAATATCTGAGCAAAACGGTATTCTGACGGCCTCTCTGACACTCAATGCCAATGAAAGCATAACCAAAGATCAAATAAGCGCCATGGAAAATATTTTATTAAAGCAACTCGGCAAGCCGGTGATTTTGAAAATAAAAATTTTGCCGGTTGTTGAAGCGGGCGATGATGTTTTTAGCAAATGGAAAAAAATTATGGATATTGAAAGCGCGCTTGAACAAGAAAAACAAAAACAATTGGAACAGGAAAAACTTGATGAAGATCTAGTGAAGTGCCCGGTAGCGGTTAACGGAATAAAAATAATTAGAGCGTATCCAATCTCAATCGGTTGTCCTGTTTGTCCGAAAGTTATTTCTTGCGGCGACGGACGAGAATTTCCGGGACAATCATTCAATGAAGCTCTGGGCGAGTGCGAAGATTTATTGTTTGCCGGAGGCGCTCCGTGTTTTCAGGAAGCCAGCGAATAGAAAGAAAATTACAAATTACAAATAACGAATTACAAGCAAATCACAAATTACAAATATGGAATTGATAATTTTGACGGCATAGTCGTCAAGGTGATATTGATTGCTTCGTAATTGAGAATTGGGACAAATTTAAATTAAGTTCAAGTAGGTTAATATGCTTTGTCTTTTTTGATGAGCGCTTGACGGTTTGTGATTTGTGTTTTGTAATTTTACTTTATTGTTTGTAATTTGTTTGTGTCTTATAATTTGTATTTTGTTATTTATTATTATTTTATGCACAACATCACCATCCCTCTGATTGTCGGATCGGCGGCAATTGATTCCATTAATCCATGCGCTTTCGCGGTTTTGATTTTTTTGATTTTATATTTAATAGCCGTGAAAAATAAAAATAAAATGCTGGCGATTGGGTTGGTTTATATTTTTATTGTGTTTCTGGTTTATTTTTTGGCCGGAATCGGATTACTTAGTTTTATCCAAAGCGTTCATGTTACAAAATATTTCTATTATTTTACAGCGGTTTTGGCCATAATTCTTGGTTTAATTAATTTGAAAGATGTGTTTTGGAGCGGCAATGGAATGACGCTGGCTATCCCGGATTCAAAAAAAGCCCTGATCCAAAAATATATTAAAAAAGCGACTTTGCCGGCCGCAATTGTTCTCGGCGTGCTCGTTGCTTTGTTTGAACTGCCCTGCACCGGAGGAGTTTATTTGGCTGTTTTGTCATTATTGGCTGATAAAAACACCTGGTTGCAGGCAGTGCTTTATTTGTTGCTGTATAATTTAATTTTTGTTCTGCCTTTACTGATTATTTTGCTGGCCGTTTACTATGGCCTGCCGCCTGAAAAAGTCGAAGCCTGGCGAAAAGAAAAAAAGAAATGGATGCGGCTGGTTATTGGTTTGGTTTTAATCGGACTTGGAATTATTATGCTTTTTATATAAACGATGAATTGTTCTGATTAACCTAATTCACCTAATTATTCTAAATAAGGTCTAAGCTCCAAATCCTAAATTCAGAAAATAGAATAATTAAGTCATTGGAATTTAGTTAGGTTAATTAGAATAATTAAGACAATTAGAATAATTTTATTATATGTCAGAAAAACAAATTGGACGCATTACTCACTATTTTGACAACCTGGGCGTGGCGGTGCTGAATTTGGAAGGCAAGCTAAAAGTGGGCGACAAGATTAGAATTCAGGGAGGCGAGGTCGAGTTTGAGCAAGTGATTGAATCTATGCAGATTGATCGAGAGCCAATTGACAAAGCCAAAAAGGGCGATGATGTCGGCATGAAGGTAAAGGAAAGAGTAAGGCAGGGCTATCGGGTTTTTTTAGTAAAATAAAACCTGATGCAAGTTCTTGGTTGGTTCAAATTAAGTAAAAACAGCAAAAGGTCAGCTTGAAAAACCGGCAGGATACTGTTATAATTATTACGGATTAGTTTAAGCTTAGATAACATAGTTTGCCCGTCAAATCAATGGTTAGCGAGCAATTAGCTTTATTTTAATTATTTATGTCAAAGGTTACCGATAGGTTAATAAAAAATTTCCTTGAAGCTGAGTACAGAACGCCTATAGATGAAATTCTAAAAGTTAATGCTGTGATCGGCAAGGCGGCCTTTGTTTACGAAAAAGTGCGCAATGCTATTGATTATCAGGAAGAGCATTTGATCCGCAAAAGCGCGATTTACCGAATTTTAAAAAGAAAACTATTGCTAGAAAAGGTTATTTTGGAAAATTATTTATTGGATAAATATCACCATGAAAATCTGCCAAAGCAATTATTGCAGGAATTGATTCGCGGCGGCTATATTAGAGATAAAGTCCCAGTGCAAATGGTCAAGGTTGTAGACGACATTATCCAAAAATACAATGTTCTCCTGGCCAAGATTAAAGAGTCAGAAGGTAAATTGACCAGAAAACAATGGAAATATTTTTTGGAAATGTGTTCGGTTGAAATAGAATTGGCCGTTATTCCCCCGAAAAAAGAAAAAGCTCTGATCAATGCCATGTTTTCGGTTTACAATCCTAGAATAAAGTTCAAAAATCAGGATATTACTGATCAGGAAAAAGAACTGCAGGCATATTTATGCTGTCACCGCGTGTTGTTTAAATGGGATGAGGCAATGCTCCGAACATTGTTACTCGGGCTTTATTATCCTCAATGGAAAAAAGCGGATGAAGCTACTATCGGAAAGATCGCCAATAATATTGGCAAGATTGTGGCGGAAATAGACAAGCAAATTGCTCATCCCCTGAAAAATCAGGTGCAAAAAGTTTTGCAGAAAAAGGCGATTATATTTTGGATAATTCAGGATATTTTGGAAAGTGAACCCAAAAAGGCAAAACAGATTTTCGGTGATGCCGAGCTTTTGGAAGAAGAAATAAAAAAACAAGTACATAAACGTTACAAGGGCGTGCGGGTAAAGCTGCGGCGCGGTGTGGTTAGAAGTATTATTTACGTGTTTTTTACTAAAATGGTTTTAGCTTTGGCGCTCGAATTTCCTATGGATTGGTATTTGAACGGCGCGATTAATTATGTTTCAGTTGCAATAAATATTTTATTCCCGCCATTTTTGATGTTTGTAGTCGCCATACTTATCCGCATGCCGAAGAAGGAAAACACCACGAAGATTGTGAATGAAATTAGTCAGATCGCGCTAAAGCAAAATGAGGGAAAGATGTATGAGCTAAAGCCTTTTCATGGGCGGAGCAAAATTTCGCGTTATATTTTTAATTTGATCTACGGTTTAACCTTTCTTTTTTCGATAATGATGATATTTACTGTGCTGTACAAGTGGGGTTTTAATTTTTTTAGCAGTTTAATATTTGTTCTGTTTCTGACTTTGGTGAGCTTTTTTGGCATGCGCATCCGCCGGCCGGTTCAGGATTTGCTGGCTGTTGAAAGACGCGAGAGCATCATCGGTTCCATTGTTGATTTTTTCGCCCTGCCTTTTGTCAGCATGGGGCGCTGGATGTCGGGTAAGTTTTCCAAGATTAATGTTCTGGCCATGTTTTTGGATTTAATTATTGAAGCGCCGTTTAAATTGCTGATTGAGGTTTTTGAGGATTTATTTGGTTTTATCCGGGAGAAAAAAGAGGAGGTGATGGATGATTAGACGCATTACACATAACACGGAGCACGGAACACGAGACATAAAACATGGAATATCGTTATACAATATTGGCTTTAAGTTTTTGCGAGATGTAATTCAATTATTTCGGCTGTTATTAAGTGAGACAAACAAAAAATACTCTTCAATTTGGAGTATTTATTTTTAAAATAGGAATTAGTTGGGTGGACGGCGGGTGAGTAATCACCTCGCCGCCCACCCGGCCTTGTTAGAGCGTGCGAATAACGGCACGCCCATACTTTCTGTCGCAGTGAGTGATATTCAGGATGTGCCATCCCTGATCCTGTGTGAACTGGACTTTGAACATGCGCGGGTGGAACATTCCTTGCCAGCGCTCAACAAAGGGATACCGAGCAATCCAGTGCTCGAATTCCTCAATTCCGCCTTGCCGGAGGATGCCCAGGGCACAAATTGCGACATCAGTTCTGAAGCCACCTTTTTCATCGGGATACGACGAGAGCCGGTTGCAGAGCTTCGTTGCCAACATCCCGACCATGGGCGGGAACGCGGTGGCGACGAAAATCATCAATGAACGAAGTATGTCTGAAAGTACTTGCATGTTTTCTCCTTCTTGTTTGTGATTCAAATCGAACTATATGGTGTCTGGATCTAGAACTGAATATAATATCATAAAAATTAGGGCATGTCAATAAGACCACATCAAATTTGGCTAAAATAAGTCACGATAACGTAAAATTGCTTAAATAATTGGAAAAAGTATAAAGCCTCTGCGTCGATTTATTGATATTATTTTATGTAATCATAATATTTAAATGTCACTTCTTGCTTTTCACAGAGTTAAAATTTGACATGATTGGTTTAGTGTGCTATTATAATTTTGTATGAAAAAATTCACTCAAACAACCAATTGTAATAATAATAACCGCCCAAGCGTTGGTTGAGTGTTTTAGTTAAAATAAAACAGTTGGCCGGCGCGAGCCGGTTTTTTTAATTGTTTCGGGATAGTAAAATTGGTATAACATCGCGCTGTTAACGCGAAGTTCCAGGTTCGAGCCCTGGTCCCGGAGCCATAAAAAATAAATTTAGATATAAAAAGACCAGGGCGAGATCCCGCCACTCGCGAGCGGCGGCGAGAAGTTTATCCCGAGTTAAAGCGAGGGAAGCCCTGGTCCCGGAGCCAAACAGGACAGCCATCAGAATTGGCGGCTGTTTTTGTTTGTGTGTTTGCGAGATTTAGCACTAAATCAAAGGGTTTTTTGAGTTGAAAGGTAAGAACTTTACCTGTTACTGTTGGGTTTTGAAGTATATAATTTAAAAATGTTCTTTTTTTAGCAATTTCAGAACTTTTTTCAAAAATAGTCTTTGCTCTGCGAGCTACAGAAATGACTGTGGCAACAGTAGTTTGATTATTATAATCGGCTTTTGTGTGTTCAGATAGTTCAATTTCAAGGGTTTGTATTTGGTCTTGGTATTTTTGATGTTTCCTGTCATATGTATCCTTAGTAATACACCCCTTGGTGTGTGTTTTGTTGTTGCTATTGACAGATAATCTATTATGATATATACTTAAACTGTTAAACAAGTATTTAATTATTTAATCAATAACGATGCTTAGCAAAAAAGAAATTCAAAAAAACCGCAAAATGTTGACCACAGCCGACAAAAGCATGGCGGCGACATTTAAGGTATTGGGTGATGTTAATCGCTACCGAATTTTTCGCGTCCTTGTGGAGCAGCCAAAGCTTTCTGTAAGTGCCATCGCCGAGATCCTGGACATCTCTCTGCCTCTGACATCACAACATATCAAAGTTTTAGTGAATAGCAACCTGCTCCAAAAAGTGCGGGATGGAAAAAGAATTTTTCCAAAAATTAAACAAGATAATCCGTTCGTTCCTGCCATACTTAAAACAATTAAATTGGCTTACAAGTCACGGATTAAATAAATAAAATATTATGAAAAAAATGCTCTGATTCTGCTCGCTGTCGTTTTTCGGTTTTAATGGTTGGTGCTGGCTGTACAAAAGTCGATATTAATGAAGATAATTTGGCTTATACTGAAAGAAATAATCAAATGGTTGTTAGCGCTATTATTAGAACGGGAGTAAAAATTGTTACAACAAAAGTTGCGACAAAGGTAAATACGACAACTAACCCAAAACATTACGGAAAAGAAAAACAATGTGTGGACAATTACCATCGCCATCATCTGTTGTGATTATTGACGGTGTGGATGTTGTTAAAATAATTACTGAATCAAATGCTTGATAAGAACAGTAACGGTAAAGGTCTCCAATATTTTAAATTATACAAAATTGATTTGAATCAAAACGCATTATTCCAATTTGGTGAGTTTGACAGCGCGTACACTAAAATTGGAGATTGGAAATAATATAACTCACTTAATTATATAACTTACTTAATTAATTAAAAAATAATTATGAAAAAAACTTTATTACTGCTGGCCATGGCTACCGCTATATTAATGGTGGGGGGCGGTTGTTCGAAGCAAGATACGAATGATCAAACAAGCGCTGGTGACAATACTGCCACCACTGTTGCTGATGGGACTGCAGACTGGAAAACATTCCTTGGTTCTCAGTTCCAATTTTCATTTAAGTATCCGCGCGATTGGTTTATAACCAAAGGCTCTAGCATAGAATCTCAGCCAGAAGCAGTATTCATTTCCGAAGTAAAGCTTGAAGAGGGCGGGGAGGATCTTGGCAATTTAAGTATAGTTGTAAATAAATCTTCTCTTGAAAAAAATATACGAAAAAACTTGATAAGTCGTGAGGAAATTACTTTCGCTGATCGACCAGCAACAAAAATAAAATTTACTGGTGATTGGGGTCCAGCAATGATTTCTATACTTGTTCCCTATGACAAATATACTTTTGTCATCAGTTACGATCCAGAAGACAAAAACTATTCGAGCATAGAAAAAATACTAAACAGTTTTTCTTTTGAGACGACAGCGCAATCAGACTTGGAAACCTATTCGTCTGAAAAATATTCTTTCAAATATTCCAATGGATATAAGATTGACGATTCAAATGAATATGTACTCTATCTAACAAAAGAAAAAAATAGAAAACTTGTAATTTTTCAGGCAAAAGAGGGCCACTATGGAGAAGGAGGTATTCAACTGGGAGCACCTCAAGAACAAATTGATCAAGAGGTCCCAAAAGAACAATTGACAGTTGGTAGCGGCGAAAATGAATATGACATATGGATATATTACAGCAAGGATGACGCTACTGCGGAAGGTGAATTGGATGCGATTTTTAATTCAATAACAGTTAAATAAAATTATAATTAACTTTAACTATATGTTGTGGACAATCGCTGTAATTCTAATCGTTCTTTGGTTGCTCGGTTTCGTCGCCTTTCATGTCTTAGGGTCTTTTATCCATCTCCTGCTGGTGATCGCTATTATCGTCGTACTCATTAGAGTGATCAAAGGTCAAAAAGTATTATAAGTCAAAAATGAAAGATAATATTTATTATTAACCATAAATCATATGGATTCAACTAATTCACCCAGCACCAAGCCCTTATATCGCGGAACTCAAATCGTCTGGTATCTTGTTGGCCTTGTTGAGATCTTACTGATGTTTCGTTTCCTATTAAAGCTGTTCGGCGCCAATGTTGCGGCTGGATTTACCAATTTCATTTACACAGTTTCCATGCCATTCGCCGTACCATTCATCAGTGTGTTTGGTACAAGTCGAGTAGAGGGCGCTTTGTTTGAATGGACTACGCTTTTGGCGATGTTCGTTTACTTGCTTATTGGTTGGGGTATTACCAAACTTTTCTTAATCGGTAAAACTGTTTCGACACCAGAGGCGGCCAGTAAGCTTAATTAATGAAAAACAAATCTTGTAGCGGCCAAATTCTTTGAAATTTATTCATTATAAATTTACCCAAATCACTATGGTAAGGTGTAAGGTGTACCCTTTGTCTAGACAGTAATATGGGGTGAAAGAGGCAAAAGAAGAAGAGGCAAAAAATAATTTCTAATTCTAAACTTATGAAATCAAACACATTTAAAATCGTTCTCGCTGTAATAGTTACCGCAATCATCGTTAGTGGAGGAGTTTATTATTGGCACCAAAGTAAAAGCGTCGAGGTGTCTAGTGGCAAGTATGAGAATTCCAAATACGGTTTTACTTTAAATTTTCCGAAAAATTGGGGAGAAATAAAAGAAGAGGTGGAAAATGCCAGCCTGGGCTCAAAAATTGATTATCATAACTTTTTGCTAACATCCATGGTGGATCCACAGCGCTATATCAAAATTCAAGTATTAAAGAATGAAGATGTAGACGCCCCTTTTGTGGTAGACAATCCACAGGTATTAATCACTAGTGATTCAACTCATAGTTACTATTACTCAGGTGCCGGTGACAGTGCCGGCAAACCAGGGATGGAGGATCAAAAATATTTTGATATTCAAAAAGAAGTAAAGGAAGTCAGCGAAACTTTTGCCCTTACACTTAATATTGAAACCAATGAGGCTATCATATCTGGATCAAACGATGCTAGCCAAATCAGAACGAAAATCTTTACAAACACTTCTGGTGATTACTCTGTTAATTATCCAGCGGATTGGAGTCAAGGCGTAAATGGTGCACCAGACCCATTACTTATTGAAAAAGTATATTTCTTCAGAAGCCCAGCAGAACAAAGTAAAGGCTTTGATACCGTCAATATCACAAAATTTTCTAGCAAAGGGGCTAGCTATGAAGAACTGCTTGAACAAAATCCAGATTATATAATTAAGGAGAGTAAAGGGATGATATATGTTTTAACGTATTCAAATAAAAACTTCCCTGAAGAAACTCGTAAAATTTTTGAACTAATTTCAGATTCGTTTCAAATGAATTAACGTGAGTTATTCTTCGCCTATCAGCCCAAAGTAGTTAAATAAAAAATTTAATGAGCCCTTTATAGAGGCGCTGGAATTTTCCAGGCTCCTTCAAGGGCTCATTGAGCTCTTCCACAGATCAAGCAAAGAGGGGTAGAAAATGAAGAACATGTTAGTGTTTGTAGCATTAATCATCTTGTGTGTCAGCTGTGGCGTTGAAAACGACGCTGATTGGGATGCTGGTGACGTTGCTGGCGATGTTGAGGAATTGACCAATTGCGGAGAAGTATACGGATGTGGCAACAACGTACCGTTGTACTATTCAACCGAGGGGGTTGATGTTGAAGTCTCAATGGTGGATGCTCCGTTCGGTTTTACTGCCGAAAAGTTGATGGCAATGGCCGACGAGTGTGGAACTACGTATGAACCAGGCTACTTCGAGGCGCTGGTGAAAACGTTCACCGACACCGACATCGGTGGCGTCAAACTACAGTTTGTCTTTAGGTATGAGGGAGAAAGCCAAGACAGTGATTCATTTGTTGTCACCCTCTTACAGAACTATCCGGGGTACAAATCTATGGAGGAATTTCAAAAGGATTTCGCTCTTTGCTATGCGGGAGGAGATGCTTATCCAATGATGTTTAACTCCCATTGGCTCCTCTTTGAAAACTCCTGCTCCACCGGATTCAATGATGGTTCCGGACTACCAATTGGATGCCAAGAAGTAAAGGACATCGTCTCCCCTTCGCTTAAGCTCAATTAAGTGAAGACACAGGTTTAATCATCCTGCGAAAATGATTCGCTCTACCAAAGAAGTTTCCAGTATCAAGCAATTGGTATTAGAATTCTAAAAGCAGAGTGACGGCGATGGGGATTGGAATTCAATCCCCGCCATAAATTTCTAGTGAGTATGGCTTTATTCTTAACTTTAATTATATGTTGTGGACAATAGCTGTCATTTTAATTATTTTGTGGTTGCTTGGACTTGTTACTTCCTACACTCTTGGAGGCTTCATCCACATCTTGTTTGTAATCGCCGTTATTGTAGTACTAATCAGATTAATTAAAGATCAAAAATTAATATAAATTATATGGCACACGATAAAATTATTGATCATAAAGATGAAAAAAACGTCTGTATCAAGAATATTATAAAAAGTGATTGAAAGACGCCAGAGAAAGTATCTAAAAAAAGAAGAAATAGAGGAATAAAAAGAGATTGAAAAAATTATAATCACATAAATTGATTATGAAAAAGAAAGTCATTGTTATTTTAGTAGTAATTGTTTCATGCCTTGGCTTTTAGCAAAGGGTGTTTTACAATAGAAGATCAGGACTCGAATAGGGGAGCTGGAGTGGCGGAAGCTCTTACAAGAGTATATCTGTCTGCCGGCAGGCAGGCGAAGTGACGAGTGAGATGTCCTGGTCCCGGAGCCATGAACCACTCGCTCATTTCATTCGTTCGGGTTCATGGCAGCCCAAGAGTAATAAGTGAGTGGTTCATGCAGTGAACTTGAGGAACGAATAGTTCACTGCTATAATATAGTTGTATGAATTTTTCTTATGTTTATAGCTTAAAAAATTTAAGAGATGGAAAGTTTTATGTTGGTCTAGCCGCGGATTTAAATAGAATGGTTTTAGAACATCAAAAAGGAAAAATATTTCAACATCAAAACGTTTGCCGCTGGGGTTAATTTATTATGAAGCGTTTTTGTCTAAGAAAGATGCTCAAAGAAGAGAGCGGTATTTTAAAACAAAAAAGGAAAAACTACTTTGAGGCAGATGCTTCGTGAGTATTTAATAATATGATAAGATTAATTACGAAATTGAATACTTGTACTTGCTCTCTCGCTATATATTTCTCGAGAGCAGGTTGTTGATTTTAAAAAAAATATCACTTTTGACTCTCGGGAAACCGAGATTTTTTTATTAACTAATTTATAAATATGATATATAAAAACATTCTACAAACAATTGGCAATACGCCGATTGTGAAAATCAATAAGTTGAATTCGAATAAGAAAGTAAATGTTTTCGCTAAGCTGGAAGGCCAAAATCCTGGTGGTTCAGTGAAAGACCGAGCCGCAATTTTTATGATTGAACAGGCTGAAAAGTCCGGTGAATTAACTGCGGATAAAATAATTCTCGAAGCAACATCCGGTAATACGGGAATTGGCTTGGCTCTGGTTGCCGCCGTCAAAGGTTATAAAACAAAAATTGTAATGTCAGCCGGCGCGAGCAGAGAAAGAAAGCAAATTCTAAAGTTACTTGGCGCGCAAATAACTGAAACGCCCGCAGGATTAAGAACAGACGGCGCAATTCAAACGGCCAGGAAAATGTTTAATAAACATCCAGAGCTTTATTGGATGCCAAACCAGTTTGATAATCGAAATAATTCAAAGGCGCATTTTGAAGGAACAGCAAAGGAGATTATTCGCGAGGTGCCGAAGATTACAATTTTTGTGGCCGGAATCGGAACTTCGGGAACTTTAATGGGGATAAGCAGAAAACTGAAAAAATATAATCGAAAAATTAAAATTGTCGGGGTTGAATCTGCCTATATAAAAGGAGTTCCCGGATTGAAAAATTTGCAAAAATCAATTATGCCGAAGATTTATAATCAATCGCAAATTGATGAGAAAGTTGAAGTTGATTTGGAGCAGGCTTTCAAAGTTGTGAAGCAATTAGCGGTCAAAGAAGGGCTTTTGGTCGGCTTGAGTAGCGGAGCGGCAATGTACATGGCTTTAAAAATTGCCAAGCAAATTAATTCCGGAAATATTGTTGTTTTAATGCCGGATAGGATTGAAAAGTATTTGAGCTTGGGCTTGTTTTGACGAAAATTATAATCGCGCACCTGTGGTTGGTGAATTATGGATTATTCGCTTGCCGAATTGTTTTATAAATAGTTTTTGAAATAAAAAGGGATTTATTGATGTCAATAAATCCCTTTTGAATTAGATTTCGAATAAGTTAAGACAAACCTTAACATATTCGAGAACCTCGTCAACGTTTGATGTAGCGCCAAACATTCTGAATTCAATTGTTTTAGTCGAGGGTTTGTACCTGACCAAATCCCAAACATTTTTTTCTCCGCCTTTGGCGTTGATGTAACTCATTATGTCCGCAAAGGAGGCAAATACCTGTGGCACGCCCGTTGTTTCAGCCATAGATCTGTAGGCGTTGATTCTCATGCGGTTCGAGTGGTCGCCAATAGCAATAAGCGCATCGATGACATTCTCGCGGCAAAAATTAATCAGCTTTACTGCCTCATCTTCATCCGCAGAAATATGAACATGAACAGCCGCGACAATAGACGCGGCGATTTTTCTTTCCGGAGAAATAGCTTGCCAGATTTCTTGATGCCGAGAATCAAACGGGTTTACTTCTAGTGCTGTTATTCTGCTTGTTTCCATAAATTCAGAATAATCAAACGTCAAGCCGAGCTGGCTGGCTACGTCTGACATTATCTGATCATTAGTAATTAACGCGCTTCTCAGTTCTTTCAGATTGCGGCAAGGCAAAGTTCTGTCCTCAATCTGACCGGCAAAGAGTTCGTGAGTAAATAAGCTTTCCGGCAAGCTGTTTTCCCCGGCGAGTTTGTGCACTGCTGGCAGTAAGATCCCAATTTTCGGAACAATTTGTCCCAGCGAGTTCATAATAAAGCGTTCGCGTTCAATGCCAAATGTTTTCATAGCGCCTCTTTTTGGTTTGGAAAGAACAAGTCAGCACGGATTTCGTGCTGAAGGCTATGCATTTTTTTGAAAAAAATATTCAGCCATCAACACAAATTAAAAACACCTCTCGCAAAGTCCGAGAGGAGTCTTGATGGCTGGAAGAGAGAATGTGTATTAGGCCAAAGCAAAACTGTGACTTTGCGAATATGTCTGCAAAGTCCAGCACCAATTCAATGAAATTATAGTTCTGTTTAGTTTCATATATTACAATATAATTATAGCAAGGCTAATTTTTGATGTCAATATAATTTAATTTAATAGTTAATCTTGTTTTGACTGAAAATGTTATTATTGCTAATATGTGATTAATAAAAAATAATGATAATTTTATGGATTTTCAAGCTCAAATTCAACAGGGAATTCCTAACGAAATTCCATCCATGCCACCGGAAGAAGTGGTCGGTAGAGCGCCAAAAAGAGAGTTGAAATTAAATGATGTGGAGTCTAAATTAGCTCTAAAAAATGCATTGCGCTATTTTCCGTCCTCCATGCATGCTGAGCTTGCTCCTGAATTCGCCGAGGAATTGAGAACACGCGGCCGGATTTACATGTACCGCTTCCGACCTACGTATGAAATGAAAGCCCGTCCAATCGATGAGTATCCAGCAAAATGTGTGCAGGCAGCCGCTATGATGCATATGATTCAAAATAATCTGGACAAGCGCGTTGCCCAGCACCCATATGAATTAATCACATACGGAGGCACCGGCACTGTTTTTCAGAATTGGGCGCAATATTTATTAACAATGAAATATTTATCGGAAATGACTGATGAGCAGACATTGGTAATGTATTCCGGCCATCCAATGGGACTTTTCCCTTCGAGTTTAAATGCGCCGCGCGCCGTCATAACAAACGGCATGGTCGTTCCGAACTATAGTTCTGAAGATGATTATAATAAAATGGCCGCTCAGGGCGTTACAATGTACGGACAAATGACAGCCGGCAGCTGGATGTATATTGGACCGCAAGGCATTGTGCACGGCACGATGATTACACTTTTAAATGCCGGACGACTGTATCTCGGGCTTGGCGCAGAACAAGGATTAGCTGGAAAACTTTTTGTTACTTCCGGTCTCGGTGGAATGAGCGGAGCGCAGGCAAAGGCCTCGGTGATTGCCGGAGCGGTTGGCGTAATTGCCGAGATCAATCAAACGGCAATTAATAAAAGACTGGAGCAAGGCTGGCTAGATGAAGCAGAATCAGATCTGGATAAACTAATTGAAAGAATCAGGCAGGCAGTGGAACAGAAACAAGCTGTGTCAATCGGCTATTCCGGTAACATTGTTGATCTGTGGGAAAAATTGGCTGAGTCAAACATTAAAGTTGATCTTGGCTCTGACCAAACTTCTTTGCACGCACCGTTTTCCGGCGGTTATTATCCGGCTGGCCTTAGTTATGATGAAGCAAATCAAATGATGACGTCAGATACCGAAGGGTTCAAGCAAATGGTTCGTGAGTCTTTGAAAAGGCAAGTCAGGGCAATCGATATAATGGTTAATCGTGGGATGCATTTTTGGGATTACGGCAATGCTTTTCTGGTACAGGCCAAGGATGCCGGCGCTGACATATTAAAATCAGACAGCAGTTTCAAATATCCTTCATATGTTGAAGACATAATGGGGCCGATGTGTTTTGATTATGGCTTTGGGCCATTTCGCTGGGTGTGCACTAGCGGTAGAGAAGAAGACTTGCGGAAAACTGATCAAATAGCAATTAAAATTTTTCAGCAAATGTTGGAGGAGGTTCCGTTGGAAATTAAACAGCAAATAGCTGACAATCTCCGGTGGATAAGTCAGGCGGAACAAAATAAACTGGTTGTCGGCTCGCAGGCAAGAATTTTGTATTCAAATAGCGAGGGTCGGATTAAACTGGCCAAGGCTTTTAACAGCGCTATTGCCAGCGGTGAAATTTCCGCTCCGATTGTTATTGGTCGCGATCATCATGATGTTTCAGGCACAGATTCGCCGTTTCGCGAAACCGCGAATATTCACGACGGTTCTATGTTTACGGCTGATATGGCTATTCAAAATGTTATTGGCGATTCATTTCGTGGCGCGACCTGGGTGTCTATTCACAATGGCGGCGGAGTCGGCTGGGGCCGTGTAATCAATGGAGGCTTTGGCCTGGTTTTGGATGGCACATCGGGCGCCCTCGCCAGACTTGAAAAAATGATTCCCTGGGATGTGTTAAACGGAATTGCCAGGCGCGCCTGGGCGGGAAACACAGGCGCAAAATTTGCCTTGCATCAGGCCGCCAGTCAGAATGAATTTCTGCAAGTAACTGAACGAAATGAAGTTGATCCGGTTTTATTGGATGCAATTTGTAAATAATTGTTAAATATTTTAGCATCTGAATAATTGTTGACAAATCTCTATATATATAGTAAATTTAATCGATTGATCTGGCATAAACAGGTTTGGAGGGAAAAATGTTTATAACAATGTATGACGTATTGCGGCAAGAGTTTGGCTTTGAAAAGAGCAAGCGGCCGCGAGTTCCGTTTGAAGTGTTGTTGATTGATTGGCAGAGAGCAAGACAAGTCGAACTCGAACAAAGGCCAAAGGACAAAACAGAAATTTGGCAATTGTTTCTTTCGTCAGTTGGTTTTGACAAAGAAAAAGTAATCCAACTCACTGATCCACCAATCGGATCGCTGATTGCCCGGATGCTGGATTTGCCAATTCTGACATTGAATTGCTGTTCCGGTCATCCTGACGGCGCAAATCCATATTTGAATTTGGTTTTTCGCGATAGGGAATTCGGTAAGCAGTTCTATCGCCGGCTAAAATATTATTTGCAAAAGAATAATTTTCAGCCTCTGGAAATCGGTCATCCGGTTTTCTGCTTTTTTCAGGGCGATGGTTTTCTCGGCCCGAACCTGCCGGCAGCAGTCTGTATGGATTGTTCTTTACCATTCTTTCTTGGCTGGGAACCAAAATCAGCAGAAGACTTGCAACTGCTCTGGTACACGATTTCTGTGACGCTTGATATATTTGATAAACGGGGAGTGCGGATGATTGACCTCGAAGAATTCGAAAAAAGACAAAGAGGCGGCGTGCCGAAAAGCTTTGAGCGAGTTTATACGGATTTAGTTATTGGTAAATGATTTCCGGGCAACAACAAAACCGCCTGAACAGAGTTTGGCGGTTTTTCTTTTTAAACGCTCTTGGAGCGTATTTTACATGGTGACTCGTAGTAGTTCTTCCAGCGTGATTATTCCCGCTAGCATTTTGGCAATGCCCACTTCACGCATTGTCCGCATGCCGAGACGCTTGGCTTCGCGCCGCAGTTCCATGGCAGAATAACCCTGAATTACGCATTCGCCCAGTTCGTCTGAAAGCGGCATGATCTCGAAAAGGCCAATTCGGCCGCGATAGCCGGTGTTGTTGCATGCTTTGCATCCTTCACCGTGAAATAGTTTTGCTTCCGCCGCTTGCTCAGCCGAAATACCGAGATCAATCAGCGCCTGCGGTGGCACGATTTGCGGGACTTTGCAGGCAGTGCAGATTTTTCTGGTTAGTCTTTGAGCGGCAATCAGATTAATTGAAGAAGTGACCAAAAAAGGTTCTATCCCCATGTTCAAAAGACGATTGATGGTCGAGGGGGCGTCATTGGTATGCAATGTCGACAGCACCAGGTGGCCGGTAAGTGCCGCTTTGACCGCGATTTCCGCTGTTTCAAAATCGCGTATTTCTCCGACCATGATCACGTCAGGATCTTGTCGCAGAAAAGAGCGAAGGGCGGCGGCAAAGGTCAGGCCGATCCCGTCATTGATATGCACCTGATTGATTCCGTCTATACTCATTTCAACCGGATCTTCGGCAGTGAGAATTTTATCGGTAATGAGGTTGAGCTTTACTAGCGCGCTGTAGAGCGTGGTGGTTTTGCCGGACCCGGTCGGGCCGGTAACAAGAACCATGCCCCATGGTCGTTTCACTGCGTCATGAAATGCCGCCAGCTGGTCAGGCTCGAAGCCTAGTTTGGACATATCAACCTGAAGGGCTGATTTGTCGAGGATTCGCAGTACGACGTTTTCACCGTGCAAACAGGGTAGCACAGAAACGCGGAAATCAACTTCCTTGTTTTTCCCGAGTACCAGCTTGATTCTGCCGTCCTGTGGTAGGCGCTTTTCTGCAATGTCGAGTTCGCTCATAATTTTGATTCTGGCGACAACCGCTTTGCTGATCTTTTGTTCCGGTTGCATTACTTCCACAAGGACGCCATCAATTCGATAACGTACACGAAAATGTTTTTCAAATGATTCAAGGTGGACATCAGAGGCGCCTTTGCGCACAGCATCAACCAGGATCAGGTTGACGAGCCGGATGATATTGGCGTCCTTGGAAAATTGTTCCAGCGCTTTGGCGTCAACAGTTTCTTCCGACTGAAGAACTTGGATTTCCTCATCTGTGAAATCCTCGAGAATATCAGTCAGCGTGTCTTCTCCGTAGAACCCCTTGAGTGCAGTTTCAATTGCTTGCTCGGAGGTAACAACTGCTTCAACTTTGAAATGGGTGAGAATTTTGATATCGTCCATTGCGTAGAGGTCGGAAGGATCGCTCATTGCCAGGGTGAGTGTGTCTCCTGTTTTTGCAACGGGAATGATTTTGTGTTTCAAGGCCAGTTTTTTGGGAACCATTTTGAGCACTTCAGCCGGAATTTCAATTCCATCAAGATTATCAAGCGATGGCACGCCGAAAACTTCAGACATCATTTTAACTACATTATACTCGCTGACAAGACCGAGGTCATTTAGCACTCGACGCAGAGATCCGCCGCTTTCAGCAACTGCGCGTTTGGCTTCATCCAGCTGTTCGATCGAAACAAATTGCTGGCGAATCAGCAATTCTCCCAGGTCAGCTCTTCTGGCAATTGGCGCATCAGGTCTTGTTTCTCGTTTGTCGCCACCATTGTCTTTGCCGTCTTTGGTCTTTTTGCGCATGCGGCCTCCTTTTGCCGATTGTCAATGATCATTATGAATATATAACCTTACAATATCAAAAATAAAATGTAAAGTTAGGTTTTACTTCATTAAAAAAAAATGCTAATATATATTCATATGAATAAATTAAACAGCAAACTTTCAAAAATTATATTGATTATTTTCTGTTTATTGGTAATTATCTTTGTTACTCTGACTTTTGCTTTTTATTATATTGATAATAACAAAGGTGAAATAAAACAAAAAGATCAATTGGCCGATTCTAAGCCAGAATCAGGTTCTCTGTGTCAGCCGCAGATAGGGACTCCTCCCGGTGTGAGCGTATCGGAACCGCTCCTGCAAACTTTGCCGATAATTGCTACGGCCGTAGCTGTTGATTCCGGAGTTGAAAATGAAAATGTTTACAGCGCTGAATTTGAAGTTTCTGCGGCTTTTGACGACATTGTTAATTTTTATGAAAAAAATCTGATAAACGGCGGTTGGATCTCCGACCAAGCAAATCGCGATAGCAGTTCAATTTTCACGGCGTTTTCCAAGAATGAAAAAGTCGCGACTGTCGAAGTTTTCCGGACCGGCAAGTCAAATCGATTGATCCTTACGTATTATGATTTTGAAAAACCAGAATAATTAAAAATAAAAAAAGAACCGCTCAAGAGCGGCTTTTTTTATTTCATTTTTTTATTAATCGTGAAAAAAAGTTATACAGCCAAGCGAAAATTACTCCGCCGATAAAGGCGTCAATAAACGCCCACAATCCGCCGAGTAAACTTCCGACAAAAGTCGGCGCAAATCCGTAATAAAAACTGCCGACGAACTGGACAACGGTTGTGCCCCAGTTAAATATCCAGGCGATCATCCCGATCAGCAAGAGATAAACGCCAAATGTGATGCCGCATGCCAATCCAAAACTTAATACATTTAATTCTTTTTTTTCAAACATAATTCTAGTAATTACACTTAGATTATATTATAAAACAGGATGATATGCAAGCTTGTTTTTGATTAAATGGGTGTTTTGTGTGTAATTTTAGTAGTCTACTTTTTTTTTGGACTTGACATATTCAAGGTCACGTGATAAGCTCTTATCAGATTGATATTTGGAGTTGGCGGTCTTTCACAAACCAAAGAGGAGGAAGCCATGGCGTTGGAACACAAGAACACTGCGGATTTTTATGCGGCCAAGTCGTCGTGGGGCGCGGTAAAGTTTCAGTTCATGACAAAGCTTTTTTGGGGAATTGCTTTTCCGTTCATTTTGCTTATCATTGCGAATTGCTGGAACAACAGCTTCCCTGCAAGACATGGGTTTCCCTGTCATACTGATTACGTCGAAGGAACAAAAACTGAAAGCGGGCTGTGGGCAGAAGAAGTCACGGTTGATTCTTCCTGGTATTCACGGCATCATGATGACAATGCAGTGAAGCGTATCAGCGAGAAAGAAGCGTTCGCGTATTGGGGGAGCTGGGCGCTGATCGTTGGCATGTGGATTTGGGTTTTGTGTGGCCTGAGCGGCATTGTCAACACCAACTATCAGAAAGACTGGCGTTTCAAGATTTTCAAGAAAACCAAGACAGTGATGTTGCAAATGCATTTCTTTTTCGATCGTCGGCCGAGCAAGGAATTCGTGTGCGACAGATTGGTCCAGATTTCAATCAGCCGGCCGACCGTTCTCACCTGGGCCGGAGCCGGCGGGATCACAATTCACGGAATGCGCCTGATGGGCGCGAGGATTGATAGTTTCGACGAATTTCTGGGGATATATGAAGACCCCGAAGAAGTGGCGCGGGAAATCATGAAGAGCCTGCCACTGCACGAGGAATTCAAGATCGACATTCAACACAAGAGCTAGCATCTAGCATAGGTGGGTCCGCATGACCCACTTTTTTTGTAATTATAAAACAGGCTTGTTCGCAAGCCTGTTTTTCTGCTTCTATGTGATTCGTGCCACGTTTCCGATGATGTCGCAGAGAATCTGCTGAAGCGTGCAAAGATCTTCCGCGCAAATGAATTCAGTCAGTTGGTGAATGTTGTGCGCGCCGGTTCCAATGTTCGGCGAGGGAATGCTCGGGAAAACCAGATTGAGCATGGCGCCGTCAGTGCCCGCAGGAACTTCTTGCAAAATCGGCTTTTTGCCGGTGGTTTTTTCAATCGCCTTAGTAATCGGCTCAAGGCACCAGGGATTGGCGTCAATTGCGTCCTTGGTAGAGGTATAGGTGTGTTCAACCTCGCAAGAGAATTTGGTGCCCGGCCAGATTCTCGTAGCAGTTTCGGCTAGAGCTTCCAGCTCCTCAACCTTTTTCAGCGAATCGTTGTCTTTGAACGCTCTTGGAATGCAGGTGACAACACATTTTTCCGTTGAACCTTGAATCGCGGTGGAAAAGACATAGCCGCCGTCCGCGTCCTTGTTCCAGGGAGCGGGTTTTTTTGCCAGCAGTTCGACAAATGAAGTTGCCGCGTAAATCGCGGACGCAATCTTGTGACCGTCGGGTCCCGGATGGGCGTCTCTGCCTTCAAACGTGACAGTGACTTTGCGGCCGCTGTAACAGCCGATATCCACTTCGCCCATGGCGCAGCCGTCAACGGTCAGGAAAATACCTTTTTTTTCCAGCAAGTCGGATGGCAATTGTTTTGCCTTGAATCGGCCAAGTTCTTCATCCGGGAAAAAGACCAGGATGATTTCGCCGTGTTCGATCGAAAACCCATGCGTCAGTTCAATTGCCTCCATGATGCCGGCTAGTCCGGCTTTGTCATCAGCGCCGAGCACGCTCGTGCCGTCGCTCGTGATGATTGTTTCGTGTTCAAACATCTGGAGCTCTTTAGCGGTGATTACCACGCCGGGCGCAAGCGTAATGTCGCCTGATTCGTAATCGTGAAATTGGGGTCGAATGTCCGGCGAGCCGGTTTCATAGGTGTCCAAGTGCGCCGACAACCACAGCACAGGAGCTTTTTCAAATCCTTCAGTCGCCGGAATCAGGCAGACAAGGAGCGCATTCGATCGCAGATCAATTTGCGCCTGAACGTTGTTTTTTCTAAAAAGTTCTTCCAGCTCATTTTTGAGCATTCGCGCCAGTTCCATTTGTCCTGGTGAAGTCGGGGCGATATCGCTGTCAGGCACGCTTTCGCGCGACTGCGAGCTCACTCCCACATAGCGTAAAAATCTTTCCACTACCGGCTCGTGTTCCATTCCGCCTCCTTTGTTGTGCGGTTGACAAAGAGCACTGGAATTAAATTTATATATTTTGTTACATTTTGTCAAGGCGGTTTATCGGAAAATTAGATTGTGTTATACTATAATTGATAAAAATTATATTTAAAATTATGCAGAAACTCGAATCGTTTTGGCAAAATATGCAAGCCAGTCATTTTTTAAGTAATAGTTTAGCTGATTATTTGAGCGCCGTGGCAATATTTATCGCTGTGCTCGTGGCGCTGAAGTTATTTCAGTTAATAATTCTTTCCAGACTTAGAAAATTTGCCCGCAAAACAAAAACAGATTTTGATGACGCGTTGGTGGAAATTTTTTTAAAAATAAAACCGCCATTTTATTTTTTTGTGGCGCTTTATTTTTCTTTTCGAACGCTTAGTCTGACGCCTCTCGTCGAAAAGATAATCAGTGTTATTATTCTGTTGGTGATTGTTTTTGAAATTGTTATGGCGGCTGAACGTTTTGTCGAATATTTTATTAAAAAATATCTTGGCGAAGTGAAGGATGGAAAGGATCAAAAAAAGTATTCCCAGTCAATGCTATCCGCCGCCAGTATAATCGTAAAAATTGGCCTGTGGATAATTGCCATTGTGCTGATATTATCAAATTTGGGAGTTAATGTGACGTCTCTTATTGCCAGTCTCGGGATCGGTGGCATTGCTATCGCCCTTGCTTTGCAAAATGTTTTAAGTGATTTATTTAGCGCTTTCTCAATCTATATTGACAAACCATTTGAGGTCGGAGATTTCATCACAGTTGGTCAGGATTCCGGCACCGTTGAAAAAATTGGATTAAAAACCACGCGTATTCGTTCATTGCAGGGTGAAGAAATCGTGGTTTCCAATAGAGAGTTAACAACGGCGCGAGTGCAGAATTTCAAAAAATTACAAAGAAGACGTGTCGTGTCCCAGCTCAATGTTGCTTATGAATCAACTCAGACACAGTTGAAAGAAATTCCAAAAACTTGCCAGGAAATAATTGAAAAAATAACAAAAGCAGAATTTGACCGATGTCATTTCACTGATTACGGCGAATCCAGTCTGAATTTTGAGTTAGTCTATTATGTTAATTCCGCAGAGTACGTTGATTTCATGGATGTAAAGCAAAAAGTAAATTTTGAAATACTTAGTAAATTCAGAAAATTGGAAATTAATTTTGCTTATCCAACACAAACGATTTATGTGAATAATGAGAGTAAGGGCGGTCGCGCCTAGTCTTATTTTCGAAGCGGCTGAATAATCAGCTGCTTTTTGTTTGGAAATTAATCTTGACAAATGTTTTTCTTTTTGGTAAAGTCTTTTGAAGTTTCTAATGGTTCTTTGACATAGAGACGGAGGTGAAGGATGGCATCCGCTATTACGTTCGAATTACTGTCCATGGTTGTGGACAAAACACGGGCAATGTTCGGCTTCCGCCGAGCGATTGTTCCTGCTGGGCTTCTGGTGCATACGGATTTGCAAAGGTATTTTGACGATATGGGCGTTCGTCACGATTTCTGTTTCTGTCTCGGGGTGGAAGCTTTTCTGACTTGTGATCCGAACTACGCTTGCCGCGGCCAGATTATTCTTGCCGCCAAATTGAATCACTCGCAGTTCGTGGAATGGCGCGAGGCAATGAGCAAGATTGCGCCCGATGTGTATTTCAATGAAAGCATGATCATGCCGAGCGACAATTACCGGATCGTTGCGGCGAATTCGTCGGCCAGTCCGCAGATATCCGTTGAAACAAAAGCAGATATTCATCTTGCACGTGTTAATGGCATTATGCTTGAATGCAAGGATTGCCATCATGAGATCGAAGTCGCGGTTTGTCCCAAATGTTTTCAGCCGCATGTTGCGGGCGTGAAAACCTGCCCGCATTGTCGGCACAAATTCGAGCTAATCAAATGCGGTTGTGGCAAGCTCGGCTATGTCGGCCCCACCGGCTGTTTGCACTGTGGCGGTCACATTGGATTTGGCAGTCATAGTGACGCAAGTCCGGAGCCCGCAGTATTTCAGCCCAAGCAAGTGTCTAGAAACTGGGATGGGAGATCTTGTCCGATCTGCAAAGCTACTTTCAAAACGCCGGTTGAGCCGGATGAAAGGGGGCACTACTTTTGCCCGGATTGCCGAGAAGAGATTAATTTCTGCCCATATTGCGATGTGACAATCGCGGCGTCGCAACTCAATGACGGCGAGAATTGCCCTCGTTGCAACAAAAACATGGGAGATGAAGAATGTCCGTTTTGTAGGGAAGATATTCCCTGCGAACTCGATAAGTGTCCGAAGTGCGGACAGGGTTTGGAAAATATCGATTGTCCCGGCTGTGACGATGAGATTTTCAAGGGTCATGAGAAATGTCCGCTTTGCGATGAAGCTCTGTCAGTGTGCCCATATTGCGGAGTGGCTGTTCTGTCCAGCTGGATAGAAGATGGTCAAGATTGTCGGCATTGCGACAAAAGCATGGGAAACGAAGAATGTCCGTATTGCCGGGAAGATATTCCCTGCGAACTGGACAAGTGTCCGAAGTGCGAACATGAACTAGAAGACATAGATTGTCCAGGCTGTGAGGTAACGATTTTCAAGGGACACGAAAAATGTCCTGAATGCGACGAAGCGCTGGCTGACTGCCCCTATTGCGGCAAGCCGATTCTGGCAAGCTGGATTGACGACAGCGAATGCTGTCCAGATTGCGGCAAGAGCCTTGGAAACGAGGCTTGCCCGCATTGCGGAGAACATATTCCGTGCGAGTCGGAAACTTGTCCGAAGTGCGAAGAAAAACTGGAAGACATTGACTGTCCCGGTTGCGAAGAAAAGATTTTCAAGGGGTATGAGAAATGCCCTGCCTGCGACGAGGCTCTGGCTGATTGCCCATATTGCGGCAAGCCGATTTTGGCAAGCTGGATTGACGATAGCGAATACTGTCCGGATTGCGGCAAGGGCCTTGGAAACGAGACTTGCCCGCATTGCGGAGAACATATTCCGTGCGAGTCGGAAACTTGTCCGAAGTGCGAAGAAAAACTGGAAGACATTGACTGTCCCGGTTGCGAAGAAAAGATTTTCAAGGGGTATGAGAAATGCCCTGCCTGCGACGAGGTTCTGGCTGATTGCCCATATTGCGGCAAGCCGATTCTGGCAAGCTGGATAGACGACGGCGAAGAATGCCCGAATTGCAACAAGTGTCTTAGTAATGATGAGTGTCCGCATTGCAATGAAGAAATTCCGTGCGAATCGGAAACCTGCCCAAAGTGCTCGCAGGCGCTGGAAAGCATTGATTGCCCGAACGAGGATTGTGACCGTAAGTTTTTCAAGGGCATGAGCAAATGTCCCGACTGCGATGAAGAGTTAGCCGCTTGTCCTCATTGCGGCGCCATAATTCTTCAGAACGCGATTGATAATGAAGAAGATTGTCCTAAGTGCGGAAAACCGCTTGCCGGATAAATGAAAGTCTCGCCCTGTTCATCAACAGGGCGTTTTTGTTTTGCGAAATTATTTGCTATAATACAATTGCAAACAAAAATTGAAATAAAAATCAAATGACCGAAGTTTTCATTCAGCTGGGAATTATATTGGGCATTGCTTTAGTTGTATCGCTCATAATGAAGTTTCTAAAGCAGCCGCTCATTATCGGATATATTATTACCGGCATCATCGTCGGACCGTCTGTGTCCGGCATTGTTCCGGAAGGAGGAGCGCTCGAAGCGTTTTCCCATATTGGGATTGCGCTTTTATTATTTATTGTAGGGCTTGGCCTCCGGCCTAATATAATCAAGGAAGTCGGCAAAGTGGCGGTCATCACCGGTTTAAGTCAAATACTTTTCACGTCAATTATCGGATACTTTATCGGGCAAGCACTTGGACTAACCGCCATGGTTTCATTTTATTTATCCCTGGCGTTTGCTCTTAGCAGTACAATTATTATTCTTCAACTTTTATATAATAAAAAAGAGCAGGATACGTTGTACGGCCGCATTACCATTGGTTTTCTTTTGGTTCAGGATATGGTAGCCATGTTGTTTTTTATTGTTTTAACCGCTACTTCCACAATCGGTTCCGGTGATTTTGCGCCGGTGATTTTTGCCATGCTTGGTAAAATGGCCTTGGTGGGGCTCGGCGTTTATATTTTATTAAAGTTTGTTATCCCGCACATTGATAGAATTTTTGCGGAAAACAAAGAAATGCTATTTATTTTTTCAATCGGCAGTTGCTTTGCTATTGCTTCAATCTTTTATAAACTAAATTTTTCTTTGGAGTTGGGCGCGCTGGCAGCCGGTGTTATTTTGTCAGTTTCACCGTATCAGCGAGAGATTGCTCTACGCATGCAGTCATTGCGGGATTTCTTCCTGATAATTTTCTTTGTAGTTATGGGCGCTAATGTTCACGCCGGAGATATTCAAAATTCATGGCCTTTAATTATTGCTTTTTCCTTGTTTATTTTAATTGGTAATCCGATAATTTTGATTTTGGTAATGCGCTGGCTTAATTATACTTTAAAGACCAGTTTTCTGGCTGGACTTACTGTTTCCCAAATCAGCGAATTTTCATTAATTATCATTGGCATGGGCGTGGGGCTCGGCCATCTGCCAAAAGAAATTTTAGCGCCGGCTACAGTTGTCGGAATCATTACAATTACAGTTTCAACATATTATATTACTTATAACCATCAAATTTATAAAATTTTTCAGGCGCCTTTGAGCAAGATTTTTTCCGACAAAAATCGCAACAAAGAGATTATAGAAATGCCTGAGAAATATGATGTTATTTTATTTGGTTCGCATCGTTTAGGAGGAGGCCTTGTCAAGCAGATGATAAAAATGAAAATGAAATTCTTGGTGGTTGATCATGATCCTGAGGTTATTCGTGTATTAACAACAAAAAAAATTGCATGTTGGTATGGTTCTGCTGATGATCCATCCTTGATTGACAGTTTACCCTTGGCTGATACCCATCTGGTTATTTCCACTATTCCCGAATTGGACGTCAATCTGACATTGCTCGCGCATGTGAAAAGGGGACACAGAAAAATGAATGTTTTGTGTATTGCTAATCAAGTTTCTGACGCGAAAAAATTATACAAAGCCGGCGCTGCCTATGTGATTATGCCGCCATATCTTGGCCGTCGGTTTATGGTGGATCTGCTGAGGAAAAACAGGTTGAATCATGATAAGTATCGGGAAGAAAGGGAAAAACATATTACCGACTTGCCATATTTAGACGATGCGGAATTTTTGTAAATTGGCATTTGACAAAATTTATGCTGTTTTCTATAATCAATTTATATGATAATAATTCACGAAATCCATCATATTCACGAATGTCCGCGCTAGCTGGTCATTGATTAAGTTAAAAATAAATCAAGCCAGCGCAAGCTGGCCTTTTTGCAGGATCATGAAAAGACAAATTTACAGAATTCCTATCCTTGCCCCTTGTTCCTTATTCCTTGTCCCTAATTCATGGTGGATGTAGCTCAGTTGGTAGAGCATTGGCTTGTGGCGCCAATGGCCGCGGGTTCAAGTCCCGTCATCCACCCCATTCCTTTTTCTCTTTATTAAAAGATAAAAAGGAAAATTACAAATCACAAATTACAAACTCAAAGAAAACCTAAAGCCTAAAACTCAGAAAATCAACAAATTCAAAATAAATTTCAAATATGAAAAACGAAGCATTGCAAATGGCCAGAGGAGTACGCGATTTCGGGCCGGAAGAAAAAATTGCGCGCGATAAAATTGTTACTACATTAAAGCAAGTATTTGAATCTTTTGGCTACAACCCAATTGAAACTCCGGTTTTGGAACGATATGAATTATTCGCTTCCAAGTTTGGAATTGGCCAGGAGTCTGATGCTATGCGAGAAACTTTCAAATTAAAAGATCAGGGGAATCGAGATATTGTTTTGCGAACTGAATTTACAGTTCCGTTTTCAAGGTTTGTCGGCATGAATCCGCAATTCAAAAAACCATTCAAAAGATATCAGATAGGACAAGTTTTCCGCGACGGACCGATCAAGCTAGGCCGCTATCGTGAATTTTGGCAGTGTGATGTGGATGTGGTGGGGATTGGTAGTCCGCAGATTGACGCTGAAATCATTCAGTTGACTGTCGAAGCTTTTGCCAAATTGGGAATGGAAATCGAATTTCGTTTGAATAACCGAAAAATATTAAACGAAATATTAAAATATGCCGGAATAACAGGAGAGCAGCAAATCTCAGCTATCATTGCGATTGACAAACTTGATAAAATTGGAGTTGACGGCGTGAAAGAAGAATTAAAAGAAAAACAGATTGCCGGATCCGCAGTGGACACTATTTTAAAATTAATTTCCATCGAAGGAAATAATCAGGGAAAAATTGTTCAGTTGCGAGATGTGTTGTCGGAAGTTGCCGGCTTGGATGAAGTCGAACAGGCCTTGGCTTTTGTTATTGACAATCAAAATGTGTTTTTCGTGCCTTCTCTGGCGCGCGGATTGGCATATTATACCGGAAATGTTTTTGAGGTTTATTTGAAGGATAGCTCGAAAATCAGTTCTTCTATTTGCGCCGGTGGCAGATATGACGATATGATCGGCGGATTTTTAGGAACTAATGAGGTTTATCCGGCAGTTGGGATCAGCTTTGGGCTCGAAACAATTTTTGATGCCATAAAATTAAATCAAAACAATGATGATGTTGTGAAATCAGTTACAGATGTATATTTGTTGGCGTTGGATGATAAATATGTTAAGAAAATCATGAACATTGCGAAACAACTGCGCCAAGCGGGAATTAAGGCGGATATGGATTATCTGGGACGCAAACTGAAAAAGAATTTAGAATATGCTGATAGTTATGGCGTCTCATGGGTGATAATGCTGGGAGAAAGTGAAGAAGTTGAGAATAAACTTATGCTGAGGAATATGAAAACCGGCGAACAGGAAAAATTGTCAGTTGACCAAATTATTGAAAAATTGCGATAAATATTGTTACAAAAAATTAGCCAAATTAAGGCTATTTTTTTGTTGTTCTGAACCAATATTTAATCTTGATAATTTTTTGGTAAATTAGTGTTGACATGTGGATAAAAAAAAGGTAAGAATTAAATAATAAGTGCAAATAAATATTTAATACAAAGAATATGATTACTTCTGAACAATTATTGGTATTGACAGGTGAAACGTTAAGCATCAATGATATTGTCGATGTTGCGCGTCATAAACGCATGAAGGTTATTATTAGTGAAGAAACAAAAAGTAAAATGCAAGCTTCCCGAGATTATGTGGCTAAAGTCGCAAATGAAAAAAGAGTTGTCTACGGCGTCACCACTGGTTTCGGAAAATTTAAAAATGTTGTTATTGCGCAGGATCAATTGTGTCAAATGCAAGAAAATTTAATTATGAGCCACGCTGTGGGCGTGGGTGAGCCGCTCAAAGAAGAAGAAGTCAGAGCGGCTGTTTTAGTCAGGGCAAATTCTTTGGTAAAGGGTTATTCTGGTGTGAGAATCGAATTGGTTGAAAAACTGCTTGAATTGGTCAATGCGGATATTTACCCTTATGTTCCCTGCAAAGGATCAGTCGGCTCAAGCGGCGATTTGGCTCCATTGTCGCATATTATGTTGGTAATTCTTGGTATGGGTGAAGTGATAGAAGGCGGCCAGAGAAAACCAAGCAATGAAGTATTGGCAAGGCTTGGGATTCAACCAATCAAGCTGGTGGCAAAGGAAGGCCTGGCGCTTATTAATGGTACTTCAGTAATGACAGGTATCGCGGCCTTAGCAATTTTTGACGCAGAATTATTGACCCAAATGGCGGATATCTCCGGCGCAATGACACTTGAGGCTACTATGGGTACGGTTGCTGCTTGTCATCATATGGTCCATTTAGCGAGACCTCATATTGGACAGCAAACTGTCGCTGAAAATATTCGTAGGCTATGCGCGGATAGCGCAATCGGTTATTCACATCGAAACTGTGATCGCGTGCAAGACGCTTATTCTCTTCGTTGTATGCCACAGGTGCATGGGGCTGTCAGGGATTCACTTCGACATATTCGATCAGTAGTTGAAATAGAATTAAATTCCGCCACGGATAATCCTTTGATATTTCATGATTATGATTTAATTATTTCTTGTGGAAATTTTCACGGCGAACCAATTGCTTTTGTCATGGATTATCTTGGAATTGTTATTGCTGAGCTCGGAAATATTGCCGAGCGTCGGATTTGTCGGATGGTTGATCCGGCGACCAGCGAAGGTTTGCCGGCGTTTCTTATTCCGCATGAACAGGCCGGCCTTAGCAGCGGTTACATGATTTCTCACTATACGGCGGCCGCAGTAGTTTCAGAAAATAAAATTTTGGCTCATCCTGCTAGCGTTGATTCGATTCCGACATCAGCAAACCAGGAAGATCATGTCAGTTTTGGAACAATTGCCGCCAGAAAAGCTAGACAAATTATTGAAAATGTATATGAAGTGATTGGAATTGAATTGATGAGCGCGGCGCAGGGGCTGGATTTTCATAAACCTTTGCTTCCCGGCCTTGGTTGTCAGGCGGCCTGGGAAATGATCCGTCAGTTTGTGCCATTTTCAGAAAAGGACAAAATTTTATATCAAGATATGCAGACTATCAGAAAAGAAATAATGCTTGACGGCAAAATTGTTCAGCATGTTGAGCAGAGGATCGGCAAATTGAGTTAAATAAAGATAATTAAAAAAGACTCCGATGAAGGAGTCTTTTTTGATGATATAAAATGCGAGAACATGAGTTAATCCAAGGTCGTATATTCGGAGGAGTTTAAGGTGTTCCACAGTAGTGCTGAATTATTGCGGAATATATGTCCCGCGTAACTTCAAGAGAGTCAATGTCGACCCACTCATTAGGTTTATGGGCGTTGTCACCCAATGGCCCCAAATTAACAACGGGAATGCCGAATTTTTCTTGCAAAAATTGTCCGTCGCCAAAACCTTTGTCCGCGCCATCCGCGTATTGCGCATTTTTACCGCTAATAGTTGCTATTGCCTTTTCGACAACTTGAATCTTTTCCGGAGCTGTATAAAGTGCCCCGAAGTCGTGTGCTATCTTGGTTTCTAATCGACAACCAAACCTTGTTTGCGCTAGTGCTACCATTTTTGCAGCCAGGATTTTTCCATTTATATCCGGCGAATTGGTGCGTATGTCAATAACACATTCAGCGTAATCGGCAATCATATTGCCCTGTTGTCCTATTTTAATTTTCCCGCCAGAATCCGTTCCCTTATTAATACCGCCATGTAATGAAGACAGATTAAGGGTTGTTAAGCCGAGAGTTTGATGTGGCGTTGCTTCTTCAAATTCTGTTCGAAGAAAATCGATTGTTTGATATAGCGCATCAATTGCATTATTTCCTTCTTTCGGATTTTTGGCATGACCGGTTTTTCCGAACATTTGTAAATGTATTTCAACAATGCCGCGATGAGCATTCCATATCTCGAGATCGCTCGGTTCTGCAATCATTGCTAATTCTGGTATGCCATTTTCTTCTGGATACTCAGCTAGGAACTTTTTCATTCCGGCAAAATCGTATTCTTCGTCGCAATAAAAAAGCACAAACAATCCTTCTGCCTTTTGCAGTAAGGAAATTGCGTCCATGATAGCGGCGCACCCACCTTTCATATCATAAGCGCCTAATCCGTAAAAACGAGTGCCCTCAATTCTTCCGGCTATAGGATCGCCTTGCCAGCCTTCTTGCCGAGGGACAGTGTCTAGATGTCCGCCAAGAAAAAGTCGGGGTTTACCGGGAGTAGTTGCGATTACATTGAATCTACCACTGTTGCCGATTGGTTGCTTTTGCACTTTAAGAAATTTAAACTTGACAAGGTATTGGTAAACAAACTCGGCTAGCTGTCGTTCATCAGCGTTTTCTCCCACAAAACTAGGTATGGCAACTAAATTTTGCAGAAGCATAAATGTGGAATTTTGTTTGATTGACATAGAGACCTCCTTATGTTAAAGACCTAATTTAATTTTACCTTTTTTAATTTAAATGTCAAATACAATGTTTATAGTTGTTGCTTGTTTGCTTGAGTGATTCATTAAATTTATGCACAACTTGATTTGACATTTTTAAAATTAGTCGTGTAAACTAAAGATGATTCTGTCGGGTACTTTTACAATTTAGTTTAAGGGAGGTGCGGAAATGCAAAGATTGAAATATGCAAAATTGATACCAGGTGGCAATACTACAATCATTATTTTTGACCAAGTGCCACGCAAGCATCAAGCACTGCTTGCGCGAACGATTATGGAACAGCATTCGGACTGTGAACAGGTAGGGTTTGTTGAACCTGCGAGTGGCAACTCTAAGGCAATTTGTCGTTTGCAAATGATGGGTGGCGAGTTCTGTGGCAATGCCACACGATGCCTGACTTGGCTCGTCGCGGGCCATTATTTGCATCATGGCGATACCTGCAATGCCGAAATCAAGAATCAACTATTTGGTTCAGTTTGCAGATCTTCGGGTTCAACTACGGGCGACAATGAAGATACTAATAACCAGCAGGTTCTGGCAATGGAAGTCTCCGGTGCCGGGTATATTCTTGAAGCTAAATATTTGATTGATTCATCGGGTAAAGTGGATGATGTTATCGTCCCGATGCCGATCCGGTTCGTGCCGGCGGATTGTTTGAAACAATCTCAGTTGTTCTGGAATGAAAACGAAATGACTGTTACCATTGTTCATCTGGATGGAATTAGCCACGTAATTGTGGATTCTAACAGATTTTCCGAAATCGGTGGTGATCCGGGGAATTTGTTGGAAACCAAACATATCTTGGCATCATTCGGCCTGGAGCAGTTAGAGGCGGCAGGTGTTATTTTCACGAGACAAGTTGGTGATTCTGTCGCCATAGTGCCGGTTGTTTATGTTCGTGAAACCGATACCTTGATTCTGGAAACCGCTTGTGGTTCAGGTACTGTAGCTTTGGCACAGAAAATTGCTTTTGAAAAAGGCGAAAGCGTTTTTGTAAAAATCATTCAGCCCAGCGGCGAAACCATCGCTGCACGTGTTGAAATGTTGAATGGAATGTTTGAATCCGCTTCTATCATGGGCAAGGTCAATATCTGTGAAGAAGGCGTAATTTCTATTCCTAATGAAGACAATCCTCTTGCGAAGGTTGAGCTTCAACAAATCAAGAGACCGGAAGAACTTGAGCCTTATGCCGACCAGGTAGGATCTTTGTATGCCCGAGTTTTTGCCGACGCACCATACTATGAACGATTTACTCCTGAAGAGGGGTATGGCTATCTGCTGGAGATTGCAGCTGCTAACCATGGACTTTTGTTTCTGGCTTTTGATGGTGACGATGTGGTGGGTTTTGGCGGTGGTTTACCGCTGACATATGACTCGGACATTTGCAAGGTGGTAAATGGTTGCCTTAAACAGGAACGCGCTTTCTATATCGCTGAGCTCGGCGTGGATCATTGCTACCGCGGTTTGGGCTTGAGCCATGAGTTAATTAATTCCTGTCATAGGGCTATTGACCAAGAACAGTTCGATCAGGTGCTAGTGAGAACTTCAGTGGCGAATAACGCCACTCTGCACCTGTTTCGCGATCGGCGTGATTTTAGCGTTATTGCCAACGTGCGCCAGCAAGTGGTCAACCGCAAGTTCCTGCCAGGCGCCACGGAGCCGCAGGATGTTCCTGATGAGCGGCTGTTCCTTGTCCGTACAGTCAAGTCTGCCAAGCAGAACTTGGCAACTTAGAAATTTGAAAGCTCACTCCAGTGATAACGCTGGAGTGTTTTTTTGTTTTATGTTAAGCTTATTAAGGATGAATTCATAGAAAATCACATAAATTTTCTTAAAAAATATGTAAAAATTGGTTATGAAATAAGCATAATGTTTGCATAAGTTGTAAGAACTTTGTTTTATATTTAAATATTTAAATATTTAAATAATTTAAGACAAGTTTATATGAAAATAAAATCAATCAAAGCAATTCCCGTTTTCTTTAAATTGTTTAAACCCTTTATTTTTTCAGGAGTGAAATTAGAGATTTTGGATTATGTTTTGGTAAGAATAGAAACAAATGATGGTGCTGTCGGGTTTGGTGAGTGTCCGGTGTACTGGGAGCCAAGAGGCGAGACTCAGATATCCACTCTTGAGGACATTGAAAAGGTTAAGCCATATTTATTGGGGTTGCGAGCTGATGATGTCGAGGCACGATTGGAAATTTTTCAAAAATATATTCCGCGGGCCTATGCTGCTCAATGTGGTCTAGATTTGGCGATGTACGATGCTACTGGAAAAACTTTAAATTTGCCTGTTTATAAATTTTTTGGTGAAGCTAAACCAATACCGGTGGATGTGGTCATTCCTATGATGGGAAAAAATGAGGCAGAGCCGATTATAAATAAATCCCTGTCAGAACAGGTTAAAGTATTTAAAGTAAAAGTTGGTCAAGATATTGAAAATGAGGTTGAGTTGCTAAAAATGATCAGAGGAAAAATCGGATCAGAGTTATTAATTTATGTTGATGCCAACCAGGGCTTTAAGAGTGTTGACGATACAGTGAGTTTTATAAAAAGGATAGTTGATCTAGATATTGCCTGGATAGAACAGCCATTGCCTGCATCGGCTCCACTCGAGGAATTTATACAATTAAAAAAACAGTTGCCAATCAAAATAATGTTGGATGAGTCGGTTTATACTTTTGAAGATGTGGAATTGTTTGCCGGGAATGAAGCTTGTGATATGTTTAATATTAAACTGGCTAAGAGCGGCGGGATTTCCGGGGCAATTAAATTTTTTGAAGTGGCGGAAAAATTTGGCAAAGAATGCATGTTGGGGTCAATGATAGAAGGGGCTTCGGGCACTTTCGGCGGCGCACATTTTGCCAGTACTCATCAAATGATAATAACCGCATTGACGGCTTATAGGTTTATTGATGATGAATTGGCTTTTGGTCCTAAAATTAAATCTAGTTTAATGGAAGTCCCTGAAAAACCCGGATTAGGGTGCGAAAAAGAAGAACTATTTCAAAAGAGGTTCGATGATTTTTCGGATATAATATAATTGCAAAAACATGGCAATATGTGTTAATTATTATTTTTGAAATTCGACTTGACTTTCAAATTGTTTATTGTAAGATAAAGTCGAAAGATAAGTTACTATTGTTGTTTACAACCAAAGGGGGACGCCATGGACCAAGAAAAACTTTTACCGCGCGTTTTAAGCGGATTTCGAGATTATCCGCCGGAACAGGTACGGGCAAGGGATTTGATGATGGACAAGATCAGGCGGACATTCGAGCTGTTTGGTTTTGATCCGCTCGATACCACGACTGTGGAATTCTTGGAAATTCTTACTGGCAAAATGCCGGGCTGGGATCAGATGGGCTTGTACACTCTTGACAGTTCGATTGAAAGACGGATTGATCGGGGAGATGAAGAAACATTTTGGCTCAAGAAAACCGGCTTGCGATTTGATCTGACTGTTTCGCTTGCTCGGTATGTTGCGGCCAATCTGGATACTCTACCGCGCCCGTTCAAGCGCTATCAGCTTGGCAAGGTTTACAGGGCAGAAAGCCCTCAGGAAGGCCGCTATCGCGAGTTTTTCCAGTTTGACGCGGACACCATGTTTGCGCCGAATGTTGTAGCTGACGCAGAAATCATCGCGCTCATGGTTGAAACCATGCTGGCGCTGGATCTGCCGCGCTCCATTGTAAAAGTAAATAATCGCAAAATCGCCGAAGGTCTTTCTTCATTGATCGGCTTTGAGCCAAGACTTTTGAACGACGTTCTGCGCGTTCTTGACAAGCGCGACAAAGTTGGCCGCGAGGAAATGATCAGTGAGCTACGGCTTGAGCTTGGCGAAGAAGAAGATGGCAAAAGGGGCCTTGGGCTCGATGAAAAACAAGTGGAAACCCTGATGAACTTTGTCGAATTGCAAGGCGAATTGTCCGACAAACTGGCATTTTGCCGAAATTTGTTCAAGGGCATTGAAATCGCCGAGAACGGATTTGATGAACTGGAAAGAATCGCTGAATACCTGAGAGCCATGGGTGTTGAGCCGGCAATGTGGGAAGTGGACTTTTCCATTGTCCGCGGGCTGGCGTACTACACCGGCCCGGTATTTGAAACGCAATTGCTCGACTTGCCTGAAATCGGCAGCGTATTTTCCGGTGGGCGGTTTGACAATCTGGTATCACGTTTTTCCAGTGCCAAAGTGCCTGGCACCGGCGCATCAGTGGGCGTTGACCGATTGCTTGCGGCCTTGCTGAAGCTTGAGAAAATCAAACTGACGCCGACTTGTGTGCAATGCCTGGTCATGGCGCTAACCAGTGATTTGACTGCTGAAATGGCAGTTTTGGGGCAACTGCGGCGAGCTGGCATCAATGCCATGATCTACACTGGCTCAGATATGTCTTTCAAGGCCCAGTTTGTCAGGGCAGTGAAGTTCAATGTGCCCTATATAATGATCCTTGGTGACAAGGAATTGGCTGACGGCACTGTAACGGTGCGCGATCTCGCTACTCGCGCCCAGGTAACCATTGCCCGAGATCTTCTCGTGGAATATTTCAGAGACAAAGGTATGGCTTGACAAGATTTTATAAATAAGGTAACGTGAAGTCGCCGATAGTGGCGCACGGGTACGTAGCTCAGTTGGTTAGAGCAACGGATTGTGGCTCCGTAAGTCGCGGGTTCGATTCCCGTCGTACCCCCTTCAATCGAGCGGAAGAACATCTTCCGCTCGTTTTCTTTTAAATAATAACAGCTTGACTTTTTTTTCAAAGGTGATTAAATATAAATATAATGACAAATAAGATTTTCAGCATATGAAAGGCGAATATTTAATCTGTTTGGAGGTTGACAATACACTGCTCGATAGAAATTATCGCGCCACTTCGCCGACCATAAATTCGGTTATCAATCAGCTGTCGGCAGAAGGACATATTTTTATTTTGAACTCAAACAGAGCGCTGGAAGACTTGTTGTCAATAGCGAAAATTTTTGAAATTGCCGGTCCGGTTATCGGCGAAAATGGCACCTTTATTTATTATCAGGATTTGGGAAAAACCGAAACTTTAATTGATGATGCTGTCTTGGGTCAGATTGAGCAAATTAAAAATGCAATTCCAGGTCTGATAAACAGTTATTTTCCGGAAGCAATGTTTCAAATCGGCGATACGACTGATATCAATAAGCACCTGGATATTCAAGAAATTCCGCGCGACAAAAAACTTTTGTTTTTCATGAATGAATTCCGTAGATACACTATTAGTATACACGTAAAGAAAATTGAAAACGGAGTGTTGAGCAAAGACATTACAACTGCAGGCAAACTGTGCGGTTTAATTGCTGAATACATTGAAAAAAATAAAATGTCTTTGCGCGCAAGTTATACAGAATCATATGCCAATGTTCTGGTTTGCCCGACAACTACTGACAAGACCAGGGCGTATAATTATTTGGTCCAAAAATTCCCGAAACATTTGCGGATATTTATTGCGGATGACGCCGATGACAAACCTGTGACTGGAGGCGATTACTTATTCGTCGTGAATAACGCCACTCAGGAAGCAAAAAACATGGCAAATTATGTTTCACTTGAAAATATAACCAAGGGAGTGGAAGATATTTTATTAAAAATGGATAGATTAATATGAGAAAATATCAAATCGGAGTCATGGGTTCGGCCGCTGATTTAAAATATGAAAAAGAATTGGAAAAAATCGCCGAAACAATTGGCCGGCTTATTGCCGAAAACGGGCATACAACAGTTTACGGCGCTGAAAAAGACTATGATTCTCTGTCAACAGCGGCGGCCCGGGGCGCAAAAGCTGCCAATGGATTGACTGTTGGTGTTACTTATGGCCGAGGAAAAGATATTTGGGACAAAAATGATAATACGGATGTGATCATTTGCAGCGGACTAGAAAGAGGCGGCGGCAGAGAATTTGTTTTAGTTAATAGTTGCGACGCGTTAATTGCGGTAAGCGGCGGATCCGGTACGTTGAGCGAGCTTGCAATTGCTTATCAGTTGGATATTCCCTGCATAGTGATTGAAAATACTGGCGGTTGGTCTGATAAATTAGCCGGACAATTTCTTGATCAGCGAAGCAGACGAAAAATAATTGGAGCAAAAAGCGCAGAAGAAGCAGTGGCAAAAATATTGGAAATTCTTCAAAACGAAATAAATAGTCCTTCGAAGTCTGCTAAGTAGTAAGTCGCGAGTGGTGAGTTAAACTAATTACTCACCACTCGCCACTTATTAATTTATTGAGTTTATATATCATAGTTCATTGAAAGTAATAATGGAGGGAGCATGACTGAAATAGCAGGGAAGCTCGAGGGAACTGGCAGAAACAAGTACCTGGTTTCCGGTGATTTGCGAGTCATAGTCGGAAGATGGCTTGGGTCAAAGGGACCATTTTTTCTGCCCGACAAAAAATTGTTTGAATCTTTGCAATCAGCAGTAGTCGAAAAGTTGGAGGAAATATTCCAGCCTCGCGGGGTGGATGTGGTTTATTTGCCGTGGGATCACCTTAAAACCGGAATCCTACTGCATATTGCCAATCACGCGGGCGATGTACCGGTTGTATCGCTGGATCAGGTCTATGTTGAAGAGGGCACCGCTGATATATATCTTGATGCAAATCGCATAGTCAAATGGTCAAAGCACACTGAAGGTGTTGATTGGCGGCAGGGATGGAGTGAAATTGGCCACGGACCTCGGCGTTCTGACTATGGAATCGCTTCGCAGCTTGAGCGTATTGTCAATCAGGGACGTATAAAGCGCATGCAGGACAAAAGAGTCGTGGTGGTGGATGACGGCACCTGGACAAGAGGGTCTCTTATTGCAGCGAAAAACCTTTTGGCAAGCGTCGGGATACGAGTTGATAAGTTTATAGTTGGAATTGAAATCAGATCAGGAACTGAAAAAGATGAAACCTTTGAAATCCCGTTTTTGTGGGTTGAAAAGTTTTGCAAGGAAGCTGTGGTTGACTGGGTTGGCGAAAGGGATTTTTTCCCAGGAGTCGGGTTTTCCGGCAGAACAGTAGGAGAATTGATTGAAAATAACACTGAACCGGCGACGTTTCGACAGTTTTATATTTCCATGCCGATGGAAGGTAATTATGGCGCGCCGTATGTCATGCCGCTTGGTGATCCAGTGACCTGGGCTAATGTCCCAGAAAAAAAGGCAATTGAATTTTCAATGTTCTGTCTTGACTGCGCAATTCAGCTTTATACCGCAATTGAAGCGGAAACTCGCAGGATTACCGGACAATCCATCAAAATAAAAGTCAGTCATCTCGAACGACCGCCGTATTTTTACAGAAAGATCAAAGACATGCCGGTGACAGAAGCTCTGGCCAGCTCAAGAAAAATCTTGGAAAACATTTAATTAATTGCAAATGAAGCGTGCTACACGCTTCTTTTTTGTAACATTTTAGTTTTTTGCTCGTCATAATATTTGACAGACAAATATATTTGCTTATAATGAATACATATGGCCTTGCAAAACAGTAATAATTCATGGGAAAAGAAATACCGCAAACACGCAGACTGCAGACTGTTTTGTATGGAAAAATTCTGATCGACGTCTAAAATAAGTTTACATACAAAACAGCTCGACATGGCTGTTTTCTTTATTTTACGAGATAGCTTTAATACATAGGACAAATATGCAAAGCAAAATTCCCAACAATCAATTATTGCGTCCGGCCGGAACCAACATGACGGATTGCTTTGTGTTTTTAACTCATATTATAAACAGAAATCAGTCCATCATGGGCTGATTTCATTGTTTCAAAAGGAGGAAGTCATGGAAAAATCACAGCTTCGCCAGGCAAATGGTCAGGATCTGATACACATGGAAGAAATTTTTCAGCTGATTTTTGAAGAAAATCGGAAAAGTTTGATGGCTTACAAAGAGCGGGAAGAATTAAAAGCGGAGATAGTAAACGGCCAAGCGTTCCTGCTTTTTTTGGACGAAATCCTGGTAGGCTATTGCTCATACAAAATTTGGCAGTCGTGCATCGAAATCATGAGTCTGGTTTTGCGGGCAAAATATCGACAGCGCGGATATGGATTTACGCTTTGCTATTACGTGGTAAATCTGGCAAAAGAACTTTGGCCCGACAAACTGATTTTGGCCTTGCCAAATGACAATTCAGTTGGAATTCTACAGAAGTGTGGTTTTGTAGAGTTTCCAAAAGTGGAATTACCCGATGAGTTGCGGCAGTCATGTGCAGGTTGTCTTGAGTATAATGATTTTCCTGACTGCCATTGTCAAACCTTGCGTTTGCCTGGAAAAATTAAAACAATGAAATAATAATCGCGGGAGAGCGCGAGCGCTCTCCCGTATATATCCTAATTAAAAATTTATGAATGAAGTTCAATTATTGAAAAATTTAATTTCCATTGATTCACAGTGCTCAAAGTCGAATAAAAAAATTGTTGATTTTATTGTCTCCCTTTTTCCCGCGAAAAATTGTTTTATTACGCCACTCAAAAAAGCTGATTTAAATTTGTATAATTTGGAAATCAGATTCAAGGGAAAAAAAAGTGGCCGGCCGCTCATTTTTAGCGGGCATACTGATACTGTCCCAACTTCAAATAGATGGAAAAAGGATCCGTTTCATCCAGTTGTTTCCGACAATAAAATTTACGGCCTAGGTTCGAGCGATATGAAGGCCGGCGTTGCCTGCATGATAAAAACCGCGCAATCTTTAATCGGCATAATTCCGGCTTGCGACGTGATCTTCCTATTTGACGCTGATGAAGAGGGCGGCTGTACCGGCGGAAAAAGTTTTATTAAAAATAAAAAGATCAAAGCGGGTTCGGCCAAAGTGGTTGTTTGCGAACCAACGGGCGGGCGTTTGCGAGTCGGACAAAAAGGCGCAATTGAGATTTACGCGACTTTTCGCGGCAAAGCATTTCATGCCAGTCGTACCAGTTTTGCAAAAAATTTAAAACTAAATGCCATTCATAAAGCGCTTCAGGGAATGAAAGAACTTGAAAAATTGGAAAAAGAGCTTGAGAAAAAGAAAGACAAGCAGTTCAATTTTCCAACGCAGGCGATTTGCCGCATATCCGGCGGTACCGCGGTAAATGTTATTCCGGATGAATGCAGTTTTGTAATCAACCGCCGTGTTTTACCGAGTGAAAACATGGATCAGATTGTCAAACAAATTTCTGGCTGTTTAAAAAAGATTGACCCACGGGTTGAAATAAAGATTGGTTTTTTGGGAGCGCCTAATTTGCTTCCCCTAACCAGTGAGTTATTGAAAATAACAAAAAAAATTACTGAAAAAGTTTGGAAGCGGGCTGTAGTCGCGGTTGAACCGGGCTGGACACAGGCAGGATTATTTAAAAAATGGGGCGACTGTTTGATCTGGGGGCCAGGCGAAATAACTATGGCGCATCAGGCAGACGAATATTGCCCGATCGGCGATCTCGAAAAAATGACTACATGCTACAAAAAACTAATTGAATTGCAGAATTAAAAATTCTTTAAGTATGCGGTGCAATATTCAATGCATTATTAATAAGAAAAAGAGCTGTGATTAGGACAGTTCGGCTTTAAGTTTGAATAAAGAGCCGAGCTGTTCGCCCGGCTCTTTTTGTTTCCAAGCAAATCAACCGGAGGAAAAAATGCAACAACAAATCCAATTACTGCACAGTTCTGAAGAATTTCGGCTGGTGCATTTGGCCGACACGTTCATGGAGTTATCGGAACGCTTCAAGCAAGAGGAACATTTGCTTGGCAAAGAACCCGAAGAGCTGATGAGGCAGTTTTTAAACGGCCTGTCAGTGGTGGCTTTCAGCGGTTTTCAAATCGTCGGCCATTTAACGCTTTGGCATTTAGAAGGCGACTGGTATGAATCCGGCTCCATCTGGGTGCATCCGCGGGCCAGACGCGAAGGTTTGGCCACAATGCTAAAGAAAGAGCTGGTCAGACGCAGTCCGCATTTCAATGTTCTTTCCACTACCACCAATAGCGTGGTCATGCGCATGAATGGCTCTCTGGGAATTCCGGAACTCGATTTTTGGGAATTGCCGCTGGAAATCCATAGCGCTACTTGTATTTGTTCCGCTGAAAAAATGCAGGCCGACTGCTTTCACGATTGCCGATTGAAAAATCAGCAATGCAGATTGTTCGTGCGACGGCGCCTGGAATAAATTGCACAAACAAAAAACCGTCCTTATCGTTGAGGACGGTTTATTTTTGTTTCGAAATATCAGTGAATATCGTATTGTCAAAAGGATCATCCTGTTTACCGCGTTTCAAACGCTCCTCATACCAGGAGCAAAATCTATTTTCAAGCAGCGCTATCCAGGCTTCATAGGTCATTTGATACACGCCGGCATCGCTTGATTCTTCGGCGCTGATAATCTCAGGTAACAAATCTTTTTTGCGGAGCGCCAGCAGAAAGCGCACTTGAGCGGCGTAAGCCGGCGCTTCCAGCGAGCAACGAGCATTGCGTAGCTCTGGATTTGTCTGCAAATCTGCAAAATGCTGAAATTCGTGATACAAGGATATGGCCAGGAAAGCTTGGTTTGATTGTATCTTGCCAAAAAAGAAAGTGTTGCTTTCCGGCGAATAGGCAATACGACAGTCAAGTGAATTTGGATCTTTTGTCAAGTGTATGGTTTTTTTAATAAGCTTAAATTCCAATTCATTGCTTTGGAATTTTTTGGCCACGACAAAAATACGTTTATCAAAAGGAGTTTGCAGTGCCGGCGAATTTTCCATGGTTAGCAATAACTCAAGCGCTTGGCGCCAATCATTCTCAACTACCCAGGGAAAGCCTTCGACAAAGCGCAAAGTGAATTTGAATTCAACAAATCCAGGTACATAATATTGGCTCATTTCCAAGCCCTGTTCGGTGGTTGTTTCCGTATATGGAGCTATGTTCAATTCAGGCAACTTTTGGTTTTGACGTGAAATTGGTGACTCGTCGGAAATAAAAAGAGCAATAACCGAAAGAAAAATTACAGTCATTTTTTTTTGGTTTTTTGTCATTTATTTCTCCTTTGTCAATGAACCAACTTAATTTTATCTTAGCTTACTTGCTTTGATTGTCAATGCAATTTGAAAAATCGTGATTTATGTTGTAGGTTGTAAACGCTTGACTTATGGCTTTTTGTGTAATATAATTTTTTCAGTTAATTTGGCCAGCGTAGCTCAGTTGGTAGAGCAGTGGTTTTGTAAACCATTGGTCGGGGGTTCGACTCCTCTCGCTGGCTCCATTAATAAACAATTCTATAATCAATTATAATCACTACATGTATGGCCCAGGATAACATGATTAAATTTCAGTGTGCAGACTGCAGGGAAATCAATTACAATTCAAGACGGAACAAGAAAACTGTCAAGCAAAAACTTGAATTGAAAAAATACTGTAAAAAGTGCAGAAAGCACACCAAACACAAAGAAATTAAGTAAAAATCAATAAATTTTATAAATGATTTTTAAATCCGCTAAAAGGCGGATTTTTTTGTTAAAATAGCGGTATTGACATCCTTAATATAATTTGTTACTATCAAACCACGTTTTAGGCGCATGTCAAACAACCAAGGAGGAGGCAGCATGCAATTGTTTATTGTGCCGCGGGATGAGAATCCCGCAATCATCAGGGAGCCGAGCAAGGCGCTTCGTCAGTTAAGTCAGATCGCAAGCGATGACAATGTGATCGTCATCAGCGGCAAGGTCCGGAGAGTGCCAACATTCTTCGTCGACAGAGAGAAGAAGGCAGTCAATGCCAGATTCCTGCGAAGATACGGCCTGCGTTGGAGCGAGCGCCTCGGGCGCTGGGCCCAGAATGGCGACAATGGCCTCGGCCGGGTGATCATCGAAGTATAATTTGATTTTTTTCAGAAAGCCTGGCTCCGTGAGCCGGCTTTTTTCTTGAAAAAAACACTTGCTTGGGCTATTATTGAACTGGAACTATTGAGAAATGAAAAAAAGTTGTATGAACTGGTTAATAAAAAATAAAGTAACAATCTGCCTGCTTCTGCTCGGAACAGTTTTTTTTGTTATTTACTCGTGGTTTTTCTTTAGCACCACAATTGATACTGTTTCTTCATCAGGGCAACACTATATTTTCAGTTGGCCTGATGCAATGTCCAATAATTTTTTTATTCATGAATATATTGAAAAAAATAATTTTTACAAAAGCGAGGCACTCAATTTACAGCTTGGAAATATAATTCATCCTCGAAGTACAAATGTCGCAGCCGGCGGCAAAATTGTGCCCATGAGTTTTCTTGGTATGCTGATTATTTACGGCTGGATCGGCAAGTTTATTGGAAAATTTTTTGTAATGTTTCTGACTCCTTTTCTGGCTGCGGCCGGCGCGGTATTCTTTTTCGGATTAGTAAAAAGAATTTTTAATCAAACTGTTGCTTTTATAAGCTCAATACTATTGTTTACTTTGGCTTCATATTGGTATTACGCGAATTTGGTAATGCTGCCGACAATATTATTCGTTTTTTTGGTGATTTGCGGTATGTATTTTTTTGTTCGGCAAACTGAACCAGATGAAAAATGGCGGCGCGCAGTTTTTTCAGGAGCCAGTGGTCTTCTGCTGGGTCTCGCCGCGATTACTAGATCCACTGAAGTGTTTTGGCTGGCGGCGCTCATTGTAATTCCCCTGATTTATTACTGGCGTCGAGTAAAATTTTATCAGGTGATTATTTTTTTAATTTGTCTATTGATCCCGTTGGCAATTCTTTTGTATTACAATCAACAGATTTACGGCAATTACTTTACCGTTGGTTATTTAAAAATCAATGAAAGTCGCGGAATGCTTAATCGATTGCCGGATGAATTGGCAGTAAATAAAGGCTCACAACTGTTTGCTTACGCCAAACTATTAATTGCTCCTTTTGGGTTCAATAAATTGAGCGTTTGGCTGAACGTGAAAAAATATTTTATTGATTTTTCGTGGCCGTATTTTTTGCTGTTTGCGATTGGCGCCGCTGCTTGGGTCAATAAAGCGCGCCAAAAATTGGCGCAGCGGCAATTGGTATATGTGATTTGTTCAATCGTAGCGGGAACATGGCTGATTGTATATTACGGCAGTTGGGAATTTACCGACGAATTGGTTTTGCGCAACAACACGATTGGCAGTTCATATACCAGATACTGGCTACCTTTGACCATTTTAATCCTGCCAATGATTGGATACTTATTTGACCAACTGTTGAAATTCAAAGAATACAAAAAAATATTTATATCTGCAATTGTTTTTTTTATTCTTGGGCTAAGTGTTTTTTCTTTTAATCAAGTTTATCAAACTGTCGGCGACGGACTTTTTGATCAGCAAAAAGTTATTGGCAAATATCAAGAACAGGCTAGCGGGGTGGCAAGGCTGATAGAACCGGACGCAATTGTAATCAATGACCGGGCTGATAAGATTTTTTTTCCTAATTATCGGGTGGTAATGTTTAATCTTGATTATTCTATCTTTGAAAAAATTAAGCCCGTTGTCGGGCAGGTGCCAATATATTATTTTACGGAACGGCCGGAAATCGATATCAATTACATTAATGAAAAGAAAATAAATTCATTGAATCTCAGGCTGGATAATCCACAGACGATTGACCCGCAATTTCAATTGTATAAATTAAGCCAAATAAAATAATATCTTTGCCAAGTAAAAGGTCATGATGAGCTTGCAAAATTATCAAAAATTAGGTAAAATATAATAGATAATTTATATAATTATTTAAAAGGGAACACAATGCGCCAATGATTGCGCATAATTGTTTCTAATTTTGATTTAAAAAAATATGGAGCAACGAAAAAATGTGTTGGTTTTAGGCGGCGCCGGTTTTCTCGGCGCGCATCTATGCGAACGATTATTACAGGACTCAAATGTGATCTGTGTTGACAATTTTTCATCCAGTAGTGAGAACAACATTAATCATTTATTGCGAGCGTCAAATTTTAAATTTGTTCGGACAGATATCTCAGAACCGATTGACTTGGAAAGCAACAAGGACCTGGCCGCTTTTCAATTAAATGTTTTCGGCATTAAAGAAATTTACAACATGGCCTGTCCCATGTCAGTAAAGAATTTTGAAAAATTCAAAAAACAAACTATTTTGGCAAATACAACCGGGTTGATTAACTCACTCGAGTTGGCAGTAAAATATCAAGCTAAATTTTTGCAGGCCTCCTCGTCTGTTGTTTACGGACAAACCGAAAAAGATTCCTTTGTCAAAGAAGATTATCGCGGGATAAACGATATGCTTGATCCCCGAGCTTGTTATGATCAGGGCAAGCGCTATGCGGAAACAATTGTGCAGGTTTATCGCGAAGTGCACAAAATTGATACCAGAATTGTGCGCATTTTCAGAACCTATGGACCCCGAATGTTGCTTGATGACGGTCAGATGATTCCTGATTTTATTTTAAACGCATTGGAAGACAAGGATCTGACAGTTTACGGTACCAAGGAATTTCGGACTTCGCTCTGTTATGTCAGCGATGTTATTGAAGCGTGCATCAATGTTATGAATGCGCCAATTGTTGACCCGGTCAATGTAGGCAGTTCAGATGTATACAAGTTGACGGACGTGATAGATAAAATAATCGAGCTAACAGGTTCCAAATCAAAAGTAAAATTTGAAAAAGAAAAATTATTCATGCGCGAACTGGCTTTGCCTGACATAACTAAAATTCGTGAAGCAATCGGTTGGATCCCGGTAATTACACTTGAAGACGGACTCCGAAAAACAATTGACTTTACAAAAGCCCACAAAGATTTGCTCAATTTTTCAACTGATTTTTAATATTTATTTGAGACTCTATGCGGGTATGCGCTGTCGTTCCAGTATATAATGAAGAAGAAACCATCCATCGAGTGCTGACAGAACTGTTGGCAGCTGGTTTTCATGTGGTGGTTGCCGATGACTGTTCACAAGATAAGACAGCTGATATCGCTCGCCGATTGCCGGTTCATTATCTAAGGCATTGGATCAATTTGGGGCAGGGAGCGGCTCTTCGGAGCGGCACACAGCTAGCCGAACGATTGGGATATGAAATAATAATGCATTTTGACGCCGACGGACAACATCGGACTATCGACGCAAAGCTGGTTGTTCGGAAATTAATTGAAGAAAATTTAGAGGTTGTAATCGGTTCAAGGTTTTTGCAAACAAAATCTGAACTGCCATTGAAAAAAAAGATTGTGCTTTGGCTGGCCGGCATATTTACCAGGAAGATTCTTAAGCTCAATTTTTCTGATCCTCAGAGCGGCCTCAGAGCATTTAGAACCGATGTTCTTGATAAACTAATGTGGGAGAATGATGACTTTTCACATTGCACTGAGATTCTGGAACAAATATCAGCCAATCGTCTAAAGTGCAAAGAAATTGGCATTAAAGTTGAATACAGCAATTACAGCGGATCAAAAAAGGTCAAACCGCAAATACGTATGGGCTGGCGATTGCTATTAAATAAGTTATTAAAATAATATGACCATTTTCCAGATCATAATTTTAATTTTCATTATTATTGTGATTTTGAAATCAGCCAGGCGGGCGGCGAAAAAAGAAATTTCATTCTGGCTATTCGCGCTCTGGACAATTTTTTGGATTTTGGTGGCGGTGGTGGATTTATTCCCGGTGATTATTAACAAATTGGCAGACTTGCTCAAGGTTGGCAGGGGAGTCGATCTAATGATCTACCTGGCGCTCTTTGTTTTATTTTATCTTGTTTTTCGCCTGACATTAAATATAAACAAAACAAACAAGAATTTGTCGGAAATTGTCAGAAAAATCGCACTTGACCGAGCGGAGATCGAGCCAACCTGTGCAGATGAAATTGAAATATCATTGACTGACGATTAAAGATCCTATGGAAAAAGTCGCGATTATCCTAGTGAATTACAAAGATTACGCTAATCGTTTTTTGGCAGAATGCCGAGATTCATTGCGCCTGCAAGATTATCCTGGCGATAAATTTAAAATTTTCATTGTTGATAATGCCAGCAGTAAAGGTTCCTTGGAATATCTAAATACAGCCTATCCTGAAGCGGAAATAATCGCCCGTCCGGATGGAAATTATTCAGCGGCAAATAATGCTGGAATCAAAAGAGCCACTGAACAAGGCTTTAAGTTGTTCGTTATTGCAAATATGGACACCAAATTTGATCATTACTGGCTCCGGGAATTGGTCAAAGCTGTGAATACGGGTGAGCAAGTCGGCATTGCTCAATCAAAAATACTTTTGTACCCAAAAAACAAAGAAGAATGGAATAATCCGCTAATAAATTCAAGCGGTAACATAATGCATTTTCTCGGATTTGGTTTTACTTCTGATTATGGAAAAAAAGATTATGCCATAAATTCGCGCCTGATTAGCGGCTATGCCAGCGGCTGTTCATTGATTATAAAAAAACAGGTACTTGACAAGACAGGTGGCTATGATGAAGAATACTATATGTACCACGATGATATTGAGCTTTGCTGGCGGGCAAAGTTGGCTGGCTATAAGATTGCTCTCGCACCTGATTCTAGGGTGTTTCACAAGTATGAGTTTAGCCGGAGCATCCTGATGTTCTATTATATGGAGAGAAACCGCTATCTGGCAATGTTCAGTTATTATAAATTTTTAACAATATTGATTATTCTGCCAATGATATTAGCTATGGATCTTGGTATTCTGGCTTATTCAGCGGTTAATGGAAATATAAAAGCTAAATTAAAGGTTTATTTGTATTTTTTGAAAAGGAAAACCTGGCAACATGTTTTTCAAGTCAGGAAAAAGGTGCGGAAATTCCGTATTGTCAGGGATAAAGAAATAATTCAGTATTATTCCGGATCGGTGCGATTCCAGGAAATTGATAATTTGTTATTAAAATATATAGGCAACCCGCTTTGCGAAATATACTGGCGGATGGTGAAAAAAATAATACTCTGGTAATCATTATGTTTAAAAAAATTATAATTATAGTCGCTGCAATCATCATATTGCTGATGATTGGCCTGGTAAAATTTTGGTATCCTGATTCTCAGATGCAGCTGAGAAGGGCTTTCCAATATGTTTCGGCTATGCCAATCGAACATTTTTATAATACTACGGAGAAGCGGTGCGGGATTTGGTATGAAAGATATTCCGGCGACACCCTGGTGGAAAGTGCGAAAAAGAACAATAAAATTAAAGATTGTTTTCAAAAAGCCTTTCAATCTTGCGAGCCTAAAAACATTCTTTTAGTAAAAGAATCAAGTGAAGCAACTGAAAAAAATATAATCTATACGCTCATAAGGACAATAAAAGCCAATGACGCGGGAGAATGTATTATTCAAACATATCAGGATGAATATTTTACTAATCCAGTGTTGCAGGATGAATTACCGATTAGCTATATTAATACTTGTACAGTGTTGAATAATGATTTTATAAGCAGTTGCGAACCGCTCTATGCCAAAGAAAGAAAAACAAAGTATTTAGAAATGGAAACACAGGCAGACTCCGGCGCGACAGAAAACATAACAGAGTAACTTCATGAAAAAAAATATAAAAATCGCCCAATTGGTTTGCATTTTGCCTCCGCTAGCCGGAGGCATTGGCATGGTAGCGCATTCTTACGCCGATCAATTGACCAGGCGTAATTATGATGTGACAGTTTTTACGCCAAAGCAAAAGACTGACATGCGGGCGGACAAATCATATAAAGTTATTGCGCTTTGGCCCTGGCTGAAAATCGGGCTTGGCGCGATAATGCCTCAGCTGTTGTGGCGGCTGTGGCGCTATGACATTGTACATTTTCATTATCCTCTTTTTGGTAGCGCTCTGATTGTCGCTTTGCTGAAAAAAATTCGAGGCAATAAAATAAAATTGATTGTTTCTTATCATATGGACGTAAATCTGGAAGGCTGGCGCCGGCTCTATGAGGTCGTTTGTCGTAATCTGTTTCTTGGTTTTATACTGAATAAAGCGGATAAAATAATAGTTTCTTCTGAAGATTATATAGAAAATTCAAATATTCAGCATTATTATTTTCAGCACATCAACAAGTTTATTGAGCTGCCGTTTGGTGTTTCTAGGGCTTTTGCGCCTGCCCCAAAAGACAACAGTTTGTTGCAAAAGCACGGTCTGATGCCGAACGACAAAATCGTCATGTTTGTCGGCGGGCTTGGAGCAGCGCATTATTTTAAAGGAATTAATTTTTTGATTAAAGCTATCTCACTTATTGAAGATAAAAAAATTAAAGCTCTTATTGTCGGCGGCGGCGGCCTGTTGCAGCATTATAAAAAAATTGCGCTAAAATTTGGTGTTCCCGAACGAGTCAAATTTACCGACTATGTTCCAAAGGAATTGCTTATTAAATACTACAACCTGGCGGATGTGTTTATCTTGCCTTCAATTAACAATTCAGAAGCTTTTGGCATTGTCTTGCTCGAGGCCATGGCCTGCGGCAAGCCGGTAATCGCTTCAAATCTAAAAGGCGTGCGCAGTGTGGTGGATCCCGGCGTCAATGGATTATTAGTTGAACCAAAGAACAGCCTAGATATTGCTGAAAAAATAAAATATCTATTTGAACATCCTGAAAAAATGCAGCTTTTCAGCCAGCATTGTCTTGATTCTGTTGCCGCTAAATATCGCTGGGCTGTTATTACCGATAAACTTGAGAGTGTTTACAATAAACTTTTCTAAAAAATGAAGATTTGTTTAATTACAAATTTATATCCGCCTTTTGCCCGAGGTGGCGCGGAAGAGGTGGTGAGAATCACGGTTGGCGGCTTGATTAGCGCTGGTCATGATGTTGTGGTTATTTCCACCAAGCCCGGATTCGGTCTCAGTGTTGAACAATCTCAAAAACTCAAAGTATATAGATTCAGACCGCTGAATCTTTTTTATTATCTAAATGATCATAAACATAATATTGTTGTCCGTTTAATATGGCATTTTTTGGATATGTTCAATTTATCTAGCGCACTTACGGTAAGAAAAATTTTAATTAATGAAAAACCGGATTTGGTAATCACTCACAATTTAATGGGACTTGGATTTTTGATTCCCAATGCAATTTTTGCCTGCGGGATAAAGCATATCCATGTACTCCATGATGTCCAGCTAGCCGTGCCGTCCGGATTGATTTTGAAGGGTAAAGAAAATGATTTCTCGGCAGACAGCTTTCTCACAAAGTTATACGCGAGATTTTGCCGCAATCTTTTTATTAAAGTTCAGGCAGTAATCTCGCCGTCGCAATGGCTTTTGAATTTTCATAGTCAAAAAGATTTTTTTCCAAAAGCAAAAAAATTGATTATCCCGAATCCAACATCCCTGAATCCGGCGAGCAGACAGAAAGACGTAAGAACAAATAAATATTTATTCATAGGGCAATTGGAAAAACACAAAGGAATTGAGTGGGTGCTAAATATTTGGCGAAAAAATTATATCAAAGACGAGCTTTTTATAGTGGGTGACGGGACAATGGAACTTGACGCAAGTGATATAAATGCGCAAATAATTGGCAAAGCGCAGGGAGAGGAAGTGAACAAAATATTTGCTCAAGCTGACTTTTTGATTGTGCCCAGCCTTTGTTATGAAAATTCACCGACTGTTATTCCGCTAGCCTACAAAAACGCTACGCCGGTAATTGTCGCAGACATTGGCGGGGCGGCGGAACTGATTTATGAAGGCCGTACAGGATTTAAATTCGAAGCTGGCAATGAGCAGTCTTTTTTACTGGCGCTTGAAAAAGCCAAGGTCTTGCCACTGACCGAATATACGGCGATGTCTAAAAATTGTTTGGAGGAAACCAAGGAATTTAGCGTTGAAAAATATATTTCCGAAATAATAATTTTATCGAATAATCTTAAAGCCGTCCAGTATGCAGGGATTGATTGAATTAATAATTTCATTGGGATATTTGCATTCTGAAAATATTATTGAAGCTTTCAAAAAAATAAAGCGCGATGATTTTATTTCAGGATTGGAAAAAGAATATGCCAAAGAAAATCGCCCCTTATCAATCGGCTATGGCCAGACTATTTCTCAGCCAATGACTGTTGCTTTCATGCTGGAGAAACTCCAGCCTCGTCCGAACGATCATATTCTTGACATCGGTTCAGGGTCGGGCTGGCAAACGGCTTTATTATGTGAACTAGTCGGTGAGAAGGGAAAGGTTTATGCTATTGAAATTATCTCCGAATTAAAAAAGTTCGGCCAGCACAATGTACAAAAGTATAAGTACTCTAATGCAAAGTTTTACTGTCGTGATGGGGCATCCGGTTTAAAAAACAAAGCGCCATTTGACAGAATAATCGCCGCAGCCTCAGCTGAACAAATTCCCATGCCTTGGCTGGAACAATTAAAAATTGGCGGGCGGCTAGTTTGCCCGATAAAGGAAAGTATTTGGCAAATTGATAAGATTAGCGAAAATCAATTTGATAAAAAAGAGTTCACGGGTTTTGTTTTTGTGCCGTTGGTCAACAAAAAATAAAAATTACAAACTAAAATTAGTTTTATGACTCTGAAAAAATATAAAAACAAACGAAACTTTCTAAAAACCAATGAACCAAAAGCAAAGATTAAAAAAGCGACAAACAAAAATCTGATTTATGTGATTCAAAAGCATAGCGCTAGTCATTTGCATTATGATTTGAGGTTAGAAAATGCTGGAGTGCTATGGAGCTGGGCAGTGCCAAAACAGCCTTCGGACTCCGGCTTAAAGCGCTTGGCTGTGCGGGTTGAAGATCATCCGGTTGACTATGCTTCATTTGAAGGTGAAATCCCTGAAGGAGAATACGGCGCCGGCACAGTTAAAATCTGGGACAAAGGAACCTGGCTTCCGCAAAGCGTTGAGAAGGATAAAATAGTTTTTGAATTGAATGGAAAAAAACTAAAAGGAAATTTTGTTTTGGTTCAATTAAAAAATCAGCCGAAAAATTGGCTGTTTTTTAAGTTATCAAAAAAATAATTTGGCAGGGGCGGAGGGAATCGAACCCCCGCTAGAGGTTTTGGAGACCCCTGTACTACCACTATACTACGCCCCCGAATGTGATATTAACTCTTAAAAAAGTGTATCATAAATTATTCCAGATATCAATATAAATAATAAAGATGCGTTTTGAGCGCATCTTTTGTTAAAATGTTTATCTAGAATCCTTCGCCGGCAATGTTGACGGCGTGCATTAACACAATGCTTTTGCCGTTAGCCGCGGTTTGGCGGCAGATTTTCCGCCAATCTGAAGGCGAGTTTATATAAGTTTTGCATTTCGTGCATTCGGCGCCCTGGCACTTTGCCGCCAGGATCCCCGTGCAATCAGCCTGCGGACAAACTTGTCCAATGAGAGATGTTATAGTTGCCTTATTTTCCGGCATGTGAACCTCCTGTTTATTTGGACTCCTATTATATTTTAATTCAATAACCTATGTTTAGCAATGTGGATAAGCGCATTTGTATGTTGCTATATACTAATAATAAAAAAAACGAACCACGTAAGGTTCGTTAGTAATGTTATTTTGTGAATTGCTGAATAAAGACTTCAGGAAATCCCTTGTGACGCATTTCTTTGACATGTTCTTTAGGCTCGTACTTTGTTCTATAGTATGTTACATTGATCCCAGAGGTTTCAATGGTGAGAATTGCATAAGTGAAGTGCAGACAGCCGTCTTTATCCGGCTTTTCACCGTCAATCGGACGGCCAATACTGCCCGGATTAATCAGATAGCGTCTGCCTTTTGCCATATGAAAGATCTGACCGAATTGGTGGCAGTTTCTTTCTACGTAAGTGCCACGCGAAGACATGAAAATCGGAAAAGTATTATTGCCAAGAATCAGAATATTAGCATTGGCATAGAATGACTGCAAGAGGTCCAGTTCGCTGTGAATGCTGATTGTGTCATTGATCCGGCGGCCGCCGGTTGAATCAGCAAGAGTTGAATGTCCCATGACCAGCACATATCCGGTTATGATCGGGATGTGCTTGATCATTGTCATTTTGCACATCAGTGATCGGGTTTCCGGGTTGAACTGCGCCATTGTGAGGAGCAGCATTTTGTGCATATGCTCGCTCATTGGTCCAGCAAAAGTTCCATAGCCAACCAAATGCTCCATCTCACCGCGGGTTACAATAAATCGTCTTTTCATGGCAAGTTCCCAGCATTCGCGGGAGTGTGGTCCGTAGCCAATGACATTGCCCGCGCAGAAAATATGTTTGACTTGGTGGCGGCTGGCTTCAGTAAGAAATGCCTGCAAGGCAACCATGTTGCCGCAAATATCAGAGATGATTGCTAATTTCATGCCGTCCCTCCTTTAAAATTTTTAAAAATCAGTTTCATTTTAGTATATCATGAGCAATGGCTGATGTCAAGCACGTTGATTTTGCGCGTTCATGTAATTATGATAAAATATAACAAATTTTGGTAAATACAGTTTTGTTGTGAAGTTTTTAAATTAATTTAAAATTCAATAAGTATATGGACATAAAAAGCAAAATTCGCGAGGTGTCTGACTGGCCAATTGCCAGCGTCAATTTCAAAGATATAACAACTTTGCTAGAAGATGGCGAAACATTTCGTTATGTTATTGATAAAATGATTGAACCATTTAATGATCAAAAAATTGACAAAATTGTGGTCCTGGATGCCCGCGGTTTTTTATTGGGCACGCCCATGGCTTATAATTTGGGCATTGGCGTGTGTTTGGTCCGGAAGAAGGGCAAGCTGCCATATAAAACCGTTGAAGCTTCATATATGAAAGAATATGGACCTGACACAGTGACTATGCACGAAGACACAGTCAAACCGGGCGAGAAAGTTTTAATTGTTGATGATCTTTTAGCAACCGGAGGAACTCTTGGCGCGGCGATTGAACTGGTTGAAAAGTTGGGCGGAGACATCATTGGCGTGAGTTTAATTATTGATTTGCCGTTTTTGGGTGGAAGCACCCAATTCGCAAAATATAATCTTAAATATTTAGTTTCATACGATTCAGAGTGAGGAAAAGAGATACTAAGAGATTGAGAAGATTAAGACAATCAAGAGCTTTAAAGAAATAAGAGTGCAAATATGGGAGTGTCATTTAAAGAGTTGCGTGTGTGGCAAAAAGGTAATCAGCTATTATTATAGGTTTATGATATTACAGCAAAATTTCCCAAAGAAGAGAGATTCTCTTTAATCCAACAATTAAGAAAATCAGCAAATTCAATTATTGCAAATATTGCTGAATGTCATGGTAGATTTTATTTTAAAGATAAAATACGGGTTTTATATATTGCAAGAGGTGAACTTGATGAGACAAGAAGTCATCTATTAGTTGCTTTTCAGTTGAAATACATTTCGGAAGAAATTTATCAAGAATTGGAAAATGAATATGCAGGTTTGCTTATCGGGATCAATGAATTCATATTAAACTATAAAAAACGCATTAATTAGAATTTGGTATTCGATTTTTGTACTCTTAATCTCTTATTCACTTAATCTCTTGTATTTAAATTATATGCACAAATTTGGTATCATTGGAGGAAGTGGGCTCGACGACCCGAAGCTGCTTGCAAATTATTTGGAAGTTGAAGTTGATACGCCATTTGGCAAGCCTTCAAGTAAACTAACAACCGGCCAGATTGGCGGGCATGAGGTTGTGCTTATTGCCAGACACGGCAAAGATCATTCAATTATGCCGACGAAAGTTCCATTCAGGGCAAATATTTGGGCGCTAAAAGAGCAAGGCTGCACGCATGTTTTGGCGACGACTGCCTGCGGATCATTAAAAGAAGAAATAGCTCCAAGCGATTTTGTTTTCCTAGACCAGTTTGTCGACTTTACCAAACACAGGATTTTAACTTTTTATGAAGACCCAGCCTTCGCTAAAGCTACGGCCGGCGAGAAGGTTGTTCATACGCCTATGGCTGAACCGTTTGACAAGAATTTGCGAGCTAAACTGATTGAAGCCGCACGCCATCTTAACCTCAAATTTCATGAAAAGGGGACTATGATCACTATTGAAGGTCCAAGGTTTTCCACTAAAGCTGAAAGTCACTTATTTAGAAGCTGGGGAATTGATGTAATCAATATGTCTACTGTTCCAGAGGTAATTTTAGCTAATGAACTTGGCATTCCTTATCAATCAATCGCCATGGCCACTGATTATGATTGCTGGAAAGAAGGAGAAGAAGCAGTAACGCTTGAAATAGTTTTTGCGCGGATGGCGGAAAATGCGGATTTGGTAAAAAAATTACTACTTGAAACAATTAAAAACTCATAATAAATCACAAGAAAGGGATATATCAAGGCTCCCTTTTTGTGTTGCCTAAATTTACACGCATTAGCGCAAAGGTTATCCACACATACCCTTGCTGACCCCTTTTGACACTTCCTGCACTGTGCTAAAATGTAATTGATAATATGCAAAAGACAAACAAACCCTTCGACTCCTCGTTCCTTGTCGCTCCTGTCTTCGTTGAAACTATGACAGGCAGGCAGGGTGACAAATTAAAATAAAATAGTATGGAAATTAAGCCTGATGAATTATACACAACGGAAGAAGCGCAAAGCTTTCTTAGAATTAGTAATAGTACTATTAAAAGATTAATCAAAAACGGTTTGATTAAAGCAAATAAGATTGGCGGACGCTATCGGATACTTGGAAAGGATCTGTTGCATGCGATTTCACCTGAAGTTGAATCCAGAACTGCTAATTTTTATATTAAGATAAAGAAAAAGATTAAGGAAAAAGTGGAGGATTGGTAAATAGCTTATGAAAATATGAATATAGTATGTATTGGCGCCGGCTATGTCGGACTTGTCAGCGGAACATGCTTGGCGGAATTGGGACATAACGTCACCTGCGTTGATAATGACGAGGAAAAAATTAAATTACTAAATTCTGGCCAGGTTCCGTTTTTTGAGCCAGGTTTATCAGACCTGATTACCAAAAATCAACAATCGGGTTCGTTAAAATTCGCTTCATCGCTTTCTGACATTATTAAAAATGCTGATATTGTCTTTATTTGTGTTGGAACGCCGCCAAGAGAAAATGGACAAGCGGATCTAGGCTTTGTCTTTCAGGTCGCGGAAGATATAGGCAAAATACTGGATAAACATATTGTTGTTGTAACAAAAAGCACTGTGCCGGTGGGGACAAATCAGAAAATTAAAAAAATAATTAAAAAAAATTATCAGGGTAATTTCGATGTGGCTTCTTGTCCTGAATTTTTACGTGAAGGATCAGCGATAAATGATTTTATGAATCCCGATCGAATTGTGATCGGGACAGAAGCAGCGGGCGCAAAAAGACTGCTTTTACAACTTTATGAAAAGATAGATTGTCCAAAAGTTTTGTGTAATTTAGAAACCGCTGAAATGATTAAATACGCCGCCAACGCTTTTCTGGCTACAAAAATTTCCTTTATAAATGAAATTGCCAATGTTTGCGAAAATGTTGGCGCTGACGTTGAACAAGTTGCGGAAGGCATGGGGCTTGATAAACGAATTGGAAAAGCATTCCTTCGCGCGGGAATCGGTTATGGAGGCAGTTGTTTTCCAAAAGATGTAAGAGCGCTACATCATATTGCCGGGCAAAACGGCTATCCGTTTCAATTATTAAGGGCGGTTATTGAAGTGAATAATCAGCAAAGATGGTTGTTCTACAAAAAAATAAAAGAAGCTCTTGGCTGCCTAGAAAATAAAACAATTGCAGTTTGGGGATTGTCATTTAAGCCTGACACTGATGATGTCAGAGAATCAATAAGTATAGATTTAATTGAAAAATTAGTTGAGGATGGCGCGATTGTAAAGGCATATGATCCTCAGGCAATGAAAAACACGCAAAAAATATTTGGGGATAAAATTCAATATTGCTTTTCCGCAGAATATGCGATCGAGAATGCTGATTGTTTATTGATAGTTACTGAATGGGATGAGTTTATGAATTTTGATTTTAGTGCTGTCTTTAAGATGAAACAAAAAATAATTCTTGATGGAAGAAATTTATTTCGCAAAGAAGAATTGGCGATTAAAGGATTTAAATATATAGCTATTGGTTAGCACATTAGCCTGCCCCTGTCCCTACCTATATGTTAGGAAGCAATATAATCCAGTCAAAACCATTAAACAAGGCAAATGAAAATTATTCGTTATTCTTAATGCTATAAATATTTTTCTGTTAAAATATGAATTTGAATTTCAAAAAATACTTTCAGCATCCTGCATTAATCTATATAATATATATTATTTTTATAATTTTATGTTCGCCCAGCGGTTTTTCTTGGTTAAATAAAATCATTTTTTCTTTATGCGCGCTTGTCCCGTTCTGGATAGTTCGCGAGAAATTATTAAATTACAAAAAAGCAAATATCCTACCTATTAATTTGTCAAAATACAACAAGTATTTTGTCGCGTTATTGTGTTTTGCGTTATTTTTTTTTATTGCATCAAAGATTTTTCTGTTCATAAAATACGGCATAGCTCCGCTCGGCTACGATACTGGATTTTATTTAAGGGGCGTATCAGCAATGGGATTGGCGACAACAAAACTTAATGCCGTTAATGCGTATTATTTTATTTTCACGCCATTGCTATCTTTAGGAATGGAGCCTCTTATTGCCTTTTATTCAATCTGCATATTTTCTCAGTTCTTGACGCTTATAGCCCTATGTTTCCTGCTGAAAACATTTAGGTCGCCAACGTCGTTTAATCTCGCCATTATTGCAATATTTTTATATGCAATGTCTAGTGTTCAATTTCTTGGATATTGGAATGTCTTTGGCCAACAGCTTCTGGCAATGCCCTTTTTGTTAATTTCCGTGGCATTATTAATGCGAAGATCTGTTCTTGCGATTTTTACGGCAGGAATTACCTTTTTACTTCACACAGCGACAGCCGGGGTGCTATTTCTGGGGATTGCTATTTATTATATAATTTATTTTTTTCAGTTATTCTCCAAAAATCGTTATTGTTACAAAAGCCATTTTTCAATCGTAATCATTGGTATAGTGCTTGCTGTGCCGTTTTATATATTAAAATCAATTACTTTCAAGGGACAACTGGATTACATTATTCATTTTGGCGGCCTGCTAAAAAATGTTCCTTTTTGGCAAATACCTGAGTTAAGCGGCTTTTTTATTGGTATTCAGCAATTCAATATTCTGACGCTTTTTATTATTCCGCTTGCGCTTACGACCTTGCTAAATCCAGCAGTTTGGCTTCGTGAAAAAGTCAATAAATCGTTTTTCTTCAATTCTTTACTGATTAACTATGTTTTTCTAGCATTATTAGCGATTCTGGCCTTGTCCCCCGTCATTTATCAAACACGATTCAATTTAATGCTGGATCTTTTTTTAATAATATTCGCCACGCCGACAATTTTGATTTTAATTGAATATTTTATTAAAGACAAAACAGGTAGATTGATTTTACTTGCCATGATCTTTTTGTTTACTGTGAATTTTTGCCTTATTGCAAACAAGCAACAGCCTTTGATTTCAAAATCAGAACTTCAAGAAATTAAATCCCTGGCGTCAAAAGTTGAAAGTAATGCAAAAATTATGACGACAAGCAGCACATATACACCATGGCTTTATGGTTTTTATGGTCGTGAAGTAATCGCTCCAGGCAGGCTTGGGGATACTTGGGAATTGGAAACCTGGAAAGAATTTTGGTTTGGCGATTCAGACAAAAAACGGCTTGAACTGCTAAAAACGAGGCCAATGCCACTTTATGTTTATATTGGAGAAAAAGAACTTGATGGCAATCCCTATCAAAATTTTGTCAATAATGATCCCCATTTTGAAAATATTACAGAACACCTTTGGAAATTCAAACAGGAGTTATGAAAAAAATTATAAATGGTAGACAACTAATCAAAATAGGCATATTGATATTAATAATGAATATTTGCGCTTTTATTATTTCATTTCACTACTCCTTGCTCAGATCTTTTAACATTATTTTAGGGTCGTTTTTTGTTTTCTGGCTTCCTGGTTTTTGCTTAACTTATATCTTTTTCTCTTGTATCAGCTCAAATAAATCCGAACATGAGCAGGGAAAAGAGGATCAATCATTAAATTGGGTCGAAAGAGCTTTACTGGCGCCATTTTTATCCATTACTCTTCTTGTCTTTGAACTAACAGTTATCAAGACCTTTAATATTAAACTAGGATCTTTTTCTGCTGTCCTTGTTCTTTTATTTGTTAATCAAGCTGTTATCTTGTTTGCTCTGTTTATTTATAAATTTAATCAAAGGAATAAACTAAATTAATTATATGAAAAAAGCGTTAATTACCGGCATTACAGGGCAAGACGGCTCATATCTAGCTGAATTGCTTTTGGAAAAGGGCTATGAAGTCCATGGTATAATTCGCCGAGCTTCAACATTTAATACTGGTCGATTGCAGCATATTTATCAAGATCCGCATATAGCTAATAAAACATTGTATTTACATTACGGCGATATTTCTGATGCCAGTAACTTGAATCGAATAATAGAGAAAATAGCTCCAGAAGAAATTTATCATCTCGGCGCGCAAAGCCATGTCCGCGTGAGTTTTGATTTGCCGGAATATACCGGTGATGTCACGGGACTTAGTACTACGAGGATTCTTGATGCGATCAAAGAAACTAAAATACCGACAAAATATTATCAAGCGTCATCTTCTGAAATGTTTGGCAAGGTATGTCAGGAGGACTTGCCGATTAATGAAAAAACGCCTTTTTGTCCCCGATCGCCATACGGTTGCGCCAAAGTTTACGCATATTGGATTACAAAAAATTACAGAGAATCATATAATATTTTTGCATGCAACGGGATTCTTTTCAATCACGAGTCGCCTCGACGTGGTGAAACTTTTGTTACGCGAAAAATTACTCGAGCGCTCGTGCGTATTAAGCTCGGGTTTGATGAAAAGTTGTATTTGGGTAATTTAGATGCCAAGCGAGACTGGGGATATGCCAAAGATTTTGTTTACGGCATGTGGCTAATGCTTCAAGCGGATAAACCAGATGATTATATTTTAGCTACGAATGAATCCCATAGCGTGAGGGAATTCGTGGAAAAAGCCGCTAGTTATCTTGGATTTGAAATTGGTTGGCGCGGAGTAGGAATAGAGGAAAAGGGTATAGACCGTAGGTCAGGAAAAACGATAATCGAAATTGACCCCCAGTATTTTCGGCCGACCGAAATTGATGTTTTGCTGGGCAATTATTCCAAGGCGAAAAGCATTCTGAATTGGCAGCCTGAAATTAAATTTAATAAACTGGTGGAACTCATGGTCGATTCTGACCTGAAATCCGCAGTATTAAAATAAATTTTTATTCTATGGAAAAAACTTCATCAATCTATGTCGCTGGGCACAAAGGATTGGTCGGGTCGGCCATTCTACGTCGATTACAAAGTATGGGGTACAGGAATTTTATTCTAAAAGACAGGAAGGATATCAACCTCATCTGCCAAAACGAAGTGGAAAATCTTTTTTCGGAGACTAAACCCGAATATGTTTTTCTAGCCGCCGCTAAAGTAGGCGGCATCATGGGAAATAAAATGCATAAAGCTGACTTTATTTACCAAAATTTACAGATTCAGAATAATATAATTTATAACTCGTGGAATAATAACGTAAAAAAATTATTATTTTTAGGTTCATCGTGCATTTATCCTCGAAACTGTCCGCAACCGATGAAGGAAGAATATTTATTAACCGGGCTACTCGAGGAGACAAACGACGCATATGCTATTGCCAAAATAGCTGGGATTAAAATGTGCCAATCATACAATGAACAATATGGCACAAATTTTATTTCTGTCATGCCGACGAATCTTTATGGCATCAATGACAATTTTGATATCAACAAGGGGCATGTTTTACCGTCATTAATAAATAAAATCTATTTAGCAAAAATCAATAATCAACCTGCAGTTGAACTATGGGGCACGGGAACACCTCTCCGAGAATTTTTATATGTTGATGATTTAGCCGATGCCTGCGTTTATTTAATGAACAATTATGATAAATCAGGGATTGTTAATATTGGAACCGGCGAAGAAATTTCTATAAAAGATTTAGCCGACATGATTAAAAAAATTGTTGGATACCGGGGACAATTGATTTGGGATGCAAATAAACCGGACGGAACACCGCGCAAGCTTCTTGACGTTTCGTTGCTTCAAGGTCTTGGCTGGAAGCATAAAGTCAATTTAGAAATCGGGATCCAGCAAGCGTATAATTGGTTTTTGAAAAACTATGGATCACTAAGGAGATAATGGTCGGCTGAGAGTTGTTTAAATCTGGAATAATATTAATTATATCGACTCAAACACATTGAAAAATCAACAAAGTTTAAGAACGAAGGTTATACGTGGCAGTATTTGGAACGTAACAGGAACGATAGCGTCACAAGCAATCAAAATTGTTTCCATGATTGTGATTGCCAGATTATTAACGCCGAATGACTTTGCTATTGCCGGACTATCCACTGCCGCGACGCAAATGATAATTTTGTTTGGAGGTTTTGGATTTGGTGAAGCCTTAATAGCAAGAAAAGAAATAACAAAACAAAGCTGCCATACGGTTTTTTGGACTACAGCCGCAATCAAAATCATACTTTGCTTAATAATATGCTGTCTAGCCGGAACATTAGCAAATTTTTACAAAAATCAAGAATTAGTAAAACCAATCATCTTTATCGGTGTCGGTCTTATTTTTTCCATTGGTAATATTGTCCCTGCTAATTTATTATATAGAGAGATGCGTTTTTTTGAATTAAATGTTGTTAATTTCCTCACTGCTGTAATTTCTGTTGTCATCGCCATATTCTTGGCGATAAAAGGTTTCAGCTATTGGGCAATCATTGTTCCAGCCGTCATTATTACGCCGATTCGGACAATCACGCAATCAATTATAGTCAAATATTATCCGAGACTAAAATTTTCATGGCAAGAGTTACGTCAAATGGCTAATTTTGGGTTTTTTATACTTGGCACAAAGCTAGCCAGATTTTTTGCGGAAAATGGCGATTACTTGATTCTCGGCAGATTTTTACCCACCGCTTTATTTGGTCAGTACTACTTCGCGTATGAAAAGGCACGCCTAACTATCGATACCATCGCGCCGCAACTGGAAAACACACTTTTCCCAGCATTTAGTAAAATGCAGGATAATATCGCAAGGCTTCGGGATAAATGCCTTGAAGCGACGCAAATGATTTCATGGATCACTTATCCGCTAAGTATTATTTTGATTCTATTGGCTAGACCGCTCGTGCCGATTGTTTTTGGTGAACAATGGCGGCCGGCTATAGTTGTTTTTCAATTTTTTTGTGCCTATGCCTTTACTTATTATCTGTGGGGTTCGGCGCAAATGACTCTTTATTCGCTCAGCCGACCTCAATCAATTTTTTATTTTGAATTAATTAAATTCGGTATTCTATTGCCGCTCTTATTCTATACTGGTTCAAAGGGTTTTAGCATTGAGCAAATCGCTACATACTTATTATTAATAACATCGCTCCTAAACGTTGGCATGACAATATATATTTATCGATTACTAAAAACGACCTTAAAAAAATTCATTTGTAATTTTTGTTCCTTGTGGATTGCAAGCGGAATATTGGTGCTAACTGGTTTAATGGCAATTCATTGGCTTAACAATTTTAGTTTTTCTTATACAATTTACAATTTAATTTGTTTAGGATTAGCTGGGATCATAATCTATGTGATTAGCTTGATGGTTTTTGAAAAAAATTTCATCGGAAAGATAAAATCAGTTGTTCAAATGATTAAATAAAAAAATAATATGCCTAGCAGAGAAAAATTTCTTATCTTTGGAAGCCCGTTAATTGAAGAAAATGAAATCAATGAAGTTATCCAAACAATGCGATCAGGCTGGCTCGGCACTGGACCAAAAACAGCGCAATTTGAGCAAATGATAAAAGATTATGTCGGCAGTAAATATGCAATGGCGGTTAATTCGTGTACTGCTGGTCTGCACCTCTCACTAATTAGCGCCGGGATTAAACCTGGCGATGAAGTGATTACTACCCCAATGACTTTCGCAGCGACGGCTAATGTTATTTGCCATGTCGGGGCAAAGCCAGTATTTGCGGATGTGGATCGCGCGACTATGAATATCGACCCCAAAGAAATTGAAAAGAAAATCACTGACAAAACAAAGGCGATACTTCCGGTACACTTGGCTGGCCGCGCCTGTGACATGGATGCAATCATTGCTCTTGCTCAAAAGTACAATTTAAAATTAATCAATGATGCGGCTCATTCACTTGAAACTGAATATCATGGCCAAAAAATTGGTCGTTTCGGCGATTTAACATCTTTTAGTTTTTATGTTACAAAAAATATTACTACCGTCGAAGGCGGTATGATAGTAACCGACAATGAAGAATTTGCCGAAAAAATTAAGGTTTATGCATTGCACGGCATGAGCAAAGATGCTTGGAAACGATTTTCCGATGAGGGTTATAAACATTACCAAGTAATCTTTCCTGGTTTTAAATACAATATGACTGATATGCAAGCCAGCATGGGCATTCACCAATTAAAACGCATAGACCAATGCTCAGCAAGGCGCAGGGAGCTTTGGGACAAATATAATGATGTTTTCAAGGATTTACCATGTTTTATTCCCGCGCCCGTTGAAGTAAACACTAGACATGCATATCATCTATATACATTACTGGTTGATTTAGAAAAATTAACAGTTGACAGAGACGCTATCATGAATGCTCTACACAAAGAAAATATCGGCACAGGAGTGCATTATACGGCGTTGCACCTGCATCCATATTATTCCAATACCTATGGCTATAAACGAGGCGATTTTCCTAATGCAGAATTTATTTCCGATCGAACATTATCTATACCTTTTTCACCGAAATTAACTGAACAGGACGCAGAGGATGTTATAAACGCTGTTAGCTTAGTTTTAAATCGATATAAAAAATAGTTGCAATCTTATGGAATATAATATTTCAATTATCATTGCCTGTTACAACGAGGAACCGTTATTGGAGCAAAGCGTAAAAGAACTGCGCAAAGTGATGGATCAAACACGATATTCATATGAATTAATATTCGTCGATGATTGTAGTCGCGATCAGACAAGAGCTATCATAATCAATCTGGTCAAAGATTTACCAAACGCACGGTATTTATTTCATGAAAAGAATAAAGGCCGGGGCGGTACTGTTGCAGATGGATTAAGACTAGCAACTGGTAAAGTTGCGGGATTTCTTGATATTGATCTAGAAGTTCATGCTAGATATCTTCCCTCAATGATAGGGGCAATCCTGGAAGGTTATGACGTAGCCACTGGATATCGATTTTACAAAGTAGATATGTCTCCGATTCCTTTCTTCCGTCACATATTAAGTATCGGCTATCGCAAATTAATGAAATTTATGCTTAAACTGCCATTATATGACACTGAAACAGGTTATAAGTTTTTTAACAGAGAAAAGATTCTGCCTATTCTTGATAAATGTAAAAATTCAGGTTGGTTTTGGGATACTGAAATCATGGCCCTTTCATACTATGCAGGTTTGAAAATAATTGAAATACCATGTCTTTTCTTGCGTCGACTTGATAAAGTAAGCAGCGTTAATATATTTAAGGACAGTTATGACTATTTTATTGAATTAAGAAAGTTTAGAAATGTTATAAACAAACAAAATTAATATGGGGTTTGATGTTAATGGAATTAAATTTTTACTAAAAGCAAGGAATTGTGGCGTTAATTTTATAGAAACCGCGACAATCGGACGGCAACATTTATGTTTGAATCCATCGGCATTGTCTGATAATTTAAAGTCTTTGAATATCCGCGTCGATAATGATCAAATCAACACTGGCGCTCTGCGAGAAAAATTCTTCCGGAAAATCTAAAAGACGCGGCGCACACTATTCGATATGCTGTTAGGGCTGGAAGCCGATTTGATCCAAAATTTTTTATAAAAGAAAAATAAAAATAAATTTGCGAATACTATGGAGAAACTAGCATATGACAAAACATTTGAATTTGAAGAAGATTATTGGTGGTTTGTTGGCCGACGAAAAATAGTTTTCAATGAATTAAAAAAAATCACAAAAAGATTAGCGAATGCGGTGTTAGTTGATGTTGGCTGTGGGACAGGAATTACGCTAGAATTAGCAACAGGTTTTAGCAAAGAAATTGGTATAGATTTTTCCGAAGAAGCGCTTCGTTACGCGAGAACGCGCAATTGTGGCGAATTGGTTTGTGGCGATATTTATAAATTGCCAGTTGCCGACAATGCCGCAGATTGCATTTTAATGATGGATGTCTTGGAGCATCTAGACGATGAAGCACGCGCGCTCGGAGAAGCGTTAAGAATTTGTAAAAGCGGGGGGTGGATAATCTTGACCGTACCAGCTTATCAATTTCTTTGGGGCGGAGAGGATGAAATTTCAATGCATAAACGGCGGTACACAAAAGCTAGATTATTTGAGGCGGTACGAAATTCAGGATGGCAAATCGAACGCATATCGTATTTTAACACGATATTATTCCCGATTATTTGTTCGATTTTGTTTTTTAATAAACTTTTTTGCCCTAGGGCTAGGCACGAATCAAACCTAAAAGAATTGTCAGCAGTAGTTAATATTGCTCTGACCAAAATTTTTCTATTTGAGGCGCGGTTATTAAAAAAAATAAATTTTTTGTTTGGAGCATCATTGATTTGCGTTGCTAAAAAGAGATGATATGTGGCAATATATTATTTGGACAGTAGTGATATTTCCGCTATATTTGACGATAAGATGGTCATATTTTAAGTTACCCATTGGGCCGGATGCTGGTTTTTATATTTCAAACAATACGATTGTCAACAAAAAAATTAATTTTTCAAAAGGGTGGAACGCACATTATGCTGCATGCAGTAAATTGATTGTTGAATATTTCTACAGTTTGATTTATCTGTGGTTTGGCAAAAAACGGTATAAGCTGGTTTCGCGTTTTGTTTTTTCTATTTACAATTATATTACGGCCATTGGTGTCGGTGCGATAGTGTATTATATAGCAGACAAGAGCTTGCTCGCGTTTATTTTGGGCCTAGTTGTTTACGCTCTCGTCTCGTCTGAACCACACTATGGAATTTATTTTGAAAGCGGTGATCAATTCGAAACATTGTTCATGACATTTGGTAGTTTATTGCTAATAATCGGTCTTCCTTCACAAAACATATATTTATTATCAATGGGATTAGGCATATGGTTTTTAAATGCGTATTTAATAAAAATAACAAGCCTGTCGGCCGCTATTATTCTTTGCTTCGGAATAATAATGTTCGTTCCGGAAATGCTTTTTCCCAGTATTATCATTATTTTGTGCACCTCATCGCTTTATATGTTTATAATCAATTTTTCCGGACAAGCGTTCACTAGCTTTTATCGATCAGCGCTACGGCATGAAATATCATATTGCAAGCGCATTAGCTTTATGAAAAAAATTTCGCTGTTAATGGCTCCGTTTGTCCGAATCTTACAAAAGACAAAACAAACAATAAGAATTATGCTAATCAATCCTTTAATTCCGGCACTAGCCATATTTGGACTGTGTCAGATTTTATTTATTATTTCTCCCGAAATACGTGGACTCCTCGGGTTATGCTTTTTGGCAATAATCATAAAATTTTATGTCAGTTTAACTCCAATTTGGTATTATAATATTCCCTTTCTACCATATGTCGCCAGTCTCGCGGCCATCGCGACTCTCAAAATAATCCAATGGGGGCAATTTGGAATTATTTTTTTAACATTGCTTTTATTAATTTGGATATATATAAATATCATCAAAGTATTCATTAAAGATAAAAAGATTCTAAATGATTACGTTTGGAAGATTCAATCAAGGGACGTAGGAACGCTTAATTATGTACTTGAGAACATTTGTTTGGATTTGCAAAAGATCGTAAAACAAAGCTCGTTATTTATTTATGGTTTAACACAGCAACCATATCTCTTGCTTGGCACTGGATATGTCTTACCCTTCCCGAATGCGGCTAGTTTCGTGGCCAATATGGATGGCAATTTTATGAATAGACTAAACCGAAGTTTATTTAAAATCCCCCCTGATTACATTTTTGAGATGTTTAATACGTGCAACCTAGAATCTCTTTATAATAACCTTGGATTGCGCTACGAAAAGATTGGGAATTGGCAACAAAGATTTAATTTATATAAATTTATTAGACGCGAAGCAGTAGAACCATTCTTTAATTTCAATTGCTTGCGCGATCCGCAAAACTATGAATTTTAATCGCACTACAATCATTGACAATCTGCGGTCGATCAAACGTCGACTTATGTTTCTAAAATGTTATCCTTCATTTAGAAGACTGGCTAAGGAAAAAAAATATCAGCTTGAGAATTTTGAATTATCAAAAAGCAGTTTTAATGAAAAATACATGCAATTAAAGCAGCATGACATAAGCCAATTGACAACGAACTGCTGGCAAGAATACAATGAAAAATTTGAAAAAGTCTTTTTGCCCGAACCGCCATTTTTATTTTTACGCAATTCCATGATACTCAAGACAATGTTTGTCTCAGCCGGCGGGAAATGGCTGGAAAGCGAACTCTTGTTCCTGGAAAAAACATTTGACAGAAAAATATTGAAAAAACTTTTAGAAGAAGATTTTATTGGCGGACCAATTATCCAAAACAATAAATACCAGACATCGCACAATAGTATTCACCAGTTGTATCACTTGGGTAGATTTTTATCGAGCACAAAATGCGATTTAGCTCAAATTACATCAGTTATTGATTGGGGCGGTGGCTATGGCAACTTGGCCAAAATATTTAAACGGTTAAAATCCAATAATTTAACTTATACTATTATAGACACTCCGATGTTTAGTTGCCTCCAGTGGCTGTATCTATCTTCAGTTTTTGGTGCAGAAAATGTTCATTTCATTTCAAATCAAACTGATTCGCTCCGCAAAGGGCTAATAAATATTCTTCCGCTTTGTTATTTGTCGAACCGAGAAATAAGTGCTGATTTATTTTTGTCCACTTGGGCGATTAGTGAAAGCTCAACTCAGTCGCAAAATTATGTTATCCGCACTAACTGGTTCAACGCCCCGCATTTATTAATTGGTTATCAACAACAAAATAAAAAAATTACTGACACAGGCAAGATAGGAGAGTTAGCCTCAACCATTGGTGCCCGAAAAGAACCCATGAAATTTTTACCTGGCAACTATTATTTATTTAGATAGATTATTTTCAAATGATTAACAACATTCAAAAATTTAAGGCAAAAACTGGACTGATCTGGAGTCTTTTGTTTGGCTGGGCTTTGGCAATAGGTTTGTTGTGGCCGGGAGAAGAGCCTTCAAAAATCAATACGCTAATTGTAATAGGTATAGTTTTTAGTTTGGCATACACTATCATTACTTTGGCTTATCGATCCAAAATTATCAAGTCAAAAATTTACTGGATGGTTGTTTTCATGATTATGATGACGCTTGTTGTAATTGTTTTGCAATTTATTTTGACTGGCTCTGATATCGGCCATCGTGAGATTGAAGGTTTTGATCCTGTCCGTTATGATTACGAAGCCAAAATCGCCGTTGAAAATAATTGGGACTTTACGGCAGCGAAAGGCAGCTATAATTTTCTAGGCGTAATTTATTATATCGCCGGTATTTATTGGTTATTCGGTGTCAGTACTTTATATGTAAGCCTTTTTAACTTACTTTTTGTTTTAACCGGCTTTCTCGCAGTTACGAAAATTTTAGTTGATCAAACGAATGAAATTCAGCCATGGCAAAAAATGGCCTGGGGGATGTTAATTCCGAGTGTAATATATTATGCCGCGCTAACATCAAAGGATATTCTGACCATGTCTCTAATTGCAATTATTTTATGCCTGGTAAACAGGTTACTCAATAAAAAAAAATTATTGCTATTGCTCTATTTAGCTATTTGCAGTGGGGCACTCATTATGATTCGAGCCAGCGCCTTAATTATTGTCATTATTGTCACAGCTTATATAATCCTCTTTATGAGAAAGAACAAAAAGTTTGTTATTTACGCTTTATTTATACTAATTATTTTATCGATTATCGCACTACAACTCGCGCCTATAATAACCGAACAATTAGGCGGGACACCGTTTAGGATTTCAACGTTATTAGCGCTTGAACCAAAAATAAAAATGGCGGAGGAATTAAGTACCAAGGGCTCATTGAATCTATTGTTCACCCCAAAAACATATATTCAGGTTGTACTTTTTATGCCAATCCGAGCCCTATTCTTATTGATTGCGCCTTTCCCTAATATCTGGATCTTGGGCAGTTCATCAAAAATAAAATTTGATGTTTTAAGCCTTTGGTTAATTCTATTATATCTACCAGCTTTGTTTGCCGCAACTATTTCAAGAAAAATCCGCAAACTAGATATTTATAAATTTATTGTTATTCCATTTTGGTTAATGCTGATTACAATTGCTACAGCCCTATTCATTATTCATGAACGTTACCGCCTAATGTTTATGCCTCTCTGGTTTGCCGCCATCCTTCTCGCTTTTCACTATGATAATCCGCGAAAATATATTTTTTTATCATTGGCTTTTATTGTCTCTGGTGCGATTTTCTATGCTTTACTGAAATTAGTAGCTTAAAGTGCTTATATATGATCAATCTTTGAAACACGTTTCAATAACAATTAATTTATTTTTGGGTGGATTAATCTTATATCCTTTATTTTAAAAAAATGACCTAATTTATAATAATTCTAAAATATGAACTTGAACAAATTATTCAATCTTCTACCAGCTCAAAATCAATTCCTTTTTCGTTTTTGTAGGAAATATGTAAATCGTTATAAGAATGAAAACAATAATAACATGCGCACTAACGGAGAACTAACTTTCATGAAGAAATATTTACTATCCAGTAAAATGGTAATGGATATTGGCGCAAACATTGGGGAATGGACAACGCTAGCTTTGCAAATAAACCCCAATGCTTCTATACATTGCTTTGAACCCAGCCAGCCAACATTTGAGAAATTGAAAGAAAATGTTCCAGCATCAGTAGCCTGTAATAATTTTGGCCTTGGCTCAAGAAATGAACAAAAAGAATTTTTTGTTTTTGATAATTTAGCCACAACCAATTCTTTGTATGAACGGCATGGCCTAGAAGATGGTTGGGGGAAAAAACCACAAACTAAAAACGAAATTGTGCAAATCAGAACCATAGATGATTATTGTCAAAAAAATAATATTGAAAAAATAGATTTTTTAAAAATCGATACAGAAGGACACGAATTGGAAGTATTAAAAGGCGCTAAGCAGTTATTATCAAATAAAGTAATTAAAATTATTTATTTTGAATATGGTGGTTGTTATATTGATGCTCGTATCCTATTAAAAGATATTTTTGAATATATTGATGAATTCTCAAATTACAGAATATACAAAATTCTTCCTAATGCTATTCAATTAATACGAAGATATGATCAACGTTTAGAAAACTTTCAATATGCTAACTATGCAGTAATAGATAAAAATATAATTTAAAGTTTCAGTTAATTAAAAAACTAGGTTTAAATCGGATTTGACAACAGAATCCAAAAGCATAATTAAGGAGTCAGTATTCAAATTTAGCAATTAGTTAATAAATATCAAAAAATTATGACGCAAAACGAAAAAAAAGGGAAAATTTTATTTGCCGGTAATTTTGAGTACAAATTTAGGGAATTTGCAATGGCTAAAGCGTTAAATGACTTGGGGTGGCAAATTGATTATTTCTCTTGGAAAGATTATAAGCCTAACTCATTTTTAATAAAAATTTTATTTAAATATTTAATAGGTCCTACGATAAAAAAAATAAATTCAGACCTTTTGAAAAAATGCAAAGAAATAAAGCCAGATATTGTTTTTTTGTATCGTCCATTGCACATACGACCAAAAACAATTAAAAGGATAAAGCAATATTGTCGGTTAATCACAACTTGGAACCCAGATAATGTTTTTGGCGGATATAATTACAAATCAGCTTGGCAATATAAACCTACAGGCAAATATCGGTTGCTTGCGCCAATTATTTGGTGCGAAAAAACGCTTTTCTTTAAACGCATCTGGATCAACGTTCTGAAATCTTTACCTTTGTATGATTTTTGTTTTGTATATAGAGCTGAAAATATTGCTAAATATAAAGAGGCTGGGGCGAAAGAAGTTTATCACTTGCCATCGTTCTATGATCCGCAGACACATCGTCCAGTAGCCTTGTCGAAGGAGGAGCAGGGAATCTTTAATTCAGATGTTATATTCATTGGTCATTATGAACCTGATGAAAGAATGGAATATATTGAGGCACTATTGGATAATGAAATAAAAGTGAAGCTTAAAGGAGAAGGTTGGGATCCTTATCTGTCGTTAAAGCTGAAGAAGACGTTTGGCTCGAAAATCCAACCTGTTTTTGGCGAAAATTATATTAAAACGATTTCCGGCACTAAAATTGCACTATGTTTTCTTTCAAAATTAAACAAGAATCAATATACGCGTAGATGCTTTGAAATTCCCGCTTGCCAAACATTTCTCTTATGTGAACGTACCGAGATATTAAAGCAGTTATACGAAGAAGACAAAGAAGCGGTTTATTTTTCTAACAAAGGCGAACTTATCACAAAAACAAAATATTACTTATCCCACCCAGAAGATAGAGAAAAGATTGCTTTAGCTGGTTATCAACGTTGTATTTCCTCTGGCTATGATGTAAAAAATAGAATGAAAATCTGTGATAAAATTTTTACGGCAAAATTGAATCCAACTAAATCTTTATCATAATGCTTCAAAAGTAAAACATGGCCCTTCAACGCATTAAAAACAATCTAAAAAAAATCAGCTTTATAAATGCGGCTAATTCTTTTATTAAAACTTTACAGCAAGACAAATACATGATAAATGATGTGGAAAATTACAAACAACTTGCTAAAAAGAATAATATTGATATTTTAGATAAAAAACAAGTAGCAATTGCCTTAAAGGAACGTTTAGAAAATAAAAATATTTTTCCAACGGCAAAAACAAAAGGAAATTTAAATATTTTTTTACTTTATAGTGTTTCTAACTGGGAATCAGTTTTACTTTCATCATTAAAAAATTTTGGGGATCTCAATGTTTTTGATTGGAAGGAACGCGGGTTTAACGTAACTGACAACAAGGATCCAGTCTTGCGCGAAAAATTAAATTCAGAATTACTGGAAGAAATTAAAAAACAACATAGCATTGTGCCCATTGACATTTTGGTTGGCTATTTTACAAATAAGGCCATTTTACCAAAAACATTGAAAGAAATTTCTAAACTAGGAATCATCATTATTAATTTTAATCTAGATGATAAATTATGGTTTAGGAATGTAAAAAACCTTGTTCCCTATATTGATCTAAACCTAACTAATGTACCAGATTGTTTTGTTAAATATTTCGCATGTGGAGGATTAGCAACCTTTTGGCCGTCTGGTGGGGAGCCGTCCATACATAAACCATACGATATTGCTTTTAAATACGATGTGTCATTTATTGGAAAAAAATATGGCTGGAGACCACAGTTTATCAATAAACTTAAAAAACAGGGAATAACTATTGCTACTTTTGGATCAGGCTGGGGTAATAAATATTTAACAAACGAGGAAGTTGTTAAATTATATTCGGAAAGCAGGATAAATCTTGGTTTTGGCGGTATTGCTCACTCAAAGAAATTGCGATGTATTAAAGGAAGAGATTTTGAAGTTACCATGAGTGGTGGATTGTATCTAACGCAACATAATCCGGAATTAGCCCTAGTTTACAAGGTTGGAGAAGAAATTTTAACCTATAAAGATGCAATTGATTGCGCAAAAAAAATAAAATACTATTTAGCAAATCCAGATGAAGCAGAAAAAATTAGACTTGCTGGACGAAAAAGAGCGCTAAAAGAACATACTTGGGAAAATCGTTTTAAAGATATTTTCCTCCTATTAAAAATATTAAAAAACAATTGAATATTTTTATGAAAAGCCCAAACATATTGATCATTGATGCAAACTCTACTTACCACGTTGGTAATACCGCCTTACTTGATAGTTCGATTGAACAATTAAAAGAAGGTTTTCCAAATGCAAATTTTACGATTTTAGCATTTGACCCAAAATCGATTTCAAAAATGTTTACTGAACATAAAGTCATTGAAGCTCTCTGGTCAAAACCATTCTCTGCGTTCACAAATATACAAAAAATAGGCTGGTTGACTCGCGAATCTATTTGGATTACCATAAATTCGCTTAATTTACTTTTAAAAAAATATATTAAAATTAAAATAAATCCAAAAATATATACCTTTTCGCCAATCAAGCGCGCCGTATTAAAAGCTTATAATGATTGTGATATAGTCGTCAGTATAAGCGGAGAGATGTTAAGTGAAGAAAACCACCAACGGTTAGGTTTATTTTTGTATGGTTATTGGCTTGGCTACATAATGCATAAAACAGTAGCAATTTTTCCTCAAAGCATGGGACCTTTTAGAAAATTTTTTGCTAAAAATGTAGGCGGGTACATATTGGATCATTGTCATCTTGTCTGTCCACGGGATAAAATTTCTTATAATCACATACAAAAATTAAGCCTAAATAAGACAAAAATTCTACTAGCTCCAGATGTTGCCGTGAACCAACCTGCGATTTCAGCCGAACAAGCTAAATCTTTACTTCAATCAAGCGAGGTGAATATCGAGCGCAGACCAGTGGTTGGTTTATCAATTTCAAAATTCCACAACAAGGATTATGAAAAATATTATTCAGGTATGAAAACTATTTGCAATGAAGTTTTAGAAAAACACAAGGGATCAGTGGTACTTTTGTCGCCAAATTTTCCGTTTCAAAATGAAACCAGTGACTTTTCAGTTGCAGAAAAACTATACAATGACCTTAATTCAAAAGAAAATGTAACGTTGATTAAAGAAATGTACAGCGCCAGACAGTTTAAGGGAGTTTTAGGTGAATTAGACGCATTTTTTACAACCAGAATGCATGTTGCAATATTGGCCACAATGGCGTTAACTCCAACTGTTACAATAAATACCCAAGTAAAGCTACGTGGTTATATGGAAATGATTGACAATGGACAGTGGGCATGCGATGTCAATAATTTTACTAATGCCAAAGCATTAGAGTTACTAACTTCTCTTTTATCTAACAAAGAATCCATGAAATTAAATTTAGAAAAAGCCAGAGCCAGAGTGACTCAAGAATCAAAACAGGCTACTGTTCAATTAAAACAAATTTTTGAATCAAGAAATTCTTAATATGATCCTGAACGACTATAAAATCATCAAAAATCTTTGTTATGGCTGCGGAACATGCGCAGGTGTTTGTCCTACTGGTAGTATGACTATGCAGAAGGATAAACTTGGTGTTTTTACGCCTAGTTATAATGGAGATCTTTGTATCCGATGTAATAACTGTGTTAATGTTTGCCCTGCTACTGCAGAATATAAGCACCATTGTGATATAGTAAAACAGGAGGAGAACCTAATGAATCCATGCCGAAAAGCTTTTGTAGGCTATACCAAAAATGACCAGGTCAGAAATAAAGCAACTTCTGGCGGAATTATAACCACATTACTTGATTGGGCAATTAGAGAAAAAATAATTGATTCTGCCCTAGTTGTTAAATCTAAAACAGATGACCCTTTTTCTTCAGAAGCAACCATTATTTTTGATTGTCCTAGCTTATATGAATCAAGTGGCTCACGATATTTGCCCGTGGAATTTAGCTCAGCAATAAAAGCTATAATCTACAATGAAAACATTAAAAAAACCGCTATAGTGGGGCTGCCATGCCATATTCATGGAATAACTTTAGCACAATCTTTACTCCCAAATCTAAATGAAAAAATTATTTTTAAAATTGGACTTTTTTGTAAACAAACGAAAGATATACGATTTACTGATATGATTCTTGCTAAAATGAAACTTAACAAAAACGAAGTTAAAAGTATTAAATATCGCGCTAAAGGTTGGCCTGGAAATATTGTAGTTACTTTAAAAAACGAACAAATAAAAATTTTCCCCTATAACTATTTTAATATGTTATGGGGGGCTCTGTCATGTTCCCCGAAGAGTTGCTTAACTTGTACAGACAGTATGTCAAGGTATGCAGATATTTCTGTCGGGGATGCCTGGTTACCAGACTATATTAACGAAGAACAAGGTACCTCTGTAATACTGGCCAGAACACAAACAGGCCAAAAATTATTAAATCAAGCTATCACAAAAAATAAGATTGCGATCCAGTCAATTGATCCTACTGAAATCCTAAAAGTTCAGCCTAAATTTATTGTCCAAGCAAAAAAAGAAAATTATTGGAGCCGTTGTAAAATTTTAGGACTTTCTAATAAAAACATAAAGAAACTATATTCCAAAAAACAAAGTTCACAAAACTTCTCAGAAGCAGTTTGGGTTTTTATAGTTCGCTTTTTCAGTAGTTCTCTTATTTTTAGAAAGCTGTATCCATATTTACCCAATTTAATACACAAAACAATAAACAAAGCACATATTTTAATATGGGAAAAACTAGCAAAACGAAATCAATAATATTATTTATGGAGACTCATAACACTAAAGGTACAATTTATTACATTAACCACGATGAAGAAAGGATTACTATGGCTGAATTAGCGCGAAAAAAGACCCTTAACCAGCACACATATCTTCACGGAAGGGATTAATTATTATCAATTGTTAAAATAGAATAGAAATATTATTATGAAAATTGGTATTATCAATTATACAGGCGGGGGAATCAGTGGCGGCTATTTAAAATACTTACAAAACATCTTGCCGCTACTGGCAAAACATACTGATATTTCATCCATACTTTGCGCTACACCTCCTAATATATCATTAGAAAATAAACTTGGAGATATTAAAAAGCTTGAGCATACTGATTGTTTACCTTTTAAATATTTTAGGCTACACAAAGATAAAGCCTTATACGCAAAACTTGATCAATTCAAGCCTGATGTTTTATTTTTCCCTTTGGAGCACTTTTTTCAATATAAAAACATTCCCACAGTTACCATGATTCAAAACATGGAGCCTTTAATTGACAATTTTCCAGGGGATCCTGTTTTAGAAAAAATCAAAAAACTACTTCAACGTCGGGCAGCGAAAAAAGCAGTAATGACCACAGATGCAATTATTGCACCATCTGATTTTGTATTAAATTTCCTGGTAGATAAGTGGCATATTCCAAAACAAAAAATTACCAGAATTTATTATGGTATTAATAAAATTGAACAACTTTCAATCACAAAACCAAAAAAAATCCCCGATTCATGGAAAAATCAATTTATTTTTACAGTTGGATCTATCAGACCAGCCCGCGGACTTGATGATTTAGTTACAGCTATTCAGCACCAAGAAATCAAAAAAATAGATAGTCTATATTTTGTAATTGCAGGCAAAGCATCTTCAGCAACAAAGGAATACAGGGATAATTTATATAATAGAATTAAAAAATCCAGTTTATTGAACAGAGTATCTTGGCAAAGTCAGCTGACCGAATCAGAAATGGCTTGGTGCTATCAAAATTGTTTAACTTTTGCAATAACCAGCAAAATAGAATCTTTTGGAATGATCACAGGCGAAGCTCTCTCACATAATTGCATAATTGTATCTTCAGATGCGCCATGTATGCCTGAAATTGCAAAGGATGCTGCGATATTCTATAAAAGTGGCGATGGGAAATCCCTTGCAGATAAGCTTATTCAGGCTACACATCTTACAACAGAAGAGAAAAACACAATATTTTCGCGTACTCAAGCTCGCGCTTCTGAATTTGCTTGGCAAACAACAGCTGAAAAGACTATTTATTTATTAAAATCACTTATATAATGATCTCTCGAACTAGTTTGATTTAATTAATTTCTTGTGCTAATATCATATTTGTAATTATCGCCAAAATAAGTAACAGAATATGAATATATTAATTATTTCACAATATTTCTGGCCAGAAAATTTTCGCATCAACGAGATGGCTAAAGGCCTAAAAGACAAAGGCCATAATATAACAGTACTGACCGGGATACCAAACTATCCGCAAGGAAAATTTTACAAGGGGTATAGCCTCTCTGAAAACCGAAAAGAAAATTATTCAGGCGTAAAAATAATAAGAGCCGTTTTAATTCCAAGAGGAAATAGTAGCTCAGTTAAATTAATACTAAATTGTGTTTCATTTGCAATCTGTGCATCTTTTACAGCAATATTTAGCTGCAAAGAAAAATATGATTTAATATTTGTTTTTGAACCATCCCCTATAACAGTTGGGTTACCTGCCGTTATCCTAAAGAAATTAAAAAAGATTCCTATATTATTTTGGGTTCAGGATCTTTGGCCTGAAAGTTTATCTGCAACAGGCTCAATAAAATCTCCTTTTTTACTAAAAATTGTTGGCAGGTTTGTCAAATTTATATATAAAAATTGCGATAAACTATTAATTCAGTCCAAAGGATTTACTGAAAGCATAGAAAGTTTCGACATTCAACTAGATAAAATTCAATTTTTTCCCAATTGGGCAGGAGAATCACAACTGCCAAAACAGAACGAAGAAATAAACAAAACTAATCAAATCAAATCAAAGTTTCCAGATGGTTTTAATATATTATTTGCGGGCAATATTGGCGTAGCACAAGATTTTGAAACTATTATATCAGCGATGGAAAACATACCAGCATACAAAAATATCAATCTAATTATCATGGGAGAAGGAAGAAAACGAAACTGGGTTAAAAATCAAATCAAGGAAAAGAATCTGTCCAACATATATCTGTTTGAAAAATGTTTATTAGCAGAAATACAATATTATTATTCAAACACAGATGCATTACTAGTATCTCTCAAGGATGAGGCTATATTCAATTCAACAATCCCTGCAAAAGTACAATCATACCTTTACAGCGGAAAACCGATTATAGCTGCTCTTAATGGCGAAGGCTCTAAGATTATAAAGGAATCTGGATCGGGTTTAACCTGTCCAAGCTCAGACAAAAAAGGCCTTTCAGAAATCATATTATTAATGTACAATAAAACACCAGAAGAAAGAAAACAAATGGGTAAAAATGGACTAAATTATTACAATGAAAATTTTGAATTTAAAAAATTGTTAAATAAGCTAGAAAGCTGGATGCAGGATCAACTTATTAAAAACAATAAAGCCTAAGGGCCTCCAAATTTATGCCTATAAAAGTATTAACGATTCTTGGGACAAGACCAGAAATTATCAAACTAAGCCTGATAATGAAAGAATTGGAAAAGCATATACAACATGTATTAGTACATACAGGACAAAACTATGATTACGAACTAAATGAAATCTTCTTCAATGAGATGGAAATTCGTAAGCCAGATTATTTCTTAGATGCTGTTGGCGATAATTTAGCTGAAACAATTGGAAATATTATTTCAAAAGTCGACAAAGTACTTGAAAAAGAAAAACCAGATGCAGTCCTAGTATATGGTGACACTAATAGCTGCTTATCAGTAATCCCTGCAAAACGAAGGAAAATACCAATTTTCCACATGGAGGCTGGAAATCGTTGTTTTGACGCAAGAGTACCAGAAGAAGCAAATCGAAAAATCATTGACCACACAAGCGATATCAACATGACCATTACTGAACACGCTAGAAGATACTTGATACAGGAAGGGATTAGGCCAGAAACTATTATAAAAACAGGGTCTCCAATGATTGAAATTCTTGAATATTACAAAGAAAAAATTAAAAAATCTACAATTTTACAAAATTTAAACATTGAGCCTGAAAATTTCTTCTTGGTTAGTGCTCATAGAGAAGAAAACATTGACTCTGAAATAAACTTTAATGATCTACTGGATACTCTTAATGGCATTGCCGAGAAGTACCAAAAACCTATCATTGTTTCTACACATCCAAGAACAAGAAAACGGATAGAGCTTCAAGGAAATGTTAATTTTAACCCATTAATTCGGTTTATGAAACCTCTAGGGTTTTTGGACTATGTTAAACTACAAATGGAAGCTAAATGCGTAATTTCCGACAGTGGTACAATCACTGAGGAGGGAACTATTTTAAATATTCCTGTTGTTACTTTACGACAGGCACATGAAAGACCTGAGGGAATGGATGAAGGAACCTTAATCATGAGTGATCCTAAACGTGAAGACGTTTTAGCGGCAATGGACACTGTTATGGCGCAACATTCTAAAATTGAGCGGATCTTTAGAGTTGTACCTGACTACGATGTTAAAAATGTTTCCAAAAAAACTGTCAGGATCATCATGAGTTATATAAGATATATTAATAGAACTGTTTGGTACAAAGACGAAAAATCTAATTCTTCAAACAATTTGATCAGTAACGCTGTTCTAAAACAACAAAACGGCATGTTGCAAAAAATATGTATCTTAGGCTGCTCTGGCATGCTTGGTTCAATGATTTTAGATGTATTTGCAAAAGATTCTAACTATGAAATAATAGCTGTTGTGCGTGATATTTCATATGCAGAATCACAAAAAAACAAATATTCAAATGTAAAATGGCAAATTTTAGATGCTGAAAAAGCTACTGAACATGACATCGCAGAAATCATAGCTGATTGCAAATGGGTAATAAATGCTATTGGTGTAATAAAACCATACATAAAAGACACAGAAGATCAACAAGTGGAACGAGCAATTAAAGTAAATGCACTTTTTCCACACCTATTAGCAAAAGTTGCGAAAACTAAAGGAACGAAAGTGATACAAATAGCTACAGACTGTGTTTATTCTGGACAAAAAGGATCTTACAAGGAAAGCGATTCACATGATTCTATTGATGCTTATGGAAAAACAAAAGGACTTGGTGAAGCTAATAATGCAAGCTTTTATAATCTTAGATGTTCAATCATCGGACCAGAAACAAAAAACAATGTTTCTCTATTAGATTGGTTCCTTGGGCAACCAGCAAACGGTCAACTAAATGGTTTTACTAATCATCACTGGAACGGAATTACTACTTTACATTTTGCGAAAATCTGTATAGGAATAGTAAAATCTGACATGAATTTACCTAATAAGCAACACATAATTCCTGCTAATAAGATTTCTAAACATAATCTTTTACTAACTTTTTCTACTAACTTTGATCGAAGTGATCTTAAAATCAATCCAGTGCCAGCCGATACTGTAATTGACCGTACTTTAGCAACAGAAAATTCAGCTAATAATTTAAGGATTTGGCAGGCTGCAGGATACAATGAACCGCCGACAATCGAAAAAATGGTTGAGGAATTAGCGCTGTTAATAAATAAAAATAACAATTAATAAACCATGAAGACTAATCAAAACATTGAAAATGAAAAAGAATGGCACGAACAAAAATTTTATATTGACAATGGACATTGGACATCAAAACCATTATTCGCATCAAGAGAAAGACATTGGCTTAAAAATGATTTTCAAAAAATTAGATTTTTCGGCGACTTATTTCATTATTTAAAAAATAAATCATATTTCCAAAAAGCAAAAATTTTAATGGCCCCAGTTGGCAATGGTGATGACTTAAAATATTTGCACGGTTTCTATGAAGAAGATATCCATGGAATTGACATTTCAGAATACGCACTCAAAAAATGTCCAAGCACAATAATAAAAAAAGCAAGGGACATTCTTAATTCTGGTTATGAAAACGCTTCATTTGATTTGATCATTTGCTGCCAATTTCTTCATCATACTCACAAAATTGGCTTTGAGCCCTTTATTCAAGAATTTTATCGCATATTACGTCCCGGTGGAGTACTTGCAATCATGGAACCGAGTGAGTTTTACCCCTTATCATTTATTTTTCGCTTTCTCAATAAATGGTTGGGCAATGTTACCGGGAAAGTAAATGACGAAAAACCAATTCAGCCATCTAAAATTACAAAAATTCTTAAATCAAATAATTTTGAAAATATCCAAGTTCATGGCTTAAGTTATAATCATGTTAGATTTCCAATTATAATACAGAATCTTATCAATTTAATAGATTTTTTGTTTCGACGATTATATCCATTCAATATGGCAGCGGAAAGTGTAGGTTGGTATGGCCAGAAGCATTCAGATGACAAATAAATTATTTTAATCCAATCATAATATGGCAAAAATATTGGTAGTAGGGGGAGCAGGGTTTATTGGTGGAGCAATAACAGATTTATTACTAAACATAAACCATCAAACTAGGGTTTATGATTGCTTAATGTATGAAGAATCATACAGAAAACCAGTAGAATTTATTAATGGAGATATTCGAGAGCACCTTAAACTTAAAACACATTTAGATTGGGCCGATACAGTTATTTGGCTGGCAGCGCTTGTAGGAGATGGGGCTTGTAATTTGTATCCAGAATTATGTGATCTATTAAACAACCAGGAAGTAAAATGGTTCGCTGAAAATTTTAATGGGCGTATTATTTTCCCTTCAACATCTATGGTTTATGGAGTACAAGCGGGGAATCTTACTGAAAACGCTCAAATAAATCCACTTTCAATTTACGCAAAAGCAAAATGTGCAGCCGAAAACCATTTTACGAACAAAAATGCTGTGATTGTTCGTCTAGGAAGCTTGTTCGGTGTAGGAGATAATTTTTCAAGAATTCGGTTAGATTTAGTTGGAAATGTTTTAACAACAGATGCAGCTTTTTCAAAAAAAATAACGCTTTTCGGTGCAAATAAAACAAGACCGCTTTTACACGTCCGAGATGTTGCAGAAGTCATGGTTAACAACATTGACACCCAATGTACTGGAACCTTCAACCTTCACTGGCAAAACATGAAGATAAGTGAAATTGCAAACCAGGTTAAAACAAATTTTCCAGAAACCCAAATTGAGGTGGTACCTGAAAAAATTCAAGCAACTGGTGATTATGGCCTAAATAGTGACAAAGCCAGAGAAGTTTTGGGCTTTAATCCAACACATACCCTTAATAGTGGCATTAATCAATTAAAAGAACTAATAAACTCCGGGCGAATAACTGATTTTAATAACTCGAGGTATAAAAATGAAGCCTTCCTAAAACAAAACCCATTGACTATAACAAACAATATAACAGATAACGAAAAAGATAAAATTAAATTACTTGAAGGCGGGCTTGCTGTTGATGATAGAGGAGAAGTTACCTTTGCAAATGATTTTGATTTTTCAGATGTAAAACGTTTTTACATGGTTGAAAACCATAAAGCAGGCTTTGTGCGAGCCTGGCATGCTCACCATAAAGAAGGCAAGTATGTTTTTGTGCCCAATGGCGAGGCCTTAATTGGCGCAGTAAAAATTGATAACTGGGAGAAACCAAACCACAATGCTGAGGTATATCAACATGTGTTATCAAGCCATAAGCCACAAATTCTATATATTCCGCCCGGTTATGCTAATGGGGCAATGTCCTTAACCACTGATACAAAAATAATTTATTTTTCAACATCATCACTTGATGAATCCAAGGGCGATGACGTTCGTTATAATGCTCATTATTGGAATATTTGGGGAATCGAAGAACGTTAATTCCGTTAAGCCGAACAGATAGGTTATAATCAATAAACAATAAAAATTGATATGTTATTTGAAATTTTTATTCTATGCGTTTTAATCGCGTTTGCAATTGGCTTGATTGCTGCTTATTTAATAAAAAAATTTGGGAAGCGCTTATCACTCATTGACGCTCCTAACGAAAGAAGCGCTTACAGGCACAAAGAACCAACACCAAGAGGGGGGGGGCTCGGCATTTGGCTTGTTTCCATATTGGGAAGTATTTTAATTGTAAAAAATTTCTATTTTGCTATAATCTTTTTCTTACTAGGCGCAGTAGCCGTAGTAGATGATCGATACACCTTGTCAGTAAAAATTAGATTAATTTTTCAATTTATTCTTTCTCTCGCCATAATTTTAATTGGTCTTAAATTAGAGCTGTCAATAATATTTATTTTATTAATAATTTTCTGGATAATCTTTATCTGCTCTACTACTAATTTTTACAATTTCATGGACGGAATAGACGGCATTGCCGGAGCGACGGGAGTCATCTGCTTTAGCTTTTTAGCATTCTACGCTCACTATTTCGGCGAAGAACAGCAAATTGCACTTTTTTGTGCCTGCATGGCCGCTTCTTGTTTAGGATTCTTAATCATTAATTTCAGTAAATCGAGAGTCTTCATGGGCGACATTGGCAGTACCACTTTGGGATTTGTTTTTGCGGTCATTGTCATGCTTCTATCGAACAATCTAATAGAATTCATTTGTCTAGCATCATTTATTTTCACTTTTTATGCAGACGAAATCATAACTTTGTTTATTCGAATAAAAAAGAAGGAGAATATAACTCAAGCTCATCGCCAACACTTATATCAGCTGCTGGCAAACGAGAAAAAGATCAAACACTGGAAAGTTACAACAATTTACATTATCGTGCAATTTATTGTCGGTGCTACCGCCGTTTTAATCAAACCGCTTGGCGCAACAATTGTACTAGAAACTTTAATAATTTTTTTCTTGATGATTTTAATTATGAATTTACAACTACGAAACAACCTCCAGAAAACAAACTAATCGAGATATGAATCGTGAAAAGATAAAACAACTTATATTTAAGCAAATCCTTCGCTCTACACAAATAAAAAAAGTTTTGTTTTTTTTAATTCTCGACATCCTAATCATAATTGCAGCACTTTACTTTTCATTTTTATTGCGCTTTGACTTTGATGCTTCAAATGATTACTTTCGTTTTATTAAACCGGCATTGCCTTTTTTTATATTAATAAAATTGCTTTGTTTTTTAACACTGAAATTGTATAGATTAAGCTGGCGATTTGTAAGCTTCAAAGATCTTCTTAATATTATCAAAGCAGTCTTCACCTCTAGTCTAATATTAATGCTTATCCTCTACTTTCTACGACTTTCAATTTTTGAAGGCTTCCCTCGCGGAATTTTAATTATTGACGCTCTAATTACTCTCTTGCTTATGGCCCTCCTAAGAATCTCCAAAAGATTCTTTTTAGAAGCAATCCGAGGAACCTATGGTCAAAAAGGGAGGCGAACAATAATAATCGGCGGTGGAAATACAGGAGAGATGATTCTACGGGATATTCAAAAATCTTATTTAAATAAATACAACCCCGTAGCTATTCTCGACGACGATTCTAACTTAACAAAAACATACTTACATGGAATAAAAATAATCGAAGGAATCTGCGCATTAGACGCTGTAATCAAAAGTTATCGCGCTGAAGTTGTAATAATCGCAATTCCATCGCTTAGACACGGCAAACTAAGGGAGATTCACAAAACATCAAAGGAAGCAGGCATCAAAGAAATTAAAATTGTCCCTCAACTTTATAATACCGTTAAACCCGAAATTCATGTTAAAACTCTCGATGACTTAAAAATAGAAGATTTAATTGGCCGCCAGGTAGTAAAAATTGATTATAACGAAATTGGCAAGGACATCATCGACAAAACAGTGATGATCACTGGCGCCGCAGGCTCAATTGGTTTTGAATTAACAAAACAAATCTGCAACTTTAATCCAAAAAAAATTATTCTTTTTGAAATCGATGAAACTGAACTTTTTAATGCTCAAATGTTTCTTAGAAGACGATTTCCAGAGCTTCAAGAAAATACAAAATATATTGTAGGCGATATTTATGACACCAGGCGAACAAGAAAGATTTTTCAAAAATACAAGCCTGAAATCGTTTTCCATGCAGCAGCATATAAACATGTGCCAATGATGGAGCACAATGCATCCGAAGCAGTAAAAATTAATATACTTGGGACAAACAACCTAGCAAAAAATGCATGTGAATTTGGAGGAAAAAAATTCATTATGATTTCAACTGATAAAGCCGTAAGGCCTACAAGCATAATGGGAGCGACCAAAAGAGTTGCGGAATTTATATGCCAGACTCGAAACAGTCTAGGAATGACAGAATTTATATCTGTTAGATTTGGCAATGTGTTAGGAAGTAGAGGAAGCGTGCTGCCATTGTTTTTGGATCAAATTAAACACGGCGGTCCGCTAACGGTAACGCACAAGGATATAAAAAGATACTTCATGACAATTCCTGAAGCAGTATCATTGGTTTTACAAGCGAGTACGATCGGCAGGGGCAGTGATATAATGGTCCTAGATATGGGTAAGCCAATAAAAATCATTGACCTCGCAGAAGAATTATTAAGAATAAACGGACTTAGACCTTATCAAGATATTGACATTAAGTTTACCGGATTGCGGCCTGGCGAAAAAATGTTTGAAGAGATTCTAACTGCCGAAGAAGGAACTAAAGCGACAAGACATGAACAAATCTTTATAGCGAACAATAAAAAGATTCACACCATTGAAGAAATTGAAAAAATTATCGCTCAATTCCAAGCCTGCATAGAATCAACCTCAGCAGAGCCACACTTAATTAAAGGGCTACTAAAACAACATGTTCCATGGTATGAAAACCAGACTAAAACCTGAACTAAACCTAAATGCTTGCATTTAAAATATTTCAAAATTTAATTTCTCCGACCATTTTTATTTCTATTGTTATTTTAATTGGTCTAATCTTATATATCAAGTTAAAGAAAAAAAGGGCCGGAGAAATACTAATTCTTATTGGATTCATCTTATTTTATTTATTTTCTATAAAACCAATAAGTGATTTAATAATATGGCCATTAGAAAAACAATACCAACAAATAAATGAAAATCAAATAAACCAAGCTAATACAATTGTTCTTTTAAGAGGCGGCAGAGAGGCTGATATTTTAAGGAGTGGCGAAGCCGTGCGCTTATATACTATAGGGTCAAGACAACAAGCTAAAAAATATTCTATTATAATCTCTGGGACAGATCCATTGCCAAAAGGCTTATCAAATTCAGCAAAAGAATTATCTAAAATCGTTGAAGACTGGGGCATACCAGCAGAAAATATTTTAATTGATGATCAATCCAGAAACACCCTTGAAAGCGCATTGAACATAAAAAAATTAGTTGACAATCGGCCCTTTTTTTTGGTAACATCATCATATCATTTACCGCGATCAATGTTAGTCTTTAAAATACTTGGGACAAATCCAATTCCCGCTCCAGCAGACTTCAAAATTAATAAAGCCTATGATTTATTCAGTTTCTTCCCCAGTCCGGGCAATCTTGAGAAAGTTGATTTATCTGTTCACGAATACCTCGGATATTTATATTACAAATTTAAATTACTATAAAAACTTATGCCAGATCAACAACCATGGGACAAAGAACGGCCGTTCAACCAACAGCAAACAGATGAAATTAATTTGATTGAATATATATTAATTCTATGGAAGAGAAAATGGTCAATGATTGTTATTTTTTCATTTATTATCATCATTGCAGTTGTTGTAAGTCTTTTAATTACGCCAACTTTTGAAAGTGAAGCTTTAATTCAAATCGGAACATATCAGAATAATCCGATTGAATCAACAAATGACTTAAACGCTGTAATGTACAGCGAACCAATACTTGAACAATTAAATAAAATACTTGGCTTAAATAGCGTTCCAGCAATATTAACTGGTGTTTTTGACATTACGCAAAAAAAATCAGATGAAAAAGACGGAGTAAGCAATTATTTGCAAATCAAAGGCCGCGGAGAAACTCCTGAAAAAGCCAAAACCGTAGTTGTGGCGGTCCGCGAATTAATCATAGCAAGACATAACAAGCTATTTGATGAAGCCCTCAACAAGTTTAACTTGGAAGTTGAACTTATAAAACGAGATCAGCAATTAACTGAAACTACAGTCAAGCAAAAAGAACTGGCACTTGCACGAACAGAAAAAGATATTAATTATTACGAAGGAGAAATACAAAAACGCGCTGACGCTGATTCAGAAGGACAGGGCAGAATAGTAGAAAGTTATATTAACTTATTGGCAACCGCAAAAACGCAAAAAGAAACCAGAGTAATCGAAATTGAAAATTTAAAACAAGAGCTCGAAAATTTTGACTTCAAATTTCAAGAAAAAGCATTTGAACGAAAATATCAAACCAAACCGACTACCGTTGAAATCAGCGCCAGTCTGCCGCAAACAAAAATCGCGCCGGACAGAAGAAAAAATGTAATAATTTCTGCCGTGCTCGCCGCTTTCCTGGCGGTTTTATATGCTTTTGCCGCTGAATTCGTCAGCCAGCACAAATCAGAATTCAAGAATAGCAAAAAGAAAGAAGATGAAATTCATGACCAGCCCACCCCTCCGACCATTTGCAATTTTACTTAGTAGACAAATATAAAAGAAGCGTCCCGCCTTGGCGGTGCGCTTCTTTTATTTATCCACAGGGTTGCAATAAACAATAGAACAAAAAAATGGTATAATAAAATTGAAGAATAATAAACGTCTTCACCTAAATTTATAAAAGTGAAGGCAAAGCAACATTGGATATTGGCGGATTAATCTATCTTGGGCCCAATCTTAAGAATATAGATTAATTCATCTGTCCATAGCCAGGAAAAAAGGTCGGATGGCTAAAAGATGTTGAAAAAAAATGAAAGGATAATAACATGACTGAAAAAATTAAATCATTGTTCAGGGACAAAAACAAACTGAGCAAAATCTTGTTTGTAGCTGTTTTGGTGTGCACGGTTGTTTTCATGTCTGATCTCACGGCCTTGGCCACGCAAAATAGTGGCAATGGTTATGGCTATGGAGCAGGCGACTATGCGTATGGTTATGGCTATTGGACAGAATCAGGACCGACATTAGCGATGAAATACAATGGCTGTACAGCGAGCTGTTCAATCAGCGAGACTACAGCCGTAACTATCACCGCCACTTTTAGTTCTGCGCCATCAGGAACGCCTGATGTAAAGATTGTTGAAGGATCCACAACCACGCAAGCGTTTACTGCCATGACCGGAACAGGAACAACATGGACTTATGCTTATACCACCGGATCAGTTTCAGCAAGCACAACCGCGACTGTAAGCGTCAGAACACTTGCCGGCACAGGTTACACACCAACAGCAACTAACGGCACATTCACTGTTACTGACTCAGCGGCGGCAGTTGGCGGAGGCGGAACCGGAAGCGGAGCGACCGCTACCCCAGTAACTGTGGTAGCCCCGACTGAAACAACAACAACTACGACAACACTAACACCAACAGAAATTGCTCTAGTCGTTCCTGTGAAACCAGCAGTAATCAACTTGGATGCTGAAAAAGAAGGTTTGGCAAAGTTTATAGAAATCACAAATGCTCTGCCGACAACTGAAGCCAACTGGCAAGTTGTAAACTTTATAGCTTATGGTACCGATGCTTCGTCAAAAATGTCAGTACGCGACAGAAAAGGCGTAATCGGAGATTACTTTGAAGTATATGGCCGAGTGCCAAGTTCTGACAGTGACTGGGAAGATATTTCATTGATCCTGACCAGCCACAAACCACACCAAAGAAAACTGGCTGCTGAAAAACAAGCATTAGTCGACTTTATCAAGGTTTACAAGAGATTGCCTGATTTCAAAAACATTAATGATGAATGGGCTGTGTACTACATTGCCTATAATATCAGAAATGTTGTCAGGAATCTGAACAGTGAGAGAGCTGCCATCGGCACATTCAAGAGTGTTTACAAGTATCTGCCTAGCACCTCGCACCAGTGGTCAATCATGAGAGCAATTGGATACACCGGAGCAAAAAGATAGTACATTTAGAAACGTTAGTATAGAGAGGAGACAGCATAGACTGTCTCCTTTTGTTTTTTAGAAAAAACACTGCTCCTAATATAAAGTTTCAGGTTCTTGAAAATATATTTTTAAAAAAAGAAAAGAGCGCTGGTTCATTGAACCAAGCGCTCTTTGTTGTCTCACATTAACATGAGGACCCTTTATTCTGTTGGAATATTGCCAAACGGATAGAAACACAGTCCTTCTTCAGTACACCAAGCAGAAGGCTCTGGACAATCCGCGTCGACCTCACACCCAATCGGTTCAGCACAGCCATTCATTGCGATTTTACCCAAATCATCAAAAATCCAGCTTTGGGTACATCGATTAAGGTACGGGTCACACACTTCTGCATCATAAGTAACGACCCCTCCAATAAACCAATCGCAGTACGGATCAAGGTCAACACAATCCGCATCAACCTCGCATGGAATGCAATTTCCGACCGGCGTATGCTGACAATGGTTATTCACACAAGCATCAAACGTACAAGGATTATCATCAACGCAATCCCAATCCGTGGCACACGCAGGATTACCATTCATCCAAAAACAAAAATACTTTGCACACACTCCGCCAAACTCACATTCAGAGGAATCTGCGCAAGGTTGCGCCGGGAAACAACCTTCCATCTGACCCCAATTGGGATCATCGTGAATGGTCATTTCACAAAAACCATTGCTCAAACAAGCTCCTGTAAATTCCAACACACCACCAAGCGTGTTATCACAGATCGGATCAAGATTACAATCCGCATCCGAAGAACAACTCGCTGTCAGTGTGTTATAAATACAGTCACCGCCAACACAATCAAAAATGTCGTAACACTTCGTCTCTGTGGAACAATAGCCCTGCTCACAAATGTCCGTAGTGCAGTCAAGACCATCGTCGCAATCCCAATCCGTGGCACACGCAGGATTGCCATTCATCCAAAAACAAAAATACTTTGCACACACTCCGCCAAACTCACATTCAGAGGAATCTGCGCAAGGTTGCGCCGGGAAACAACCTTCCATCTGACCCCAATTGGGATCATCGTGAATGGTCATTTCACAAAAACCATTGCTCAAACAAGCTCCTGTAAATTCCAACACACCACCAAGCGTGTTATCACAGATCGGATCAAGATTACAATCCGCATCCGAAAAACAACTCGCTGTCAGAGTGTTGTAAATACAATCAGTTCCAACACAATCAAAAATATCGTAACACTTCGTCTCTGTGGAACAATAGCCCTGCTCACAAATGTCCATAGTGCAGTCAAGACCATCGTCGCAGTTTTGATCAACTGCACATTCAAAGCACTGACCGAAAAGGGGGTTGCACCCAAAAGCGCATTCCAACTCTTCGACCACCACTTCACATTGACCATCAATGCATTGTCCAGTTTGCCAACTCCCCTGCCTAATAGTCTCGGTGAGACAAATAACTCCACCACCGACACCACAGTCATCGTCCGTACCGCAACCGACAAAAACAGGACAGTCATCAGGCCCTCCTGAGATAGGCGCATGAGCACAGTTACCCTCTGGCGAATTCACAAAATCATAAGTGCACTCATCGCCATCATCGCAGTCGAAGAAAAGACATGCACCTTCATAACAGTACATTCCCGACCAATCTGGACCACATAGCCCATAGTTAGGAATAGGAACAATGTAGCACTGATTGTCGATGCATTTCTCCGGTTGCTTGCCTCCGCCATCAGTGCACGGATTACCATCATCGCAATCGCTATCAAAGTTGCAACAATCCAAAATGGGCCAATGCTCACAAGCGCCGTTAGACGCATACATTGTGTCGGATGTGCAAATGTTCACATCGTTACAATTTACGCAAGCACCCGTAAAGCAAAAACTGCTTGTCCCGCAAACAATCCCATCACCCTTCTGCTCGGACAAGCATGAGCCATCTGCGCACACGGCCACTGCGCAGACATTGCTGTCGTCGCAGTCAACGTCTTCCGAACATTCAGGAAGATTCACCTCTTCCTCAGTCAAAGAATCAGCAACCACGTCATCTTCGACCTCTTCGGTCGTATCCGCAGTCACATCCTCGAACCGGTAAGGAGGCTCACCATTGCAAAACCCTTCATTACAAAAAGAATGTCCGAGTTGAAAACAGTCCGAATTAACTGAGCACTCCGGCTCAGACACCTCTGAGGAAACATCTTCCTCAGCTTTCTGGACTGCGTCCTTGTTGTCACACCCAGTAAACATAAAAACCACCAGTGATACCAAAGACACAAGAATCAATTTCTTCATTTCGCTTCCCCTTTGTAGTTAAGACACCTTGTCAAACAACATTCAAAAACCACAACTACACAAACATCAATAATTTCGTGCAATTGTTGTTTTTGAATTATTAGTTTTAATATATAATTAAAGCTAATTTTTAATATTTAGTCAAGAGGAAAATGACTGTATGTCAGCGGGTGTATGAAAAAAAAAGGAATTTATGGTAAAATTAGCTTAGGGCACAAGCTAAAACATAAACCGCTTCTTTATGCTTTATGGTATAGCACATTTTTAAAAATTCAAAGTTATGTTTTTTACTCTAAGAGCATGAATGCTGCGAACAAACCAATTATTTGTGTTGAACAGCCTTAGAATGGTGATATTTATCCTTACTGTGTCAATAAAAAGTACCACTTTCCTGCAAAGGGTAAATAGAAAATCAACAGGCGCTAGTTGAATTTGTCAAAGTTTACAAGAGATTGCCTGATTTCAAGAATATTAATGACGAATGGGCTGTGTAATACATTGCCTATAATGTCAGAAATGTTGTCAGAAATTTGAACAGTGAAAGGGCTGCAATCGGTACATTCAAAAGTGTTTACGGATATGTGCCTAGCACCTCGCACCAGTGGTCAATCATGAGAGCAATTGGGTACACCGGAGCAAAAAGATAGTACATTTAGAAACGTTAGTATAGAGAGGGGACGGCTTAGGCTGTCTCCTTTTGTTTTCAGGAAAATATGCTATAATAAAAAAACTGTTATAGCGAGCAAACAATATCGAAGTTCACGCTTGTTCAACAATTTATTTTAATTTTGTTGATTATAATTTGCTTGTTCTTTGTATTTTGTTTGTTATTTGTAATTTTGTTATGAAATCATGCATTGTCTGCGAGAAAAAAATTGACGACAACAAGGCCATTGCCAAGCACGAGGTATATTTTTGTTCTGAAAAATGCCTTAAGGAATATGAAGAAAAACTGGAAAAACTCAAACAAGTTGTTGACTGGGACAATTGTTGTTAAATATGAAAAATTTTATCCTGCAAAAAAATGACGGCTCGAAATTTGACCTAGCGAAATATCAAGGCAATGATTATCTTATCTTGATTTTTTTTCGCGGCGCCTGGTGCAATCATTGCAAAAAACAATTGCTTGACATTAATAATCATTATGCGGAATTTTCAGAACTTCAGATCAAACCTCTGGCCATTTCATGCGATTCAAAGCTCAAATCAAACCTTCTAAAAAACTTTCTTAAACTGAAGTTTTCGGTATTATCAGATTCTGAATTTGCGGTTATTGATTATTTCAATCTAAAAACTGAGTACAAAGGCCAAATTGTCTCCAAGCCAGCAACAATTTTGATTGAACCGCAAAAACATAAGGTGATTTATGAATATGTCGGCGTTGATTATGACGACCGCCTTTCAGCGAAAACAATCCTAAATAATATTAAACAACCAGTAAGATCAAACCTATGAAAAGAATTTTTTTTAGCCTTGTCTTGTGCTTTTTGGTTCTATCGCCAGTCATGGCTATGGCCGCTGACAACGCCATTTCTAACGAAGGAGGAATTATTTTTTCCGAGCCGATCGATAATTCAGCCGCCCAGCTTTTTCTCGGGCAACAACACAATTATACAGTCACTATGCGCGGCAATGGAGAATCGGTTGTTTACGCCAAAATATCTTTTACCAATTTTACTGAAACTGATTTAAATTCACTTAAATTCAAAACCGAAGCAAAATTGAATGAACTGGTGGCTTTCCAGCAAATTTTACCTGACGTATGCAAAGAGAAAAAATACAACCAAGAAACAAGAACTTATGATTGTCTGCAATATGGCCCGCCCGCATATTATAATCAAAACTCATATTATTATTATAATAACTCAAACTTGAACGCCAAATATTCCAAGAGCAACTTTTCAATAACAGGGGATCAATACGAATTTTCTTTGCCAACGGCGGTAAAACCAAATGAGCAAGGCGCAATTTTACTTGCGTACCGATCAAAAGATTATGTGGATAAAAAAGCTTTGGGCCTTTTCAAGTTTCATTTCACCACGCTGACTGCACCGGTAAAGGTCAACGACGTCAATGTCGCAATAAAATTAGACTCCGAACTTTACATGAAAGGCCAAAAATCAGAAGTAAATTATAAATCAATGGATATAGGACTGTCTGCCGGACTGAGCGAAACCGCAAGTTTTCAAAATCCAACTCTTGACACCCTTTCTTCAGAGCTCGGCTATTCCGGCCAATTGAAAAAAACTGCCAAGGATCTGGCGCCGGACGAATCATTCACAGTCAATGGAAAATACGCGACTACAAAATTCAGACTCTATCTGCCAAATGTCATTATCGGCGCGCTTGCACTTGCTCTGCTGATTATAATTCTTTATTTTCTCAATAAACATTTCACCAAAAAAAATGATAGTCCAACCGGACTTCTAGCAAATGGCCCTTCTCTGGCTGAAAACCAAAAACAGAGCTCATTCAAAGACGAACAAATCACATTATTTAACGGTCAATATCTTGTTTGGTCATTTATTTCTTCATTAATTTTATTTTTTCTTAGTTACTCAATGAAATGGATTAGCGATGTTCGTTGGAGTAGCATATTTCCGGACGGAACTGAATTCATTATTGTTGTCGGAGTAATTATTCTCATCTTGGTATACATCTTTTTAATTTTTGGCGTTCCAATTATTTTTGCCAGCAAACACGGCTGGCGGGCATTTGTTTCCGTACTACTCGACATTATTGTTATTTCTTCAATTTTGTTTTTTATTTTAATTGGAATCTTCACGTTAATCAAATAAAATAGAACAATAAAGCTAAAAGAAGGCGCTTTGGAGCGCTTTCTTTTTTTTTCAGGCAGAATATACTATAATGCGGTCATATCCTAGATATTATTATATGAAGCTGAGTTTATTTGATTACAAACTACCTGAAAGGCTCATAGCCCAGGAGCCGGCCTCACCGCGAGACCATTCACGGTTATTGGTTTACAACAAAAAAACCGGTGATATAGTCCACGACAGATTTTTTAATTTGCCAAAATACTTAAATCCCGGCGATGTTATGGTTTTTAATAACTCAAAAGTCTTTCCCGCGAGACTACTCGGAAACAAGGAAACCGGAGGCAAAGCCGAGGCCCTTCTCTTAAGAAAGCTAAAGAGCGGGCAATGGGAAGCTCTCCTCGGCACCAGGCACCCAAAAGTCGGCCTAAAACTGAGCTTTAACAAGGGTTTAACCGCCAAAGTAATTGGTACGCCGACTGCCAAAACATGGCTCTTACAATTCAATTTCTCCGGTCCGGCTTTTTATGAAATTTTAGACAAGATTGGTCAAGTGCCAACCCCTCCTTATATAGACGTAAAAAATCAACTCTTCCACTCGCATTCACTCGCTAAGAGTGACAAAAAGATAAGAAATCAGTATCAAACAATTTACGCAAAAAAACTTGGATCTGCCGCCGCACCGACTGCGGGCCTGCACTTCACAAATCGATTGTTAAAAAAGATTCGAGACAGGGGAGTGCAGACAGAGTTTGTAACCCTTCACGTTGGACTCGGGACATTTGATCCGGTTAATACAGAAAATATTGAAGAATACAAAATTCATCAGGAATGGGTGAGTGTTGATAAGCAGACAATTAAACGCCTGATCAAAGCAAAGCAAGTCGGAAAAAGAATTATCGCCGTCGGAACAACTTCAGTGCGAACGCTTGAAACTTTATTTTCAACTTCGCCTATTTGCGATATTCGCGATTCGCGTCAATCGCATATAAATTCGTGTCATTCGTATTATACTGACATTTTCATCCACCCTGGCTATAAATTTAAATTTATCAATGCCATAATCACTAATTTTCATTTGCCAAAATCAAGTTTAATAATGCTTGTTTCAGCTTTTATCGGACGCAAGAAAACGCTCGAATTATATAACAAGTGCATTAAATTAAAATATAGATTTTTCAGTTTTGGCGACGCTATGTTTTTGCAATAATTAAAACAAAGGAAACATCGCAAACGTTGATATATATTACTAAAATGCTATAATCTAAGCAGAAATACATTAGCCACTGCTTATGAACTTTTCTGAAGAACAAAAAAAAGAGCTCCTGGAATATGCGCGGCTGGTGCTGATTGCTATAATTAAGGACGGTACAAAATTTGAAGAAGATTGCCCGGACACAAACTATCTGGAATCAGCCGGCGTTTTTGTTTCACTGCACAAAGACAAAGAGCTTCGCGGCTGTATCGGCTACATTGAGCCGGTTGAATCAATTTGGGGCGCGATTGCGAATAACACGATTTCAGCGGCAACCAGGGACATCAGATTTTCAAACGTGAGTCCGGAAGAACTCGAACAAATCACTATTGAAATTTCAATTCTAACTAGAGCAAAAGAATGCCGACTTGATGAAATCGAGCCAGGCAAGCACGGCGTTATTATTAAACAGGGACATCACCAGGCAACTTATCTGCCTCAAGTCTGGGAAGACCTGTCGGACAAAGAACAATTTTTCGGAACTCTCTGCCAAAAGGCCGGACTTGGTTCAGATTGCTGGACCAATGAAGCAACTAAATTTTATAAGTACGAAGCAATGGTTTTTAGTGAATAAGTATATAAGTGCGTAAGGACGAAAGCACATCATTAGCAAGCCACATAATATGCCACTAGTAAAAACATTTGATGAAATCTTGGCGTGGCAAAAAGGTCATGCTTTAGCGTTGGAAATTTATAGTATAACAAAAACTTTTCCACCCGAAGAAAAATTCCGCTTAGTTGATCAAATGTGTCGCGCTGTTATTTCTTTTCCATCAAATATCGCTGAAGGATTTAAAAGAAAAGGAAAAAATGATTCTCTCCGTTTTTATAACATTGCGCAAGCATCTTTAGAAGAATTAAAATACCAGCTTTTACTTGCAAAGGATTTAAAATATATAACAAACGAAAAATATAAAAATTTACTGTTGTTATCTGAAGAATGCGGCAAACTTCTAAATGGCTGGGCCAAATCACAAAAATAGCCACATTTCACTTACCACTTACACACTTATTCACTTATCACTCCCACTATGAAATCGAATTACATCAAAAAACTCCAAACAGGGGACCAGCTAGTTAACGAACAATTCGCAATAAAAAATGTTCGCTATGGCAGAACACAGGCGGGAAAAGATTATATTGATTTATCATTAAGTGACAGAACAGGTGAAATTGATGGAAAAATCTGGGAAACAAATATTCAAAACTGCGCTGAAATTCAAACTGGCGACGTGGTCGAGCTTTCCGGAAAAGTTGAAGAATTTCGGGATAAGCAACAAATCAATATTGGATTTCTGCAAAAAGCCGTCAACTTTGACCTGAGTGACCTCCTGCCAAAAAGTGACAAAGATCAAAACGCGCTCTGGCAAACTGTGCAAGCAAACGTTGATCAGATTGAAAACAAATATCTAAAAAAACTTTTGCTGAAATTTTTTGGCACTGAGGATTTTACTGAAAAATTCAAAGTTTCGCCCGGCGCCGAAAGGATTCATCACGCTTATCTTGGCGGACTAATGGAACATACCGCGGAGATGCTTGATCTGGCGAACACTCTTCTGAATAATTATCCTGAACTTGACCGGGATTTACTAATCTGCGGCGTGTTATTGCATGATTGCGGCAAAACGCAGGAATTAGCTGTCAATCATGCGATTTATCGGACGACCGAAGGATCATTGATCGGCCATATTTCTCTTGGCTCTTTCATGGTCGCAAAAGCGATTGACTCAATAAAAGACTTTCCGGTCGAACTTCGCGCAAAAGTTATAAACATGATCCTCGGTCATCATGAAAAACTGGAATTCGGCTCGCCGATCAAACCCATGACCCGCGAAGCTTTTGCTCTGGCCCATATTGATAATTTATCTGCCAAAGTCAACACTGCCAATAAAGTTGTAAAAGATTTGGAAAACACTGAACAGGAATTCAGCGACAAAAACTATGCCCTCGACACAAAATTATATTTAAATTAAACAACATGAAAAAAGTATTTTTTATTGTTACTGGAATCGCAAGTCTGTCGGTCATACCAAACCTTTATGTTTTTCTCTCAACTTTATTTTTCATATTTCCTAAAGTTGGAAGGCCTAATGACTTTTCTGACGGCTTATTCATTGCCTTAGAAATACTTTTTTCTTTGGTTCCGATATTGTTTTTACTTATTGGCCTGCTAAAAAACAAAAACAACACACTCTCAGGTCTGTTCATGACTGTTGCAATTCTAATAAACATACCAATTTTACTAATTTCACTATATATAGCCGCTGCTCTAATTTTTGGCGCCGGCCCCCAATAATTAGCATCCAGTAACTAAAACGGTTAATTTTAATCGCACAAAACACTGAGCAGGAATATAGCGACAAAAACTTTGCTCTCGACACAAAATTATATTTAAATTAATTGAATAGACATTATTCATAAAACATAAAGCATAGAACATCCGTTAGTCATTTGTAATTTCGGTAACTATTATTTGTAATTTTCAAATATTTTATGCCCGCTGTGAACAACAACAATAAAATCAACATCGTCATGTTCAACATGGGTACTTTTTTTGATTGGGATCACGGCATTGTCAATCGCAACTGGAACATTATGAATGCGCTGGCAAAAGAAGATCGAATTGACAAAATTGTCGGCGTTGATTTTCTGCCCATTGGCTGGAAAAAAGCAGCTGCTCATTATCTAAAAAACATTTTATTTGAAATCAAAAGCGCAAAAATTATTTACGGCGACCTGATGAGCGCCTGCTATCAGAGAACGGATAAAATTTTTGCCTATACAACCGTTGAATCTGTATATTCAATGAAAAAAGTCGCCAAGGAATTAAGGCGCGTGGAAAAAATTCTTAATCTGAAAAATATTGTTTTCTGGTCCTACAATCCGATGTTTGTTGAATTTATCGACAAACTCAATGAAAAAATTTTTGTTTTTGACACAGTTGACAATTGGGCCGAGCATCCTGGATACACAAAGATGATGAGAAAAAGTCGATTACTGAAAAATTATCAGACAATCGCGGAAAAAGCTGATTTAATTTTCACGGTTTCAGAAGAACTCAAGGATTTTTACAAGCAAATGAACAGAACAAAAGACGTGCACTGGATTCCAAACGGAGTCGACTATGATCATTTTAATGATCCTGAAAAAATTAATCGTGACAATGAACTAAGTGAATTTGATAAACCAATTATCGGCTATCTTGGCACGATTGAAGACCGGATTGACTTTGATCTGCTGACAAAGATTGCCCGCGCGCACCGCGGCAAAGAACTGGTTTTGTGCGGACCGGTCTGGCCGGTCGTGGAAAAAGAATTAAATAAAAAAATAAAAGATTTAAAAAACGTACATCTTCTTGGACGAATCAAATTCGATGACGCACCGAGCTATGTAAATAAATTTGACGTAGCCATTATCCCTCACAAAACAAATGCCTTTGTTAATACCATGAACCCGATGAAAATGTATGACTATCTGGCCTGTGGGAAACCGATTGTCGCAACCAAAGGCGCCGGCATTGAAATGTTCAAGGATCATATTTATATAACGAATGACAGTGATAAATTTGTTGATCATATCGACCAAGCGCTCAAAGAAGACTCGCCGGAAAAACAAACCGCGCGTCGAAATGCAGTACGAGAACATTCCTGGAAAGCTCGAGCAGACAAAATGACCGAACTTCTGTTCGAAAAACTAAAATAAAATATTAAATTTTGAATTTTATATTTCCTTTGTGTTTTAGATTTTGAGTTTTGAATTTAATATCTATATGGATTTATCTATTGTAACAGTCAGCTGGAATGTCAAGGAACTCCTCAACCGAATGATCGACTCGGTTTTTCATTATACGGACGGATTGGATTATGAAGTAATAGTAGTTGACAATGATTCAAAGGACGGTTCAATTCCGTATTTGCGCCAGCACTACCAGGAATGGATTCAAAATAAAAAACTAAAAATCATTGATAACAAATTTAACGCCGGGTTTGCCAAAGCAAATAATCAAGGCCTAAAAATAGCTATCGGAAAATATAATTGTTTTATGAATCCGGACATGGAACTGGTGGAAAACAGTTTTTTGAAATTACATCAGTTCATGGAACAAACACCAAGCGCCGGTATTTGCACCTGCCGGCTTTTGTACGGCGACAAAACAATTCAGGCCAATGTCAAATCAAATCCAGGTTTTTGCGATCAATTACTAGTTTTATTAAAATTACACCATTTTCTTTCCTGGCTGCCTTGCCTAAAAAAATATTTGCGCAAAGGGTTTGACTTCACGCAAAAACAATATATTGAACAAGCCATGGGCGCTTTCATCTTTACAAGAAAAAAATTAATGGATAAAATAAACGGGTGGGATGAAGACTACTGGCTCTGGTGGGAAGATGTAGAGCTCTGCAAAACCGTACAGGAGCAAGGACAGGATATTATTTATCTGCCGATCACTGAAGTGATTCATTATGAAGGAAAAAGTTTTGCCCAAACTCATGGACTCAATAAACAAAAAAGGTTTAATAAAGGGATGTTGCTTTATTTCAAAAAACACCATTCCAAGCTTGCCTATATCGCGCTTTGTTTTTTCCAACCAATAAGTTGGTTTCTGACATTATTAACTCAAACATTAAAAATCAAATCACGCACTCAATCAAAAATATAAATTTTGCAATATGATTATTATTGAAAGAAACAAAATTCAACATCAACCAATGATCGACGTTATCAATGATTATCATTTTTTAAATGATTTAAGTGCTGCCATTGATGAATACATGCTGGCCAATCAACAAAAAACATTTGTTGACGGAAAACCAATGCAGGTTTTTTATGTGAGCGGCATGGCCGAGCGGCACCACGAACGGCTGGTTGATTATCTGAATTCCAGGATTCTAAGAGAAGCGCCCGAAAAAGCAATATTAACCAAAGGTCATTTTGCCAAGTTCCCAACCACTCACTATTGGTTACAAATAGACGATTTAATTGTAGACATTACCATAAAACAATTTTGCGACAAAAGTCTTGATATATATGACAGCTTGAAACAATTGCTTGACTATCAATATTTAGTCAGCGACAATCCGCAAAATTCAATTTACAACATGTATACTGCCGCTTAAATTATGGCTGATATTAAATTTTTCGGCCAAACATTTCGCACTACATTTCTTTTCATCCTGCTGGCGGAGCTGGTCGTTTTTTTTATTCAATGGATGAAAATCGCCGTAGACCTTGGCGCTTATGCTTATTTTATAATTGTCGGTCTGGTTTTTATTGTCAGCTTATACAGGCTTGAATATGGCGTTTTTGCGGCGTTGGTTGAGCTTTTCATCGGATCGCAAGGCCACTTGCTGTCAATAAACATTGGTCAATTTGCCGTTTCTATCAGAATCGGAATTTTTATCGCCGTAATGCTGGTCTGGCTCATCTGGATAGCCCGGAAAAAATTATTTTCGCAAACATTTAAATATTTACGTGAAAACAATAAAATAATATTGCTGGCTCTTGTCTGTTTCTGGGGATTGGTTTTCGCTTTGATTCGAGGCAATTCGCCAATTAATATTTTTCTTGATTTTAATGCCTGGCTGTATTTTTTGTATTTTTTCCCGCTGGTAACCATTTCACAGCAATCCGGACAAATCAATAGGCTTTTACAAATTTTCACGGCCAGCATCACCGCCACGGCAATAAAAGCCTTAATTTTTCTGTATGTTTTTTCTCACCACTTTGCCAGCATGCGCGACTTTTACAAATGGGGGAGGGACACGCGTTGGGGAGAATTTACTTTGATCCAGGGAAATTTATATAGAATTTTTTCACAATCGCAAATATTTATTCTGATCGGTTTTTTTATTATAATCGGGTTTCTCATTTTTAAAGGAAAATCAAATTACCGCGTGACCAAAAATCAATACCTGGCAATTATTCTTTTTCTTTTACTGACCACAACCATTATCAGTTTATCCAGAAGTTTCTGGGTAGCGCTTATTTTAACAGCAATTGTGATTTTGTACATTGCTTTTCGTTATTACAAGTTTAACTGGAAAGATGTCGGCCTTATCACCATTCGATTATTATTTTTAACTGTCTTGTCATACGGTTTAATCAATGCCATTGTTAGCTTTCCCTATCCAAAAACAGATGCAGATGCTTCGGCCGGCGCGCTCATCAGCCAACGCTTCAGCATCGATGACAATGCCCTGTCTAGTCGCTGGAGCCAGCTGCCCGCCTTAACAAAAGAAATAACCAAACACCCGATCATCGGCTCCGGCTGGGGGTCAACTGTGACATATTTAAGTCAGGATCCTCGGATTCTAAACGAAAACAACCCTTCCGGACAATACACGACCTTTGCTTTTGAATGGGGCTATTTGGATCTTATTTTGAAAATTGGACTAATAGGACTCATAATTTATCTGGTATTGCTCTGGTCAATTTTCAAAAACTATTTGGCTCTTTGGAAAAAAAATTCAGACCGCTATTTTCGCGCTCTGATTATCGGTTTTTTGCTCGGCTTATTTGCTCTGATTATTACTCACGGCTTCAGCCCATATCTGAACCATCCGCTAGGCATTGGCTATATTATCATCCTCCTAGCCATGCAAGAACCGCTTTCAAAATTAAAATTTGAACCGGAAACACTTCAATAACAGCATTAACCCAAAACAGCGCTGACAAAAACTGAATGACCATTCACAAAGTCATTAATGCCGATCTGCCTTTTGCCCTCGAGCTTTACTTCCAGTAAACGCAGAAATCCCTGGCCGCAGGCAACATAATAGCCCCCTTCGAACAGAAAAACTTCGCCTATTTTATGGTTTCGCTTCACCTCAATCTGCGCTGGATAACATTTAGTGATGTCCAGTTTTTTTTCATTAAAAAAAGTGTAACTGCCGGGCCACTCATTGAACGCCCGAGATTGGTTGGCGATTTCGCGCGCTCCCGCCTGCCAATTTATTTTTCCGTCTTCTTTGTAAACTTTGCCAGAGTAGGTCACTTGATCATCGTCTTGCACCACCAAAGTGATTTTGCCGTTAATATAATCGGGGATAATGTTAATCAACAGGTCAGCGCTAAGCAAGGATAACTTTTGGGCCAATTCAGTGTAAGAATCGTCATCAAAAATTTCCACAGACTCCTGCGCTACAATGTCGCCGGTATCCATGCCCGGATCCATCAAAATTACAGTTGTGCCGGTGACTTCATCGCCATGTAATAACGCCGCCTGAATTGGCGAAGCGCCGCGATATTTTGGCAATAATGACGGATGGACGTTCAAACATCCGTGCGTTGGCAGATCCAAAAACTCCTGCGGAATAATTTTTCCATACGCCGCCACAACGAAAAGTTCCGGCTTTAGCGCTGCCAATTGATCCGCGAATCTTGGATTTTTTTTCAGTGACAACGGCTGGTGGCAAGGCAATTGATATTGTGTGGCAAAAACTTTTACCGGAGGAGAAACAATTTCGCGATTGCGGCCAGCCGGTTTATCAATTTCAGTCACAACTGCCAGAACGTCGAAATGTTTTACCAGTTCAATCAAAATCGGCAAAGAAAATTCCGCCGAACCGAAAAAAACAATTTTTATTTTTGAGTTATCTTGCATCTTATTTTATTTATAAAAAATCAAAGCTCTTTTTTTTGATTTTCAGCGCTTTTAATATTTTTTGCCTTATCTATAAAAAGCACGCCATTCAGATGATCAACCTCATGATCAATTACTCTGGCAAAAAGTCCGCGCGCTCTAAATTCTATCCTCGCGCCGTCAGCTGAAATGGCTTTTACTTTTAGACTTGTATTTCGTTTCACGTCACCATATATTCCCGGCACGCTAAGGCAACCTTCCTCATCAACACACTTGCGCCATGATCGGACTGAAATAACCGGATTAACCAGCGCCAAGGGTCCGCTTTTTGTACTAATAATAACTATTCTTACTAATTTTCCTACCTGAGGCGCGGCAAGGCCAATGCCGTCGTTGGCTTTCATTGTTTCAATCAAATCACAAATGAACCGCTTGTATTTACCGGTTTTTACTTCGTTTATCGCAACGGCTAAGGATTTTTTTCGCAGTTGCGGATCTGGCAGATGTAATACCTTTCTAATCATAACTATTTCGAATTTTATGGAAACTTAAATTAAGGCAATCTTTAGAAAATTATAGCAAATTAACAGGATTTTTGTCAATGGTCCAGTATTCCGGAACATCGGATATAAAGCGTTTCTCCAATTCTATATTGGACAGGGGAAGGAATACGGCTATCTGGCAGCGATAGCGCTTTCTGACCTTTTGCAAATAATGCAAATACGGCTCGGTGATTTTGATGTTTTTATCTGAACCCTTGATAAGTTTATCATATAATTCCTGCGCTTCTTTCTGACAAACACCCAGATCCTGATGCTGAAAAAATAATTTTATAAGAGTGCAAAATGGGGGATAGCTAAATTGTTTTCTGTCGGCAATTTCTTTTTTGTAAAAATATTCATAGCCCAAATTTAAACTTTCAAAGGCCAGATTGTCAGCAAAACTGGTTTGGACGATTACTCCCGCGCCACCCGCTCGCCCGATCAATTCTTTTTGGAAGCAATAAAGACGAAAATTGGAATTAAAGTCAGCTAGATAAACAAGACTATCCAGGTAAACAAATCCCAGTAAACCAATATTTTCAAAATTTTCTTTTTTTAATGTTTGCCCGGTGCTAAGTAAGATCCGGCCAGCGTCAGTAAATCTCTTTTTAACCTCGTTACTAATTTGTTCAATGCCGATTCCCATTTTTTTCAGATTGACGCCCCGACAATTAGGACAGGTTAGAAGCAAATCTTGTTTTTGCCCGCAACGATAACACACTAGATTTTGCCCCTCAATTGTAAATGGCAATTTGCAACTGGGACAATTGGCTTCAAATCCGCAATCATCGCAAAAAAGATAGCTGTATTCACCCTTTTTATTGACTATCAGTAAAACTTTATTGTCTTTTTTCTGTTTCAGGGTGATATCGATTTCCCGCAATAATTTTTCACTCAAATATGTAAATCCTTTTTTTCGCTCTTCCCGAAGATCAACCAGCTGAACTTGGTTTTTGATCCCCGCGCCGAGCGTTATCATTTGATATTGATTTTTTTTAGCATTGCAAGCGTCCTCAATCCTGGGGGTTAAAGATGATAAAATTAAATTGCAATTTGTCAACTGCTGGATTTTTTGCGCCACGTTTACAGCTTCGTAACGGGGAGTCATGTCCCACTGTTTGAAATCTTCTGAATGAGCAGCATCAATAACTATGGTTTGCAAATTTGATAATGGAGAAAAAACAGCTGATCGCGTGCCAATAATTATAAATTTTTCATTTTTCCTAATCTGGCCCCAGAGTTGAAATGTTTTGTTTTTTCCGTAATGAGCGTCAGTGGTTAATGAGGCTGTTTTAACTTGAAGATTTTTAGGCAAAAGCTGGAAAAATTCGTTCACTTTTTGCACTTGGGGAAATAAAATCAATATTTGCTTTCTGTCCTTTACTGCATTTGAGCACAATCCCAAATAAAACAATTCTTTGAGCTTGGCATCATGGGGAAACAATAAAGCTTTTTGCCCATTTGAACAAAAAAATTGTTCAATGAGAGGCAAAATTTTCGGGTTCTTTACCAACTCAATTCGATTGTCTGAAATCTGTGTTTCTCTCGCAAGAGCGTTCCGCTTTGGCACGTCCGGAAACAGCATCCTGGCCGTTGCCGCCAGTGAATAGTGATAATATCCGGCAAACCAATTTATCAGCTCCATTTGATAGGGAAGCAATCCGCCAAGATCGCTGTCGAGACTATCAATCTGTTTGGCCTGCTCAAAATCAGTTTTATTTTTTATTGAATGAACAATTCCCTTAAGCATCTGCTTTTTCCTAAAAGGAATATTAACAATCGCGCCTGGCATGATTTTTTTTTGCCAGCTATCCGAAGCGTCATCCTCTTTAGGAATATAGTAATCAAAATAATCCATGCCTCTCGGCAACTTTATCAAAGGAATTATCTGAGCCACTTTCAGCATATTGCAGATTTATTATATCATCAAAAATCAGAAAACCGAAGCTCTCACTTCGGGTTTTCCCTGGTAACAACGCCTCGCCTATTCCTCAAGCAAATTTCATTTCACCGACCAAGTATCCAACGCCAAACGGGGACTCATAGCTTAGCACTTCAAATTCATAACTCATATTTTTCACTGCCCCGAGAAGAATTAAAAATGAACGCAGGCCGCACTCTCCCGCATCCTCAATCACTGCCGGATCCAAATCCAAAATGCCCTGAACGCTTTTCTTTTTTAGAAACTGAATCAACTTTTTATCAAAATCCTTGGCGCTCGGAGAAAATCCCGACGGCGCCTGCAGACTTAATCGATGCGAAAGATCACCGGAAGCAATAATCGCATATTTTTTGTCTGTTGAAAATATTGCTTCTTTGATCAACTCACCAAATTCCAGGTGTTTAGCATAGCTCAGAAAACTATAATTAATCGGAACAATGCGCTGATCCTGCACCTTGCGGGTTAAATAATACAGCGGTACTGCCGCGCCGTGATCTAAATTTTCCTGTAAAATCAATTGCAAGGGCAATTTTGTTTCATTTTTTCCTTTTAAATGATTAATAAAGCCAAGATCTGACTTAAATGAAAGTTTAGTTTGAAAATCGCCAAAGTCTTCAAAGTTTGCTGAGTAAATCTGATTAGTATTAATCGTAAAAGCGTTAAAATTAATTTCCCCGTGCGGCGAAATAACTATCAAAGTATCCGGATTTGCCTGGTTTAAATCTTCCTCCAAAATATCAAAAGCCTGGACTGTTTTTTTCAGTTTTTGTAAATTGTTTTTGCCGATCCGCGGAATGAGAATCGGCGGATGGGGGACAATAGCGGCGAACGTTAGCATATAAAAAACGTGATTTACATGATTTGTTATTTCTTAAAATCTAAGTCAACAAAACCGCCGAGCGGTAAATTTGACAAGCTTTTTTCTGAAACGATTTTAACGTTTCCCCATTTATAGCCAAGCCTTTCAAAAACATCGCCGGAAACTATCGGCCTTTTTTTGCCGTCTGAAATAACATAGACAGTCGGCTGTGTTGATGTTCTTACTAAAATGCCATCATATATTTTGACAGGATCAAACCTGGCGAACTTATCAAGTTCCTCGGGCATTACAGATGTTATATGATATTCGGGGTAATTGATCAACAAAATATCCTTGGTAATAATCGGGTATTTTTTCCCGTCCTGGACAAAGAAAACGCCGCCAGTTGTTTTGTCTTGAAGCAAAGCGCCCATAGGATATGCGCTCTCCATGGTAATTGGTTCGCCAAGTTCATAATCGCCGAAATCATCCAGACTTAATTCCTGAAATTCTTCCGGATTATAACCAATAGTGCGGATCACTTCCTGCGATTCAAATTTTCTGAGTTGATCATCTATCAGCAGATAAACATTTCCCATCGGCGTAATCAGCAACGAATAATTGGAAAATTTGATCGGCCGGCCGATTTCATATTTTTCAAGTTCAATCTTGCTAACAGTGATTATATTTTTCAAGTTGTAACGCGACACAAGCGCGCTTTTGGAAAAAAACGGCCTCCTTGATCCATTCTGAATCAGCCAAACACCGGATTCACCCTGCGCTTGAAGCAGTGACCCGTCTGGGTATTTTTGGGAGAACCATTCATTCCAAATCTTCCAAAAATTATAATTGCCATGAATATGAGGAGTAAAATTATAAAGATTTGCCGTGGCTTGATTCACAATATAAATATCATAGCCGTCAATTTTGTAAATATTGCCTGGACGTTTTAACCAACCTTCATTAGTTTCAATATACCAGCGATTACGCCAAGCAGTACGATCAACTTGAGTGGCGAAGCCTTTAAATAAAAGCAACCCAGGATCACCCATCTCACAACTGTCGCAAACTCCATAGCCCATTGCCCAGTCATATTGCTTTTGAGTAGGGGATGAATCTTCCACCAGACTTTGTTCTTTTTGCAACATTACCAATAAGAATTTTGGGTTGATCTGGTACTTCTGCGCCGCATCCCAAATAATTTCGGCGGCGGTCTTTTTCTGGCCATCAGTGTCAATTGCCTGATATGCGCCAAGCGTGCCGTTTCTTCGCTGAAGAAAATTTTGAATTTCATTCAGTGTCATGGAATTATTGTCAGTCAAATCAGAATCAGAAATAATATAGCCATTGTCAAAATTAACAGCCAAAACATAACGTCCGGGTAGCAGAACCCCAATCATCAGACACAAGAGAGCGATTATTGCGACTTTTTTCATACAGCAATATTATAATAAAAATAGCATCTTTTAGCAAGCAAAAACCAGCGCTGTCAAAACGCTGGTTTTTTATAATTCAATCGATCTCAAAAATTAAGCTATTTAAATACCACCTTCCCCTTGACTAATTCAACGGAAAGTTTACCCTTGACTTTGCCCTCAATCATTTGCAAAGCTAATTCGTCAAGTAATTTACTTTGAATCAATCTTTTCAGCGGCCGGGCGCCAAATTGAGGATCATAGCCCTGCTTGGCCAGCATATCTTTCACTTCATCGCTAAAAGTAATTTTAATTTCCTTATCTTTTAATCGGCGCTCTACTATTGCCAGCTGAAGATCAACAATCCAACGAATATCTGCTTCTGTCAAAGCGTCAAAAATAATTATTTCATCAATGCGATTCAAAAATTCAGGCCGGAAATGATCTTTTAGTTTTCCCAGTATTTTGCTATCAGCATCTTGTCTTGATTTTGTTTCTTTATTACCAAAACCCAAATCAGACTTTGTTAAAGATTCGAGTATTGTGTCCGAACCAATATTTGACGTCATAATGATAATTGTGTTTTTGAAGTTAACAGTACGGCCCTTGGCGTCAGTCAATCTGCCGTCGTCTAAAATTTGAAGCAATGTATTGAAGACTTCAGGATGCGCCTTTTCAATTTCATCAAATAATACAACTGAATATGGTCGGCGTCTGACTTTTTCAGTCAGTTGGCCGCCCTCATCATAACCAATATATCCCGGAGGTGAGCCGATTAATTTTGAAACCGCGTGTTTTTCCATAAATTCAGACATATCCACTCGCACAATCGCGTCTTCGCTATTGAACATAAATTCAGCCAGTGATTTAGCCAGCTCGGTTTTGCCGACACCGGTCGGGCCGAGAAATAAAAATGATCCAATAGGCCGATTTTCTTCAGACAAGCCGGCTCTTGATCGGCGGAGTGCATTTGACACAGCGGCAATTGCTTTTTTTTGTCCAATAACTCGTTTTGATAATTCTTCTTCAGCATGAGCCAGTTTTTCTATTTCACTTTGTAGCATTTTTGAAACCGGAATACCTGTCCACTTGGACACAACCTCGGCAATATCTTCTTCATCAACTTCTTCTTTTAATATCTGCCGTCCGCCGGGGCCTGACTGCACTTTTCGAAGGCGGGTTTGCAAATCTTTGATGGCTTTTTCATGTTCAGGGATTTTGCCATAGCGAATTTCCGCCACTTTGTCGTATTCTGCTTTTCTTTCAAGTATTTCTGCTTCTTGTTTTAATTTATCAATTTCCTTTTTCGCTTCTTGAATTTGATTGATCAATTCTTTTTCCTTTTTCCAATGCAACTCAAGCCGATTGGATTTTTCTTTTAATTCTTCCAGCTCTTTTTCAATCTCTTTTAATTTTTTCTTGGTGGTTTGGGTTTTCTCTCTAGCAATGGCCTGCTTTTCAATTTCCAGTTGCATGATTTTACGTTTAAATTGATCCAGTTCGATCGGCATGCTATTTAACTCAATGCGCAATGACGAAGTAGCTTCGTCCACGAGGTCAATAGCTTTGTCCGGCAAAAATCTGTCAGTAATATATTTTTGTGAAAGCTTGGCGGCCGCCACAATCGCATCGTCAGTAATTCGAACGCCATGGTGAACTTCATATTTTTCCTTGATACCTCGTAAAATTGAAATAGTGTCTTCAAGCGTCGGCTCGAGCACCATGACTGGCTGAAATCTTCTTTCCAGAGCTGCATCTTTTTCAATATATTTTTGATATTCTTTTAGCGTTGTAGCGCCAACACAATGCAATTCACCGCGAGCCAGGGCGGGCTTTAGCATATTTGAAGCGTCAAGACTGCCTTCAATAGCGCCTGCACCGACAATTGTATGAAGCTCATCAATAAAAATAATATATTTATCTTTATTCTTTTTTATTTCTTGAAGGATTGCTTTCATTCGCTCCTCAAATTCACCGCGAAATTTTGCGCCAGCGACAATTGAACCAATATCCAGGCTTAAAACTTCTTTGTTTTTTAAATTTTCAGGCACATCGCCGGCCACAATCCTTTGTGCCAAACCTTCTGCCACAGCTGTTTTACCAACACCGGGCTCGCCAATTAAAACAGGGTTGTTTTTCGTGCGACGAGATAAAACTTGCAATAGTCTTCTGATTTCTTCGTCTCGCCCAATTATCGGATCAAGTTTTTCTTGTCGCGCCTCTTCAGTAAGATTGACTGTGAATTTTGCCAATACATCCCGCTTGTTTTCCGGATCAGGAGAATCAACCTTTTGATCACCCCTAACCTCGCTTAGAATTTTCATTACAGCGTCATAATTCACACCAAATGCTTGCAATATTTTACTGGCCGTTGAGTCAACTTTCAAAAGTGAAAGTAGCAAATGTTCAGTGCTGACAAATTCATCGCCCAGAGTTTTGGCTTCTTTTTCTGAATTAACCAAGCAATAATTCATCTGCGGAGTAACCGCCACCTGACCGTTCGGCCCTCCGGACAATGGTCCTTTTGGCAATCGGGTTAAGGTAGCTCTAGCTTGTTGGATCATTTGTTCAATAGGAATTTCCATTTTCTTTAGCACTGTCAAAACAATGCTCTCGTCTTGTTGCAGCAAAGCAAAAAGCAGATGAAGGGTATCAATCTGCGAATGTTTGAATTCAAATGCCAGCGCCTGCGCTTCTTGCAGGGCTTGCTGTGAATTGGTAGTGAATTTGCGGATGTCCATATTTCAATAAAAATATTATACCAATATCACACTAATATTGCACAAATATTATTACAACAGCAGTTTTAATATTTGTTTAATATTCGTTCAATATCTAATTAATATTTGTTTTAAATAATTAGCAGTCACAAGTAAGGAGTGCTAATTCATTATACAATTCAATAAAATATTGTCAAGCGAATAACATTCGCACACTAGACTGCGAAAACAACTTACTGCCTGGTCAAACATTGCCAATATAAACATTTTTCAAGCCGGTTGCCAGACCGATTTTTTTTGCTCGATTAAGGGTGCTGATTGAAGTAGGGGAGACATCTTTCATTTTATTTGCCGGGTGAAAAGCGCTGACATGCCAGACAAGCGACAAATCAATGTCCGCCAAAAAATTAGCAATTTGCTGCAATTCTCCGTTGCTGTCATTCAGGCCCGGAATAATCAAAGTCGTTACTTCAATATGTACCTTGTTTTCATGGCAAAGTTTGATATTCCGCAAAACCGGATCAAGCCTCGCCCCGCAAACTTGCTTATAAGTCAAATCACTAAAAAACTTCAAATCAATATTTATAGCATCCAAGTACGGTTGAATTGCTCTGAATGTTTCCAGCGAAAAATAACCGTTTGAAACCCAAATATTTTTTAGCTTTGCTTGTTTGGCCAATTTCATTACATCAAGAGCAAATTCCACAAAAATAGTCGGCTCGGTATAAGTATAGGCAATGCTCTCGCAATTATTTTCTATTGCCAAATAGACAACGTCTTCCGGATTAGTTTTGGAACCAGAAATCCACTCCTCTTCTAGAATATGTTCGCTAAACTGGGCGATGTCCGCATTCTGACAATGAGCGCATTTAAAATTACAACCGACCGTGGCGATTGAATAGGTAAGTGTACCCGGCAAGAAATGATAAAGAGGTTTTTTTTCAATCGGATCAATGTTCTGAGCAATTAATTTTCCGTAAACCAAACTGTAAAGCTTGCCACCTTTATTTTTTCTGACATTGCAAACTCCCACGCCGCCATTTTGAATAACGCATTTATGTTCACAAGCCAGACATTGAACCAGCTTGTTTTTTTCCTGCTTGTAAAACAAGGCTTCTTTCATATAATCTCCTACTTTTATTTTAGCAAATTTCATGATATAGTTCAAAACATAGAGCACGTCACCCGCAGTATTAGAAAAATTTTTAATCCGGATTTTATTCAACCCAACTTTTTTTATTTATAATTTGTTTGTGATTTGTTACTTCCGCCATAGGCGGACGAGTGTAATTTGTAATTTATCATCATTATGCGATGTTTTCTAGCCATAAACCTATCAGACGAGATAAAGGATTACCTGGAAGACCTTATTCTTAAAATTGGCAAATCAACGCCTTACTTGCGCGTAAAATGGGTAGAAAGAGAAAATCTACATTTAACACTTGGTTTTATTGAAAATATTGACGAGAGTACGCTAAAAAAACTTTCAACAGACCTGGACGACCTTTCATTGCCGGAAAACCTTATCCTATGTTTAGGTGAGCTAGGACTATTTCCAAATGACATCAAACCTCGGATTGTAAAAATTAGTTTGCACGACACTGAAAAAAAGCTGGGATTAATCAATGACCAAATAAAACAAATTTTCAAGCAAAACAACCTTCCGATTGACGAAAAACCATTTTCTCCACACATTACGCTCGGACGGATCAAGACCGCGAGCGCCTGGGTCCGATTAGAAAAAACAGAACCACGGTGCTTCAATGTCGTCTCCATTGACTTGATGAAAAGCAAACTAACACCGTCTGGACCGACTTACAGTTGCCTGAAACGCGTAGCGCTTAACGCGTAGCGCGGAACGTATAACTTGAGTAAACCCAGTTAATTAGGTTAATTGGTTAATTAAGTTAATTGGGTAATGAGTAAGCTGACTTTCGATTTTAACTTTTCCCTCTTAACTTTTAACTTTTTGCGTCATACTTGTCTGCCTTTGGCAGAGGCGCATCCGCCTTTGGCGGAAACTTTTCCCTTTTGCCTTTCAACTTTTATCTTATGCCATTTCCACCGGAATTTCAAAACAAAGCAATAATCCTCGGCGTTACAATTGATGATCGTCCAATGGATTTTGTATTAAATAAAATTGAACAATTTTTGTGTTCAAATGCTCAGCACTCAATTTTCACGCCAAATCCTGAAATTTGCCTGCGAGCAGAAAAAGACGAGGACTATCGCTACACTCTGAACACCGCATCAATCAAGATTCCAGACGGATTTGGTTTGAAGCTCGGCGCTAAAATCCTCGGTCAAAAACTGGAGAATCGAGTTGCCGGCTCTGATCTGACAAAAAAACTTTTGCACAAATATTCAAATGCAAAAACAGAACTTAAACTTTTTATTGTCCTTAGAACCGACTCGCTATCAAAGGAAAAAGATATAAAACAAATATTTAGTGCAGATTATCCCAATATCAAATTTAAACTTGGAAATATTGATATAAAAAAACCTGATGATTGCGACAAATTATTAAACGATATTAATTTATTTGAACCACAAATGCTTTTTGTCTGCCTCGGAGCGCCGACCCAGGAAAACTGGATTTATAAATATTTAAAACTAATGCCCAGTGTCAGAGTGGCGCTCGGACTTGGCGGCAGTATTGACTTCCTGACCAACAAAATCAAACGCGCACCAAAAATAATGCGCGACCTCGGAGTGGAATGGTTTTACCGCCTGTATCAGGAACCGAGCAGATTGAAACGGATAAAGAACGCTACCGCTGATTTTCTGCTTGCTTGCCACAAATGGAAAAAACGTATTACCAATGAATATCGCCTCAATGTGGTTGCCGTAATAAAAAACCGCCAGGGAAAATTTCTGGTGCAAAAAAATCCGCGATTCAAAGACCACTGGCAATTTCCGCAGGGCGGATTAAATATTGGCGAAGATCCTGATGCTGCCGTGGTGAGGGAAGCCAGTGAAGAAATCGGCGCGCCTGAACATTTTTTAAAAGTCATAAAAAAAATCCCAGAATCTCATAATTACGATTGGCCGGAATATGGAAAACTTATAAAAGGCTATAAAGGACAACAACAAACAGCGTATTTGCTGGAATATTCAGGCAATGAAACTGACATTGACCTATCAGCCAGCCATGAAGCCGAGGAGATCCGCTGGCTTGATAAACAGGATTTACTCAAAACAATTCACCGTCATCGTCATGAATTTGCCAAAAAAATCATCAAGCACCTCTAAAAACAAAAACAATGAAACAAAAAAACAAGAAAGCGACGAAACAATAAGACAAAAAACAAGTAATTGGAAAAATTTATAATATTTGTAAATTTGTTTTCTCTCGCTATTTGTAGCATTTGTAAAAACTTGTCAATTCGTCTTTTGTAAAAAAACAGCGAACACCGAGATTCAAGTGTTCGCTTTTGCGTTCCTGCTAGTTTAACGCGCGTGCGCGCGGAGATTGTTTTCTTTGACTTTCGTACAGCGACAATTCTTCGCCTCCAATAGAGGCCAGTACCGAGATGCGCGGAGTGAAATTAATCTCCACACCGCTGCGCACTAGTGCGATCACATTGTACGCCTTGAAATATGAAAATTGCTCCACAGCGATGATGCAGTACCCATCCTCCTGCGCCTGAGGCCAGCTGATATCTTCCTCTGCTTCATCCAGCCTGATCTGAAAACTGACCAAGACGGAATCGGCAAAATGCGTTTGTTCGATCGGTTCATTATTGGCGTAAAGAATGATCATCTCGCCGCCATCTTCGATGGCATGGTAAAGATTGACGCCGGTAATGGACGTCAGTCGATGCAGGGCTACGGGGAGTTCGCGTAGCTCCAGAAATGGTTGACCGACTTTTCTCGACTTGAATACTCTCGCCAGATCACGGATATTCGGAATGCTGGTCGCGCCTTCGGTCGGCAGAACAAAAATCACTTGCTGGCTGGATTCGGCGTCATTCAGACAAAAACACCACGAGTGCATCACTGCCTTAACCACCAGCCTGCTTGTCAAGAAAATCGGCCAAAAAGACTCATTGACCGGGATTACCAGATCCTTGCCATCTTTGTTTTGGATCATATTTCACCTCCCTTTGTTTTGGGGTGAATTAATAATGAACAAGCTTATATATTCAGCATAGCTTTCAGACATCAGATAGTCAAGCAAAACATTCACAGTTTCGGCTAAACAGCTCCTATATTTTTTTAAAAGAAAAGAGCTGTATGTTAGATGCAACATACAGCTCAATTTGCTTGGAATTTTTTGGGACTGAAACGTCCCTGGTGGGAGAGAAAGGAAGGAGGGGTGAGGCTAGCGGTCGCGGCGGGCGTTCTTGCCGTCGCGCTTCCAGCCCTTCTTGTCGCGCTGACCGATCCGCTTCTGAAGCTCGTCAACCTTGGCCTGGCCGAGATACTCAGCCAGGGTGCAGGTCGCGGCCTGGCGCTTCTGCTGTCCCTCGCGCTCCTTCTCAGCGAGATACTCGGCCTCCTTCGGACCGAAGAACATCTTGTAGCGCAGGAGCCCGAGGTAGGCGTCGCTCGAGTTGAGCGAGACCTCGTACTCCTCGCCACGCGCGTTGCGGTTCTTGCTCGCGATCGACGTGAAGATGTCGACATCCGACTCGAGCACATACGCCCCGTACGATCCGAACTTGCCGAAACGCCGCGTGACGAGGCGAAGCCCCTTCACGTGGGGCACGCCGCCGTTGCCGTTCGTGCTCTGCTCGCGGCAGAATCCACGCTCCCACTCGAAGAATTCCGAGGGGTTGGAGGGCGCCGTATCCTTCAGGCCGGCGGCATACGCCACCTCGAAGGCCTCGGTCCGCTCGGAGCACCGCTCGATGTTCTCGATGGGCGCCGTACCGACGATCGGCTTCATCAGCCCGAAACCGGCCCGAACGAGCTTCGGCATCGGGGTCCAGACGGATCCCTCACCGAACCGGTCGGTGACCAGCTTGGCGTACTGTTCCTTCTTCTCCGCATCCTTGTCCGCCGCCGCCTGATAGGCGACAATCGCATCACAGAGCTCCATCTTCTGGAAGCGCCCTCCGGCGACCCGCAGAGACTCCATGACCTTCTGCGCCGCTTCCGGCGTCAGGAGCAGATAGTCGTCGTCCACTCGGATAACGACCGCCTTGGAAATCGGCCTCACCTCGAGACCGCCCTCGCGCTCCAGGACGGTGATGTCCTTGGGAACACCGGGAGTGGGGATCGAGCCGCCAAACTCCGCCACGAATGCCTTGAAACCAACGATCGTTTTCATCACTTTCCTCCAGTTAGTTGTAAAAGATACTTCCTCATCCAACAGCACAATTCTTATCTCAAGTCCTTGTTGCGATAAAAACTGTGCTGTCAAATAATAACAAATTTTACACGATATATAACAGGGAAGTATAGCATACATCAAATATTTTGTCAAGAGGTGTTATTTGAAGTTTTATTATTACACTAAAATTAGACAAACAAACAAGTTACACCTAAGTAACATTTCAGAGGTTATTAACTGTTTACAATACGCATAATTTGAGCTATAATTTTGGGGAAGCTGAAAAAGAAGCACTTTGTTATTTCCGCTTTATTGTTTGTGATTTGTTATTTGTAATTTATTATTATCCATTTATGCTCCCAACCAACAATATCCGCGTGCGAATCGCGCCAAGCCCGACCGGCTTTGTGCATGTGGGCAACCTAAGAACCATATTGTACAACTTTTTATTTGCCCGGCACAACAAAGGTAAATTTATAATTAGAATTGAAGATACTGATCAGTCTAGATTAGTGGCCGGTGCAGTGGAAAACCTGTTGCAAGTTTTGCAGTGGGCGGGGATTGAAGCGGATGAGGGCCCGTACCTAACAAAAGACAACAAAGTCAAAGAGCGCGGCGATTTTGGACCTTATACGCAGTCTGAGAGATTGGATATATACAAACAGCAAATCCAAGTGCTATTGGACAAAAATAAAGCCTATCATTGTTTTTGCGATAAACAAAGGCTAGACGATCTAAGGGAAGATCAAAAGAAAAATAAACAAGCGCCGAAATATGATAATTTCTGCCGCAAGCTGTCGCAAAAAGAAGCTCAATCCATGCTCGATTCCGGAGCCTCGTCTGTAATCAGATTCAAAATGCCGGAAAACAGGCAAGTGGTATGCGATGATCTGATTCGAGGCAAAATCATTGTCAATACCAAGGATATGGACGATTATGTACTGATTAAATCCGACGGTTTTCCGACTTATCATTTTGCTAATATTGTAGACGATCATTTCATGAAAATAACGCATATAATGAGAGGGGACGAGTGGATCGCCTCCACGCCAAAACATGTTTTACTTTATGAAGCGTTTGAATGGCAGCCGCCGATTTTCGCCCATCTGCCGACTTTACTGAACAAGCAAAAGAAAAAATTAAGTAAACGCGACGGCGACACTTCAGTTCAATCGTTTATTGACCAAGGATATTTGCGCGACGCTTTTATCAATTTTATTGCGCTACTCGGGTGGAATGCGGGCACTGAACAAGAAGTTTACACGCCCAATGAACTGATTCGGCAATTCAGTCTGGATAATGTTCACAAGTCAGGCGCAGTCTTTGATCTTGACAAACTTGACTGGATAAACGGATTATATATTCGAAAATTATCCGAAGACGAATTATATGAAAAATGCCTGCCTTATCTGGTGGAGGCGAATATTATTACTGTCGGAAAAAATATTGTCATCAATGAAACCAATGAAAAAGTAAAACCGTCTTATATCAAAAACATATTGCAGTTAGAGCAATCAAGGATAAAAAAACTCAATGAAATTCCGGAGGCTGTAAAATTTTTCTTTGTCAAAGAGCTGACATATGACGCAGACGGCTTGGTTTGGAAAAAATCAAACAAAAAAGACACGTATGACCATCTGCAATCTCTGCTCGAAATTTTGCAGGGAATCTTAGAGAGCTCTTTCACACCGGAAAAATTAAAAAAGACCATTACCGAGCATATTGAGAAAAATAACATCGACACCGGCACTCTACTCTGGCCAATGCGCTTTGCGCTCTCCGGCCAGCAAAAATCACCCGATCCCTTTGAAATCGCATCTGCGCTTGGGAAGGACAAGAGCCTGGACAGAATAAAAAAGGCGGTTGAAAAACTTAAATAACAACCATATTCAGAAGCCCGATTAAATACGGGCTTTTTGAGTAATTTTTTTTATAATGCTATAATATTCCTGCACTATGAAACATCGCGGAAAAATATTTTTGCTGGCAATATGCATTTTAATGATGCCTAGTTTGATATTTGCCCAAACGCTGGACGAACTTAATACTGAAATAAAAAACAAACAAGAAGAAATCACTCAGATAAAAAAAGAAGCTGCCATTTATCAAAAAAATATCCGGGTCAAGCAGGAGGAGGCTGCTTCGCTCAAAAATCAGCTTTCAATACTGGAAAACAAAATCGCCAAAACAAACCTGGACGTAAAGTCGACAAAAAAAGAAATCGAGCAAGGTCAACTCGAAACCAGAAACATTGAACTTCAAATCCTGTCGAAACAAGACGCTATTGATAATCAAAAACTGGCACTAACAAATATCCTGCAAGAAATCCGTCAAAACGATCAAGAAAATACCTTAAAAATATTTCTAATGAATGATTCTTTGTCGGATTTTTTTAATGAAACCGAATACACAAAAGATCTGCAACAAGGCCTCCAGGAAACATTGGGCAATTTAAAATCCGAAAAAAAGCTTTTACTGGCGAAAAAAAACGAACTGGAAAACAAGCAAAAAGAATTACTTGCTTTAAATGATCAACTTGAGCTCGAAAAAATAGAATTAATCGGACAAACAGATTATAAAGAAAATTTATTAGTTTCCACAAAAAATTCCGAACAAAAGTTTACCGAATTATTTTGGCAGGCCAAGGAGGAGCAAGAATCTATTAGCTCGTCCATAACAGTTTTAGAAAAGCAAGCCAGACAAAAACTGGACCAGTTAAAAACCGAACAACCAAAACTCACTGATAGCCAACTTTCTTGGCCAGTACCGAAAAATAAGATTACCGCTTATTTTCACGATCCTGATTATCCTTTCAGATATTTATTCGAGCATCCAGCAATTGATATTCGCGCCAAGCAAGGCACGCCAATAGCTGCGCCGGCCGAAGGCTATGTTTTAACGGCAAAAGACGCGGGGATGGGCTACAGCTACATCGCGCTGATTCATGCCAATGGAATTTCAACAGTCTATGGCCATGTCAGTAAAATATTTGTCAGGGAAGACGAATATGTGGCCAAAGGAGAAATCATCGGCCTTAGCGGCGCCATGCCGGGTACACCGGGCGCCGGCCGCCTGACTACCGGACCGCATTTGCACTTTGAAGTCAGAGTCAACGGCATTCCGGTAAATCCTCTGGATTATTTGCCATAAATGCAACCATTAAGTTAAATAAAATAAAAGCCTGTCAAAACAGGCTTTTATTGAGCAACAGAGTAACATCAAAATCATCTGCCAATAAATCAACACGAACAACTGGCCTTCATGCTATTCGCAAAAATTTGCGATATTCTTCAGGTTAAAGGCTTGAGATTTAAAATCATGCAGAGAAAAACCAGCAAAAGTAATAAAAGCTATACGCTCGGGTATATTAATTTGCAAACCAAAACAATTGTGCTGGATATTTATTCACCGAAAACCCTGAAGCCAAAGAGCCTGAATGGGCTTATCCGCACGCTGGCGCATGAAATCGCTCATCTACAAAAACCGCCATACCGCCAGAGATACAAGGGAAGATGGATCGCCCGCCAGCATTATCCTGAATTTTATAAACAAACTGAAAAAAATATAAATAAAATCAAAGCTGATCCGATCTTGGGAATGCATTTTCGAAAAGATTAATTATTTTTCGTTATTATTATTTTCGTCAACCAAAAGACCCCGCCAAGCGGGGTCTTTCTTATCTGAAGTTATTTAACTTATTTTACCACTGCCATCCAGTCAGCTTCGGTTGAAGGAAACTTGCCGTTCGCAGTTTTGAAATCCTTGACTGCTTGCAATCTTTCAACCGATGTTTTGGCCTTGCTGGCCGCTGTACTGCCGTATGAGATGAAAGTTACAACATTCCAGCCCTCTGCATCCGGAGATTGGCCGGCGAGAGCGATATAATCATTTACAGCTGTGATTTCATTTTTCAGGTCTCTGTCAGCACTCACTGGCAAAGCTGGCACTGCGTTATCTTTTGGCGCTTCTACAACTGGCGCTGCTGGTACTGTCTCAACTGGCGCTGGTGCCGGAGCTGTCATAGAAACACCTGCATAAGCAATTCCGCGCAATACAGACCACATGAAACCGGTATTTGGCATTTGCTTGAATGATTTAGAGAAGGTTGCTAAAGCAGTCTTTTCCTTAGCCAATTCACGCGCTTCAGGTCGCAGATAGTAGGCGACAGAGTGGATAAACTTTTCTTCAGCCGGTTTGCTAAAATCAACCAATCGGCCGAACACCTTTACAAAAGCTTTCAAAGCTTCTGCCTCGCGTCCGATTATTCTAGCGGGAGTTGTTCCTTCAGCCATCTTGGCCACGCTCTCCCAATCAGAATCAGTACTGGGGATATGATTGTAAACAGCTTTATAATCTTCAAGCAATCCCACTCTTTCACGTTCCGCCATTTTCTTGACTTTATCAGTTGTTCCATAAGTCAGGAAATCTACAACTCGCCATTCATTGGCCGTAGCCGGACTCTTGCCGACAAGTTTAGCATAATCTTTTACGCCTTGAATTTCCTTCTTAAGTTCTCTTGCCGCCGGTTTTACCGGCACCACATTTGTCAGGGTAACGACTTCTGAAGCAACTTCCTTGGAAACTTCTTTAACTTCTGTTTTGACAACCGTAGTTATTTCTTCCACTGTTGTCGTGACTGCTTCATCCGTGGTCGTTGTGGTAGTTGTTGTCGGTTCTATTATCGTCGTTGTAGTGGTTGTCGCGGCCGCTCCGCCGGTGGTATCAACCGCGCGCCGTGTTGTTGTAGCGGATGCCGCGACTAGAGGCGGATGAGTGATTGAAACCGAGGTCAAGTGAGTAATCTTTCCCATGCAATAATTTTCAGTCGTGTTGCAGGTTTGATTATCAAGCGGCATAAACGAGTCAGTCGTATCATCGTAATATGACAATGTGAGCAAAGATTCATCGGTTACGCCCGCGCTTGTTAATTCAGCGGCCGTATAGTGGAGAATAATCTCAGCGCCTTCTCCGTTCAATTGGTTCACATCCTCACCTCCGGCTTTGGCTGTAATTTCAACTTCAGTCCCGACTAAAGGCAACGTTGTATCGAGCGCCGGCAAGTCCACCTGCTGAAAGGTCAACGTGCCGCTAGAATTCTGCCCACCGATAACTCCGGTGCCGGCGCTAATTTCAAGACCGGTGTTATTTGCGTCGTTTACTACTACACCGCTCGTTGGAACAATCGTTCTGCTATCAACGCTTTTTATATCTGTCGGATCAGATGTCAACGTGATGTCCTTGTTGCTGAGCGAACTACCACTAACCGCGACAGTGGCCGATCGCGTTGTTTCAGCGTGCAATGGGCCATCCGCAATCACTGACCATGTGCCATCTGTTACTGATAACTGGTAGCTACCATCTTGCTGAATTGATCCCTTGGCTTTTGCTCCAGTAGTCGCCTCGGTGGCGTAGACAAATCCGCCAAGATTCATAGGCGTTGATCCGTCAGATTCGTAAATCGTGCCTGAAATTGAATTGCCTTTTTCAACCAAATCATTGTCAATCTGAATATCTTCGTCTGTGGTATTGCCATCAAAATCAAAATTTACATTTCCCGTAACCTCCAAGTTTGAATATTTTGCCGGCGTGCCGTAATCCTTGTGTTCGGCTTTAATGCTGTATGTGCCTTCTTTGACACTCATTGAATAGTCGCCGCTGGCGTCCGTGGTTGTTTGCTTTACCAATCCCGTTGTTTCATTAATAAGCAAAACCGCGGCATTGGCTATGGGATTATTGGAATTGTCAAGAACTGTGCCTAAAACCGTGCGCATTGTCTGCGCCGAAAGATCAACAGTGGTACTTTGATTTGAAGTTGACAAATCAATTGTTGAAGACGGCGAAAAATCTCCCATGCCGTCAACAAACACCATCAATCTATATGTTCCGGCAGGAACGCTGATAGTCTGGCTCTGGCTCAAATCGGGAAGCGGCATGCCTCGGCGCACAGCTCCACGGCTGTTGGTCGTGGCTGACCCGGCTATTTCCTTTACTTCTATAAACCCGCGCATATTTGAAGTTCCGCCGGTAAAAGCGACTGTCAATGTTTTCAAACTTGCCAAATCATAACTGATATTCACGGTTTGATTGCCTCCGTTTACAGTAACATTTTGTCCTAGTTCTCCGTAATCAGGCGACCACATTGACACTCTGTATGTACCGTTGCCGGCTTTGATTGAATAAGAACCGTCATTGGCCGTTGATTCATTGCGATGGTATCCTCCGCTCGGCCAGTCATTAACCGTATCCCAGGCTTCTACCATTATCGGAACACTACCCTGTGCTGTACCGCCGATTGAAACGGAGCCGGAAATGGTGTAGCAGGTGGAAGATGTCGGCTGAAGATTTTCAGTCGGCTTATTCGCGCCCGAAACTGTAATAGCCTTGGTAATTGTGCCACAAGTATCAGTTCCCGATGGCATTTGCGCCGTCACTGTCCAAGTGCCGTCGCCAACATTCAGCATATAGTCGCCGTCCGAATCCGACATTGTTTGCGCAGACTGGTGCGTCGTTGTTTCGTTTGCCATTACGCTGGTGTAGTTGAGAGGATTGCCGCTCAAATCCATTACTTTTCCTGAAATCATGTAGTCGGCTTTATACATTTTGATTAAGAACGGAGCGGCGGTAGTAACATAATCGCCTTCAAGATTAACATCGCAAGTGGTATTGCCGTCGGAAACCCCAACCGTATTATCCTTTACTGCTACCGACCTAAACGGAGCCTCACCGATTCCGGGTTTATGAGCTCCGATTTCATAATTTCCATTGGCCGCGACTTTGAGAACAAAACTGCCGTCCGCGAGGGATTGCGTATGAGAGCCCATGCCACCGAAACCCATTGGCTGGCTGGCCCAAATTTCAACATTTTGCATTACATTATACACTTTCGCGCCAGAAGAAAAAGCTTGATTCATGCCGTTTACCAATTGAACTGTCGCGCCGCTGATTGACAATATTTTATCATTTTTTGTGTTCGTGCCGTCAGTCACAACTATTGAATCATTGGCATTAAATCCCGTGCCACTCGCCAAAGTCAGGCTGGTCGCGCTCGAAGTGTAATTCGCGCCGAGCGTAGTTTCCTTTGACACAACGCATCCGAGTATTTCTTTACTAGCGCTATTGATGTTAAAACTTAATTCAGTAATTGTTGCATTCGTATCATTGCGCTTAATAATTGGAGTTCCGCCAATACCGCTGACTTCAACCTGAACATTTGTCGGCGGCATCCAATCAGGCATCGGAGGCGGTCCCATCATCGGCCCCTTTGGCATAGCCGGCCCAATGCCAACCATATATATGCCGTTGGAAGGGAAGTATAGAGTGGAACTGTTATTAGTGACTGCGCCGGTCAAAGTAGTGGTATTTACCGCGAACGAATTAGGCCCGCCCGCGAAAATATCAAGATCTTCTCCGTCAGCGCTGAATGTCCCGGACACCTTGACTGTCAATGATGCTGAATTGGACGCTGAAAATTTAGCGAAGGTTAGCGCTCTCGTCAAAGTCTTTGTTCCCGAATTCCAGTTTTCGCCCGAACCGGGCACACAAATTGGTTCCGGATTCATCTGTCCGCTGTATTTATTTGCGCCAAGAGTAACCGTCGGCTCGCTAAAAATATTATAACAGCCATCCGGCAAATTTGACCAAGTCTGCGTTCCCGTGCCATTGGCAATGTTAACTGTCGCGTCCAAAGGACCGGTCATGGGAGATCCCATCATCAATTGAAAAGTGCCGGTGCCGCTTTCAGCCGCGATTGTCGCCGTGATATTATTTGCTCCGGCCGCGTTGATAAAGAAAGGCATTGAAGTCATGCTGGACACGTTCGTGCCGTCCGCTTTGTACGCTTTCATGTCAACGGTGTAGCCATTGGAATTGAAATCCTGAACTTTTGTCGGATTGACGATGTTTTTCACTTCAAAATGAAAGTAATCAGGATCGCCGGTTTGTCCGCCGTTCGTATTCAGCCACAGAGTCATTGTCTGACCTGAAACCGTCACGCCGTCGCTCGCCGCGCCGCCCTTTGTCGCGGCGCCCGCGCCGTCGTCAGCAACTCCCGAAGTCTTGAATTTGACTATTGACGGACCGCTCATATTCAGATCATTTTTATTGGGATTATACGGATCCGGAATCGCCGAAACAATGTTAACGCCTTTTGGAAATGTCAATTTAATATATGCTCCGTCGTCAAGCGCATTGGCTGATTTGCCCGATGGCGGAATAGGGAAGTCAATCATGTATGTGGTCGTAGCGCCGGCCATCATATTCATGGGCATGGCTCCGACTCCTCCCATCATCATGGCGTCTTTTTCTGAAAAACCTCCAAATCCTGTAGGCGCGCCCGTCATCATGGCGCCGCCCATGGCCGAAGGACCGGAAAGTCCGCCGCAAGCGGGTCCGATCATACCGCCTGTTTTCGCCTCATCGCGCAAAACTCCCTTGGCGGAATTAGCCGTAGCGTCAATTGGATTATTCGACAGATCCATAACATTTGAAACAGTAATAATAAATTGATCTGTTTCTTTTGTCGCACCGGTGAAGGATAGACCCTTAATTTTGACGGTGTTTGTTTCATAATCATAATCAAACGACACGCCGGCCGCTCCAAGATTTTCAGTACTACCGGTGCCGTCGGCGCCAAAAGTCAATGCGTAGTTGCCCGACTTCAGTACGCTCCCTGTCCAAAGCGAAGCATTGGACGAGGCGTCACTTTGCTTCAACGCGCTCATTGGTCTTGAGAATGTCACCGCGCACTGGTATCCGTCGCAATTCGCGACTTCAACTCTGGGCTTGGTTGTGTCAAATGTAGACGTCATGGTAAACGAGCGCGTCAAAGTGGTTGCTCCGCTCGGATTACCATACAAGTCTTTTATTCCACTTGTGCCGCCAAGAGTAATAGTCAAGGTATATTTCATACCCGGCGTCAAGCCGGTTGTCGGGATTACCTTGATACTCTGGCTCATTGAATCATATTTTACTACGGCCGGAATTGTTGACGTTCCGGTTTTCAATGTAACGGTGGCCGTGTTAACATTACCCGGTTCCAGCGATTCATTGAAACCAATATCCACGAAGCCGAAATCCAATGGCACTCCCGTGGCATTATTGTCCGGCCAACTGCCATTAATGCCGGGAGCAGTTGAATCAGTAACGTCCGCGACTGTAAAATTGACCATAAATTGATTGGCTCCGGGATCGTTTGGATTGCCAAGCGTTACACCCGAAGACGCTCGGATTCCCGCCTTTACCCTTATTTCATACTCGCCGGCCATTAAATTTGAAGACAAATTCATTATGGCGAAAAGCTTATCGTTCGAGGTTGTCACTGAACTTATATAAGTACTGGTAACATCTGTAAAAGAATTACCGCTTTTTTGAAATAACTTGAATGTGCCCGTGTTAACGCTACTTGAATCAAGCGATTCGCTGAATTCAAACATCATTTTTGACAAATTTTTTGATACACTCCACGCGCCCGACGACGGCTGCGCGCCTTTCACAAAGAAAGGAGAATAGTCTCCGCCGCTCCATTGGCCTGTAGTCGTGTTAAAATTATCCGCCATTGTCATATAATCAGCATTATCGGTCATAGATCCAAAATTACCGGCATCATAATATGCGGCATCTTCCGTAAAGCCAAATCCGCTGGAGCCGCTAAAATTCATATCGGTTGACTGCGTAGTGAAAGTGAACGAATGTCCTCCTCCCGGCCTGCCGCCCTGAACTGAATTGCCGGCCATATCTATAACAGCAGGAAGGATTTCCACAATATATTGCGTGTTCTTAACCAAAGGCTCCACCATATCAATTACCGCCACCGGGGTACTGACAGATGCACCAGGCGCGTAGAAAGTGGCGCCGCGATTGCTGGCTCCGAGACCGGTGTCAATTGTTACGGCGTAATTAGTAACGGGTTCAACTTGTCCCGTAAAGTTATTCATTTTTTTCAACAATATATTTGACGTAGTCAGTTTTCCCACGTTCATTGGTTTATTAAATCTAATAAATATAGGTGCTCTGTCAATCACTATGTCGATCGGCGCGCTGTTCATGCCGTCCGATGGAGTAGTTTCTATAACCATAGGCGCGCTGGAATCTCCGCCATGAGCCCCTACGCCGCTATCTAGACAAAACTGCCAGCCGGTTGACTGCGGATTATTACTGCTGACGCCAACTCCCCAAATTGTACTTTCATGATAACCTCCCGCATTCGCGCTCAAATTCCAAACGCCGTCAAACACGCCGTTTAGCGTGAATGTTCCGGCTTGATCGCTGACAATGGAGGTAACGGCGCTAATGCCAGTACCTTCAATTCTAACGGTTGCGCCGTCAATGCCAGTCACGCAATCGCTTTGGTATACGCGGCCGGAAATTTTTCTAGCTCCGCTGGTCGTTGAGACATTAATATGATATGGCATGGCTTGGGCCAGCACTTCCGTATTTGCCACGGGATCCGCGGCCGAATATCCTTCTTCGCTCATGCCGTCAACCGCCTTAATATAATAATCTATTCCTGCCGCGGTTACCGCTGACGCAGGTATTGTGAATATTGTACTTGAACCTGAAGAACTTCCGGAAACACAGCTTCCCGGCCAACCGGCTGTGCCGGCCTTGTAGCATAGTGTAGTAGTAATCTGTTGCGAAGTGCTTTCAACATCATATATTTCAGCCAGAAGTTTAATTTCAGTTGAAACCACAGCCGTGGAAATCGGGCTGTGCATAACATGAGGTGGAGTGTTTAAGTGCGTTTCGCCGCCCAGTTGAAAAACCTCTACGCCGCTAGTTGATTTTTGAGGATCTGACAAAGTGCGCGAAACAAAATCATACATATTATCATTGCTATTATAACCATTTCCGATTGCCACGTCTGAAGTAACCATAGTCGCACTTGTTGATGAATATACCGCTTTTCGTTCAATACTGCCGTTTGCCAAGGGCGCAGGGTTGAACGGACTGGTTTGATAAACCCTGACCCCATGTCCGACGCCCACGATATCCCTTACCGTATTATTTTCATCAATTAAAAATATTGTATTACCGGAATCCAAATCTACTCCTGTAAACGCAGCGTCAGCACTCAGGCCTTGCCCATCAACGCTCTGGTCAAAACTATTAGCGTCATTAGCCAATAAATAATATCCGCCTTGCGCCATAGTAGTCCCGCCTGCGATCGTAGCCAAAACAGTGTATGTATTGTCAACTCCTTCTATACCAGGCAGATCTGTCAAGACGGCAACTTTCCAGCCGGCGATGGATTGCGGGCTCAATCCAATATTGTAAAGCTCAATGAATTCATCCGTTGCAGCGGCGCCGGCCAATTGAATTTCAGAAATCAGAATGCTGGTGTTCGGCCACATCCAAAACAAAGGAGCCGGATCGCTATACGGCATGCCGTTGGCAACGCTTTTTGGCGCAATCGAGGGATTGGTGCTTATTTGCAGGCTATCGGTCATAGTCATTGAAATCCTGGCGCCGGCATGCGCGACCACGGAAACTCTGCTAGGATCACTGCCATCGCGAGTCGCCCTGATTATTGACTGATTATCGTTTGCACCTGTCATTAAAGTATACCGAGCGCAACTTCCGGGGGTGACTTCTTCGTCGCATTCCACCGAATCCGCGGTTACTGGCATATTAAAATCAATTATTAAATCTCTATATGACCCATAATACAAGCCATCCACTCTAGGCGGCGACATATAAGTGTCTCCGTCTCCGCCGCCGCCGGCGCTATTTATCGTATCCGTGCTAACCTGCGTGATCGTCGGGGAAGTGCCGCTGGTAACAACCGTGCCGCTCGCGCCGCCTAAGAAAGTAAATCGAAATGATTTTCCGGAGGGCGGAGTGTCGTGCATTTTCATGTGAAGAAAATAATTGCCGCTACCCGCTGAATATGAAGTTGGCAATGTGTCATCAACAACGTCAAGAGTAACATCATAAGTGCCGTCGCCATTGTTTGTCCATGAAGGCTTTGTTTCCCAAACAAGAACGCTGTCTCCGGAGCCGGGATCCATCCAGCCATTACCATTACCGTCTTTATAAATGCATAGTCCCTGATCATCACTGCCGGCCGCCGCCGCTTCATTAAACGGCGCCAATACCAAAGCCGGATCAGGAGTGCCATAGAGACCGTCAAAACGAACTTTAATTGATTTTAGCTGCTCGCCGGCAGTACCGGTAATCTTCAACGCGGCAACACTGCTCATGAAACCGCCATATGCATTCATGTTTGGCGGAATCATAAACTCCGAAGTTACTGTTACACCAGCTTGAGCCGGAAATAGGGGAGTGAGCACGCCGGCCAATCCCATGGCCCAGACTATGGTGGTCATGGCGATAAAGCCAGTAAATAATTTATTTTTTGCGATTTTCATCATACTAAATTTCTTAATTTTAATTTTTAGTTTTACTTTCTATATATGTTAATTGATTGTTTTTTGCAAGAAAGACAAATTTACAAATATTACAAATTCTTCAGCTACTTAATTTTCTAATTGCTTCCGCCAGAGGCGGACAGGTATTTACTCATTTTTTCTCAAGAATCTGATTCATTCTCGTATTCATCAAAAACACTTGGCTGTAAATTTGATTAAGCCGCATGGAAAGAGAATCGCGCGTTTCCGCGTAACTTTTTTCAAGCCGTGCCATGTGTACGACCAAACAGACTATAATTGCAAACTGCGCGATAATTAAAATGGCGGCCAATAAATAGACCGGCCATTTTTTGTGGCAAAAAAACACATACCCCCCTCCGACAAGCTGCCAAAATTTTTTCATAACTTAATTTGCATATAAAACTAAATTTATATGCTTTTAATTAGCATTAATTTTACTACAATAATATTGCATCTATAGAACGCTAAAACATCACACTATTATTATACAATTTTTTTTATCACAAAACAAACAACTGTGGATAAATTAGATGAATTTTCTAATCATTGTCGCTATGACATTTTTCATAAACATCGCGCAATTTTTTATTGGTCACATGCGTGTAAATTTGGGTAGTGGAAATATCTTCATGGCCCAGAAATTCCTGCACCAGGCGTAAATCAACGCCCTTGTTCAGCAAATCCGTGGCAAATGAATGGCGCAGGGTATGCGGCGTTGTATTAAGGGGCAATCCGGCAAGCTTGACATACTTTTTTACGATTCTTTCAACTGAACGAGAAGTTAGTCTGCGCGAACCGATTTCTGACGCAGTAGGGGAGTAATTTATGAATAAGGCTTTATCAACATCATTTCGATTATCTAGATAATTCCTAATTGCCGAAAGCGCCCGCAAAGAAAAATATATTGTTCTGGTTTTGCTTCCCTTGCCCACGATATTTAATTCCAAAACTTGTCTAAAATTTCTAATATTAAAGTCATCGCGATTTAATTTCACAACTTCTGAGACACGGAGTCCTGTTGAAAATAATGTTTCAAGAATCGCTTTATTGCGAAGCGAATTTAAATCTAATTTTACTGCGCAATCAAGTAATTTTTTTACTTTTTCAAGAGTAAGAAAATGCACGGACGGTTTTTTTGTTTGTTTTGCAAGCTGGATCTTGCTGGCGGGCAGGGCCGTGATATCGCGCACCGCAAAATATTCCAATAGCCCGCGCAGAGCGATTAAATAAATATTTTGCGTTCTTTTTGTCAAACTTTGTTTTGTTTTTGCTGATAAAGTTTTGCGCGACAAAAAAATTCTGTATTTCCAGATTATTTCGCTGGTGAGCTGATGGGGGAGCAAATCTTGCATTTTATTTTGGATAAGCCAACGCTTGAAGCGATCTAAACATCGGGAATAATTTTCCTGCGTTTGTTTTGCCAAGCCTTTTTCTACGTCAACATAATCAAGAAAATCATTGATTTGTTTGAGAATGGGAAGTTGAGAGTTGGTGAGCATAAATACAAGAAATAACAAATTACAATTAACAAACTACAAACAATGCATTTAGCCGCTAAGTGGCGTGTCGCACAATACTAATAAATACGCACGGGGCACAATTTTATTATACATAATTCAACACACTTATTAAAATCTATAATCAATACTGTCTGTGGACAAGTCAGCATTTCTTGTTCCTTGGACTGCACACTATCCGTTTTTTATGCTAAACTTAGGAAAAAGACAAAGGAATCAGGTGCTCTGCTATTCAAACAAAATTTAAGACGCTTAGATCACAATTTTAGGCCTTGTTTTTTGTGTAAATTTAGCCAAGGCGTAACCATATAATAAATCATTAAAGTAGGGCCATCCTGCATCAATTGATAGTGCTATATCACGTAAATTTACAATTATTAAACCTTGAGGAAAGATCCTCTAAGGCGATGTCATCAAAATATATCTGCGCGCTAATTTATTATTTTAAAAACTTTAATTATTATTATACAATTTATGAAAATTTTTAAATGAAATTTAACTGCCCTATTTAATACCACATTAATGCAACGTAAATTATTTTACACCACTCTGCCCCAATATTTCCTTAACTCTTTGTGTCGTAAAATATTTCAAGATGTTCAAAAAGAGGGGCCTGCATAAATCCGGATTTAACTTAAAATAAAAAAACGCTGCAGATTTCTGCAACGTTGTGTATGTTGTCCTTCGATTCCCTATCCTTTCTGTAGCGCCAGCCCCACTGCCACTGCAAACCTGGGCATCCTACCATAAGGCATCTCAATTCCGGTAATCGTTCCGTCAGCGTTTCTCAGCTTGGCGAAACAATCTCCAGTCAAGAGCTTGGATTCTGGAAATCTTTCTTCCAATGCCGGCCTGATTCCAAGCATGTTTGATCCGCCACCAAACAAGTAGATTGAATCAATCTCTTCACCGGCTGAAACAGCTTTGAAAAATTCAATTGATCGTTGGATTTCAGTGACCAGCATCTTGGCCGCGTTCATGGTCAACTCTTCCACCTTGCGCGCCGTAATATTGGAATCAATACCTGTGGGATTACTCTGCAATTGCTCGGCTTCGCTATAACTGACAGCAAACTGACGCTGGATGTCTTCCGTAAGAAAACCGCTCCCCATCGAAATATCTCTGATGAAAACAAGCTTTCCCCGAGTCGCAATCGCAATATTGATCATGCAAGCGCCAATATCAACAACTGCAACAGTTTTGTCAGAGGGCAAACCATACAGGGAATCAACCATGTTCAGCACAGCGTAGGATTCCACATTGGCCAAACGTGGCCTGAGTCCGGCATCAACCAAACATTGAATATAGTCATTAACAAGGTCTTTTTTGGCCGCCGTGAGCAGCACGTCCATCTGGCCGCTTCCCGCGTTCGGATCAATAACCTCGGAGTCAATATATACTTCCCTGATATCAAAAGGGATATACTGCTCCGCTTCCCAAGAAATCGAGTCAGCGAGTTCCCCTGCGCTCATTTGCGGCAAGCTGATGATTTTTGAAATTACACTGTGACCGGAAACGCCAAAGGCAACTTTTCTGCCTTTGATCCCAGACCGCTCGACCAAGCGAACCAAAGCTTCGCCCAAAGCATCCATATTCATAATTGCGCCATCAACAATCACCTCCGGCGCGAGTTCTTCAAAATCAGTTTTTTTCAAAACCAATTTACCGGCAACTTCTGCCAGCTGAACAAGTTTGATGCCAGATGTGCCGAAATCGATTGCCACTAGCAGCTGCCGACTTTTGCCAAATAGCCCAAAAAGCCAGACCAGCGGCAGGAGCAAAAGCCACAATATTAGTTTGAATGGCTTGGACAAATCCCGCGTTTGAATAATAATTGACGGCCGCCATCGGCCGATCACAAGTCCGATTTCAAATCCCCGGCAATGGTCACTACGGCTGTAATTTTGTTTTTTTCTTTTTTTTGTCTGCGTTTCCCGCAGAAGATTGCATCCCAACATGTGCCACCTCCATATGGCTTTGTGAACGAACACTCGATATTAGATATTATATGTTTTTATTAAAAATGTCAACAATGCTTAATCTATTAATAAAAACAGCTGCGCGTGTCACAGCTGTCTTATTATTTATGCTTTTACCGATTGATCAACGACTGGTGATTGCTTTGCCTTATCCCAGCGAATTTTCAATGTGGTTGCGACAAAACTTCGCATTTCTTCAACCACTAGCTCTTCACAAGCCAATATTTCCGCAAACACGAAAACTTCGCTCAACGTCATTCCCAATAAATCCGCCAATTGAGTACAGAATCGAATACTTGACTGGCTCTTGCCTTTTTCCAGCTTGCATAAAAAGCTAGCGCCATAACTCTCCGATCCCTGCAACGACAAAGCAAGGGCCAATTCTGTCTGAGTTAGGTCAAGGGAATCTCTCAATAGACGTATAAACCGTCCCAATCCCAGAGGGAATCGCCTGTTAACTTCTGGTGCCACAATAATCATTTTGCCCTCCTAATTTTCGTCCTCCGCTCAGAAATTACTGTCAAATCACAAAAATCAAAATCAATGTCATCTTGAAATGTTATATGTTTTCATTGAAAATGTCAATGGAAGACGGAAAGGGGCTGAGTAGTGAGGAAAGGGTCTGTGTCCGCACATTGGCTCCCCTATTTATAATAAACCTTTTCCCCGAACCGCAGATCAATATATTTCATTTGCTCAAGATTGTTTTTTATTTCTTCCTGGTTCAAGAGCGTGTCCAGCCTGGCAACTTGCTCAGACACCGCCAGAGTGGAATTAAAACGCAGGAGTATCCCCTGTTTGGTGATGAGATCCAAAACATTTTCCGTTTTTTCAATTTGAATAAGATCCAATTTTCTCTCGGTTATTTTTTTTGTCTGCGAATATAAACCCACAATATATTGTAACTCCTTATTTTCAATAGCGCTCTCCCCTATTTTAATTTCTTGGTTTTGCAAATCATTGATCGTTAAATATCCGTTATTCTCTTCGCAGTATTCAATCGCAAGGCCGGTCAAGTCCAAATGATAACAAAGATTATTCGCCAGCCAATTGATGGCGGATTCTTTTTCTTTAAGCGTGATTAAAATTATATTCGGCAATTTTTTCTTAATTGTAAATTCTTCAAAATAATAGTGTTCGAAAATTATTGTTTTCAGTTTATTCTTATTAAACAACCAAAAATTATTACGATTAAAAACATAATAATCGCGGCCAAATCGGTAGTCGTCAATAAAACGATTAATATTTTCTGATTTTACTTTTTCCAATCCCGACACTTCAACACGCTCAATCCAAAACAATGGCGAATAGAGGAAAAAATATATAAGGCCACCGACAACAATTAAAATAATTGCAATCAAGAAATTTTTTATTCTTTTTTTGCGATTTTCTTTGTCGCGAATCAAACGCGGATTTTGGTAATCCATGTTTTTGTAATCGCGCTGATATTTGGGGCTAATTTTTGGCATAAGAGAAGAAGCATGAATCATTAAACTATAACGATTTCACAATGCGTTTGAGAAGCGGGTTTATTCTCGTTACTATTTCATAGTTAATCGTCCCAATCTTTCTGGCGATTTCTTCAGCAGTAATTTGTTCTTGCCCTTGTTTGCCAATTAGTACAACCTCGTCTTCCAGTTTAATTTCCAAAATATGATTAATTTCAACGATAATCATATTCATACACACGCGACCGAGTACGCGGCAACGCTCGCCGGCGATTAAAACATTTCCAACGCAGGACAATCCCCTATCAAGACCGTCCCAGTAGCCGACTGGCAAAATGGCGACTTTTGTTTGTAAATTTACTTTTTCCGTACAGCCATAACTGATCGGAGTTCCCGCCGGCAAAGTTTTCAAATGCGCCACTCTGGTTTTCCAGGTCAAAGCCGGCCGCAAATCCAGCTCAATCCCCTTTTGTTTGGAGCTGATCAAGGTTTCGGGCGACGACCACAGTCCATACAAGCTGATGCCGATACGAACAAGATCAAAATATGTTTCCGGAAATAAAATTGCCGCCGCGCTGCAGGCTGTGTGTTTAATAAAATACTTAAATCCGTTTCGCTCAATAAATTCAACAGCCGCTTTGAAACTTTCCAACTGTTTTATTGCGTACGAATGATCAGTCGTGTCTTCAATATTAGCAAAATGAGTTGAAGCTCCAGCCAGCTTGAGCCAGGTATTTGCTTTGATGTAATCAAGATATTTCGGCAAATCGGCCGGCCAGATTCCCTGGCGCGATGTTCCGGTTTCTATTTTCAAATGAATAAATACCGGCGTTTGCTTTTGCTCGCAAATTGTTTTTAATTTTTCCAGGGTTTCAAAGTTTGCAATAACCTGATGGAATCCGTTTTCCACAACTTCCAAGAGCCTGTCAAACAATGTATAACCCAAAATCAAAATCAGTTTTCCCTCTGTCCCCAATATTTCCCTTGCCGACAATGCTTCATCAACCGAATCCACCGCCAGCCAATCAACATGGTCCTTGATCACGCCAACAACCTCCTTGAGTCCATGCCCATATGCGTTTGACTTTACCACCCCGCAAAGCGCTACGCGCTCCCCTATCCGCTGGCGAAACTGCGCAATATTGTATAATAAATTAGCTCTGGAAATTTCAACCCAAGTTCGATACTTCATATAAACACATTTTACTATAAAACAGGCTAAATATCAAAAAGCGCTGAACAATGTCAGCGCCATATAATTCAATGTTCGTCCGTAACAACCTCAAACCACTTTCTAAATAACAACCATCGCCGAAGATGAAACCTTTTCCCGCATTTCTTGCACACAGGGTCTGTCCACATCGGCATGCATCCGCCGTAGCATCTTCTCACAACTTCGCCACCACAAAAGGGACAGTTACGAAGATTTCCATCCTTCCCAACCAGCCTTTTGAACGAAACCCATACTTGTCCTTTCGACATTCAGCACCTCCTATGTGACAATGAACTATCATAATTTTTTATCATAAATATTCACATCTGTCAAGTACGACTAAATTCAAATAACAAAACAGGAATTCAAATACTGAATCCCTGTTTAATCGCTTAGTTTTAATTTTTCTACTTTACCGCAGATTCACTTTTTCACGCCTCTTCACGCTTTTGCTCAATAACCTGCTGATTGTCCATATACGGCTGAAGTATTTCCGGAATCTTGATTGAGCCATCCGCCTGCTGATTTATTTCCAACAATGGAATCAAAATTCTTGGCGTGGCCACCACAGTATTATTCAAGGTATGGCAAAATTGAATCTTTCCGTCGTGGTCTTTGTAACGAAGATTTAACCGGCGCGCCTGAAAATCAAGCAAAGCTGAAGCGCTGTGAGTCTCGCCGTAGTTTTCACGACTAGGCATCCAGGTTTCAAGATCATTCATATAATATTTTCCCTGCCCCATATCGCCGGTGCAGATATTTAAAACTCGGAAAGGAAGTTGTAGACTGCGCAAAAATTCTTTTGAATTGCCAAGCAGTTCCTCGTGCATATTCATACTTTCTTCAATGCTATTTTTGCAAATTATAAATTGTTCAATCTTTAAAAACTGATGGACGCGATACAGGCCGCGCGTGTCTTTGCCATAAGCGCCGGCTTCGCGGCGAAAGCAGACAGAAAACCCGGCCATGCGAATCGGCAAATCTTTTTCATCCAGAATTTCATCGGCATGATACGCGCCGAGCGCTACTTCAGAAGTACCAACCAGATATTTATTATCTTTTTCCAAATGATACGTTTCTTCTTCCGCGCCAGGGAAAAATCCTGTGCCAAATAGCGCGAACTCATTGACAATTACAGGGACACTCATTAGCGTATATCCTTTGCGACAAATGAAATCTTCAGCGTATTTAATAACTGCCGCTTCCAGTCTGGCGCCATCGCCTTTTAAAAGATATGACCTGGTGCCGCCAATCTTGGCCGCTCGCTCCAAATCAATAATATCGAGCTCATTGCCAAGCTGAATATGATCTTTCGGCGGGAACTTGAATCTTGGCGGCTCGCCCACTCGCTCAATTTCAAGATTACCGCTCTCATCCGCGCCGACAGGCGTGCTTTCATGCACGTACATTGGCACTTTTAACATTAGGGTTTGCAATTCTTCCATCAAAGGTTTTAACTTTTCTTCCAGTTCATTTTGCAGACCGTCAACTTCTTTCATTTCCCGTAGCGCCGCAGATTTTTCAGACTCCATCATTTCCGGAATCTGTTTGCTGACCTGATTTTTTTTGCCGCGAAGGTCTTCTACCTTTTGATTTAACTTCCGGCGATCATCATCAAGTTTTATCAATTTACTAATATCAACATCAAGGTTTTTGTGCCGCGCCACCGTTTTGAGCGTTTCCGCATTTTCACGGATAAATTTTATATCAAGCATATTGTTGTAGGTTGAAAGATAAAAAGTTTATAAAGTTATAAAACGAAAAAAATTATTCAAACAAAAAGTAATCCCCGAGGGGAAATATTCCAATTTGTTTTTCTCAGTTCTTTTTTCATAACTTTATTTTAACATCTCGATTACTTTTGCTGAGATTTCATCAGCGGAAAAAATACTACGTCCCGTAAGTTTTCCTGCTCAGTCAAAATCGTCAGGATCCGGTCAATACCCATGCCCCAACCGGAAATCGGCGGCATGCCGTATTTCATAGATTCGACAAACTCCGGATCACCTTCCATTGCCTCCTCATCGCCGGCCTTTTTCAACTTAGCCTGCTGTGAAAATCTTTTTTCCTGGTCAAGCGGGTCAACCAGCTCTGAATAAGCTTTGACAATTTCCCAGCCATTGACAACCAGCTGAAACTGATCAACAATTTCCGGATCCTTGTTGTTACGACGCGCCAGCGGCTGAAGGTCGATCGGATAATGATACAAAAACACAGGATCAATAATTTTTGGGCGCGAGACTTTTTTATATAAATTATCAATCAGAGTCGCAAGTCCCATATTCTCCATGTCTTCAATTTGAATTTTTTTCTTTTTTAAATCTTTAACCAAGTCCTTTGGGTTGTTGTATTTTGAAACATCAAGTCCGCAATCTTTTTCAAGAAGCTGAATGTAGTCAATCCTTTTCCATGGTGTTTTGAAATTTACTTCACGAACTTTTCCGTCTTTACCGGTAACTTTTAATTCTTTGGGGATATTTAACTTATCAAAAACAAAATCAAACATTTTTTCTGTGAAAGCGATATTGTCTTCAAAATTCCAATACGCGCAGTAATGTTCCAAATGCGTATGCTCCGGTAAATGAGACGGATCAATGCCTTCGTTACGAAAAGCTTTACCAATTTCAAAAATCTTATCAAAACCGCCGATGATTAATTGTTTCAAAGGAAGCTCATGCGAAATCCGCAGATAAACATCAATATCAAGTCCATTATTGTGCGTAATATACGGCTTGGCATGGGCGCCAGTGGCGCTGTGCAACAATGTCGGAGTTTCCACCTCAATAAATTCTTCTTGCCAATAAAATTCCCGCAAGGCTTTTATAAATTCACTGCGCAATTTAAAACGCTCCATTGTTTCAGGATTGGAAATTAAATCCAGATAGCGCTGACGATATTTTGCTTCCGTGTCTTTTAGCCCATGCCATTTTTCCGGCAGAGGTTTCAAAGCTTTGCCAAGAAAAGTCCATTTGTTAACTAAGATTGTAATTTCGCCTTTGTGGGTCTGAAAAATTTCTCCCTCTACTCCCAAAAAATCACCAAGATCAATGATTTTTTGTAGCTGCTGATAATTTTCTTTGCCCAGATCATCTTGCTTGAAAGCGATCTGCATCCGGCCGGAAAAATCCTGCAAGTGCGCAAAGGTCAGTTTGCCCATATCGCGGAACATAACTAAACGGCCGGCGGTTTTTACTTTTTTGCCGACTTTTGAATTAAAACATTCGGTCAATGTTTGTTTCTTATCAAACTTTTCCGGATATGGCTCAAGTCCCATTGAGCTTATTTTTTCTAATTTTTGAAGTCGCACTTGTTCTTCGTTTTGTTCCATATGAATATTTTCTACTCCGCTTCCAGTGGGCTCACCTTCCTATACGGTTGAGCTGACTTGAAGTCAGGCGGAAATTTTATTTATAAACCAATTTCTTCTGAAATCTCTTTCATCGCATTCAGTGATGTTTCTATAAATTCATCTAAACTTAATCCCAGCTTTTCACATTCCATTATAACATCCCGATTAACTTTCGCCGCAAATGACTTATCTTTCATTTTCTTTTTTATTGAACTAACCTTGACTTCTGTAAGTTTCTTGTCCGGACGAACCAAGGCGCTGGCATAGATTAAACCAGTAATAGTTTCCGCTGAAGCAAGCGCATGCTCAAATCTAGTAGCTCGTTTATTTTCCGGTAAATGTCTGGTAAAACCGCCAACATGAGAGACAATAACTCTGATTAATTCGTCAGAAACCCCTTCATTCTTCAAAACTTCCTGCATTTTTATTCCATGCTGTTCAACATCATCAAGCACTAATTCCCAGTCAATATCATGAAGCAAGCCGGCAATCGCCCAGAGTTCTTCGTTTTCACCCAAATGCCTGGCCAAAGCTCGCATGATAACCTCAGATTCCCGGCAATGATTTACATTAGCAGGGTCTTTGATATATTTGTGAAGAATTTCACGAGCTTGGTCAATTGTTATATCTGCGTTCATATAGGGGAAGTATATCTTAAATAACAAAATTTTGCAAAAATTAAAAAATTGCATTTCTAAATCGGAGATAGCTTCATCCCACAAATCAAAAGCCGGCGACCTGTAGCTCAAATAAAAAATTCCCACTATCGTGACGGATGGCATGTAGTGTTTATTTATGAATAATTTTCTTTCGCAACAAAAAAATGATCCGGCAGACCATCTCTTTGTAAAACTTAATTATTTGATTTCCAAAACCTTAAAAACAATAGTGCCACGCGGAGCTTCGACCGCTACTGTGTCGCCTTTTCTTTTGCCGAGAAAAGCTTGCCCCATCGGCGACTCATTTGAGATCTTACCGGCCAAAGGATCTGCTTCATTAAAACCGACCAGCTCTAATTCTTTTTTTTCATTGGCCTGATTTTCCACAGTGAATTTAGCGCCGATTGAAATTGACTCATTTGATCCCGCTCCACAGCTGATAACCGCCTTTTTTAAAACTTCCTCAATCTCATTTACCCGAGCTTCCATTAGTCCTTGCTGATCCTTGGCGTCATGATATTCAGCATTTTCCGACAAATCCCCCATTTCCTTGGCTTGTTCGATTTTTGAAATAATATCAGGACGACGCACTTCTTTTAATTCTTTCAGCTCTGCTTCCAGTTTTCTTTTTCCTTCTTCGGTGAGAATAATTTGATTAGACATAAAGATTAGTAAGTAGTGAGTAGTGAGTAGTGAGTAATAACCGCGCACCCACTCTTTCTAAATAAATACAGGTCATTTGGACCTGATAAAAATTTGCAGTTAATTATATTAAAGTTATAATACTTTTTTATTAGAATGTCAACTTATCCACAAGCCGCTGTGCGGAAAAACAAGGATCAAAAATAAAACAACAGCCCCTCCTACTTTTTATATTCCCGAAAATACCAATTCATAAATTCATAAGCAATCGGCGCGGAGACCGCGCTGCCTTCGCCCGCCTCTTCCACCAAAACCATGATTACCATCTCCGCGTTATTATATGGCGCGAAAGCGGCAAACCAGGCATGCGGATTTTTGTCAGTGGACCATTGGGCTGTTCCAGTCTTAGCGGCTGACGTTACTGGCAAAGAATTTAATATTTTCGCACTGCCGCTCGTTACCGCCTGCCTCATTCCCTGACAAACAATATTAAGAGTTTGATCGCTGATAAAGTCCTGCCGAATAATTTCTGAATCAATAGCCACATTGTTTTTGGTTTCCTGATCAAAATAATGATCAATAATTTGCGGCTTATATAAAATGCCATTATTGGCAAAAACAGAAATATAATTCGCCACTTGCAAAGGCGTAACAAGCAAATCACCCTGCCCAATTGCCAGATGATAACTGTCGCCAATGTACCATTGTTCTTTTTTTGTTTGCAATTTCCACTCGGGCGTCGGCAAAAATCCTGCTTTCTCATTGGGCAAATCAATTCCCGTGAGCGCATTTAATCCAAAAAGTTCTGCATATTCTTTGATCTTTCGGACACCAAGCCCCTCGAAATCGCCATAACCGCCGCCGATAATGTAAAAAAATGTATTGACCGATTCTGCCAAAGCTTTGCGAACATTGGTAATACCGTGTCCGCCGGCTTTCCAGTCAGGAAAAAACCATTCGCCAATCCTGATACCGCCAACGCTAAGAAAAGAACTGTTTTCATTAATTATGCCCTGTTCAAGAGCCGCCGCGGCAATCACTGGCTTGATTGTGGAACCAGACGGGTACTCGCCGCTGACTGCTCTATTAAATAACGGCTTATCCTCATCTGTGATTAATTTATCAAAATCAACGCTGGAAATTCCCCTGGAAAACAAATTATTATCATAACTCGGCAAATTCACCAGACTGCGGATCTTGCCATTCCGCGGATCCATAACAATGGCTACGGCTTTTTTCTTGTTCAATTTTGCCAAACTATTTTTAATAATTGACTCCAGCTTGGCTTGCATATTTAAATCAATACTCAAAAACAAATTGTCCCCCTTTTGCATTTCTTCGCGGGCAATGATTTTTACAGCTTTGCCGGAGGAATCAACTTCAATTTGCTCTTTGCCATATTTTCCGCGCAATTGTTCTTCGAATATCGCTTCAACGCCAGTTTTGCCGACGAAATCATTCAAAAGGTAGCCGCGCGACACTAGTTTGTTATATTCTTCAGAATTTATTTTTCCTTCATACCCGAGAGTGTGCGCCAAGGATGAAACCTTTTGGCTTTGAAAACTATTTAAATAATTTCGGCGCGCCGTTACTTCAATATCAACGCCTTCGTAATTAACGCTTTCAATCCTCATCGCCATGGCTTTTTCATATTCCAATCCTTCAATCAACAACACTGGCTCAAAATATTCTTTGGCCTTTGGTGTAATTAATAACAATTTTTCCAATGATTCTTCAAATGTTTCCTGTTCAGCCAGATTTTGCCTTAGCCAGGCGATTGTTTTTTCTTTTTCCGCATCAGCCTGCAGGTCAAACATAGTGACAAAAACAGCAAAACTCGGGACATTCTCCACCAAAGCGATCCCATTGGTATCATAAATAATTCCGCGCGGCGAAACTAGATTAATCAAGCGAATTCGATTTTTTTCAGCCAAATTAAAATAATAATCACCGTGCCAGACCTGGATAAACGCGGTCTGACACAGCAATACAAACAAGACAAAATATATAAACAACAAAAAGCCAACCAGTTTTTTATTTCCCAGGCTGAGCCCCAAATAGTTTTTTCCGGTTTGCGATAATTCCTTGTCGGACAGATTAAGAAAAGCAGCCTCCACCCATTCATGGCGATTGCGACTGAGCATAGGACTTTCCTTTAAACGCGAATTGCCGCCCAAAAACAAAAATTCCTCCGCGGAATTATTTTTTTCTTTCATTAATATTTTATTGACAATTTTTCTCAACATGTGTTAGTTGCTTTTCGTTTATCATAGAACCCGGGACCTGGCAGATAATTTGTTATTTGTATTTTATAATTTCCTAATACTATCCCTTGACCGTATCCACAAAAACAGCCTTAAAGCGCCGGCTCGAGGCATGAAATATTATAAACATAACTATTGTTAAAACCACATTAAACAACAGTTGCCACAAAAGGTCATTGACATAAAAAGCGCCAAAATTCTGCACACTTCCCAAATCCTTGGTCATGGAAAAATAAACAGCGGCGCGAAATCCGAATAATATAAAACTATATAAGAGGGTGGCCAGGATACTCAGCCCAATCAAAGTGTAAAACGATTTATTGGTCAACAGATGCTCAAATATTTTATAAACAATAAACAAAGTAATCATTAAACTAATAATGATAACGCCAAACGGTAAGACTGAGTAAAGATCCAGCACAAAACCAACAAACAAACCATAGACAACACCCAAATAAAAACGATACACCACACAGGTAAAAACCAAAACAACAACAACAATATTTAAATTTTTGTAAACTCCAGGCAAAGTGGGCAACAATGAAATCTGCGTTGACAACAACAGCGTTACCACTGCCAAATGCTTAAAAAATTTAATCATTTATTTTATCTCTTTAATAATATTAACCAAAATCACCTTATTAAAATCAACCATCGTTTCAATTGAAGCCTCCTGAAAAAGTTCCTCGGGCTCACTTTTGACGCTTTTGACCAAGCCAATCACCAGGCCTTTTGGCACCTTGGGTTCCAAACCGGAGGTAACGACCACGTCCCCTTCCTTGATTTTTTCGGCCTGCGGCACGAGACGCATGCGCATCCCCAGCCCGTATTCTCCCTCCACCACGCCAATGGTTTTGCCTTGGTTCTGAACTTTGGCCGCCAGCTTTGACAAATCGTCATTCAATAATAAAACCAATGAGCTGCTGCTACTGACCCGAATCAGCTTGCCAATAATTATTCCTTGTTCCGCCAAAACAGGCTGACCGTCAGACAATCCGCTATCTGAACCCTTATCTATTATAATAGCGTTCTCCGCGCTATCCAGATTGCGACCGATTACCCTGGCGACTTCAAAATCATAATCATGCTCTTGAATAAATTTCAACTGGGATTTTAGAAATTCATTTTCCTCGGCCTCGACTAAGTATTTGCTTTTTTCATTTATTAAGGCAATTATCTGATCTTTTAATTCCTTGTTTTCTTCCTCCAATTGCTGCTTTGTCTCATGATTCAGATATTTATCGCCTATCCACGTTGATGATTTATAAACAAAACTAAAAATAGGTTTAGTTAAATAAACTGTTAATCTTTCCACCGGCCCCAAAACTCCCATGTAGTGCAAAAAAAATAGCAATAATATCAATACTACCACTATCAAACTTAATTTTGAACTTTTATTTATTACGAGCATACTTCAAATGGGCTGTTACCGAATAGGTGAAGAGAAAAATGGTGAAGCCAGATCCGATTATGCACCGCTTACCCGAAAGTTATTTTTACCTGACCATTTTTTCGTCATTAGCTGACGGCAATAAAACTTGCTTCAGCAATTTATCATCATCGAGCAATAAATTAATTCCACGGATCGTACAGGTAGTCGGGTCATCAGCAATTCTAACTGGGATTTCTGTTTCCTTAGCAATTGTTTTTTCAATTCCTCGCAATTGAGCCCCGCCGCCACAAAGCACTATACCGCGTTCATATATATCCGCTACCAGCTCCGGTGGCGTTATTTCCAGCACACTCTTGATGGCGTCTACTATACTAGCGATTGTTCCGGCCATTGCTTCTCTCACTTGATAATCGCTGATAATAATTTCCCGCGGCAGTCCGGAAATAAGGTCGCGACCGCGCATTTCCACCGTCATGGCTTCCGGCAATTCACAGGAAGACCCAATTTTGTTTTTTATTGACTCAGCGATCTTCTCGCCGATAAGCAAATTAAAGTGATCGCGGGCATATTGAATAACATTTTTTGTTAATTCGTCGCCGGCTATCTTCAATGATTTCCAAATTACCACGCCATGCAGTGAAATAACGGCAATCTCTGTTTTGCCTCCGCCAAGATTAATAATCATGCTGCCGGAAGCGTCATGCACAGGCAGTCTGGCGCCAATGGCCGCGGCCATAATTTCTTCGACTAAATAAATCTGCCCGGCGCCGGCGCCGAGCGCCGCGTCCTCCACCGCCTTTTTTTCCACCTCGGTCACGTCAAGCGGAATACCGATGATTACACTCGGCCTAGCAGTGAAATTAAAATTTTCCTGGAATATTTTGTCAAAAAAATACTTAAGCATTTTTTCCGTAACTTCAAAATCTGAAATCACTCCCTTGACCAAAGGATTTGTCAGGGTGATGTATGCCGGATTTTTTCCAACCATTTTTCTGGCATCTTCGCCGACCGCGATAATCTGATCAAGTTTATTATTAACCGCGACAATGGAAGGCTCGCTAATAATTATCCCTTTGTCCTGTAAACAAACAATGGTATTGGTCGTGCCAAGATCAATGCCTATTTTTTTGGAAAATCGATTTAGAAATCTTCGGAACATTTTATTATAAATATAAAAAAAATTAAACTGAAAAGCGCAGCTTTATTTTTTTTATTTTGTTTTTATTTTTATTGCAGAATTGAAATAACCTTTTCAATCTTGATCAGGCTGGTCTCGCTTTCATTTCTTTTTTTCAGCTCCACGCTATTTTTCGCCAGAGTTTTTTCGCTGACTACCAGACGAAAAGGAATCCCCAAAAGATCGCTGCCATTTAGCTTGATGCCGGCTGACTCTTCTCTGTCATCGAAAAGCACTTCAATGCCCGAGGCGCAAAGTTCAGCATACAGCTTTTCTGCGGCAGAGAGTATTTTATCGTCTTTTCCGAGAAAAAGCAAATGGACCCGGAACGGCGCAATCTGCTCCGGCCAAATCATCCCGGCCTCATCATGATGCACTTCGACCACTGATCCCATCACTCTCGAAGGTCCGATTCCATAGCAGCCCATCACCACGTCCTGGCTTTTGCCTTTTTCATCATTGTATTTAAAATTAAAAGCTGTAGAATACTTGGTTTTCAACGGAAAAATATTGCCAACTTCAATAGCTTTTGCCTCCAATATTGGCTCGCCGCATTTCGGACACTTATCCCCTATTTGCAATTCGCAGATCTCGCTGTTCTGCGCAAAGTCGCATTTGGGACAATACCTCACCGTATCTTCGCCATATTCCGTAAAAACCTGAAACTCGTGCGAATATTTGGAAAAATCGCCACCGCTGGCCTCAACTATTTTCGCGTCCAAGCCGCACCGACGAAAAACATTTAAATAAGCTTGTTTTGAAGCTTCATAATATTTCCACATATCCTCTTCATCTCGGTGAAAACTATACAAATCCTTCATGGAAAATTCTATGCCGCGCAAAAGGCCCGACTTGGCTCTCGGTTCATTGCGAAACTTGTCCTGAATCTGATAAACCGCGACTGGCAAATCTTTGTACGAATTAACAAACTTTTGAACAAGCGGCGTGACGATTTCTTCGTGCGTCCAGCCCAGACCAAAATCTTTGTCTCCTCGACTCTTGAATTGAAACATCACCTCCTTGCCCGGATTTTCCCAGCGACCGGTTTTTTGCCACGGTTCTTTTGGCAGTAGTGCCGGCATCAAAATTTCCTGTCCGCCGATTTTATTCATTTCCTCGCGCACTATATTTTTTATTTTATTCAATGTTCTTAATCCGAGCGGTAAATATGAATAAACTCCGGCCATTAGCTTGTCAATAAACCCCGCCCGAATTAAAAGCTGGGAATTTACGCTGACTTCATCTTTTGGCGCTTGTTTGATTGACTTTCCGAGTAATTTTGATTGACGCATAGTATTACGGATTTACAGATTTAGATTGTCCAGATTTTAAAGATTCGAGGAGCTGCAAGCATATAGCGCTTGTGCAAACCAGACAGTTTTGTTGCCGATGCAACAGCAATCCGTACTATCTGTATACAAATCCGTATATCTGAAATTACTTATTAAATTTTTTATATGAAATAAAGAAAAGTTCCACAAACGACAAAATAAAAATAATTATAATCAAGATCCACCAGGTCAGAAACTTTTGGCTTTGCAGAATCAACGAAGCGATTATTAAAACTGTAAATAAAATTGATTGCCGGGAAGCAATATTAATCCCGCGATTGGCGATTTCGTCTTTTTTTAATATAATCGTTCTGATTAAAAATCCTAAAATTGAAAAAGTCCCAATCAAGGAAAACGACAAACTGGTATAAAACAAAATTAAAGCCAGCCAAATATTTTGCAGAGGGCTGATGAAAAATAAAACATAGAACCAGGCCGCCCAGCAAAGCAAAGTACAGATTGCCAGAATTAATAAATATTTTGATAAACTCATATCATTAATCATTCTTCATGGATCATAGAACATTGTTCCTGCAGCAACTCTTCTCCTTTCGATTGTTCTATTTTCCACGTTATGCGTTATGCGATACGCAATCCTATTATATTCTAGCATTATATCACCTGTTTTTCAATGCCTTTTTTGCACAATATTTATCTTTTTCACCGTGCCTTGTGTAAACTTTTGATTGACCGCTTCAATTATAGTATTTTTCTTAAAACTAATTTCCTGAGCAATGATAGCATTCTGACAGATAATTTTTAATATCTGCTTTTTTAATGAAACCGCTCTTGCCATTTCAGCACCTTTTTTGCCCCAAAGTTCACTGATCTTTTTATTGGCAAATTCAATAATCAAGCTGGCTGTAATCTGCTTGGCCATGGGTGACTTTTGAAATTTATTCGCCATGATATTTTTCAGTGAATCCGGCATATTTTAGCTCTATTTTTTTGTCTAAATTAATTGTTAATTTCCTCGTTTTCTCAATCTCTATCCCTACGTTGACAAAAGATAACTAATGTGCCGTATTTTTATAATAACTGGCTCCTGCTTTCAGCCGGCTATCTGTATCAGTAGCCTGAAAACGATCACACAGAGCTCACCAAGCCACACTACACTAGCGGCTACGGAAACTGCAGGGAGTGCGGCTGCGACAACATGCTGTATGTCAGCACCGCGGTCACACTTTAGGATGTTCCTCCCACATCCAACTCCAATCACAATTGGAAAAGACTCATTATCACGGTAGGTCTTTTCTTTTACATTTTTATTTTTCCAACTTACAACTTTTAACTTACGACTTACAACTTACAACTTACTTCCTAAACTCGCATATCCCACGGTACTCGCAAAAACCGCAAACATGTTGGCTCGGACTAGGCTCAAAATTTTGATTTTCAATTTGTCTGGCATTTTCAATAAAACGTTCTGTTAGTTTTTGTTTGGCTTTTTCATTACCAAGGAAAGGAATGGTTTCATTTTCCTCCAAATAATGATATACCAAGCTGTCAACTTTTAGATTCAATGATTGTTCCGCCGCCAGCTGGTACAAAAGCAACTGATTTTTTTCATCTGCTGAAAGTTTTTGTTTGGCTGCGCCGGTTTTGTAATCAATGATTTTAACTTTACCGTCCAGAGCTTCATCAATCCGGTCAATTCGGCCGCTAAAATCATAGCCGCCAAGTTTTAATTTAAAAATCTGTTCCAAAAATTTTACTTTGGGTTTTTTAATTTGAAAATCATTCCAAAAATTCTTTAATAATTCTTTGCCCTTTTTATAATACTCTTGCTTTTGTTTTTCATCCTGATACCAGTCGTCAAGCCAGCAGTCATCATAAATTTCATATAATGTTTCAAGACCTATTCCACTTAATGCCTCTGCCTTGCCGGAGTCAAACAAATTCTGCTGATTGGTATTTTGAAATTGAAAATTTCGCTCTAAAAACTTTTGCAGAGTGTTGTGAATTGCCGAACCAAAAGAAAAATAATGAGTGCCGAATGTTGGTATTTTCAAAATATTAGCAAACTTGTATTTAAGCGGGCAGGTTTCATAGGCCTGCATTTGCGAAAAGCTAAATCTTTTTGGAATTTCATAAATAATTTTTTTATCCTGCTCCATTTGTTCAACCTGCTTGCCCTGAACCGACTGAGCTTCTCGAAGACTGGCTTGGGGTTCCAATCGCGTCACTTGCTCCCCCATTTCCAGCAAAAAACGCGATAATTTTTTCTTTCTAGCACCGCCGTAATCTTCCGCTGAAGTGAAATACAGGCCCTTTTTCGCGCGGGTCATGGCCACATAAAATAATCTGCGCTCTTCTTCCAAATGAAAATCGCCTTGCGGAATTTTTTCCCGAATCAAGGCGTCGGGAATTTGAATGGTTTCCCTTCTCTCGTCAGTAGGAAACTTGCGGTCAACCAAATTAACAATAAACACGTAATCAAATTCCAATCCCTTGGCACCATGTATAGTCATCACCCGGACCATATCAGGTCCAGCCTCCACGTCAAAAGACAACTTGCCACTTTCTCCGGCCTGCATTTCCATTTCCACCATTTCCATAAAATCTTTTAATCGCGGCGCTTCCGAGTCTGTTTCAAAATTTTGAATTTTTTTATAAAATTGCTGAACATAACTAAGATTTTCTCTGGCCAGACGCTCATCCTGAGATTCTAAATATTTCAGATAACCGGAATCATACATAAAACCAAGCAGGATTTCAGATGGTTTCTTGTTTTTTGCGAGCACGCTGTGCTTTTCAACCTGGCAAATCAATTTATTAACGATTGATAATGCTTCCGCAGTTATACCAGGCACACCGGCTGCCAGCTTCAAAGATTCGTAAAGTGAAATTGATTTTCGTTTTGAAAAATGCGCCAGCAAAACAATCTGCCCCGGCGTCAAATTCAGGAAAGGAATATTCAAAACTCTGAATACTGCCGCGCTCTCATGATAATTGTCCAATAATTTCAGGTAACTGATAATATCCACAATAACCGGTTTATCATAAAGTCCGCGCATGGCCAGAAACTGATACGGAATTCCGGAACTTTCAAGCGCGTTTGTAAATGCCTTGGCGCTGTCATTGGCTCTGACCAAAATAGCAAAATCAGACCATGTGGCTTCGGCATCTGAATTTTTTATTTGAATAATCTTTTGAACTGCGGCCGCTGATTCATCTTCAACTGTTTGTTCATGAATATGCTCAATCTGACATTCAACTTGCTTGTGCGATTTTAGTTTTTTGTCAATGCCCAGCTTTTCTTCCAGACGACACGGATTATTTTGTTTAATAAATTCATAGGACAAATCAAGAATCGGCTGGCAGGATCGATAGTTGTCAGTCAACACAACTTCGCAGGCATCCGGAAAATCATCTTTAAACTGCAATATATTGGTGATCGAACTACCACGAAATCTGTAAATACTCTGATCATCATCGCCCACAACCGTAATATTGTTTTTTGGAAAGGCCAGCAGCTTGATCAATTCATATTGCACAAAATTTGTATCCTGAAATTCATCAACCAAAATATATTTAAATTGCTGGCGATATTTTTGCAAAATGAGCGGCCTGTCTTTGAAAAGTTTGATGGTCCAAGCAATCATGTCAGCGAAATCAAGACTGTTGTTTGCCAACAATATTTGCTGATACGTGTGGTAAGCGCCCGCAATTTCTTCGATCCGCAAAATTTCTTGCTTTTGCATTTGTTCTTTTTCTTTTTCCGACAAATCATCTAGATCTAACTGCTTAATAAATTCAGCCGCGTCAGTATTCATTTTTATTTCTTCGGCGTATTTCAAATATTGTTCCGGATAAATGCCTTCGTCTTTGCACCTGGAAAAATGTTTGATCAAGGCATGAATAAATTTCGCCGGATTACCAAGCGGACGATAATAATCCAAATTGAATTTGTCTAAATTTTTTCGCACCAATAGCCAAGTTTCAGTTTCATCGAGCAATTTATAATTGTCCGCTAGACCGATATCAAGCGCATGGCGTTTCAAAACCTTGTCGCAAAATGCGTGAAAAGTGTCAATCCACAAATCCACATAACCGTAAGGTAGCATTTTATCTACTCGCTCTTCCATTTCCTCCGCCGCTTTTTCTGTGAAAGTTAGGGCTAGAATTTCATCAACTTTTAACCCTTTTTCAATAATAAGCCAGGCTATCCTGGCGGTAATAACACGGGTTTTGCCTGTGCCTGCGCCGGCCACGATCAACTGCGGTCCGTCGCCATGCATAATGGCCTTTTGCTGCGCTTGATTTGATTCGGAAATAATGCTCATATGTGATCATATTATCACGGAAGCTGAAAATTTGAAAGCGCGATCAGGCACGATTTCATCAGCGCAAATCTTTACTAAATTGTAATTAAACAAAAAACTCTGCGCAACTTTCTACGCAGAGAATTATACCTTAATCCACCCTTTTTCTTCTGAATAATAGAACACGGCCTGAAAAGCAATTGTCGGCCTCCCGCCTTCATTAATGATTTCACCATTCAGATAGGCATCGCCGGCTGTAAAAAAAACTTTTATTGGCTTCACATAAATCTCTCCTTCGGTCTGAAGAGTCAAACGAAGGCAGAGCTTCTTTGCCAAGGCAAGGGAAACATTTCTTTTGCTGGGCAATCGCTCAAGCAATATCTCTTGACCAGCATTAAGCAAGAACATCTGTCCTCGCTGTTGAAAAGCTACTTTTCGGCTTGTTTTTTTGGACATTTCACCTCCTCAATTTGAACATTTCAATTTATCAACAATTACCATTTTTGTCAACATCAACCACGCAATTTATCTTGACCAATGAATTTTTATGTGTTATTCTAAAATTACGTTTTTTAGCAGAACTGTTAACAGCAAGGAGGAACCATGACGGGATTAAGCACACAAGGAAGATTTTGCGATGGAGTTGATGAGGACGGTGTGATCTGCAACGCGCTCATGGTAGAAAAATCTGTCTTCTACCACTGCCCTGCCTGTGGCCACATTCACATGCTGCCCGAAGCCGAGGTACAGCAAAAATTGGAAGAAGCGCAAAAAAGAAATAATCGTCACGCCTACATGCGGGTCGGCGCTGCTAATCCGGCAATTGACAACGACGACGTTTTTTCGACCCCCCATAGCCGAAGTCGAGGCCGCATCCGTTAAAAATAAATTTAAAAAACATCAAAACGTGATCCCGCTAGGTCACGTTTTTAAAATTCAAAACACAAAATTCAAAATCAAAAGAAAATTTCAAGCCCAAAATAAAAAATCCAAAGGCGCACCTTTAAATTTTAAGTTTTGGATTTTGGGCTTTATCACATAAATGACTTCACCGCTTTCAAAGCCTCCGGAAACAGCGGCACAAACACACTGCCAATCGTAAGCAAAGTTTTGCCGACAACAGAAACTGACATCTGCCACATCAGCCAGTCATTCAAAGGATATTTCAAAATAAAATTTAGAATTATAGCCAAAATAAAAATTCCCTCTACAAAACCAAGAATAAATCCGAGCAAACGATCAAAAGTAGAAATAAATGGCAGAATTGTAATAATACGAAAAATTTTACCAAAAACCCAAAACAACAGGCTGACGATTTTTATTGCCAAGCCAAATATTATTACAAAAGCGATAATATTGGAAAAGTTTGAACCGCCAAACCAGGAAGCTACGATTGGAAAAAATCTGCTGGCAATGATAGCCGCCACAATAATCCCGACGATTGATCCGAGCGATTCCAGAAAACCTTTTTTTAATCCAAGCAATGCTAGAATTAGTATTATACCAAGCAAAATGTAATCAAGTATCATCATATTTTTATTGCAAATGTATTATAACATTTTTTAAAAAACAAAAAAACCCTGGATTAGCGAATCCAGGATTTGTATCTTTACGCTGAGTCGGGCAACGGTCCGACACGCCAGCTGCTACCGTGCGATTGGCGGGCGAACAGCACCGCCACGCTCACGCACGGAAACTCACGGGCAATAATTCTTTTGGCCGCATCCAAATCGCGCCGATAGGCGTCAAGTTCTGCTTGCGGGCTCGGGAATTTTGCACTACCGCCATAAGCGCCGCAGTCCTCATGTCCGATCAAGATGATTTCCATCACTCCGTGCGCCTCGACGGCGAGCTTCATGTCCTTCAACAGACCGGATCGACGCAAAACTTCAACCACTGCTTTCTGGGCGCCGGCTACGGCCAGCAGATCGTATGAACCGGTGAGGCCCTGTTCCGCGGCAAAATTCACAATCGCTTGCTGAATTCGGAAATCCATACAAGTCAGAATCAAAGCGTTGCATTGATGTCCCATCTCGTCCCTCCTCTTTTCAGGGCCAGCAATAACTGCCTGATGTTACAGACTACCAAACCAATAATAAAATGTCAATGCTTATAAAAAAAGACCTGCTTTAGCCGGCCTTTTTATTAAATATTATACAATTTCTTAAACTTCAATTATTTCAATCTTATTTTCAGAATCAAAAGTTAAAACCATTTTCCTTACATTCAAGTTAGAAAATTTTTGGTAGATCAATTCTTCCGCTTTGTTTAAGTCCTCAATATACTTTGCTTTTTCTTCGTCCCATGAAGCAAAGGTCACGCTACCGCCGTAAGCGCCGCAATCCTGATGAGCGATCAAAATTACCGTATGGCTTTTGTGAAGACGGACTGAAATATCAAGCTGTTTTAAAACAGCTGCTCTGGTATCCTCGTCAATAATTGACTTTTGGACTCCGGCCATTGAAACCAAGTCAAAATCATTTTGCAATCCTTTGTCTTTTGCCCATTGATAAATAGCCTCATGAAAACGAAAATCAATACAGGTCATTAAAAAATTATTACATTCATGTGACATACTGGTTTAACTGATTAATTTATAAAATAGCAAAGAGGAAAAAGTGACAATTGAAATTTGCAGTTTCAATGTCACGTCTCCCCTCTCACTGTTTTCTATTTTTTTTGACTAAAACCCCTCTGCTCAATCCTTCGCTGATGTTTTCTGCCGACTTTGACCCGCGCCAATTCTTTTTCAATCATGGCGGAAAGCCTGGCGAATTCTACAGCATCAGTTGCTTTGGTTTCTTTTAATTCTTTTGCCCGCTGAAGCGCAGCCTCGGCTCTTGCCAAATCAATTTCCTCTGAACGTTCTGCCTTGTCAGCCAAGATCACCACTTTTGTTGAGAGCACTCCCAGAAATCCGCCGGCCACGGCCATCAGAACTTTTTTCTCACCAGTTCTAACCACCATTTCACCGGCAGCCAAAACTGAAATCAATGGAATATGATTTGGCAAAATAGTAATCTCGCCCTCCCTGGTCGGGACAGTTATAGAATCCACTTCTTCCTTGAACACTACACGTTCAGGCGTGGCAATTTTAAAATTTATTTTCATAATCTAAATTAGCAAATTGTTTTCTTTGCGATATTTACGCTTTTCTCCTACTCCCTAACCTTCCACCTCATCAATTCCTCCCTTCAAATAAAATGCTTGCTCTGGTTTATCATCATGCTTGCCTTCCAAAATTTCCTTAAAAGCGCGCACTGTTTCCACCAGCGAAACATATTTTCCTGCCATGCCGGTAAATGTCTCCGCCACGAAAAATGGTTGCGAAAGGAAACGCTGAATTTTTCTGGCTCTGGCCACCAGCACTTTGTCTTCTTCAGATAATTCATCAACACCAAGAATAGCTATAATATCCTGCAAATCTTTGTACCGTTGCAAAACCCGCTGAACCTCGCGAGCCACTGCGTAATGTTCCGCGCCAATAATATTCGGATCAAGAATCGTTGACGTAGAATCAAGCGGATCAACTGCCGGATAGATTCCAAGTTCAGCCAAACCTCGAGACAATACCACTGTTGAATCTAAATGAGCAAAAGTCGTTGCCGGCGCCGGATCTGTCAGGTCGTCAGCCGGCACGTAAACAGCTTGCACTGAAGTAATGGAGCCTTTGGTCGTAGAAGTAATGCGTTCCTGCAATTTACCCATTTCAGTTGCCAGCGTAGGCTGATAGCCTACAGCTGAAGGCATCCGGCCGAGCAAAGCTGACACTTCCGAACCAGCCTGGGTAAAACGGAAAATATTATCAATAAACAAAAGCACATCCTGCCCCTGATCCCGAAAATATTCTGCCATGGTCAATCCGGACAAACCAACTCTGGCACGCGCGCCCGGCGGTTCATTCATTTGTCCGAAAACCAAAGTGGTTTTGTCGAGAACACCGGAATCTTTCATTTCATGATAAAGATCATTGCCTTCTCGAGTTCTCTCGCCCACCCCGGCAAATACTGATTTACCGCCATGTTCCTGAGCAATATTTCTAATGAGTTCCATAATAACAACAGTCTTGCCAACGCCTGCTCCGCCGAATAAGCCGACTTTTCCACCTCTGACAAACGGACAAATCAAATCAATAACTTTTATTCCGGTTTCAAAAACTTCAATTTGCGTGGCCTGATCTTTAAATTTTGGCGCGCTCCGGTGAATCGGGTATTTTTCTTTTGTTTTAACCGCTTTGCCGCCGTCAATCGTTTCTCCCAAAACATTAAACATCCGCCCCAGTGTTTCCTCACCAACCGGGACACTGATCGGCTCACCCAAATCTTTAACATTTTCACCTCTTTTTAATCCGTCGGTCGAACCCATGGCCACTGTTCTCACTTGTTTATCGCCCAAATGTTGTTGAACTTCCAAAATTAAAGTCTGGTCGCCAATTTTAACTTCGAGCGCCTGATAAATCGAGGGTAACTCGTCAGTGAATTCCACATCCACGACTGCGCCAATCACTTGTTTTACTTTTCCATTGTTCATATTTTTATTATCATCAATTATTAATTTTTAGAATTATTTTCTCATTAATGCGGCCGCGCCGGAACTGATTTCAGCAATTTCCTGAGTAATACTCGCTTGCCGCGCGCGATTGTAGGACAAAGTTAAGTCGTCAATCATGTCCCCTGCCGCGTCGCTGGCATTTTTCATTGCCACCATGCGCGCGCTGTGTTCAGAAGCTTCTGACTCCAGTACCGTCTGATAAATCTGCATTTCAATCAGCCGAGGAAGCATTTCCCGCAAAACAACCTTTGCCGAAGGCTCAAAAATATATTCATATTTATACTCGCCTTTGCGCAAATATTTTTCTTTTTTGTCATGAATAAATTCTTTGCGTGTACTGACCCCCTCGCTCATTCCAACAACACCCAAATATTCGTCCGGTTCAGTTTGAATAGGCAAGAGTTGTTTGACTCGCGTCACTTGATTCATTGAAGTCACAAAATCCGTAAATACTATAAAAACTTTGTCATATTTCCGCTGTGTAAAATCACTGATTACCATTTTTGAAAGCGCCGAGATATCTGTTATTGACAATGTTAAATCCTGTTTAACAAAATCAGCCACAATATTAAAATTCATCGCCCGCACAATATCACGAGACTTGGTGCCAAGAGAGATAATTTCAGTGGCTTTTACTGATTTTTCGTATTTTTTTATTGAGGCAGCCGCCTTTTGCGCAATCTTCAAATTAAAACCTCCGCAAAGTCCGCGATTTGAACCGACCAGTATCAAACCGACTGATTCCACTTGCTTTGGCTGGCGCAACAAAACATGCAAATCCGGATTAGTTTTTTCCGCCAAATTCAAAATCGTCGCCCAGGCCAAGTTGGCATAATCACGAGTAGCCAAAACTGAGGCAACTGCTTTACGCATTTTTGCCGCCGCTACCATTTCCATCGCCTTGGTTATTTTTTTCGTATTGGAAATGGATTTCATCCTGCGTTTTAATTCTCTAGTTCCCGATGCCATAAAATTTATTCTACCCCTTCAACTTCGACCATCATTTCTTCGGCTGTTGAAGCATACTCATTAACTAGTCTTTTTATCTCCTCTTCCAGCTTTTCATCTAGGTCTCCCTTGTCAACAATCTCTTTCAATGTGACTTTAGCGCTATTATCCAAATATTTATACAAACCTTGTTCAAATTCAGAAATTTTTTCCACTCGCACCTGATCCAGCAAACCATTGATAACTGCAAAATTAATTATTACTTGCTTTTCGACTGACACCGGCTGATACTGCCCTTGTTTCAATATTTCAGTGATTCTTTTTCCTCTTTCCAGCTGTTTTTTTGTTGTTTCATCCAGATCAGACCCAAACTGGGCAAAAGCAGCCAATTCGCGATATTGCGCCACTTCCAATCGTAATTTTCCGGAAACTTTTTTCATTGCTTTGATCTGCGCTTTTGAACCGACGCGGGAAACAGACAGCCCCACATTTACCGCAGGCCTAATTCCCTGATAAAACAAATCGCTTTCCAAATATATTTGTCCATCGGTAATAGAAATCACATTGGTCGGGATATAGGCTGAGATATCGCCCGCCTGGGTTTCAATAATAGGCAGGGCGGTAATTGATCCGCCGCCAAAATCTTCATTAAGTTTTGCTGAACGTTCCAATAAACGCGAATGCAAATAAAACACATCGCCAGGAAAAGCTTCGCGTCCTGGCGGACGGCGCAACAAAAGGGATATTTCACGATAAGCAACAGCGTGCTTTGACAAATCATCATAAACAATCAGTACGTCCTTGCCCTGATCCATAAAATATTCTCCCATGGAACAACCTGCAAAAGGCGCAACAAAACTTAATGCCGTAGGCATAGATGCTCCGGCCAGGACGATAATGGTATGCTCCATGGCGCCTGCCTGCTCGAGAATAGCCACGATTTTGGCAATCTTTGATTCTTTTTGCCCGATTGCCACATAAATACAAATCAGATTCTGCCCCTTTTGATTGATAATCGTATCAAGAGCAATGGCTGTTTTGCCGGTTTGCCGATCGCCAATAATAAGCTCACGCTGGCCGCGACCAATCGGAATCATTGAGTCAATGGCCTTGATCCCAGTTTGCACCGGCTGATGAACTGATTTTCTAGTAATAACTCCAGGCGCTATTTTTTCAATTGGATAAAATTTATCTTCCACAATCTTGCCCTTACCGTCCAATTCATTACCCAATGGATCAACCACCCGACCGATCAAGTTTTCTCCCACAGGCACTTGTAATATCCGTCCGGTGCTTTTGACCACATCGCCTTCTTTTACTTTTACCCAGTCGCCGAGTATCATCACTCCGACAAAATCTTCTTCTAAATTAAGCGCTACGCCAAAAACATTATTGCCAAAATCAAGCATTTCCGCAGACATAACCTCTGACAAGCCTATCACTTTGGCAATGCCATCACCGACCTCAATAACGCGGCCGATTTTTTCCACTGCCACGTCTTCTTCAAAATTTGCGATTTGCTTTTTTAAAGCTTCAATCACGTAATCTTTTCTAACTTTAGTCATAATTTTATATTGTCTTATTTGTCATTTAGTTTATTCAATTTCCTCAATTTTTTTCTTCAATCTGGCAATTTTTCCGAACAAGCTGCCTTCAATAACCGTATCTTTGATTTTTAGTCTGAGCCCACCCAAAATTTTTTCATTTACCACATTTTTCAGAACCACTTCCCCTTTTAATTTTTCTTTTACCAGCGCCGCTATTTTTTCTTCTTGTTCCGGCGACAGAGGAATGGCTGATTCCACTATTACTTCTGCCAATTGCCTGTTATTTAAATTTAATTTTTTTGCTTGTAATATAATCTCGCTCAAATAATTTAGTTTCCCAGCGCGAATAAGCATCAAAATAACATTATAAGTGCGCTGACTGATAAAATCTTTAAAAATATCAACTAACGCAGCAGATTTTTTTTTCAGAGCCACTTGTTTGTCCAATAAAAAAGTTTTCAAATCCAAATGAAGATTGATTTTCTCATCAACATCAGTCAAATCCGCGATTAATTCATCAAAACACCCGCATTCCTGGCCTATTTCAACCAGAGACCCTGCGTAATGTTTTGTTCTGGCAATTTTCATAAACAATTATTTTGTAAATTCCGCGTTGCGCAAATCATCAATTGTTTCATCTATCAGTTTCCTGTGAGTTTTTTCATCAATATTCCCGCCGGCAATCCGACCCAAAGCGAGCGCCACCAGGCCGCCAAGTTCATCTTTTACGTCGCGCACCATGAGCTCCCTTTCGGCGCGAATTTGCCTTTCAGCGTCATGCAATATTTTTTCAGTTTCTTTATTGGACTTTTCCAGTTTTTGCCGCCGCACATCTTCTGCTTCTTTTTCCGCTTTGTTGATCAGCGCTTGCGCTTCTTTTCTGCCCTTTTTAACTTCCTTTTCTTTGTCCTTCTTGATCTGCTCCATGGCAATTTCAATTTTTTCCGCATTAGCAATACTTGCTTTTATTTTATCTTCACGCTCTTTCATTATTTTCATCAGCGGCTTCATGGCAAAGAGCCAGAGTACCCCAAGCACAATAGTAAAATTTACTGCTTGAGCAATTAAAAGTTTCCAATCAATGTAAAATGTTTTAATTAAATCATCCATATGTATTAGTTAAAAGTTAAAAGTTGAAAGTTAAAAGCGGAAAACAATTACGGACAAAACTAATTCAAATAACATTCTCTGGCCTGCTCCGGCAAACGGAGCAGAGACAAAATACTATTTGATACTGAAAGCAATGATCAACGCGTAAATGGCAATAGCTTCGGCAAAAGCAGCCGCCAAAAGCATTGGCACCAATATTTTTCCGGTAGCTTCCGGATTGCGGCCGATTGCTTCCATGGCTTTTGCTCCAATTTTTCCAATGGCCAGAGCCGGTCCGATACTGCCAATAGTAATGGCCAGAGCCTTGGCGATAAGTGCGGTTTCCATAGTTTTTCACACGGCTTTCGAATCGACTGGAAAATTTATTTTTAAAGTCGTTCTTGTCCGTTGATTATATTATATATTAATTAAAATAACTTAATGAGCTTCCTCAGACATGGCAATGGTAAAATAAACCAAAGCCAGCATGGCAAAAATTAACGCCTGGACAGCGCCGACAATAATTTCCAAAAACATGAATGGGATTGGCAATCCGAAGGCAAATATTACGGCGATTGAAGACAACAAGACTTCGCCGGCAAAAATATTTCCGAACAAACGAAAAGACAATGATGCCACTTTTGCAACTTCGCCAATAATTTCCACCAAACCGACAAAAAATTTAATTGGGTTAACAATAATAATACTCGGCTCTTTCCGAATTCTGAAGGGAATCTGCCAGAGCGCTTTTAGATTAATAAATTTATTAAAATATTTCCAGCCGCCAACAACCACAATACCCAAAATATTTGCCCCGATAACCGCAATCAATGACAGAGCCAAGGTTGTATTTAGATCTGCCGTGCCGCCGCGGAAATATGGTACGAACACTGAATGGCCGGAAATATTTTCAATAAAACCGATCGAGCCAATGCCCGGCAAAAGCCCCAGCCAGTTATTCAACAAAATGAAAACAAAAAACGTAAAAACAATAGGGAAAATTCTAAATGATTTCTTTTTATCATTAGTTACTGAATTACACAAGCTAACGCCACCCTCAACAATAAGCTCAAAAATATTCTGGATGCCTTTTGGAATTTTTTTTAATTTAGCCCGCAGCACAATTGAAATCAATGCGATTATCAAAACAACAATCCAGGTATTCATGAGCGAATTGGTAATGGGAAAATTTTTGTAATGCCAGATTGCTTCTGCACCAAGCGAAATTTCATGTTCCGCGTGGCCAGTTGGCCCTGTCGTCAAAGCTGAACCTCTCTCCGGCAAAATACCAGTTCCGGCGCCTTCGATTGTATTTTCACTATTAACCGACATATTTTAAGATTTTTTTTCTTTATTCGCCTTGTCAATTTTTTTCATTGCCGCCGCGGTCTGCTTGATCAACCCGAACATTGTAACGGCAAATGCAAGTCCGACGCAAAGCAAAATAAAAAAAGGCTCACGATCATATCTATCGTCGAGCCAGCGTCCGATAAACAAAGCAAGCAAGATCGGGAAAACAATCCAAGCTGATATCTGGGCGAACAGGGAAATTGCCGGCTGCCACCACGGTTCAATATGCTTATTTTTCTCTAATGTCATAGTTTAAAATCACCTTAATACTACCATGAACGCAAAATAATTTCAATCATTTTCTGTGTATAAGCCACTCCCCCCGAAACATTTTTATTGGCCAATCGATCAAACCAATTGAAAAAGTTTTCTTGCGTTTTTATCCAACTTTTCTACTGCTATGTCAAATGCAAAGTTCTTCACCTCCGCTATTTTCTTTACCACAAATTCAACAAAAGCCGGCTCATTGCGCTTGCCTCGATTTGGCACCGGGGTCAGATAAGGACAATCTGTCTCTGAAACGATTCGATCAAGTGGAACTCCTTCCAAGCTTTGCTCAACCAGGCCGGTCTTATCAAAAGTAATGAGTCCATTGAATCCGATATAAAAACCAAGCTCAATAAATTTTTCAACTAATTCCGGACCACCAAGATAACAATGCATCACGCCCCTTTTGTTCGGCATGTTTTTCTGAAGAATTTCCAGCATTTGAAAATATGCATTAGTCACATTTTGCTTATCGCCACGGCAGTGAATAATCATCGGTAAATCGAGTTCATTGGCCAGATCAATCTGCCGGGTAAAAACACTTTTTTGCAATTTAATTACTTCCTCTCTATCGTCCCCTACTTCAATATGATAAAAGTCCAGTCCGGTTTCGCCGATCGCCACAATCCGCGAACTGGATTTTCCCAGCTCTAAATATTTTCCATAATCAAACTCCTCGGCGCGGGAAATAAATTCAACATTTTCGTTTTTATCAACTTCCAGACAGATTCCTTTTTGCTTCAAATGAATCGGGTGCAGACCGATTGCCGCATAAGAATTGAATTTTTCCGCCATTTTAACGGCCCTCGCGCTGGTCGAGTATTGCGAACCAACATTAATCATGACGACGCCCTTTTCCAGCGCGCGCGCCATCACCTCGTCTGCATCATCTTTATAAGCATTAAAATTTACGTGAGCGTGAGTATCGAACATAATAAATAGTGAGCAGTAAGGATCGCTTAACCCTACTTTCTTAAAAATAACGGCTCCCCTTTTTTAACCTTAGTACCGGTCGTAATCTTACCAACTTGAATAGATTCTTTATATGAACAATCTGCCTCACCAAGTCGTTTTAAAATTTCAGTGGAAGCTTCAGGCAAAATCGGTTTTACCAGCCAGCCCAAATGCCTTAGGATTTCTAACAAATTATATATCACCTGATCAAGTTCTTGTTGTTTTCCTTCTTTTGCCAGACTCCATGGTTTTGTTTCGTCAATATAGCCGTCGCACCAACGGATCGCTTCCCAAATTTCCTTTAAATTTTCAAATACTTTATATTCCGCAAAACCTTTATCAATTTTTTTCCACAACTTTGCCAAATCTAATTCGGCCTTGAATTTTTTATCCGGCACTTTGGACTCGCAATATTTTTCAGCCATGCTCAAAACTCGGCTTACCAAATTACCCAACCCATTGGCGAGATCTGAATTGTATTTAATTGGAAATTCTTCAACTTTTACATCGCCATCCTGTCCAAAAATAAATTGAGAAATCACCAGGTAACGGGCGGCATCAGTTCCAAACTGTTCAACCAAATCATTTGGATCAATCACATTGCCCAAAGTTTTGCTCATTTTTTTGCCATCAAGCGTGAAGTAGCCGTGCACAAACAAATCTTTTGGCAATGTAATTTCCGCAGCCAGGAGCATTGCCGGCCAAATAATGCAGTGAAATTTCAAAATATCTTTTGCCAACAAATGAACGTCAGCCGGCCAAAATTTTTTGAACTTTTCACCGTCTGGGAATCCAAGCGCGGAAATATAATTAATCAGCGCGTCAACCCAGACATAAGTTGTCTGACTTTTATCAAAAGGCAATGGAATCCCCCATTCAACATTCGCCCGGCTAAAGGCAACGTCCTCGAGTCCCTGCTTGATAAAACTTAAAACCTCATGCTTTTTATCAGCCGGCAAAATCCTGATTTCGTCTGATTCAATTTTTTGTTTCAGAATTTTGGAATAAGCAGACAAACGAAAGTACCAATTTTCTTCTGATAATTTTTGCGGCTCTTTATTGTGATCAGGGCATTTGCCGTCAATTAGATCTTCTTCTTTTTTATACGATTCACAACCAACACAGTAGAGCCCTTCATAGATCCCCCTAAATATAACATCTTCGCCCGCTGAAGTTTTCGCTGATTTTAATTTGGTTAAAACTTCCCGGACAACCTTTACATGCCGATCCTCTGTCGTGCGAATAAAGTCATCATTACTAATATTCAGTTTATCCCAAGCCGCCCTGAACTCAGCCGAAACATCATCGCAAAATTGTTGGGGCGATTTGTTTTGCTTTTCAGCCGACTGCGCCACCTTGGCTCCATGCTCGTCAGTCCCAGTCAAAAACCAAACATTGTCGTTCCCTAATTTAAAACGATAATAACGCGCCAGCACATCAGCGATAATCGTAGTGTAGGCATGCCCAATATGCGGCCGGTCATTAACATAATAAATCGGCGTTGTGATATAAAATTTTTTCATAAACATTATTAGTGAATAAGCGGCTGACTATTTTGCAGAAACAATAACAACGAATTCGCCCTTGAACATTTTTTTTACTTGTTCAAAAACTTCGCTGATATTTCCTCGATAAATCGTTTCGAATTTTTTAGTAAGTTCCCGACCAACTACAACTTTTCTATTCTCGTCAAGATAATCTTTCAATTGCTCCAATGTTTTCAAAATTCGATGCGGCGATTCATAAAAACAAATTGTGACTTTGGAATCTCTGATTGATTCCATGATTTTTGTGCGCCCCTTGTGGGGCATGAAGCCCATAAATAAAAACTTGTCCGTTGGCAAGCCGGAAACGCTGAGCGCCGTGGCAATTGCGGACGGGCCAGGAATCGGCACGACTTCAATTCCCAAATTGACAGCCGCTTCAACCAATTTTCCGCCCGGATCAGAAATACCTGGCGTGCCGGCGTCAGAAACATAGGCAATATTTTCAAATTGGGATAACATTGCTTTTATTTTTTCATCAGAAGAATGCTGGTGCAGGCTGATTAATTTTTTTTCAATGCCAAAATGATCAGTCAATTGTCTGGTATGCCTTGTATCTTCGCAAAGTATAACATCAACGCTTTTGAGTATTTCAAGAGCGCGCAGTGTTATGTCCTGCAAATTACCGATTGGAGTAGCAACAATATAGAGCATATGGGAAAAAATAAAAAATTAATAAATTAAAAACAATAAACAATAAACCGTTTTTCGTGATTTCTTGACTTGATTATAGCAAACTGCCGAATTCTGTCTATATTTAGAAAATTGAATCATCTATTATTTCAATTCATTATGTGTGATAATTTTACGATAAAATTGGCTACAGGACCGGTTAATCGTGCGTAAAGCCGTTCTGTAACAACACAGGTCGAATATTTTTTTGTAATTTTACACAACCAACACCTATTGACAAACTTATTAATATCTGCTATAATACCTTTTCAGTTGATTTTTTCTTTGACCGAAAAGGAGGTGACAGTGCACTGGCCGTAGCGTTTCAAAAACCGATAGACAATGTCAACATTCGCGGGCGAGCCCACCACGGCCGGGCGAGTCCAATGAGCGGCGCCAGAGGAGGTGATCGGAGTGCGCTACACTTCCGGTTTTCCCTAGCACAGTGAAAGCGGGTTCGCAAGAGCCCAAATTCTCCACGATTTTTTACTTCCTGTAATCGTGCAGAAGATGCAAAGAGGCCCCTACCCGGCTACGGCGCGGGAGGACAGGAAGCTCTGCTTCGCCATATGAACGGGATTCGGCGAACAGAGTATGAACTCGAACTCGCAACACGGAGGTTCCGGTGTACACATCCGGTTTTGATTAACTACCCGGAATTCATTTTCCGGGCCCAACTACCCCGCCCCCCCCTACCACGACTGGCAGATCAGGGGGGCTTTTTTTATAATAAAGATTACTGATTTATCCACAACAACTCTTGCCTTGATAATTTAAAATTATTATAATAAAAACACGTTCTCAAAATGGAGAAGGACGTAGGGACTCGGACCACGAAACTTAGGAGGGACATGGAAAAATTCGGCTGATACAATCAGAACGAGTAAACGGGACCGAAAAGTCTCACAACTGCGAAGTATCCTAAAAGGACGGCCATGCCCGTCGCGCAGCACAATCCAAAAGGCACCGCGCTAGATCGCGTTCTCACCTCGGAGGGAGGCACTGACAATAATGGGCAAACCAGCCCAAAGTCAACTCCTTAATAGTAAGGTGGCAGAGAACAGATCAACACAGCCGGTGCATTTTTTTGTAACAAAATACATCCGCGGCCAATCATCATCTTTTAAAAATTGATTGTTACTGCTACAATCTTATTATGCCATCAACGAGAAACAAAACTATTTCGATTACTCCGGATGAATTCAAACGCTTTGATATTTTTTATTTACCAAAAAAAACAAGCCTACCCGACCCCAAACATTTACTTAATAAAATTTATCTGGGCAACGCGCTCAAAGAAATGAAAAAACTGCCAAGCAACTCCTGTGATCTGATTCTCACTGATCCGCCCTACACTATTCGCAAAAACTTTGGCGCCGGCACTGTTGCAGTTCAAAAAAAAGAATTTACTAAATGGTGCAAATGCTGGCTTGAACAATGCGCTCGTTTATTAAAGCCAACAGGTTCAATTTATATTTGTATTAATTGGGAAGCGTCATCAATAATTGAATCAATCCTACGAAAGCGCTTCATCATCAGAAATAGAATTACCTGGAAGCGCGACAAGGGACGTGGCGCGAAAAAAAATTGGAAAAACAACATGGAAGACATCTGGTTTGCCACTAAATCCGATAATTATACCTTTAATCTGGATGACGTTAAAGTTGAGAAATCTGTCATTGCGCCTTATGTTGATGAAAAAGGAAAGCCAAAAGACTGGCAGGAGATTAACGGCAGGAAAGTTCGTTTCACTCACCCTTCCAATATCTGGACAGATTTAACCGTTCCCTTCTGGTCAATGCCGGAAAACACTGAACATCCGACGCAAAAACCGGAAAAACTCGTTGAAAGAATTATTCTGGCCAGCTCCAGCAAAGGCGATCTTGTTTTCGATCCATTTATGGGTTCCGGGACCACTGCTGTTGTAGCCAAAAGACTTAAACGAAACTATTTGGGATTTGAAATTGAAAAAATGTATTATATTCTCTCGCAAAAAAGATTAAACCAAAAGAAAAAGCAGAACCTGTGAGATCCTGCTTTCTAATAATCTAGAGTTCAAAATAATCCTCATCGTTCATGATTGCCTTCATTCTTTTCTTCCGCCTGGAAAACTCTTTAAAGATCTGTCCAAATGAAAAAACGCTCTTGATTCCCCCACCAACACAAAGCACCACAATGAACCGAACCATTTCAATATACAGCGGCAGACAAACGATCCACCACGACCACACAATTATTCCGGCCAGTTTCAAGATCAGCATCAATACAAACGCCACGACAAGAGCAGTTCCCATTCGCCCCTCCTATGGTTGATTCTGCGAAGGAAAAATAAGAATAACATATATAAAAACAATTGTCAACCTGCAAGAAAACCAACCATATAGATTATTTTCCCTTGCCCGATTATAATAAATTTGTTAAACTAAATCGACAGTAATAAATCATTATGCAAAAATTGGTCATTGCCTCTCATAATCCAGGCAAAGTCAATGAATTCAAAAAATTTATGGCTGATTGGCCGTACGAAATTGTTGGACTGGATGATCTTGGAATTATTGATAATGTTGAAGAGACAGGAAATACTTTTGCAGAAAACGCATTAATTAAAGCTAAATTTTTTCACGAGCTGACCGACCTGCCTACGCTTTCCGATGACGACGGATTTGAAATAGACGCGCTTGAAGGCGAACCGGGAGTAAAAAGCCGCCGCTGGAAAGGCTATGAAATGTCAGACCAGGAAATGATTGATTACGCGCTTGAAAAGCTCCAAAATGTTCCGGCTGAAAAACGAACAGCAAGATTAAAAGCTGTTGTCTGTTTAATCTTGCCAAACAAAGATCCTATTTTCGCAGAAGCGGCAATTGAAGGAATCATCACCAAAAGACAAGAAGCTCTGATAATTAAAGGCTATCCATTTCGTTCAATAATGATAATTCCAAAATTCAATAAACTGTTCGCGCACCTAACTGACGATGAACATAAACAATTGAGCCACAGATTACTCGCCTTGAACAAACTGAAAAACCAGTTAAAATAGGAGGTCTAAGTGAGAGGAAACGACAGAATAGAACTTGTTCGGAAAAAAGACGAAACAATAACGCTCAGCCGCTGGGAAAAAATCATAACTTGGTTCAGCATTCTACTTTTTCAAAAAATCCTTAAGTGGGAAAATCCTAACAACAAAGCAAAAAGGATCCGGGCTAAAGTTGCCGCCTGGAACGATAAGAAAAAAGGAACATGCGTTGAATGCGACCAACAAGGGTTGAAAACTTGCCAGTATATTGATCCGAGGAAGAGCTACTATGAATGTCCTGCTTGCGGCCACCGCCAATATCACGACAACAGCAAAGATCTATATACCGAAATACTAAGAAACCGGATAAAAGGTAACGGACTTCAACTCCGATACGCATTTCTAAAACCAGCCGAACTGGCTGTCATCCTGCTGATAATGATACTCGGTCTGATAGGTCTCCTTTGTTGGATTACAATCACGACCAGCTAACTTCACAACAAAAAGAGCCCTCATCGGCTCTTTTTTATTTTAATTAATTTTATTGGCCGGCCTTGACGTCTCCAACAGCATTTTCTACTTTTTCCTTAATTTCCTGAACATCTTCATAAGTTTCCTTGGCTTTTTCATATCCCTGCTGAACATCTTCTACTGTCTCTTTGGCTTGTTGATACTTGTCTTGCAAATCCGCTGCGTTTTGTTTTGTTTGTTCCAGCAATTGCTCACCTTGTTCAATCCCTTTTTTGGTTTCTTCAACTCCCTGAGGCAAAACTTTTTCAATTTTTTGTTTTTTGTCGTAATAATCCTTGATCAGATCGTCTTTGATATTTACGATAAAATAATAAATCAAATAACCGGCTAAAATCAAAATCAAGATTACAAAAACGCAACAATATTTTTTCATGGCGCTTTTCCTGTGATCGCGCTCGTCTTCTTCCCGATACGGCGCCCGCCTTTGCTGCAAAGCGGACAACCGGTCTTTTTTTTCTTCAATATATTCCTGATTCAAGCGGGCGTATTCTTGTTCGCGCTTGAATTGTTCACTGGAATGTTTCATAACGAAAATTTACTTGTCGCGAATACTTAGATCATAAACAATCTGTTCGGCCTTTTGCAATGACTTTTTCGCTTGATCAAACTTGGTGCGCAGATAGCCGCCATGATTGTACTGCATTAATTCGTGAATAATACTGTCAATCACTGCCGCGGACGCTTTGACCTCCTTGATATTACCCTTGGTTGTCCAGATGACCATCATGCGCAAAATTTCGCCGGTCAAATCTGACAATCCTCCAATATATTCATCCGGCAACACAAAAAATTCCTTGATCCCATCGATTCTCTTGCCATCAATAAAATCACTGAATAACTTTGCTTCGACAAACTCTTCAACCGCCGCTTTCCAGGCTCCTTCAGTGCGAAGTTTGCCGTCTTTGCTGAAACGTGTTTCTAAACTTATTAACCCTTTTTTTGATTCAGCAATTTTTTCCTCGGCTTCTTTTTTTCCATCTCTTTGCAAAGCAAAAATCGCCTGCTTGGCCAATTGCTGGGCAGTTGAACTTTCACTGATAATTTTTCGCCTAGCAATGTCATATTCGGTCTGACCCTGCAAAACGCTTTGCCAAAATTTTTTGTTTAACATATTAAAGGAAATTAGAAAATGGAAATTAGAGACTAGGGTTGCTGGCTATAATTTAGACCATTCTAATTTAACCCCAATTTCAGGTTTCTAGTTTCCAGTTTTAGCTAATTAATTTTACTTTAAATATTTTTGTTTATTCAAAACATGCTCGTCATAATTTTCGCTAAAAATAATATCGCCGTCAGGCGTATTTAAAAAATACCAATACTCAGTATCTTCCGGATATAAAACAGCTTTTATTGATTCAATGCTTGGATTACTGATAGGCCCAGGCGGCAAACCTGGATATTTATAAGTATTATAAGGATTATCAACTTTGATATCCTCACTGCTTGGCGCTGCCTGCCCTTTTTGCGTTACATAATTTACAGTGGCGTCGCTCTGCAAAGCCATGCCGATTTTTAATCTTTTCAAAAATATATCAGCTACTTTTCGGCGGTTTTCATAACCAAACATTTCTCTCTCAACAATACTGGCCAAAGTTACCACTTCAAAAATTGATCTTCCCTGTTTTTTCGCTTCTTTGCGGAATTCATCAGTCAGCTTGTTGTCAAAATTAGCCAGCATTTTGTCAACAATTACCGCAACGCTTGTCTGCTCATAAATGCGGTAGGTATCAGGATACAAATAACCTTCAAGTGAGGCTTTCTTGGGCCGATCAATTAAAAACAAAAATGTTTTTTCACTGTATTTATTGCCGTAATCAAGAAAATCTCCCGGCTGGATCAAGTTTTGTTTTGCTAAATAATCGTCCATTTGTTCTCCGGTCCAGCCTTCCAAAAGGGTAATATTTATTTCCTTGTTTGAATTCTGAGCATTGGTGAGAGCCACGATCAACTCTTTGATACTCATGCTGGTTTTCAAATCATAAACACCATCGACAAACTTGGTTTTATTTCCAGAAGCGGCAACATAAACCTTGAACCAAAAAGGTTTTTCCAAAAATCCCTGGGCAACCAAATTATCCGTGATCAATCGCACACCTTCTCCCTTTTTTATTTCAAATTCCTTGTCGCCAAATTGGTTTGGATTTTGACTATTTATTTGATTATAAAAATATATAGTAAAAATCACCAACAGTATTAATATGCCTAACAATATTTTTTTCATAATTTACTTTTGTTCTTTATTCACCTTGCCCTGCGGCGGCAGTTTTTTCTTTAATATTTTTGTAAGCACAAACGGGGCGATTGTAAATATTAGAAATAACACAATAAAAAATTCCAATCCGCTGATAAGACCTCTTAAATAATGCAGAGAATTTCCAAAGAAAAATCCAAGAAGCAAATAAAAAGCCGCCCAGATCAAAACTCCAATTATATCGGAAATAATAAATTTTTTTTCTTTTTCACCGGCCGCGCCCATATAAAACGGCACAAATGCACGAGTCGGTCCGATAAACCTGCCGACAATGATGCTAAGAGTTCCCTTATCGAGCAAAAATCCCCCGGCTTCCGGCACATATAAATATTTAAATATGCTCTTTTGTCCAATCTTTAAATCCAGACCTTTTCTTTTGCCAAGATAATAACTGGCAATGTCACCAACCAGAGCGCCCAGTACCGCCGCGCAAAAAGCCAACCAAAAATTAAACTGGCCGATATATGACAGAAAACCAATTAATACAATGATGATTGTTCCGGGAAAAATAATTCCAATAAATGCAAATGCCTCCAAAAACGCAAACAAAAAAATTGCTTCATATCCTCTAAGCGGAAAATATTCCCAGCAATAGCTGATACTGGCCAGAATCTGATCTATGCTCATATTAAATATACTTGTTTTTATTTTGTTGTTTTAATTTTTCCACGATTTTCTTTACTTTTTGCGCTTTGCCCTTCGGACAGACAAGCAAAACATCTTCCGTTTCAATAATAGCCAGATCCTCCAGTTCAACTGCGGCGATAAGCTTTTTGCCGGAACCGTAGACCAGACAATTTGAACAGTCGCTCGAAATGAAATTTTCAGCATTAATCACATTGCCATTCTTGTCGCCTTCGACTTTTTGGGAATCATACAAAACATCAAATGTCCCCACATCGCTCCAGCCAAAATCGTCTTTAATAATAAGCACCTGGCTTGGATTAATTTTTTCCGTAATGGCAAAATCGAAAGAAATTTTTTCCAGCAATCCATATTCCCGGGACACCCGATCAAAATCTTTGTGCTGGAAAGCCTCCACAATATTATTTAGAATTGCATAATGCGCCGGACTATTAACGGCAAAAGCTTCAAGTATTTTGGCCGGCGTCCACATATAATAACCAGCGTGCCATAAATAACTTCCCTGCTGTAAATATTGTTTAGCTGTGTCAAAATCCGGTTTTTCTTTGTGCCCCAAAAATTCAAATACTTCAACTCCATTGCTGGATTCAAATTTCTTGCCTATGCGCGTATAGCCGAGCGCAGTACTGGGAAAAGTCGGGTAAACAGCGATGTCCAGCATTTTTCCTGTTTGAACAATCAGCTCTCCTGCGCGTTTTATCATTTTTATAAATTTATCCACTTCGCCGATATAGTGGTCCGAAGGAACAAAAGCAATCGGCTCATCTCGAAATTGCTCGATCAAATACGCGGCCGCCAGCCCCATGGCCGGAGCAGTATCTCTTTTCTCCGGTTCGATAATATAATTGCTATCAGCAATATCGGGAACCAAATTTTTGGCCTGTGCCAGCAACTTGTTATTTAAAACAACATAAATATCGCTCAAACTAAAATCAGCCCGAAATCTATCGACTGTTTGCTCAAACAATGTTTTCTGCCCGAATATTTTGGCAAATTGTTTTGGGTTGTTTTCACGGCTAAGCGGCCACAATCTGGTTCCGCCGCCGCCGGCTAAAACTATTATTTTCATATGCTACAACCTTAATCTATACGGCTAAAAAAATCAACTCAGCGCCAAAGCATAAGAATTATCAAAATTAATGCCAAACAAATTCTGTACCAGCCAAAGACATTTAATTTGTGATGCTCCAGAAATTTTAAAAAATACTTTATTGCCAAAAATCCAACCAGCCAGGAACTGACAAAGCCGACTATAAAAACCAGAATTTCAGATGCTGGCAAAGCTTCCCAATCAACATCCATTAATTTAAAAATTCCGGCGCCCAGGATCACGGGAATACTAATTAAGAAAGAAAAACGCGCCGCTTCCCTACGCTTTAATTTTGTACTCATTCCTGCTACAATGGTTATGCCGGAACGCGATAACCCCGGAATTAAGGCTAAGGCTTGAGCAAAGCCAATATACAGAGCGCGGCCGATTCCCATGCCTGAAAAATGCCTGCTATTGTCTTTTGAATATTTTTCCACCAGAAACAATAGTCCCGCGCCGATAATAAGCGTAAAAACAACCGTCCAAATATTTCGGAAAAAATCATCAATTGTTTGTTCAAATAAAATCCCGATTATTGCGGCCGGCACGGTTGCGTAAATAATAAGCATCACTTCGCTCAAATCTGCTTTATTGACTTTCCTCCCAGGAATAAAAATTTCCAAAATAGCCACCAGGTACCGCAAAATTTCTACGCGAAAATATATTACCACTGCAAAAAGAGTTCCCAAATGAAGCGCCACATCAAAAGTCAGACTGTCGCTGATATTTGACTGCCAGATCTCATGCAAAACAACAAGATGTCCCGAACTGGAAACAGGGACAAACTCTGTAATTCCCTGGACAATACCCAAAATTAACGAATAAATATATGTCATACCAATTGATACTTGTGCCAATCGCAGCCGCTATCCTCGCTCAAATTATCAAAATGATAATCAACGGGATAAAAGACCAGTTTAGCTGGGGTGATTTAAATAGTTACGGAGGAATGCCATCATCGCATGCCGCTCTGGTAACGTCCCTGTTTGCCATGATCGGTTATTTCGAAGGTTGGGATAGCGCGAGCGCGGCCATTGCCCTCATTCTCGCAATCATTGTTCTGCGCGACGCCGGCGGCTTTCGGCTGGTTCTAGGCAGACATGCAAAAGAATTAAACCAACTGATTCACGGCCTCGCAGCGACGAATTCATACAAATATCCACACCTGGATGAAAGGCTTGGTCACACGCCGCTTGAATTGTTTTTTGGAGCTTTAACTGGTGTTGCCGTTAGCGTGCTATTTATACTGTTTTTTTAAGATTGGCATTTCGGACAATAGCTGGATGTTCGTCCGGAAATTTTAATTTTTTCAATCTGTTTCCCACACTTCTTGCATATTTCGCCATGGCGTCCATAAACTTTTAAAACTTTTTGATATTTTCCCTCTGCGCCATCGCTGTTAAGATAGGTGCTAACCGAAGTCCCCTGATATTTGATGGCTTTGGTTAGCACTTTTTTAATATTTAAATATAATTTTGTTTTTTTAACACGCGATAAATCTTTTGACCGGCGATCTGGACGCACACCGGAATAAAAACACACTTCATCCGTATAAATATTTCCCAGGCCAGCAATTAAATTTTGTTCCAATAAAATACTTTTTATTTTTTTATTTTTATTTTTTTCCAATAAATCATTAAAATATGCCTGACTAAATTCTTTGTCAAAAGGCTCCGGACCAAATTCGGCAAATTCTTTTTCAATGTCCTGATTTTTTATTAATTTTAAATAGCCGAATTTCCGCACATCATTGTAATACAACTGAGCTCCGTCTGTGAATTGGAAAATGACTCGCGCAAATCTGTCAGGCTGGTTTTCATGTCCTTTTATTGGATGGCCGCCGGTCAGCGCTTTGCCCTTTTTGGGATAATAAACAAGCTGGCCGGTCATTTTCAGATGAACAAGTATACTGTAATCAAAATTTAATTCAAAAACCAATATTTTTGCTCGTCTTTTTACCCGAGTAAATTTTTTTCCATTTAAAAACCGAAGAAACTTCCCCGCGGACGGGGAAATTTTCTTTTTAAAGCTCGGCTCTATCCAAATTGCTCTGATTTTTTTCCCAGGCACTTTCCCGGCTAAGCCAATTTTGATTGTTTCAACTTCAGGCAGCTCTGGCATTCTTGAATCAAACTATTTGATTAGTCTTTTCTCTTGATAAACTCAAACTAAGGATTTGCCGCTCATATCTTCAGGCGCGTCTATTCCCAATATTTTTAAAATAGTCGGCGCCACATCTGAAAGCAATCCTATTGGCTGGACTAAACTCAAATCATTGCCAACCAACTGCACGTCTTCGATTATTTTACCTTCAAATTCATTTCCAACTACAATAAAAGGAACCGGATTGGTGCTGTGTTCCTTGTCTCTTTCGCCGGTTTGCAAATTTACCAGTTCCTCAGCATTGCCATGGTCAGCCACTATCAAGGCCAATCCATTTTTTGACAAAATCAAATCCACCACTTCGCCCAAATATTTATCAATCGTTTCAATCGCCTGCACTGTTTCTTTTATTTCACCTGTATGTCCGACCATATCGGGATTGGCATAGTTCAGAATTATAAAATCATGCTTTTCTTTCAAAATTTCTTTAATAAGTGCATCGGTTACCTTTCGGGCGGACATGGCCGGCGTTTCAGCGTATGAAGCGACTTTTGGCGATGGAATTACAATTCTGTCTTCTCCCTCGTAAGGCTCTTCCACTCCGCCGCTAAAAAAGAATGTGACATGCGCGTATTTTTCCGTTTCAGCGATATGAAGTTGTCTGCGCCCTTTTTCACTTAAAACTTTTGAAAGTGAGGTGCGAACAGATTCTTTTGGAAAGACAATTTTAACGGGCAATTCTTTTTCAAATTCGGTCATAGTTACGAAAAATAAATTTTGCAATTTTTCTTCACGATGAAATTTATCAAATTCATTCAGCACAAAAGCGTGGGTTATTTCCCTAGCGCGATCAGCCCGAAAATTAAAAAAAATTACTGCGTCATTTGACTGAATAGTGGCCACCGGTGAATTTTCTTTACCAATCACGACCGGCACAAACTCTTCGTCATAAACTTTTGTTTTGTATGAAGCATCTACCGCCTCACCCGCTGATTTAAAGTATTCTTCACTCTTGCCGTCCACCAGAGTGCGGTAGGATTTTTCTACTCTTTCCCAACGATTATCCCTATCCATTGTGTACATACGGCCATGAAGCGACGCGATTTCTCCGACTCCAATTTTTTTAATTTTTGCTTCCAGCTCGTCTACAAAAAGCTTGCCACTATTGTACGGCGAATCTCGCCCGTCAAGAATCGCATGAATATAAACCTCGTCCACTTTTTCTTTCTTGGCCAATTCCAAAAGCGCGTAGCAATGATTTATCATGCTATGAACCTTTCCTTCGCTGGTTAATCCAAGTAAATGCAGTTTTGAATTATGTTTCTTGACATGTTCAAGCGCTTCCAACAATACTTTGTTTTGCGAAAACGATCCGTCTTCAATCGCCTTGTCAATACGGGGTAAATTCTGATAAAAAACTTTACCAACGCCTAGATTTAAATGGCCGACTTCCGAGTTCCCCATCTCGCCCCACGACAAACCGACCGCTTCACCGGAAGCCAACAGCGTCATAGCCGGATAGCCTGCCACATATTTAATAAAGTTTGGCGTTTTGGCAAGAGTTACTCCGTTTCCCTCAGAAGCAGGAGCAATCCCCCAGCCGTCTAACACGATTAAAATTACCGGTTTTGGTATTTTTTTCATATTTTTATTTTATTAAACTTTTACTAATTATTTTTGGAATTTTTTTATATCCGAAAACATCATAGATCGTCGGCGCAATATTGGCCAAGATTCCTTTTTGCAATTTAATACCGCGGAATTCATCTCCAACTAAAATAAACGGGACCGAATTATTTGTGTGAGCAGTCCAAATCTCATTAGTTTCAAGATCAATCATTTTTTCGGCATTACCATGATCCGCAGTAATGATTATAACACCATTTTTCTTTAACACTAAATTACCGAGCTCTTTCACGCAATTATCAACATGCTCTATCGCCTCAATTACCGCCTTCAGGTTACCAGTATGCCCCACCATGTCGGGATTGGCAAAATTAATTGCCATAAAATCATATTGATCTTTTTCAAGCGCTTTTTCCACGTGTCGCGCGATTTTATAAACACTCATTTCCGGAACTGAAGCATAACTCTTTACCCGAGGAGAAGCAACACGAAATCTTTCCTCGCCATTAACCGGATTCGCTGATCCACCATTTATAAAATATGTAATATGAGCATATTTTTCTGTTTCAGCAATGTAGAGCTGGCGCTTATCCTTTAACATAATCGGCAAAGTATCTCGAAGATCTGCCGAAGGATAAGCAGTAATGATATGATCCAAGTCAGGCCCAAAATCAGTCAGCGCGCAAAATAAAATATTATTGTAAACCTTACTCCGGCGAAAAGCGCCAGGGTTCTTTTTATTAAACTCTTTTTGCACAAAACATTTAGCGAGTTGGCGCGCGCGATCAGATCGAGCATTAAAAAAGATAATTCCATCTTTTTCGTTAATCCTTGTTTTTGAAGCTTGTTTCTTACTGTTGCTTATTACTGAAGGCTCAATAAATTCATCAGTTACTTTTTGATTGTAACTATGCACAATCGCATCGCGATAATCGCGGAACTGCTGACCACGGCCAACTGAAAATAAATCATAAGCCTTCTGCGTCCTTGTCCAGTTTTTTCCCCTATCCATGGCAAAAAATCTACCTATCAATGAAACAATAGTCGCTTTGCCATAAACATTTTTCAATACTTCGTCAACAATTTTCAGCGCATGAAATTGCGGCGAGTCGCGGCCATCAGTAAAGAGATGCAAATATATTTGTCTCAAACCACTGCCATAAGCCAGGTCAACCAAGGCATATAAATGATCAAGCGATGAATGCGGACTTTCACCATCAGAAACCAGCCCTATGAGATGCAGGGATGAATGATTTTTTGTAACAAACTCGATTGTTTCATTCAAGGCCAAATTTTTTTTGAATCGTCCATTGAAAATATCTTCTGAAATAACAACCGCGTCGTCTTTTACAATTCTGCCCGCGCCTATATTGATATGACCGGCTTCTGAATTGCCGACATAATGCGCCGGCAGGCCAGCAGCTGTGCCCGAAGCCTCCAGTTGAGTATGAGGGTATTTGTCCCATAGTTTATCAAATGCCGGTTTTTTTGCTAATTCAATAGCATTGCCCCGACTTTTCGGCGCAATTCCCCATCCGTCTAGGATTAATAAAATCACAGGGCCCATAGAACAATCTTACATTTGTGTATCAAATCCAGCCATGGTATTAATAAAAGCTTCTTCAATCTGTTCTGCAGCTTTTGGATTTGTCTTTTTCAATTCATCAATCGCCTTTTGTCTTGCAATTTCTGATGCTTCCAAAGCTTGTTTCAGTATAGTGATTTTTTCCATCACCACGGTTTTAGCTTTTTCAACTAAAGCTTCTAACGTAATCCCCTCTTTTTTTTCAACTGTTCTTGGTACTTCCATCGCTGTATTCATATTTTTATAAAAACTTATTAATTATTTTAAGTCTAACTCAATCGCCATTAAGCGATTATACTTAGCGACTCGCTCTGATCGAGACAAAGATCCGGTTTTGATAAAATCAGCGTTCACAGCCACAGCCAAGTCAGCAATGAATGTGTCACAGGTTTCACCTGAACGATGTGAAACGCTTACTTTATATTTGTTTTTCTTGGCTAGATAAATCGCATTTATTGTTTCAGTCAAACTACCGATCTGATTTAGCTTAATTAAAATTCCATTGGCAACTCCAGTATCAATTCCCTTTTGCAATCGTTCAACATTTGTAACAAACAGATCATCGCCAATCAAAACTGTTTGTCCACCAAGAAATCCGGTCAGCTTCATCCAGTTGTGCCAATCATCTTCATGCAAAGGATCTTCCAGCGAAATAATCGGGTATTTTTTTAACCACTTGTCAAGAGTTTTAATTACCTGATCAGGCGAAATTTTTTTCTTTCCGCTTTTGTCATTCATTGAATAATCACCGGACTTTTCATCAAAATATTCTGACAAAGCCAAATCCGACGCCAGAAATGCGTCCTTGCCCGGCTTGTAACCCGCCTTTACAATTGCTTTCATGATAAATTCAAAAGCTTGTTCATTCGATTTTAAGTCCGGAGCAAAGCCGCCTTCGTCGCCGACTAATGTTTGAAACCCAGCTTCTTTTAATAATTTTTTTAGAGCGTGAAAAACTTCAGCGCCAATCTGAATTCTTTTGGCCATAGTCGGGGCGCTAGGTACGACCATAAACTCCTGCACCGTTATAGAATTATCAGCATGCTTGCCGCCATTAATAATATTCATTGTTGGCAAAGGCATTTTCCAACCTTTTTCCGCAAGCTTGTAAGTTTTTCGAATGTACTTGTATAATGGCAGCTTGCTTGTCAAAGCGCCGGCCCTAGCAGAGGCCAGTGAAACCGCAAGTATCGCATTGGCGCCGAGCTTTGATTTATTCGGCGTGCCGTCAAGCTTGATCATTAATTCATCCAGTTTTATTTGCTCTGTAACATTCCGGCCTTTTAATAATGTCGCGATTTTCTTATTTACATTATTTACAGCTTTCAAAACTCCCTTGCCGCCATACCTTTTCTTATCGCCATCTCGAAGCTCCAGAGCTTCATGAATCCCGGTTGAAGCGCCTGACGGAACTGAAGCAGTGGCTTTAATTCCATTGATTAATTCGACCGTTGCCTGAATCGTTGGATTGCCGCGCGAATCTAATATCTCGCGTGCAGTTATTTTTTTTATTTTCATATTGTTACAGATTTCCAGATTTAATTACAGATTATACAGATCTATTAAATCAATATATCAGTAATAATCCGTAATCAGTACTATAAAATTTCGTACACAATAGTTACATTTACTTGTATTTCATTTTCACCGGTCTGAATTTCCGGAGCAACGCTCTTTTCTGCCGATCCGCCCATCCCGCTGTCAAGTCCGAAATACAAAGAACGTGGAGCCTCCCCGCCTGACTCCGTAAAAGACACTACCTTGCCCAATTTCACGCCCAGCTGATTAGCCAAAGTTTTTGCTTTTTCCTGGGCGCTTTTTATAGCTTGCTCACGAGCCTGATCCTTCAAACCATCCTCGTTGTCAACTTTAAAGTTCAATCCGCCCACTTGATTTGCACCTTTTTCGCCGGCAACCGTAACAATATCACTCACCTGTTTCGTGTCACGTATTTTTATGTCAAGATTTTGGGAGATTGTATAGCCGATAATATTATTTTTTCCATTTTGCCAATCGTACTTAGGATAAATATTATAATTGCTTGTTTTAATATCTTTTTCTGCCACGCCTTTTTCTTTTATCGCTTTTGTGACGGCATTCATTTTTTCAGTGTTTTCTTTTTGCGCTGTCGCTACGGTTTTCGCTTCAGTTGTCAATCCCACTTGAATTTCGGCAATATCCGGCACTGCAAAAACTTTTCCTTCGCCGTCAACAGAAATGAGATTTGTCGTTTGCGCTGATTTCCCAATGTAATCATATTCTTTCCACGAATTCCTCGCTTCAAGAATCAAGAACCCTGCCAAACAAATTATCAAAACAATCTTAAAAACACCAAAAATCAAATGCTTTTTGTGACCGCAAAAGCGACCTGCTTCACTGTTTTGTTCCTGCATCATAAAATTATTTTATTATTTTAATGCTTTAATTCCGAGCATTGATCTGCCTTCTAAAAATTCCAGCATAGCGCTGCCGCCGGTGGAAATAAAATCATAATATCTTCCCATTTTTGACATATGAATTGCCATTAATGTTTCTCCGCCGCCGGCAATTCCGAGCGCCCGGCCGGAAGCTCGCGCGCCAATCAACTTTGCGAGAGCCAGGGTTCCATGGCTAAATTTTGGAATTTCAAACAATCCAAGTGGCCCAGCCCAAACAATTGTTTTAGCTGACCGAATATACAGGGAATAGAGCTTGATTGTTTCCGGGCCGATGTCTAATACCTGTTCTTCTGCGCCGCAGATTTTCTTTTGCTGGCCAATTTTTTCAACTCTTGCTTTTTGCCTCTTCTTGTCTGCAACAACGACATCAATCGGCAAAATCAATTTTTTTGACTGCAAGAGCCGCTTGGCCCTTGCTATTTCGCCCGGCTCAACAAGTGAACCGCCTACATCATATCCTTTTGCCGCGAGAAATGTATTGGCCAGCCCGCCTCCCAACATTACTTTCTTATAAATCTTTAAAAAATTTTTAATCACCAAAATTTTTGTTTCCACTTTTGCGCCACCGATCAAAGCCACCGCCGGTTTTTTCGGTTTTAAAGCCTGGCTCAAAAATTTAACTTCATTTTCAAAATTCAACCCTGCATAACTAGGCAGCAATTTTGTTATTCCAACGGTTGAAGCGTTTTCCCTGTGCGAAGTGGCGAACGCTTCATTAACAAAAACATCGCCCATTTTTGAAAGTATCCTAGCCAGAGCCGGCTTGTTGTCATCTTCGCGCTTGTCAAAACGGATATTTTCAAGCACAACAACATCAACTTTTGGCAATGTCATTTTACCGATGGTTAAAGGTTTTGTGAAGAATTTAATACTTGCTCCTTTTAATTTTTTTCTCAAAACTCGATAAACCGGCTCCAAGCTTAAACTTTTGACGCGCTTTCCCTCCGGCCGGCCAAAATGAGAAAGCAAAACAATTTTACATTTTTGTTTCAGTAGATATTTGATTGTCGGCAGGGCGCGCTCAATTTTATAATCATCAATCACTTTGCCGTTTTTCACGGGAACATTAAAATCAACCCGCAAAACAACGCGTTTGTTTTTCAAATCCGCACTTTTTATTGTCGCGATTTTATTTTTCATCGCCGGAAATGGAAACCAACTTCCAATCATAGCCGTCAACGCGATTGATAATTATTTCCGCGCCATCAGCCAAGGTGTCCTTATTTAACATTTTTAGATTAAACTCTAAATTTTCCCCTGAAATATCCGCTCCGTGCTCTATCACTGAACCCAAATCAATTACAATCTTTTTAACCTGCTTGAGATTGTTTTTGTTTGCTTGTTCAACTACCAGCTTGTGGATTTTATCGGCAACGTGAAGGTCATGCATACTAGTGGGTCGCGCAACTGATACAAGGATCGTAAGCGCGAATTAGAGTTTTAATTAAATCCTTTTGTTTCTTGTCCGAAAATTTTTTGATTTGCGGCAATAATTCTTCCAAATCTTTTTCCAGATTAGCCAAAAACATTGCGGTCGGAGTAATTACGTTGCAGTGTAAAATAGTGCCTTGCTTGTCCAATTCATATTCGTGATACAAAAGACCGCGCGGCGCTTCCATCACCGCGTATCCCTTGCCAGGGTTTGGCAGAAACTTGATCAAAAGTTTTTTCCTGGCAACCCTATTGTAACTCTCAAAATCTTTTTCAATTTGTTCAATGCAATGAATAATCTCCACCACCTGAGCCAGAATATTGTAAAACGAATTATAGCACGGTAATTTAATTTTTAATTTATTCCAGGCTTTCTTTGCTTCCGGATTCAGCTGAACAAAATTATTATTCACACGCGCCAAAGCGCCAGCCATGAATGCTCGCCCTAAATGCTGAGTACGCTTAACTTTTTCATAAGGCAAAACAATTTCGCGAACATCGCGCAAGAATGTTTCCGCGCTATCATAACTGTCATTGTCGGAAAAATATATTTTGCCATCATAAACCGCATATTCTTTATTCGATTTGAGGCTGACATAGTTTGTCGGGCGCTCAAACACCGGTAATTTATGTTTAATAATAAACTCAAAAAGCCCAATAGTTTTTTTTAACATTTCTGATTTTTGCGCCAATAATTCATTCATCTCACTGGCATCCGGCGCGACATTAAAACCGCCAATAACGCTATTAATCGGATGCACTGTGCGCCCGCCCAAGACGCGGGCCAATTGCACCCCCCACCCGCGGACTTCCAGCGCAATTTTTGATTCTTTTGGAAATTTATTTATCAAATTGAAATTATTGGAAACGCCTACAATGTCCGGAAAGGAGAAAAAATAAGCATGCACTGCATGGCTGTGAATTATTTGTGCGCATTCCATCATTTTCCGAAGTAAAATAATTTCCGGCGTAACCCGAATATTCAGTGCCTGCTCCATTGCTTTGATGGAAGTTAAATTGTGAACAATCGGACACACTCCGCAGATTCTGGAAGTGATTACCGGCGCTTCATAATATTTTCGGCCAAGCAAAATCCCCTCAATCAAGCGCGCGCCCTCCACTGTTTCTATCCGCGCCTGCGCAAAATCATTGTTCAGCATGGCACCGATAAAGCTTAAGTGGCCTTCGGTTTTTGCAATGTGGCCAATTTGAATAGTTTTCATAAATTTAAATCCTATAAATCACATTATCATTATAATTATCAATCATTTTTTTTGATGCCGGATAAATATTCAATGGCAGTTCGCTTAAATCAAACCATTTCCATTGTGTAATTTCATCCGGCTCTAAAACTCTTGCTTCTCCCTCAAAATCTGTACACAAAAAACCAATTGTTGTAAAATGCGCATCCGGAACTATCTCATCTGTTATACTGAGTAATTTTAATGAATTAACCTTAATACCGGTTTCTTCCATAAGCTCTTTATTTACATTTTCAACTAAAGTTAAGCCAAAATCTGCTTTGCCCCCGGGAAAAGTCCAAGTTCCCTCTCCATGCAATTCTGAAGAAGCTTTTTCAGGATCATCATGTCTTTTGCCCAACAAAACCTTATTTTCTATAAGCAACATAATCCCTACGCCGGCTCTTACATATTTTTTTTGCATATTTTTTACTTATTGATCAATTCTTTCACCCCAAAAACCTCAAAATACTTAGTAATTTCCTTGTCTGAATATTTTTCTCTTAATTTTTTTATTAAATTGCTGACTTCCGCGTCTTCAACCAAGCCGCGGCATCCCCAGCAGCCTTGTTTTGACTTCAAACAAATAGCGCCGCAACCACCCTGGGTAATTGGCCCCAAGCAAACTTGGCCTTTTTGCAAAACACACTCCCTTCCCTGAATTTGACATTCATAACAAACAGGATTTTGCGTTATGGCCGGAGCTTTGCCAATTAACAGCTGATAAACAAAATCATAAAATTCTTGGCCGGTAATTGGGCAGCCTGGCACAGAAAAATCAACTTTTACATAGGCGCTAAGCGGCTTGACATCAATATTTTCGATTCCCTCTTTTCCCTGATAAACATAATTATGAATCTTTTTCGTGTCATGATATTGCTTCATGTGGTAAATCCCGCCCATATGCGCGCAAGATCCGATTGAAATCAAGTACTGAGAGTTTTTTCGCGCTCGTTGCAAAACACTGATATCTTCACTGGTCAGAGGACTACCTTCAACAAAAGCAATGGCGTATCTTTCGTCATCTGAATGAGCGGCTTCTTCAAACAAACGGAAATTAACCACTTCAATTTTTTTCGTCAGTTGTAGCAATTTCCCGGGCAAATCCAAAATCGCCATACAGCATCCTTCGCAGGCGGTCAGGGGAATAATCGCGATTTTGATTTTATCAGCCATAGTTATTTTAATTTTTCTAAAAGCATTTTCAATTCTTCCGGCCTTTCTGAAATAAAAAAATATGCGCGTTTTTCCTTTTTAAATTTAATTTTTAGCCCCTTACCGCCTCTCGGCGTGTAGCCGATAGTTTTGTCCCGGCCATAACGAATACCATAGCCAAGATAATTTGAAAATTTATATTCGCTAATTTCAATCTTTTCTATATTGCCCAGATAAAACTTTTTTTTAAAATAACCAAAACCCAAAATTATTTGATTTTCAGTGACAGTAATTACCAGTTCTCTAAAAGAAATCAGAACAACTACGCTAAGTAACAGAACAATCCCAAGAATGATTTTTGCCGGCATGGTCAAAGGAACCGCCTTTGAAGTAAATTGAGAAACTAAGGCCGTCAGAAAAATCAAGCAGGAAACCAAAAGCATAACAAAAACAAACACATACGCGGGGACTTTCTCCTGATATTGAATATTCATAAGTACTTATTTTTACTTAAAAACTCATAATTAAACACCGGACCATCCTTACAAACGTACTTTGTGCCAATGGCGCAGTGCTGACAAACACCGAGCCCGCAATGCATTCTTTTTTCCAAAGAAAAATAAATATTTTCCGGCTTAACTTTTTTTACCAGTAATTCTTTGACCACGTATTTATACATCACTTCCGGCCCGCAAATAAAAACCAACGCGTCATTCAATAACTTTTTCTTTTTAATTAAATCCGTGACAAATCCTTTTTGCGAAGAAAAGCCGGGCATTGTTTCTTTTTCCAATATTAAATTAAAATCATGCTTATTTTTTATCTTTGAATATTCTTTTTTAAAAACCAGGGAATCTTGAGTAGCGCAGCCAAATAATATCTGGAGCTTAATGTCTTTTCTGCTTTTATTTTCTTCATAAACGCTTCGGAGAGGAATAAAACCGCAGCCGCCGCCAATTAAAATTAAACTTTTATTGACCAACGGAAACCCATTGCCAAACGGTCCGCGCACATAGACTGTTTCACCTTGTTTTAATCTGTTAAGTTTAACAGTCAATTCACCCACTTCGCGGATAGTCAAGCTAAAAGACTTGGCCGCTTCTTTGGGGTTTGAAGAAATTGAAATCGGGCATTCGCCAAATCCTGGCAAGCCGATCATCATGAATTGGCCAGCCAGAAATTGAAATTTTTCCTGGTTTTTTATTTGCAAACGCAAAGTCCGGGTAATCGGATTTTCATTGATTACCTTGATGACTCGCGCGGGTTTTAATTCAAAAAAATTCTTCATGATTTTTCCTTTTTCAAACGCTGAATATTTTTTGCAATATCAATTCCCACCGGACAAACGCGGACACAGCGTCCGCAACCAACACAACCGTAATAATTATATTCGTCAGGAATACGGACAAACTTGTGAGTATACCAAAAATATAATTTCTTTTTGACTGAATCCAAATCTTTGTGGCCGCCGGCGACTTTGGAAAACTCCGGATAAAAACAGTTGCCCCACTGCCGGACTTTTTTTACATTTGCAAATTCAGCTTTATCTTTTTCATCAAAACAAAAACAAGTCGGGCAAACAATCGAACATTTGCCGCAGGCCAGGCATGTCTGTGCCAATTCATCCCAAATCGGGTCTTCTGCGCTTTGTTCAATGGCCAGCCTTTTGGCCGCAATCACCGGATTGACTCCTTTTTGCGGAATAATTCCGGCAAATTCAATATTTTCATAATCAGTAATTCCATTTTCTTCCAGAAGTTGCTGGCCTTTTTCTGAACCGGAAAATGCCAGAAAATTACCGTCTTTTTGCTTCTCTATAAAAACATCAAAAATTAAATGTTCCAAAATATTTTCTTCATAGCTCAAGTGCTGTGCCTTATATCTGCGATAATCCGCTTCCAGCCCACCGGTGTAGCCGCAAACAAAAATATTCTGCCGGCGCCGCTGAAAATAAATATCTTTTTCAAAAACCTGTTCAAACAAAGTCAAAGCCTGCAAATCCAGAACATTCATACCCCAGACAAACGTTTTATTTTCATTTTCAAAAATCGCCTTATTGTTTTCAAACAATGTTTCACTGGCCGGCAGAAAAATATTTTTGAATGAGTTAACAGGCATGTCGCCCGACCAGTCAATCTGTCGCTGATCCTCGATTGGCAAAACCTTAACTTGACCATCCTGCCGCGATGGAGCATAAAACAAACCCGTGCCAATTAATTTGGCTAAAAACTTGTCCACTGTCGCCTGATTCATATAATGGAATTATAGCAAATTATGCTTATAAACAAAAGAGACCAACTGTGAATTAGTTGATCCCCTCCTGGGCCAAGCTATTTTTGGGCTTTTTTCGCCTTTTTCTTTGGCTTGGCTTTTGCTTTACAACAGCAACCGCACATAAAATTATTCTTATTTATCTTTTGCAATAAAATTATAACATAACCAATCAATCTCGCAACCTAAAACCTCCGACCTTTTTCCGAAGTTTATTGAGTTTTAACAAAAATGCCGGTTTGACTGTTAATTCTCCATAACGATCGTTTATTTTATCAAGAAACGGAATCAGTTCGGTCCTTTTGCGATCAGCTAACCAAAGCGGCAACTGGCAAAAACCGGCATCCTGCAAATTGCTCACCTGAATGCCAACCAGGCGCACTGCCCGCGCCAACCTGAACTTGCTTATTTTTGCTTCGCCAAACTGGAAGAAGACGGCGCTGTCATTAAGATGGCGGGCAAAAGTCTGGCGCGCTCCGGCGTGAGTAAAATCAGCATACCGCCAATAAATCACAACCGTCCTGCCGGTCAATTTCAAACGCCGCAATTCGCGGCCGACTTTTTCGCACAAATGAAGCAAGACCACCAAGATTTCTTGCTTGTCAAAAGTATTTCGAGGCAAAGTATATGACCGGCCGACTGATTTCACGGCCGTCTCGATAAAATATGGGGTAACCGGCGAATCATCCAGTCCCCGCGCCATATTATACAATTTCTGACCGCAAAAACTTCCAAATATTTGCTGAAGCAAAACAAGCGGTTGTTCTCTCAATTTAATCACGCTATCAATGCCCAAAGAAAGCAAATGTTTTTCCAGCCGGCGCCCGATACCACAAAAATCAGTTAGCTTTGAATAATTCAAAACTTCTAACTGATTCTGTTCATTAATCAAAAAAAGCCCATCCGGCTTATTTATATCAGAGGCTAATTTAGCCAGCAATTTATTTCCCGCGATACCAACGGAGGCGGTAACAACTTCGCCGAGCTCGCGCACAATTTCAATTTTTATTTTTTTTGCCCGGCTAACGGCCTCTGCTTCAGTCTTCACATAGCCGGTCATGTCCAAAAATGCTTCGTCAATGCTGAAAACTTCCACTGCTTCAGTGTATTTTTTTAATATGACGATCAGCCGACGGCTGATATTCTCATACTTGGCGCCGTCCGGCTCAACAAAAATTATTGCGGGATAAATTTTTTTTGCTTCAAATGGCAGCATTCCAGTTTTGATTCCGAGCTTCTTTGCCTCCCGAGATGAAGCAACAATCACCGAACGCGACCCTTGTTTTCCGCAAACAACTATTGGCCGGCCGCGCAAACTCTGGCAGGCTTGCTGCTCACAGCTGGCAAAAAAAGAATCCATATCAACATGGAAAATAACGCGCATAAAACTCTAAATTTAAAATTTCCCAATTTATTAAATCCAAATAGCGCTATTTAGAGTTTAAGTATAGTATGCTTCTTCCAAAACCCATCGGCTGCTCTCCGTATAAAAACAAAGTTTAAAACTGTCTTCGCCCGCGCTGACAGAAAAAAAATAACATTTGTCATGGCCGATTCGCTCACTGTGAACCAAATTAACCTTATTGATTGAGTATTTTTTATTATCCCAACTAAAAGACAAAGGAAGAACCTTGCCCTTCATAAATGCAACTAAAACCTCAACTTGTTGGTTAATTGTTTCGAGCATATATTCTGAAAAGCAACACTAATCCATTAATCTTCTTAAAAATTTTAGAATTGATTGTTTAATCTCCTCTGTTTCCATAATTAGATTTTGATTTTAATAATTAATTCCGGAGTAAGGGGAATAAAAGTACTTTTCATATTATTGCGGACACACAAATCAACAAGCAGATTTTTTATACGTTAAATCCGCAGGGGATCCGTGAAAGTCGCATTATTAAACGTAAATAGTTAGGTCTTCCCAAAGACCACGAAGATTTCTGAATAATTTTTTGAGTTTTCTTTTGCTCATATGCTTTTCCTTGGCGAAAGGGTTAAATATCCATGCTTATTAAATATTCAACCCCGCCGCCTTATTAATTATTTTAAATAAATTATTTTCCCCATAGGCATGCGATCATGCCCGGTATACTGCAGAAATTGCTGATTGGCTTTTGTTGTCAATAAATACACCCGGGTTATATTGTGATAACGAACGCGAACACCCTTAATTCCTTCCGGCGTTCTAAACCATTTTCTTTTTTCATAACCCATCAAGCTCGGTATCCAAACTGTTTTCGGCGCCAGCCAGTCCCAAAGCCCGTCCTGAACCGATTCAATTTTTGCCCAGCCGGTTTTTGGCATCTTGAAAAACTTGTCTCTGTTTCCCCAGTGATAAAGATGGATTTCACCGCTCTCATCTTCTGCTGGCAAGAAAGGCTTGTTCTGCCAGAAAAAAGTTTGTACTGAATCGCCTTTTCTTTGTTTTCCAAACTCTTCCGGCGTGAAAAACTGGTCCAGTTCATTTGGTTTAATTGTATCGATTGGAAAAGTTATTCCGGCGCACATATAGGCTACTAATTACGAATCCGCTACTAATCTACGAATAGCTACGAATTCAGCAATCAAATTGAGATTAATATAAATTTACTACACGAGAAAATTTTACTCCGTCAGAACAAAAGGTCGCTAATATGCCCAATTTTAAATTTTCCACTTTTAAATACTTTTTCACTTGGGCAAAATCTTGTTTTGAAAACCTTGGCCGTACTTTCAATTCCAAAACCATTTTATTCTCAACAACGAAATCCGGATAGTAGAGGCCAACCCTCTTTCCTTCATATTCAATCTTACAATACAACTGTTGATTAAATTTCAGTCCTTTATTTTTTAATGCTTGTTCCACTGCATTACAATATATTCGTTCAGGATGTCTCGGTCCTAATTCATTATAAACATCAAACAAAGCTCCAATTATTTCAAAACTTAAATCTTTATAAATGATTTCTGTTTTATTTTTGTCTTTCTCTCCCATAAAAAACTTTTTATTTGTTTATTTGTTATTATTAGTAATAATTAGTAGATTTGTAGCGGATTCGTAATTCGTAGCCTCTCACGCGAATTTGCGAATAATTGCCCGGACTACGCCACGAATCGCTACGTCTTTGCAGTAAATCGGCGACATGGAAGAATTTGCAGGCTGTAATCTAATCCGGTTTGTCTCACGATAAAAAGTTTTCAAAGTGGCAAAAGCATTGTCAAGCAAAGCCACCACCACATCTCCGTTTCTAGGAGAATGATTTCTCTCCACCACAACATAATCACCGCTCAAAATCCCTTCGTCAATCATTGACTCTCCGCTGACTTTCAAGACAAAGGCATTTTCATCAGGCACCAGATCAGCGGGCACGGCAATTGTTTCATGCTCTTCCAAAGCCTCGATAGGCTCTCCGGCAGTGATTAAGCCGACCAAAGGCAATTCAATCGACTTGGCGAGCCGCATAACCTTGCTGGTCAAGGCGAGCCCACGCGCTGAATCCGCCTCCATATCCAGATAGCCTTTGCTTTTCAATGTCTGCAAATGTTGGTGAATAGTCGCGGGCGAAGATAAGCCCAGAGCCTCAGCTATTTCACGATAGCTGGGAGAATAGTCATAATCTTTGATAAATGTTTTTACGAATTTGAGTACTTCTGATTGTCTTTTAGTTAAAGTCATAGGATTTGTTGGTTAATTGATTAGTTCGGTTTCTGTTCGTATATTCTTATTATAACCGAACAAAACACGAACAACAAGTCCGGCTGTGGATAACTCCTTGAAATAGAACCTAGTGGTAAGAAAACAATAAAACAACGAAACAATATCCACCACATGCCAAAGGCAGACAGGTTTAGCGGAAGAAAAAAAAAGCTCCCGCCTTGACGGGACTTCCCTGTTTTTCCTCTTTCAATCTCAAACTTCACCACCGGGGTTACTCACTACTTATTACTTACTACTCCCCCTCCGTCCCTTCAACTCGATCAAAAACCTCTTCTTCTTTGCCCAAAAATTTATTCCAATCTTCTTCACTTTTTCCTTGTTTAATAAAATCGCGTTTTAATTGAAAGCATTTGCAAAAATTTTCAAACACAGAAGGAAATCTTTCCAATAGACTGACAATTTTTGGATATTGCGGCTGTTCTGAAATGGAATTAAAAAACTGGCGCATTAACTCTTGCGAACGATTATCTAACTCTGAATTTTTTAACAGCCCTTCGATTTGAGCTACTTGAGCGTCGTTCATAAAGATTCTCTTCCCTCAAATAAAAATCCATTTAACTGCTCGGAAAGCTGACGAAAAATTCTCCGATCCTCCAAGGATGTTTCCCTAAGCGCAGATTCTAATCCTGGCAGAACTGTTTCCATTCCACTGTCTTTTCTTTCAATTGGTCCTTCAAAATTTATCATATTTATGTATGCTTTCTTTCTTGATTAGAGTATATATAATTTTTTCAGATTTGGCAATATTATTACTTTATCAAATTAAAACCGTTCATATAAAATAAAAAACCCCGACTCACGATGTAAGTCGGGGATTCTTGCTACATAATCACAGGTTTCTACGCGCTAGGCGCGCTTCCACCACTAGATTTTCCGTCAGCCCACTCCTTGATGAGGGGCAGTAATCCCTGCAAACGAGGGAACTCATTGATAATCCTGGAGGCAATGGCCATGGGGGACTTGCCTTCGAGAATCGACAAATCGGAGAAGTTGTCAGCCACCAGCTTCGCCACCTCAGTCTGCGTAAGTTGCTCCAGTACTGCCACCAGCTGAGGACTAAAAGCAGTAGCAATCGCCACTGCCGCCTTTACCTCCGCTTCATGAGCTTCCAGCGCCAGCGCCTGCTGATCCTTGCGGATCTGCAAATCAACGTTACTGTCAGCTGATCTGATCGTTCGACGCCCGTCGGCAATTGCAGCCTCTTCTTCCAGCTGCTGTTTGGCCGCTTCCATTCTGGCCGCGGTCAAAACAATCTCGGTTTCCTGCCTCTTGGTCTTGATTTCTGCATCATGAGCTTGCGCATCACTGTCCACTGTTCTGGAAAATTCCTTCTTTGCCAATTCGATCTGGCGAGCAGCTTCATCTGTGCCCGACAGAAGAGCGGTCTTTTCCTTCAATCGAGCCAACGAGGCCTCATGCATGGAAACTTCCGTTTCCCTAACCAGATTCAATTCTTCACGTGCGAATGACTGCAGTCGTGCAGTTGTTTGTACCTGCCTCTCTTTGACTACCAGTTCCAGGCTGGTTTTGACCGCACTGAGTTGCGCATCGCCCAACAACTGCTGAATATTCTGATCCATGATTTGCAAACCCAGGACTTCTACGTCATAGATCTGCATCATATTCTCAGCAAACTTCATTCCTTCTCTCTCTACGCCGGGAGTCGTGGACTTGGCGCCGAGAATTGCATTCCGAACAATCTCGGTAACCATTTCCTTGAGTTCGGCGATATGAACTTTCTTGACCGCCGACTTGAGCACGCTTCTCGCGTGATCGCAAAGGAACTTCACATAGTTCTCGACATCAAACCACTTGTTCGTGTCTTCACCTTCGAAATTGACACGGTAACTGAGCTTGATTTCGCAAGGAACCAAGTCCGTGGTTTCCACGTTGACGATATCGCCAACCTTATTTCCGCGCACCCGCAGATACACTGTTCTGACGAGTTTGTCCATAGTCTTCGGCTTCCCGCTGCTCAGGACCATAGGCTCGAGATTTTCATCGTAAGCCAGGAAAATGGTTTCCGGCCCGACGACCACTCTGCCCTTATCTCCTTTTCCCTTCCCAACGACCTTGACTGCGTAATTGGTCCACGGACGAACCGTGACAACGCCGTCGTACTTGGAATCAAGGGAAACAGTCCGCGGCGGAGTAAACGTATCCTGGCGATCGAATTGTGCGCCACCGAATTCTCTTGCAGTAGTTCTGCGGCTGGCCACGCTCGAAGAGCGCGGCTTCACACCGCCGCCCAATTCATCATCAGGGTCAACTAGGCCACCCGCAAGTGCTTCTGCTTCTGAAAGAGCCTGCACCGAAGCCACCCGTCGACGCAACGCTTCATTGTACTTCCTGGCTTCTTCATTTCCGGGATAGTAAAGCCTTGCTTCTTCTTCAGAAAGCCTTCGCTTGGTCATCACCTGAAAGCGAGGATCAGCCAGGAACATCTTCGGTCCGAGCACAGTTTCAACCATGCTCGTCCGGCGATCCAGAACATAGCGCCCTTCACCCTGAGGAATCGCCACGGCAAAATGAATCTCTCTGTCACTGTACTTGATGATGGCGTGTTCACGCCTCGGCATGTACACCTGATTGGTAATGAAAAGCTCATCGCCAACTGCATGAGCTTTCTTCCCACCTTCAAGCTTTTCTTCATACGCTTCGATCACCTTGACGTGGATGCCTTTCAAGCTGTCAAGCTCGTAAGCTCGGAACTTTTTCTCTCCGGTATTGCTGGACACAAATTCCTGTGTCGGCTTAGGGAACACAACGTTCGGGCCATACACGTACTCCTGCTGGCCATTTTCATCGAGCAAAACCGCGTATTCGAGGTTCTTCAACGTCACAGCCTCACGGACGTAACTCCGAGCCTCATCCTTCTTGACCTTTACTCCGGTCGGAGGAATAAAAAAAGCAACATCCGTGCCCTTGATGATAAGACGCTTACCATTGGCCAAGCCCATAGGAACCTGGGAAAATATGCCGCTGACTTCAACGGCTTTGTCATCCTGGTCGTTCTCACCACTCACTTTCTTTCCATCTTTCTTTCCATCGACGCCGTCATCTCCAGTATTGTCTCTGTTTTCTTTCGACGTCTGCTCAACGATTGCTTCTTCCCAGTTCTCTCTGGCAGCTCGAGCGTCGTACACTTCCGCCACGAGATACTGATTGCTGTGAAGCGTATGACCCTGGACCAAGGTCGCCCTTTGTCCCGGCCACAATGCAAAGGAACAAGGCCCCTTGACATTGATCTTTTTCCCAATCTGCAAAGTCGTCGGCGTTGACTGGTTACCTCCCTGATTGGGATTTTTGTTGTCCTTCTCCGGATTGAGAAGTTCGACATACCAACCGTCTGGCGCCACCACGAATTGCATCTTGGCATTGGGTAATTCAACCGCAATGAACTTTTTTCCGTCAAACATCATCGGCGAATCATTGGCCGACAGCGTTGCAGTTTTCGGACCGACGTAGATACTGATCTCGCCCTTGGTCCGATCTTGAATGTATGCGTACTCTCCTGGACCCAGCACTAAATCGCGCTGGTCACGCACGCTCCGCTCTTCTGTCATTCACGCCTCCTGGTTTGTTGTGGAAACAAGCGACGGCACAGTTGCCTTCGCTTATTTATCATAATTGTCAAACAACAAGATTATAACAATTTACCTAAATAATCGCCATTTGTCAAGTCTAAACAACTTATCTAAAATTAAACAAAAAAGGAAGAACAAATGTATTCTTCCTGCATATAATTTTTGCGGCCATTAAGGCGCGCGCTTTCGAAGCATTACGAACAATGAATCCGGATTGACCCGGCATCCTTCTGCCTCTATCGCGTTGTTGTCAGGCAAAGAATCTGCCGCTTGTTCCTGGTCAGATTCGTTCGCGGAATCATCGCTGTTGGATTCGCTAACAAAAGTCAGCTTCTCCCGCAGACGCACCAAAATGGCGCCCTTGCCTATCTCTTCCGGCTTGGTGTCGCGAATTTCTTCGCACAGCCACCATTCGCCGTCCTTTGGCAATTCGCCCACCCAGGCCTTGCGCCTGTCCGGAAAATACCCATTAATGAGGACAATCTTGCGCGTGCGCGGAATATTACCATTGGCTCCCAAATCACTGAAAATCTTGCCCTTGATCCCCCCATCGGAACCGCAGGTAAAACGCACCTTCAGTAGCTCTTGCATGACTATCTCCCTGATTTTGATTGTTCAATGTCTTATTTTTTTTATTCTATATAATAATCGAATAAATGTCAATGCCCTTGTTTTCTAGGTAAACCCGCATAAAATAAAAAAACCGTTTGCCGGCTTGTTGATTTTTGTTCCATTTCAAAGATTATACGAATTTTTTAAGACGCTCCAAATCACTATTTTCCAAAATCGCTTTTCTGCTCAAAATATCAATCAATATCTTGCGGAAATCCATCTCTACCTCTGCTTGCCGATTTATCCTGCGTCCGATTTCTGCACCCAAATCAGCCAGCTTGCGATCAAGATAGTCTTTTGTTACCATTTGATTTTCCAAAGGCCCGACTTTTTGCTCCAAATTTTCAAATCTCTTATCTACGCTTTCAAATCTTTTATCTACATCTTCTTTGAATTCAGCAAACTCCGAACGCATAACCATATTCGTTTGAAGAAAATCCATGATATCATTATTTGTAATATCGCCGTTTGCCATATATATTATTATATCTTTTTTTTCATATTATGCAAATTATTCAATCATCGTCGCTCTCTGGAAGCCATAATTATTGAAAAAACAGCCCGTTCTTTAAAATTACCTTTTGAATTCATGGCCAGCAAGACTTTTCTAACGTCTATTTTAAAGTCAGCCAGCTTTTTCCCAAAATAGTCGGGCCGCGCAAAAGAACTGGATAAAAGCCAACCAATAATATTTTCAACATTCCAGTTTCTTACAACTGACACGCGCCGCGTTTTAATATTATTAAAGTCAGACAGGACAATCACTTTTTCCCATGGCTCTTCGGACTGCTTAAACATCCCGCTTCCGGCGCGCCTTTGTTTTCCTAAATACTTTTGAACGACTCCTCTCACAGCCGCCTGCCACGTTTCCGTTCCCGTCCAAATACTGCTGTCGCCAAAAATTGCCACGCCGCCGCCATCATCTATAACTGCGCCAAGATCTTTCAATACTTGTTTTTGATTCAGCCAATGAAATGTCCGGCAAATCGTCGCTATTTTAAAAGTGCCAATATTACTCTTGATTTTTTTTAAATCTTGAATGCCGCAATTGATCCAAATCAGCTTTATTTTTGTTTTTTTCGTCGCCCTCCTCGCCTGTTTCAACATTTCCGGATCAGGATCAAAACAAACCATCTCTTTAATTCTGCCATTCATGGCCAGCGCGACCTGACCCGTGCCGCAACCGATATCCAAAACCCTATCGCTCCTTTTAACGCCAAAATGTCTGATGATTACATCCATTACTTTCGCCGGAATGCCCGGCCGGTATTTGGCGTAATATTCCTGCGCGCCACGAAACAGCTGTGCGGCAGCTTCCTTTTTATTTAATTTGCGAGTTGCCATTTATGTAATTAAATTGCTCTAATTAACTTAGATTAATTTTACTTTGTAATTTGTAATTTCCGATTTTTGCATCTTGCTATCAAAAATATTCCAGTAAATAAAAGCAGAAATCGGCTAATTTACCATATACCTAAACGGAGTGAATGGTATATGGTGACCCCACCGGGAATCGAACCCGGGTTACCAGGATGAGAACCTGGCGTCCTAGCCGCTAGACGATAGGGCCGTGAATTATTATTAAAACATGCTTTTATATTTCCACCTCCAGACTTTCCGATACGGTTTACAGCTTTTGCCAAGCAATTTGCCTTTGTATTTTATTTGCTCATCGCCGTATTGGCATTTGTAGCACTCGTCATTCATTTCATCACCCAGATAACTTCCCTCCGCGGAAATGTAACAAACCTCGCCCGCGTCATCCGCCCGGTCAACTCCGCATTCAATATAATCTTGTCTAATCATCACGCCGCCCACCCCCACAAAATTTGTTTCTTCAACTTTGTTCAGCTCCCCTTTAATGATTTTATTACAAACACTGATAAAAACTGATTCAAGAGGACGCAGTGGATAAAATCCGGGAAACATTACGACCACAACTAGAATTAATACTATTCCAACTGCGGTAATAATTGTTATTGATCTTGGCATTGGTTTTTATTTTAAAACTTAAATTTTGATTCTTCCAAAAAATTCCGAGATTACAGCCAGTCGGCTTCCTGCCGCACCAATAATTCTTCAGCCCGTTCCGGCTCACGCATCAGAGCCTTGACCAACCGCTCCATTCTGGCGCCTTGCGATCCCTTGACCAGGATTAGGTCTCCCGGCTTTATTATATCATTGATTTTTTCCGCCGCCATCTGTGAATTTTCAAACTCAATAATTTTGTCTCTCGTTAAACCGCCGGCTTCAGCACCCTCGGCTGTTTTCGTTCGATGCTTTCCAACGCAAATAAGCAGGCTGACTCCGTCTTCCGCCGCCTTTTTCCCGAGCAGATAATGCGCCTCATCAGTATACTCACCAAGTTCCAGCATGTCACCCAGAATCGCCGCTTTCCGCGCCACTTGAGCAATATTTAATTTTTGCAAAGTTTCAATCGCCGCCTCAACCGCCCGCGGAGAAGAATTGTAAGTGTCGTCTATAATCAATGTTTCCCTTCCTTGAATAAGATTCATGCGGCCTTTTGGCGCTTTGTAATTTTTCAATCCCTCGGAAATTTCTATCAAATTCATGCCAAGTCCGATACCGACCGCGGCCGCAATTAGAGCGGAATTAATCTGATGAGCGCCGACCACGCCCGGCAAAAAAACCGGCACCGCGCTGCCGCTGTAAACGATCTTAAACTTTATTCCGGCCAGATCAAGTCCTGCGCCGTGATAAAGCATATCAATCGCCCGCACATTTGCCGCTTCATTATATCCAAAAAATATTACGCGCGCCTTTGTTCTCTTGTGCATTTCCATTACCAAAGGGTCGTCGCAATTTAGAACCGCCAGTTTGTCTTTTGACAAATGCGTTACTATTTTTTGTTTTTCGCGCGCAATGTTTTCAACTGTCTTAAATGCTTCCAAATGAGCCGGCCCAATTCTTGTTACTACGCTAATATCGCAGGGAAATAATTTAACCAGATATTCAATATCGCCAGGCTTGTCAGCTCCCATTTCCAAAACTAATAGTTCAGGATATTCCTTATCTTTAATTAATATCAATTTTAATGCCTGAAAGAACGCCAAACCCCACTTTATTGGCGATCGACCGCCGCTTTCAACGCCGATGACTGTCAGTGGAACGCCGATTTCGTTATTATAATTTTTTATATTTTTTCGAACATTGAATTTATTTTTTAAAACAGCAAAAATTGCTTCTTTGGCGGAAGTTTTTCCCATTGAGCCGGTAATGCCTATAATTTTCGGCTGATATTTTCGAATAATGGCCCGGGCAAATATTGCCAGTATTTTCTCTAAAAGCTGTTTCATGTTTCGTAATTATAGCAATTCAGGGGTCAAAGGTCAAGAAATATATAAAATACTGCACTAATATTACACAAATATTACACCAATATTTGTTTTTAATATTCGTTCCAATATTTATTCAATATTTGTTCTAATATCTGTGCAATATTCGTTAAATATTTGTTCCAATATTCGTTCCAATATTTATCCAACATCCCTTTACTTCACTTCCGGCGGTACTTCGTAATAGTCAAGAATAAATTTGGCAATCTTGCTGAAAATGGGCGCCGTAGAATCAGCGGCAAAACTGACTGCGGATGGATTATCCAGCCTAATGACCATGGCAAATTTTGGTTTGTTAAACGGAACAAATCCGGCAAAAGTATGAATAGTTTTATCGCCATATCCACCTTTTTCCAAGTCAGGGACTTGCGCGGTTCCGGTTTTGCCGGCAACCAAATAGCCTTTAACCGCGGCTTTTTTCGCATGGCCGGAATTAACAACAGATACCATCATACTACCTAAAAGTTTCGCAGTTTGCGCAGATATCACCTGACCCGATACAATCGGGCTAGTTTTCATTATTATTTTTCCCTCATTATCAATAATAGAATCCACGATATATGGTTTAACCAACTTTCCTTCATTAGCGATAGCGGCAAAGGCGCGCACCAGTTGTAACGACGTAACAGTAATCCCCTGGCCAAAAGACGCGGTGGCTAAATAAATTTCATTCGAATCATTTAATGAACTTATATTGCCCTCGCTTTCATGGCACAAATCAAAATCTGTTTTTTTGCCGAAGCCAAAACCTTCCATATATCTTTTGAACTCGCTAAGCCCTACTTGGCGGGCGGCAAATACAGCACCGGTATTTAATGACTTTTCCAAAACCTGTGTCATGGTTTGCCAGCCATTGGCTTTTAAATCGGAATTTTTTATTGAATATCCTGAAATAATCAACTCGCCGGTATCTTGATAGCCGGTGAATGGATCAACTTTGCCGGTGTCAAGCGCCGCCGCCATGGTGATCGGCTTCATTACTGAACCAGGCTCGTAACTGTTGCTGATGGCCAGATTATTAAAAATATTAATTTCTTCCACCTTATTATATTCATTCGGATCATAATCAGGCGAAACACACATGGCAATAATGGCGCCGGTGCTTGTATCCATGGCAATAAGACTTCCATTCTCAGCGCCAAACTGAACAACATATTTGTTCAGTTGATCGCAAGCAAAATATTGCACGGATTTTTCAATGGTCAGCACCAGATCGTGACCATCTTCCGCCTTGCGAAAATCTCTGCCGGCGACCGCTATCCAGCGGCCAAAATTATCCAGCTCTGAACGCAAAAAACCAGAATCTCCAGCCAGATCCTTGTCATAACAGCCCTCTATACCATAATAACCTTTTAGCATGTTGTTTTCCGCTTGCTTGCCGACAAAACCAATCACCTGACTGCCGATGTTTTTTTCCGGATAATAACGACTTAATTCTTTGGTCCAGGATATGCCTTCTAAATTATATTGTTTTATTTTTTCTATTTGTTCCTCGCTAACCAAATGTTTCAGCGGTTCATAAGGATCATCTTTCTTGTTTAATTTAAGCAACCAATTTTCAATCAGCGCCGCGCCCTGCTCTTCGGATTCAATGGCAACGTTTTTTTCAACCTCATTTTCAGGCTCGCTTACAATTTGATCTGCATTTTCTAAATCAACATTTTTCTTGTCATCTTTTTCATCCTTTACTTCAAACACTTCCTTCAAAACCTGCATTACCGCCGCTATGTCCTGAATGTCTTTTGGCACCGCATAGAGCAAATACATGCTTTTGTTAGTTGCCACAGGATACAACTGCTGTTCTCCGTCAACTGATTGACCTTTCGTGTCCTGTTCATAAATCGTGCCTCGATTTGGATATAGTTGCTTAAAAATTTCATGCTGCCCGGAAGCAATCGCCAGATAAGACGGATGTTCGATTATTTGCAACTTGACCAATCGGGATATTATCGCTAAACCAAAAAGCGCAAAAAAAATCATCAAAAGAGCCAGCCGGTAATCGCGCCTGTGCTGATGTGTCTGGCCATAAACGCCGGGATAAAATTTTTCTTTTCTTTTTTTCTTTATCAATATCGCAGTCATAATATACTTTCATTATACCAAAATCACTTGCGGAAAAAAAGCAGGCCGCTTTCCCGCCACCCGCTGAATATAAAACAAAACTTAAGCTTTATTTTCTCTGTCCTTGCTGATATATTTTGTAAACCCTTCAACCGCGCGCAGAACCTCCAGAGGCAAAGCAAAGATAACTGTATTTGACTGGTCGGAACTCAAATCATTGATTGACTGCAAGGTTCTAAGGTGCAGAGCTCCGTCGGCGGAGGACAACATTTTCGCGGCTTTGGCCATGTTTTCCGCGGCCGCCACCTCTCCCTCGGCTTTAATAATCACCGCCCGGCGTTCGCGCTCCGCTTCCGCCTGCTTGGCAATGGTACGCTCCATATTCTCGGGCAATGACACATCTTTCAATTCAACATTTTCAACTTTGATTCCCCACGGATCAGTGGCCTTGTCCACAATAGTTTTAATTTTTTCAGAAATTTTTTCTCGCTGACTTAGAAGTTCATCCAGCTCAACCTCGCCGACCACGTTGCGCATAGTTGTCTGGGCCAACTGAGAAACCGCGTAAAAAAAGTTTTCAACTTCAAGAATGGCTTTTGAAGCGTCCGACACTTTGTAATAAATAACCGCGTTCACCCCGACTGAAATATTATCCTTGGTAATCGCCTTTTGGTCAGGCACGTCCACTGCTTTGACGCGCATGTCCACTTTAGTCATCCCCTGAAAAACCGGGAGAACAATGCGCCAGCCGGAATTTTTCACTCCGGTAAATCGCCCCATGGTAAACATCACGCCGCGCTGATAAGCGTTTACCTGGCGCAGACTGATAATTATAATAAAAACTATCACTCCGATTACATAAAAAAGATCCATAAATTTTTTAGTTATTATTTATTGTTCCTAATTCTTGTTTTAAATTTTCCAATTGTTTTTCCAATTCTGCAGGATCCATATTTTGTATTTGCTTTAATTGATCTTCAATGCTGATTGTTTCATCTCCGGGGGCGTCAATTGAAGGCAAGGTTTTTTCAAGTTGCGGCAGAAAAATATCCGCCATGTTGAATTCGCGCACATTTCCAGGTTTACTGATACTGACTTTATTATTAAAATCCGTTAATTCAAGAGCAATATCATAATGCAGAGCATCACTTCCTGCCTCAGCCTGAGTGGCGACTTCCAGCCGGCGCAAATACCAATCGTTTTGGCCGACCCAGACTTGTCCTTCCAGCTTGCTCCAGTCTTCCAAATTTTTTTCCAGCTCGCCAATCTCCAGTTCAGTCAGCTTTCTCTCTTCCATAATTTCAGCTGTTTCCTGAAAAAATTTCCTTACTTCGCTTTTATTAATTTTCACTTTGTAATGATGAACTGTTATGTTGTCTAACATGTCAATACCATTATCAGAGATTACTTCAAAAAAATCTGTCTTAGCCACCAGCTTTTGGATTTTTTTCTTTTTGGCTTCATCAAGGCCTGATTTTTCATCTGCCCCAAGTTGATTGCCAAGACCAAACGCCCCAAAATCAAATTTATACCAATTATCTTTTAAATTAGACAAGTCAGCTGCTTTGACCTTTGGAACCTGCGTCAATCGAAAGTAAAGAGTAGCATCCTTATAAATAAGATCACCGAGAAACTCGAGTGACGTATCCTGAAGCTTATATTTTGCTGATCCAGCTAGTTGATACTGCAAATCCTTAGTTAAATCAATTGGTCCACTTAAATCTACAAGAATTGAGCCCGGCAACATCTTTGCTTCTTCAAAATTCAGGGTTGTCAATTGAGGAAACTGGCCAAAAGCTCCCAACTTCAAAGACAAATCAAATGTCTGCGCTTCGGCCATCGCGCTCATCATTTTTTGTAACACTTTTTCCGGCTTTGCCGCGCAAGCGCTCACAGCCAGCAAAATTATCGTTGCCATTAAAATTGTCCCCCCTAATTTGATTGATCGCTTCATAAACAGCAAATTATTAATTTAATTATAAATCCAAACTGGCCTTGACCCAATCCTCCTGCAGGTCGTCCCATTTGAATATTTTTAAATTCTGAACAAACTCTGTGTCTGAATAATCATACTGCACCGCCATATCAGAACCGGCCCGCCTGGAATAAACGGTTTTTTTGTCCAGAACGCGCGGAGTCGTGGTTCTAACCATTTTAATTCTGCCAATCGGTGAACTGAAAATAACTGTTTCTATTTTACTTCTTTCAATTTCCAGATCTTCTGCTGTTGTTTGCTCTTCAATTGTAAATTTTTCTTTGACTTTAAGTAAAATGTCCTGCCATTTGTCGTCATTCATATTTTCTAAAATTAAGTCGGCAATCGTGAGTAGAGATGCAAAGTCTTGCGTCCGTACTGTAAGTAGGGAGTAGGCTACCCTAATTTCAAATTTCTAGTTTCTGATTTCCAGTATACCAAAATCATCAAATTTAGCAAATTAAAAAAACGCCCTGCTGTGGCAGAGCATTTCTGTTCATTTTATTTTCTTTTTCTTCATCATTACCGTCGCAGCAGGCAAAACATCCTTTTCTAGCCGATGCAGCGCTCTTGAAGCGTCTCGGAAACCGCTGAACCGAAAACGCTTGGCTACTTTTTTCACCAAAGTCATTTTATTGGAGGTTACACTTCTTGGTAAATTCTCAATATACTGACAAAGTTCAGCCGGATTCGGCCAAGAATCCAGCCAATGAGCCTTGGCCGCGCAGGCAACGATTGCGTCCGTATATTTCTGTTTCTGATCGCGTTCTTGTTTTTTCGGAACTTTCAAGAACTTTGCCACTTGCTTTCTGAAAACCATTAGCAGAACTGCAACCGACCCTGCGACAACGAGCAAAATCATTTCAGTGGGCATTTTAGCCTCCTCTTTTTTGCGATAGTAAATGATTTAACTGACAACGATTATTAATCGGGCAAGCACAGTCATTTCCGCCAATTCCAAGCAGATCGCCGCAAAGTTCCAGGTCTACAGGATCACAATACCTATCTGCGTGATGCGCAGGGCCACGGCCATGAGCGCAAAGCTGAAATAGCTGAACGATACGACGAATGGATCTTTGGTAAGGTACAATTTGCGTATTTGCGAACGATATGTGCAGAGCATCAACATCATATAAATCACTGCTGGCAATGTGCTCATGATTTCTTCCCATTTCCTTGATATTTTAATTTACATTAATATATACGTTTTGTCAACGATAACTTTTATTTGAAGCCCATTGTACGGACAGAGTATTACTCCAATGTGCCCCTTATTTTTTCCATTAAACTAAGATAAAATTCCAGATTATTCAAAGACGCCAGGCGCTGTGCCAACGGGTCCTCGACGCTGAATATGTGACGAAGATATGCGCGGGAATAGTTTCGCAGTTCAGGAAATTTGCTGTCAGAATTAATTGGCGTTAAATCAAATTTAAATTCTTCATTTCGGATATTTATTGTTTTATAAAACTCGCGACTGTTTTCCAGCAGTTCAAGGAGATTTTTTCCGCCGCTGAAAAATTCAGGATTCCAATAAAACAACCGGCCATGGCGAGCTTCGCGAGTCGGGATGACACAGTCAAACATATCAATGCCACGGCGAACAGCTTCAACAATCTGATGAGGATAGCCAACTCCCATTAAATAACGGGGTTTGTCTGCCGGCAATTTTTCACAAAGATAATCAAGAACTGAACACATTTGTTGCTCAGTTTCCCCGACTGACAAACCGCCGACCGCATAGCCGTCAAAACCGATTTTTATTAAATCTGAAGCGCTTTTTTCGCGCAAATCTTGTTCCAGCCCTCCCTGCACTATTCCAAACAATAAAGGTTTATTTGGTTGATTGAGTTGATTAACTTGATTAACTTGGTTAACTGAGTTCATTCCATCAAACTGCTTACGAAAAAAAGATTTACATCGCCGGGCCCAGGTCGTAGTTACTTCAACTGATTTTTCCAAATACTCGCGTTCAGCCGGCAATTTCACGCACTCGTCCAGCACCATCATGATATCAGAACCAATATTCATTTGAATCTCAATTGATTTTTCCGGCGACAAAAAATATTCCCGGCCGTCAATATGAGAATTAAAAGTAACGCCGTCAATTTTCAACCTGCGGATATGCGCCAAAGAAAAAACTTGAAACCCGCCGGAATCAGTCAGAATCGGCTTGTCCCAATCCATAAAACTGTGCAGGCCGCCAAGTTTTTTTATTTCTTCGGAACCTGGCCGCAACATCAGATGATAGGTATTTCCAAGGATAATATCAGGCCCGAGTAACCTAATTTCCTCTGCGCTAATAGTTTTGATCGCACCCTTGGTGGCTATCGGCATGAAGCAGGGAGTTCTGATTTCGCCTTTCCGCGTTTTTAAAATCCCAAGACGGGCTGATTTTTTATTGTTTTTCACTTCAAACATAATTTCTTTGTTATCTCAACTTCATGCCAATAGTACTATAGAATCAATCTTTTTTCAATATTAAAAACAGCCACCCTCCGGTAGCTCATTTTAATCCTGTTATCTAATTCGCGTCATTCGCGTGGCCTCATATTCGCGTTACTATTTCCTCGCTACCACTTGTCCGACTGTGTCATAATAAGTAATTTCATCAACCGGTTCCATTCCCAACTGTTCAATCTTTTGCGACAAATCTGTCATTGATCTCATGTCAACGGCCTGCAACTGTAATTTTTCATTCTCATATTGCACATCAGAAATTTGTTTTTCCAAATCTCTCATATAAAATCCCTTAGCCGAAATATAATTGACTTCAAAAAGATAAATGGCCACCGAAGCGACAATCACTGTCCCAAGAAAGAAAAACATTATTGGTTTTGAGAATTTACGCAGTTTCATTTTTGTATTGCCAATATTTTCCTGCTTAGTGGTGTGAAGATATTTTGTCATAAATATTATTAAATTTTTTCCGCGACCCGCAGTTTCGCGGATCTAGAACGAAAGTTCTCCGCAATTTCTTCTAATGTTGGTATTATTGGCTTTTTAGTTAATACTTTTATTTCCGCTTCGTGCTCGCAGCGGCAAACCGGAAGTTCAATCGGACAAATGCACCCTTTGCTTTTTTCTTTGAAAAACTGCTTTACTATTTTATCTTCAAGTGAATGAAAAGAAATTACTCCTATCTTAGTGCCAGGACCTGCAATTTCAAAAATGTCTTGCAGAACTGACTTGATATTGGCCAGCTCATGATTGACCTCCATTCTCAATGCCTGAAAAGTTTTTGTTGCCGGATGAATCCTCGTTTTCCGCGCCGGCACGCACTTTACCAGGATGCCGACCAGATCAAGCGTGGTTAAAATTTTTTGTTTCTGACGCCGAGCAACAATATTTCTAGCGATCCTCCCGGCAAATTGTTCTTCTGCGTTTTCTATGAGCAATTGTTTGATTTTTTCTTCCGGCCAGAGATTTATAATTTGTTCTGCTGTTAATTCATTTTCTTCCGTTGAATAGCGCATGTCTAGCGGTTCATTAACCTGGAAAGAAAATCCACGTCCTGAATCTTGCAACTGATCTGAAGATAAGCCAAGATCAAGAAGGACGCCGTGTATCGGAAAAAATTCTTTTTCATAAGCAATTTGTTTTACTTCGATATATGACGCGTTGATTAATGTACAGCGATTCTTGAAGCGCGAAAGTCTTTGTTTCGCTGTTTTAACCGCTTGCGAATCCCAGTCAATTCCGAGCAACTTACCCGATGGGCCGGTTAGCTCAAGTATTGCTTCCGCGTGCCCACCGCCACCAAGCGTACAGTCGATAAAATTCTGATCTTTTTGCGGGTTTAAAAATCTGAGCACTTCACGGATTAGAACTGGCTTGTGTTGCGTCATGACGTCTTTTACCAAATAAAGATTAGTTCTAGAACTCTTAATAAATGTTTGAACATATTTTTGTTTTTATTTTTCTATTTATATTTACATTTGTAATTGCCGCTTTATTGTAATTTGCTTGTGATTTGTGATTTTTATATTCCCAGTTCCCCCAATTGCTCGGCAATTTCGTTACCATCTTTTTCAGTTTTATTTTTATATAAATTCCATTTGTCTTCATCCCAAATTTCCAATCGATTGAATAACCCGGCAATGACAACTCTTTTTTTAATACTTGAATACTCTCGTAAATAATCAGGCAGCATTATCCGGCCCTGCGAATCCAGTTTTACATCCATGGCTCCGGCCAACATAAGTCTGGAAAAAGCCCGGCTATTGGCCTGGCTTGTTGGTAAAGACGCTAATTTTTTGGCGTAAACCGTCCACTCTGTTTTTGTATATACAAAAAGGCAGTTATCAAGCCCGCGGGTAACAACGCTGCCGGATTTTAAAGCGCTCCTAAACTTGGCCGGAATAGCTAACCGACCCTTGTCATCCACTGAATAATTGTATTGTCCGATAAACATAGGGTACGGATGTACAGATTGAAGCTATTAATTTTCAGTAGCGAATCTGTATGTCTATAAGATAACAAAAGAAAAGCGTTAAGAATTATCCACAATTCCCCACTTTTCTTCACTCTGCCTACATTATACCCCACAACAACACAGAGAACAACACTTTGGTTGTGGATAAAGTATTGGCTAAAATTGAATTATTTTTCTAAAATCAACTACCCTGCCTAATTAACCGCTATGATGTGATAATTAAATCATCACCTTTTCATGCTGTGGATAACTTAAATAAAACAAACAACCTATTTACTCGATTGACAAAGCAACGCCAATTATATAAGATTAATCATCAAGAACTAATGAACATTGACAACAAAACGGAGGTTCTCCCATGGAAATAAAAACCGCCGATAAAATGGGAATGGAAGCGGTCCAAGACATTGTTAAGGACAAATCCGTCGCCCGCAGAATCTTCGCCCTGCTTGGCAGTGGGATCAAAGTCAGCGAAGGCGCGATCGAGCTCATGATTAGAGAATCGGTTGAACAGGCCGTCATGCGGTCACTGCTTTTTCATCCCGGCCTAAAACAGGCCGGAGCCAGGCTTGATCAAGCCGCATTGGAAAAACTGCTGTGTGAGGTCATCAAAGAAAATTTCAAACGCAAATTTAAAAGCCGCGGCCTGACCGATCGGTCGCCGCTGGACCAGATCACGCGCGAGCTGGGGCTTTGCCTGGAACTCGCGGTGCAGGAAGACGCCAGGGAAGATACCTGCGAAGAATTAGCTGTCACAGAAGACGGCGTTATTGACGCCCAATTTGAGGATGAGGCTGACGATCTGATTGATTTTGTCACCATTGCCCTTCAGGATGAGCTTGACGCGTCAAAAGGCGCGCTCATGGTTGTTCGCCAAGAACGCGGAATTTTATCCGCCAAGGGTCCTGCGAACATTTTTTCCTTACCGCAAGTGGCGGAAAGATTACAAGCCGGCTTGCTGGAAGAAGCGGAAAAATGGGGACGAGTACTTTTCACTCTGCCCATGATTGCCGACCCTGATGAATTCGAGGACAAGATTCGGTCTCTGAATCCAGCCATGCAGGCTCCAAATATTCAGCCTCAATTTATCAGCCAGACAACGATTGGATTTGGCAATCGACCGGCCAGATCCAGGAAAGTGATCGCCGAGGTATTGCGCGACCACTTAAATCCCCGGCTAATGGAAAGTATTGCTCTTGTCTGTGATCCAGAAAAACCCGAGGAGCTGCAAACCGAAGCAATTAATTTGCTCATCGGTTACCTGCAACGATTGGAACATTCAATTGAAATAACGTTAACCGCTATTTCGCTTGTAAAAATCATGGAGGAAAGCAACAAGCCTCGGGTAAGACAATATGTTTTTCAAAAACTTGGTGAAAATATTGTCACCATCCGGGCTAAGCTGCCGAACTTTTTTCAAAACAGCCGTATTTTACCAATGCTCAAAGGTCTTCTGCTTACAGACACAAAAACATTCAAAGCTCCGGTCTGCCAATTCTTGCGGAGTTTCAACCAAGGACAGGGAGAACAAAGCCCTGTTGCCGCGGCGATTCGGGAAGACCTGGAAATCACCACCGACCCAAAAGTGGTGGCGATTTACCTGGGCCTTCTGCACGAATTTGAAACTGATGCCAAATGCAGAAGTCAGCTGGAACGACAAAGATGGGAACTCTTTTTCACCTATGGCAACACCGAGGCAGAACTGGCGGAGGAATTTCTGTCAGATGTCAGAGCGGCCATGCCGTCATCACTTAGCACCCCGCTTGCCTGCTTTAACGAATGGGAAGAAGTAAAACAATTGCGCCTGATCGCGGTTCTTGATCGCGAATTTGAACTGGCCCTGGCTCATTCACCAAAAGACACGAAAACTGCCAAAAAGATTGCCCTATTCTTTGCCGTAACAATCAGAGATTGCCGAGAGGCGGTCCGCATCCAGATACTCAAAACAAAAAGCACTCTGGCTGGAGTTTTCGAAGCTGACTACAACAATGCCTTCTGGCTGCCCCTCGGATCCCGGCTGATTGAACTGCTTGCGGACGCTGAATTTGAAGCGAATTTCATTATCGCAGGACATGTTCACCTGGCGAATTTCGCCGCGCTCGTGGTTGGCTTGACCAATCCTGCGGCCAAAAAACAACTCTTGACAGTGGCTGAGAAAAAAGTCAAGGCAATTCAGACCGGCAGCCAAAGTCTAAATGAACAAACCGACAATGTCAGAGAAGCGATTTCCCTGCTGCTCTCAGAAACAGCAGGGGTGATCCAGGAAGCCAAAAGAATATCAGAAGCAGAAAAGTATTTCCACTGCTACATCAGCATGATGCGATCCGCGTTGCTGACCAAGGCACTTTTCCACCAGCATGTGCTGGAATTGGCCAGAGCAATCAAGGACAAGCCACGGCTCAAACCGTTGCTCATAAACGCCTATTCTGATTTCAGCCGCAGCCGCCTGCAAAGTCGCGAGTTGGCAGAATTTCTGCTCGACATTTTTTTGCAGGCAGTCCGAGACAATAGCCCGAAGCCTTCTTCCAGCGACGGTAAATATGAACAGTTGAGCGATATTTGCAATGACGCGCTCGAAGGCCTGGTTGCCTTGTCCTTGTCAGTTTTTCTGTCCAAGGGACAATGCCAGGCAATCATTCGAGTTTTCAAGATGCACTGTGACAAGCGTCCCCAGATCATGACCCAATTCAGGATGGTTGACGGGATTGGAGTAAAACCCCAGCCGGTGCCTGATCCTTTCAAAGAAGCGCTGACAGTGACGCTCGCGAGAATTGATCCGTCAGCTGACCCTGACATGCTTTAGAAACACAAACCCACGTTTGATTCATTCAACGCGGGTTTTATTTTTTAAGTAAAATCGTGAATATTAATAATATAACTCCAAATCGAAAAAAAAAGAGCGACCTGATGGTAGCTCTGATGATTGGATGTATGAACTGAATTTATTCAGCTGATTTCTGAATCGGCATGCTACCGAACAGTTTTGCAAAGAACTGTTTGATTTTGCCGGGCGGCGGAAAAGTGCTCAGCGCGGCCTGTCTGGCTTTTCCACAGCCCTCGCAAAAATCCGCGCTCGGGTACAAAGACGTATCGCACCAGTTACAGCGTGGTAGAAAAGTCATCTCTACACCACAGGCTGTGCAATACTTTCCACTTGAAACACGATGGCAATTCGGACATTCACGCATTTTCACTCCTCCTTTATTAAGGCTGTACGCAAACGTTCACATATCAGGATAGTAATATATCAAACATTTGTCAAGCCGGCGGCGATGATAGCGCTTTGATTTATTGGTTGACTAGTTGATTTATTAACCGAAAAACATTTGCTTCAATCAACTAATAAACTAATAAACCAATCAACTAACCAATATTCGGCTCGCCGCCATAAATCGGCTTAACAAATCGCGATGTTCTTTTGAGTTTAAGTTGAATTATTTCTTGCCAAATTTTTTTTATTCGAACTACTTCCGACAATTCATCCCACTCTTTTTTTAATTTTACGCCGGCAACGGGAATATTCCAGGCAAAGGACAGCGCGTTGGCAGTGGCGATGCCAATCCGCAGGGCTGAAAATTGTCCGGGCCCCTGTACCACAAAAATAGCATTTATATTCCTTCCTCGCTTTTTTGATTTTCCCTGACCTGAGCCTGTCGAAGGTTTGTTTTCTTGATTTCCTACCAAAGCCTCGATTGTTTTTAACAATAATTCCGATTGCCTATATGGCTTATTTACAATTTTAAACTTCTCAATCTGCTTATTGCCGATTGCCACTGAAAACTGCGAATTGTACGGAGTGGAAATTAATAATTTCATATTTATTTGTATTTTTTTTATTTGTCCCCGTCCCTCGCGAGGAGCAAGGTATAATTTCCGCCCTATTGTTTGTAATTTGTGATTTGTATTTTGTAATTTACTCATGAATTATCACCGGCGTGCCAATAGGCGTCCAGTCATACAAAGTTTTTGCCGGCCCGACGCCCAACCGCACACAGCCATGAGAAACAGGGTTGCCCAAATGGTTTTGTCCTTCTTTGTACCCACTCGGCCATTCCGGCAATTCATGTATGCCGTAGCTCGGCTTAAATGACATCCACCACGGCATGAATAAAGCGTATGTTTTGGAATAAGCGCGCGGATTTTTTTGCCAAATCTTGAATTCCCCGTACGGCGTAGGCATGCTTTTCTTACCGCTCGAAATTTGAAATTCATTCACCTGCCTGCCGTTTTGGTAATACCTCAACTTTTGCTCGGACACATCGATATCAATATACTTGTATAAATAACTATTACCACTCGGATTAATTTGTTGTGGCAGGGTAATTAATTCCATTTTCCCATCGCCATCAAAATCGCCGTAATCAACATTTACGCCGCCTCGAAAATTTTTGTCATAACTAAAAAATGCCGGGTTCTTTATTAGCGTTCCGAATGAATCAAAAAAACGCACATGCGGCCCGCCACTAAAACCGGCGCCCGTCACGATAATAGTTTGTCCATTGTTTTTTACTACTGAAAAATTAACGCCGCCCTCAAAATTTTTGGCATAAGCCAGAAATTCTTTGATAGCGGAACCGTCGCGCCGCAAAATTTTTATTTTCGGCTCATTGCCGGAGCCGAATCCAACAATAATTTCTTCTGTTCCGTCAGCTCCGAGATCAATAGCCGCGACCTTTACCGGTTCAAAATTGTTTTCAAGAGTAATAGTAATTGAGTCACCTTTTTGATTGCCAAAACGATCGAAAAATTTAATTTGCGCATTTTCTCCATCTATAACGCTGATAATAATTTCTTTGAAACCATCGCCGTCGACATCGCCGGTCGCGATTTCAAGCCCTGCCCGATAGTCTTTGTCAGCCGCCCAAAAGCCCTTGGAAAAAAGCGGATTACCTTCATCGTTAAAAATTCTAATCTGCGGCCCGCCGCCGGCGCCTGGCGCGGTAATCAGCTCCTCATGACCGTCATTGTCCAGATCAGCGGCGGTCAATGAGATTTCACCGGTAAAGCCCTGAGCGTATGGAAACCATGAATTTTGCAAATCTCCATTATTATTATAAATTCTAATTTCCGGACGCTCCTGATTGCCATAGCTTACTGCCAGTTCTTTTTTCGCGTCAGCGCCGAAATCAATCATTTTAAATCTCATTGAGCCAGAAAAATTTTCGGGAATCACCGAGAGCTCCTGCAGAACATTCAAGTCGTCACTAAAAACGAGCAAATCGTTTTCCTCGGCCGCCATTACTTTTCCCGCAAATAAAAAAACAGCTCCGAAAAGCAAAAGTAAAACAAAAGGTTTAAACTTCATTTTTCAATATTTCATTAAGCGCGGAAGGTAATTCTAATATCCCGTCACTGCCACTAAAGTGGCCTTTATTATTTTCTACAATTATTTTTGCCTCCAATTTGTCAGCGAATAATTCTTTCTGGCTAACCGGAACAAAGGAATCATCGTCAGAAAAAATCGCTGTAAATCGTTCCGCTCGGGTTTTTACTTTATTAAAATCAATCGGCGTTTCCATCCATGGGCGGGCAATGGCTACTGATTCTTCGCCTTCTTCGGCAATCGTCGCCTGATCAAGCTCCATCCATGGCGCGACCAAAACTGCGCCGCCAACTTTTTGCTCCGGCGCAAACTTTTCCAAATAACGCAATATCGCCTGACAGCCAATACTATGACCAACAAAAAAAGTGCCTAAATCCGGCACGCCGACTATTTTTTTCAAAAAATTAACCCACTCTTCAATACGTGGCTTTTCTGAATTCGGCATGGACGGCAAAACAACAGCAATCCCCTCTTTTTCCAATTCGGTTTTCAGCCATGGAAACCATCCTTCTTCCGGATAGCCACCCCAGCCGTGAATAATAAAAACTTTGAAAACTTTCATAGATTATTCTATAATGCCAAATTGATCCGGTTTATTTCGCTCTTTGGCCAGTTTGTCAAGCACAACGATATTGTTTTCATTTTCCAAAATATCGAGCAGAAAGCGGTCTGAAATATCTTTTCTCAATTGATATTCCGCCTCGTCCATGATTGTAAACTTGATCGATCGCCCCATCTCATGCTCAAATTTTTTCATTCCCTCAACTGCTTTTTCTTTGTCCAGCTCGCCAACAATCATAATGTCAGTTAGCGCCTTTTCGTCTTCAACAAAACTGCCACCAAATGAGATATATTGGATATCGCCCAATCGCTTTATTCTTTCTATTAGTTTTTTTTCCAGCAAAATCTTGCCCTTGGCAAACAAATTGATCAAATCCCGATGAAATAAATTTTTTGAATTCAAATAATAAAACTTTTTTGCGTTCAAACTTTTTTCCACTTCCGGCTTTACCTTGGACTCGCAAACGCAGATGAGTTTGAGTGTTACCAAATTTTCCAATTCCCGACGCACGGAATTGAGAAGGCAATCTGTCAAGCGCGTGATTTCTCTAACAAAAAATCGTTTTTCTGGATTATCCAGAAAAAGCCGAATTAATTTCACCCTAGTTTTTGAACCAAATAATTGTTCAAACATAAATTTCCGCCGCTATTGTCAATTCTCGACTAAAATGTTCTTATAAATTTGATTATTGTTTTACAAATATAGTATAATATAGATACTCTAATACAGTCAAATACAGACTGGCTTGGGAAATAGCTCTAAATCACTACTTTTAGTCCTAATCCTCCCAATATAGAATCGCTTACATATGGATAATAACCACGACATCTCAATTGAAGAAATCTACATTCCAGCCAAGAACGACAAGGAAACTTACCTTTGCGAAGATTTTATTGTTTATCCGGAAGGCAAAGAAAAAAACGGCGGCTATCTAATGGGAATCATCGAAATCCGGGCGACTGCGGTGGCTGAAAGCGAAAAGATTATCCAAACAATTATCAATACTCTCAAGGATAATTACTATGATCAGATAAACAGCTCCCCTGATCCAAAAAAGCTAAACCTTGAAACGGTTTTCGAATACGCTCTGCAAAAAACAAATTCCGCTTTGGTGGAAATGATCCAGATCGGCCATATCAACTTAGTCTTGGAAAATCTCAATTACTTGATCGCCGTAGCCAAACCAAATCTCCAAAACCGGGATATTGATTTTACTTTTGCCCACCAGGGATTGATAAGCGTATATTTGCTTCACAAAACCAAACAAAACAACTACAAAGTCATTGACGTCGTCGGTAATACGCCGCGCTCCCGAGAAGATCAAAACGATAAAATTAAAATCTTCTCCTCCACCCTCTCCGGCAAAGTATCCCACCGCGACGCGCTATATATTTGTTCAGAAATTTTTGGCAATTACATCCCCGCTCACAAAGTAAACAAAATTCTTTCAACCAATGATCTCTCGACCAGCGTTGATTATTTCAAAAACCTGATCAATAACGTAAAAAACAATTCTCATCTCACCTACTGCGCGCTCTTTATGAAAATGGAAGAAAAACGTAGCCTGTCCGAAGAGCCAATATCACAAAAATCCATTAATAATCTCATTTCGACAACTGAAAAAACTGAAAAATATTTGACCCCCACTTTTGCCCTAAATATCCGAGACCTAATTCGCCGGGCCTTTTCAGGAATGAAAAGCAGAGAAAAAGCAACCCAGAGATTGCAAAGCCCTGACGGACAAAAAAGGGTTTCTTTCGGGATCCTCAAATATATTTTCAATATTTTTAAAATCATCTTTATCTTCATCGGAAAAACATTCAGCAAAATATTTGCCATTATCACAGGCAAGCAAAAGCTCCACCTTCTTCCCTTGAAAAAAACACTGGCCATTCCGAAAACAATAATTTCCAGATCAGCCGGAGGACTAAAATCCCTGCATAAAATCAATAAAACTATTTTAGCATCTTTGTTAGTTTTAGTGATTCTTCTAGTTTCTGGGATCTTTTGGGTTCGGCATCGAGAACAAACCAAACAGGAACAAACTGCCTATGCGGCTCAAGTGCAAGTGATCAAAGAACTTATAAACAATGCTCAAGTAAATTTAATCTATAAAAACGAAGAGCAAAGTCTGGCTCTGATCAAAGAAGCAGAAGAAAAAACAAGTTATCTACCTCAAGCCAGCGCCAGCCGGCAGGCAAATTATCTTGAATTACAAAATCAGGCCAGCGCCATAAAAAATAAATTATTGCATGTTGAAAATGTAGTTCCTCAATTGATTACCGAGGTTGGCGCGAACGAAACGCCGGTTCAATTAACAAAAATATCAAAAATCGGCGATAAACTATACGTTAATGCCAAAGACGCTGATTTGTACGAAGTCGCATTAGGAGACAAAAGCGTAAATTTATTTGCTCACTCGCAGGCCGGCGACCTGGCAACAACTATTCAGGACGACAAAAATTTGATGTTTATTACCAATCAAAGCAAATTGATACAGTTAAATGCTACTGATAAATCATTTTCCACCAAGTCAATCAACTGGCCAAACAGCGCCGAAATCAAAGCCGCCATTCTCTACAATAGCAAAATATACGCCCTCGACACTGTAAATCAGCAAATTGCCAAATACCAGGCCAGTGGCGACAACTACGGCAGTCCGCAAAATTGGATTAAAGACAAAAAAGACGCTGATCTTTCAGACGGCGCCAGCTTGGCTATTGACGGCAATATCTATGTCCTGACAAAAAAAGGCAAAATTTATAAATTCTACACCGGTAAACTGGAAGATTTTGAAGCTCGAACAATCGAGCCCGCCTTGACTGAAGCTCAAAAAATTTACGCTTCAGCCGATCTTCCCTACCTATATATCTCCGAGGCCGGCGGCAAACGCATTATTTTCCTAAATAAGGACGGCAGTTTATCAAAACAATATTTATTTGATACGCTGGACAGCGCAATCAGCGATTTTACTGTGAGCGGCGATCAAATCTATATGGTTTCCGGCAATAAAGTTTACAGCGCAACAATTCAATAAATCAAACCAACAAAAAATCCCACCTGATTAAGAGCGGGATTTTTTATTTTGAAATTTTACTTCAAGTTTACTGATGCTCCGGCGTCCTGTAATTTCTTGCGCATTACTTCAGCTTCTTCTTTTTTCACGCCTTCTTTTAGAACTTTTGGAGCTCCGTCTACTAAATCCTTGGCTTCTTTCAAACCGAGTCCGGTTATTTCCTTAACAACTTTGATAACCGCGATTTTATTTTCACCAACGCCGGCCAATTCAACGTCAAATTCTGTTTTTTCTTCAACCGGAGCAGCTGCGCCAGCACCCGGCATTGCCATGGCCATCATTGGAGCGGCCGCGCTAACACCGAATTTATCTTCCAAGATTTTGACTAGGTCAGCCAAATCCATAACTGACATTTTTTCAATTTCTCCGACTAATGATTGAAACTTTGCCGGAACTTCTACTTGTTTTTTTTCTTGCTTTGCTTCTGTAGCTTCCGCTACTGGAGCAGTAGTTTGTTCATCTGCCATATTGTAGTTTATTAGTTTATTGGTTTATTTGTTAATAGAATTGCCAGTTTTCAATTACCCAGGCAATCAACGAATCAACAAATCAACCAGTCAACCATATTATTTAGTTTCTTTTATTGCATTTAACACATTTACTAATCCACGCAAGTTGCCAGCCAGCACATTAACAAAACCAGTAATTGGCGCCTTGATCGAACCAACGATCTTGGCGTAGAGTTCTAATTTGCTTGGCAACTCTGAAAGTCTTGTTACTTCTTCCAATGAAATCAAGGAGCCTTCCAATAATCCGCCGGTAAAAGCCACTTGTTCATGAGTTTTGGCAAATTCTTTTAATATCTTGGCCGGAGCGACCTCGTCATCAATACTAATCGCGATGGCTAAACTTCCAAGCATTGACTTGACATTAGAATCATTCAAACCGATTTCCTGTAAAGCTAAATCCAATAAAGTTTTTTTCACCGCAATAAATTCAACATTTTGTTCTCGGCATTTTTGTCTTAATTCCTGACTAGCATTCACAGTCAATCCTTCTTGATTGGCAATAACCACTGATTTGGCTTGCTTTATCTTGTCAACCAACCCGCTGACTATTTGCTCTTTGAGCTTTTTTGTCTTTGGCATATTATTTTGTTAAAAATGATTAAATAAAAATTTCGCGCCCACAGACACGAAATCACCACCGGTTAATCAAATTAACCAAATGAATTTTTCCTGGGCGAGATTTATGCACTTCTGGCAACTACCTATTACAGGCCAAAATGCAACCCGCTGTCTGTGGAATTTTATTGTTATAGATATTATAACGAAAAAACATTGCGCCGTCAAGCCTTGCTGTTTAACTAAATTTAGACAAAGAAACAAGCCGCTAACTAATCGTTGTGCCAATGAAATCCTCACCGCGCAAAAAACGCTCAAAATTGTCTAAATCCCGGCCATGTATTACAACTACCTTTAGCCCGATTTCCTCGGCCAGAGCGCAAGCCAGAGGGTCAAGCGGCAGCTTGGCGCCCGGGAGCCATTCGTTGCCAATGATTGCTTTTAGCTCCTGCCAATTCATTTTTTCAAACTTTTTGGCCTCTGGAAATTTATTTGGATCTTTGTCATAAACATGGCTGACATTGGTCAGGACAACCATCGAATCAACTTGCTGATTTTTCGCCAGAACAGTAGCAACATAATCCGTAGAATTACCAGGCTTCCAGCCGCCGCCAATAATAATTTTTTTATCAGTTTCCGGCAGTTCATTCGGACTTAAAAATATATTTTGGCAGGCAATATCGCCCAACGCTGTTCGCAAAAAAGTTGCATTGAGTCTAGTGGCTTGAATTCCCAGCCAATCAAGCTCCTCCCGCTGAATATCAGAGCGAACCGAAAGCGCCCGCTGATTGTACTCGCGGCAAATCGCGCCGCCGCCAATCACAATGAAAAATTGACAACCGTTCTGAACATGTTTATTCAAAACTCGGCATAATTTTTGTAAAAATCCCGGCTGAAATTTTTCCGGGGCGACTATTGAACCGCCAAGATCAAGCACAAATTTTTTCATATGCTCAAATTATATTAATAATTTTCTCAACTTTTCCGCTTGTTTGGCCCAATGAAAACGTAGATTCACTCTATTCCTGCCGCGCTCGCCCAGTTCCTGCGCGCGCTTTTCATTTCGAAAAAGCGAAATAACCGCCTGCGCGATCTCATTTACGCTCATAGGATCCACCAAAAGCCCGGTCACATTGTGTTCCACCGCTTCCACTGCGCCGCCGCTGCGTCCGGCAATCGCCGGCTTGGCATAACAATTTGCTTCCAAATACACAATACCAAACCCTTCAATATCGCCGTCATCAAGTCTGCGACTCGGCATGATAAAAACATCGGCCAAACAATAAAAATATGGGAGCTCAGAATCAAGCACATCAGTAAAAAATAAAACTCGATCTTGCAAACTATTTTTTTCAACCAATTGTTTCAGCTTCTTATAATTTTCCCCATTACCTACAATAAGATAAACCACGCTTGGAACTTGTCGTAAAATATTTGGCAGAGCTTCAATCACTTTGTCATGTCCTTTTCTTTCGACCAATCGACCAACCGTCAAAAGCACTTTTTTGTTTTGCAAATTATATTTTTGGCGTAATTCTTCAATTCTTTCCTGGTTGATATTTTGACAACTGGCGCTGGGACACGGATAAATAATATTGGCTTCAGGACAGTCAGAATATTTCTCTGCCAATAAACCCTGAGTGTAGGCGCTATTGGCAATAATTTTGTCCGCATTTTTCAAAATTGTTTTTGATAATCTTTTTTTTCTTTTACTGGCCCCAGAATAAGCCACGTCCAGTCCATGAACTGAAACCAAATAAGGTATGCCCAGGAACTTCTTAATTACATAAGTAACGGTGCCGACAGGCAGCAAATGAGCAACAATTATTTTTTTAATTTTTTCGCTCCTGACAACTTTATAGGCGTGATACAGCAAGGGCAGCCATTTGGGCCATACCCAGCGGCTATTTGAAAGAAAATTTTTCCGATAAATTAAATAATTTTGCTTTATATCAAAATCAAGGGAATTGTCATATTCTGGTGCCAGCACCACCAAACTGTCGCTTGGCAGATAGCGGCATAAGTTTGCCCAATAGTTTGCCACTCCGCCAAACATCGGGGGAAAATCAATTGTTATGAGAAGTGTCCTTTGCATATAACATCAACTATCTAAATCATACTTATAAAACCGAGCATTCCGCCCCGGCAAAACTCTTTTTCCCGGCGAAAAGAATAAAATCTGCCGTTACAGCAAGTGCATTCATTTGAACACTCTATATTTTTATCCAAAATGCCGGCACTTGTCAACTGGTAGCTGACTATTTTTCCCAAATTAATGCTATTTTTTTCTCCCTCTTTTCTCACTGCTTCGGGAAAATTAGAAAATTTGTCAGCAACATCTTTTTTTACTTCAAAGCAACATTGCCGAATATGCGGCCCGATTTCAATATTAATATTTGCGGGGACTGAACCAAGCTGTTTCATCTTTTTAACTAGTTCAACCGCAACCCCGCTCACTACTCCGCGCCAGCCGGCGTGCGCTATGCCAATAACATTTGCGACAGAATCATAAGCAAATATCGGCAGACAGTCAGCGGTTTCAATTCCAATAATTATATCTTTTTTTTGACAAACAATTCCATCTACGCCCACCAGCCAATCTTTTTTCAGCGCGCCCTGCCCGCAATGCTCCTGATTCACAATAAATATTTTATTGGAATGAACTTGCTCGGGCATAATCAGTTTTTCCAGATCCAAATTCATCTGACTGAAAAATTTCCGCCTGTTGGTAAGAACATTTTCTCCCGGCCATTTGAACGACAAGTTGCAGCATTGTTTGCAGGAAAATCCCGCCCGGATATTTTTTAAAAATTGCGGGAAAATATTAACAATATCAAACATTTTTTTTAAGTAACACTTTGTAAAAATATTTTATGTCCTGCGCCGTAACGCCGCGAATCAACAAAACCATTCCGATATAAGTAATTGCGCCGATCAAAATCAAAATTGTAAAATGCAAATAAGGAATAAAATAATAAATCACCGCCGCCATTACGAGCGCGCTAATCAGCGACTTAACTGCCACAATAATCAGCTTGACTTTGCTGTATGGAATAATACCCTTCGCCACAATTAAGCTGGCAAAAAATAAGGTCGCGTGACTGCAGAGGAAAGCAATGCTAGCGCCATTAAAACTATAACGAGGAATCAAATAAACATTCAAAGCAATATTTACCAGCATGATCGAACCGACTAAAACCATATTTGTTACTTGTTTATTGCAGCCATTTAGCAGAGAACCCAAAGGAAAGTTCAGGAAAACGAAAATCAACCCGGCCATTAATATCTGTAATGGCAGAACCGCCGGCAAATATTCCGAACCATAGAAAAATAAAATTATCGGATGCGCCAAAGTCGCAACGCCAAAAGAAATGGGAACCACTATTACCGCCAAAAACTTCATCACTCGGTCAAAAGTTGATTTTAACTGCGCCTTGTCATGCAAAAAATGATGGCTGAAAGCCGGAAATATTGCCGCGGAGAGAGCCGCAGGAATGAACTGCAAGGCAAAAGGGATTTTCATAGCTACACTATACCAACCGACAGCTCTGTCCCCCACCATCTTTGACAACATTACCGTATCAATATATCCATAAACCCGACTGAATATCGCGATTAAAGCAAACGGGATAGAAATCGCGAACAAAAATTTCACAACCTGTTTATCGATAGCCAGAGAAAAGCGCACCTGAAGAATCCGCCACACACAGACAGCGGCAAAAATCATGCTAAAAGCGCTGGCGCAGACAAAAGGCAACATCAGCCAGGGCAAAGATAATTTCGACATTAAAACAAATAATCCCACCCCCACAATAATTACTTGATTTATGGCAATGCTTACTGACTCCCATTTTAAATTTCTATATCCTCTGAATACACTCCAAAAAGTATTGGCAAACTGGTCAAAAATCATAGGAATGCCGGCCAGATAAACCAAAAGCTTGGTCAGCGACGGATAGCCGAGCAGATTGATAACCACCACAACGACCGCATAAACAACAAAAGTTGCCAAAAGCTTGACAACCATTATTGACGACAAATAAGTTTTTGATTTTTCATGAAACTTTGCCGACTCGCGAATCAGGGCCTGATTTAACCCAAGATCAATAAATACTGAAAACAAAGTGGCAAATGAAATGGCAAAAGTGTACTTTCCCAAATCCTCAACGCCGATGAATCGCGCCACCAGGACAAAATAAAAAAACGACAATATTTTCTGCCAAATATATGAAGTCGTCAAATAAGTCGTGTTTCTGGTAACAGTTTCACCTTGCATAATGCAGTCTTATTATAGCAAAGCCAAGACAGTTTTTCAACTTAAAGTTATTGATTTATGCCCGCCCTCTGGGTTGGGCGAGGGTAAGGGCGGCCCGCGCGAAGCGAGGCGCCGCCTTCATTTCTAGACAAAAAAACCTCCATATCTGGAGGCCTTTTTGTATATTTTATATATTAAATTAACGTTTTTTCCATTGCGGAGCTTTTCTCGCTCTCTTTAAACCCGGTTTTTTTCTTTCCTTTTTGCGAGAATCTCGAGTCAGATAGCCTGCCTTTTTCAATGGCTTTTTGAAATTTGGATTGAGCAAAAGCAATGCCCTTGAAATGCCATGGCGCACTGCCTCAGCCTGAGACATACTGCCGCCGCCGATGACTTTCACTGTTATATCAAGTTTAGCCACCTGGCCGACAACTTTTAACGGGCTAAGTAGCCTGTCCTGCAAATCAAGAGTCGGAAAGTAATTATTTGCCTGTTTATCATTTACAATTATTTCACCAGTTCCCTTTTTATAAACACGCACCTGAGCAATGGCGGTTTTTCTTCTGCCAACGCCATACAAATATTCAGCCTTTTTCGTGCTAGTCGCATTTTCATCTTCAACTTTTGACAATGTTTCCATCGGTTCGACTTTTTCTTTGACCACCTTTTTGGGCGCGATCTTTTTGGGCGCCTTTTTTATTTCCTTGCTCGTCTTTTTTGCGCTAGTGATTGTTTTCTTTTTTGCTTCAGCCATATTTATTTGGTTCTGACAAATTTTAATCTCTTAATCATGCTGGCTCTCAACTTATTATTCGGCAACATGTGATAAACAGCGTTCCGCAAGACAAACTTCGGATCGTTTTTTAATTTGAACTTGACAAGCTCAGTCTTGAGTCCGCCTGGGTACCCGGAATGATGGTGATATTTTTTTTGCTTCAGTTTATTGCCCGAAAATGTCACTTTGTCGAAATTGGTTACTTCAACAATGTCTCCTTCGTCAACATTGGGTTTGAAACTTACTTTGTGCTTGCCGCGCAATAAAACAGCAATCTCAGTAGCGAGTCTGCCTACGATTCTGCCATCGGCGTTAATTTTGTGAACATTTCTAATCATATTTTAAACAAATTCAATTATTGCCATTGTCGCGTCATCACCCTTTCTGTTTGCCAACTTAATGATCCGAGTATAGCCGCCTTTGCGTTCCTTGTATTTTGGCCCCAATTCATTCAGTAATTTGGCAACCGCCTTTTCATCATAAAAATATTTCAATAATTGCCGGCGTACAGCTAAACTATTTTCTTGGCTCTTGGTAATAAATTTCTCCACGACTGATTTGACTGCTTTGGCCCGCAAATGAGTGGTTTTCATTTTTCCCTTCAAAACCAAACTTGTGGCCAGCGCGCGAAGCAAAGCTTTTCGCGGTCCTGTTTTTTTATTTAGCTTAATTAAGTTTTTCTTGTGTCGCATATTCTACTGCTTCTGATAAATAAGTTTATTCTGATTTTTTCTCTTCTTCTTTTCCAACCAACAAAGAAAAGTGATCAATTAATATTTTCGACGCCTGTTCTATCGCCTCCTGCGGAGTAATAGTGCCGTCAGTTTCAAGCTGCATTTCTAATTTGTCATAGTTTGTAATATCACCCACGCGAGTCGGTACAACTGAATAACCGACTTTTTGGATCGGGCTGAAAATCGCGTCAATTAGTATTGTTCCGATCTCGATTTCTTCTTTGCTTCTTTCCTCTGTCGGCCAGTATCCTCTACCCTGTTGGACAGTGACTTCCATTTCCAATTCTTTCTTTTTGTCGGTAATTTCCGTGATTTCCAAATCCGTATTAATAATTTCCACATCGCTGTTTTTTTCAAAATCAGCAGCTGTAACCATGCGAGCGCCTTTTACTTTTAAATAAAGTTTTACCGGCTCTTCGCTAAAAACTTTCATTCTTAGGTTTTTTAGGTTTAGGCAGATGCGCAAAACATCATCCTGCACATTATCGACTGCGGAAAATTCCTGATCAACTCCGGTAATTTTTACTGCCGTGACAGCCGCTCCCGGCAATGACGACAATAGCACGCGACGAAGCGCGTTGCCGAGCGTCGTGCCGTAACCAAAGTAGCACGGTTCGATTGTCAGGGTAGTGTAATCTGAGTCTTTGCTTTCTTCAAAAATAATTTTTGAAGGTAACGATAACTTTTCCATACTTTTTTTTAGTATTTATACTGCCTTCGGACTTATGGTTGTCCTTCGACAGTGTTAATTATTTTATCTGGAATAAAACTCAACAATATGCTTTAGATCAAATTCCGGGGTATTCTTTTTTATATCCGGCAAATCAACAATGACAATTTGAGCTTCTTTTGGATCAACGACCAGCCAGTCCGGCGCTTGCTTGCCTTTCAACTTTTCTACTAAATCCAAAAACATAGCCTGTTTCTGACTCTTTGCACTCAGAGTAATTTTATCTTTTACCTGTAATTGATAAGAAGGAATATCTACTTTTTTGCCATTTACCAAAAAATGTCCATGGCAAATCGCCTGTCTGGCTGTGTCTCGACTGCTGCAAAGGCTGGCTCGGTAAACCACATTATCAAAACGCAATTCCAGCATTTGAAACAAAAAGTTATTTGTATCTCCTGTTTTGCTGATTGCTTTTTTAAAATAATTAATAAATTGCTTCTCTAATATACGATAAGTTCTCTTAGCCTTTTGTTTTTCCCGAAGCTGGGTGCCATATCCTGACATCCTGTTATTTCTACCCAATTTAAGACCATGTATACCTGGGAAATAATTCCTTTTCAATAAGGCACACTTTGAGCTGGCGCAACGATCTCCCTTGAGAAAAAGTTTTACACCTTCTCGACGGCATTGCTTGCATTTTGCATTTAGGTCTCTACCCATATAAAAAATTTTCTTTTGAATTAAACCCTTCTTGGCTTGCGTCTGCGGCAGCCATTATGAGGCACAGGTGTCACATCTTTGATTGCCAGAACATTCAGGCCGTTGGCATTTAACCCTCGGACAGCTGACTCTCTGCCCATGCCCACGCCGCGCACAAAAACATTTACGTCTTTTAGCCCGAACGGCTTGGCTTTATTTACCGCTTCCCGAACAATCACGCTGGCCGCATATGGAGTAGCCTTTTTCGGTCCTTTGAATCCATTGGCTCCGGCGCTGGAAAAAGCGATTACATTGCCGGTCTGGTCAGTCAAAGAAACAATCGTATTATTATATGTTGCTTTGATATATGCATTGCCTATCGGCACTGAACGCTGTATTTTCTTTTTGCCTTTTTTAGCTTTTAAGGTTTTCTTTGAGCCTTTTGCCTTTTTTTCAGTTTCAATCGGCGCGTCAGAAGACATCGGATCTTGACCGTTTACTTCAGCTGCTATATTTTTAGCGGATTCAGCTACTGGCATTGTTGTTTGATCTTCAACCATATTTTATTGCAAATAAATTTTATTCAAATTATTAAAAATTATGTTTTTTGCGCAGAGGTCTTTCTGCCGCTGCCCATAGTCCTGCGCACATTGCCGCGTCTTGTCCGGCAATTTGTTTTGGTTCTCTGTCCACGACACGGCAAACTTTTGGCATGTCGGCTGCCACGATAGCTTCGGATTTCTTTTAACCTTTTAATATTTGCTAAAATTTCCCTCCGGAGAGCGCCTTCTACGCGATTATCCCGCTCAACTTCCAGACGCAGTATGTTTACTTGGTCTTCTGTTAAATCTTTTGTTCTGATGTTCGGATCAATCTTGGTCACCGCCATAATTTTTTCTGCTGTGGTGAGTCCAATGCCAAAAATATATGTCAGGGCAATGACGATTCTTTTTTCATTTGGTAAATTGATTCCCGCTATTCTAGCCATAGTTTTATATTCTTTTATCCTTGTATTCTTTTATCCTTGCCTTTGTTTGTGCTTTGGATTTTTGCAAATAACCCAAACTCTTCGCTTGCGGCGAATTGTTTTGCAGTCTTTGCAGATCTTTTTTACAGAGGATCTTACTTTCATATTAATTAATAAAGGCAATAAAAAATTATATTCTGAAAACAATTTTTTTGTTTATATATTTAGAAGCGATACACAATGCGTCCCTTGGTCAAATCGTATGGCGTCATTTCCACCTTTACGTCATCGCCAACCAAAACCCGGATTCTGTTCATGCGCATTTTCCCCGCCAAATGAGCCAGCACTGTATGTCCGTTTTCCAGCCTGACGCGAAAAGCCGCTGCCGGTAAAAGTTCTTCAACTGTCCCTCGAATTTCAATGTTGTCTTTTTTACCCATGAAAAAGTAACTTAATTATAATGTTTTTTAAAAATATGTCAATACAAAAACAGTAAAATCAGCCTTGGCCTTGGCGCAATTTTTGATATTTATTTAATTTTAGCAAAATAATATCGATATCAACAAGTTTTTCAGGATCAACTTTTCAATTAATTTACTTAAATATACTACACAATATTTTTAATATTGTCAAACTACTTGTTAACATGTTCTGCGCTCTCACGTTCCACGCTACCCGTTCCAGCTCCACGCCCTACTTCCTTTTGAACATTTTTTCCAATTCACTGAACTTAAATTCTATGGCACATGGTCGGCCGTGTACACAGGTATAATGGTTGCTTAATTTTTCAAGATCAGCCACTAGCGCCTCCATTCCTTCAATCGATAATTCATCACCAAATTTAATGGCGCTCTTACAAGCCATCATTTTAAAAATTTCTTCTACCGGTCCGCTTGGCAAATCATCCACTATCGCCATTTCAGTCAGTTCACCAAGTATCTGCAAAATTATCTGCTTAATATCACTATTTACAAAAAACCGCGGTACGGCCGAAACAGCAAAACTATTGCCGCTGAAATTGGCAATTTCAAAACCCAGTCTTTCCAGCAGTTCCGCATTACTTTCAAATAAACTGATTTCTGTCGGCGCCAGTTCGATTTTTTGAGGCAAAAGCAATTTTTGGCTGGCCAATTTTCCGATCTGCCATTCGCGGACAATCTTTTCATATTGGATTCTTTCTGAACTAGCATGTTGATCATATATTTTTATTGCTTCTTCTGTTTGCGCCACAATATAGGAATTCTGAACCTGCCCTAAAATTTTGTATTCATCAACAAAAACTGGTTCATCGTTTTTAATCTCCGCAAAAACTTCTGGTCTCACTTCATCCGCCGTATGAACCATTCTCTGATTAAAATTATCAATTGCCTTTCGGAAATCCGTTGACATTATTTTGGGTTGAGAAAAATCCGAATTTGTATTTGGCCGATTAAATTTTTTGATTGGAATTTGTTCTTGTTTTTTTTCCAAAACATGCCCTATCGGCACAAACCCTTTAACTTCTTTGGCGCTAACCTGACGCTCGAGCTCATTTTCATCCAGAACACCGGCGATAATTTGATAAATTGCCCGATAAATTATCTGCGGTTCTGAAAAACGCACTTCCATTTTTCGCGGATGCACATTGACATCAACGCTTATCGGATCAATTATTAAATCAAAAATATAAACCGGATGTAAATCTCGCGCCAATAATGTGCCGAAAGCGGATTTAACTTGTTTGGAAATAATATACTCATTAACCGGCCTCTTATTAATAAACAAATACTGCAACTTGCGATTATTACGGCCGATAGCCGGCAAGCCAATATAACCTTTGACCTGGATCCCCTCGCGCTTCAAATCCACCGGCAATAAATTGGCAGCAATATCATCGCCCAGGCAATCAGCAATCCGCGATGACAAGCCCGCCGCCGGAAACTGATAAACTGTTTTAGCGTTATGAATCAACTTCCATGAGATTTCCGGATAAGCCAGACAATAATTCAAAAAAAGATCCACGATATGATTAAATTCAGTGACCGCGGTTTTTAAATATTTTTTTCTGGCCGGAATATTATAAAACAAATTTTTCACCTCCACGCTCGTGCCGTCCGCCGCGCCAATGTCTGCGACCGCCACTTGTCCGTTTTCCATTCTGAGGCTAGTACCGATGATTGATTCCTTGTTTTTCGTGACTAAACAAAATTCGCTGACTGCGGAAATACTGGACAGCGCTTCTCCGCGAAAACCCAGAGTTTTTATTTGATATAAATCTTCCGAAGAAGAAATTTTACTTGTTGAATGCTCGACCAGGCAGAGATTGGCGTCTTCCCGATCCATACCACAACCGTCGTCCGTCACTTTGATCAGATTTATTCCGCCGTTTTCCAATTCAACAATAATATTTTCCGCGCCGGCATCAAGCGCGTTTTCAACCAATTCTTTCATCACGGAAGCCGGCCGCTCCACCACTTCACCTGCCGCGATTTGATTGATTAATTCTTTTGGCAAAATTTTTATTGGCATAAATATAGGTAGGGACAGTAGGGGCAGAATTATATTCTGCCCCTACTGTCCCTGCCCCTACTGTCACTACCTTATCATATCTAAAAATTTTTGCAAAAAAAGGCGCCGTTACGTGTAACGACGCTCTTATTTATCGCCCCCCTAAGGGACTAATTTACTGTGCCTGTCTCACAGCCTCACAGCTTGATAATCCTGACTCCGAGGCCGGACAAACCTTCTTTCAACGAACTGAACAGCATGGAAGCAAGCTCCCCGCCGGCCTGATTCGCCTTCGCGACTTCGTACACCGGCTTGTAGGCAGGATTCATGGCGGCCAGTTGCTCCAGCCTTTCAAAAATCCGGTCAAAGACTGACGACAGGCGCTCCGTAAAGGCGTACTTGGCCGCCTCCTCGGCGAGAGCTGGACTCTCTTCCACCAGGGCAAGAATGCCTGCCGTGGAACAGTCGTCCGAAGTGAAGTATTCCTTCACCCGCGTCTCAATCGCCCGCGCTTCTTCGATCTTGGCGCGCTCCGCCTCGAACCGCGCCTGCAGATCAGTGAAGTACCCCCGATCGTCGCCCGCGCCGGCCAGCGCCGAAAGCTGTGCCCTCATCTGCGGCAACATTTCATCCTGCACCGCGAACGTGGCTACCGCCTTGCGGGGAAATGCCATGAGCGCATCCATGTCTCCGGTTGCCCAGGACGGCGGATTCACCGCCCGGAGCATTTCCATTTGCACCCGGACAATCTGCGCCTTGGTCTCATCCGAAAAGTCTGCGAGATCGCCCTCATAGTCGCCGCTCTCCATGGTCAGGTCCAGCTGATTCAGCGCAATGGCCTGGCGCAGAAAGCCAAGCACCATGGCAAAGAAAAACTGATCCTGTTCCGCGCTCCGACCGATCGATTCGATTGTCTCCGCGAGCGAATGCAGGAGGCTGGGCATCCGATTGTTCACCACCATTGCCAAACCGACGGCAGTGTCCGTATCCCGTGTTTCATTCATAAAATCGGCAATGAGATCAACAGCTTCCATCCTGATTTCGTCAGGACAGCAGCTGAAATCTCCATTTGCCTTGATCAACGCGTTGAAGCTTTCCTTGAAACCGGCTCGGCGTTCTACGAACGCCAAATACTTCAACGCTTCAGCGCTGCGCTCCGCGGACGGGCCGAGAGTACCGAGCGCCTTTTCCAAATCTGATCTGACCTGCGGCACAATACCGCTCAATTTCTCGAACACCGACTCCAGGATTACCTGTCCCAGGCACCTGTTGTGAATGAGCGGAACAACCATTGCGGCCACTCTTTGCTTGAGTTCTTCCGGCGCTGACACGAAATCGCCGTTCGCTTCACACAGATCCGCGAATTCGACGTACTGTTCCACGAACGCCGCAAGCTCGATCAGCCGATCGCGATTTTCTGCGCCGGCTTCAGCCGGTTTCCGCATTTCATCCAGCATAAACGGCAGCAGGCCTTCGTCATGCTGACCCATCATTGCAGTGAAAATGCCTTCCCCATTGGCCAAATCATTTTGCAACTTTTCCATTTTCATTGCCAAGCACTTTTTCAAGGCATGACAATCACGACACCTCGAATCTTCTTTCCTGATCATGCGCGCCTCCTTGTTGTTGTTGCGCCAATCGACAAAACTGAAAAGAACACTAGAAATAAGATAGTATTATATTTTTAAATTTTTGTCAAGTCCAAACGTTTCAGTAATTATACGCAAAATTTAATTACAACTCCACTAATTCATCCTTCAATTCCGCGATCTTCTGCAAAGCCTGGAGCGGCGTGAGTTCATCAACCTTCAAATTTGCCAATTCGCTCGAAACTTTCTTTTCTTTTGGCGTTGCTTGGAGCGCCAGACGGGTCTGCTCTGCTCTTTTTGTTAATTTAATTTCAGTCCGATTTTCAAGTCCGGCGAGGATTTCATTGGCGCGCGAAGTTAATTCCTCCGGCAGGCCGGCGATTTTTGCCACTTCAATTCCATAGCTCTCTGAAGTAGCGCCTTTAACAATTTTGTGAAGAAATACCACGCGCCCCTTGTCTTCGCTCACTGCCACGCAATAGTTTTCAGCCCGCTCAAGATTTTCCGCCACTGACGTCAATTCATGGTAATGAGTGGCAAATAAGGTTTTGGCGCGAAGATTATTGTGAATATGCTCCATCATTGCCCAGGCAATGGAAACACCGTCGTAAGTGGAAGTGCCGCGTCCGGGCTCATCCAAAATTATAAGCGAATTTTTACTGGCATTATTTAAAATATTGGCCGCTTCCTGCATTTCCGCCATAAAAGTGGAAACGCCCTGCGTCAGATTGTCTGAAGCGCCGACCCGGGTAAAAATCCTGTCAACAACGCCGATTTCCGCGGCTTCAGCCGACACAAAACTACCGGTTTGCGCCATAAGAACGATCAACGCTGTCTGGCGCAAAAAACTTGATTTACCACTCATGTTCGGACCGGTCAGCAAAATAAATTCATTCTTGTCGTGATCCAAAACCAAATCATTTGGCACATATCTTTCTCTTTGAAATTTTTCTATCACCGGATGTCGACCGCTAGAAATTTTTATTTTTCCTGAATTATTCACAACAGGACGGCAAAAATTATTTTCACTTGCCAAGACCGCCAGGCCAAGAAAAATATCTAGGCGAGCAATCAGATCAGTGGTTTTTTGCAAGGACGCAAAATACTTAACAATCTTTTCAACTGTTTCAAGAAAAATCTGGCGTTCAATATTACAAATTTTTTCTTCCGCGCCAAGTATTTTTTCTTCGTATTCTTTTAATTCAGGAGTAATGAATCGTTCGGCATTAACCAATGTTTGTTTGCGAATATAATCATCAGGCGCTTGATTCAGATTGGCATTGCTGATTTCAATATAATAGCCAAACACCCGATTAAACTTCACTTTCAAAGACGAAATACCGGTTCGCTCCACTTCCCTGGCCTGCATTTGCAAAAGCCAGTCTTTGCCGCCGCGGGAAATTTTCCGGAGTTCATCAAGCTCTTCATTATAATTATCCTTAATCATACCGCCCTCGACAATCAAGGCCGGTGGCTCCTCAACAAAAACTTCATCCAGCAATTGAACCAATTCTTCGTGATTGTCCAGTTCAGATTGAGTTTGAATCAACAGCGCTGATTTTTTTTGTTCAAGCAATCTTTTTATCTCAGGAACAATAGTTAAACTTTTTTTCAAACCCAAACAGTCGCGCGCGTTTCCGCGTCCACAGCCAAGCCGCGCCATGAGGCGCTCCAAATCAGCCATTAACTTTAGTTTTTCAATTAAACTTTTTATTAAAATTAAATCTTGTTTAATTTCTCCGACCGCTTCGAGCCGCTTTTCAATATACTCCGGATTTAATAACGGATAAAATAGCCAGCGCCTGAACATCCGGCCACCCATACTGGTCGTTGTTTTGTCAATTACGGACAATAAAGAACCCTGGAATTCACCGGAAAAGTTCGCCCGGAATAATTCCAAATTTCTGATTGTCGCCTCGTCCAAAACCATTCGATCGGAAAAATTGTAGCGGCTAATCTTGGTAATATGCGCCAATTCTGATTTTTGATTGTCTTTTAAATATGCAAGTAACCGACCGGCGGCGCAGATTGCCTGTTCCATGTTTTCCAGTCCAAATGACTGCAGATTTTTCATTTTAAAATGCCGCGTCAGAATATTGTACGGTTTTTCAAAAACTGAAAGATCAAAAACATTAACATGACTTTGCTCCGCCACAAAATCGCGGCAACGGGTGTCATTGGCCAAACTTTTATTAATAATTACTTCAGTGGCTCTGATTCGGAACAATTCATTTTTTAAAACATTTAAATCACTGATTTCAGCCGCTAAAAACTCACCGGTTGTCAGATCAGCCACCGCCAGCCCCCAGATATTTTTTTCAAGCGTCAAGCTGGCAATATAATTATTTGAATTGTTTTGCAAAGTTGAATTCACGAGCGTTGTACCTGGCGTAACAACCTGAGTTACTTCACGTTTCACAATTCCGGGCAATGAAGGATCGCTCACCTGGTCGCAGATCGCCACTCTTTTTCCGGCTTTTAATAATTTAGCCAGATAACTTTCGAGAGCATGATGCGGCACGCCGCACATGGGCGTTTCATTCGCCGCCCCCTTGTGTCTCGCTGTCAAGACAATATCCAAAATACCTGAAGCCTGCCGGGCATCCTCTCCAAAAAGTTCGTAAAAATCGCCCAAACGAAAAAACAACAACTCATTAGGATGCTTTTCTTTTATTTCCCGATATTGTTTCAACATTGGAGTTAGTTCGCTCATATTTGAACACCTTATTGACCGCTGTTATCTTATCAAATAATTTTTTTTTCAGCAATATTACTTTGCCAAGCTGACGGCGGAGACACAAGAACTTCCTAACTCCCATGATATGTATCATGAGAGCGCAAAAAATCATTCCAAAAAAAATACCCTCTGCCAAACTTTATAACAGACGGTAATTTTTCCCGCCATAAAATATTTCACGCTATTTTCGACAAGCTGACTTTAACCGCAAAACCATTTGGCCTACTTTTGATCGCTAACATCTGCCTGTTCCTTTTTTAATTCTTCCGCCCACTGTTCTTCTTTTTCTCCCTGATTTTTTGGTTCAGCTTTTTTAGCATTTTCTATTTCTTCCTTTTTAACTTCAGCGCCGGACTCGCCAGCTTCATACAAATCTTTCGGTTCCAGCTTTTTTTCTAAATCTTTTTTCTGGCTATCCTCCATTTCAGCCATGGCTTCGCATTTATTGCAGTAATCAGGATATTTCAACGATTGCTTGACTCCGGCCAGCGCTGAAACTTTGGCAAACAAACCTTCAATTGGCGCTTTGCAGTATTTACATTTTTTTGTCATAAAATTTATACTAATAATTATATAGGCGGATAATGCGAATATTATTACTCCTTTGTAACCATCTCATTGACTTCCATAATTTTTATTCTCTATCCTAACGAGCAATATGTTAATTTTCTTCAACTTGTTTATTGTGTCTTTGTAACTCTTTAATCCTGGCTTTTAAATTCTCTGCTTCTTGTTCAAGGTTTTGAAGTATAACTTTGCATGAACGAATTTTTTCCTTTAATTCCCTTTTTGGCTCCGGATCTTTTTTCTGGTCCAACGGCTCTTCAAGCTCTTTTAAATTTTCTCTTTTTTGTTTTATCACTTGTTCTATTATACTCAATTCCTCTTCCAATGCTCTAAGCTGACTTTCAATCATTTCAATTGAGTCGTGACGTGGCGGTAATTAAAATCTCCGTATATTTTTATTTAAGATTAATAATTTATTTAGCTTTTCCTTGCAAAAATTTATCTCTAAGTTTTATCACACAATCTCTTAATCCATAATTAGAAGTTAAAAACCTGGGATCAGATTCACCCTGCACAACTTTTATTATTACCGGTTTTAAATAATCCTGCACCTCTAATTCTCTTCCTTGAGAATCATATAATTTATTTTCATACAAATCTAAAGAGCTGAAAAGATCTTCAACTGTTTTAGAATGAGCGATATTATATTGTAATTTAGTTCTTTCTATAATTAAGGATACTTCAGTAAAATTAGGTATATTATGTCCACTAAGATAAATATCTGTTATTAAAGCCGATATATCCACTAATTGACCTTTCTCATCTTTATTAAAAATTTTTCCAATTCTTATTGTGCCTTTATTATATTTTTTTACCTCTGGCGATAGATTTTGGATATTACCCATTTCCACAATAACACCTCTATTATCATAATAAAAATTTACTCCGGCGCAACTAAACTTTCTACCATTAACATCTCGACAGCCAGCATTCCCTCCAACAGATTTTTGGCTTAATACTTGTCGCATTCTTTTGCCAATAAATTCCAAATTGGCGGAGACTAACATGTCTCTATCATTTTCTAAAGCTTCTGACGAACTTAGGACTTCTCTATTTGCATTCATATTGTTAGACTGCTAAATAAATTGTTTTATAAAAATTATTCCAACACTGCCTTTATCCTCCGCACCCCAGCTGAACTGGATTCTTCTTTTTTGATTCTGAATTTTCCAAGCTGGCCGGTTCTCAGCGCGTGCGGGCCGCCGCACATTTCGCAGGAAACGTTTCCAATCGTGTAAACTTTGGCCACGTGCCCGTATTTGTCTTCGAAAAGTCCGATCGCGCCTTTTTTCTTGGCATCTTCAATCGCCATCTCTTCACAACCAACTTCAATGTCACCGCCAATCCATTCATTAACCAAATCTTCAACCTGCTTGATTTGTTCCGAAGTCATTTTGTCGGGATGCGTAAAATCAAACCTCAACCTTTCCGGCGTGATATTACTTCCCTTTTGCAAAGCGTGCGGACCCAATACTTTGTGCAAAGCCGCTTGAAGCAGATGAGTGGCTGTGTGCAATTTGCAAGTTTCTTCTGAAGCATCGGCCAGCCCGCCTTTGAATCTTTGCTCAGCACCGGCGCGAGAAAGGACCTGATGTTTTTCAAATTCAGCATCAAATTCTTCTTTTTTAATTATTGCCCCAATTTCTTTTGCCAGCTCTTCAGTCATTTCAAATGGAAAACCATAAGTTGCAAATAAAACAAAAGCCTCCTTGCCGTCAATTTTTTTGTCTTTGGCCATTTTATTAAATTCCCGTAAACCTTTTTCCAAGGTCTCGGCAAACTTTTCTTCTTCCTTTACCAATTGATTTATAATTAGTTCTTTGTTTTTTTTCAATTCAGGATAAATATCCTGCATAACACTCACGACCACTCCCGCGACTTTGTGAGTAAAGACACCCTCAATGCCTAGCTGTCTTCCGTAGCGCACCGCTCTTCTAATTAACCTACGCAAAACATACCCCTGATCAACATTTGACGGTTCGATCCCGTGTTCATCGCCCAAAATAAATGTGGCCGCCCGGACATGATCGACAATAACGCGAATCGCTTTTTTATTTTTTTCATAATCATCAGCATCTTTTTTACCGTAAATGTCTGTGCCTTCAATTCCTTCTTGCCCCAGATATTTGTATTTTCTGAGCATATTCACCTCAGCCACGATCGGTTCAATATGCGGACAATAATAATTGTCAGGTAAGTCATTTAAAACTGAAATCGTTCTTTCCAATCCCATTCCAGTATCAACATTTCTCTGCTTTGCTTTTACATATTCATATTGTTCTTCACTACTTTTACCTTTTACCTTTTCACTTTTCCCGCCAAAGGCGGGTCCGCCCATGGCGGAAACTTTTAACTTTTTATTATATTCCATAAACACATCATTCCAGATTTCAACATATTTGCCGCATGAACAGCTGGGCTGACAATCCGGCCCGCATGGTTCCTTGTCCGAAATATAAAACATTTCCGTGTCCGGTCCGCATGGTCCTGTTTTTCCGGCCGGCCCCCACCAGTTTTCTTTTTTATCGTATTTATAAATGCGTTCTTCCGGCATACCAAGCTTTTTCCAAACATTAAAACTATCCTCGTCAAAAGGAGCGTCATTGTCACCCGCAAAAACAGTGACTGCTAATTTTTCAATCGGCAGGCCCAAATATTTTTCAGAAGTCAAAAATTCAAAACTGCATTCAATCGCTTCTTTTTTCCAATAACCTGCCAGCCGTAGCCCATCAGGCGAAGGCTGGTCGCCAAGCGACCAATTACCGAGCATTTCAAAAAAAGTCAAATGCCATTGATCGCCGACTTCATCAATATCATTAGTGCGAATGCATTTTTGGAAATCAGTCAGCCTGGTGCCGGCCGCGTGTTTTTCGCCCATTAAATATGGAACCAGAGGATGCATTCCGGCTGTGGTAAATAAAACAGTCGGATCATTTTCCGGAATTAATGAAGCTGAAGGGATAATCGCGTGCCCTTTGTCTTTAAAAAAATTTAAATACATTTGGCGAAGTTCGTGCGCATTCATAAATTTGGAGATTAGAGATTAGAGTTTGGGAATTAAAAGTTAAAAAGTGAAAGGTGAAAACCGAAATTCAGTTTACTCAATTAACTAGATTAACTTAATTAACTAGCTTAACTTGATTAACTTTACCACAAACCACGCCTAACCATATATACTATTTTAGCTTAGAAATATACTTTTGACAAATGGGATTAATCACATTATTCGAACAACCACTTATTCAAATTTAGACAAAATCGAACAACTATTGACATTTACCGCACGGCATGCTATAATTAACTTTTGATCAATAATGTTCATTGCTCTATACAGTGGGAGGGAAATCATGACGACTGATTCTGACATGAAAGAGTACGAGGCCAGAAAGCAGAAGGCGCGACAAGCGGCCGAGGCGGAAGCTCGGCGAATCGCGGACGCGGAAACAGCCAAACTGGCCGGCGTCAGCCGGCACGTGCCGAAACAGGACTTCACCGACATGTGGCAAGAAGTGTACGACGTGGCCATTGCCAACATCATGGAATCATTCGAATTCGAAGAAGACATGCGCGACATTGACGCACAGATGCAGTACCCGTTCCCCGATGAAGCGCCGGATGCATTTGAACACGGATTCGACGCAGAAGGCAAGCTCGGCCTTCGCCGCCGGAATGTGTTCACCGACGCGGATTGCATGGACATGGCCATGTGTGAGGAGGAGCGCTGGAACGACGACTGGGTCATGACCGAAGAAGCATGGGGGCTGGATCGCGATTGATCTGGCCACCAGACAATAGCCCGCCTTTCGCGCAACGCGATTGGCGGGTTTTTTTATTTCACAAAATAATAATCGCTTCTTTTTCAAAAATCACACAATCTCTCCCCCGCCCAGACATTCATCTCCCTGATAAAAAACACAGTATTGGCCGGGAGTGATTGCCCGCTCCGTTTTTTTCAGCTTAACAACATATTTACTGGCCGCTGCTTTTTCCACAACACAAGCCAGATCTTTGGCGCGGTAGCGCACCCGACATTTGCATTTTAGCGGCAGTGAGGGAACTTGACCGGAAATCCAATTCACTTTTTTAACAACAAATTCTTTGTTTAAAATATCCTTCTCATCTTTGCTTACCCATAGCGTATTGTTTTTTTTATCCAGACGCACGACATACCACGGCCCGCCGGCCAGGCCAATCCCCTTGCGTTGACCAATTGTGTACAAGGGCAAACCATTGTGTTCGCCAATTATTTGCCTTGTAGACATTTCTAAAATATTTCCTTTTTCGAGTTTAATATATCTGGACAAAAATTCACCAATCTTATTATCCGCCACAAAACATATTTCCTGCGATTCTTTTTTTTCGGCGGTCGGCAATTTATATTTTTGAGCCAACTTTCTAACTTGTTCCTTGGTATAATTTCCAACCGGAAATAAAATATGCGCCAAATCTTTTTGTTTTATTTGATGCAAAAAATATGACTGATCTTTGTTTTTATCTTTTCCGCAGGACAATTTTATCTTTGCCCTTTGATCCTTGCCCTTTGATCCTCTTTGCTTTGCAAAGTGTCCCGTCGCCACAAAATCAATTCCCATTGGTTTTAATTTTTTCCACAGTTCACCAAATTTTATAAATTGATTGCATCGCACGCACGGATTCGGGGTACGGCCGCACTCGTATTCATTAACAAAATTGTCAACAATTTTTTTCTTGAACGGAAGCTTCATATCAATTACATAAAACGGGATGCCCAGCTTGCGACAAACTCGCCTGGCGTCTTCAGCAGATTCGAATGAACAGCAAATGTTTTCACGAACTTTGCCTTTCACTTTATCTGACCAAAATTTCATAAAAACGCCGACAACATCATAACCTTGATCTAACAACAAGGCTGCGGCTACAGAAGAATCAACTCCACCGCTCATACCAACAGCGACTCGTTTATTTTTATTTTTTTTCATAATAACTATCAAAAAAGACGCTTTCCAGCGCCTTTTTTATATCATGTTAAGCTAATTTTTTCAAGGTCACCTTTACTTCCGGAACATAGGTATTATTATTTTCGTCCACCACTTCCACTTTATTATTTTTCATCAATTCATTCCACATTATATCTGACAAAACCTGTCTTGTGTCACGAATATCTGTCCTGACGTCTTCCAAACTATTAAACTCTGAAGAATAATCTGCACGAATTATTTGTTCGATTTGTTTTTTCCTAGCGCGTAGCTTGGTCATTTCGTCCGCAATGTCCTGATATTCTTTCGTTCCCACAAAAGCCTCCTTGATAGTGGCGGTATATTCTTTTTGTTTCTTTTTTGCTTCCTGAATTTCATGATAAAGATCTTTGATTCGCTGTTGATTGTCAGACATAAACTAATATTAATATTAAGTAAAGATAAACACAAAACTCATTATAACAAAACTGTTCAAAACAAACAATTGTGTATACAAAAACCGTTTTCAAAACGGCCAATTTTCAACTTTTGTTATTTGTTATATTACGCAAATAAGAATCGTACGAATTACCAAGATTGCTGATCCTAATTTGTTATTTGTAATTTGTTTGTGATTTGTTGTTTGTAATTTGTAATCTTTCATTTTCGCCCGAAAGATACTGCTTTAACAAACGATAAACTTCTTCATAATTCATCCGGATCTTGGCGCCCATAACCAGCGCAATTAATTCTTTATCATTATTTTTTGCCTGCGTTACCAAATTGTAGCCGGCTTCATCAGTCCAGCCGGTTTTGGAGCCAGTAATATACAAATCACGATTTAATAACTTTTCACTGGTATTTTGCACCCAATATACCAGCTCATTATTAAGCGGGCTAACCTTGTACCACCTGGTTGTGGTGGCTTTTAATATTTCTAGATTATTAAACGCCTGCCTGGCAATCATCGCCATTTCCTCGGCCGTGGAAACATTGTGCTCATCCAGACCGGTCGGCTCGACAAAATAAGTATTTGATAAACCCAGGTCAAGCGCTTTTTGATTCATCGATGCAATAAATTTATCCCGAGGCAAACCCGTCACGCGAGTCAGAGCTTCGGCGGCATTATTTTTTGACCCAACAAGCATGGCATAAAACAAATCTTTTACCAAAACCCGGTCGCCTTCCTTCACCCACAGCGTCGCGCCACCGACATAATCAGACTTTTGCATGACAATTTCTTTGTCCCAGCCGGGATTATTCTCAAGGAAAACCAGAGCGGTCATTAATTTTGTCAAACTGGCGATTGAACGGACTTCATGCGAATTTTTTGTAAATAAAACATTGCCGGAAGATTTATCCATGACAATAGCGGATTCAGCCGTCAGCGACTCTGGATCATCTTCCAAAACCGCTATCTTGGCATAGGGGAAAATTGTTTTTGCGCGAGCAGTTTTATTTTCAAAATCAATTGTTGTCGGAAGCGCCCGCCATTTCCCTTGATGATTGTCATAAAAATATATTGACTTAGCCTCGACGTTTTCACTTTCAAAAGCCAGAGACAACAAAACCGGCTTAGCCAAAAAACCGGCTTTATTTGTTTTTATGTCATAAGAATAAAATCCGCTGACTGCCCTTTTCTTGTCCAGCAGAGAATCAACATTATCAGTATTGGCAATGCTTACTATTAAACTGTCTTTGTATTGACCGGAAAAAACAGGGATCCAAAGTTGTTTGTCAGCGCTTTTGACTGTAAATCCCCTTGCTAATGTTTGTTCATTAAAACTAACAACCACAAAATCAACAACCTTGGCATCAGCCGCCTGATAAATCGCAAAAGTGAATACGATTATTGATATTAAAATTATCCACCTTTTTATATCCATATTTTTCTCAAAACGCGTATCGCATAACGCATTGCGCGTAACGTAAAACGACTAACTCATCATTATAAACACAAATTTCAAACGCTTTATTAACAACGTTTGAAATTGCTCTGTGCCTTAAAATTCCTGCTTTATTTTAGTTTACATTTTGATAATTCCGGCCGGCGTCACTTTGTAACAGCCTCCCAGATTAAACTCATTAACACCCTTTTCCAAATTAAAAAGAATCTCATAATCCGTCGGTTCCAGCCGGGTAAAACTATAATTACACCCTTTATCGGCACAGGCACCCGCATTGGCGCAACTTACGTCAAGAACTTTCGGATCATTTGTTTTTACCAAACCAGGCATTACTTTCACCAGCACTGAATTTTCTTTTTTGGAACACAGGCTGACAAAAGTCAGATCGCAATACGCCTGATCATAACCGCCAGTTTCATTTTTTACCACTTCGAGCGCACTCCGGAGCGTCTGCATGTCGCTGATCCTTTTTGAATCTCTGATTTGTCGTTGCTTTGAATTTAACGAAATCACAAGCAAAGTCAAAATCAAACCTATGATTCCGACTACAATTAAAATTTCAACTAATGTAAAGCCTTTTAGTCTAGATTTCATATAACTCCCATATTGAATTTTCCTATTACTTCTTAACAATTCCCGTGTTAGACATACTATAACAACCGGCCTCTTTAAACATTCCGGCTCCAGTCTCCAGATAGAACTCAACAGCATAAGTACTCGCCGATAGCATTCGCACTGCATATTCACAGCCAGCGACACAGTTACCCGCAACTATACAACTTCCGGCTGTTCCAATCGGGTCTTTAAGATTCTTAATTGTTGGCAAAAACCCTTCCAAAGCTCCACCAGTACACTGATATAACATTTTTCCCGCAAAACAAGTATTCTCTGGCTTGTACGAGCCACTTTCATTATTAACCAACTCAAACGCTGTTTTCAGCGCGTCCATATCGCTTAGCCGCTTGGTATCGCGTCCTTTTTCTCTGACATTGCCAAGCGAAACAACAGCCAGTGAAGATAAAAGCCCAATGATTGCAATCACAACCAAAAGCTCAATCAAAGTAAAACCTTTTTGCTTTTTCATAAACATTTAACAATTAATTTTTATTTTATCATTTCAATTTATTATAGTTTTACGATTCCCTTTTCCGTCAAAGCATAACATCCCTTGTCTTTGAACTGCCCGGCGCCGTTCTCAAGATAGAAAATAATTCTATAGCTACTTTCCGTTAACGCTATCAGATTGTAATCACAGACACTGGTGCATCCGGTGGCGCAAACTGCAGTTCCCGCAGGATCAATTAAATTCTTAATTGTTGGCAAACTCGCTTCCAAGTAACCGTTAACGCAGGAGTGTAGCGCTCCGGACACGCATCCAAGGCCGGTCTTGTATCCGCCATGATCATTATTCACCAGCTCCATGGCTGTTTTTACCGCGTCCATATCGCTCAAACGTTTTGTATCGCGGCCTTTTTCGCGAATATTTCCAAGAGAAACAACAGCGAGTGATGATAATAGACCAATAATGGCAATCACCACCAATAACTCAATTAACGTAAAACCTTTTTTCCTCATAATTTTTTTCAATTAATTAAATTTTATATATATGACTTTGTTATTTGTGACTTTCGCTGTTTTAATTATATCACATATTATTAGAAATTTCATACATAGGCAGGACAATCGCGGTAATCATCACCGCCACTGCCACGCCGAGAACGATCATAATGACCGGTTCGAGCAAAGACATCAGGTTGTCAATGGTATTATTTACTTCCCTAGTGTAAAATTCGCTTATTTTTTCCAATACCGCCTCCATCATTCCAGTTTCTTCGCCGGTTTCAAGCATTTGCGAGAGCATTTGCGGCACTAATTTGCTTTTGCTAAATTCTTCGCCCAGCGCGCCGCCGCCCTCAACGTTTTGTTTTGTCTTCAAAAGTAATTCCCGATATATTGAATTTCCAACCATATCAGAAGCAATGCCCAGACCCTCAACAATATCCACTCCACCTATGAGCAAAGTTCGGAAACTGCGCGCAAACCTGATTACGGCAATATAATTTAATAGTGGGCCAAAAATAGGTAAATTTAATTTTAAATTATCAACCGCCCTTTTTCCTTTTTTACTCTTGGAAAAAAGGCGCAGACCACCAACAACCGCAATTATTACAAGTAACAAAAGCCACCAATCATGGATCAAAAATTCGCTGATCCCCTGAATAATCCTCGTGGCCAGCGGCAATTCCGCACCGGTCTGCGTCAGCATATCAGTTAATTTCGGAACGACAAAAATCATCATCAAAGCGCCGATCGCCACCAAACTGCAGACAATAAAAATCGGGTAAATCATGGCTCCTTTGATTTTGCTTTTCAAATCATAATCTTTTTCCATCTGATCAGCCAGATAAAGAAGTACTTCCTGCAGACGGCCGGATACTTCGCCGGACTTGATAATATTGACAAAAAAACTATCAAAAATTTTCGGGTAGTGCGACAAGGCTTCTGAAAATCTTACTCCACCCTCAACTTCCTGCACTACGCTGGCAGTTGTTTTTTTGAGCTTTTTATTTTTAGTTTGCGAAGCCAAATCTTTCAATGCTTCAACCACCGGCACTTCAGCAGAAATCAATATTGAAAGCTGCCTGGAAAAAATAACCAAATCCTTTGGTTTTACGCGCCCGACCAGTAAATCAAAATTAAAAATATTACTTTTTTTTTCTTCCAAAAACAAAACTGAATATCCGCGCTCTTCCAAAAGATCCACGGCAATGCTTTCTGTTTCCGCCTCTACTGCGCCTTCTGACAGCGCCTGTTCATTGTATTTTTTCGCTCTATAGTTATATAAGGGCATAGTAGAGTAGTGAGTGGTGAGTGGTAAGTGGTGCTTGCCCTGTACCCGAACGAAGAGAGTGGTATAGGAAGTGGTGAATAAAACGAAAATCACAAATTCCGAACTACAAATCACAAACAATAAAGTATAAATAACAAATTACAATCAACTTTACTATCAATCAAGTTAGATTCTGACGCCTTTGGATTCATTTGAAATTTGTAATTTGTTTGTAATTTGGAATCTGTACTTTGTGATTTACAGTTCTATTCCTGTTCCTCCACTTCCTTGCTGACACGGAAGACTTCTTCCATAGTCGTAACACCAAGCAGTGCCTTGATAAGTCCATCCTGGATAAGGTTTATTCTCCCGAGCCTATCCAGTTCCTTTTCTACTTCGACTTGAGCAAATCCATTGGCAATGATTATTCTCATTTTGTCGGAAATAGGCAGAGCCTCCGAAATTACCACGCGACCGCTATAGCCCGTGTTTTTACAGACCGGACACCCTTTGCCCTTGTAACCGAACAATTCATTTTTTGTTAAATCAATCTCTGCCGGCAATTTATCCGCCGATATGTCCTTTAATTGCTGGCGAACTCGAACCGCCACATCTGCAGGCAACGGATATTGCTCTTTGCATTTTGAACAAATTCTGCGGCTCAATCTCTGGGCAATAATCAGATTGAGCGTTGAAGCCAGCAAAAACGGCTCCAATTTCATATCAATCAAACGCGGTATGGCTCCAAGAGAATCATTGGTATGCAAAGTGGAGAACAACAGATGACCGGTCAGTGCGGCGTGCACTGCCATTTCCGCAGTTTCATTATCGCGAATCTCTCCAACCATGATAATATCCGGATCTTGTCGCATAAGCGAACGCAAACCCGAGGCAAAAGTAAATTTTACTTCAGGCCGGACTTGCGCCTGATTGATGCCGGGAATATTGTATTCCACCGGATCCTCAAGCGTAGTGATATTCACCCCTTCCTTATTTAATTCGCTAAGAATTGAAAAAAGTGTGGTCGATTTACCGGAGCCCGTCGGACCAGTCACCAAAATCATGCCGTAGGTTTGTTCCAGCGCTTTTTTTACTATTGCTCTGATTGAATCGCTGAATCCAAGCTGTTCCAAAGTCAAAGCCTTGTTTGACATGTCCAATATTCTGAGAGTAGCTTTTTCCTTGCCGGCCAAGGGCATAATCGATACTCGCAAATCATATCCTTGCTGACCGGTTTCATATTTAAAGCGACCATCTTGCGGCACTCTGGTTTCATCAATCTTCAAGTCTGATAAAACCTTTATTCTAGAAATAACAGAATCGTGGATATAGCCAGGCAGAGTAAGTACAGTATTTAATATGCCATCAATGCGGAAACGAACGCGGGAAATATTTTCGTACGGTTCAATATGAATATCAGAGGCTCGGCTCTCAATGCCATGTTTCACAATCATAGAAACGATTTGAGAAACCGGCGCGCTCTTGATTACCTCTTCAATATTTTCAGTTGAAACATCTTCAAGTTCTTTTTCTTTCCTTTCTTCTTCCACTTGGCTGACTGCCGTCGCCACGTCCGTGCCAAAAGCTCCATATTTTTTTAATGCTTCCTGCCAGGCATAAACTGAACATAAATAATATTCCACCGCAAAGTTCTTGTTTGCGGCCCAAAAATCAATTGCCTCTCTGGCATTGTAATCTTCCGGCTTGGCAATGGCGATTTTTAATTTTTTGTCCTCCCTGGAAAAACAAATGGCAAAATGCTGCTCAGCCAATGTTAATGGCAGGACAGCCTGGGCATCTTCGGGAATATTTTGCTGTAAAAGAGAAATATATGGATAATTAAAAAATTCCGCCTCCGTTTGAGCCAGTCTTTCCGCATCGATAAATCCGCCTTTGACAGCCACTTCTCTTAATTCCTTATTAGCATTTGCGGCTAAAATATTTTCCAGCTCCCGCAATTGCGCCTCCCTGATCACGCCTTTTTGTAATAAAAAATTCAGCAGTTTTTTTTGTATTTCTTTAATCATTCAGACGTTATTAATATCAAATTTTTAATTTTAATCTTCCTGAACCGGCGCTTCTGGGGCTAGTTCCTTTGCTTGATTTTGTTTTCCCGCGGCTAAAGTCGCGCTTTTTTCCGCTTCAAAAGGATTTTCTTTTGGGCCCACAATTTCTTCCGCTACGAGCGGCCAATCGCCATTCTTTTGCAAATCATTAAATTTTTTGTCTTCCTGCAAGTATCCCTTGATTACATTCAAGTCATCAATTGTCTTTGTTCCTTCCCCGGACAAAAAATAATAATCAGAAGGGCTCGCAAGCAGACTCTGATATTGCGGTTGAAAATAAAAACGCTCGGCGCTCCAAATTCCCACCGCCAAAATTATTATGGCGGCTATAACTATCGCCGCCACAGTCGCCTCTTTATTCTTCCGGCTCCGGCTCTTCATATTGTTCACCAAAGTAATAAGTATTTAAAGTCAGACTATAAACATTGCTGTCTGGAGTATAAGCAATTGACTTGATATCCAGTAATCTTAAATTGTTTTCAATATCCGCCAAATAATTTTTAAATGTAAAATAATCTCCGCCCTTGACATTTAGCGTCAAGATTAGTTTATTCAACTGACGAGCGGCGACGCCTTCTTTTTCTTCAAGATTTTCGCCGGCGGCAATATCAAGTGAGCCAAGAAATAAATTATTTTTTATGGCCAAGGCCTCCAATTGAACAAATATTCCCGGCAAATCTTTTTCTAAAGGTAATATATCAATAATTTTTTTCGAAGATTCGCCGATGTTATCAAAATCAATTTTTATTGACTTCGCTCTACCGAGTTCTTGTTCTTTTTCCGCGAGTACTGCTTGTTTTTGAACTATCCTACTTTTAATATCTTCAATATCAGTCCGATACAGCAAAAAACTAGCCGCCACAAAAACGCAAAGCGCTGCCGCTATGACCAATAATAACAATAGTTTATATATTTTAATAAAAGACTCGGCAAACGACACAAAGCCGCCTCTTTTTATTTTTTTATCGCTAATAATTTCCGACGAATGGCGGATTGTCTCTGGTTTTGGTTTGTTGTTTCGTGCTTCGGAAGAATTTAACATAATAATTTATCAACGAATGCGGATAACACAGGGTGAAGGTTATTTATTTTAGTAAAGCATTGTCCATCAGATGCAGGGTAATATTGAATTCTATTGGAAAATAATTTGCCGGCAACTCTGGTTCGGTCATTTCGGTCTCAAAGGCAAACTCGTCTACTGTTTCTTCGGCAGACTGGCTGGCTGAACTGACTTCCACACTTTGGACAAAATCAGCCTTTTGAAAAATCTGCAGCTGCTCGGCCACGCTATGATAAGTCTTGGTTTTTGCGGTTAATAATATATCCCCATTGCTCTCAGCAACAAAATTTGTGTAATAAACATCTTTGGCAATATTGTGTTCTAGCTCGTCAAATAAAGCGGTCCAATATATATGATTTTCCAAAAGCACTTGCAATATTTTTGCCCTTTCATACAAATTGTCTGCCTGCAGCTGATCAGAACTGAATGAATTGATCTCCGCTTCAGTCTGCGATATTGACTGCATTAAACCAGAATACTCACCAGCCAATTTTATTTTTTCAAATTTGATTACCAAAAACACCCCTGAAAATAACAACAAAAACATCAAAATAACTACCAGCAGCACATTCAACCGTCGCCAAAACTGGGTGCGAACAATTCCCACATAATCTTCGGAAATTAAATTGATTTCTGCCGGCGGTTTTTTGAATCTAATCACAGCCAAGCCCCGTTGAAAAAGGCTGGCCAATGACTTCGAAGTTTTAACATCTTCTATTTCATCCGCTGTTTCACGAATTATTTTTTTACCGGTGCCATTCAACTTATCAATAATTTGCGGGATCTTCATGCGGAAAGTACTATCCGCTGGTGGCTGTTTGACTTCGATTATAGGCCTTGGCAATGGTGGAATTGGCGGCACCAGGGCTATCGACGGAGTCGGAGGTGTTGGCAGAACCGACCTTAATTCAGGTTTTTTTTTAATTCGAAAAATTCCCCTTTTTTGCGGTTGGTCTTTTTGTTCTAGTCCGATTTTAATTGTCTGCTCAGATTTTGCCAGTCCTGATAAATCCTTTTTTCCTGCTAATTTCTCCGGCAAGTGCATTTCAAATTTCTTGGCCCCCATCGCCTCCTGCACTTTTTTCTTTTCCAATTCTTCTTTTTCTTTCAAATCATCAGGCAGCAAACTGATTCCATTTGACATATTTAATTCAGTTTATAAGGTTCGTAAAATTCGTAAAGTTTATCAAGTTTGCGCCAAAGGCGGAAACTTTTAACTTCTACTCAATATCTCTCATGGCAAGCCCGATGGCAGTAGCCAGACGCGGTCCGATATTTTCCAGAACCGGTTGCATTTCTTCCGGATATATTACCCGCGACCAGGGATTGCCGATGAATGTTTTTATACCCAGATTGTCAGTAAAATATTTTGACATGTTAAACAACTTGGCGGTGCCACCTGATAAAACTATTCTTTCAATTTTTTTGCCTTTGTTGCCCGGCTGTTCTGTGTAAAAATTCATAGTGTATTGGACCTCGTCCATGATTGCTCTCACCGGACGCTCGATAATTTCCGGCAAGGTCGCGCCATCCTGAAGCAACTCTGAATCGCCGGACAAATCCCGCTTAAATTGTTCTGCCTGACTTTCGGCAACATTTAATGTCTCGGCTATCTCTCTGGTAATTTCCAGCCCGCCAACACCCAGACTCCGACTTAAAAGAGGAATGGCGTTTTCTATTACAGATATATCAGTATTCACCGCGCCGATATCAACGAGAACAACTGTTGCTTTGTCTTTGCCGACAAGTGAACGCGCCAGGGCAAAAGATTCGGTTTCTAAACTAATTAAATCCAGATTAGCTTTCTTGAAAATCTCAATGTATTTTTGAACCACTTCTTTTGAAGCGCCCGTAAGCAACACCTGTAAATTTTTTATTTTATCCAACTTGGCTGTTTCTTTGTTGGTCAAAATATCATCTGAAGCTATAACTTTCCAATCCAGAATCATTTCTTCAAGCGGCAACGGCAAAACTTTTTTTGCCTCCCATTCAACTGCGGCAGTAATTTTTTTTGGCGAAGCCAGATCTTTTTTGCTAATTTCACTCAAAGAAATAATTGAACTAAAAACCGCCGGCGCAGGTAAGGCTGTAACCGCTCTTTTGGTAATGACTTTGCTTTGTTGTGTAACTTTTTTGATTAATTCGGCAGTTTGTTCCGGTTGATCAATCAATTTTGCGCCCTCGCCTTTGAGCGATCGCTCCAAATAACCGTAAGTAACCAATTGCGCCCGGCCATTATTATTGGTCAATTCAACCAGCTTGATACTGCTGCCGCCAATGTCAATGCCAAGATAATTTGTGTCTGTTGAGCTGGTTTTTGAAAATAGTCCCATATAAGTTTATTAGTAAATAAATGATGAGTAGTGAAAAAATTACAAACCACAAACAACAAATCACAGGCAAATCACGAATTACAAACAAAATGAAGATGTGAAATAAAATAAACGTTAGGAGACCTAAGAAGATAGAAAAGAAAAGACGGCTACCCCAATTTCTAATTTCAAATTTCTAGTTTCGCTTCTTCCTCCCTTACTCTTCTCACCCATTTCCATTCTTATTCGTTCATACTGATATTCCACAAAATTTATTATATCATTTTTCAACTAAAAAAGGAATTATTTATACACACCAATTATTTTTTTATTTTTGGCAAGGCTTTCGCCAGATCAACAAAGCCCAGCGGCGGGTTGGAAATAACCCTAGAGTCATAAATCACTCTTTCCGCTGACTCATTCAATCCTTGTTCAGAGTAATTGCGCTGAAACTTGAATTCATGCGCTACCATTAGGCCCTGAACTTCAAGCGGCTTATCAATTTGCCCTTCTCCTTTCGTGCCGGTATTTATTGTCCCCTCCGCAAAATAACTGCCAACCACTTTTGTTACATTCGGATCAATGTAAATATTGCCACCGCCGCCATCGTCATTCTTTATAACAATCCAACCGATTGAAGCCAACTTTTTCAAGCTGTTTACAGACGTTAACTGGTAATATTGATTACCCTTAACATGCAGGTCGCCACGAACAATAATCGTACCGGCGCCGCTATAATTTGAATAACCATTATAAATAACTTTCGCGGGTACGCTCAAATCATGATTTGAATAATACACATTTCCTTTTAAATAATTGTCATAAAATGTAGCCGCAGTAATCTTTTTTACTGGTCCGTATTGCTCTGCCAACATACCTTTTATGTCTAAAAGCCCCAATTCTGATTGATAAGCGCTTTCTTGTTTTGGCAGATTAAGGAGACCGACCTCGTCACTCACCCAGTCGGCTGACCCGCACTGACCGGTCGCTTCACATTCTGAAGAAAAGTGAACTATACTGCCATTGCTTTGAACCATGTAAGTTGCGTTATAACTGTCCTCTGGCGTCACACCCTGGTACATTGAACCAACTCCCTTTTGCCCATAGACATCTCCGCCTATTGTTTCCAAGTACGGAGGATTAATTATTGCTTGTGACTCTAATGGATGAAATCCCAACCAACCAAAGCCAGTCCCATTTCCATTACCATTCCAACCCCAACCAATTAGCATGTTATTTGAATAATCAATACCAACGCCGTATTTGTAACACTTGTCGCACTGATAACAGATATTCCCTACGCAATTACTACAGGCTTCGCAAATCTCCTGGCTACCAGAAAAATCTTCAGAAGCAAAACAAATTCCGCAACGCTCTCTGCTTTCATCTTTTAATAAAGCGCAGTTGCGGCAGGCGTATTTTTTGCCCGACAAATTAACTTCCGGCCCCAAAAGCTTCAGCCAGCCGTCGGCGCCAATTGAAGTCCAGGCCGCCCAGCCGTCAATAAGGCCATGGTCGGAAAGTCTGACTTGCGGAGCAAAGCCGTCAGGCGTGACTGCCAGATTAGGCAAACTCGGACCGGTACAGCTCTCGCCAAAACACAGCCAGCCGACATTTTCCGACCAGGCATAGCCGTTTAATTTACCCGTATTGGAATCATAATCAACGCCATAATCAGTTTGAATACATTTATTGAGAATTTCTTCGTTATAGCAATTGAGCGACACCCAGCCGATATTTTCCGACCAGGCAAAACCGCTGACTTTGTGATTTTTGCTGGCGTTGACGGCGAAGTCTCCGGAGAGCAAAAAGGCAATAAAACAAAAAATCAATAAAGCAAAAAAGCAATAAAGCGATTTATCTCTTAAATGAAATCGCGCCAAAAAATTTTTAACCGGTTGTTTTGCCATGTGTTTATTATACAACAAATTATCGCAAATAAAAAATCGCCCTGTCTTAACAGAACGATTGTCTTGCTTATAAAATCTCGCTACATCCAAACCCGAGGATCATTGTTCGGATCATCGTCGTCAGCTTCCTGCCAAACATCCAACCATTTGCCGACAACAAACGAAGCGAGCCCTATGCCCAGCCCGACGACCGCCGCACAAAACGTTTGTACATCGCTCAAATTGATAATTTGAAACGTCGGCCCCAGCAATATGGCGCCGGCCACAATCAAACAGCCAAGCGTCATTCCCAAACGCGGCAAAAAATATTTCAGAGAATTCTTCATGGCCACCTCCACGGTTTGAATTTTGAATGAACCTAATAAACCGATTGTTAATGTTATAAAAATATAAGAGATTTGTCAAGACTGAAAATCCGAGATTGGCGCCGGATCTTTGAATAAAACTTCGCACCCTCAACCCTAGTTTCTAGTTTCCAGTTTCCAATTTCTATTTTCCAATTTCATCAAGTGCTTTATTTACCAGCGCATCCGCTTCTGTGTTCTGCTCTCTATAAAGATGTTTATATACAATTTTTTTGAAATGATGCTGTAAATTGTAAATCTTCAAAAACTGCTGAGCCAATTCTTGGTTTTTCACTTTGTATTCTCCTTTCAACTGTTTCACAACAAGTTCGCTGTCCAAATTAAATTCCAATTCCGTACCACCCAACTCTTTTGCTTTTTCCAGCGCAAAAACCACGGCCTGATACTCGGCCTGATTGTTGGTAGTCTCGCCAATGTATTTGCCTTCACCGTGCAAAACTTTACCTTTTTCATTTTTAATTACATACCCGATTGCAGCCGGGCCGGGATTGCCCCTCGCTCCCCCGTCGCAGTTTATTGTTAGTTTCATATTGTGCTTATTACTTTTAGCTTTTACATTTTACCTTCAAATCCACAACTTTAAACTCAAATTCCCGATTCCCATTCCATTCATTAATACCAAGTTCGCACACTGCCTCTATTGTATCACCGACACGAAGCTTTTCCAACCACTCTTTTGCTTTTCCAAACCAAAGCATTTTGTAAAGCTGGGGACTTTCTTGTTTTACGCTAAGCCGCAAATGAGTTTGATCCTGGCCAATGGCATCCATGGCGGCAATTTTCAAATCCCTGATTACAAAAAGCGGTTTTGAATTGCCCTCGCCAAACGGAGCAAATTTTTCTAGCTGTCCCAAAAAATCAAAGTCAATTTGATTGATTTGGATTTCAGCGTCAACATCGAGTACCGGCCGTAAATCAATTTCGCCAAGCTCTTTTTCCACGTGCTTGGTAAAATCATTTTCAAATTGCTCGCGAACCTCAATCTCAGTCAATGTAAATCCGCAGGCACCGGCATGACCGCCATATCGAGCGAAAAAATTATTAACTGAATGCAACCCCTGAATAATATTAAATTCCGCGATTGAACGGCCGGATCCTGTAACTTTTCCGTTGGAAAGCGTCATGGCGATTGCCGGACGATAAAACTCGTCACTAAGCCGCCCAGCAATCAGGCCAACAATTCCGGGTAACCAGGTCTCATCATATACAAAAATAATTTTTTTTGTTTCAATTGATTCAATCTGCAATTTAGCTTCTTCCAACGCCTTAATAATTACCTTCTGGCGCGCCTGATTATTCTCCTGCAATTCCAAAGCTATTCGCTCAGCTTCCAACGCATTTTCGGAAACTAATAATTCATAAGCAACGCTCGCGTGGTTCATCCGACCAGCGGCATTTAGTCTCGGCGCGATTTGGAATCCGATTGTAAAAGAATTAATCCCCTTGGAACCAATTGATTCGAGCAACTTTTGCAATCCCACCCAGCGCGTTTGTTCCAACACTTTCAATCCCCACTTAACCAAAACTCTATTCTCGCCAATAATCGGTGCCACATCAGCCACCGTTCCTATCGCCACAATGTCCAGCAGCCATTTTTGAAATCCTTCAACCCCTCCATAAACGTGGAACGTGGAACGTGGAACGCGGCTGACATCAGTTAACAGTCCGCAAATTAACTTATAAGCAACTCCCGCGCCGACCAGCTCTTTGAACGGATAGCCGCTATTATCTACTTTGGGATCTAAAATTGCGTAAGCATCCGGCAATTCCAAAAGTGGCTCATGGTGATCCGTAACGATGACATCAATCCCCATTGTGTTTAGGGTGGCGATTTCTTGCACATTAGTTATACCGCAATCAACTGTAATCAAAAGTTTTGTTCCCTGAACACGAAAGTTGTTCAGATTCTCCATGTTTAATCCATAACCATCGTCTTCCCGATGCGGGATGAAGACTTCCACTTCTGCGCCAAGCAATTTAAGGGTCCGGGACAAAATAGCTGCGCTAGTAACTCCATCAGCATCATAATCGCCGTGAATTAAAATTCTTTCCTTCTTTTCAATCGCCGACCAAATACGCTGGACCGTCTTTTCCATGTCAGTAAACAAGAATGGATCATAGAGCTTTTCATATTCAGGATTAAAAAAATAATCAATTGCCGATTGACTTATCAAACCTCTGTTATATAATAGCTTTGCAATAATCGGATGATAGCCCGCAAGCTTAGTTTTAAACTCATCCGGTGGAGTATCTTTGATTTTCCAACTTTTTGACATATACACATTTTACTATGAACAAAAACAAATTACAAAAAATTGTCTGGATAATTATCGTGGTAATCATGATTTTTTCTATGGTTATGTGGACACTTGGCTCGCTGTTTTACTACTAATAAGGCAAAAAAAAGGCCGCCCATGGCAGACGCCGGGCGGCTTTGTTGTTCAACTTCCTTCATACAGTCGCTTGGTAAGAATACCGTCGAGATTGAGCTTTTTCATTTCAGCAACCGTTTCATCAATCCTGTACGAAACGCGCCGATACTCTGCCAAGAGCTTGTGGCGGAAAAAATCCACCACCATGTAACAGGCGCGCGGGTCATCGTCGCGCGGCTGGCCGACGCTACCCACATTGATGGCGAACTTCGACGGGAAACGAACCTCCAGCGGCGAATGTGACATACCAAGCTTTACTAATCCATGCTTGATGTGGTAGATTGCCGGCTGATGAGTATGGCCAAAGAACAAAACCGGCGTCGCAACAGCCGTCAACTGCTGGCGGGCGATATGTTCGTTGCGAATATACTCCCAGCCGTCAGGATCTGTCCAGTTCGCGTGAACCATTGAAATTCCCAGGTTGGGAATATCCATGGCCATTTCCAGTCCCCGCAAAAAGGCCAGATCATCAGCCTTGAGCATTTTGGCATTCTGCGCCATTGCCAACAACGCCGGGTAATTATGATTGGCCATGTTGCAGCCATGCCCCACGCCAAAATCATGATTTCCCATGAGCGTCAGATTGCAATGCTCCCTGGCCCAAGCAATGCATTCCCGCGGAAACGGACCATAACCGGTCACATCGCCGAGGCAGTAGATCACATCAACGCCCATTGTGGCAATGTCTTTCGCAACGGCTCGCAGAGCCGGCCAATTGCTGTGAATGTCCGACAATATCGCCGCTCTCATTGTATCCTCCTATCGTTGTTTTGCTAAATATTACCAAACTAAAACATTATATGATAGCATGACAACCAAAGATTGTCAACGGCCAGCTATTTTTATCAATTTTTTGTGTAAAATAAATCAAAAAACATCGCTAGGCTTGACAAAAAACAAAGCAGCGCCTGATACGCTGCTTTATAAAACAATTTAATCTCACATTTTATCGCTTCATCACCGCAAGAAAAGCTTCCGGCGGAATATTCACTTTCCCTTTACCCAACGCCATCATTTTCTTTTTACCTTTTTTCTGCTTGGTGAGAAGTTTTTGGCGGCGACTATAATCACCGCCGTAAAGTTTGGCGGTCACATCTTTTCGCAAAGCTGAAATGCGTTCCGCGGCAATAATCTTGCCGCCAAGCGCCGCCTGCAATTTGATCACAAACTGCTGGCGAGGAATCGTGGCTTTCAGACCCTCAACAATTTTTTTTCCAACTTTAAATGCCGCGTCTCGATAAACAATCGTGCCAAAAGCTTCAATCGAATCTTCCGCAACTAAAATATCCAGCTTCAAAAGTTCAGCCGGCTTATAGTTGTCAATTTCATAATTCATTGAGCCGTAGCCGGAAGTTACGGTTTTTAATTTATCATAAAAATCAACAATCAACATGGCCAAAGGAATTTTGTAATGCAAAATCACTCTGGTTTCGTCAATAAATTCAGTATTTAAATATTCGCCGCGGCTCTCCTGCACCAAAGTCATAACATTGCCCATAAAATCTTTTGGCGCTACAATGTCAACCTTCATAATCGGCTCTTCCATATGATCAATTTGCGACGGATCGGGAAATTCATTTGGATTTTTTATTAAATATTCCACATCAGACAAGATTTGTTCTGTTTTCACTCCCTTGGGAAATTTAGCGCCCGGCTTTAACACAACCTTGTAAGCCACGCTCGGAACAGTCACCACCAAGTCCAGATCAAATTCCCGCCTTAGCCGCTCCTGAAAAATTTCCAAGTGCAGCATTCCGAGAAATCCGCAGCGAAAGCCAAAACCAAGGACCGGAGAATTTTCCGGCTCGTAAGCCAGCGCGGCGTCATTTAATTTTAATTTGCCAATCGCTTCACGCAGTTCACTGTATTCGTTTCCTTCCTGACAAAATATGCCGGCGTAAACCATTGGCTTGACTTCTTTGTAGCCGGCCAAAGGCTGGGCTTTGCCTCGCTCTTTTAAAAGTGTAATCGTATCGCCGACCCGGCACTTTTCGATCTCCTTTAACCCGGTAACGACATAACCGATTTCACCGGCGCCTAATTTGTCTTTTGGAATTAAATTCGGTTTCAAAATTCCGCAATCCAGAACTTCGCCCAGAGCCTCTGTTCCGGCCATAAATATCTCATCGCTCTTTTTTATTTCCCCATCTACAATACGGGCATAAGCAACCACGCCCTTGTATTCATCGTAATAAGAATCAAATATCAAGGCGCGGAAAGGCAAAGCCAGACTGCCTTTTGGTGCGGGAACCTTTTCTATTACAGCCTGTAAAATTTCCAGTACTCCTTCACCGGTTTTAGCGCTGCACTTTAATATTTCCTCCGGCCTGCAACCGACAAGATTAATAATCTCGTGCATTACCTTTTCAACATTGGCCGCCGGCAAATCAATTTTATTTATAACCGGAATAATTTCCAGTCCCTGCTCAATTGCCAAATATAAATTCGCCAGCGTCTGCGCCTGTACTCCCTGCGCCGCATCAACGAGAAGCACCGCGCCTTCGACCGCCGCGAGCGACCTGGAAACTTCATAATTAAAATCAACATGCCCAGGGGTATCAATTAGGTTCAGAATATAATCCTGGTAATTCATGCGGGCGGGCTGCAGTTTGATTGTAATTCCCCTTTCTCGCTCTAAATCCATTGTATCCAAAACCTGTTCTTTCATATTTCTCTTTTCTACAGTTCCGGTTAATTCCAAAAAACGGTCAGCCAGAGTACTTTTCCCGTGATCTATATGTGCTATTATACAAAAATTTCTTATTTTATTCATCATATTATAATTTGAACTTGCCGCCTGCCCGCCGAAGCCTTGGCGAAGGCGGGTGATCAATGTGAACAATAATACAAAAATTACGAATATTATTCATAACAAAAACTTAAACAATTGTTGCGAGTGATTACATAATAGCCAAAAACCGCCAAAAAATCAATACACAAAAAAAGGACCCGCGCTGGGATCCTTTGCTCTATGTCATTTCTTTTTTCAACTTTTCTTGTTTTTCGGAGTCAACGATGTTGAAAGTGGCTGACCTGTTGGTTGCACATAATCAGATAACTTAAAGGTTCCATTCTCCAACGTCTCTGCTATATCCGGCGGCAGAGCCTTTGCCTTGCTGCCTTCAAGCATGCACCATTTTCCGCCAACTTTTCTGATATGCGCCATTTGATCCTCCTCTATTCCTCCGCCAAAAGTTTCATCAACTCGTCCAAAGAATATCGGCGATCCTTACCGCTCTTTGCTTCTTCATATCCCGCCGCCACTCTATCGCGAAAAGCAGGGTCGGTATTCAGTCTTTGTTCAAATCGTATTCTCACCAATTCTTCTTCCGTCAACTGCTCCGGCAGACCGTCTTCTCCTTTTGGAAAACACTCGGCCATGGCGCAAAAGCCGCTTTTTTCGCCGCCTTTCTTGTTGTCTTTATCCGTCATCTAGCCCTCCGTTGCCATAACAGTCCAATTTAGTTTATCATAATGGCTTTAATTAATCAATAATCATAGATTTCATTATTTGCAATCATTTTTTAACCCGCTTCTCGAATTCCCTCTTCGACTTCCACGCTCTTAAATAATTTTTTCTTCAAGCCTGCTACAAAATTCAAAAGCTCTTCTGTCTGCAATAAATATCCGACCAGGACAAAAACTGCAATTCCCACGATTGTAGCAATAAGCCCCTGCATGAAAACGCCCCAGAACTTTTGCATATCAACAGAAAGGCCGAGCCAAGTTTTGGTATACTGAACCGCAACTCCCATTAGCAATGAAGCAAAGGAAATTTTTGCCAGCGCGACGATGATGCCATTACGCCAGATATTCGGTATTCTCAGCTTCAGCCAGACCACAAGCAAAACCAGATTAAAAATCGAACTTATAGAAAATCCGAGAGCCAAACCAAGCACGCCAATCTTTTGAATCAGCCACCAGCTCAAAAAAACATTTACCAAAAGGCACAAAAAGGCGGCATAAAACGGAATTTTGGTATTGTGCCGGGCATAAAACGCTCTCGCCAACAAAGGAAGCAATGATTGCGCGAACAAGCTAAGACAAAACAAACCAAGCGAATTGGCTGTCAAAACCGTATCATTCCAGTCAAATTTTCCAGAACCGAGAATAATGCGGACAATCTGCGCTCGCAGAATTATAAATAAAATTGAACAAGGGATTACAAAAAATAAAATTTGTTTAAAAGTGCGCTGAAAAGATGAACAAAAATTTTGTTCATCTTTTCCCGCAAATGACTTTGACAGAGCCGGAAAAACAGCAATAGCGTAAGACACACCGAATATACCGATGGCAAAACTTTGTAAATTATTTGCTAGGTTAAATATCGCCAAACTTCCGGCGGCCAAAGTTGAGGCCAGAACAGTAATTATGATCAAATTAAACTGGCCGCTCGCCAAACCCAGGATTCTCGGCCCCATCATTTTAATTATTTTTACAAAATGTGAATCCTTAAAATTTAATATAAGACGGTAACCAAACCCAAGCCGGAAAACCGTTGGAATTTGTATTAACAAATGCAGGCCGGCGCCGAGTATCACGCCAAAAGCCAAACCATAAATATTGTACCGATCCACCAAGAACAAGGCGCCAAAAATAATTCCCAAATTATACATCACCGGCGCCAGTGAAAAAATTAAAAATCGCCTGAATGATTGCAAGACGCCGCCAAAAACACCGCTAAGTCCGAGCAATATCGGACTAAAAAACATCAGACGAGTTAAATTGATAGTGAGCTGGAGCTTGTCGCCGCTAAAACCGGGCGTTATGAGCGGCACCAACCACGGACTTAACACTGCCAGGATCAAACATGCGCCGAACAAAAACAAAGCCAGAATATTTAAAATATTATTTACAAGATTCCAGGCCAGCTCATTTGTTTTGTATAGCGGGCTTTCTTCATTTTTCAAAAGACCAATAAAAACAGGAATAAAACCCGCGGACAGCGCGCCGAGAACAATCAAATTGTAAACCAAATCAGGCACGCGAAAAGCCGCGTAGTAAATATCCAGCTCATTGCCGGCGCCAAATTGGCCGGCCAAAATGCGATCTCGCACGATTCCCAAAATCCGAGAAAGCAAACCGGCCGCGGCGATCACCACGGCGGCTGAAGTTATGGAAGTGAATTTAGTTGCAAAAAGTTTTTTAAACATGAGGTATTAATACTTGATGTACTGATTTATCCAATCAACCGAGCAATCATCAACTCCTCATTTGTCGGAATAACTAAAACTCGCGGCCGATTCGGCAATCCTCTGACAATTAGATCGCGCACGTCTTTATTGCGCTCGCCAATCCCTGCGGTAAATACGACAGCGTCAACATTATCAAGAACAACAGTATAAGCGCCAATATATTTTTGAATTCTATAAACAAACATTTGCAAAGCTAATCGCGAAAGATATTTTTGCTGATCGGTAAATTTCAATGGCGTTGTATATCCGGGGATTTTATAACCCGAGGCAATCATTATGTCACGCATATCTTTCAGACCTGAAACGCCTTTTAAACCAGATTCAAAGTTTAACAATTTTTCTATCTGACTATCGCTCATTCCTTCGCGCTTCAAATAAAAAATAATCGCCGGATCAATGTCTCCCGACCGCGTCGACATCATCACTCCTTCTAGCGGAGTAAAGCCCATTGACGTGTCAATTGATTTCCCTTGCTTTATTGCGGTAACTGAACAACCGCTGCCCAAATGGCAAGTAATCAAATTTGGCTTTTCCTTTCTCAACTGTTTTGCCGCCTGTAAACTGACATATTGATGAGAAATTCCATGAAAACCATAGCGTCGCAACTGATATTTTTTATAAATTTTATAAGGCAAAGGATACAAAAAAGCATAATCTGGCATCGAAGCGTGAAAAGCAGTGTCAAAAACCGCGTAATTTTTTACAGTCGGCAATAGTTTCAGGCAAGCTTTAATGCCGGCAATATTATGCGGGTTATGCAAAGGCGCCAACTTATTATATTTTTCCAGCTGCTTCAAAGTTTGAGCAGTTATCAATATCGGCTTAATAAATTTCTCCCCGCCATGAACAACGCGATGGCCGACCTTATAAATTTTGTGAAGTTCAACCTGATTTCTCCGCAGAACGTCAATAACCGCACTAAAAGCCTGATCATGATCTGCTATATTTTGCGCGCGCTTCTCACTTGTTTTTCCAAAATTATAACTGACAAAAGATCCTTTTTGTCCGATTTTTTCAACCAGCCCCGCGGCAACTTCTTTTTGTTTCTCAGTGAACAATTTGAATTTCAGGCTTGAACTACCGACATTAATAACCAAAATATATTTCATACATTTAAGAAAGCTTGTTGCTTATTTATTCAACAATAATTATTCCTTCGGTCGGCCCGTCAATTCCCGCGGCATTGGCTTCGTCAGTATCTAGGTGAATCGCCTCTTCATAATTTTCCGCCACTCTCACTTCCACCTCATCAAATACTAATGCCCGCGGGCCTTCCACTGCGACTTTAACGTTTTGTCCGTTTGCCAGCCCGTAATTAGCCGCCTCCTGCGAAGACAAATGAATATGTCTTTTGGGTACTATCAAGCCCTCTTCCAAGTCCAATTCTCCTTTCGGACCAATAATTTTAACCGCGCCGGAACGAATCACTTTTCCTGACAAGCGCAAAGGAGCTTTGCAACCGAGAGCAAAAGTATCTGTTCTGGAAACTTCCGCCTGTGTATGACTGCGGCACGGTCCGATGATTCTGACGCCCTCTAACTTCCCCTTCGACCCGACTAAAATCACTGTATCAGTACTGGCAAATTCTCCGCCTTGGGATAAATCCTTAACTTTGGCCAATTCATAGCTATCGCCAAAAAGCGTTTCCAAATCGTGCCTGGTAAAATGGATATGACGCGCTGAAATTTCAATTCTGATTTTTAACATAATTTATAAATTATTATTATTATTATTATTATTATTAAAACCAACTTTACGCAACATTTAATTGCGTTTTATATTATCCATTTTTATTATTCAACTATATTTTAGCATATCTGCCTGACATTTGGAAGTTGATAAGTTTTATGTAAAACAGCAATGAATCTTCTTTTACTTGACATTACAATAAAATTTGCTTATATTTAAATGTCAAACAGTTTTGTCCAACAACGAGGAGGGGCATTAATGGACAAAAACAGAGCTCCGCCAAAAAAACAGTTCTTTGCCAAAGTAAGGCAAAAAATTTCAGATGAACGTTGTATTGTAGCCATTGAAGTGGCCTACAATATTGCCAAAGAAGCGCACCGTCAGCAACAGCGCAAAGACGGAGAACGCTATTTTGACCACGTCAAAGCCGTTGCCTGGATTCTGCTCACAGAAACAGGAATTACTGATCAATTACGGCTAACAATTCTGTTAACAGCAGCCCTGCTACATGACATTATTGAAGACACCTTTGTTGCCAAGCGCCGGCATCTTAAATTCATGTTTGATCAGGTTTCTCCGGACATCACCGCAGTCGCCTGGGAAGTGACAAAAGTCAAGGTGAACGATCCGCAAAAAAAATGGCGAAAACTGCTGGCCAGCAATCGGGTACCGACCAAGCTGGTCAAAGCGGCCGATCGACTGCACAATCAACGAACTCTGCTTTACTGCAGTCGCCGTCAGATCAGAAAGAAAAACAAAGAAACCAGAAACACGATCCTGCCATGGCTACGCACCAATCTTGAGACGATAGATGAGCAAAGCCGTCAGCAAATACTCGCCCTGGTCGATAAAATTGAAAAGCAAACCGCGGCTAACGAAGAATGGCTGAAAAGCCAGAGAAAAAAATAAAACAGCATCCTTACATCAGGAGCTGTTTATTTTTTTATTGAAAGTATTAACAATTTACAATCTTATTTTCAGTAGTCCGTTCTGCGCGCCCACTCGATACAAAACATTGGCGCTGTTTCTGATTCCGAGACGCAGCGCTTTTTCAAAATCTTCCCACTTCACAAGGCCGGCCAATAGTCCGGAAGAAAAAGCATCGCCCGCGCCCACCGTGTCAACTATTCTGTGGATCACACTGACAGCTGGAGCATAAAAATAATTATTTAATTCATCAATCGCAACAGCCCCCCTGACTCCCTGCGTAATTACGACTTTTTGCGGGCCGTACGCTTTTATTTTTCGCAGTAAATACTTTGAATCATTCAATCTGGTTTTGACTGTTCGAGGATTATCATTTTTCACAAGTTCAATAGCTTCATCTTTATTCAAAATTAAAAGTTCAATGTCTGGTAAAAAGCTGATCAATTTATTAAATTCCTTGAGCTGCAACGAGCCCGGATTCCAGGCGATCTTCACATTCCTGCGCGTTTGCCGCACCAGTTTGTCAAATTCCAGCGCCCAGCTCCTATTAGTTAAAGCAGAAACATAAAACCATTTTGTGCGAAAGTTTCTTAAACCGGCAACTTCCAGAAAACTACTCGCTCCTTTGTAAGTAAAAATAGTGTGCTCCTTGTCCCGGGCCGCTGTCATAACAATTGAAAACCCGGTTCTCTCTTCTCGGTCAACGCTGATGAGCCTGGTGCTGATTTGTTTACTTTTTAAATAAGAATACATTTCTCTGCCAACCTGATCGCGTCCGACATGAACCATGGGCGCGCTATCAAGTCCAAAATTTTTCAAACCAACCGCCGTGTTCAGCGCTCCGCCGCCATAATTGACAAACACCTCCTTAATGGGGACTTTGGCGCCGTATTCCACTGCCATTAATTTTTGGCGGGTAATGTCCTTGCTGTTTTTTATCACGCTTATTTCGTCACTGTAAAACATTATGTCTTTTAGAGCGCTGCCCACGGTGACCACATCAAAAATTTTCATACTTTTATTTTTATGTTTTTGTTTTCTTCCGCAATGAACGGACAGATGTTTTATTAATTTATTAGTTTCTTGATTTTTTATTTTTACAATCGCATCTTTTAATATTATAACACAAAATAAAAAAAAGGGCGAAGCGTCACCCTTTGTAAACACGGACTTAACGTTATCGTTCATCCACAGATGCGATCACCTGCCTAGGTTTTTCTTCTATAATGATGAACAGATAGGTAACCGCGCGTTCACTGGCCATTGCTTTCCTTCCACAAAGGCGGTTGTGAATTCGCAACCGCTTCAATCTTTTCAATAAGCTCCGACAATTCCTCTGCGGTCGGCTCATCGAAAATAGAAATCGCCAGCGGACAGATGAAGCCATCGAAAACCCTAAGCTCAATCTGCCTAGGTTTTGCAAATTCACGACGACAGAAAACGATTAAGGCAATCAAAGTCCCATAAGCTATCAAAAGCGTCAGAATCATACCCGCAAAAAAATATGGGTCATGGAAGTTCATTGTTTCCCTCCTTGTCAAAGGACAAAACTACGCCAAACGTTTTATTTTATTTATTGTGATTAAAATCGCGCCGCGGCACGGTTCGCCCTGATTCTCTTTCAAGGCTCTCACCTTGTCAAACCATTTTCCTTTTGTAAAATAATCGGCTTTGCCGGAAAATTCATACCCCTCGCATTTAGTTTGCCAGTCGCTGTTCCAAACAGCCACGGCCGCCAAATTATTTTTCAAAATATTTTCCGTTGTCTCCCGCATATAATTGTCCGTCGCCAAAATCCTGTTTACACCCACGACCTTGCAATAACCAACGGCAATCACATGCGGCGAGCCGTCCTCATTTACAGTGGCCAAACCTAAAGCATTATTTTCAATCAGTTGCTTTTGTTTTGAATTGAGTTTGACCATACCGAATCACAATTTTTCCTCAAAATATTTTTCCAAATCTTTAATTTTAATTCTTTCCTGTTCCATTGAATCTCTATCTCGAACTGTGACAGAATCATCTTTCTCCACAGTATCAAAATCTACAGTAATACAATAAGGTGTTCCGATCTCATCCTGACGGCGGTATCGTTTCCCAACATTGCCATTGTCGTCAAATTCACAAACCCACTTGGTTTTCAAATTGTCAAATATTTCCTTGGCTATTTTGACAAGCTCGGGTTTATTTTTCAAAAGCGGGAACACCGCGATTTTTACCGGCGCTAATTCATTTTTTAATTTAAGAACAACGCGTTCTTCCTCGCCGACTTTTTCCTCGGTATAAGCATCGCACAAAACCACAAACAAACTTCGACTCAACCCGGCGGAAGTTTCCACCACCCACGGAATGAATTTTTCATTTGTTTTCGGGTCAGTGTAGCTGAGGTCACAACCGGAATGCTTGGAATGCTGGGTTAAATCATAATCAGAACGATTGTGAATACCTTCCACTTCTTTGAACCCGAATGGGAATTCATATTCAATATCCCAAGCTTCCTTGGCATAAAAAACTAAATTTTCATGTTCATGCCAGCGCAATTTTTTTTCATTAATTCCCAAATTATGAACATAAAAATCCCAACGCTCCTTTTTCCAACGATTATATTCTTTCGTCGCCTCTTTCTCTTTGACAAAGTATTGCATTTCCATCTGTTCAAATTCGCGCGTGCGGAAAATAAACTGGCGGGCGGTAATTTCATTACGAAAAGCTTTGCCAACTTGCGCAATGCCAAATGGAACCTTCACCCGGCTGGAATCAAGCACATTTTTAAAATTAACATAAATGCCCTGGCAAGTCTCGCCGCGCAAATACGTCGGTTCCTTGTCCCAGTCGCCGGTAAAGTTACCAAGATTTGATTTGACCAGTAAATTAAAATTCCTGGCTTCGGTAAAATTTTTGGCTCCACAACTCGGGCATTTGACTTTGTCTTTATTTTTTTCAAATATTTTATTGATCTCGTCTTCCGACATTTTTTCGTCGGCAAAAACACCGACTTCTTCGAGCAAATGATCCACTCTGGAACGAGCATGGCATTTTTTACATTCAGCCAAAGGATCAGAAAACCCGCTGACATGCCCGCTCGCCTCCCAAACTTTTGGCGACATAAAAATCGCTGAATCTAGCCCGACAATGTTTTCATGATTCTGAACCATGTTTTTCCACCAAGCTTGCTCAATGTTTTTTTTCAATTCTACGCCATAAGGACCAAAATCATAAACAGCGGCAAACCCGCCGTATATTTCACTTGACGGATAAACAAATCCCCGCCTTTTGCAAAGGCTTATAATTTTTTCCATTGAATCTTTCATATTTACAGATTACAGATCAATACGGAAGTACGGATATTTAATCAGTATATCAGTACAATCAGTAATCATTTACACAGACATTATTTCTTTTTCTTTTACCTCAGTCAAATTTTGCAAATCCTTATTCAAGCCAGTAACCTTTTCATCCAACTCTTTTACATAATCGTATTTATCATCTTCAGTAATATCGCTATTCTTAAAGGCCTCAGTGACCTCATCCTTGATTCTCTCTCTCACTGAACGCACTGCGACTTTGGCGGTTTCCAATTTTTCATTAATTGACTTAACCATATCTTTCCTGTTTTCTTCTGTCATCTGAGGTACGGTCACCCTGACCAAAGTGCTTTCTGCGGAAACAGCCAAACCTAAATTAGCATATGAAATAGCTTTTTCAATTTCTTTGATCAAATTCTTGTCCCACGGCTCAATAGTCATGGAACGAGCTTCCGGCACAGCAATACTGGCCAGCTGTTTGATTGGAGTTTTCACGCCATAAGAATCCACCAGTATATCCTCAACCATGCTCGGATTTGCTCGGCCGGCGCGAACATTGGCCAGTTCTTTTTTAAAATGATCAATCGACTGAACAAAGTCCCCCTCATACTTTTGAATAAATTCATTACTCATATATTTTTTTTATTTCTTAATTACCCAATTCCCCAATTACTTAATCTCAAATTTATTCCGCAATTTCTTTCACACCAACAAAGATCTTTGCGGGTTCCTTTGGATGAACTATTATTTCGCTCGCCACTCTAGTGGTCGGCGTTTTCTTCACTACCCAATTTACACCTGCATCAAGCGTTTTGTAAACCGCGGAATTAGTACTGTAATAAATATAATTCGCATTGGTCGGATCAATTGCCAAGGAATAAATAATCTCCGAAGCCGGCGGAGTCAAAAGCTTCACCTCAAGCCAGGTGTCGCCGCCGTCGAGACTGCGCAACAGACCATATTTATTGGCATAAATAATCATATTCTTGACAGTAACCGACAAATCAAAGTCATAATATGATTTTGACTCCTTGTAATCCTTCATTGCTTTATTCAGATCCTGCCAGGTTTCCCCTTTATCCATTGACTTAAATAAACCGGTACTTTCTACTCCCACATAAACATTTCGGCTGTCATGCGGGTCAACCATGATCTTAAAAATCCTTTTTTTCAATTGATTAACCATTCTCCAGCTAACCCCCATATTTTCACTCTTAAGAACTGACCCATCGGACAACCCGCTATAGATAACATTCGGATCATACCAATCGATCGCCAAAGCCGTAACCAGTTTCTCCGCATTGTCAGTATAATAAATCTGAACCCAACTCCTAGCGCAATCCTCACTCTTGAAAATGCGGGTATCCACCGCCGCATAGAGCCGGCATTTATTTTTATTATCCACCGCCAGATCCCTAACCAACCCGGCCGGCAAGCGCTCTGACTTCATCCAGCCGAGACCACCATTATAGGAATAATACAAACCATCAGCTCGAGTTCCCACATAAATAGCGTCTGAATCGCTCGGATCAAATTTCATAAAATACACATCCACTCCGCCTATCGTTCCCGGAGTCTCGCCCGGAGTCATCAGCTGTGAACGGTGTTTCCAGGTCTCAAATCGATCATCAGTAAAAAAGGCGCCACCCAATTTACTCGGCGCAGCCGCTTGTTTTTTTAGTGTAATGCAGCCAGTTGCGCTAAAGATTAAGATTAACACGACCGCCAGCAATAAAAATTTCCTCCACATATTATTTTTAAGTTAAAAGTTTCCGCCATTGGCGGATGCGCCTTTGGCACAAAAAGTGAAAAGCGATATTAGCGGTTTTTCGCACCTACCACTTCTATCACTTCTTTCTCTTTTTATTTATTAAATATCAATTATTAAATTTTCCAGAGCAAATCTGGCGTTGATGTTTTCTTTTATTAATTTCTTTGTTTCTTCTATCCGCTGAATGAATCCGACAATTTTTCCACAATCATATACATCGGATATTTTTTTTAATTCTTCGATTAAATACGGATTGACCACCAATTCATTTTTATAATTAGCGATCAGCAACAAATCTCGGGATAGACCGCTCAGGTGATTAAGCTTTTCCATTAGCGCATCTGTCTGCTTGTTATTTTCCGCGAGTTTTTCCACAAACTTAAATTTCTTCACTATCCCGCTGTTAAAAATTTGTAGCATTTCAGTATTTTCCTGTTTGTAAGACTGAAACTTTTCAGGCTCAGCAAAAAACTTCATCGCCACTGTCGGTCGCCCCTCAGCCACGCTTGCCAATTCCAGAGCCAGTGAACGATTAGCTCCCCGGCCAAGCAAATACTGATAAATCTCCTCATTGGTCACCGGTAAAAACTTTAACGACTGACAACGGGACAAAATAGTCGGCAAAAGCAATTCCTTGTTCGGCGTCATTAGTATAATGATTGTCCGCGGCGTTGGCTCTTCCAACGTTTTTAATAAACAATTGCTGGCCTCCTGATTGAGCAGCTGGGCCTCCGGAATCAAAACGATTTTGTATGAATTGAGAAACGCTCGCTTGCTGATTTTTTCCAGCAAATCCCGGATTTGAGCCACGCTGAGCGCATTTTTCTTTTTGCCTGTTTTTTCATTGATCTCCCGCTCAACAACGTACAAATCAGCGTACACTTTTGATTTAAATTGTTTACATGAATTACACAGTCCGCAGGGAACAACTAATTTGTCTGCCTCAAAGCTTGATGCTTGTAAATATTTTTTATAATTCTCGCAAAGTATGGTTTGAGCAAATGTTCTGGCAGTCAGAGTTTTTCCTGTTTTAGCCGGCCCGCAAAAAATATAAGCATGGGCAAAATTGTTACCTAGCACTCCTCTCTGCAAAAAACCTTTGATTTTTTTGTGTCCAATGATTGGCCAGTCAAAACTGAGCTCTGGTCTCATAAATATATTTTAGCAAAAAATAAAACTATTGTCATTTTTCTCTAATAACTTGGAGCGTTTGCCGAGCGCATTTTTCCCAGGAAAAGTTTTGCGCGCGGTCAAATCCTCGTCTGCGCAGATCAGCCGCCACCTCTGGTTTTAACAAAACCTGTTCCATTTTCTCAACAATTTCGTGTTCATTTTCCGGATCAAACAAGAGCGCCGCTTCACCCGCCGCTTCCGGCAGGCTGGTGGCATTGGAACAAATAACCGGGCAACCCGAGGCCATGGCTTCCAGAACCGGGATGCCGAAGCCTTCGAACAAAGAAGGAAAAACAAAAAGGTCGGCACAGTTCAGCCAGATCGGCAAATCCTTGTCGTCAATCCAGCCGGGAAAAATTACTTCTGTTTGTAAATTATTTTCTATTATATTTTTCTGAACCCGCTCAAAGCCAAACCCCCGCTTGCCAATTAAAACCAATTTGTGTTTATCTTCAGGATTTTTACTTTTAAACTTCCCAAAAGCATTCACCAGCCGCGGAATATTTTTTTTCTCTTCCAGCCGGCCAATAAATAATATGTAAGGATTGCCAAGTGGCGAAGCGGGCGAATCCAGCTTGCGATAATTAACAGAATCAAAACCGTTCAGAACAACTCTGATCTTTTCAGATGGAATTTTATAATAATCGCGGATATCTTTTTTGGAATACTCAGAAACAGTAATAATCTGATCAGCAAATCTTTTGATAAAACGAATGGTCAGCCGGTGATACAATTTATCAGCCCAGGGATAAAGCTCTGGAAAATGTTCAAACCCGATGTCGTGAACCGTTACGACAACTTTCGACGGATTAAAAAGCGGAATGGTGTGCGCCGGCACAAACAAAACATCGGGAATCTCCCGGCCAAATTTCATTTCCAAACTTAATCTACTAAGTGTCCAGAATCGCGGCAAGGGCCATTTTAAAACACGCTCTTCAAAATTATCTGGACAAATTGCCAATGCGCCCTGCAATGGTTTGTCCGTAAACAAAAAATAGCGGTTATCCTTATCTATTTTTTTGAACTCTTCAATCAAATGATAAGAATACCACTCCACTCCGGTCTTCTTTGGTTTGTTGGCGCGGGATGCGTCTATTCCTATTAACATAAATTCAAAGCACAAAACTCAAAGCTCAAAGAACAAAAAAAACTTAAAGTGTAAAATTCAAAATATAAAAACAACCTTGGAATTTTAAATTTTTAATTTTAGATTTCCTTTGGACTTTAAATTTTGTACTTTGGGCTTTATTTAGTAGCTAATACAGACCGCTTGTACAATTCAAGATTATCAAGCGCAATGCCCGTTCCCTTGGCCACGCAAAGCAGAGCGTCATCAGCCACATAAACCGGCACGCCGACCGCGCGCGAAACCAATTGATCAATATCGCGGAGCAAACTGCTACCACCGGACATAATTATTCCTTTGTCAATAATATCAGCTGACAATTCCGGTGGTGTCTGATGTAAAACTTCTTTTACCGCGTCAATTATTCCTTGCAAATCTCTTTGCAAAGCTTCCGTCACGTCATTGGCGCTGATGCTGATAGTTTTTGGTAAACCGGAAATCATGTCGCGGCCGCGAATGTCTATCACTGCCGGCCCCTCTGAATACATAGCTGAACCGATTTCTATTTTAATATCTTCAGATGTTCTCTCGCCAATAGCCAGATTATATTTTCGCCGGATGTATTCAGCGATTGAAGCGTCAAATTTATTTCCGCCGATCCGAACCGAGGCAGAAGCAACTATACCGCCGAGAGAAATAACCGCAATTTCAGACGTGCCGCCGCCGATATCAATAATCATATGTCCGGAAGCGCTGCCAATCGGAATATTGGCACCGATAGCCGCGGCAATCGGTTCTTTAATAATGTAAGCGGCTCTGGCGCCGGCCGCAATGGTCGCGTCAATCACTGATCTGCGCTCCACGGAAGTAATGCCGGCCGGTACGGCGACCATAACTTCCGGTCTGAACAACTTGATGCCGCCAACTGCTTTATTAATAAAATAACGAAGCATTGCTTCGGTTGTTTTATAATCAGCGATCACGCCGTCTTTGAGCGGCCGGCTGGCGACAATTGTATCCGGCGTGCGGCCAATCATTTCTTTGGCTTCATCTCCCACAGCCATAATTTTTTTGTCAGTCATTGAAATGGCCACAACAGACGGCTCATTAATCACAATCCCTCTCTTCGGCAGATGAACCAGAGTATAAGTAGTGCCAAGATCAATTCCAATTTTCCGGATAAACATAATCAAGTTAAAAGTGTAAAGTTCAAAGTTAAAGGTAAATTCCAGCGCAAGTTTTCCTGCTACAACAATCACTGCCTGTTTTTACTTTCAACTTCTTATTTATACTCTTCCTTTTAATTTTTACCTTTTAACTTTTAATTCTCCAATTTTCCAATCACTTAATTTCTGGTTTTTGTTTTTGATTTTTATATTCCAATAATCTATCTGCTTTTATTTTTGATTCTTGTTCAAGAAAAAATTTATTTACGCCGGGAATCATTTTCAGCCATTCCACAATCACCCTGACCACTTTGTGCATTTTAACTTTTGCCGCGTGCAACAGTCCTTCAACTTCTCTGGCAGTTTCTTCGCCCTTTTGTTTGAACTCTGGCTTGCGATTGTCAGGCAGTTCTTTGTAAAGATCCGCCAGTCCTTCCGCCAGGATCGTTTCAATCTGAATCAAATCCTCGCTTTTTGGCTGGCTCACTGCTGTCGGCTGGGCCGGAGCGGTTTGAGTCGGAGCCGCGGATACCGGCGCTTGTTCAGCCGCCTGTTCCGGAGTCGGTTTTTCTACTGATTGCTCCGGCGCAATTTCAACTTTAACCGGCGCTTGCTCAGCGGTTTCTGCAATTTGTTGTTCCGGAACTACTTCTTGTTTTAGAAATTCTGCCTCGGGCGTCGGCGAGGTATTTTGGATAGCCATATTAGTATACTTATTTTACTTGTTAAATCATAATAAATCAAGCGCAGTTATTCACTGATAATTATACAATATTTTCAATAAATATACAAACATTTCAATTAGCCCAATTAAACCGAATTTTGTAGTTTAATATTGATAATTTCCGCTCCAAATATTTTTTAAAAACGCCCCACCTCTTGTAACCTTTACTACTAGTATCCATATCGGCTAAATTTACAACAAAGACCAACTAGCATTGACTTTTTTTAAAAAACATGCTACAATTATTTGTTCATAAACAATATAATGGAGAAAGAAAATGATCGGAATCGACGGCCTTTTTCAAGTAGTAATTGCCTTTGTCCTCACAATTTTCATTTTCGGAGTGCTCATCAACATGGCACTCTTGCCCTTCCCGAAGTCGTGGCAAAAGGCTGTCAACAAGGCCGGCAAGAACGCCATCGTGGCAATCTGGACCGGCGCCTGGAGACTGGTATTCTGGATACTCACAGCTCCCTTCATCGGCATCTGGCGCGCCATCCGGAGGATGCGCAACCAACCGCCGCCGCCCCGCCCTCAAGGCAATCAGCGTCGATGACGATGATCCCGCCAACACAAAACACTGCCGTTCTCGCCTGGCAGTGTTTTTCTTTTTAAATTTTTTTCAATATCGATTTTATATCTCGAACACTTTCAACGCGTACCAATTGCGAACGCAAAGCGCCGGCGCCGGGAAACCCGCGGAAATACCAGCACAAATGTTTTCGCAGTTCGATAATGCCGTGGCTATTTTTTGCTTTAAAGTTTAATTCAGCGTGCCGCAGTACAATTTTCTTTACTTTATTTAAATTCGGATAAGTATACTTTCCGCTCCGCAAATAATCTTTTGTCTGCTGAAATAGCCACGGCCGGCCATACACGCCGCGCGCCAGAGCTATTCCGTCAACACCGGTTTGGTCAAGCATTTTTTTCGCATCTTCAGGATTATTCAATCCCCCATTGCCGATTACAAGGCCGTTAAACTTTTTCTTTGCTTGCTTTATCATTTCATAATCAACTTCACCGCCAAACGCCTGTTCGTAAGTTCGGCCATGCAGCATAAGAGTTGAAACAGATAAGTTTTTTATTTTATCAATAAAATCCAAAACTGTAATTTGTTTTTTACCCGTATCAATTGATACGCGCGTTTTAACGGAAACCGGCAATTTAGTTGCTTCGCAAACCGCCTGAACAAGTTCGTGACACAGATTCAAACTTCTAAGCAAAGTAATGCCTCCTTCATGCGCCACCACTTTTTTCGCCGGACAGCCGAAATTAATATCAATGCCGTCAAAGCCCGCCTGCTCAACTATTTCAACTGCCTTGGAAACCAATTCCGGCCGCTTACCAAAAAGCTGGAGCACAATCGGCTTGGCTTTGTTTTGCCGGGCAAGCATGGCTATAGTTTTCTTGGAATCATAATAAAGCGCGTCGATCGAAGTCATTTCCGTATAAACAACATCAGCTCCATTTTCCCGACAAAGCAAACAAAAAGAACTGTCCGTGATGCCGGCCATAGGCGCGAGCACTAGTATTGGATTTTTTATTGTTAACCAAAAATTTTTCATATTATAATACAATTAATTCATTTTAATAATATCTTTTAATTATTGACAAATATTATTTTCTACATTATAATCTAACGACTGCATTTATTTTTCACACCAGAAAAAGGAGGTGTGCCATGAAAGAGCTCGGCCGCCATGTGTTGATTGAATTTTATGAATGCGCCACCGAGGCGCTGAACAACCTAGAATTCATTGAAGAACAAATGCTCGAAGCCGCCAGATTGACGGGCGCGACCATTGTCGGCAAAATCTTCCACCGATTCAGTCCACACGGTGTTTCAGGCGCAGTGGTGATTGCTGAGTCGCACCTCACGATTCACACCTGGCCGGAATACGACTACGCGGCAGTTGATCTTTTCACCTGCGGACCAACCGTTGATCCGTGGAAAGCTTTCACTCACCTGCAAACCGCAATCGGTTCCAAACGCACTTCTCAGACTGAGATCCGACGCGGGCTTTTTCCACAAAACGTCAGCCACAAGCCCGGCGCTGACGGATGACTGGCGATAATTAATCGCCCAATTTTCAAAAAGCTGCATCTTCACAGAGCAGCTTTTTCTTTTACCTTTTTTTTCTTAGTTTACTGTTGTCGGCCATATCATCTATAATCCAGCCGGCTTCTTCTATCTGCCGGCGAAATTCATCCGCCTTTTCCCATTTTTTGTTTGCTCTGGCTTTGTTTCTCTCCTGCAAAAGCGCTTCAATCTCCGCGGGAATATCCACCTGCTCTTCGACCGCTTTTTCCAGGCCCAAACCCAATATTTTATCGAATTCAATGAGTGTGGCTCGTTTATCAAAATCTGAAATCGGCGCCTTGAAAACTTCCCAGGCCACGGCCACGGCCTGCGGCATAGACAAGTCATTATTCACATATTCCACGAATCTCTTTAATAACCCCTGATCAACCTGACCGACTTGTTTTCCTAAATCAATAAATTTATTTTTCATTTTTTCCCAAATATGGCTGGCATTTTCTATTGCCTCCCAACTAAAATTCAACTTGCTGCGATAATGAGATGACAAGCAGAAAAAACGGTAAACAACAGGATCAAAACCTTTTTGCTCAAATGTTTCCAGCGTCACAAAATTGCCTTCTGATTTTGCCATTTTTTCTTCATCATTAACAATTAAAAATTCTCCATGCAGCCAGTAACGAACAAATTGTTTGCCGGTCGCCGCTTCGCTCTGCGCGATTTCATTTGTATGATGCACCGAAACATGATCAATGCCGCCGGCATGAATATCAATTGTTTCACCGCAATATTTCATGCTCATGGCCGAACATTCTAGGTGCCAGCCGGGAAATCCAACGCCCCAGGGACTTTCCCACTCTTGTTGCCTTTTGCCGGGAGTAGCGGAAAATTTCCAAAGCGCAAAATCAGTTGGATTTTTTTTCTCAATATTTGTTTCCACGCGCGCGCCTTCTTCCTGGCCTTCGAGATTGAGTCTAGCCAGGTCTGCGTAACTGGGAAACTTTGACGTATCAAAATATATTCCGTCAGAAATTTTATATGTATATCCTTTTTTCTCCAATGTCTTTACTAATTCAATCTGTTCATTGATATGAGCAGTCGCCCGAGCCCAGATATCCGGTGCCAAGATATTTAATTCATCAAGATCATTCTTAAATGCTTCCGTATAAAATTCCGCGATTTCTCTGGCGGTTTTCATTTCCAGACGAGCGCTCTTTTCAATTTTGTCTTCACCTTCATCGCTGTCACTGGTCAAATGTCCGACATCAGTTATGTTGATCACATGCTTAACCTTAAAATCATTGAACAACAATGCCCTTTTTAAGATATCTTCAAAAATATATGTCCGCAAATTTCCAATATGCGCAAAATCATAAACCGTTGGTCCGCAAGCATAAAAAGTCACCTCTGCCGGATTCAGAGGCTTGAATTCTTCAATTTCTCTTGAGAGCGTATTGAATAGTTTCAGCATAGCCTTTCCCTAAATGTAAATTCACCAATTCGCTAATTCACTAATTCGCCAATTCACACTTCAATCACACCTCACAACTTTAACTTATTTTCTCAATCCCCGCAAGTGCCTCCAAACCAACCCAGCGACACGAATATTTTCACTGTTCCACTCGCTTCACGCAGATTTTCAAGAGCTTTGCCGACCACAGTTCCCGCACTGACTGCTTTCATGCCATAGCCCGACCGCGAAGAAGCTGTAATAAAATCGCCGGCTTCAATCGGCCCATTTTCATTGGTAACTTTTACCGGCACAATTCCGCTAAGGGCCACCGGCGCGCCGTTTATTTCACTGGCATTGTTTAGTGTCATTGACGGCGCGGTTGAAACAACGCCCACCACTGTTTTATTTTTACTGGTTGCTTTTATTAAGTTCAGATTGTCATCAACAGCCACAATATCACCGCCGGCTACCGGATCTGACATAGTAATCGCTTCCGCCAAGTCGCCGCAACCATTACAGCCGCTACTCACGTTGAGCATACCATTAATCTCAACATTGCCCTGAAAACTACCCGCCCAAGTATTTCCTTGCGCCTTGATGCCAATATCATTTAGCCCAAGCTCAACAGCGCTATTAAGAACTTTATAAGTCGGTGCGCTATAATTATACGCGCCGAGAGCAACCGGCTCAGTCTGCGTATCCGAATTTTTAAAAAAGTTTAACTGTGTTATGGATGCTGGTTTATTATCCTTGTACAACTTGGCCTGCATGGCCATTTTATCCGCTCCAAGATTCATACCGGTTCCCTTACCATAGATATTCGCGCCCAGAAAAAGGCTATAAGCAAACATACCGGTACCGCTCAAATCAGAATTCAAAAAATATCCACCATATGAATTACTGCCACTTATAGAGGAATAATATCCAGAGTAACCACTTTTATTAGCGGTAACATAGGCTCCCCGAGAAACAGTATTTATATTAACCTCTGAACCATTGCTATTATTTTTCGTACGAATAGCTCCCGAAGTACCAATCCCCACTCCAAGTCCATATGAATTGCCTGGATCAATTCCGCGCAAACCGAGCGAACCGGTCTTGGACTGATTATTGGAACTCACATTGAGAGGCGCCTCGACATTTCCCGCGGGCGGAGTATTACTAGGCTCAGTCCAGGCAAAGGCCCGATTTATTACCAGGACGCAACCAAAAATAGCTATCAAAAATATAAAATTAACAACCAATAACATTTTGCTCTTCATATTTTTTTTATTAATTTATTTCAGTCAAATTGTACCACTATTTAACTATTATGCCAATTTGTGCTATAATTCTTGTAAGGATTTAAAACAAAATTCTGAATTAATTGTTCAGATCGCATTGTAAATAATATTGCCTTCCACCTTCATCACTTCTAGCTCTTTATATTTTCCATTCGGCATCCGCCGGACAAGTCTTCGTCAATCTTCTTTAATCATCTTTATATGCAAAACTTTTTCACTTGGACTTTGGTCATCTTTTTAATCGTTCTAATCAGCGTTATTAGTTTTCTAACCGGCATTTATATCGGCAAAAGCAAACTGTCCGAAAGCAAAATCGCGCAGGAAAAACAACTTTACGTTGAAAAAATCAGCGAAAAAATAAAATCTCTGCCGGGCATGAGCATCATGGAATCATTGCCTGACGATATTATTCACGGCCGGATTATTTCAATCTCCGGAAACAAACTGCAAATAGCCGCTGAACCAATGTCAATCAATGAGTTACTGCAAGAAAACCCAGTCGAATACCAGCTGCAAATTACAGATAAAACAAAAATTTATTACTTAAAAATCAAAGATAATATTGAACTGCCAGCTGATCCGACAACAATGCCAAACTTAATAACCGAACAAGCATTATCTTTTGAAGACATCAAAGTCAATGAGCAAATCGCCGTAATCATTGATCCCGCGCAAAAATCAAATCCGGTGATAGACGCCATAGAAATAAAAGTCAATAGATAAAAAACAAAAACCGCCAGAGTTCAACTGGTGGTTTTTTATTTGGAAAATTATTTTTCTTTTTCAAATTCTTCAAGCAATTTTTTCTGACGTCGGCTCAGTTTTTTCGGCACATCAATTTCAATTATTACATACAAGTCTCCCCTGCCCGCGGAATGAAGATATGGCACCCCCTTGCCCCGCAAACGAAATTTATTTCCCGGTTGAGTGCCGGCCGGGACTTTGAGTTCTATGGCGCCGTCAAGAGTTTCAACTTCTGTTTTACAACCAAGCGCCGCTTCGGCAAAGCTGATTTTTTTTGCCGTATAAACATCATTGCCGTGTCGTTCAAAATTCTTGTCCGACAACACGCGGATCTGAACATACAAATCTCCCGACTGACCGCCATATGGCGCCGCGTTTCCCTGCTCTCTCATTTTCAAACCTGAATCATTTTCTATTCCGGCAGGAACCTGCAGGTCAATCACTTCTTTTTTCTTGGTAATTCCTTGACCATGACATTTGGTGCAAGGCGTTTGCGCTTTTTTACCTTCGCCTCCGCAATCAGGACAAGTGGTTGCCGTCTGAATTGCTCCAAGTATAGTTTGTTGTACTCGGCTCACCCGCCCCTGGCCGCCGCATTTCTGACAAGTGATAATTTTTGTTCCGGGTTCTGCCAAATTGCCGTGGCAGTGGTCGCATTTTACAGTTTTATAAAGCTCAACTTGCTTTTTTGTTCCAAAAACAGCTTCCTTGAAATCTATTTGCAGATCGATCTGAATGTCTTCACCAAAATTTTGAGATCGGCTCTGCCCCCGGCCACCGCCAAATCCGAATATGTCGCCGAAAATATCGCCTAGATCAAGTCCGCCGAAATCAAAATTCGCGCTTCTACTGCCGCCGCCGCCACGAGCCTGCTTCATAAAATCATCCCAATTCATGCCGCCGCCAAATCCGCCCATCTGGTCGAATGTTGAGCCGTACTGATCATACTTCTGGCGCTTTTCCACATTGCCAAGGACTTGATATGCTTCATTTATTTCTTTGAATTTTTTTTCATCTCCGGTTTGTTTATCAGGATGGTATTGGTGCGCCAGCTTACGAAAAGCGCGCTTGATCTCATCTTGATCAGCGCTTTTATCGACATTTAGAATTTTATAGTAATCTTTACCCATATATAATCATGACACTGCAATTATTTGACTAAACGGTAATAATAATCTCTCTCTTTATCAACTTTATCACTTTCAATTTCTACTTCCTCCACTTGTTTAAATCCAAAACTTTGTAAAAATTCCAATGACTTCCCGCGGAAAAATTTAAATATCTGCTCCAACTCAAGATCTTTTTTAACCGGCTCAAATATATTAGCATTTAGATAACCTTGCCCGATTCTAGCCTCACCGCCAGACTTTAATACTCTTTTAATTTCCTTAATAATTTTTTCGACCTGCTCTCTGTCTTCCAAAATACTAACCGGCCCGCCCATGGAAAGAATAAGATCAAAGGATTCATCCTCAAAAGGCATTTGAGTGGCGTCCGCCCGCACAAAGCCTTCAGTTTTCAATTTAGGTTCTTTAATATCAATAGCAATGATACTAATATCCTTTTCATCTTTATAACATTCAGCCAAACTGCTGTCGCCGGCACCGACGTCAAGAGTTTTCTTGTTTTTCAGAAATTTTTTTGACACTCCCAGATTGCGTTCAATTCGTTCCGCATATTCTTGATGCGACGATTTTTGTTCCGGTGCTTCAAACATATTAAATATTTTTATTTTCAAAATTATTAAATTCCTTTAATTGTTTTTTTACTTCGCTATCAGTCATGAAAAAGGTTGCTTGTTCATCCGGATCAATCGGAACAGGTTTCGAGGCGGAAAAATTGAATTCCTCGGACTTGATACATTTAATTTTCTTTTGCCTGGCCAGATACCTGATTTCCTTGTCCGACGTAACCAGAACATACATGGAAGGATTATCGCACTTATCAATCAATCGGGCAATACCGTCATCAGCATCGCCTGTGAATATCACCTGAACAAAATTTGTGTTCAAGTCATGCGGACACCGGCCATCAAAAATAATTATGGCTGTTTTTCTCCTTGTTCGGCAAAATTCATTCACCGCGTTAATCAGGCCTTCTTTTTCCGGAAAGTCAGTTTGATACAGCAAGTTGTAGCCATCTATTAAGTACATGTATAATAATTTTGCAAAATACTTATTATTATCGCAATATATTAGCTAAATTTAGACAAAACCATCATTACTATTGACTTTTTATGTAAAATATAATATAATGTATTGATTTAATCTGTTCATTTCACTAACCGTCTCAGGCAGCTATGCCACAAATAGCAAAGGGAGAAAACATGGGAAAGAAAGCGTGGACATTCGCAATTCTGCTGGGGCTTGTAGCTTCTATTTCCGTACCATGGATTGTTATCAAGATCGTTGCCAAGACGCAGAGCCCCGAGACGCACGAGCCGACGATGATGGAGAACGGCGACAACCCGGTAGAGTCCGGCCAGGACGAGCCCACAATGATGGAAAACAGCGACAACCCGGTAGAGTCAAGCCAGGACGAACCCACGACTCTTCGCCTGCCGATGTACGTACAAACGACGGTCCAGGCGCGCCTCCTCACGATGGAGGAACTGGCCTTGGACTTTCCGGAAAACTATGACATTGAACAACGGGGTGACTATCACAGAATCGCCAAGAACTGCACGGCGACCGAACTGGCCACCAAGGCTGATTGCCTGCCGCTCACCGGCTGGTTCAAGAAGGCTTACTTGAAGTCTGACGGTTCCATTACCGTGGACTTCCAATGCAATCCAAACGACTCGCGAATGTGTACCGTGCTTTTGCGCGGACCTGTAAGCGATGGAACTGTCTACGGCTGTGGTCTTCCGGATGCGGCCCTCGAAGATATCCTCGTCATGGACTTACTTGGCGCCGGATATAGCCTTCTGAAAGACGGGGCAGTCGAATACATCCGCTACGGCGGCAAAGACCTAACCGGCGGCCACCATTCATTCTTCATCAAGGACGGCCTGATCTATGGTAGGTACGGAACCGATGAAGAGCTCGTGCGCCGCGCTGACGGCTCGTTTGTCCGCGAAAGCGGCTCGTTCGCCGAGCAGATCAGGAAAGAGGCTCAGGCTAAGAAAGTGCTGGACTTTCTCGGCTCCGGATACTCCATGCGCTACGACGCCGTGTTCGAGTTTATCCAATACGACAAGCAGGACGTGGTGCCTCGCGGCTACCATTACTACATCCTCCGCGATGATCGGATCTACGGCATTCTCGGCGCGACCGAAGAGGAAGTTCTCGCCAACCGGCCGAAGATTCCGCCAGAAAAAAGGGATATGATCGGTCAATCATGTCTTTGTCCGGATCTCGGACTTGGGACATGGGTGGAACTCGGGTACAAAGAGCTGGTCTGCGTTCATCTGCCGGAAAGAGGTCCCATCTGCCATTCCAACTGCTTCTAGCCAAACTCGCCCAGTCCCAACATCCGTTGGGCAAGCCCCGGGCAAATTCAACAAAATAATTGAAAGGAGTTCAAGCCTCACCGCTTGAGCTCTTTTTTATTAGCGTAGTTTCGCGTTCTGTTTTACACGGTTTCGCGTATTCCTCTTTATTTTTCTTCCTTAAATCCAATTTCCTTATTTAATTCCGGCGACTCTTCAATCACGCCATACTTTTCTTCATACTTTTTCAAATTGTCAGTCAAGGCGGCTACCATTTTTTTGTAGTGCCCCGGATTGGAAATCAGTTTGCCGACCACCTTACCGGACGGTGGCAAGACATTGGCAAACATCAGGATAAATTCTTCCTTTGTATGCTGTACCTGCATCAGATTGGTGTATTCTCCGCCGGCAATGTTGTCGCTGATCTGAATTTTTTGTTGTTCTGTCATATATAATATTTCTCTATATTATTAATTCCGCGTAAACCCGCGTTAAATCCGCTGAGTTCACGTCTTTATTTCTTTTCCTCAAAATCCGCATCCTGCGTTTTGTCGTCAGATCCTGAGCTTGCCGAAGCGTCACTATCCTTTCCGGTTCCCTTCTCGCTCTTCTCTCCCTGTTTCCCCTGTTCCGCCTGCGCCTTGTACATTGCCTCGCCCGCCTTCATCGCCACCTGATTAATTTCTTCCAGTTTTTTCTTGATCGCTTCAATATCTTCTCCGTCCTTAATCTTTTTAAGTTCTTCGACTTTTGTCGTTAAATCTTTTTTTATTTCCTCGGAAATTTTATCACCGGATTCCTTCATCATTTTTTCAGTTGTATAGCAAATACTCTCTGCCTGATTTTTGATTTCAATTGCTTCTTTCTTTTTCTTGTCTTCATCAGCATGCTCCTCCGCGTCTTTTTTCATTTTTTCAATTTCTTCTTTGCTTAAACCGGACGACGCTGTTATTGTAATGGCCTGCTCTTTATTTGTCGCTTTGTCTTTAGCTTTTACATTCAGAATGCCATTGGCATCAATATCAAAGCTGACTTCAACTTGAGGCACGCCTCTCGGAGCCGGCGGAATTCCGTCGAGAATAAATCTACCAAGTGTTTTATTGCCCTCGGACATTTCACGTTCGCCTTGAAGCACATGAATCTCAACCGTATTCTGATTATCAGCGGCGGTTGAAAAGACCTGTGATTTCGAAGCCGGAATTGTCGTATTTTTTTCAATAAGTTTTGTCATTACTCCTCCCAGAGTTTCGATCCCAACTGAGAGCGGTGTAACATCAAGCAAAAGCACATCTTTAACATCTCCCTGCAAAACTCCAGCCTGAACAGCCGCGCCCATAGCCACCACTTCATCAGGATTAACGCCCACGTGAGGTTTTCGTTTGAAAAACTCTTCCACTTTTTTTAAAACAAGCGGCATGCGGGTCATCCCGCCGACCATCAGAACTTCTTCCAGATCTTCAACTTTTAGACCGGCGTCTACTAAAGCTTTTTTGCACGGCTCCAAAGTTCGGTCAACCAGAGAGGCAACTAATTCCTCAAGTTTTGCCCTGCTGACTTTTTTTACCAAGTGAGTCGGATTCCCGCTGGCATCCTGCGCAATAAAAGGCTGGTTAATTTCCGTTTCTTGCGCCGTTGACAATTCAATCTTGGCTTTTTCCGCCGCTTCTTTCACTCGCTGCAAAGCCATTTGATCTTTACTCAGGTCAACGCCGGTTTCAGATTTGAATTCTTTAATTATCCAGTCAATTATTACTTTATCAAAATCATCGCCGCCCAAATGAGTATCTCCATTGGTAGATTTCACCTCAACAGTGTCTTCGCCAACATCTAAAATTGAAATATCAAAAGTTCCGCCGCCAAGATCATAAACCGCGATTTGCTCGCCTTTTTTCTTGTCAAAACCATAGGCCAAAGCTGCTGCAGTGGGCTCATTTATAATACGGCGAACTTTCAATCCGGCAATTTCACCAGCATCTTTTGTTGCTTGTCTTTGCGCGTCATTAAAATACGCCGGCACGGTAATTACCGCTTCCTCTATTTTTTCACCCAATTTTTCTTCCGCATCCGATTTCATTTTTTGGAGTAGCATTGCTGAAATTTCCTGTGGTGTATATTCTTTGTCTGCCATTTTGACTTTTACGCCGTCACCCGACTGAACTAGTTCATAAGGAAGCGTTTCTTTGTCTTTTTGGACTTCATCATCTGAGAAGCGAAGCCCGATCATTCGTTTAATTGAAAAAACTGTATCTTTTGGATTGGTTACTGCTTGTCTTTTCGCAGAAAGCCCCACCAATCTTTCTCCTGTTTTGCCGATTGCAATTACGGAAGGCGTAGTTCTATTGCCTTCTTTATTTTCTAAAATTTTTGGCTTTCCGCCCTCAACAATTGCCATGCAACTGTTAGTTGTGCCCAAATCGATTCCTAGAATTTTTGACATATTCATTTTTAGAAACCGGGAACAGGAAATTGGAAATCAGGGTTTAGCGCTGTTACTTTCTACCCTAGTTTCCAGTTTCAAGTTTCCAATTTCGTTTTATTTATTATTGACTACTACCTTCGCCGCCTGAACACATTTTTTGTTCAGCATATATCCAGGTCGAATTTCTTTTATAACTTGGCCATCTTTTTCTTGCTCTGAAGGACGCTCCATAGTTCTGCCGGAGACAGCCTGTGGCGTGCTTGCCGGAGCGGCTGAATTTTCCACCGTTCCACCGGAGGCAAATTGTGGAGCGCTTGCGGGAGCGGCTGAATCTTCCACCGCCTCGTGCAGACCAGGATCAAATTTTTCTCCGACAGTCTTGATGGTCTCAACTCCATTTTGCGCCAGGAAATCCTCCAGTTGCTTTTTGATGTAACCGAAACCGATTACCCATGGACTATCTTTTTCATTTTCCGGAATCTGACTAAACGCCGCTTTGAAATTATCCAAAACCGGCAATATTTCCATGATCAAATTCGCATTTGCGTATCGAACATAGTCTATTCTCTTTGCATCAAATTCTTTTACTAAATTCTGATAGTCAGCTTGTGCTCTTTTCCAGCCGTTTAGGTACTCTTCACATTTTTGCTTAAGATCTTCTTCCTTACTTTTACCTTTAACCTTTGGTCTTTTAACTTCTTTTTCTGCCATATATTTTATGTTAATAATTTTACTGACTCTCGCACCAAGGCATAATTTTTTTGATAATTCATGCGCATTGGACCGATAAGAGCAATTATTCCTTTATATTTTCCTAATTGGTATTTAAAAACTACTAAACTACAATCACAACCGAGCGGATTATTTGAACCGATCAGAACCTCCGCCTCTTGAATCGCCTTTTTATCAAGCTCAATAATTTTTGAATCCAGGCGATCAATTACCGAAGACAGGTTGACTACCAAGTCTGATCGCTGAAATTCCGGCTGGGAAAAAATATTTGACAGGCCGGTGTAATAATTGTCGCATTCTGCAAAGGTGACCATTACACCCTGCTTTGACAGTTCGGCAATTTTTTGGGCGAAATTTTTTATTTTAAGCCGATCTTCTGTTTGTTGTTTTTTTATTTCAAGTAATATTTTGTTTTCTAGCTCGGTTAATTGCTTTGTTTTATCCAAATAATTTTCAACATAAAACTGATAAGCTTTTTCTGTCGGAACCCGTCCGGCAGAAGTGTGCGGCTGGAAAACGTAACCTTCTTTTTCCAAAGCAACTAATTCATTTCTCACCGTTGCAGGGCTAAGCTTTTCTTTCATTTTGGCGACTAAAAAACTTGAGGCCAAAGGTTTTGCATCTTTTATAAATGCCTCAATAATTCGTTTTAATATTTTTCTTTGTCTTTCGTTCATACTAAACCATTCTAACAAACAATTAGCACTCCTGTCAAGTGAGTGCTAATTTGTTACTTTTTTCGCTTTTGCGTTGTAAGGGTTCGCGTAGTTTCGCGTCTACTTCACTACCCCATCTTTCAATTTCCCCTTGCTGTCATAAATAAGTTTCGTCGTCACCGTTCCTAAATCTTTTCGTATCAGCTTGCCAGTGGCTTTGTCTGCTCCGGAAATAGTTAAATCAGTCAGGAGAGCAGGATATGTCCCCTTTTGTCCAGCCGTCGGAATAATGCCTACCTCAAAAGCAAATCCAATATTTTCCGGATTAACCGGAACCTTGGAAATCTGCCAGGTTAATGTTTTGGTTGCATCGTCATATTTAATCGGGTCGCCGACCGGCACATTGGTTTTTTCATTCCAGCTGACATTGAAGGGCAGGGTGGCGGAAACCGTAACGTTCTCAACATCATTAATATCATTAATCATTTTGGCAAAAATCCAATATTTGGTTTCCTTGCCAACTCGCGGTGGAATTGAGCCGCGACCGAGCTGATCGCCGGTTTTCGCGTAATACATTGGATAGGCTTGGACTGATAAATTGCTATTCAATTGAAATCCCAAAGTTGGCGCAAAGAATCCCGCCTCTTGCCCTTCGGCTTTAAACCCATACGACAAGGCGCTGTTCAAAGTTCTCGACTGACTGCCGGCCACATATTCCCTGGTGCCAATACTTAACTTGATCTCACCTGATTCGCCGGGTTGGATCAAGGCCAGCCGCGGAATCTCTTGAAAATCCCAGGCAATCATTTGCTCTTCAAATCGACCATTATCCATCTGAATATTTTTCAAATCCCAATAATCATCTGATAAATCAAGCTTAAATGAGACGTTCTCAATAGTATGGCCGCCCTTATTAAAATATGAAATCATTGCCTCAACTGACTGGCCGGGAGTAATTGTCCCATCGCCCGAGGCGCTAAATTTGACTTCAAATTTTGGATCGAAAATTTCAATTGAATAAACTTTTTGCGCCTGCAACAATTCCTGGCCGTTCGGGCTTTTCCAGATTAATTCGAAAGTTAAATCAGCTGACTCCCGGTCTGTTTCAGCTGCCAAGCCAAAGGCCAGACTGTATTTTTCTTCGTGATCCAAATCAATTTGCCAAGTGTAATCATCTTGCTGAAGCGGTTTGCCGGCAAATGAGGTTCGCAAAGATAATTGTTGATAATCGGTGGAAGCATTATTATTGGCTATCTCGCCGGTAATCTCAATCTTCTGATTTTTTATCATTTGAGCCGGCGTATCAGTCGTGAGAACCAGGAAACTACTACCAATGTTGTAACGGAAAAATTTTGTTTTGCTGAATTGTCCCCACAGCCGTTCGCCCTTTTTGTCGGTTTTGTAAAAGCTGGCATTAACCACCAAATTATAATCCTCTCCAATACTGCCAAATGTTCTGACTTTTATTAAGATCTTGCCATTAGCCCCTGGCCCCAGATCGCCAAGATGAAGAGTGTTGTGATTAAAATCATAACCGGCGGCGGAAACATCCAACAATTCAAAATAGCCTTCGTATTTAAAGCTCAAATTTACTTCTTGAAGAGGAAATTTATTTTCATTGGAATAATCAACCTGAAAAACTGTTTCCTGTCCGCTGATCAAAGCCTCCCTCGGACCAGATACTTCCAGCTGGAAATTATCAGAAAAATAATGAAATCCGCCCCAGAGCCAAAATATATTCAAGCCAATCAAAACCAAAACTCCGGCCGCGATTAACAGATCCATTACCAAATGTTTTTTATTGAATTTATATCTTACATTCCACCGCTGTTTTAATCTTTTGTGCGGATATGTAATTATATTGACAATCACATTCTTTTTGCCCGCTTTGTCCGCCGCTTTGATAATGTCTTCCTCAATTTTTTCCAAATCATCGCCATTGGAATCGACTTCGAATGTTTTAATTTTCTTTCCCATATTTTATTTTATTATTCTTCATCTGACACGCGCCATGAAATATTTATTGTTATTTGTTATTTGTTTGTAATTTGTTATTTGTCATTTGTAATTTTCATGTTTTATCTTCCTTATAATTATCATTCCTGCAATATACAAAAAAATCGGTTTGATGAATAAAATTAAAAGTCCAAGTCCGTCGCTGCCAACCTTGACTAAGCCGGAACGATCGGCACTATAAATCGGATTGGCCATTATTCGGTGAACAATCAAGTTAAGCCAAACAAAAACGACCAAGCTTAAAACGATCATTAAACTCAATTCAGTTTTTTGAGTAAAATAATATTTTAGCAAAGTGGATAAGTAAAGTTTGTATTTTTGAATTCTCGTCATAATAATAATTTAGTACTAATTCTTCCTTACAAATATAGAATATCAATAGAATGTCTGACATTAATTATACAATGGCCGCCAACCTCTTTGCCAATTAGATCTTTGATTATTTCATCTTTGTTCTCCGCGTAAAACTTTTTATTTTCTGTTCCCTGAAAAAAGAACCTCAAAATTTCATACATTTCCGCTGCGTTTTGAGTTTTTATTTGAGCAGAGAAAGGATGCTTCTCGTGTTTTATTTTATTTGAACTAAAATAATCATACCTATCTGGACAGCTTGAAAATTGTGACAAATTGGTATTAAAATCAAAAAATTGATTATCAAACTTGTTTTTCGAATTTACATCAATAACCATGACAATCCCATTTTTTGATAATAACCTTTTCATCTTAGCGAAAAAATTATCCCAGGATTGATATGGTATTTCCCACAACACATAAGCAACTAAGATGACATCAAAAAACATGTCGGTCCGGAATTCAAAAAAACTTTGTTTGCTAAAAGTGACTTTTGGATTAGCTTCAACATCTTTATTTAATCTAAATTCCTTATCTATAGCCACGATCTGATTAAAAAATTTTATAATTGGTTGCAATATCTCTCCGGTACCACAACCGATATCTAAAAGATTATTATATTTTTTTCGATCCAAAACCTTAATCAAATTTCTCTTAATAACCTCTTTCTCGTTTGAATAAAAAATGTATTTTTGAATTAAAGTCGTATAGTCCTTCATAGCGTCTTGCCTTAAATTTTAAAATTTGATTTTCATTATTCCTCTCGCGCCCGCCTTAAAACCCCGCCAGCGTAAAAACATCGGCAGTGGTGGCGATAATTTCAACTTTTCCATCGCCGTCTGTGTCTGAAGTTACAACTTTGACACCGGCCCGCAAATTTTTGTCAAAAGCGAAAAAATCAGGACCATCCGCCTTACCGTTTTTATCAAAAGACTTAACGTGCGGTCCGCCGCCATTGCCCGGCCCCGTGATAATTTCATCCACGCCGTCGCCGTCAATATCGCCGGCCGCCACATTTACCCCGCCACGAAATTTCGGATCATAGGCGAAAAATCCCGGATTAATACAACGTCCGTCAGGCGCGAAAACGCGCACATGAGGGCCCCCGCCAAAACCAGCGCCGGTTACTATTTCATACCAACCGTCGCCATCCAAATCAGCAATGGTAACATTCACGCCGCCGCGAAATTCCGGGCCATAGGCAAAAAATCCCGGATTAATCAGTTTGCCACTGCTGTTAAAAATTCTGACTTGCGGTCCGCCACCTTTTTCCGTGCCGGTAATTATTTCCATTGTGCCGTTATTATCCAGATCACCGACAGTAATATTAATACCACTATCGTACTTTTCTGTATATGGAAAAAAGCTGGTTATTAATTCGCCTTTTGAATTATAAATTTTTACTTGATTAATGTCCGCCACTAGAATTTCTTTTTGCCCATCATTATTTATGTCTTTCTCAATTATCTGACTTCCGCCTTTGTAATTTTCATTGTAGGCAAAAAATCCGGTTCTAGCCACATGGCCGAACTCGTTGTAAACTTTGGCAAACGAGCCATTGACATAAGTGGCATTATAAATATTTTCAATCGGCCGAAGCAGGACAAGGCCGTCATTGGCCGCCAAATCCACATAATCGACAAAAGAGCCGTCATTGGTCAGCGCGTCCTGCGTACCATGCAATTTTTCATATTCGCCGCCAAGATCAAGTCCATATTCTTTGTTCGTGGAATTAACCAGAATCAAGCCGTTTTTAAAATCCCGGCGCCACAAGCCCTCGGCATATGTTTTGGAATTATTAAGAACATTTGTTGCTTGCCCGGCCGGCTCGCCAAGATATGCTTCATACTCGTCATACCACCATATTTCCCGATGGCTCTGATCGCCATTATCAAAGCTGTAATAACCGTTATCAAGAAGCGCGCTCGCCAGACCAAAACGCATTTTTTTGTAATCCTGACTATTTCCTGAGTTATTTACGTTGGCATTAAGAATGCTGAGCGATGGATGCGCGCCATTACTATTTACAAATGAATATTTTTTCAGAGTTTCAGCCCAACCCTTGGCTGGAAAATGTTCATACAACACTCCATTTAAATATTTGTAATAATAGTCGCCGCCATTACCCATTATCAAAGCGTCTTCACCCAAGAGCATGCGGGTATTGCCAAGCAAGACTTCCATGCCTTCGCGCCACTTATTATTAATTTCACCGATTGGTTCTGCCACGCCGTTCTGATCAAGGTCAATATTATAAGATTCCATAAAGGAAAGATCATCCCAGACATTATCATAAAATACTCCATCCCAATAACCGCTGGCCATTAATTCATTTTTCACAAACAACGGCAAAACATCCTGCCAGCGCTTACCGTTTTTAATGGGCGCGTTTGAAGTCACATTAAGCATCGGATTTGGCGCCCACCAAGCGACTTTCTTCCCGCCTGAATCTTTTAGCCACCAGCTCTCATCAATCTGCTGATATAATTTTTGTCGGAGCGTCCCTGCGAGCGTACCCGAGTCTCCCCGGATTTCTTCAGACGCAATGTAAGCCAAAAGTTTTACATCAGGATTTAATTTTTTAATTAATTTCAAACTTTCCGGCGAATAGGTCTGCACTTCCATGGCAATGATAAGCACATCCCATTTGGCTAATTCTTTTGCTTCTTCCGTTGTAATATCCCAGCGGAAAAATAGATTCGCCAGCTTTGGATATTGATTGTGATTCAAATCAGCTCCCGTGGTGATAAACAAGGGAGTTATAATTAAAAATAAAATAATTGTTGTGTATAAAAACTTTTTACGCATTCAACGTTTATTAAGCTCAAAGTTACAAGCTCAAAGTTCAAAGTAAATTTAAAATTTCAAATATAAAACTTCAACTAATCACAAGGAGAATCCTCCCTACTGACGTCTTCGTGCTTGTCAACTGCTGTTTTAATTCTTGTTCCTTCCCTATCATGCACTATTGAAGCGAAAATTTTCGTTAATTCAAATGCTTCTTGAGCTGAAGCCATTCTCTCTGTTTCCAAAATGCTATCTTCAGGAACGCATAGCAATCGCAACCACAATCTGCTTTCCTTAGCTTCTTTCCGACAAAGCTTTAACCTATGTAATTCGTCTTTCTTGCTTATTGCTTCGCAAGCTTCTATATAATTGGCGGCTACTGAACCAGATGATCTAATCACCTGTTTGCCATCTTCAATGTTTGAGGTAGTTTTAGGTATCTGGCAAACATGCGCTCTAACCCTTTTGGCAAAATTAAAAGTTCTTTCTTCTAGATCATACTTTTTGTCTTGAAGCATATGCCAGTATTTAAATTTTTAACTTTAGACTTGAAGTTTACTTTGATTTTTGAACTTTGAGCTTTGGACTTGGTTAACCGAGCTTCACTCCGCCTTTATCCAAAACGCCTTCATAACAGCGCATCAACCGTTGATAATATTCGCTTGAACAATTTTTGTGTTCAACCGCCTGCCGCGCGTTTCTGCCCAATTGTTCGAGGCTATCAGTTTCATTGAAATGTTGGCTAATTTTTGCCCGCAAATCCTTTAGATTACCGGCCTCAAAATGCCAGCCGTTTACTCCGTCGGCAATCATTTCGTTCAGCCCACCCAAATTGGCGGCCAGCACCGGTTTACCAAGCGCCATTGCTTCGATGGCCAGCATCGGATAATTTTCATACCATTCCGACGGCATGACTACAAATCTGGCATTCTTTATACAAGCAAAAAGTTCCTGGTCATATTTTGCACCCAAATATTCAACATTTTTTATTTGCTTTCTGGCAATAAAATTTTCAATCAGCTTTTTTTGAGGCCCGTCGCCGATTAACTTCAGTTTAATCTGTGAAATTTTGCGCATTGCCCGAAGCAAAGTCATAATACCTTTTTCATTGCTCAACCTACTGACACAAACAATATAATCTCCCGGGTTGAATTCCGGTTTAAATTTTTCCAGATCCACAAAATTATTCACTACCTCAATCGGCTGATCAACCCCCCATTGACGCAATTTAGTTTTCAAAAAATCACTTGGCGAAATAAAAAGATCTACCTTTTGCCGATAAAATCCGAACAGCCACTGTGCTTTTAATTCCATGGCGGCCAGCACGCTCGGCCAAAATGAATTTTGCACGCATTTATTAAATACGCAATTATAATATTTATGTTTTTTACAGCGCTCGCACACTCGGCCCTTGGTAAACAGTCGGTAATTCGGACAGATCAGCTGATAGTCATGCAGTGTCTGGACAATCGGGATGCCGTGTTTTTTTAAAGGCTTTAAAATTGAGGCCGTCAGCTGGTGCGAAATATTGTGAAGATGCGCCAGGTCCGGCTTTTCGTCAATAATCAATTTTTCCAAATTTTTGGCGGCTCGCGGAAAATAAATATAACGCGCGGCCTTGCCAAACCAGTTCCAGCGCGAATTAAAATCCACATTAGGAACAAAATACTTTTCTTGCGGTGAAGCCACATTTCTCTCGTCTTTCATTGAGAAACAAACAACCTGATGACCGTTTTTTTCCAAAAGTTCTTTGGTATCAAAATATACTCTTTCGCTTCCGCCTTTTAAATAATGGAATTTATTTACCAATAATATTTTCATAAAGCTGTTCGTATTGTTTAACTGTTTTATTGATGTCAAATTTTTCCGCCACTTGTTTTTGCAGCTTCAGCGCCATTCTGGCCGCCTGCTCCCGATTTTCATCCACCCAATTTAAATGCGCCAGTAACTGTTCGATGTTTTTCGGTTGAAAAAGCAACCCGTTTTCTTTGTCCTCAATTATTTCCGGCACGCCGCCAACCTTGGTCGCAATCACAAATCTGGCAGCCAACGCCGCTTCCAGAATAACCAGGCTAAGCCCTTCGCTGACTGATGGCAGAACAAAGATGTCCATTTCATTTAAATAAGGCCTGACATCTTCCACCTCGCCGGCAAACTTCACTTTGTCGCTGATAGATAAATATTTAACCAGGGTTTCCAAATCCTTTTTCAAAGGCCCATCGCCGACCAAAGTCAGCGACCAATCTTTGTTTCGTAAAAAACGACAAGCTCGGATTAAATGCTTATGCCCTTTTTCTTTTGTCAGCCGGCCGATTGAACCGACGCGAAGATCTTGTTTTTTGAAAATTCCAGGAGACTCAACATAAAACTTATTTACATCTATGCCATTGTATATTACTTCGATTTTTTCTACGGGGATTTTTTCTTCTTTGATCAAATATTCACGAGTGGCATTGGAAATGGCGATTATCTTGTCAAATTTTCTCCTGGCCTTGCGGCCATAATGATTGCGCCAAAATCCTTCGCTCAAAATATCATGCTTGGTGGAAAGGCAATGTTTCACGCCGGCTGATTCAGCTGCGCGACCGCCCCAAAAATCAGCGACAAATAAATGAGTGTGCACAATATCCGGTTTTGTTCTTTTTAAATGCTCTGTTAATTTCTTTACCGCGCCAAAATCAATTTTTGATTTTTTGTGGAAACACTTAACCTTGATGCCGGCGTTTTCAAACTGTTCGAGCAAAGAATTTGGCTCCTGCAAAACCAAAACTTCAACCTCAAACCTGGTTTTATCAACCTTGCGGCACAAATCCAAAAGCAGTTTCTCCGCGCCGCCGTATACCAGCCGGCCGATAATGTGAGTTATTTTGATCATAGAGTTTATTCAGTGAATAGTGAGAAGTGAGATGTGAGAAATAAAATTAGCAGTTTCAATGTCACATCTAACCTTTCGGCTCTTATTACTTCCTCGCCACCGCGAAAATCAGCTCATCAACAATTTTCGGCGGGGCGGTAAATTCCAAAAAATAAATTAGCTTCCACGCGCCGTGAACCAGCTTTTGCCCCAGCCAGCGCACAAAGCGCGTAGGCCGGTTTTTGGGAAAAACAAAAGGATATATTATTATATCCCTAAATTTAGAAATTTTCAAGACCTGTGTCAAGCTATATTCAGTAAAGCCCGAACAGTGGGTAAAATCATTGTAACGAATTTTCAGTCCGGCGAGAGAAGCCATGTTGCCGGTTTTAATAATAAGGTGGCCATTAATTTTCAACTTTTGATAAAGCTGGTCCAAAATATCCAAAACCTGCTCCTTTGGAAAATGCTCAATCACATCATTTAAAACGATCACATCATACATTGGGGCTGAATATAAAAAGTCCAAGAGCTCACCGATTAATTTAACTTTCACTATACCTTTTTCATGACAATAATTAATCGCCTCGGCAGAAATATCAATTCCGAGAAAATCATCATAGCCCGCTCCGCCCAAAAACTGCAAAAAGTGCCCCATGCCACAGCCGATGTCCAGAATTTTTGCGTCCTTTTTTTTCGGAAGGAAACGAGAATAATTGTAACGATATAAACTCACCATGTGCTCATAACCGCAAGCATTGATCTCGGCGAAGCCAGCAGATAAAAAATTTTTATAAATTTTTTCCGTCATATTTTATTTCGCATAAAGCTTAGCCGCCGCGAGGCTAATGCCGAGCGGCAGCCAGGTGGTGGCTAAAAAGTATGCAGTTGAAAACAATTCAAAAACCACAATACCGGAAGCTAACATGAGGAAACAGAGCGCCACCAGCTTGTGCGACAAAAATTTAGCGTGAGAGTAGGCAAATATGTTTTTGTAAAACACATAACAGAGGAGCAAAACAAATGTTAGTACGCCCAAAAAGCCAGATTCAGTGGCAATCTTTTGAATAAAGCCATGCGAATCCAGAGGGTCGCCAAATTCCACCCGATAAACAAAAGTCTGACCGACAATCCTTTGAAAAGAATCCAAGCCATTGCCAATAATCGGGTGCTCCAAAAAGCTGTACCAGGAAATATTGGTCAGCAAAAGCCGATTGGCATTTGAACTTTCCATCCAATCCAGCTGACTCCAAACAGAAAAATACATTATTAATGGAATAAAAATTAACATCAAAACTAGGGCAATAATTACGTTGCGATTGATTTTGTGGCGATACTTAATAAAAAATAAAAGCAAAAGCTCTACCATTAGCGCCAGCCAGCCGGCACGCGAAAAGGTTAGCAGTAAAACTATCATCATTAATGCAATCGCCAGAATGTATAAACCTCTTTTTTTTATTTTTTCAGAAATTAAAAATAAAATCATGGCAATCGGAATAGAAATAACTAGAACTTCAGCCACGGCATTCTGATTACCACCGAGCGGATTAAATCCGGCAATTGAAAAAGGCATTGCCCGGGGGACGTTCAACGCCGCCTCCTGCGGAAAAAATACAGACAACAAACCAAGAATGCTCACCAATATACCGACGACCAACATTACGTGCAATACATTTTTTAATATCTGCTTGTTTTTGATCAGATTAAAAGGCAAAACAACGAACATTAAGTAAAAGAAAATTATCGGCCTAAACAAATATTTAAATGCCGTCCCAAAAACATCGCTATTAATAATAGACAAGGCGCAGGCCACGAAAAATAAAACCGCAAAAATCAGTCCGGGGAACGACTTCAAGATTTTCTGGGGGAACTCTTTACTTTCATTTATCATTCGAACAAACATTTTTATTATCAAAGACAAAAGCAGCGCCACAGCGACTAGATCAACATAGGGCACGTTGAACTCGCCAAAAACAAATTGCCAACTGACGAAGGGATAAAAAAAGGCCATTAAATATAATCCCACAATTGGAAAACTGACAAAAGCAGTGAGCGCAATAATCATCAAATCAAGCGCCAGAACAATTTGGAAATCAATAAAATTAATTGCCACCAAACTAAAAATCGCCGCCACAATTATTACAATCAATAACAATCGCAGAACTTTAATTATTTTTTCTGAATCTAAAAAATCTTTTATTTTTTTATGCATAAATTATTTTCGCCACCAATCAAACGGCAACTTGTTTTGAAAAATCCAATTTGCGACCTTGAGCGGATTTCTTTTTATCGCAGTCCTCGCCGTACAGACCATCCAATAATCATTTTCAAAGCCGGCAATATCGCGTCTCGCGCGAATTGCCTGATGGCTATTCCAAAGCTCGGAAAAGCTTTCAAAATCATTAATATTGCCCATGATTATATTATCAATAACCGACGGATAAACATCGCCCTTGGGATCAAGATAGAAAAAATCCTCGCCGGCAAATGACTCGAGCGGCCTCCCTTCACCACGCGCTAATCGTTTAAGTCCATTAACAAAATATGATCTGACCCAATCTTTTGGCCGGAGCGACTTTAATAATTTTTTTATGATGTATTGAAACTCCTTTTCAATAAATCCAGGATCAACGTCAATCGTATTTTTTTTACCAAAATATATTTCCGATGAATGAGCCACTGCCATGGTAAACTGCGTCCCTAGTCGCTGGCTCCAGTCATAAGCCTGGCTTAACTGGGAAAAATTTTCACTATTCAAAGTGAAAGCCAGTTTTATGTTTTTAATGCCCAGTTCATCGCGACAAAAACGAATAGTTTCCACAACTTTTGGCCAGGCGCCCGGCACCCTGCGCACGCGTTCATGCATCTGGCCGATACCGTCAACAGAAACAGAGATGGCAATTTTGGGAAATGCTTTTTTTATTTCCGGCAGTAAACGCTTGATTACATCCACCAAAAATCCATTAGTGGAAATATTAATATCCGCCTTTGGACAGGCTTTTTTAATATTTTTTACAATCTCGAGTAGATCATTGCGCAAAAATGGCTCCCCGCCGCTAATATTTATATTTTTTAATGAATCCGGTAGCTTTAAATAATCTTCCGCCGGTATTTCCGGAAAATCTTTGATCTGCCAAATATTACACATAATGCAGCGCGAATTACAGCGATATGTAACTGCGGCCACTGCGTCAACCGGCATTTTTATTTTATTGTTTTTTTTCATATTTCAAAACTTGCAGTTCCCATTAGACTACGAATAAATCATACCATATTTTCAAGAAAAATGAAAAAAAGATGTTGGAGAAATGGTAGAAGCAGACTTTTTCAGTGTGCTGCAAACGGCGACTCCACAGTCCGCCTTTCACTTTGTTCATGGAAAAACAATGGAGCCGCCAGAAATATTACGAACGACTTCTCTTACAAATAAAAGGGCGGAAGTCAACTATGTGACTTCCGCCATGTTCTAACTATGCTTCGCGCCCGCTAGGGAGCGCAAAGCTCGTCAATGAGAATAATCTCGCCCTCGGGCTCGGGCACACCCGGATCCACCTGTCCGATTTTGACTTCATAGGTGACATCTTCGCCGTCCTGGTTCACACACCAGATGACGTTTGAAGCTTGCCAGCCTCCCCAGTCATTGCCGTTCTGGCAGTTAAAGTCGACCCAGCCGTCATTTTCATAGCCCTGCACCGGATAGCTACCCCGCAGACAGATCTGCTGAACAGTGCCGGTCCAAAGCCCGCAATAGCTCTCGCCACTCCACAGGTTGACAGGGATTCCTCCCCACCAGACCACCGGATGACCATACGGATAACCGCAACAGAGCTGGCAGGTGATGGTCTCGCAACCCTCATCCTCCTGGCCGTCGCAGTCGTCGTCGACTCCGTTGCAAATCTCATTCTCGCCGGGATTGATATTCCCGTCGATATCATTGCAGTCACCTTCGCAAACGAGATACCCGTCTGCATCCGCGTCCACTTCGGTCGGCGGAAGCTGGCCGTTGCAGTCATCGTCAAGCCCATTACACTCTTCTGCCTTGGGCTCAACATTGCCTACGCATGCGCCCCACTGTCCGTCATTTTCGCAGGTCGAGAGACCGTACTCACAGGCGCCGATGTCCGTGGTTCCGCACACCTGAACAGTCTCAAGCACGCACACGCACACCTCGTCCACCAAACCGTCGCAGTCATTGTCCTTCCAGTCGCACTGTTCTGCACTCGACTGATCTTCCGATCCGCCTGGCGCCGTCGAGCAGACTGTGGCTGTTTCGGCTTGATTACATTCAAGGGCTCCAATTCCGCATTCGCCCTTGCCCACGCAAGGAGCGTCCACGAAAAAGCCCTCATCCACTGCCCCATCGCAGTCGTCGTCCACACCGTTGCACAGTTCATCTGCTCCGGTATTGACCGCCGCGCTCAGGTCGTTGCAATCGCCCGCGCAGATCATCTCACCGTCACCGTCCGCGTCAACTTCTCCGGCTCCAACCGCACCGTTGCAGTCGTCATCCAGTCCATTGCACGCTTCAGGCGAAGGCTCAACTGAACCCACACACGCTCCCCACGCGCCATTGACGTCGCAGGTCTGCATACCCTTCTGGCACACGCCGACTTCGGACGAACCGCAAACCGCCAGGTCGCCAGGGTCACATTCGCAACCCTCGTCAACCGAACCATCGCAGTTGTTGTCCATATTGTCGCCGCACGCTTCAGGCGCAGATTGATCATCACTGGCTCCGGGCATCGAAGAGCACTGGTAGCCAAATTCGCTGGCGCACTCGTAAATTCCGACTCCGCACTCACCCTTGCCAAGGCAAGGAATGCCGACAAAGTAGCCTTCGTCAACATCTCCGTCACAGTCGTCATCCACGTCATTGCACAGCTCATCAGCGCCGGTGTTCACACCCGAATCGCCATCATCGCAATCGCCCGCGCAGATCATCTCACCGTCACCGTCCGCGTCAACTTCTCCGGCTCCAACCGCACCGTTGCAGTCGTCATCCAGTCCATTGCACGCTTCAGGTGAAGGTTCGATCGAACCCACACAGTCTTGCCACTTACCGTCATTTCCGCAGATCTGCATGCCCATCTGGCACACGCCGACTTCGGATGAACCGCAGACCTTCATGTCGCCGGGGTCGCATTCGCAACCTTCGTCAACCGAACCGTCGCAGTCATTGTCCGCGTTGTCACCGCAAGCTTCCAGCACTGACGCATCCTCACTTCCGCCAGGGGCGGTTGTACACAGCGTTCCAGTACCATCAGCCAAGCATTCCAACGTTCCGGCACCACAGGTGCCGAGTCCCACGCACGGCGCGCCGACGAAGTAACCTTCATCCACCGCTCCGTCGCAGTCATCATCCAGCCCGTTACACAGCTCATCCATCGGCTGTCCAGGCTCTGCCCCGCAGATTTCCAGGCCGCCCTCCGAACAAACATACACTCCGCTGGTCAGGCATTCGCCGACTCCAACCTGGCATGGCTTGCCCAGATTGACGAACAGCTCATCCACCTGGCCGTCACAGTCATTATCCACGCCATCGCAGACTTCAACCGGCGCATCGCCGCACTGACCGCAGGCATTGAGCAGACCCTCGTCTTTCTCGCCGTCGCAGTCATTGTCTGCTCCGTCGCAAATCTCGTCGCTCGGCTCAACTGCCCCGAGGCAGTCTCCCCAAACTCCGTTGTTATCACAGGTCTGCATGCCCTTCTGACATTCGCCGACTTCGGATGAACCGCAGACCTTCATGTCGCCGGGGTCGCATTCGCAACCTTCGTCAACCGAACCGTCGCAGTCATTGTCCGCGTTGTCACCGCAAGCTTCCAGCACTGACGCATCCTCACTTCCGCCAGGGGCGGTTGTACACAGCGTTCCAGTACCATCAGCCAAGCATTCCAACGTTCCGGCACCACAGGTGCCGAGTCCCACGCACGGCGCGCCGACGAAGTAACCTTCATCCACCGCTCCGTCGCAGTCATCATCCAGCCCGTTACACAGCTCATCCATCGGCTGTCCAGGCTCTGCCCCGCAGATTTCCAGGCCGCCCTCCGAACAAACATACACTCCGCTGGTCAGGCATTCGCCGACTCCAACCTGGCATGGCTTGCCCAGATTGACGAACAGCTCATCCACCTGGCCGTCACAGTCATTATCCACGCCATCGCAGACTTCAACCGGCGCATCGCCGCACTGACCGCAGGCATTGAGCAGACCCTCGTCTTTCTCGCCGTCGCAGTCATTGTCTGCTCCGTCGCAAATCTCGTCGCTCGGCTCAACTGCCCCGAGGCAGTCTCCCCAAACTCCGTTGTTATCACAGGTCTGCATGCCCTTCTG
>CAZPYM010000001.1:504043-530045 GCA_964590105.1 uncultured Gammaproteobacteria bacterium
CCCCGAGGCAGTCTCCCCAAACTCCGTTGTTATCACAGGTCTGCATGCCCTTCTGGCATTCGCCGACTTCGGATGAACCGCAGACCTTCATGTCGCCGGGATCGCATTCGCAACCTTCGTCAACCGAACCGTCGCAGTCATTGTCCGCATTGTCGCCGCAGGCTTCCAGTTCAGACGCATCCTCGCTTCCACCGGGGGCGGTCGAGCACATTGCGCCTGTTCCATCTGCCTTGCATTCCAGCGTTCCAGCACCACAGGTACCGAGTCCCACGCACGGCGCGCCGACGAAGTAGCCTTCGTCCACCGCTCCGTCGCAGTTATCGTCCAGCCCGTTGCACAGATCTTCCATTGCTGGATTGATCAACGCATTGGCTTCATTACAGTCATTCTCACAGCCACGGAATCCGTCCTTATCCAGATCCAGCTCCGTAACCGCAATCAGGCTGTTGCAATCGTCATCCAGTCCGTTACACAGCTCGACAGGCAGTGGGTCAACATTGCCAACGCACGATCCCCACGTCCCATCAAGCTTGCAGTCCTGAATGCCGGTCTTGCAAATGCCAACATTGGAAACACCGCAGACCTTCTGGTCGCCGAAATCGCATTCGCAATCTTCGTCGACTGAACCGTCGCAGTCGTTATCCATGTTGTCCGAACAAATCTCCGGCGAAGACTGGTCATTGCTGGCGCCGGGAGAGGTTGAACACGCGTAGCTGTCAAGCCCGCTGCATTCGTACACTCCCTTGCCGCAAACACCGAGCGACAAGCACGGCACATTGATGAAAAAAGCCTCATCCACCTTGCCGTCGCAATCGTCATCCACGCCATTGCACATCTCAGCCGCACCTTCATAGGTCGTAGCCGAGGTTTCATCGCAATCGCCCGCGCAAGCGGACATTCCGTCTCCGTCCTGGTCAACTTCCGCATCCGGCACAAGTCCGTCGCAGTCATCGTCCAATCCGTTGCAGGCTTCGGGAACCGGTTCAACACTGCCTTCGCAAACGTCCCAGGTCCCGTTATCCAGACAGACCTGCAGTCCGATCTGGCACACGCCTTCATCGGTGGTGCCACAGAATTGCAAATCATTCTCATCGCACAGACAACCCTCGTCAACACTGCCATCGCAATTGTTGTCGATATTGTCCGAACAAACTTCCGGCAGAGACTGGTCGTTACCGGCGCCGGGCATGGTCGAGCACACATAGGCATTGCCCTTGCACTCGTACACGCCTGCTCCGCAATTTCCAAGTCCCTGACACGGCACACCGACAAAAAAGTCTTCGTCGATCAAGCCGTCGCAGTCATTGTCCACGCCGTCGCAAAGCTCCGGCGCCCACGGATAGGTCGTGGCCACAGCATCGTCGCAGTCACCTGCGCAAGCCATCCAGCCATCTCCATCCTCATCCAGCTCATCCGACGGCACTACGCCGTCGCAGTCGTCGTCAAGCCAGTTGCACATTTCCGCAAAAGGCTCAACAGACCCGACACACAATCCCCAGGTACCATTAACCTGGCACTCCTGAAGACCGAACTGGCAGATGCCGACGTCGGAAGAACCGCAAATCTTGAGGTCTCCCTCGTCGCACTCACAGCCTTCGTCCACCGACCCGTCGCAGTCATTGTCCAGATTGTCGGAGCAGAGCTCCATGACAGACTGGTCTTCACTGCCACCAGGCATGGTGGAACAGTCGGCCGTGGTTTCATCGAAACACTCGAGAAGGCCCTCGCCGCACGCGCCCGAGCCAAGGCACGGAGCGCCGACAAAGAATCCTTCGTCAATCGCGCCATCGCAGTTGTCGTCAATGCCATTGCACTTCTCCGGCAAGCCGGGACGCGCTTCAGCATTGGCGTCATCGCAATCATTGGCGCACACACGCCAACCGTCGCCGTCCTCGTCCGCTTCGTTCGCGGGTACAAGTCCGTCACAGTCATTGTCAATACCGTCGCAGATTTCCTCAGCCTTCGGGTGATACGCGGGCGCGAGATCATTGCAATCTCCTTCACACACGCGCCAACCGTCAGCGTCGTCATCCGCTTCGGTAGCCGGGATGATTCCATCGCAATCGTCGTCCAGTCCGTTGCAAGCTTCGAGCGGAGTATTTCCGCACTTGCCGCAAGCGTTCAGGACACCTTCATCCGTCGCGCCGTCGCAGTCGTTATCCGCACCGTCGCACACTTCCTTCGGAACTTCGCCACACTTGCCGCAGGCATTCTTCACGCCTTCGTCCACTTCACCATCGCAGTCATTGTCGACGCCGTCGCAAACTTCAGTTGCCGCGGTACAGGTCGGCGTCCCGTCACCGGGAATGCCTTCCACTTCACTGCTCGGGATTTCACAGTAGCCGTCCTTGCAGATCCGACCGCTGGTGAAATGGTCGAAGCAGTCTGCCGTGTCCGAGCAAGCCACCTTGCACTTGCTGTCCACGCAGGTTTCGTAATCCTTGCACTTGTCGTCGCAAGACGACGCCTCGCCCGCCCCGTCGCCGGAACAAGCAGTGAATGCCGCCAACATGACGGCCGCGACCAGAAGCAGAGTGAACTTGTTCATGACAGTACCTCCCTTTGTTTGAGTTTCGTGACCTTCAATCCAAAAACCACAAATATTACCTTTCGTGTTCTTCATTGAATCTCCTCCTTTGAATTTCCTCTGGTTGTTAATGACCAAAAACCCTTTTCAAGGCTCAAAACATGTCGAAAAATCACGTAGCGCATAATGCGCAACATTTGTCTAATTTATCGCTATTTTGAACCCTTAAAATTCATCTAATTTAACAAAGTATAGTATCAAGTTTCAATAAATTTGTCAATAGCAGACAATAGACAGGTTTTATTATGCAATTTTACACACAAATCAGCAAATATTATTATTAAACAAATCTCGCATTTCAGAAAAAAAAGAGCCGCACACTACATGGTAGCGTACGGCTCGGTTGGGTTACTGCGGACAGTTGTCTGTAATGCAGTAAACGTTTTTCAATGTAACCTTCATCAGACCCTGCCCCAGATGGGTCAGGATCAGTTCGTCCGGTCCAGCATTACATTCCAACTGAGCAAGATTTCCTTGCCCCCCGTCAGCTCCGCCGTCCCAGAGATTGAACTTGAACACGGGGTGGCACTCTCCCCACGAACAGAACAGTGGCTGGGGAAAGTCCCAAACTTCGCTGTCGCACTCAACCAATTGTTCCACGTTGTCGCCATACCAGACAACAGCAAACTGTTTGCCTGCAGGACAATGGAACTTGCACTGCAAGTCGCCAGTCCAGCCGCACAGCTTGTTGTCGGTGCAGTACTGACCGAACGAGCAGTCGCTGTCCGAAACGCATTCAGCGCAATACTGCGACTCGTCGCTCCACGGCACACAGCCGAGGTTGCAGAGAGTTTCCTGCTTCTCGCATGTCCCGGCCAAACACTTGCCTGTGTAGGCCAACAGTACGTTGTTGCCGGCGAAACACTGCGAATCCAAGTCGCAATCACTGTCTCCATCGCAGGCAACACAGTTGGTTATTTCATTGTACTGACACGCGCCTGCCACGCACGAATCAATTGTGCACAGACTACCGTCGTCGCACTCTTCGTTCGACCCGCAGTCGGGTGGACTGCATTCGCCAGCCGAACAACCGAAAACGCAGTACACGTTTTCCTGATCCTTGTTGCACTCGCCGGCAACACACTGGCCGCTGTTGCTCACACAGACCAGATAGTTGCCTTGGCACGCGCAACTAGAATCTTCATCCATGCAGTCGGAATCGTCAATGCACTCCGGCGCAGGATTGCAGGCGCCATTGACACAGCCGAACTCGCAAAACTTCGCTGTGTAGTAGCAATGATTACTACTGCAACTATCAACGGTACACGAATCACCATCATCGCATTGAGCGTTCGCGATACATTGAACCTGCTGACACTGGCCATCGGCTTGGCACACGTGACTTTCACCACATGGCACACCAATAGCCCCCGGTATCACAGGGTTGCTACACTCACCATCGACAGAACAAACATCATCGGTGCAAGCATTGAAATCCTTGCAATCCCAATCAGTCTGACACTCGGGTTGGTGAACACAACCGCTCTCGCCGCAACCGAACTGGCAGTACTCCTCGTTAAAAGTTGCTTCGCATTTTCCGTCAACGCAATTACCGGTCGTGCCGGAGCACTCCCAATAGTTACCATTGCAGTCGCAACCGCCGCCCATGCCACAGTCGCTATCAGCGGCACATTCATTGCAACCGCTCTCGCCACAGCCGAACTGGCAATACTTCTTGCTCGACGTTGTTTCACATTTGTTGCTCACGCAATCGCCGGTCGTGCCAGAGCACTCCCAGTAATTGACGTTACAACCGCAACCGCCGCCCACGTCACAATCAGCGTCAGACTGGCAGCATCCGGGAATCTGCGCATGCGCGCAAACACCATTTGCATAGATTGAGTCTGAAGTGCACTGATTGCTATCGTCGCAGTTCACGCAATCGCCGGCGATACAGAAACTTCCTGTTCCGCAGACAATGCCGTCGCTCGCCTGCTTGTGAAAGCACCGACTGTTCGCGCAGAAATCCGAAGTGCAAATGTTGCTGTCATCGCAGTCAACGTCCGCTTCGCACTCTGACGCTTCAGCTTCTTCTGCCGGCGCATTTGTTTCGACGGCCTCCGTTGAATCGTCTGCCGAAACCACGTCCGCAACCGGCTCGGACGACTCATCACTGCCGCGGTAAACCGCGTCAGGATCAGCCGCACCAAGACACGTTCCGCTGACACAGAACTTCATGCCGAACTGCAAGCAGTCGGCATTGGTCTCGCACTGCTCACCGGATTCTTCGTCCGACGAGGTTTGCGCCTGCGCATCGCCGGCGTAGTCGTCGGCCGCCTCTTCGTTGCAGGCGGAAGCACAAAACACACAAAGAACGAACAAGACCAAATAATTCTTCATTTCTCCCTCCTTAAGGGTTTTGTTGTCAAATAACTTTCAGCCTCACAATAGAAAAAATTACAACTTTACTAAAAATCAACTTAATTTACTCTATTATGAGATTGAAAATTAGCACTAAATTAACATTTAATTATAGCATGCTTTTTCAATCCTGTCAAGACCTGAAAAACCGTAAGTTACATGATCTTTTTGTAGCATTACTGATACTGCTTCAAGTTTTTTCCAAAAAAAAGAGAGCTTAGTTACGCTGAACTTCGCTCTCTCTCAGGATTTGCTCTTCCTGTTGACTCACCACTTCCCTGCTATGCAGGGCTTGACCTCAGGTGACTAGGTCATCGTCAGATTGTCAAAAAACCGTGTTTCCTTACCACTCGTAGTCGACGAGCCAGCCTGCGCTGAAATCCCCGACGGGAACCTCAACACCGTTGACGCGGCAGACCCGGGGCTTGTTATTCTCGGCCACCCAGAAGGTCGCCCAGAAATCATCCGGCAGATCCGTCGTGACTTCCGGATAGAACCCATTGGTGAGGTCCACCCGCATGTTCTCCTGCACCGCGTACGCCTTGAAAGAGAAGCATCCACTCTGCGAATTGATTTTGAGATCAACCGCATGGAGCCATCCTTCGGGGTTCACCTCGGTACTGACGGACCATGCGAACACTCCGTTCTGATCGGGCTGCACATTGTCGTAACAGCATTCGACCAGATCCACCATAGGCTCCTCCACAGGCTCCTCCGGCTCCACCACCGGATCCACCACCACAGGCTCCGTCGGCTGCACCACGTCATTCGCGATGCACTGGCGGAAGGTCTTGCTGGCCTTCTTCATGTCGCAGGTGAGAGCAGTGTTCCCGTCCCGCTGACACGTATCGGATCCCTCGACCTTCGAGATGACCGTGACACTGGTTCCATCGTCATTGGTGGTGACCTCGGTCTTGAGCTCCGCCGTGCATCCGAAGATACACATGCTCACCGGAACGGTCTTTCCCTGCGAGCTCTCGAAGTCGTCGACTTCCTCGCAGACTTCATCGATGACGCACTGGATGTTGTTGGTGCACGTACCGATGTCCAGCACGTTCACCGGGCCTTCCACTGTGACAGGCACGGAACCCTCGATGACCGTGCTCTCGTCGCCGCAACTTGCGGCCAGGAACAGCACCATTGCACACAGACTCATCACTGCCAGAAGCTTCTTCATGACTCTCCTCCTTGGAAAAGTAATTGTTGTCCTTGTCAAAAAACACCTTTGCCTCATCTGAATGTTTTACATGTATCGTTTCTTACAGAAATTGATTTTCATCGATTTCCACCAGTATGCAAACGAGTTAAACTCGTTTCACATCGTGACTTCTGATACTGATAATACTGAATAAAACACTCGGATGAGGGGGAGTAGAACAGTCGTGCTCTACCCCCTCTTGTTGTTGTTGTCGGAAACCTCCGCGCTAACGGAAGTTTACCGAATTGGATCGGTCGAAGGCGCCGGCCTGATCGGCGATGATGAAACCGCCGGCCGTTGCCGCGCCAGTCACGCCGATGACCAGGAACGCGCACCCCACAGGGTGACTCGCGCACCATCCCTTCTCCTCGACTGGAGGCGGCGGGGCGGTGAAGTTCACCACGGGCGCCAATCCCCGAGGGACATTCACGTTTACGATCGGCGCCGGCTGATCTGGCACGTTCACGCGAACGGTCACTGGGGCTTCCACCAGAACTGCACCCTTCTCCACCACGATCGGCTGGACAGCCTGCTCGGGCACCGCGACCTCGTCGGACACAGCCTCGGTCTGATCGTCGGGCGCGGGAGCCTCGTTGACCGTCACTCCCTCCTCGGGCGCGACGGCTTCCTGCGCCATGGCCGTAAAGCTCATGGCAAACACGAACAGCATCGAGAAAAGACACATGAGATTCTTCATCTTGATCCTCCTTGGTTTTGTTTTCAAAAGTTGCCTCTTTCCCACCAGAAACTTTCATGTCTGAAAATCTCTGGTAGGAGGTGGAGCAACGGTGCGTTGCTCCACCCTGTTCTTGACTGAGGCCGGCTAGTTGCCAACCTCGATGTTGACGGGCGCGTAGATCACGCTCCCGCCGTTGTTTGTGATGTTCGAAGGCAGGGTACGGGTACCGCCATCCTCATCGCCACCGTCGCTGGCTCCGCCGGCCCCCTGGACCTCCCCGTTCACTTCGACATGAACGGACTGGTTAAGGGTAACCTTCGGCGTCTCGTCGACGATCTTCTTGACCTTCTTGGCGGGCTTCTTCTTGGCCTTCTTCGCCGGCTTCTTCTCCTTCTTCGCCGGCTTCTTCTCTTCGACGACTGGCTCGGCTGGCTTTTCCTCGACCGCAGGCGTGGGGCAAACCCCGTCCTTGCCGTCGACTCCGTCCTTGCCGTCGATGCCGTTCTTGCCGTCGACTCCGTCCTCGCCGTCGATGCCGTTCTTGCCGTCGACTCCGTTCTTGCCGTCGACTCCGTTCTTGCCGTCGATGCCGTTCTTGCCGTTCTCACCCTTGAGATTTCCGGCAACCGCCGGATCCTTCAGGACTTCCGCCACCTTGTCGGGGATGGATGCGACGATCTTCTCGTCACGATCCTTGGACCCCGAATCTGCCTTGTACAAGCCGACAAAGATGGCGGCCAAGGCCACGAACACTGCCACGAAAGTCAGCACTACATTCCTCGGTCTCATGATCTTCTCCTCCCTTGTTTGTTTTTGGTTTTCACTTTGTCAAAAAAGCACCATCTAGACGCGCAATTATTTCCGCGCCAAAACAGGACTTTTTCAAAACGCAATTTATCAATTTACATAACAGGGTATTATAGCACACTATAAAAAACTTGTCAAGTGGGTTTGATTAGAATTATGAATAATGAATTATGAATTGCGCGATACGCGATACGCATTATTAATTATAAATAAAGCATGAGGGCTAAAGTGTGCAAAAAAACAATAAAATTACTCAATAAAATAAAAAAGTGAGGGTTGAATCTCGGTGGAGACTCAACCCTCTGTTCAGATGATGCCGGGGACAGCGTCCCTAGCCCACGACCAGCGCGATGACGATGGCCAGGATGGCCATGCCAGCACCGACCAGCGGCACCCAGCCGGGGATGTCGAGAATCCCCTTCTTCAGGTTCTCCTCGGTCTCGGCCAGCTTGCCATCCTTCTCGTCCAGCTTGCGCTGGCGGGCGGCGGCGTCGGCCTCTGCCTTGGCGAGCTCGGCGGCCCGCTTGTCGGCCGCTTCCTTGGCCACTGCGATCTTGCGCTCGCGCTCGGCCAGCTCGTCGGCCTGCTTCCCGTCCCGGAAGAAGGGATCGTCCAGATCGTCCTCGGTCTTCGGCTCGTCTTCGGGCTTCGGCTCGTCCTCGGTCTTCGGCTCGTCCTCGGGCTTCGGCTCGTCTTCGGGCTTCAGCTCGTCTTCGGGCTTCGGCTCGTCCTCGGGCTTCGGCTCGTCCTCGGGCTTCGGCTCGTCTTCGGGCTTCGGCTCGTCTTCGGGCTTCGGCTCGTCTTCGGGCTTCAGCTCGTCTTCGGGCTTCGGCTCGTCTTCGGGCTTCGGCACTACGATGGTGGTCTCCGTGTCCGCGAGCACGACGTCCTTGCCGCACTTCGGACACACCTTTGCCTCGTCCAGCGGGGTCATGCAGAATGCGCATCTCTTCTTCATCTTGTCCTCCGTTGTGTTGATCGTTATCGTGATCTTCATTAAAAACACCTCTTCAAGGAACAGTAACCATGCCTATTAATATTGCGGACAAAGAATACAAACAGACATGGTTTGTCATGACACGATTTTCCAATTTACATGACATTGCATTATAGCATACCCTGAAAAAATTGTCAAGGGCGCTGATTTGAAGTATGAAGAATGAATTGTGCGATACGCGTTATGAATTATGAAGTATGAATTATGAGGGTTACCTTTTGTTTATAATTACCAAAAAAACCCCAAATGGGGGTTTTTTATTAATTATCAGCTTGACGGCGGGATTCGGAAATCCCGCCTACACAAGACGGCTTTATTGCATACCGACAAATTTATCTTCGTCTTCAAAATCAGGCAATTGCTTTTTATTATCATTGTCAAAATCATCATCTTGATCGCCCGGAATTGCCGGCGGAACGAGCTCATCGCCATCACCCGCATCATCTGAAGCATACTCAGTTTCAGCTTCATCAGAATCAAGTTTTTCGCTTATATTAGGCAAAGAAATACTATCTTCATTGTCAATGCTTTGTTCAACTTCAGCCGGTTTGTCCGGGTCTTCTTCCACTTCTTCCAGCTCTTCAACTTCTTCCAAATCTTTAATCTCCGGCAGGCTATCTTCACTTATAATATCCTGCTCCACGCTTTCGTCGGCAGGGATATTATTATAACTGATTAAATGCGGTTCTGACGCAACATTGGGCGCGCCAAACAGCTTGTCCTTTTCCGGATCATAGGAAATAATTACATAGGCGATACCAACGACAAAACCCAAAACCAATCCCAAGAGTAAATTCAAAACCACATTTGGTTTTACTGGATACTTGGAGACCAAGGGTGAATCCAAAATCTTCAAATCAATATCATCAATGCCGATAAATTCTCTTTTTTGCTCTGTCAGAGTATATGAAACAGCATTGGCAATTTGCAGAGCCTGCTGCGGATCCTGGTGATAAATGTCAATATCCAGTTTACTTAGTCCGGCCGGAACATCAGTATTAACAACCTTGCTCCACTTTTGCCGGCGTTTGTATTCGTCTGCCGGAAAATAATTTTCATCAATATCAAAGCCGGAATAAAGCACTTTATCCAAAAATGAACTGGACAAAACAACTTGTCCCAGCTTGTCGGCAATGCGCTCTTCTGATTTGGAAGCGCTATACGCGTCAATGCTAAAGCTGGACTTTTGGACCACAAAAATACTGACCGTTGCCCGATACAAAAACGGCTGAACCAAAGTCAGGACGATGGCCAATAAAACTAAAACTAAAACAACAAAGGCTACTTTGCGCCAGTCGCGCTGAACTATTTCACCATAACCAATTGGTCTGATATTTTCCATAATTTTATTTAAATATTAAATCAAATAAAGTATAGCACAATCCGATTACTTTGTCAAAACCAACATACAACTAATATTTTAAATGAATAAAAATACCACGTAAATTAGATTTTCTAGATGTGTTACTTTTTGACGCCAAAAGTAACCAAAAAGTGCTCGCCGTCGCGTAGCCAAGACTCCGATCTGGCAGAGCACGGCTGGAGCTCCCCCGCCATAGGCGGGGCGTGGTACTATTATTCTTCCAGAATCTAGCCATGGCGAACTCCGCCCCAGACCCCGTAGAATGAAATGTTTATACCTTTTAATAGCCCCTAAAAATTTGATTTAAAAGATCCGACACCCTATTCTTTTCCAGCTAATTTGACGCTAATTTCCTGCTCCTGATCATTTCGCTTAACCGACAGTTTTATTGTTTCACCCTGCTGATACTGACTGATAAGTTCTGTTAAATTTTTAGTGGCGCTAAGTTCCTCGCTTTCAACTTTTAAAATAATGTCCTGCGCCAGAAGCAATCCCTTGGCCGGGCTGTCGGATTTTACAGCTTTGATCTCTGCGCCTTTTGTCTCGACAATTTCCGGGTTAATTATTTCACTGAGATCATAAAACTGAACGCCAAGATACGGTCTCTTCCAGGTCTCTCCCTGCACTGAAGCTTTCATCAGATCAGTCAGATGATTTATTGGTAAAATCAAGCCGGCCTCATGACCGACCAAGCCAATCATTTTCCCATCCAACCCGATCGCCGGACTGCCCTCATACTGCTTGTCCGATTTCTCCTGGAGCATTATATATTTGTAAAATTCCTCACTACTGTGAATATAATCATTTTGAGTATTCAATTCAGAGTAATATTTATTGTTAATACTTGTGCTAAAAATCTCGCCGGCCGGTCCGAACAAAAACACTGCTTGTCCGTCTACTGTGTCCTGGCGCAATTTAAATTCCATTACCGGCAGATTATTCGCTTCGATTTTCAAAAAAGCTACGCCGATTTCATTATCAATTATTATTTTTTTTGTCTGATAAACTTTTTGATCATTGGTAACAACATAATAAACATCCGCCTGACTGACCGCCAATTGACTGCTGGTAACAAGCCAGCCGTTATTGGTAATTATAACAGCCTGCCCCAATAAATCGCCGGGCAAAAGACTGGCAATGGCGTTTTTGGAAAAATTACGAAAACGATATACGCTGGCAATAGTCGGTCTCGCTTTTTGAATTGCTTTATTAACGCCAACGTCCAAATCAGCCACCTCATTTTTTTGCACCTGTCCCTGGATCAATTCATCAATTTTGTAAGACAAATCAGAATAACTTTTAAAACTCAAATACGGATCCGGCAAAAGAAAACTATTGACCCACAATTCACCGACCACGCCGCCCGCGAAACCGAGCGCCACCACAATAACAACAAGCGCGATAAAACTTTTCCTGATATTTTGCATATTGAAGGGAGAGAAGTTAAAAGTTAAAAGTTTCCGCCAACGGCGGATGCGCCTATGGCGCAAAAAGTTAAAAGTTGAGAAGTGGGAAGTTATATTTAAATTTCACACCTCGCCTCTCACGTTTTCAGATTCGTGTCATTCGCATTTTCCCTAGTTATTCGTGTTTTTCTCAATTCCATTGCGCTGACAAAAACGTCGCCAGAGACAAAACAGAGGCAACGACCAGATATGAAATCAATTGATTTTTATTTAATGTTTTATTTAAACTGGCTCGTGATAAACCGAGCATCAAATAACAGGCGATCGTCAAGAAAAATCCGTTGACATAATAATTTGTTGGCAAATAAGACACCGCCACAAAAAGCTCAAGCAAAACCAGCGGCAGAACCAAGACAAAAATCCAGCTTTGTTTGATGCTTAGCTTGTGTATCCAAAAAAACTGATATATAACCAACCCGGCCATAGGACAAAAAGCCGCGACAATAAAAAAAATATTCAATTTCAATAATATGAGTCCGGCAAAACTTGAGGAAAACAAAAAATAAAATAAAAGCAGGCAAATATAAAACGTCAGACTCTCCAATGAATACGGCTGGTATTTGAAAGGAAAATTGAAATAAATAAAATACTGCTTCAACAAAAAATAAAGCACTAGCGCGCTAAGCGCCGACACTCCGTAAAAAGCCAGGGGCGACACCAAAAAAAGAACAAATATAAAACTGGCGGCGCCAAATAAAATTGGTAGAATTAAAAAATGAAAAAAAGCCTTATTAATCTGTCCCTTGCAGGTCTGCCAAACCGCGAGCAACAAATAAACAAAAAAAACAGCCACCACCAACCAAAGATATCTGTGATCGCTTTTTATCATGGCCAGACCGGCGAACCAAATCACCGGAAGAAGCAATAAAATTAATCGTCGTAAAACAAACATTTATCAAATGCTATTATAAAACACCATCAGCTGATTATTTATCTCAGAAAAATCAGTTTGTCCGGCATTCACCTGACTCACGATTTTATTTAAATAACTGATAAATTTAATGATCAACTCCTGGTCCGCTTCGTTTGACGCTGAATAATCCAGAAATCTGACATACTCTTTCTGGATGAAATCCGCTTTTTGCTCTGAACTGGAAAATTCCTGGCTAAAATACACGTCCAAAAATCTTTTCACATCAGCCTGCAACGTCAATGAGTGCTTATCAGACAAACTCTCGGCTGTCAAGGATGAAGGCTCACTAGACACGGCGACTATATCCGGTTTTGCTGAATACTTCTGATAAATAAAAAAATAAGCAATAACAATAATCAGAAAAAGCACTACCAGCAAAACTAAATTTGCAATCCGCCAAAGATTGCTTGCTTGTTTGATCATAAGTCAACTATGTATGGTCTGCGATTTCCTCAGCCTGTTCCTTGACCTGCCAGAGCTCTTTGACAATCACGCTAATGGCAGTCGCCACAGGAATAGCGAGAACCACGCCGACAATGCCAGCCACCTTGGCGCCGATAAGCAGAGCGATAATACTGATAATCGGATTTAACCCAACGGCGCGCTGCATTACCTTTGGCACCAAAATATTATTTTCCACTTGTTGAATAATAAGATATAAAATCAAAACAAATAACGCTTTGAGCGGCGACTGGGCAAAGGCCAGAAAAATCGCTGGCACGGCGGCAATCACCGGCCCGAGGTAAGGAATAAATTCACCAATGGCAGCCATCAAGGCCAAAATCAAAGCATAATTCACCCCCAGAATCAAAAGCCCGATGTAAACCATCAGTCCGACAATCAATGACAAAACCAATTGGCCCTTTAACCAGTCCCCTATTTTTCTTTGTACTTTATTTATAAGCTGAAGTGTGAATGGCTGATATTTGTCCGGCAAAATAAAAGTAATCGTCCTTTTCATGGCGTTTTCTTCCACAATCATATAAAAAGTAATAACCAAAACAACGAAAAACGAAACAATACCACCAAACACGCCAGCAACAGTAGCAAAAACTGATCCGAGCGCGCCTGAAATATTATCTCGGAGCGCATTGATGCTCTTGTCAAGCTCTCCCATCACGCCATGTTCAACGGAAAAATTTCTTACACCTTCGAAAGCCAGCCCTATCTTTTGAAAATATCCGGGGAAATTATTTGCCAATTGTCCGGTCTGCTGGACAATCGGCGGAATCAGTAGGTACACGACGAGGAAAAGAATAACGCCAAGACCAATGTAAATAAATAAAATCGACAACCAGCGGGGAAATTTTATCCTTTCCATGGAATCAACCCATGGATCAACTGCTGAAGAAAAAATTAAAGCCACAAAAATGATGGCTAGAATTTCCTTGATTAAATATAAAAAAAACAAAAAAATTACCACCAAAAAAAATTTAATAATGGTCATGATTGATAAATCAAAGACCTGACGTTTTGTTTCCATATTTTTAATTATACTTATTAATTTCTACTGCTAACATTATACAATAAAAGTATTCCATTAACAAGAATTTTAGCCACCAGCTATTTACTTTTCTCTCTCTGATGAATATAATAATTTCATGCAGGCAATAATCAACAAACACGCGCTATTCAGTTATGAGATCCTGGAAAAATTCGAGGCGGGGTTGGTGTTGAAAGGCTATGAAGCAAAATCAATCAAGCTCGGTCAAATGAACCTAAAAGGCGCCTATATCACCATAATACGCGACCCAATGCCGGAACTTTATCTGATCAAAGCCCATGTTTCCAAATACAAACCGACCGGCTCTCTGCCTGATTATGATCCGGAACGGCCAAGAAAACTTTTGATTAAGAAAAGTGAACTTAAATCCCTTATCGGAAAATTAGAGCAAAGGGGCTTGACAATTGTGCCACTCAGGGTGTACACTAAGCGCAATCTCGTTAAGCTGGAATTTGGCTTAGCTAAGGGAAAAAAGCTCTACGAGAAAAAAGAACAAAAAAAGCAAAAGGATGTTGACAAGGAAATCAGACGAACCTTGAAATACCAGTGATAAAAATTCAAAACCCAAAGAACAAAATTCAAAGGAAATTTAAAATCTAAAATTACAAGGTGCTAATGTTATCTTTGGGGCACTTTATTTTTTGAACTTTGAACTTAAAATCTCCTTCAGATTAAGGATTTTGTATTTTGGATTTAATCAATCATGGGGATGAAGGGCTTCGACAGGGAATCAAATTGTCTTGTGCAGGACGAGGCGGCAACACTCGCGAAACTTGCCAAAAACACAAGTGCAAACAAACTTGTAAGCAAAGTCAAAGCGTTTTTCGAAATGCCAGCCTTTGCGCTTGCTGCTGTTTAATTTAAACGGTCAGCCATCGACTCGCCCATACTCGCTATGGCGTCAATCGGTGTTATATTATGCGAGTTAGGTTATAAATTCGTTCTTGTTTATAACTGAAGAAATCTATAGAACTCGAACTCCAGCCGTTTTGTTTGCCTTCTAGGTTGAAAGTTCTAAAAAATTAAGGTAAACTATACCTGTAGAGTCAATTCAATTAATTTTCTGGACGCGGGTTCAACTCCCGCCATCTCCACCATTCTTCGCTCCTCCGGAGCTTCGAATGGCGCAGCCATTACTTTAGGAAGCATAACGCGAAGAATGCCCTTCGTAGCTCACAACTTTTGAAACTTTATATAGAGAAAGCTTAGCGAAGAAGGGCTTTATAATAGGTCTAGTGAATGTGTATGCAAGAATCCTACTTTGTTTATATCTTAAGAAGCTATAAATTTAGAACACAACGATACAAAGGGTTCACTGAACAAAATATCATCGATCGCTTAAGCGACCACAATGCTGGTAAATGCCGGCACACAGCAAAGTATCGTCCATGGGAATTAATATTTTATTGTGCTTTTAATGATAAATATCGAGCGTTAGCTTTTGAAAAATATTTGAAAACAGCGTCAGGTATAGCATTTACGCGCAAAAGATTAACAGAGAAATAAACCATGAGAAAATCATACAAATTTAAAAAAAGGATTAAACGAGAAAAACCTTTCTATTTTAATTACAAAATAAGATCACCAAGAGTATCTGTCGTTGATGAAACAAACAGCCATCTGGGAGAAATGAATACCATTGACGCAGTCAAGCTGGCCGAAGAAAGAGGCTTTGACCTGGTGGAAGTCGCGCCAAATGCCACTCCGCCGGTAGCCAAAATAATGGATTACGGAAGCTTTAAATACCAGCGGGAAAAAGAATTTAAAAAACAACAAAAGCAAAGCAAAACTCTGGACGTTAAAAGTATTAGAATATCACTCAAAATTGGTGAACACGACATGGACACGAGATTAAAGCAAGCAGAAAAATTTTTAGAAAAAGGACACAAAATAAAAATAGAATTAATTTTGAAAGGCCGGGAAATGCGCTATATTGATCTGGGAAAAGAAAAAATTAAGGAATTTAAGGCAAAAATAGCCTGCCCCGTTCAAATCGAACAAGACACCACAAAACAAGGAAATAAATTATTCATTATATTAATTCCAGAAAACAATTAATTATGCCGAAATTAAAAACCCAAAAAGCGGTCGCCAAAAGATTTAAAATATCCAAGAATAAAAAACTGCAAAAAAAGACAGCCGGACAGGATCATTTTAATTCTCGCGAATCTGGTAAAGTCACTCGCAGTAAAAGACGAACAAAAACCATGAGCAAATCATTGGAAAGAAACATCAAAAGATTCCTACCGTATTCTTACTAATTTAAATTTTACTTTTATTTTTTATGCCACGAGTCAAAAGAGGAACAAGCCACGTCAAAAGAAGGCGCAAAATATTAAAAGCTGTAAAAGGCTATCGCCACGGCCGTAAAAAACTAATCAAGCTAGCGAAAGTTGCGATTTTAAAAGCCGGCGCCTATGCTTATCGCGACAGAAGAGTCAAAAAAAGAACTGCGCGCGCGCTATGGCAGATCAAGTTAAATGCGGCAACCAGAGCCTTTGGTCTAAGCTACAGCAAATTCATTCACCTGCTCAAAATAAATAATATTGAGCTCGACCGAAAAGTGCTGGCTGATCTGGCGGAAAATAACACCGCAGTATTTGCCAAGCTAATTGAAACTTTACAAGCAACTAAACAACCCAAAGCCGTAAAAGAAGTAAAAGCTATTAAAACAGTAAAGGCAAAAAAAACTACAAAAGCCGCGCTAAAGAAAACCAAGTAAATATTTTCTCTTATATCAAAAGAAGCTCCGCTAAAACGGGGCTTCTTTTGATTTATCACAAATCCCAGATTTACAACTTATAAAACAAACTAAATGCCTTTTATACTTAGATGCCTCTCGGCTCACTTTGTTCGCTCGAAGCACTCGACCTTTTCCTTGGCCGAAGGCCACGAGCGAGCGTAGCGAGTCGAGTGGCGGACCGGACGGGACTCGAACCCGCGATCTTCGCCGTGACAGGGCGATGTGTTAACCAACTACACCACCGATCCAAATTAAATTGTGCTTGTAATATACTCTGTTTTTGTTTTTAAGTCAATAACTTTTGTTGATAAAAACAATAAGACTTGCCAAATCATATTTTTTCTATTACAATGTTATCATCTAATTAATAAGTTATCCAAATATGGCTCGAAAAAATATAAAAAAAGGTATTGGCGTGAAAGTGCCGAAACTGAAAAGGCTTCTGAAAGGTGGCCGGACGAGATAAGAAAAAAAATGAGAAGTGAAAGGTGACATTACCATGCCCTAATCACACGAATAAACCGATAAACGCTAATTGCAAATAAACCCAGAACAAGGGTTTTTTTGTTATTTTAAGCCAAATTTTAGCCTCTATAATCAACCAATTTAATCGTTTTCTTGCCTAAACTTGACAAAAAATTAAAAGTATGATATTATATTATGTTCTTTTCTATAACAACAACGAGGAGGCACTGATGGCAAGACGGAATGGCAATACCGAAATGGATGCGATCGTGGAGGCTCACGAGCGGGTTGTCAAGGAAGTTCGGAGCACGGCGCTCCGCGGCCCGGACGGCCGCTTCATGTCGAACGAGATGGGCATACTCTGCACATCGGACGATGAGGCAGCGGCTCGGAACGGACACATCCCAGTCGACCAGATCGGGATGACCGAAACGCCGTTCTTCCGGAGCTTCCAGGAGTACGACCTGAACGAGGTTCGCTCGTTCTTCCGGGATCCCTCGATCCCAGAGATCGAGAAGGCCTACTTCAGGGCTCAGCACAACCTGATCGGCTAGTTTCAATCCCATCCCCGCCCTCGCCACTCCCCTCCAAATCAGGCAGCAGAAGTTCACAAACTTCTGTTGCTCCTACCAGTGATTATAATTTGAAATAATTGTAGTCAGCGGCATCAAAAAAACCGGCTTTAGCCGGTTTTTTTGTTATTTAAATTTTTCTGCTTGTTAATTTTTATTAAGCAGTCCGAGTTTATTCATCACATATAAAACCACAACAGCCAGGGCGGCAACCACAAACCAAAATAAAACTATTTTCCATTTTGATTTAAGAAAATCAATATTTTTTATCACACCTTCGCGACCGACTCTGTACAAAACCATAACAATCCACGCAATCAACGCCAGTATCACCAGCGCTAAAATTCTTTTGTAAGTAAAAGATTCCAACATATATTAAAATCCTGCAAAGGCAAAATTATCTACAACCATATGATAGATTAGCCAACCGCCAAGCAAAGTAAAAAAAATCATTATGTTAACCGCAATGAATAAAGCGTGATGTTTTGGTGTCTTCTGCATATTTAGATTAGCCATCTTGTTGACCAATTCATTATATCACCTTTTGCAACAAAAAAAAATGTGGAATAATCCACATCTTTTTATTTTAAATTTTTTATTTGTCCAAATAATCAACATCATAAAAATCCTCATGCATATCATCCAAATTGACTTCCGGCAAATCGCCCTGGAATTTTTCTTCCTCGCGCCTGACTACTTTCTGGGTGCCATTAACCTGCTTTTCCTCCTGCCGACCCAATCCCGTCCGCAAAGTATATTGCTCGCCTTGTTCCTGCGCCCTCGCAACTTCAGCGCCCAAATGATTCGGCCTCAAAACCAGATCTTCAACCAGATAGCCTGACTTTTCATTGGTCAAGTTGATCCTAGCGGTACGCTTTTCAAAATATCCAGGTTTAGCCGCGGCAAGGTAATATTCCTGGTTGCCCACTAAAAACGCATATCGGCCTTTGCCATCCGTGACTTGTGTTTCCAATAGCTTGTTGAATTTTGTATCAAAAACTCTGATAATTGCACGGGCTAGAGAGGACTTATTTTCACTATCCCTCACCGAGCCCCAACTCTTTGGCTTTTCGCCAAATCCCAGCCGCCTGAATATTTCATACATTACAATTTGCGCTACGACCGCCCCGCCAACCCAGAGCTGTGGATTGATGGCAAAAGAAATAATCGCCAAAACCGGTCCGCACAGAGTCATGACAAAAACCGCTTTCCTGGTTAATTGCAACCTGACTTCATGTTTGTTTTTTCTCAATGCTCTATCCGGATCCATGGCAATCGGCTGATTCACCACTTTCTTCTCTGTCAATTCAAACTCTGACCCATAGTACACATTTTGAAAATCTCCGTCAGTTCTTTTGTTTTCCAGGAGCGTACATGGAAATTTAAGATCCTGGTGACTGGCAATTAAATAATAATTGCCGGGATTTAAAATAAACTGATAACGCCCATATCGGTCAGTCACTTTTGTGGCCACTAATTTTTTTGTGTCTGACCTGTACACTCTAATTGTGGCCAGATCAACAGGTTGCTTGGTTACTGAATTATATACCACGCCAAAGCCGAATTTTTTCCGGCGGGCAGTAAGCAAAATTGGAGAAGTGAATAAAAATTGTAAATATGTCAAAGCTGTTGCGCCGGTTACGCCGGTTGCGCCGACCGTGGCGACTGCGGCGATTGAAGTGGCTCCGGCTACAGTCATTGTCTCTTCCCTAGTCACGTCATTTATTTTTTCTGCCATCGGATTGTCAATCGTGGCTTTTTGCGTGACTAACGTTGCCTTCACAGCAAATTCAACTGTTTTCTGGACATTTTTCTCCACTTCAAATAAATCAATATTAGTAACCGCGCTCACAACTTTAGCTGTGCCGACAATTGCTCTTTGCATAGCGCCCGACTCAACAATTTTCACAGTGCCATATTCAATTTCCAGTTTTCGTTCTTCTTTAGTCTTGTCCCATTCTTTTTTCATATCTATTTCCGCCATTTTCGCCCGCACAATCGGATTGTCAATAATCTGTTTTTTTCCGGCTAAAGAAATTGTTCCGCTCGACAGCGCATCCAAAACCTGATTCACGTCAACTATTCCTGCCTCGTTTACACTATCAATGAACGTTGCCACTTGCTGCATGCCGGCAGCTTCTTGTTCTGTTGCTTGTCTGGCCGAACTCGACGCTGTTTCTCCTGCTGCCTGCCCGCCTTCGCTAATAGACAATCCCGGCAAAACTGTTTCACCTCCAGGCTGTTCTGCTCTTTCTGAAGGTACCCCAAGCTGCACAGGCGTCACAGGAACAACAGGCAATATCGACGTTTTTGGTTGTTCTGACGCTATAGGCTTAACCAACGCTATTGGCTTGACTGGTTCAATTGGTTTTATTTCGAGCACTACAGGTTTCGCAGGTTCTTCGGCCGTCACAGCGGCCACAAAGTTTTTCGCCTCTGAAACAGGCGCGATATTGCCGGCGCTGTCAACCGCTTTGGCTGTCACCGCATATTCGCCGGGTGTTAATTCTTTAGTAAACTTATAACTCCAAATTCCAGCGCTTGGTTCAACAGTGCTGATCAAAACAGAATCATTTAAATAAATTGAAACATATTTTGCGTCAACCGGCGCCTTGCCCGTAACAGTCACTTCCAAATTCGCTTTGCCTCCGGCTTGTGATTTTTTCACAGACGTAATCGAATCAATGCTTGACGCGACCGGCGCGACTGTATCAATTGTAAAATTAATTTTTGGTGAAGCAATTCCATCGGCCGTCACGTATATTTCATGCGCGCCGTCAATCAAGGCCGGATATATTTTCCATGAATAACTTTTATCCGATTGTGAGATTGAAGAATGAACAATTATATTATCTATATATATATCAAACGGCTGGGAACTAAACGCTGTGGTTCCTATAATTTCCTGCTGGTTATCATTTGTTATCAATCCATCTTCCAACTGGGTCAGCACCGGCACTCCTGCAACTTCGTCCACTTCGCTGTTATCAGTAACAGATGAACAACCTGGGTCAGCCAGGTCAATTTTTCCATCGCCGTCATTATCAAGTCCGTCACTACACTGAGTTTTTACTTCAGCAATAGGAACAACCGTTTCTTCAGGTGTAGGCTCAGGTATTGGCGCCGGAGTATCGCCGGATACACTCCGCCGGGTATCAGCGCTTGTGGCCTGACTTAAAGTTGTAATGTTTTCCTCATTGCCAAAATTATCCACCGCCCAAATAGCAAAATAATATGTAGTCCCGGCTGTTAATCCAGTAATTGTTGTCGTAGTTTTGGTTTTTGTCGCTAAATCAGTATCGTCGCTATTGTCCCATTCTGACGCTGTTCTTGCCTCAACGGTTGTTTGATTGGTACCGTACCAAATCTCATAATGATTAAAATTCGTCTCAGTTACTGCTGTCCAATTTAATGTAGCTGAAGCTGAAGTCTGGGCGCTCGACATAAGCGCAGTCATACCACTCGGCTTAAGATTGTCAACTTCAAATGAAGCGATTGACTGGGCAATTCCATCACCCGCTCCGGTAATATCATTTGGCGTGAAACGAACCTGAATATCACTCTGATCCGTGGCATCCAGACTGCCGTTTTGATTGAACGCTGATTTCGTATCCCAAACAATTGTTAATAAATTTGAGCCGGAAGCTGTGCTGATAGGAGTATTTGTACCAATCTGATAAGAGCTAGAGGATAAATCCGGCGTGCCGACAGAAGCTGTTACAGAGGCTAATTTTGCTAGATACCAATTGGAACCTCCATCTTCTGAATATTTAACTTTTAATTTCAAATTATCATCATCAGCATCATCCACCTGAACTGTTAAAGCCACATAACCAGAGCCATCTGTTGACTGAACATATCCCGGCGACGGAATTATTGCTATTGGAGCGCTATTATTCAACGCGTCAAATACCATGACTCGATGGAAACTCATACTAGCCACATACAGCCGACCATTTGTAGCATTATATAAAACACCGGTCGGAGAAAGCTGATTATTTTGCGCAGGGGTTGCCGAAGGCGCACTAGTGAAGTCAGCCGCCCCTAAAACATTTACAGCGTTTTCTCCGTCAGTAATTGATGAAACACTAAACGACAGAACTCGTTGGTTGCCAAAATCGGAAACAAACAACCGAGCATATGAGGAATCATAATCAACGCCCACGGGATTATTCAATGTACTCTGAGTCATCCCACTAGACGAGGAAGTAAAATTAGTTTGTCCGAGAACATTTGCCGCGCTCTGGCCATTGGCGATCGTAGCCGGAGTAACATCATGAACCAGCACCCTTTCATTGCCGGCGTCCGCAACAAACAAACGCTTATTACTGCTATCATATGCCAAACCGATCCCGACAACATCTCCCGCATCGGATGTAAAACAAAAACCGCTACTGGTTGTAGCACAAGCCCCTGACACATAATCACCCTGGCCCAAAACATTTATTGCATCTTCTCCGTTAACTATTGTTGCCACATTAAAAACTAAAACTCTATTGCTATTATAATCAGCCACAAACAATCTTGTATTTGCCTGGTCATAAGCCAGCCCGCTCGGCAATCTCATTTTGCTTTGCGTTCTGTCTGAAGCCCTAGTAACATAATCAGTCTGGCCGAGCACGCTAACAGCATTTTCACCGTCAACAATTGTCCCTACATCAAAAACCATTACGCGATTATTATTATTGTCAGAAACAAATAAGAGTTTCCTATCGCTATCATAGGCTAAACCTGCCGGCCCCCAAAGACCGGCTTGCGTAGTGCTTGGCGCATTAGTCACAAAATCGCTTTGCCCGAGGACAGCATGGGCCGTATAATCAACCAGGGTATCCGTGGCATCAAGATTAAAAACCAAAACACGACTATTGCCATTGTCTGAAACAAACAATCTGTGACCAACTGTGTCAAGCGCAGTATAGACCGGCACGTTAAGACCAGTGGCGATCGGACCATTATTTTCTCCTCCTTTGGTATAAACAGGAACACCACCGTTAATTTGACCTGCTCCATTAACAGCATTTTCTCCATTTAATATTGATGCGACATCAAAAATCATCAATCTACTATTATAGGTGTCCGTAATAAAAACTCTATTATTTGCAGTATTATACATGGCTCCGCCCGGTGACCTAAGCCCGGCCTGCGTAGTGGCCGCCGTACAAGTAGTAAAATCGGATTGCCCCAAAACATTACTGGCATTCTCTCCATCAGTAATCGCGGTTACATCAAAGATCATTACTCGGCTATTATTAGTATCAGAAACAAACAACTTGTTATTATTAGCATCATATGCCACGCCGCCTGGCAAATTAAAAGTACTCTGCGTTAATCCGGAGCCAGAACTAGTAAAGTCAGCTTGCCCAAGCACGCTGTCAAAGCGCTCGCCATTGGCTACGGGAATTACTGCAAGATCTACTGTACCTTCCCAAGCAGGGGCTAAAGATAATGGCGTTGTACACGGCGGCAAAGCGCAAGAAAGCGGATCATTGAAAGTATAATCACTGCTTTCATAGACAAAAACACTTGGGACAAAAGCGATAATATCCCAATCGTCCGCGTCAAAAATACTGTCTAAATATGTTTCCACTGCCGCCGAACTGACAAATTTGGCATTGTCCACATATAAAGTAGTATTAACCATATTATTATCTTTGTGAACTAAAACCAAATTCCACGTCTGAGGAGAACCACTGTTTATTATTGAGCTAATATCCTTGCTGTTTTCATCAATGTTCATCAAGTCAGCCCCAACTACTCCAGTATTGTCGTACAGCAGAGAAACGCCATTGCCGGAATTATCCAATAGTTTCTCATAGTTTGTTCCTGTATACGCATACGGCTGTCGTGTAATGGTAAAAACAGTCGCCATATTAATGACTACAACCCGATTATTCATTCCGTCAGAAACAAACAATCGCGAATTGGTATTTTCATAATCAACTCCAGCCGGAGTATTCAAAACTGAATTGTTTGTCGCGGAACCATTGCTGGCAAAATCTGCTTGCCCGAAAACCAGAGTAGCATTTTCACCGTTAGTTATTGAGGCGACATCAAAGACCAATACGCGGTTATTGCCTTGATCAACCACAAATAAATCCGAACTGCCGCTGTCATAATCAAGCCCCACAGGACTGCTTAAACCGGATTGTGTCGTCGCGGCGCTCGATGAAGTAAAGTCCGCTTGTCCTAAAACATTAATCGCATTTTCTCCATTGGTAATTGCGGCAACGTCAAAAACCATAATTCTATTATTGGCCTTATCAGCGACAAACAATCGGTTGCCGCTACTATCATACGCCAAGCCTTGTGGACTTCTAAGCGAACTTTGCGATGCAGTACTTGAACTATTGTTATTCATGTCCGCCTGGCCCAAAACCGCATCAGCCGTATAATCAAGAAGGACATCAGAAGAACTTAAATTAAAAACCAGGACCCTATTATTGCCGGTATCAGAAACAAACAATCTGTTGTTTGTGGTATCAATCGCCGTGAATTGCGGCGAATCCAAACCAATGCCGTCCAAATTATTATTTTTATTTCCCGTGGTATACCTTATCGCTCCGACGCCATCCGTCTGACCAATAACATTTACCGCATTCGCGCCATTATTGATTGCTGACTCCGCCGTCAAACTCAAAAACTGCCAGTAGAATATACCCACTGTTCCTATGAAAATTACTAAAACCAGAACTGCCGTAAAAAATGGCAACCTTGGTTTAAATAAATCAATATAAGGCATTTTTGATCCTTTTATTTTCTAAAACAATTATACCACATTTCTCTAAAATAGAAAAAATGTAGGTAAAAAATAAAAAGACAAAACTGAAAAAATTTTGCCTTCTCATTTTAGAATTATTTTCTAATCAATACTATCTAAATCATAAAAATCCTCATGCATATCATCCAAATTGATTTCCGGCAAATCGCCCTGAAATTTTTCTTCCTCGCGCCTGACTACTTTCTGGGTGCCATTAACTTGCTTTTCCTCCTGCCGACCCAATCCCGTCCGCAAAGTATATTGCTCGCCTTGTTCCTGCGCCCTCGCAACTTCCGCGCCCAAATGATGCGGGCTCAAAGCCAACTCTTCAACCAGATAGCCTGACTTCTCATTGGTCAAGTTAATTCTTCTGGTCCGCTTTTCAAAATATCCGGACTTAGCCGCGGCAATGTAATATTCCTGATTACCCACTAAAAACGCGTATCGGCCGTTGCCGTCTGTCACTTGCGTTTCCAAGAGCTTATTAAACTTTGTATCAAAAACTCTGACTACTGCGCGGGCTAGAGAGGCTTTGTTTTCACCGTCCCGGACTGATCCCCAGCTCTTTGGCTTTTCGCCAAATCCCAGCCGCCTGAATATTCCATACATGACAACTTGAGCTACAACAACGCCGCCAATCCAGAGCTGCGGATGAATAGCAAAAGAAACAATTGCCAAAACCGGTCCGCACAGAGTCATGACAAAAACCGCCTTTCTGGTTAAATGCAATCTAATTTCATATTTATTTTTTCTCAATGCTCTATCCGGATCCATGGCAATCGGTTGACTTACAACTTTTTTTTCAGTTAATTCAAACTCCGACCCATAGTACACATTTTGAAAATCTCCGTCAGTTCTTATATTTTCCAGGAGAGTGCATGGAAATTTAAAATTCTTATGATTGACAGTTAAATAATATTTACCGGAATTTAAAATAAACTGATAGCGCCCGTATCGGTCAGTTACTTTCGTGGCCACGAGTTTTTTTGTCTCTGCTCGGTACACTCTAATAGTGGCTAAATCAACCGGCTGTTTTGTTACTGAATTATAAACAATGCCAAAACCCTGTTTTTTCCCGCGAGCCAGCAACAAAATCGGAGAAGCAAATAAAAATTGCAAATACGTCAAAACCGAAGCGCCAGTCGCACCGATCGCGCCGACTGCGGCGACTGCTGCCACCGAAGTAATGGCTAATGCGACCATTGTTTCTTCTCTGGCTACCTGGTTTATTTTTTCTGCCACGGGGTTGTCAATTGTGGCTTTTTGCGTTTGCAAGGCAAATTTTACAATTGCCATGGCTAGTCTTTCTACTTTTTGCTCCACTTCAGATATATCCACCTTTGTCACGGAGCTAATCATTTTAACCACTCCAGCAATTATTTTCTTCATAGTTGTTGATTCAACTATTTTTATTGTTTCAGATTCAACTTCCAGTCTTTGTTCCTGCTTGGTTTTTTCCCATTCATTTACAAATACTGGCGCCTCAGGAAATTCTGACGCTTCTGGTTCTCCTCCTATTATTGGCTCTTCTATTATTGGCTCCACTATTATCGGCTCTTCTATTATTGGCTCTTCTATTATCGGCTCTTC
>CAZPYM010000001.1:530145-563767 GCA_964590105.1 uncultured Gammaproteobacteria bacterium
TATTATTGGCTCCTCTATTATTGGCTCCTCTATTATTGGCTCCTCTATTATTGGCTCCTCTATTATTGGCCCCCCTATTATTGGCTCGTTAATATTTTCACTTACAATAGAATTAACAACTGTATTACTCATTACAACCGTAGAAATTTGACTATATGTGGCAGTCGCTTGATTGCTGATTGTGTCTCCCTCTGCTCCACTCGCCTTGACACGGAACTGCATTACGCCAACCGCGCCAGCCGCCAAGTTGTTGATGTTTTTCAAAACCTTTCCACTAGATAAATACGCATCAGACTTTGCGTCCAAATAGATTACGCCAGCTGGTATTGAATCGCTAATAATTAAATCTGTAGCCGCCGCGCCGCCATTATTTGAGTATCCTATTTCATAAGTCAGCACATCGCCAACTTTTACTGATTGACCGCCCTGATTGCTAAATGCGAAAACAGACACATTGCCATAAACCAAAACCGCGGTGAATAAAACCGCCGCCACCTTGGCGAACACACTCAAAATCAAACCAATAAAAGCCACTCCGCTGTAGCGATAACAGACGTGGTGGAATCTAAACCTAATCCCCTCTTTAGGCGATTGACGATCATTCAACAATTCGAACATCTGATCCCCTTTCACTCTCTTTATATCTCTAAACAAAATCGCTGGCGCGTGTTTCAAATGTTTCACTTTTCTAATCCCTTTATGCTTTGTCGCGTTTAATATCAAACCAAGAAAAAATATCCCGAGAACAATACTCAAAATTATAATAACCTGAGTGGAAATAGCTGAATATAACGGCAAAACTTTCAATACCCTATCTCCAGCAACGCTAGCAAAGGCGGGCAAGCCAAACCTTGTTTGCGCCAATTCGTCCGCCACATTGATCCCAACCTTTTTAACAAGCGCAACATTAGGAGCGTTTACCCAATTAACAATAACTAAATATGGTTCTGAATAATTGGTTTCAAGGCCAGCTTTATTTTTGGCAAGAACCAGGAAACTGTATTCCGCGCCACTATTCAATCCGCTGATGGTAACAGTTGGTCCCCAAACTACTGCTTGTTGATATGTTTTACTCGCGTCTAAACTGCCATCCGCCTGCGCCCACTTAGCTGTCTTACTTTCATATATTGCATATTGAGTTTCGCTTGGATTACTATTGTCAGCAATCTGCAAACTAACAGAAGTCGGGCTAGTAACACCGCCACTGCTAATACTCGGCACTGCGGCCAAAGTGTAAACTTCTTCCGATAAACCAGAACTGGCGCTATACCCTTTGGCGTTGTAGGCGTAAACCTGCCGGCGATACTGGGTATTTGGAATTAAATTATCTTCAAGAATATATGACAAATTTGTTTGTTCAGCCTTGGAAATAACTTCGCCTATTGAACTACGAAGCTCAAAACCAATTTCATTATTCGCATTATCAGAAAACAACCATTTGATTGAATTTTCTGAAACCACTATTGGGGCAGAAATGGTCGGGGCTATTGGCGCAGTTTCAACAACACGGCGCTCCCCGGTTGGAAAAGTTGCCTGCGTAAGAGTGGAAACAGTTTCTAAATTTCCAAAATTATCTATCGCCCAAATTTTAAAATAATATATTGTATCTGCCGTTAATCCTGTAATTGTAGTTGTGGCTGTAGCCAAAGTGGCCAAAGCAATATCATCGCTATTATCCCATTCTGAAGCTGTCCCAGACCGACTCTCAACATCAGCTTGAGTTGCGCCATACCAAATCTCATAGTGATTAAAATTAGTTTCTGTCGTCGCTGTCCAATTTAAAGTAACAGAAGTCAAAGACTGCACGCTCGAGGTGAGCGCTGTTAAACCGCTTGGCGCTAGATTGTCAACCGCAAACGCGGAAGATACTGCCGGAGAGTCTTGATCCGCGCTACTGTCATTAGCTGTAATACGGATGCAATAGTTGGAACTGACCGTGGGTAAATCAACCCGTGAATCCCAGACAAAATCCAAAGTATTTTCACCAGATGAAGTGATAATAGGTGTGTTTGAACCAATCTGATAAGTTTCAGCATTGTCAATATCTGGATCAAATCCGTCATTTTTATAAGTTACTGAAATAGAGGAGGTTAAAATTGTGGCTGAACTCCAAGGACCATCACAAGCGCCATCGCCATCTGATTCATATTCCACTTTTAATCTAAGATTATTATCTTCCTCGTCATCCAGAGTTGCTCTAATATCCACCAAACCTATACCAGCTTGTCTTTGAGTGGCAGACAAAACAGTAGAAGTCGGCGCATTGTTATTACCAGTCGTTGCCTGCGTAAGAGTGGAAACAGTTTCTAAATTCCCAAAATTATCTATCGCCCAAATTTTAAAATAATAGGTTGTACCCGCTGTTAATCCAGTAGTTGTAGTTGTGGCTGTAGCCAAAGTGGCCAAAGCAATGTCATCGCTATTATCCCATTCTGAAGCTGTCCCAGACCGACTCTCAACATCAGCTTGAGTTGCGCCATACCAAATCTCATAGTGATTAAAATTCGTTTCTGTCACCGCTGTCCAATTTAAAGTAACAGAAGTCAAAGACTGCGCGCTCGAGGTGAGCGCTGTTAAACCGCTTGGCGCTAAATTATCAATACTAAAAGCGGCCGAAGCCTGAATCAAACCATCTATCAAAGCATCATTTGGCGTTACTCTGATTTTAATATCCGACTGCGCCGTCCCAGACAAAGATGACGAATTCAGAGCACTTCCGCTATTCCAAACAATCGTTAAGGTATTGGCACCAGAAGTTGTTACAATCGGAGTGGTTGAGCCAATCTGATAACCAAGAGTCAAAGCAAGATTGATTCTCGGATCCCCTTCTTGATAAGTGTTGATAACCGTCGGACCAGAGGGCGCAGTATAAATATATTCTCCACCACTATAAACAAAAATATCATCAGCCCAAAAATCAACCGACCAATCACCCATTCCCAAGCTATCCAAATAATTGTCAAAGACGGTTGAACTTGGGAAAACACTATCATCCACAAGGGAAGTTATATAAGTTCCGCCCAAACTACCTAAACACAAATTCCATGTTTGTGGCGGATCTGAAAGTGACGCTGAAACATCATAATCATTGGCACTTACTGACACTATATCTGTGCTAGTTTCTCCAGTGTCATCAACAAAAATCAATAATCCTTTTTGCGGTCCCCCGTAATCATGACCATTATAAGCAAAAGGAGTTCTGGCAATCGTGGCGCCTAAAGTAAGCGCCAAATCAGGATCGCTTGGCGCTACTTCATCTTCAGCTATATCAATTGCCGGATTGCCTTCCTGATAATCATTAATAAGGGTTGGACCGACCGGCGCAGTGTAATTATAAACTCCACCGCCATACACAAAAACATCATCCGCCCAAAAATCAACCGACAAATCACCCATTCCCAAGCTATCCAAATAACTATCAAAGGCGGTTGAACTTGGGAAAACACTATCATCCACAATGGAAGTTATATAAGTTCCGCCCAAGCTACCTAGAGCCAAATTCCATGTTTGCGGCGGATCAGAAAGCGCAGTCGAAATATCATAATCATTTGAACTGACAGCAACCATATCTACGGCTGTATTGCCGGTATCATTAATAAAAACAAGTAAACCATTCCCCGGTCCACCGCCAAAAGCAGTATAGCTATGCCCTGCGTAAGCAAAAGGGATTCGCTTCATGGTGTATGTATAAGTCGTTTCCAATGAATCAGTCACGGCTGTCAAATATGGCGCGTACCAACTTGAACCGCCGTCATCAGAATATTCCACTTTTAATTTCAGATTTTCATCATTACCGTCATCGAGCTGGGTGGTAAAAGTCACAGAACCACTGCCATCAGTAGCTTGAGACGCAAATGTCGGCGTGGTGGCTGTCGGTATTGCGTTATCAGCTGCATCAAAAATCATTAAACGATCATTGGAGGTATCGGCAACCCACAATTGTTCAGACGAACTCACAAAATAAGCATCAGTTGGATAATAAAGGCTAGAAACACTCAAACCCGCTGCGTTCGTGCCTGTCATATTCCCTTGTCCAAGAACATTGACTGCTGGCTCATTGTCAACGATTTCGGTAACATCATAAACCACAACTCGATTTGTTCGCGAGTCAGTAACAAACAACCGATCAGTAGCCGAATCAAAAGAAATACCTTGCGGATTATTTAAGGTCGTAGCGGAAAGATCCCAAATCTCGCAACTGCCAAGATCGACTTGCCCAAGTACATTAGTAGCCGACATCCCGTCAGTAATTCCCTCACTCAAATCAAAAACTAAAACACGATTATTATCCGCATCAGCAACATATAACAAACGATTAGCATAAGCTAAGCCTGCCGGAGAAAATAACTGCGTAGCGGAACAACCACTACTAAAATGAGCAAAATCAACTTGTCCCAGCACATGCGCCGGACCAGCCGTTGGGATACCCGAGCTAAAATCGTAGATCCAAACACTATTATAAGTCGTGTTTGCCACAAACAACAATTTATCCGTAGAATCATACAGCATATCAAAACGTTCGCCAGATCCCATCATCCATAAGCTCGTCAATGGCGCTTGTCCATTACTAATCGAGCTAACATCAAAGATGTCTATATTCGCAATGGTTCCAGTAAAAAGGTATTGATGAACTGGATCATAAGCTAAAGACTGGGGAGCGTTATTGATACCGGAGAGTCTACTCAATGAATCAGAAATAAAGTCGCCTTGGCCAAGCACATAGTCAGCCGTATAATCAACTAATTGATTTGAAGAATCCAAATTAAAAACCAAAACACGATTATTACCAGTATCAGCCACAAACATTCGGTGACCTGTTTCGTCAACAACAATCGCTCCCGGATTTTCAATACCAGTAGCATTGGGGCCGTTATTAGCGCTGGCAACAGTATATACAACAGCCTCAGACCGAAAATGTCCAACCGCGTCCGTAGCGGCCTGTCCATCTCCCGAAACATCATGAAACATCATCACTCGATTGGTTGTTCGATCAGTCACCCAAACATTATTGGCCGTACTGTCAAAAAAAACATCTTCAGCGCCGTAAAGACCCACTTGAGTTGGCGTCGACGGCCAAATAAAATCAAATGAATCAGCGCCAAGAACATTTACAGCATCCTCATTATTAACAATTTCTTCAACATCAAATATGGACACTCTATGCCAAAGCGGGACAGTCACATATAAAGAAAAGTTTTCATAGTCGTAAGCCATTCCGCCGCAAAAGCCGACAGAAGAATCACCTCCAGGAGAATCCCGAGTAACAAAATCAACTTGTCCTAAAACATTAGCAGCGTTCTGTCCGCTAACATAAGTAATATTTGAATTTATATCAGGCGCGCTACCGGCTTGATAAGAACTAATAATCGTCGCAGTTGAAGGCGTATACTCGCCATTTGAGGCTGACGAAGCAACATAATCTCCGCCAACATAAGTCAAAATTCCGCTCACCCAGAAATCCATAACTGCATTAAACCCCGGATAAGCTTCATTAACCCAAGCTAGAGCTGTAGCTGAATCAGGAAAAATACTATCGCTAAAATAAAATGTATGATTGCCAAATCCCGGATCGCCCGTAACTAATCCTAAATTCCATGTTTGGGGAGGATTGTCCATAGCCGTAGAAATGTCTTCATCATTTTCATCAAGAACAATACTGTCACCAACAATGCCGGGATTACTGTCAGCATAAACATAAGCAGTATAAGCGCCATCATAATCAATACCATCGTAAGCAAATGGATGCTGAGTGGCTGTCCAAGTCTGTGAACCTTCGTAAACCATTATTCGAAAATTGCCTCCGTAATCGACTCCATCGGAAACAAAAAGACGCGCGCCAGAATTGTCCTGAAGTACAGCAAGCGGTTGACTTAGTCCGGCCCGAGTGGTCGCCGCCTCGCCACTAACAAAATCAGACTGGCCAAAAACATACTCTGCGTCTTCCCCGTCCGTAATAGTGGAAACATCAAAAGAAAGTACTCGACTTTGTTCAGCGTCTGTAACAAAAAGACGTGAATTGTCAGGATCAAAAAATAAACCACGCGGATCAGCCAACCCTGCTTGCGTGGGCGGATCATAACTTTCAGCAGACACGAAATCAACTTGCCCCAAAACATGCACCGCGTCTTCGCCATTAACAATCGAAGCTACATCAAAAACTAAAACTCTCCTATTGCCGGTATCGCCCACATACAAAAGATTATTATTTTCATCAAGAGCCAACCCGCGAGGTCCATTCAAACGATTAATACTTGGAATATTAGCATTATTGGGCAAGGCATGAGCAAAAGCAAAATCCATACTCGTTAATGAACTTTGCCCCAGGACATAATCAGCCTCGTGGTCAGTCAACGTGTTGTCAGCTTCCAAATTAAAAACCAACACACGGTTGTTTCCCGTATCACTAACATACAACTGATGAGCTGAAGTATGCACCACTATGTTGTACGGATCATCAAAACCAAAACCATTCAATTCGTCATTAGCGCCCCACTCGGTAAAATCAACAGCGCCCACCCCGTCCAAATGGCCGACAAGATTAACAGCATCAGCGCCATCGGTCAAGCTGGCTAATACTGAACGAAAAAAATTAGTATATTGCCAACAAAAAACTACAGAAGTTACGAATAACAAAACTCCCATTACGCTTAACCAACGAAATTTCGATTTAAATATATCAATCTGAGCCATGTTCCTCCGATCTAATTAATATTAACATTATAACATATACTCGCCAAAAACATAACAAAAAAGTGGATAAACACACTACAATCAAAACTGATAACTTTCATAAAAAAAATGTCGGGCGCCCCGCAATAGCGGGGCATCCGACATATATTAAAAAAATAGTTCAAGTCACCCTACCCTTGTCGCATAGAAAAGTCAGGCACTTTTTGTGTGGTCATGCATTCGCCTGACCACAAACTGCCAGCTATCTTCAAATAGTTCAGAGGCTATTTCTAATCAATCACAATAGTTTATAACGATTTTTTATTCAGACAAATTTAACCCAGTTGTATATGCCTCCTCATTCCCTATTGTAACTATCCGATCCCAGCGGAAATTCAAGTCGTTAAAAACAGTTTCATTTACAATCCAGCGTTTAACTTGTTTATTTGAATCAGCCAAATCCGGTTCTAAGCGATAAACTTTTGCATCATTCTCATACATAATTAAAGTATAATTAGGATGATGCTCAAGATTAGTAATCGCTGATCCTACTGTGTATTTATCAAGTAATGACTCAGCAACGTCTTCTATCCAATTCCAAGAATAATTTAAGGAGTTAAAAACTGTTTCAGATGTAATCCAGTATTTCTCGGTCCCAAGCAGTAAATAGACTTTTGGATCAGTAACTATTTTAACTAAGGCGCCGTATTTAGGATCATAATTTGGACCCCATGGCATAAAATTAATTGAATCGTTTTCAATTGAATCTAGTAAAACAGCAGTGGTTGTTTGAACATCATTCCAAGAATTAAAATAAGTAAAGAAAATTTCTGGGGTTTTGAATGGTCGTTTAGTACAACTATTTGTTATATAGAAAACAGCCGGTGAGCTGGCCAATTTATAAGCTGAACCAGTTGTTAATGCGCAATTAATAATATTTTTCGATTCGTTTGTATCTTCTGTGGCTGGTTCAATTAAAGTAATGGTGTCGGAAATCGTTTTTGTGCCACCATTGCTAGTTCGGAGTTTAACATAAACAGTTTTTAGACCGATTCCATCAGTTAGATGCCAATCTTTTGTCGCACTGTAATTTTCATAAGAAATATTATCAAAAAAGGCTGAGTTTGAAATAGCCATTAAAGTAGCATCCGGAGAATTAAAATATAAAGTAACATCTTGACTATCAGTAGTAGACAAAGCCTGATTAATACTGAATTCAAGATCTGCTATTGCGCTGATTGTCAGTTTAACGGTGTTGCCAATAACCTCGTCCAGTCTTAAAAATAAATCATTTTCTCCATCTTCATCAGTGTCTAATAATTTTTCTTCGCCAACAAACATAGTTGTCGTGATTGGGTCAGATTGAACAGTAATTAAAACTGAACCGTTAGCATTTGGTGTGCCAGCAGTAACAGTGTGAGAAACATTGCCAACAAAAACCACAGTTGGCGTGTTAGCAATTATAGTGGGCTGAACTGTGGATAAAGCTACTGTTGTAGGCGCAGAAGGTGGTAACACAACCACTGGCGCGCTACCGCTACTTGACCCAGAAGTATTTCGTCTGCCAGCATCGTCATTGTCAGTAATTGTAACAGTCACATCTGCAATAGTTGCACCACCATAATTAGTATCATCACTGACCGCAGTGTGGGTAATCGTATCAGCGTGAGCGCCCTCTATATCTGAATCATCCACTGCTGTTATAGTTAAAGTTTGTGGAGTTGACCAGTTCTCACTCGTAAAAGTTAAAGTACTAGCTGAAAAAGTTACCTCTGAACCAGTGGCGCTTGGTGTAATTACCACATTAGCGGTTGGTTCGGTATCTAAAACAACGGTGTATGTATCCGTTGTACTGCCTTCAGTGACAGCAATTGCGGTTTCCGAATTAGTGACTCCGGCGGTATCATCATCAGTAATAGTAACAGTAATATTAGCTATAGGATATTCATCATAATTTGTGTCAGTACTGGAAACAGCGTGGATAATATAATCAGTTAATTCGCCATCAACAGTATCATTGTCAGCGCGAGAAACTGTTACGGCTTGGGCATCAGACCAGTTGGCAGACGTAAATGTTAAAGTGCTGGTGGAAAGTGTCGCCAAAGAACTGCTAGCCGACAAACTCACAATAACGTTTGCGGTTGGTTCAGTATCTAGAACGACTGTATAAGCATCAGTGGTACTATTTTCAGTGACAGCCAAGGCGATTTCGGATTTAGCTATGCCAGCCGTATCGTTGTCAGTAATCGTCACTGTTACATTAGCAACAGAAAATTCATCGTAATTAGTGTCAGTACTGGAAACGGCGTGGATAATATAATCAGTTAATTCGCCATCAACAGTATCATTGTCAGCGCGAGAAACTGTTACGGCTTGGGCATCAGACCAGTTGGCAGACGTAAATGTTAAAGTGCTGGTGGAAAGTGTCGCCAAAGAACTGCTAGCCGACAAACTCACAATAACGTTTGCGGTTGGTTCAGTATCTAGAACGACTGTATAAGCATCAGTGGTACTATTTTCAGTGACAGCCAAGGCGATTTCGGATTTAGCTATGCCAGCCGTATCGTTGTCAGTGATTGTTGCAGTTACATTAGAAACAGTTGCTCCGTCGTAATCAGCATCATCACTGGCTATACTATGAGTTATTAATCCAGTGTGTTCGCTTTCTTCGTCAATATGATCATCTACTGCTGTGACCGTCACAGTTTGTGGTGTAGACCAATTAGCTGAAGTAAAAACAAGTGTAGTTGGTGAAACAGTAATCTGCGCGTCAGGTGTCACGGTAACAGTTACATCAGCTGTTGGTTGAGTTTTTAAATAAAAACTATACGAACCAGTTGAGCCACCTTCAGTTGCAACTGGAGTGGGTGGTGCGTCTGCCGTAATACCAGGAATTATGAGATTATCATCAGCACTAAAGGAAAATTTTGTACTACTTAGAGTTCCATATGGCTCAGCTGAGCTTGTTGGAGTACCAGCGACAACTTGCCAAGTTAAATTATTAACATTGCTTCCAGTAGCAGTTCCATTGGTAATCCCACCAATAGTTATATAAAAATCAGTTTCTGCTGAAATAGTTTCTGTTGCCATACCGTAAACAACAGTAGGCGCGGAAGCATTAAAAGCAACACCTGCCGTTGGCGTTGTTGTTGTACCTTTTTCCATGGAAACTGTATCGACGACCATTACTGATTTTGTTGTTTCTGTCCATCCAGTGTCAACCATAGCTGAAATTACTGGAGTAATAATACCACTTTCGGGAACAACTAAACCTGTGTTTTCAAAGGTTAATTGTTGAAAACCAGTGGTTAGGGAATCATCTTGTCGATGATCAGAATCTGGGATGGTGGAGACTTTAGTATAATCATCCCAATGATTAGTGCTAAAATTATAATATTGTGTGGCTGTACTTGGATTACCATTGAAAAAAGACAAAGAAGAAGTCACAGTAGCACCGATGTCTTGCGATTTGGCATAAAAACTTAATCTGTAATTATCACCAAATACACCTGAAAAATTTTGACCAACATAAGCATCATTATTAGCAACTGTGTGATTTGATCCAAGTGAAGTAGCATAAGTGCCAGCTTGTACATTTACACTGTTTCGTTCAATTTGTGGGATTTCCTCTGTTTCTCCACCATCTGTCCAATATGAGTCAAACCAATTAGTTAAATAATTTTCTGAAGCAGTCCACGCTTCAAAAGTCCCATTAACAGCTTCGTCAACAGTAGCAATATATTCCTCAAAGTCATCAATCAAAATAGTATCGCCACTATTCGTAGAACTAGCAAAAACAGTGATATGTCCGATAGACCCGCCATCTGGCGAAGTCACTTGTGTTGAAGTTAATTGGGTATACGAACTTGTCGCCGTTAATGTTTCCATCTGGTCTCCCGATGGTCCACCACCTGCAATTGTCCAAGTACCAGCATTATCACCACTGAAATTGTAGTAATAACTAGCCTCTCCAATATAGCAAGAATAAAGTACTAATATATTCGCAGTACCAGTAACTCTTTTGGCATATAACTTTGCTTGGATTGTTTCCAAAGAATCATAACTAGCCGAGTTTGTCATGGGATTACTAATATACACACCACCCATATTAAAATCAGCTGTTAAAAGTGCCGCATAAGTTCCACCATGTGAATCTGTTGACTTAGCAACAGGCGTTGAACCCATATCATCAATATCAAAATTATCTACTTCCATTAACCAATCTTCCATTCCCCCATCAGTCAAAACATCAGAACCATAAGATGTTGATTCTTCGGCGATATCATAAAGAGCTACACCACTGATAGCTGATTGGGTAGCACCACTGAGGTCAAAATCCGTAGTTTCTAAACCACTAGGAAAAATAAATTTAATTACATCCCCCAGAACTAATTCAGCTGTTGTGTGAACTGTAAACTTCCAATCTCGTCCTGTTTTACCAATAACATCATCATGTCCAGTAACAACGGGCTCAATTGTAAAATTACCATCGCCACTAACACCCGCGAAAGACACGTTGTATACTAACAAAGCCCCATATAGAATAACAAAAAGAAAAACTAAACTTGTAGCAAAAACATACCTAATGTTTTTTGGTTGAATAACTTTTTTTTGAGACATGTTTTTCATATTAACTAAACTATTTATCGTCTAATAAATTTATTGCTCAATTTATCTAAAGTGTTCTTGTCCTTACACATATTCCGATTCCACCTTTAACCTCGACCCCGAGGCAATCTCACGGTAAGATTTTTTTCATTATACCACATTTCTCTAAAACATAAAAACGCTGTGGATAAAAAACAAAAAGACAAAACTGAAAAAATTTTGCCCTCTCATTTTAGAATTATTTTCTAATCAATACTATCTAAATCATAAAAATCCTCATGCATATCATCCAAATTAATTTCCGGCAAATCGCCTTGGAATTTTTCTTCCTCGCGCCTAACTACTTTCTGGGTGCCATTAACTTGCTTTTCCTCCTGCCGGCCCAATCCCGTCCGCAAAGTATATTGCTCGCCTTGTTCCTGAGCCCTCGCAACTTCAGCGCCCAAATGATTCGGTCTCAAAACCAGATCTTCAACCAGATAGCCTGATTTTTCATTAGTTAAATTAATTCTTCCAGTGCGTTTTTCAAAATATCCGGGCTTGGCCGCGGCAAGGTAATATTCCTGATTGCCCACTAAAAACGCATACCGGCCGTTGCCGTCTGTGACCTGTGTTTCCAATAGCTTATTGAATTTCGTATCAAAAACCCTGACTATGGCTCTGCCCAAAGTGGCTTTATTTTCACCGTCCCTAACCGATCCCCAACTCTTTGGCTTTTTGCCAAATCCCAGCCGCCTGAATATCTCATACATTACGATTTGCGCTACAACCGCCCCGCCGACCCAGAGCTGTGGATTAATAGCAAAAGAAACAATCGCTAAAACCGGTCCGCACAGAGTCATGACAAAAAGCGCTTTTCTGGTTAAATGCAATCTAATTTCATGTTTATTTTTTCTCAATGCCCTATTCGGATCCATGGCAATCGGTTGACTTACAACTTTTTTTTCAGTTAATTCAAATTCTGATCCATAATATACATTTTCAAAATCTCCGTCAGTCCTTTTATTTTCCAGGAGAGTGCCTGGAAATTTAAAATTCTTATGTTGAACAGTTAAAAAGTACTTGCCTGGTTTTAAAATAAACTGATAACGCCCGTATCGGTCAGTCACTTTGGTGGCCACTAATTTTTTTGTATCTGATCTGTACACTCTGATTGTCGCCAAATCAACTGGCTGTTTAGTTACTGAATTATATACCACACCAAATCCCAATTTCTTCTTGCGCGTGGCGAGTAAAATCGGCGAGGTAAATAAAAATTGTAAATATGTCAGGGCTGTTGCGCCTGTTGCGCCCGTTACTCCAACCGTGGCAACTGCGGCAATTGAAGTGACCGCAACCGTAGCCATTGTTTCCTCTTTTACAACGTCATTTACTTTTTCCACGACCGGATTATCAACTGTGGCTTTTTGCACAACCTTCATAGTTGTGACTGTAGCATTTACTATTTTTTCAACTTGTTGTTGCGCCTTTTCCATATCCACCCGAGCAATCACACTAACAATTTTAGCCATGCCTTCTACTATTATTTGCACAACCTGAGTTTTCATAATCTTTTCAGTTTCATATACAACTTCAAACTGAATCTCCTGTTTGGTTTTATCCCAGGAGTTCTTGGCATTAATTTGTTCATAAAGACTATCAATGGGACCGCCGCCAGGCGACTCAATCGGCGCTACTGGAATTACCGGGACAACTGGAACCTCCGGCTCGCCTGGGACTGCCGGAACAGCCGGGACTACTGGCACAACCGGAATTATCGGCTCGACCGGAATTATCGGCTCAACCGGAACTACCGGCACAACCGGAATTATCGGCTCGACCGGAATTATCGGCTCAACCGGAACTACCGGCACAACCGGAACTACCGGCACAACCGGAATTACCGGCTCAACCGGAATTATCGGCTCAACCGGAACTACCGGCTCAACCGGAATTACCGGCTCAACCGGAACTACCGGCTCGACCGGGATTTCACCGCTAATAACCAACTCAAATGTTTTTTCCGTCGCAATTGAAGAAATATTGTTTGCCAAATCAGTTGCTTTGGCTGAAATTTTGTGCTCGCCGGAAGTGAATATTTCGTTAAAATCGTAACTCCACGTATCTCCCGACACTTCGATTGTATCAATCAATATCGTGTCATCTAAATATAATAAAATATATTTCGAATCAGCTTGAATTTGTCCGGCAATCGTCAAGCTGGCCTCAATATTACTGCCAACAAACGTTTGAGACTTTACAGTAATAAGATTAATTAACGGCGCAAGCGGAGGATCCGTGTCCACCAAAATTGTAGAAATAGTTGACAACAAATTTAGCGTTTTGACATAAAAAGAATGCACACCATCTGCTAGCGCCGGAGAGACCTTCCAGACAAAACTTTTGTCCGGCTGAGAAATCAAGGTGTTTGCCTTGACGCTATCAGTATAAATTTCCACGGTCATTGCTCCTTCAGGCGTTGTGCCAATTAAATATGGTTGATTATTATTAATCAAGGATCCGTCTTTGGGTTCATCAAGAGTTGGCAACACGGCCGCATCATCTAATTCGCTATTATCATATATATTAGAACAGCCAGGATCTCCCATATCGACTTTTCCGTCTCCGTCATTATCCTGATTATCAGAACATTGATAAGTAACTGGCGCAGGTTCCGGCGGATTAACGGGCGCATCACCGCCGCCATGCGCCCCATACGTCTGAAATGTAGCTGAAGAACTCCAGACGGTTTCTACACCGTCGCCATTTCTTGCCTTCACTCGATAAGTATAATTAGTAGCCGGAGTTAATCCCGTCTCGGCCCAACTATTACTCTGCACCCAGCCGGAATTTGTGCCGGCGGTCACATTCTCAAAATATAATCCCGCACTGTCCGCAGTTAAATTAACAAATGTGCCGGAAGCGGCCACTGTTATTTCAGAATATAGCGTTGAACTCGAAGTCACGGTTGTCGGTGTGTTTTGCGCCGTATAATAACTGGCAGTACCTGTCGAAGTCTCAATACCATCACCATTTTTCGCCTTGACCGTATATGTATATAAAGTATTAGCAATCAAACCCGAACTCTGCCAACTGTTAGTTTGAGTCCAACCCGAATTTGTACTGGCCGTTGTATTTGCAAAATACAAACCTGAGCTACCAGAGGTTAAATTATTAAAAGTTCCATCGGCCGTCACAGTCAGTGAGGTTGTAGTTAAATCGCTTTTAGAAATACCGACCGGCGTATTCTGACTGGTATAAGCTGTATAAGTAGAAGTTGAAGTTTCTGTTAATTCCTCGTTTCTGGCCTTGACTGATAATTCCACCGACGCATTGGCAGACAAACCGCTTTGCGCCCAGGTAATTCCGGAAGTCCAGCCGCTGTTATCTGCCGGAGTTGCAGTACTGGCATAATATGTATTCTGCGCGCCGCCACTGCTCCAGCCCCAAGTAATTGAAGAAGTTGTATTGGCGCTATGAGTTAAACTGGTCGGCGCATCAGCGTCAGTATAAGCGCTGGCAGGACTGGAACCAATACTGGCCCCATTAATATTAACTGCTCGAACATAAACTGTATATTGAGTATTTGAAGATAATGCCGATCCGCCCTCAGTAACAGTTGTTTGCGTATATTGACTGGTGGCTGTGGGTACTACCCCAATTCTTACATCATCAGATGAACGATAAACAGCATAACTGGTTGCCCCTGTTACATCATTCCAATCCCAGGTAATCGTAGAACTGGTGGCCGCTATATTGGTCAACCCGGTTGGCTGAGCCGGTCCGGTTGTGTCCTGATCGCTGGTCACACCGCCAGCTATATTTTGATCACCGTCTCCATCGTATGAAGAAGTTCTAAATTGGTAACAAGTTCCTGGTGACAAACCGCTGATTTCGTATGGCTGATCAACAACCGCCGTTGTATTATTGTACAAAGTTGTATCCCAAATAGCATCACAATCAGTGTCTTGCTGAATAACCACACCGGTCGGCGCCGGACTTGGCACGCTCCAGGTTAAAGTCATTTTATAATCATCTTTATCCGTTGCTTCAACCACCGTGAAACTAGTCAAAGAGCTGGCCATGGTATATTCACTAATTGTGTCACCAAAAGCAGTTGCCGTATAATTGCCATCTCTGGCTTTGACCTTAAAACCATATCGTGTATTTGAAGTTAATCCCGAAACTGTCTCTGTTCCCCAGGAAGAAGCTGTTTGATAGTTTTCTACTGGATCCATTTCTCCTCCTCCTCCCTGAAGATAATTTCCAGAAACTGTTTCCTGAATAGCATATTCCGTAGTGGAAGGATTTCCATCGCCGGCAGTTATACTTACCTGAATTTGCGTAGTGGTCAAACTTACTACGGTAGGCGCTGACGGCACATTGGCCAATGTATATTTATTTATTGAAGACACGTTTTGTTCATTACCATAATCATCAACCGCCCAAATATCAAAATAATATTGCGTATTAACCGCTAAACCCGCGATCGTTGTGCTCTGAGTTGTTTTCGTTGCTAAGTCTGCATCATCAACATCGTCCCACTCTGACGCCGGACCGCCTCTTGTCTCCACATCGCTTTGATTTGTACCATACCAAATCTCATAATGATCAAAGTTTGTTTCAGTTACCGCTCCCCAATGCATCGTCTCACTGGTTGTGGTGGAAGAATCCCAATATAAACTGCCTAAACCTGAAGGATCTAAATTGTCTAATGAAAATGAATCCGAAACCGCGGCAGAGCCATCTTCGGTTCCATCAAACGCCGTTACTCTGACCTGAATATCTGACTGATCAGTTCCATCTAAAGAACCATTACCATTGTCAGCTGACTGAGTATCCCAAACTATTATTACAGTTACATTAGCAAAATCATCCGTATCAATACCATCACCGTCATTAGTTCCAATTTGATAAGTATCTGTATCTAAAAATCCTGCCGATCCATTACTAACTGTACGCGAAACCAAAACTGGATCATACCAAGTTGACCCACCATCATCAGAATATTCGACTTTAAGCTTAGTTTCATCACTATCAGCGTCAGAAACAGTTGTTGAAAAAGTAATATATCCACTACCATCTGTTGCCTGAGATATCCCTGTCGGCGCTACTGCTATTGGAGCTTCATTAAAACTAACTGTGGCCGTTGAATAATATGGTTCTTTTGATCGATTAGATCCATATACAATCATGGTATATGTTCCATCATTTTCAATATCACATGATTTCCCTGTTTGTGTTACTGCATCAACTGTATCACTTTGCCAAGAAGATCCATTATATACATAAAACTCTAACGTATCTGACCGTCCTTCGCAAAGCATTGGCGTTGTCCCATTAAAAGTCAAATCTGCGCTTTGCCAGGAATTACCTCCATCAGAGTGCAACAAGGTATTTACCCAAGTAGTATAATCTCCCACATCATGAATCGAATAATACAAATCTCCACCGTCACTACCAGGATGAACAACACCAAATTGACCGCTTGAATTTTCTTTAATTCCCATTTTTGTCGATGGGCTATCTGAATATGCTCCTCCCGCATCTATGGTATAACAATTCCATTGATTATTATCAGGACATGTTCCGCTGCCGTCACCGTCACGAATCGCTAAATAAAGATTAGTATTAGTTTTGTCATTGAAAACAATCACCGGCACATCATCAGCAGACCGTAAAACCATTCTGGGCAGAAAACCGGTAAGTCCAGTACTGGCTACGGTCTCGCAATCCCAATCAGAGTTACTCGGACAATCACCAGCACCAGGATCTTCAACTGCATACATTAAATCTGAAGCCGTATTGTTAAAAAACGATAAATGCATAGTACCACTGCCATCAACTTTTATCGTGGGATTAGAATTTGTCCCAGTTGAATAAATCAACTCATAAGTCCAGTTCACATCATTTGTGGCGGTAGCCAATTCAGCATCTCTTCTGGTCACATAAACATCTCCATTAGACCCAGAGCTAATAAAAGTTATTGCCGGTATACTCCCATCAAGATCAATCGAAGTACCTCCGCTAGTACTAACATTTCCACCACCACTAACAGTTCGAATAATTCCACGTTCTGCAAGCGTCTCAATTGGATATTCCCAGCTTGCGCCATCCCTATGCGCATATCTCAATGCTCCCCAATTACCATCAATATAGACAAAATATTGCTCACTGGAATCGACCATATACATCGAGGTGCCATAATAAATCAGACAGCCTGCGCCAGAACAGGATGGAGGTGACGCTTGAGGATCAGCAATCGTACTTTGCGACCAGGTAAAAGCCAATGCAAAAAAGGAAATAAAAAGCACCAGAACTACAATTAAAATCCATAGTCCCATTATCTGCCAAATGAATTTTTTACTCAGGTTTTTCATGAAAATTCACTTTTTAAACTTAAACTTTGGGTATAACTTTTTATACCGCAAAAAATACTAGACGTTAAATTCTGTAACACAACCTGTCTAGTTTTTTCATACTTTATATTGTATAAATTATAGCATCTTCAGGCTTTTTAAACAACAAAAAAACGTGGCCTTATCCACATTTTCATTAATTCCAGATTACTTATTTTCTTTTTGCAAAATATTATACAAACACTCCACAAATATTGAACAAATATTATTGATTAACTTGCGATTCGTTTCTTTGCCCGCCAGACAAGAACAATCAAACAAACAACGATCACTCCCCCGCTCAAAATCTGCGCCCAGCGAATTTCAAAAATTAACGGACTGTAATCCAGTCGTAAAAATTCCAGCAAAAATCTTTGAACTGAATATAAAATTAAATATAAAAGAAAAGCATTTCCGATGATCCAATTTTTTCTTTTGAACCGCAGTAAAGTTATCCCCAGCAAGATTCCAAATATTATTAGACTACCAAAACTTTCATACAAAAATGTCGGGTGAAAATATTCAAAATTTAAATATCCGGCCGGCCGATTCAAAACATCAATTGGAATCCCCCACGCCAGATTGGTCGGCTTGCCAAAAATTTCCTGATTAAAATAATTCCCCACCCGTCCGATTATTTGCGCCGCGATGAGTCCGACAACAATCACGTCAGCAAGCTTCCAAAAATTCTGTTTTTTCAGTTTGCAATAAATGAACGTGGTAATAAAACCTCCAAGCATTATGCCGTGAATTGCCAGCCCGCCTTGCCAGATTTTAAAAACATCAAGCCAGCTATCCTTGTAAAACTCCCAGGCGTAAAGGACATAATATAGTCTGGCGCCGATTACTGCGCCGATTATCCAATACAATAACAAATCATGAAAAACGCTTTTTTCCAATTTGTATTTTTCCGCAAGCCATAGGATTACACCAAAGCCAATCAGACCGCCGATTACCATTAAAAAACCATACCAATGAATCGACAACGGACCGAACCTTAGCAATATTGCCTGCGGATGAAATGAATGTAAAAAATTTATCATGCTTTGATTGTAACAAAAATCACCGTTAAAAAAAAGAGCCCCTTCGCAGGGCCCTTTTTTCACTCTTTAGGTTTTTCGCTTTTTACAAAGCTATATATCAAACTTCGGCCTTCCGGCAAAAGCTTAATTTTATTTTTTCTTTTTGCCATTTTTCTTGATTTCAGCCTGAATATCTTGCCAGCGCAACATTAATTCTTTTTTTATTTCATCCCAAGCCGCCGGACTGAGCAAATCATTTTTTGAATATTTCTTAATAATGTTTGCCACAATGGCATCATATTCTTTTTTACCGATTTTTCCGGCTTTTGAAACATCTGTAATTAATTTCTCGCTAAGCAACTTAGTAATTTTTTTAAATTTGGTTCTATTCTTCTGGCCGGTCTCCGGGTTGAAAAACAATCCCAAGGCTGAACCGATCAAGGCGCCTAAGGCTAAACCACTTAAAAACTTTTTTGTTTTCATATTTAATTTGAAACTCAAAATTAGAAATTTAAAATTGGGGTAAAGGGCAAATAATTTAAAATCCAACATCAACCCCAGTTTCGAGTTTCAAGTTTCTATTATTCTAGTTATCATTATATCACAATATACAAAATAACAATGATGAATTATCCACAATCATAGAGGCCGGGAGTCGATAGTCCAGATTAACAGGGTTAGCCACCCAACAAAAAGGAGCAAATTTAACTTAATTAGATCATTTTGTCAATATCCAAGAAAAATTGTCTAAAATTGGTTCAACTTGCAATATTTATTTCCATATGCTATCATTTGTACCATCAAGCGATTAACCTAACAAAATCTTACAAAATTATATGAAAAAAAATCTTCACCCGAAATATCAGCAAGCCAAGGTCAGTTGTGTTTGCGGCAATGAATTTACAACAGGCTCCACCACTGATGAAATAAAAGTTGAGCTCTGCCACCTTTGTCACCCTTTTTATACAGGAAAGCAAAAGCTAGTGGATACTGCCCGCCGGGTTGAAAAATTCCACGCCAGAGCAGTCAAAACACAAAGCGTATCGCAGACAAGAAAAGGCAAAAAGGCAAAAAAAGAAGCAAAAAGTAAAAAAACCGCTGAAAAATAACTTTTGCAAAACCGTTGCTGTTTGTTTAGTTAAACAACGGTTTTTTTGATATAATAATACTGAAGAAACTGGAAACTGGAAATTGCCCGCCTTGACTCTCGCCTCGATTTGATCAAGTCGAGGCAGGGAAACTGGGGTTGATGCTGGATTTTAAATTACGTACACTCTGCCCTAATTTCTAATTTCTAACTTCAAACTCATGCAAGAAAAAATCAACAAAATCAAACAAAAATTCCAGGAGCTTGAAGCTGAACTTCAGGATCCTTCAGTTACCAACGATTTAGCGCAACTCAAAACTAAGGCCAGCGAGCATGCGGACTTAAAAAATATTATTTCCTTAATTAATGAATATGAAAAAATTCAATCTAATTTAAATCAAGCAAAAGAAGCTGCTTCTTCTGACGACAAGGAATTAGTTGAATTGGCCGGAACGGAAATCAGTGAACTCGAACCGCGACTACAAGAACTTGAAAAACAACTCAAACAAGAACTGCAGCCAAAAGATCCAAATGATAAAAAAAATATTATCATGGAAATTCGGGCCGGCACCGGAGGTGACGAATCCGCGCTTTTTACGGCTGAACTTTTTCGCATGTATTCCAGATTCGCGGAAATCAAGGGCTGGAAGGTCAATACTATTTCCGCCAATCAAATCGGACTTGGCGGCTTCAAAGAAATTATATTTGAAATCAAAGGGAAAAATGTCTATGGCACGCTAAAATATGAACGCGGCACGCATCGCGTTCAGCGCGTCCCTGAAACGGAAAAGCAAGGCCGCGTGCATACTTCCGCCGTCACAGTGGCCGTTCTTCCCGAAGTGGAAGAAGTCGACGTAAAAATTGACGCAAAGGATTTAAAAATTGACACTTTTTGCGCCGGCGGACACGGCGGCCAGAGCGTCAATACGACCAAGTCAGCCGTCAGGATAACTCACCTCCCGACAAATACCGTCGTCTCTTGCCAGGACGAAAGATCCCAATTGCAAAACAGAGAAAAAGCCATGCGCGTGCTGCGTTCGCGGCTATATGATTTAAAAATGGGAGAACAGCAAGCCACGCAGGGCGCAGACAGAAATAAACAAATCGGTTCAGGCGACCGCTCGGAAAAAATCCGGACTTACAACTTCCCGCAGGACAGAATTACAGATCACAGAATAAAAACCAACTGGAACAACATTCCAACTATTCTGGCCGGTAATCTGGATCCGATAATCAACGCGTTGAAAGAGGCGGAGTTTAAATTGCAAGGATGAATAAAATCAATTTACGCAATAATAAAAAAGCTCTGATTCTGAGCTTTTTTAAAACTGACAATTATTTATTCATTTCTTTTTCAATGTATCTGTCCTGCATCAGCTTGACATAGCGTTCGCGCGACATATTGGTCAGAAAAACTTTTATCGCCGACAAAACCGATCCGCGCCGACGAAGCTGTTCGGACGCGTAAAACTTATGCTGATCGCCTTTTTGCTTTTTGGTATCAAAAAGAGGGTCGTCAAAAACATCAATATCAATAATCTGAAAATTATATATTCCACCCGCCGCTTCCGGTTGATCAACAAAAACATTTTCTGTTCTGGACACGTCGCCGCGGGAAGGCTTGGCGCCCTGAGTTGAATCAGTAATATCCAAAACAACTTCAGACGTCGCCTGCAAAAGTCCAATCTGTTCCAAAAACTTTTTCCAGGCTTTTTGCAAATCATCATATTCTTGCCGGCCGGCCATTAATTTTCCAACCGGCTTGCCTTTGGCAAAGGGCTGATCAATTACTCTTTTGTAATTTCCTTCGGCGTCTCGATAAATAATAATATTATCAAATAAAACACTGATATTAATTTCGCCTTCCTGCAAACTCATAAAATCTTTTTGCCGGCGTTCAAAAAGCTCAAGCGCGCACATATTTCGCATTAATTTGACAATTGATACAACATCCTGGTCATGCCGGCCCTTGGAAATTTTCAAAACCTTTTTATCTCCAGCCGAATCAACAAAAATTAAATTTTTGTTTTCCGCGCCTTCGGTTTTTTCGGTTGATTCTGCCAGACTCAATTCATCAATATAATCCTCGGCGGCTAAAGTTATTTGCGGGATACGACCCAGTTCTGAAGTTTTTTCCAGAGCTAATCGCTCTTCACTGGAAGCTTTTTCCAGCTTTTCCAGTAATTTTTCCAATCTCTGTATTCTCTGCTTCAGCTTTTCAGTCGGTAAATTTTTATCCAGCCAAAAAATATTGCTTTCATTTTTTGCCGCTGCAATGAATCGATCAAATCCCAGGCTTTTGGCTTCGAATAATTTTTTTTCGGGGGAAACTGGTAAGTTTGTCTTTTCCATAATATAATTAATAATGTTTCTTGCTATATTGCCATTCTAGCATATAAAAAAAGTTCAGCCAATCATTATGAATATCAAACAAACCCTTCAAAAAGGCTTTGAAAAACTGCAAAAAGCCGGAATTCCCTCGGCGCGCCTGGATGCTGAAGTGATTTTGAGTTTTGTTCTAGGAAAACCAAAAGAATTTTTATACACTCATTCCGACGCACCATTAACCAACTTTCAACTTTTAACTTTTAACTTTCAACTTGCCCGAAGAGCCAGGCACTACCCCGTCGCTTACATTACGAAGAATAAAGAATTTTTCAATTTGAATTTTTACGTTGATGAAAATGTTTTGATTCCGCGGCCGGAAACAGAACTGCTTATTGAGGAAACTTTGAAACTAACTCAAAAATGGCCCGACCGCGCCCTCATTCGCCTCGCCGAAATCGGAACCGGTTCCGGCTGTGTGACGATTTCGCTTGCCAAAAATTTGACCAAAATCCGAATTTGCGCCACGGACATTTCATCCGCCGCTCTGAAAATTGCGAAGCGCAACGCCCGCCGGCACAAAGTATTATCGAAAATAAAATTCTATCAGGGCAATTTGCTAGAACCGATTAAAAACAAAAAGTTCGATCTAATCATTGCCAATCTCCCCTATCTTGACGCCAATCTGAAAAATCTTTTGGCTTCTTGTTTTTCAAAATCATTAAAATACGAACCGCAAATCGCCCTGACTGCCGGGAAACAAGGGCTTGATTGTTTTGAACTTTTTTTTCAACAAGTAAAAAACTTAAAACACAAACCAAAATATATTTTGCTAGAAATCGGCAGTGGGCAGGCAAAACAAGTCACCAGCCTGGCGAAACGATTTTTATCGAACGTTCAAATTCAAATTAGCAAAGATCTGGCTGGCAAAAATCGAGTTATTAAAATGTCTTTTGCCTCTTGACAATCCTTTTGATAAATGCTTAAATACCATGATATGTGGCCATAACAGGAGGAACAAGAATGACAACAGTAAAAGAGTTGAAGGAGCGCGTGCGAAAGATCGCCAAGGCCAAAAGTATTGGCCAATTCACCATATTATCGGAAAAACACCATGATTTCTGGGAAAAACTCAATCGCCTCGGCGCGCGCAATCTGGCGACGCATCCGCCGGAACAATATCCGGACATTGACGCCACTGTGGAATTAACAGCCACAGAATACTCTGATTTGTTCAATGAATTTTTAAAATTCCACTACTCTCTGTGACAAAAAGAAAAACAGACTTCTGAAGTCTGTTTTATTGATGTTCAAAAATAAATGCTTTTTTTGGTTTTAAGATTGAGACCTGAAAGCTCGCAACAACCGCCAGACATCGATGACGCACCTTACCCCCAGCCAAAGTCCGGCTAGGATGAGCGCCAAAAGCAAAAGTGGCCAGAGCAAACCAACGAAAATATATAAGGCGCTCCGCACCTGCCAGCTGTCAAACAGACGGAATACTTCAAAACTGAAACCGTAAAAAATCAAACAGGCGGCCAGAATCCCATAAACGATCAGCCATTCCATTAGTACCTCCTGCTTTATCTGATTAAAGCAACATCGCTATAATCATTCTTCAATTTATACAAAATGTCTTCAATTTTGTCAATCCCGCGGTAATCTGCCCTGGCAATATATTCCAACCCGCTAGGAAATTCAGTTATTAATAATATGTCCGGCGAAATTGCTTGCAGCCAGGCCTCCGCGTCGCCGCGGAACATTGGTTTGGCCAGAGAAACAATCCATTGCGGCGGCGTGTCAGCTTCCACGCCTTGAACCAATTTACTGATTTTTATTTTCTCTATAATTTTTTCGCGGCCCATTGCCGGCAATTCAATCTTGATTTTATCCAATGCTTCCAGATTTTCAATCGGCAAATTTTTCAATTGCGAAAAATCCTGCAAAAAACTCGCTATGAGATCATTTGTTTCTTTGGCAGTTGCCAAACGAAAACTATTTTTGAAATAAATATATCCTTCTTCCAAATTATTTTCCAATACCGCTTCTGAAGGCGCGAGATCTTGCGCCTCTACTTCTTTTGGTTCTGTGGCCGACTGCGCCTGATTACCCTGAAGCCGATGAAACGCACCGCTCAATTTGTCCGTATACCATGAGGGATCTTCATAAAGAGCCAAATCAAATTCCGGCGCTTTGTTCAAATTTTTGCCGTGAAGATAATTCCAGCTGTAAATCAAAATACCGCCGCCAAAAATTACGGCCAGCAGGATCAGAGTAAATGTATTCTTATTAGTCTTCATTGATTTTATCGTTTGCACACAACACGCTTACTTCCAACTTACAGCCGGGAAATGAATCGGCACCACCTCAATCCAGGTTGGCCCCGGCAAAAAAGAAATTTCCTGACCTGCTTCATCGTAAAACCTGGTTCGGCCCTGAAGGTTCGGCCGGCGCCACTCGCCGACTTTTGCTTCTCCGCCGCTGAAAACAACCGCTTCGCCAGAACCAATCGTCCTGGTCTCGCGACGGCCATAATCGTCAATCACTTTGCTGTCCGTGTACATAACGGCCACGTTATTGGCTCTAATCTCGCCATTTTCTTTGTCTTCGAAAACTTTGCCAGCCTGATATCTAATATAATTATTTTGCTTTTGATCATATTTCCATTGCACACTATATTCAGCCGTAGCAAAATCAACTTCAATAGTCTGCTCCGTCGCCTGCGCCGCGCTTTTCACTTCCGGCGTAAAACTCCAGCTGGCAAAATCATTTTTTATTGCCCATCCTTTGTTCTCAATCGCTTTGCCAATAAGTTCGCTGGAAGTATAAACATTGTGCGGCTCAGGGCGCGTCCAGTCCCGCCAGAAATATTGGCCATTGGAAAATTCGTTCAAATCAAAACTATAACTTTTCGCCAGCAAATCCAGCGCCGCATTACTGCCGCCAACATGAACATACGGAGAGCCAAATTCCTGCGACCAATCAATATAAAAAGGCCGGGCGCTGCGCACCGGTCCGATTTTCTCAATATTTTTATCAGCGGAAAAAATTGCTAAAAATCTGGTAATCGGCGCTTCCACTATTGCCTCATAAACCAGGCTGGCCTCAGCCAGCCCACTCTGCGGACGGGCATCAGAATGGTTTTCAATCATCACGGCATACAAGCCGGGCTCCGCTCCCTCATAACAAAGGCCATCAATCTTTCTGATCTGCTCGCAAACTTCTATTGGCTCATTAATAATCTTGGCCAATTCCGCCTGCTCAACATTTTTTTGTTCCCGCCATTGCTCGGCGAAATAAATAAAAATCACAACCACAATTAATATGGCGATTATTAACACCGCGATTAATGCTAACCTTATGCGTTTGTTCATAATTCAATTTATTTACAAAAGTGCTCTACAATAAATCATAGAGCACTTTTTTATCTGACGCAAATGAAAGAAAATTAATAAATTTTATTTTTCTTTTGTCTTTTCACCTTCAGCTGTTGCTTTTTGTTCTTCTGATTTTTCTCCTTCTTCAGCCGGTACTGCTGCTGCGTCAACTGGCGCCTTGTCTGCCACTTCTTCTGCCGCTGGTTCATCAATCAAGACTACTGTTTCATCTAAATCATTTAGCACTTCAACATTTTCCGGAATCTTCAGATCCTGCACATGTATTTTGTCACCAATATTTTTTAATCCTGAAATGTCTACTTCAATCTCGGAAATCATGTCTTTTGGCAAACACCTGACGTCAATTGCATTAAGGTTTGCAACCATAATACCGCCAAAGGCTCTGATCGCCGGCGCTTCACCGACAAAAGAAAGCTCTACTTCAATTTCCAGTTTTTGTCCGCGTTTAATCTGATAAAAATCAATATGTTGAAAACTTCCTTTCACCGGATCCAGGCTCACACTTTTAATTAAAACTTCGCGTGGAGCTTTGCCTTCGTCAATCGTCAAATTGATCATTGAACTTTCACCGGCTTGTTCGTACAATTTGATAAAATCATTTGTTTTTACAAAAACCATCACGTTTTCTTTTACTTCCGGGCCATAAACAATACCGGGAACAAAATCTTGTAGCTCCTCCTTTTGCTTATTTTCTCTTGCTGTTACTTTTAGGTCGTAAATCATATTTGTCCGATAACTTTATTAATAAAATCTTTTTTTTGTAACATATTGTGCAATTCTATAATTTCGTCAGAATCAAGAGGGCCACGATCAATAAACTTCTTTACTTCTTCTGATCCCAGATCAGTCAGCACACCGACTAAGTTTAAACCGTGCTCACCAAGCGAAATCAGGACAACTATACAGCTTTCACAATTTTTGCACTGAATGTGCAACAGATGTCCTTCGTCTTGTTCCTGGATCAGCTTTATCTCGGCCGGAAAATCCTTCCGCCGGCACACCGGACACTCCGACACTAATTTTAGCGATTTGTACAAATCCTGCTGCATAATTTATTTTTGTTTGAATCGAAAACGATTATAACAAAGCTTACTAAAATAGTCAAATACCAGTGGTATTCTAATTAAAAAATACGATATTCCCCGCATTGTATTATTTATAGCAATTTGCCAAGAATTTTAGCGAATAATATTTTATTTAAACGGTGGGGATTTGGGGGTAATTGCTGAACCAATGGCCATGGCTGTCGTACAAAGCAGAATCAATAGTATATTTAATATCAATTTTACTAACGTGACGAGCAGGAGGAAACCCCACGAAAGAGATGCTCTGACGTGCCTGCCCGCCGTATGGCGGGAATCAATTACCCCCAAAACTTTTGTTACTTTTGGTTACAAAAGGAAGATCTAGAAATTGGAATTATATGTTTATCCTTCTATATCTCATTTGACATAAAAAAAACAATACCAATCATTCTATCTCCTGACATAGACGCTCTCGGCAATGCCGATTAAAATCAGGCTGGCAATCAGAAAACTGCCACCATAGCTGAGCAGGGGCAGAGAAATTCCCATTACCGGCATAAGACCAATATTCATTCCAACGTTAACTAATAGATGCAAAAAAAACAAAACCATAACACCCAAAACCAAAAACATGCCGAAATCGTTTTTTGCCTGCTTGGCAATACGTTGCAAGCGATAAAAGATCAAACCCCAGCCGCCAAGGACAAACAAAACACCAATCAAACCGAGCTCCTCGGCAATAACCGCAAAAATAAAATCAGTTTTGGCTTCCGGAATAAATTTCAGCTGGCTTTGCGAACCAAATCCCAGTCCGCGTCCCCAAAAACGGCCGGAGCCAATGCCAATAATTGATTGCGAAACATTGTAACCGCTCCCCTGCGGATCAGCCTGCGGATTAAAAAATATTTTGATTCTTTCACGTTGATAATCCTTTAACAAAAATGCGCCCACCAGCAAAAACAATATTAAAAAAACCACCACCAGAATTATAAAATAACTTTTCTTGATGCCGGTCAGAGCCAACAGAATGAACCAAAGGCCAAATAAAATTAAGGCCGACCCCATGTCCGGCTGCAGCAACACCGGGACAGCCAGACACAAACAAATAAACAAACTAACTATAATATGCTTGCCAGACTTAAATCTTTGCAATCGATTGCTAAAAAATTTTGCCAGTAAAATAATCAAGGCGATTTTGGCGAGCTCCACTGGCTGCAATCCTATGCCGCCAAGTGAAAACCAACCTTGTGTTCCCCTGATCGTGGCGCCCAAAAATAATACGGCCACGAGCAAAATAATAGCCGAAGCGAAAATTATCCGGCCGTAAACCCATAGGCCGGAATAATTGCTCAGACTGATCACGAAAAATAAAACAAAACCAACCACGCCAAAAATCATCTGCTTTTTAAAATCCGTAAGTTTGGCGCCCTCCTCAGTCAAACCGACACTGTAAATAACGGCCAATCCCAAACAAAAAAGCACCAGGCAAGTAATGCAGAGCACCCAGTCAAATTTCCTTAAATTTTCCATTGCTGCATGCAACATATTATTGCGGCCACTGACTTAAATAAGACAGGACCCGCAGCCCCATCTTATCTTATATATTTTTTTTTGTATAGACGATTATTGAAGTTCGTCCTGACTATAATCAAATCCCTTGAAAACATTCGGGTCCAAAATATTTATATCCGACAAAATCTGCATTTCCACGCCTCGCGGCAAAGACTGGAATAAATTTATGCTGACTGATCTTTTTTCGCCCGAAGACAAACTGTCAATAACAGCGGAAGTGATAGCCGCCAATTTATCCCCCTTGTACAATAAAACAGTAAATTTCGGCTCCCAAAAATTATAAGCGCTCTTGTTTAAAACATCAAAACTAATATTGGCAACGTCACCCGCCTCGCTTATTCCGCTCTTTGAGGACGCCAAGACTACAGGATTTTCAAAACCAAACTGCAAAATCTTTTCTCGCATTGCTCCATAGTTGGGCGTTTTTTTCCATTTAATATTTTCAATTACAATATTTGCCGAAGAAAAGGATCTGTCGGTTTTGTAATTTAAATACATGACATATTTGTCTTCTTCCGGTAAAACAAAGCCTGTTTTAACATTTGTTTTTTGCTCGCCCATTATAAAATAATAATCAAATGATTCGACCATCCACTGAACATTTGAATTTACAATCTCTGTTATCAAATCAAATGAGCCTGAACCAGTTTTTATCACTTGAGTTTCAAGCACATGCAGATCTTTCGGCGTATTCATTTCGGCCAGCAACTGATAATCCAGCTTGGACTTGGCGATATCTGATTCCAATGCCCGATTGGCCACGCGATCGGCAAGATAATATTTTATTAATCCGTGGGCGCCAAACAAAAGCAATCCGCCGGCAACAAGTGCTAAAACAAAAATTCCCAATTTGCGCAGGATAACCCTATGAGTGACGTACCAGTAACCGGCCCTTAATTGCTCCTCTGATAAATTGTTATAAATATTATTTGGCATATTTTCTAATTCCATATAATTATACCACGCGCAGTCATAAACTGCCAAATTTTTATCCCCTACTTTTGCAACTGACTCTTCACAAAGTAAAAAAAATATGCTAAGATAGACGTGTAATTCTATAATATTTATACCAAATAAAAACATGAAAAAACCAGCCAAAAACAAAGCCAAGGACGCAGTTGAAAGCAAACTCTCTAAATCCGGAAAAAAAGTTGAAGGATATGGAGCCGATCAAATCACCGTACTCGAAGGCCTCGCGCCTGTCCGCAAGCGACCCGGCATGTACATCGGAAACACTGCCGCCGAGGGCCTGCATCACATGCTCTGGGAAGTTGTTGACAATGCCATTGACGAAGCCATGGCCGGATATTGTAACGAAGTTATCGTCAAAATTCTGCCTGACAATTGTATCGCAGTCACTGACAATGGACGCGGGATTCCTGTTGATATTCACAAAACAACAAAAGTTTCCGCCCTGGAGACCGTCATGACCAAGCTTCATGCTGGCGGAAAATTCGGCGAAGGCGGTTACAAAGTTTCCGGCGGACTTCACGGAGTCGGCGTTTCAGTGGTAAACGCTCTTTCCAAAAACCTGAAAGCTGAAGTTAAAAGAGACGGTAAATTATATCAGCAGGAATTCAAACAAGGAAAACCGCAGTACAAAGCCAAGGCCATGGGAAATGTCAAACGCGTACTCAAGCCGGACATGTACCATCCGGAAAACTCTTTTGACAGCGGCACCATCATAACCTTTCAGCCGGATTCGGAAATTTTTACGGTTCTCGAATACAGCTGGTCAAAAATTTTGAATCGCATGAGACAGCAGGCTTATCTGACAAAAAAAGTAAAAATCACCTGCATTGATCTCCGCGAAGCAGAAAAGCCAAAACAATATGCTTTTTATTTTGAAGGCGGCATTGGCGCCTATGTAAAACAATTGAATAAAAACGAAAAGCCAAAACATGAAAATATTTTTTACGTAGACAAGTCTATTGACGACATCAATGTAGAGGTCGCGATTAAATATACGGAAGAATATGATGAAACTTTATTGGCGTTTACTAATAATATTTTAAATCCCGAAGGCGGCATGCATGTGGCCGGTTTTCGTACCGCGCTCACCAGAACATTAAATAGTTATGCCAGAAAAAACAACATTCTGAAAGAAAAAGACGAAAACCTGTCCGGAGACGATGTGCGCGAAGGATTAACCGCGGTAATCAGTATAAAAATAGTAGATCCGCAATTTGAAGGCCAAACCAAAGCCAAGCTGGGCAATGCGGAAGTAAAACCGGCAGTTGACAGCGTACTTTCTGAATACCTGGGAATTTTTCTGGAAGAACATCCAAAAGACGCCGAAGCAATCGTTGGCAAAGCTCTCCTCGCGGCGCAAGCCAGGCGAGCGTCCCGAGCCGCCCGCGAAACAGTGCTTCGCAAGGGCGTACTGGACAGCCTTAGTCTACCCGGCAAGCTTGCCGATTGCTCTTCAAAAGAACCGGAAAAATGCGAACTCTACATTGTAGAGGGCGATTCTGCCGGTGGCTCGGCCAAGCAGGGACGCAATCGCGAATTTCAGGCCATCCTGCCGCTGCGTGGTAAAATTATCAATGTGGAAAAAGCCAGGCTAGACAAAATGCTAGCCAATAATGAAGTCAAATCTCTTATCATTGCGCTCGGCACAAATATTGGCGAACAATTTGAAATTAGTAAACTACGTTACAACAAAATAATCATCATGACTGATGCGGACGTGGACGGCTCTCACATCAGAACGCTTTTACTCACGCTTTTTTATCGCCATTTTCAGGAACTAATCACCAAAGGCAATCTGTATGTTGCTCAGCCGCCGCTCTACCTTGTCAAACGCGGCAGAGAAGCGCAGTATATATTCAATGAAAATGAACTGGATGCAGTGCTGAGAAAAATGGAAAAAATCAAAGATACCAACATAGCGCCGGCAGAACCAGCTGAAACAGTCGAAGGAGAAGATCAGACCGAAGAACTTTTGAATGAAGCGCAAAAAATCAAAGGCGTGGCCATCCAGCGATACAAAGGTTTGGGAGAAATGAATCCCGAACAGCTCTGGGAAACCACCATGGATCCGGAAAACCGAGTGTTAAAAAAAGTAACCATTGAGGACGCCGAGGAAGCTGATGAGGTTTTCAATGTTCTCATGGGCGCGGATGTCGTGCCGCGAAAACGCTTTATTCAAACTCGCGCAAAAAGCGTGAAAAATTTGGATATCTAATTAAATAACAAAAGCAGGAAAACAGTACTCTCCCCTATTTTTATTTACCTTCATTGCGCTCAATAAAAAACAAGCCATGCGTTGACAGCTTGTTTATCAATCACTCACACGTTCAAATTTCAAGGACCTGACATCAAATCCTTTGGCCAACGCAATTGCTTTCCGTTCTTCCTTGCTTAGCTTGTGAAGCTTGCGGCAAACCGGACAAGTAAAAAAATCATACCTTAAATGCCTTTCCGTAATCACTGTTTCATGCCCGCAAGGCAATTTAATTCTGGCTGTCAAAGGCATTTTGGCCTCCCTCGTTGTATTATTGGCGCGAAGAATGTTCGCCCGATTAAGCATATCACACTTCGCTTTTACTACGCAATTCCGTATCAAAGGCGAACTGTTTTCGTATAGATACCAGTTAGATGAAATATGCTTTTCTTTTTACGACTAACGCCTTACACTTTTCTATAATTAACAAATTTTATTTTTATTTTTTAAGAGGGGGTATATGATGTTTTCTTCCGCTCCGCTCCAGAAAACGATTTATAATTAATAAACAAATAAATATGGCTATACCACAAAACTTTCAAACCATCATGCTTCCTTTACTAAAGACTGTCGCTGACGAGAAAGAGCATAATATGAATGATGTAATAAAAACTCTTGCTGATTTTTTTAAATTAACTGAAGAAGAAAGAAATTTGCAATATCCAACTGGCAGTGATTACATTTTTAAAAATAAAGCTAGATTTGCCAGACTCTACTTATTAAAAGCTGGATTATTAGAATATCCACAAAGAGGATATATTAAAATTTCAAAAGAAGGATTATCCGTTTTATCAAAAAATCCAAAAGAGGTAAATCTAGAATTACTTGAAGAATTCCCTAAATTTAAAGAATTTAAAAAAAATCTTAAGGAAAAAAATCACGAAAAGAAAGAAAGAATTGTTGAAGAAAAAGAAATTGAAACACAGACACCTCAAGAGCTTATGGAGCATGGTTATCAAAAAATAAAAGACAGCTTGACCGAAGAATTGATAAATATTGTAAAAAAAAGCTCACCAGGTTTTTTCGAAAAATTAGTAGTTGAACTTCTTCTTTCAATGGGATATGGAGGGTCCAGGAAAGATGCAGGAAAAGCAATAGGCCAAAGTGGAGACGGTGGAATTGACGGAATTATCAATGAAGACAAACTCGGACTTGATGTTATTTATATCCAAGCAAAGAGATGGGAAAATGTAGTAGGCTCAAAGGAAATTAGAAATTTTATTGGAAGTCTTGTTAAAAAGAATGCTAACAAGGGTGTATTTATAACAACCTCGGGGTTTACAAAAGACGCGTGGGAATCTGCCAAAAATATTCCACACAAAGTCATTCTCATTGATGGAGAGAAACTTGTTCAGCTTATGATTGAAAACAATGTTGGTGTATCAAAGGTTACGAGCTACGAAATTAAAAAGATAGATACAGATTACTTTATTGAAGATTAATTATGATTGATCAAATATATTCATACCGAGAAATGTGCGATATAGAAAGCGTTCAGACCTTACAACGTGGTATGAATTTTAGAATGAATCCAAAATACTCGGTTATTTTAATGTCACGCAGATCAAACGCGCCTTACAGTGACAGCATTTCTGATGACGGAATTACTATTGAATACGAAGGGCATGACGAGCCGAAAACTTCTAATGAGATGAATCCAAAATTACTTGATCAGCCGCAACAAACCAGAAAGGGCACACTAACCCAAAATGGAAAATTTATTAAAGCAGTAGAAAAATTTAAGAATGGAATTTCTGAAGTTGAAATAGTCAAAGTCTATGAAAAGATTTTGCCCGGTGTATGGTCGTTAAAAGGACTATTTGATTTGATTGATTACAATATCAAAAATGACGGGAAGAGAAACGTTTTCGTGTTTACTCTAAAATTATCGGACGAACAAGATTTAACCTCAAATGAACATATAGATCTTGCGCATACAAGACTAATACCGAGCGAGGTAAAAAAAGAAGTATGGAAAAGAGATGGCGGGAAATGCGTATTGTGTGGATCAACAAAAAATTTACATTTTGATCATGATTTGCCATTTTCTAGAGGCGGAACCAGTTTAACCGCAAAAAATATCAGATTGCTTTGTGCGAAATGTAATTTAGCAAAATCAGATAAAATAGAATAAGGAGTCTTGGCTTCGGGGCATTCACCCCCAGCCCCTCTGCCCCTACGCCAAGACAAAAATAAAATTTGTTCATTACAGAAAAGTGGTCTCGCTAAGGCGAGACAAAAAGAAAAGCATACATCATATAACACGGCATATCTGGTTACGGCTTTTATACAAAAGCCTCCACCCATATTTGC
>CAZPYM010000002.1:0-297240 GCA_964590105.1 uncultured Gammaproteobacteria bacterium
GTGCTTTTAACTGGGACGAATCAATGACGGTACCAGTTGAATAAGGGGCTGCTAAACTCGTGCCAGCAGCAGCGGTAATACGAGTGCCCCAAGCGTTACCCGGATTTATTGGGCGTAAAGCGTGTGAAGGTGGTTTGCTAAGTCAGCGGTCAAATCCTCCGGCTCAACCGGAGAACTGCCGCTGAAACTAGTAAACTTGAGGCTGGGAGAGGCAAGCGGAATTGCCGGTGTAGGGGTCAAATCCGTTAATATCGGCAGGAACACCAAATGCGAAGGCAGCTTGCTAGCACAGTCCTGACACTAATACACGAAAGCGTGGGGAGCGAAGCGGATTAGATACCCGCGTAGTCCACGCCGTAAACTATGTGCACTAGACATTGGAAGTATCGACCCTTTCAGTGTCGTCGAACAAAGGTAACCCGTTAAGTGCACCGCCTGGGGAGTACGAGCGCAAGCTTAAAACTCAAAGGAATTGACGGGGACTCGCACAAGCGGTGGATCATGTGGTTTAATTCGACGATAAACGAAAAACCTTACCAAGGCTTGAAATCTAGCTGCAAATCCTGGGAAACCAGGACTCCTTCGAGGGTGCTAGACAGGTGCTGCATGGTTGCCGTCAGCTCGTGTCGTGAGATGTACGGTTAAGTCCGGAAACGAGCGCAACCCTTATCCTAATTTATACTTTATTAGGAAACCGCCTCGGATAACGGGGAGGAAGGTGGGGATGACGTCAAATCAGCATGGCTCTTACGCCTTGGGCCACACACATGATACAATGGCCAGTACAACGGGTTGCGAAGTCGCAAGACGAAGCTAATCCCATCAAAGCTGGTCTCAGTTCGGATTGCGGTCTGAAACTCGACCGCATGAAGCTGGAATCGCTAGTAACCGTGAATCATAACGTCACGGTGAATACGTTCTCGAGTCTTGTACACACCGCCCGTCACGTCAAGAGAGTCGGTAATGCCCGAATGTCGTTGTATAACGGCAGAAGGTAGGATCGATGATAGGGGCGAAGTCGTAACAAGGCATCCGTAGCGGAAGCTGTGGATGGAAACAACTCCTTTCTAGGGAGCTTATGGTTAGAATCAATTCTATTGGTTCTAACAATAAGGTCGATCCTTTGACGCCTTGCTATGCAAGGCTGAAAAAGGAAAGTTTCCTATCACCTATATATTGTTAACAAAAAATTAGTCCTGATTAAGCGGGGCTAGTTTTTTTTGAGCAATAAATTTCGTTTTATCTAAACATTTCTTTGCCTGTTCAATTCATAAAAAAAAATCGAGGCAGAACAAGCCGCATTTAATGAAGATGCTGATCCCTGCATGGGTATACTTACTAATTTGTCACAAATTTCCTTGTAGGCCTTGCTTAGTCCCCATTTTTCATTGCCCAAAATAATAACGGTTGGTTTTTTTAGGTCGCATTTATAAATTTCCATTTTTCCTTTTTCATCTGCGCCAATAATTTGAAGTTTCGGTAATTCTTTTTTAAATTGATCAAATAAACCGATCAGTTCACTGTATGCTGATTTCCTAATTACGGGGATTGAAAACAATGAGCCTCTCGATGCGGTAATTACCTCCTGGCTATACAGATCAACGCCATGACCGGTAATTATAATCCCAGCTAGACCAAGGGCGTCCGCGGATCGTATTGATGAACCCAGGTTTCCCGGATTTGTTGGCCTGTCAAAGATTGCGATCGATAAGTTTTTCCTGATTTTAATTCTGGCAAAGGAGTCTTCCGGGATGGCCGCTAGCGCCAGCAATTCAGACGTTTTTTCTTTTTGGCTGATTTTCGCTAAAAGTTTTTGCGGCAAGAGATAATGAATCTTCACCTTGCGCCCTTCAATGTGTTTTTTTGCCCAGTCAGATAATGTTTTGTCCTTTGAATAAATAAAAGCGGTGATCTTCCAATTGTTGGCAATGGCTTGATTTATTGGCCGGACACCTTCAATAATAAATTCACTAAACTTATTCCTTTTTTGTCTATTGCGATGCAGTGTTTCCAAGTATTGAAAATCATTATTTTCAGTAAAAATTTCTACTGTTCTATGATTCATAACTTATTTTTAGACTTTTTAACAATATTATTTGGAGCTCCCTAGTGTGGGAGGTTCGAGCTTGTTTTCTCTATTTACCTTCCTGATGAATTCCGCTTTTGCTTTTGTATAATAATCTCTATTTTTGAACTTTGTTGCTAAATTAAGTTTTAATTTTTCGTATTGTTTTGCTAGTTTTAAATTACAATTGAGAGTGTCCCTAAAATATATATACTTATTCCAAATATTTCCTTTATACTTTACTAAATGCACATAAACAGTTCGACAATCTGCCGGACCTTTAGTGAGGAATTTATTGAAACTTGAGCCTCTATTGTCATGGTATTCAAACCCAAGTTTTTTAAGTTTATTTTTGTACAAATGAAAGTCCTTAATTTTTTTAATCCCAACAACAATGTCAATGATTGGTTTTGCTGAAATACTTGGAATGGCAGTGCTACCAACATGTTCAACGCAAATATCAGGAATAGACTCCAATAATTTCTTTTTTTCTTTCACGAAAAAAGGAATCCAGGATTTATGGTGTGTAATTAGTTTGATTGTTTTTCTTTTTAATCCAATCATATATTAAGGATGAATATCTTCATTAAGGCTTGCCCAGGCATTACCACCTTTGTTGAAGTTTTTATAAGTTTTATCCCAAATTGTCATAAATCTTTTTTATAATAATACAATAATTATAACATAAGTTCGAACTTATCGTTAAGGGTACAAAAAAAGGAGGGGGGTTCAATCGGGGAAGGGTTGTCCAGGTGATTCCAGCCAAACAAAAAGCCAAGAAAAATTCGAGCTTACTATTAGAATTATAGTTATTTATTTTGTATGCATGAATGTTTTTAGACATAGAATTCCAATTTAAAAATTAAATGCCTCCAGTCTGAAACTGTGAGGCGTTTTTTGTTTATGGAGGTGCTTGATTAACTCCGTTCTGACAGTAATTGCCGAATTGCTGCAACCAGCAGAGCAATGCCTCCATCATTTTTTCCACCGCGTGGAATAATTAGATGGGCGTGCATTTTTGTCGGTTCAAAATGAGCAAGATACATATCACGAACCACTTCCCATTGCTCAATTACAGCGTCATGCGTACGTCCTCGACCACCATCAGATTCAGACGCAGTATCTCGGAGGAGTCGACGGCTCAAGCAGGTATCTAGCGGGGTATCCACAAAGATAGAGTAATCCGCCATTTGTCGAAGTCTTTTGCTCCAGAGAACCATAATACCTTCAACAATGATAATTTTTCTAGGGGAAATTGGTATTGCCTTGTCCTGAATCCGCGTATGACTAGAGAAATCATAGAAAGGCAATTTTGCTTTATTTCCTTCTTGCAAATTTCGGACTATGTAATAAAGCTCTTCCCAGTCAATCGCCTCCGGATGGTCAAAATTGATTTCAACACGTTTAGTTTCCGGAATGGATGACTGATCTAGATACAACATATCAAGTGGAACAAGTGTGCAAATATCTGGACCAAGTTGTTCAATCATTTCTTTCACAACCGTTGATTTCCCAGAACCACTTGATCCGGCTATTAGTATAATAATTGGATTTGTCATTGATAATGCCCTCCGGTAATTTTGGAAAGAACATACTTTTTGGAACAAATTTTTATGGCAATGAACTGGTGTCATTGTACATATTTCTCAAGATTAGTCAACATGTATATTATTATAAAAAAGTTTTATTCTAACACAAAAACACCCTTTAAAGAGGTGCCTATGTATAATATTTTTTCTAAAAACTGTAAACGGAGCTCCTTGGTAATGGACGTTCACACTATGTTTTTCTTTGCAATAATTTCCATACCAACTTTTTTATTCCAATATTTAAAGTACATTATTTGAAAACCGTTTTTTCTTAAAATTGATTCAAATGTTTTTCTGGTTAGTCTTTTTCGAGTTGTGCCATATTCGCCATCATTAAGCTCATAATCGATTCTTTTATCAGTAGTTTTTGATGTTAGGTAGAAGACTCCACCAGGTTTTAAAATTTTATAGACTTTTTTAATAAAAGCATTTTGATCTTCTAAAGGAATAAAGTGAAAAACTTTAGCACACCAGATTCCATCAAATTTTTTACTTGTTGAAAATTTTTCGAAGGAACTTTTTTTAAATGTTACTTTCGGATGATTCACTTTTTTCTTTGCGAGGCGTATTACTTCAGAAGTTATGTCGATTCCAGTTACAGTATGACCTTGTTGTGCAAAGATTAGTGAATCCTGACCTCCGCCACAGCCTAGATCTAAGATAAATGATTTTTTTAGTAAATGTTTTGAAAAATTTTTTAGAGAAGCAATATTGTACATTTTTTGATAACTTTCCTTGACAAAATTTTGGGCGTTTTTTTTTGAAAAATAAAAAGACATAGTTATGGGATTAGTAATTAACAATATTATCATACCAAAAATTCGAACTTACCGTTAGGGGTATAAAAAAAGACATCAAAAAACAGCTAAAATAAGCTGCTCTTTGATTAGAGCTCCTTGTGGGATGTATTCAGAACAATGGATTGGGTAGAACTTGAGGTTGTATTGGCTAAATTAACTAGATTGACAAAAAAGCAAAAAGGTTGTATATTGAATAGTTATAAATTACGTTTGAATTTTATGAATAAATTAGCTATTTATGGTGGTAAACCTATTTCAAGTAAACAGTTATTTAAAAAATCACCATTTGGCACTGAAGAATTTATTGCAGTAAAGAATGTTTTCAAAAAAGGTATTCTTTCTCGTGCGGGACGAGGACATTATGTTAAATTATTTGAAAGCAAATTTGCAAAAAAATTTGGTGCAAAATATGCAGTTTCAACAACTTCTGGTACGACCGCCCTACACACAGCACTATGTGCCGTTGGGATTAATAAAGGTGATGAAGTTTTGGTTCCTGCATTAACATTTATATCAAGTGCTTCTGTTATTATGCAATGTAATGCAACGCCAATATTTGTTGATGCTGATCAAGATACTTTTTGTATTGATATCAATGATTTAAAAAAGAAAGTAACATCTAAAACTAAAGCAATTATAATTGTCCATATTTATGGATATCCCATTGATCTCACAAAACTATTAAAATTTGCAAAAAAACGTAACTTAAAAATTATTGAAGATTGTGCACAAGCCCATGGGGCAAAATATAAGGGTAAACCTGTTGGAACTCTTGGAGATATTGGCTGTTTTAGCTTTTATCAAACAAAAAATATGGCATGTGGTGAAGGAGGTATGGTAATAACAAACAATAATGATTATTACCAAAAAAGTTGTTCAATAATAGATCATGGAATCGTTGATGGTAACTTATTAGGCTATAATTATGATCGTGTAGGGTATAATTATCATATGACAGAAATGCAAGCCGCAATTGGATTAGAACAATTAAAGAAACTTAATGAAATAAATAGAAAAAGAAATAAAAATGCTAACTTATATAGAAAGTTATTAAAAGACACAGAACTTACATTTCAAGAAACTGCAGAAGGTAATAATGTTCATGGTTATTATGTCTTAACTGCGTTGTTACCAGATGATTATAGAAATGACCGAGATTGGTTTGTTGATGCTGTTAGGATAGAAAATGTTGAAATTAATAAAATATACCCAGTATCATTGAATAATACGTTGGTTTTTACAAAGAATCGAACGCGAGTTACGTGTAAAAACGCAGAAGCTATTACGCAAAGACTGTTTAATTTTTATACTAATCCAGGAATTTCAAAAGAATATATACATAAGACCTGTGAAGCAGTTATTAAAGTATTAAAGTATCTAGATAAAAAATATGAAAACAAAGATTAATTTAGCAATCATTGGTTTTGGGAAAAGAGGCAAAACACACTATAGAAATTTAAGCAATAATGAAAATGTCAAAATTGTTGCTATTTGTGATCCGAGAAAACAAGAGATTGACGATAAATTGATAAATTGGTATTCAGATCCAAAAGAAATGCTTTCTAATGAAAAAATTGATGCAGCGATTATTTCAACTCCAACAACGGAACACTATACAGTAGCAAAATATTTTATTTCTGCGAAAACACCTCTGTTATTGGAGAAACCAGCAACTAAGACAATTCAAGAAGCTATTGATTTATATGAATTAGCATTAGAAAATGAAACACTATGCTTCATAGGTTATAACTTTAGGTTCGATAGTAAAATAAACAAAATTAAACAGATTATTGATAACAAGGAGATTGGAAGAGTTTTGATGATCCGTGGAAGGCAATCTCATAATTGGGGTGGAGCAAAACCTTTTGAGTGGTCATTAAAAAAAGCGGAAAGTGGAGGCGGAACAATTATTGATAATGCGACTCACTATATCGATTTATTCCAATATTTAATTGGGAATATTTCTGATGTTTATGCAATATCTAATAATTTAGGTTTTAATAGCGAAGTAGAAGATAATGCAATTATAAGCATTAAATTTTCAAATAAAGTCATTGGAGTAATTGAAACATCATGGAAGGATGAATCTGGGAGGAACAATAGTATCCATATTTGGGGAGATAAAGGAGTAATTAAATTTGATCAAACCAACGAAGGAGAAAACTTGGATATTATTAAATATAAATCCGATAAAGATGAATGGAATCGTTTCCAAAGTGAAAAAGTATATATTCCAAAAGGGATTGAACAAGTTAATAAAAAAAGTAATTTGGATAATAATAAAAATTTAATGGCAGAGAATACAAAAAGAATGTTAGATTATTTCTTGTCATTGGTTATAGATAATCAAGAAGCAAGTAAATACATGAAGAAAAACGATTTTTCTAAAAATGTTAAAATTATTTCTGACATTTATAATAATAATTAAGCAATGAAAAAGTATAAACGTATTTTGGTTTTAATTCTTGATAGTGTTGGTTGTGGGATTCAATCAGATTACAAGAAATTTCATAATTTGAAAGCAAATACATTAGGGACATTATACTCTAAGAAGAGTTTTTCATTGCCTAATTTAGAAAAAATGGGTATCGATGAATTAGTATTGGATGAACCTGAGAAAATGTCTAAAGCAATATTTGGAAAAATGATAGAGAGAACAATGGGTAACGATACTTTCGCGGGTGTTTGGGAAATGATGGGTATAATTTTTAAAAAAAGATTTCGGTCAAAGAAAATGGGATTTTCTAAAAAGGTTACTAATAAAATTGAAAACGTAATCGGTGTGCCGATCGTTGGCAATGAATATATAAGCGGTTTTAAGGCATTAGATAAATACTATGATGCACACAAAAAGACAAATAGCCCAATTATATATCTAGCAGATGATGGAGTCGTTTTATTTGCTGCACATGAAAGTGTTATCGCGGCTGACAAGTTAAATGAGATGGCGAGAATGATAGGTCCAATTTTGAGAGAGCAAAATATATCCAGAATAATCACACGACCATTCGTTGGTAAAAAATATAATTTTATTAGGACTGATAACAGAAGAGATTTCGTGTTGATCAATAACACTAAACATTCTTTAATTGAACAATTAAAGAAAATGAATATAAAATTTTTAACGACAGAACATCTTTACAATATATTATCTCAACCTTCTAATGTTGATTATATAAAAGGAAATCATAACAACGAGCAATTATTAAGAAAAATAAATAAAAACTTAAGGGAAATAAAGGACAAGGCAATAATGTTATTTTGTTTACAAGATTTTGATATGTATGGACATCGAAAAGATATTGATGGATATGCAAAAAAACTTATAAGTTTTGATAAAGCATTGCCAAACATGTTAAATAATCTAAATGACGACGATTTACTAATAATTACTGCGGATCATGGGTGTGATCCCGGCTTAAATATAAGGGGTCATACGAGAGAGTTTGTTCCATGTTTAATATATTCAAAAAATTTAGAAAAAATAAGATCAAATATCGGAGATAGAAAGAGCTTTTCTGATATTGGTCAAACAATTTGTTATAATTATTCACTACCTAAATTAAAAAATGGAAAAGTAATATATGAAATATTTTAATTATAAGGATTTTAATCAAACTAAATTAATTAAACTTAAAAAAAATCAAAACATTTCTATTGGAATTGCTTTGCCAGTTTTAAATGAGGATAAAACACTAAAGAAAACAATTGATATAATTAGAGGCTGTGGTGACTTAGTTGATGAGTTAATTGTAGTTGATAGTGAATCAACAGACAAGAGTGAAAAGATATGTAAAAATGAGCAAGTTCCATTTATTAAAGATATAAAGGTTTCTAGAGATTTTAAGATTAAGCTTAAAAGAGGCAAAGGCTGGAACCTCTGGGCAAGTTTATTCTATTTAAAAACAGATGTGATAATTTGGATTGATAGTGATATAGAAAATTTTAGTAAAAACTTTGTTCTTGGGATGATCGGGCCGTTTCTTCAAGATAAAAAAATTCAATTTACAAAAGGTCATTATGAAAGACCTAAAAATGATGCAAGGGTAACTGAAATAATGGTTAGACCAGTATTTAACATCATTTTTAATAAATTAGAAAAATTTATTCAACCATTGTCAGGAGAATATGGGGGAAGAAGAAAATTTTTAGAAAAAATCAATTTCACCTCTGGCTATAGTGTGGAGTCTGCTGTATTAATTCAAGCAGTAAAAGTGTTACGTGACGCAGAAATTGCACAAGTATATCTTGGAAAAAGGATTCATAGTTTACAATCTGTTGCGTCTTTAGGACGAATGGCTTCAAGTATATTTCATTTTTTGGTCACATATATAGAGAACGAAAAGAATTTAAAATTAAAAGCAAGAGAAAACACTTCATTAATACAATACAAAGAAGTTAAAAAGGGTGCATATAAAATCGTTAAATATGATATTGCTGACGCTATTTTGCCAGCAATGAAAAACATTAAGAAATATGAGAAAGAGTTTAAAAGATAAATACGACATTTCAGAGATAATGGAAATGTCAGATAATGATTTTTTGTCTTATATACATTTATTTAATAGTTTTTCTTTCCTTGGAAGAAAAAGGAGATTTAAATATAGAACAACAAATGAATCAATGAAAAGACTGGTTAGCTTTTTTGATTTAAATAAAAATAGCACTATGTTAGCCGTCTCTGGTAGCGGGGTTCAATTACTAGAGGTTCTATCCCAAAGATACAGAAGTCCTAAAGCGATTATTGGATTTGATTATTCACCGAAACAAGTTGCGTATAACTATTTATTAAAAGCTGGTGTAATATGTCTATCCTTCGAGCAGTTCTATTTATATTTTAACAATTGTGATAAAATGAAAAATAATAAGATTAAGAATATTAGGAAGAGACTATTAAAAGAGATTCCAAAGAAGATTAAAAGGTTTTTACCCAAAAGACATTGTTTTACAAAGAGAGATGCAAAACTTAATGATTTAAATGGAATAAAGTGGCTAAAAAATAAGAAAAAATATAATAACTTAAAAAAAAATATAGGCAAAATCAAGTTTTGTGAATATGAAATAAGTCATAAGAATAAAGATTTTAGTTCAATACTTAAATCAGGAAGCTTCGATATTATTTATTTATCTAATGTGTTAGATTGGTTGTGTTGGCACAATAAAGACATAAAAGATTGTAAACCGCTTGTAAAAATAATTAAGAATTTATACAAAATTTCAAATAAACGGTGTAAGATTATTATTACAAATTTAGCTAGTAGAGAGAGTTTTGTCCCTGCTCTTATAAAAAGAGTTCATGTCAATGAAAAAGACATTTATAAAATTTATAAATATAAATGGATTAACTATAAAATTGTATGATTGATGAAAGTAAACAAATTCAAAGAATAACAACAAAAGCATTGTTTTATAATGATGGTAAGATTCTTTTGCAAAAAGATCACAAAGGGAAATGGGAAATGCCAGGAGGAAAGGTTCAATTTGGAGAATCTCCAAAAGAAGCTTTACGTAGAGAGATGAGAGAAGAGTTAGGTTATGACAACGTTATTATAAATGGAATTGTAGATACTTGGACATTTATGGTTAATGTTGATTTTATAGATTATCAATTTATTGTCATCGTTTTTGTCTGTGCTTCTGATAATAAGGTTAGCGGTATCAGCGAAGAGCACATTGATTGTAGATGGATCCCTTTTTCTAAAATTAAAGATTTAAATATGAGAGATGGATATAAAAAAGCAATAAATAAATACAAAAAGGAGAAAGGCTTATGAGGGAAAGAACATCTTTTGAAGACAATTCCAATAGCGGTTTAGTAGAACGTTATATGGATAGTTCTATACCGTTAAAGATACGAAAAACAAACCTATTGGCAATGTGTGGATTACCCATTCCAGAATCTGTTTTTTTTGATAAAGTGGAAATAGATAATTTAGATAATGAAATAAAGTCATTTTTTGGCAATGATAGCTGGCCATTAATTCTAAGAGTAGCCTGTGTGCCGAATAAAAGCTCTATGCCGTTTTTTTATATTAATAACGAGGAAGAGGTCAGAAACGTCATTTCTGAAGCACAGGAGTTATTAAAGGGTGATTCTTCTATAAAAAGCTTTATTTTGCAAGAAGCGACACCTGAAGAGAAAGCGAAAGAAAAAATTTCTGGTAGGATTGTTTTAGAAAGTACTAGAATGATACCAACAGAACAAACGGTGGAAATATATAAAGGCGCAAGGTCAACCAGCATACTAAACAACGTTAAATTGGGTGATCCTAGATTATTAAGGTTTCAAAAAAAAACTGGACAGTTTATGAAACCAGAACAAGAAATAACTAGGGAATCTAATGTTTCGGAGGGAGAAATAAGAGGCATCTTTTCTTCCTTAAAAGGATACTTAGAAATGATGGAAAGTGTTAAAGCCGTTATTGCAAAAAGTGAGAAAAAAGACCCAGATAATTTAAGTTGCTCTTTTGAATTTTCATACAGGGCTGGGCGAATAACATTTATTGACATCGATTAATTATTTTTGATAAAAACTCATTTATATAAAAATAAAAAAAGGCCACTTGTCGTATTTTTTTTATTTCTATGGGGATCACTACTGATATGTATAATAAAAAAGTTAAAGAATTCAAGAATTAAAATACTAGAAACGAAAGTAAAGTCTGAAGATGAGATATGTTATATAAGAAATCAATTTGCAAATCCAATCTCGCATTATAGTGACAGTTCTCAATGGATGAGTTTTGTTTTAAAAAGAAAAAGAGGCGATAGTGATTTAATGTGGAAAATGACAGCGGATCAATTTGAAGATTTTGGAGTAAAACAAATATTTATTGGTAGTGCTGAATTGTATAGCAATGAAGATTCGGCAATTTATGGTGGTTGTTTGGGAGAAGCTCTTGATAGATTAAAAGAAAATTTTAGAATTGAGTATTCGAGGATGACTTGGCAAGGTAAATTTTAGAGCAATAAAAAACACCCGAAGGGGTGCTTTTTGTTTTATGTAAATTTAGAATAGTTGGAGCGGGTAGGGGGAATCGAACCCCCATCTCCAGCTTGGAAGGCTAGCATACTGAACCATTGTACTATACCCGCCTGCGCTCTGTACTTCGTCAGAGCTTCGGCGGGTAAACCCGCCGCGTTAGATAAATCTTTTGTTTGCAAAAGCTCGTCCTGACCCGGACTTTAGATATTTTTCAAATGCAATTGCTTTTTGTTTATTTTCAAATCCACAAAAAAATATAATTTTCCATGGCTTAAATTTTGCAGTATGTTTTGATAAGCCCAAATTATGTTCAATAAGCCGCTCATCAAGATTTACTGTATAACCCTTATAGAATTCGTCCGTTTTTATTTTACTTTGAGCGATGTAAACAAAATCTTTTATGTCTTTCATATAATTTTCCGGCTGGCAACTCAGCAAAAACTGCTGGCCTGCCAGCCGAAGCTCTGAGAATACAGAGCGTAGGCTGGTGGGTCCTCTGGGAATCGAACCCAGGACGCCCAGCTTAAAAGGCTGGCGCTCTAACCGACTGAGCTAAGGACCCATTATATAAATAACAAAAACCAAATTGTAAATAACTTTTGGTCGGGGCGGAGGGACTCGAACCCTCGGCCTCATGCTCCCAAAGCACGCACGCTAGCCAACTGCGCCACGCCCCGACATATCATTTAAAATAACAGTGCTCCTAGATTGTCGAAAGGTGGTGCCGGGTCCCAGAATTGAACTGGGGACGCAAGGATTTTCAGTCCTTCGCTCTACCACTGAGCTAACCCGGCTTAAGTCTTAAAATAAATAAAGGAATGGCTACGCCATTCGTAGCTCCGGAGGAGCGAAGAATGGTGGGCGCGGGAGGAATCGAACCTCCGACCTCAGCATTATCAGTGCTGCGCTCTAACCAACTGAGCTACGCGCCCTTAATTAAATTTTTAAACTAGGTATTTCCATTTTGCCATTCATTCGAGGCAATCGAATCGTCTCGTTCGCTGGCCAAAAACCACGAGCGAGCGTAGCGAGTCGAGTGGTGGGTGGCAAAGGATTCGAACCCTTGACATCTTCGGTGTAAACGAAGCGCTCTAACCAGCTGAGCTAGCCACCCCCAAAATATTATATTATAAAAACGAAATGTATAACTAACTGCCTGCCCGCCGTAGCTTCAGCGAAGGCGGGAGCTAGCCACCCAAAATGTATCAATACAATAGCAAAAACATGAGAATTTATCAAGTCTTTTATAAACAAAAATATAATAGACAATTTTCTCAAATTTTGCAAGCATGAACAAGTGTTCTCCCATTGCCATTACGTATATTTACTGATAAAATTAATTTGAAGCTTTTGGCTTTTATTCTGCGGGTATATTATATCGGTATTATGCGACCTTCCCAAGGTTGAGAGACGGGTTCGACTCCCGTTACCCGCTCCATGAAGCATTTTTTGCTAAAATATTACACGAAAGCACCTCATTAAAGGGTGTTTTTGCGTTAAATAACAACTTTTCGCCTTGAAGTAAAAAGTTCTGAAATACTAAACTTAAAATCTGACGTTTCTCATCAATTTCAGAACTTTCAAATACACTTTGAATTCTTTGAGTTATAGATAACAGGTGTTTTGCAGTAATTCTGCAATAATTATTACCTGTCTGTAATTTTTTAATTTTACTTTCCAAATCTACCCTACGAGCATTCTGCTCTTTGACCTTTTTATCATACATATCAGCAGTAATTCTCCATTGCTAGCAATACTAGAAATAATATCCAATAAAAACATGTTTAACAAGACGCCAGAAAAAGAATAGCTAATTTTAGCAATTAAGTGTCCGGCTCAACTCTTCTTTCCTTTATTTTTTGTAACAATTAACAGTAAGTTTAATCTTGTGGTATAATGGCTGTATATAATCAAGTAATAAAATATGAAAATCACCTCCCTTGGCTTGTCCAGTTTTCTTTTGGAAAACAAATTTGGTAGTAAAATTTTAATTGACCCTTTTAGTGATCATGCTGAATACTTTTTGGGAATTAAATTTCTATTGAAGATAAAGGGTAAACCAATTGCTTCAAATTTAACTTTATTGAGTAACCTTGATAGCTAATCTTAAATCAAGAAAAGTATGAATAAAAAACCAGACTTTATTTTCAATGATAAAATCAATTTTGACAAATTGGAAGTTTTATTTAATATTGCTATAAAAAAGCTTTATCCAAAGTCTAAAATATATTTTCTTGGGAGCACTAAATATTTTGGCAAAATTTCGCCTCAATTAGTTACTGATATAGATTATTGTATTTGTGGTACCTCAAAACGAATTAATTTTACACTTTTATATAATGAAATAAATAAACTAATCGGACCAGATAATATCGCAAAACCGGAGAACTCAAAAAGCTTTATTCAATCATCCTACATTGGCAGTGTATATTTCAAAAAATTAAACAAGAAAATAATGCTACACGAGCCATATATTTTCAAAAACAAAGAACAGATGATTGATTCCAGCTACTTATCATCTTTGATTATTTATCTTTGCCTGGTCGATAAAACAAACAAAAAAAACATTGATCAATCTTTACTAAAATACTATCCGAGTAAAATTATAAAAAGATTTTTATGCTTAGAATTTTATTTTGCCGAGGACTATACATTATATTTTAAACTCAAAGTCCTACTATCAAGAGATAAAATTCACCAAGGAATCAACTTGATCAGAAAATCAAAACGTTTGGATTATTATGAAAACTTATATGAATACTTTATCAAGAACATCAAACAAGCTGAAAAACTTAATAAATTAGTTACGGATAAAATCGATGGTGATAAAATAAAAAAATTTATTGAGCAACACTCTAAGGATATAACAAAAAAAATCAAAGAAAAATATCCACAAATTACGGAAAGACTATTTCATCCAAGAGATATAAAAACCGATTTTACCGAGTATTTTTATCGAGATAAAAGTAGCCTAGATAGTCCTCCAGCTAAAGCTCTAAAAAAAATACCAGACATTAAAAATCGATCCGATTTTATATTAATTGACATTAATAATCATTGTCCAGTTGGTTGTGCTCATTGTATTTATGCAACCAAATTTAGTGAATCAAAAAAATGTAATTCAATAAGTCAAAACAACCTAACAAAGAGTGCTGACTTTGTAATAAAAGCTAAAACCAAAACACTCCTAATTACTGGCGGGGGTGAACCAATGTATGACCTAGATAAATGTTTAACCTTGATAAAAAAAGTCTCAAAGTCAAAATATCTAAAAAGGATTGAAATCATAACTAGTGGGTATTTATTTACTAATAGTGCTACTTCGGAAAAAATACTTTCAAAAATTTATCAATCTACCAATAACCGCATTTCAATAAATATTAGAATTAGCCTAGATGATCAACATGCACAACGAATTCCGATTGCTCAGTTTGCTGAACTGTTGAAAGTCGCGCCCATTTTTGAAGATCGAATCTTTATTTATTTTTCAGGTTTAAAAGGCCAAAATACTTTTAATAGATTAGCAAAAATTTGCAAGGCATCAGTTCAAAATAGCAAAAAATACTCAAATTCTATTTATACTTTTAAATCATTTACACTTAAAAATAAAAAAAACTTTTATTTCATGGAGAAAAGTATTGCTTATTCTGGCAGAGCCTTGACCAGAACAAATATTCCAGCACAAGAGCAATGCACAATTTTTTCAGACCACCAACAATTAATTTCAAAAGTTTACAACAAACATAATAATCCTTGGAGCAGATCGAGCGTTAATGTAAACCCAATCTTAGGGAAAGAGAAACTAAACGGGCCTCAACTATATATTTACCACACAGGCGAGGTCGGCCTTAGCCTTGGTCCAATTAATAAAAAATGCAGAATTACTTTACCTTTTGAAAAAATTTTTGACTGCCTAAAATCAAATGTATTAAATTTTGCTATCTCAAGCAAAGGTTTGCATTACATAAAAAACATATTCGGACAAATTGACCCTGCATTATATAGAGATATTGAAATTTCCAGACTATTTAAGTTTTTGCATGGAAGTACTATCTATAATCATCCGAAAAAACAATTATATTTGAGTGTCAAAATACTACAAGATTTAATACAAAACAAGCAAATGTCGATTTCCAACATTCCACAAAAATATCAGCCAATTATAAAAGCTACTGATCTTGAAATTGTTTATTGGTACTTGTCTACTGCCCCAAAAACATCATCAAACTTATTAGAGCTTGATGAAACGCAAATACTTGTTTTAGTTAAACAAAAAAATTTACTATTATTGCTAAATGATTTACGATGCAAAAATAAAATAACCAATCCTAAATACATTTTCTTTGACAAAATAAAAGAAAAGGTCGTATTTGAATATATCATTAAGCTAATTAAAATATCAGAGAAAAAAGGACTCTACTTATCAGCTGATGATTTGCCAATCCTGTTATTTAATGGTAATTATGCATATGTAGTAAATAAAATACATCGGTTACTTAAAAACAGTTCCCTTATTACAAAAAAGATAATTCATGAAAAAATCCAGCAAAATATTATTTCAATAGAAATGATTTCTCCGACCACTATATTACTAAAAAGTCCATTGGAATATGCTCAGCTCAAAACAAAAATCTTTTTAGAGGAAAACAATATAAACTCAATTTGTCAAAAAATCAATAATTAATATTTATGAATATACTGATCATAGGTTTAGGGAAAGTCGGCTCAAGAATAGCTCAAAACGTCAGCAAATTAAATTATGTAAAAGAAATATTTTCATACGAGCTTGGTAAGAAAAAAAATATAAATTCAAAGATAAAGAGCCTGCGTCCATTACAAAATGTAAAAATCGACTATGTATTTATCACTTTATCAAGGTTAAAAAAAGAACAAAGAAAAAAATTATGCACAAAAGTAAAAAATACAGTAGAATTAAGACATCATGAACTTAAATGTAACCTCCAAGCTATCAAAAAATATTTGCCATATTTCAAAAAAATGCCACGATCAACAAAGTTTATTGTTTTGACCAATCCGATGGATGAAATTACCAATTTTTTGCAATTTAATCTACCTGACAAACAAGTTATTGGTTTTGGTAGCAGTCTCGACAAAAAAAGACTTTCTACTGTCTTAAAGAAAAAAATTGAATGCCTTGGACTCCATGGACAAAACATACCTATCATAAACTTAGGATCAAAAACTGACTATTCTGCCATTATAAATAAAGCCGATGACCAACTTTTAAGATATGTTAAAAAATCAGGCATTCCAGTAAAAAAAACAGCTGATTTATTCTTGGAATTTTTCAAAACCCTGAACTCAAAAAAAGAAAAAGTTTTAAATGTTTGCGCCTTGAATAAAGATATTTGTATTTCTCGACCATTCTGGGTAAAAAACGGAAAAATATTAAAACCCTTAAAAATAAACTTAAATAAAATAGAAGAAAAACTTTTTATAAAACAAAAAAGGCTACTTCATAGCAACCTTTCAAAAATAGTAAAATAAATTTAAATTATCCTAGGTAGAAGTGAAGTTTTATTCATTAATTTTCTCGCTCTGTGAAAGCCAATCGCTTTCAAACTTCTTAAGTAGAATTTCAATCTCTTTTAATCGTTGACTCAGTTTCAAATCAACTTGGGTGGGATTATCTGCAAAAGTTTTCAAAATTGTTTGCTCTTCTTGTTTCAAGTCAGCAATTTTTTTCTCAAGCCGGCCAAGTTCACGCTTGGCTTTTTTGTTTCCTTAGTGTAAATATTTTTTATTATCTTTTACTTGATCATTCAGTTCAACTTTTACTTTTTCTTGCACTGTACGCTAAAAATAACTTCAAACCGCTCCCACCAGAAAGATCCACAATAACAACCTCAAAATAAAAGTCGCCCGAGTGTAAGGGCGACTTTGCGTTCAATTAATTTTTCAAATCTTTTTTATTATTCCTTGATTATTACCTGCTCAACAATCTCAATCTTTGTCAACGACTCCGGCATTGCAGGGCACTTGTCACCGATAAGCGGGGTCAAATATGCGCGCAGGACCGCTATGTCCTTCATCGCCCGCGCCAAATATTCTTCGGGAACGCCGAAAAACATACGCATGTGGCTCGACTGAAGAACATTCGGCAAATCACCAAAAAATGTCTTCCCAACAAGGAGCAGAAGCTCCTCGCCCCGCAAGTCGCAATCGCCAACGCGACAAATCGGCTTTTCGCGCATTTCAATGTTCGCGATGGCCTCGCCCAATTCGACCTTGACTGCCTCCACTTTACCGACCAGCCAGTAACGATATTTCATTGCCGCATCTGCCAACCTGAACATCTCGTTCGTCCTCATGTCCATTTCCTTTTCCGTCTTTTTCATGTTCCCTCTCCTTTGTTAGAATTTGAAATTAGCGCATGGCACGTGAGAACCGATTTGAAGAATAGAGATTGGAAATCGGATATAATCAATCCGACTTCCGATTTCCACTATCCAAACCAGCTTCCATGTACCACTCGCCTTTTTCCCCCTCACAATCTGTCCCACATAAAATCCAAATACATCTTGATCGCCTGCGCAATTGATTCGTCCTCAATTATTGTTGCCGCCTTGCGGTCGTATGAAATCAGCACAGTAATCGCGCCGTTAATAATAATATCCGCTGAAATTTTCGTGTCGACCGGCAGGAACTTGGTATACGCCGCCCCCTTTCCCAATTCGGCGAACTTGCGGTTGAGCGGCGTATCTTCGAGGAGCATTCGGTAAAAAATTTTTCGCTTCTGGATTTCCTTGAAATATGCCTGCTCCCCCCTTTCCGTCGACACCTTGATCGCGGTTTCGTATGAACCGCAATTGATCATTTCCGAGCCGCGCAAAAGGTATTCACTGAACACGCGCTCGATGCCGTCCGCGCCTTCGAAAAATTTTATCTGCGGCTTATTTTCCTGCCGCACATTGATCGCCTTCAACATCGGCAGGACAATGTTTTGCAATACGTCCTCATCCCTGGATATTTGTTTTTTCTTCTGATTCAAAATATCCAAAAGACCTTCCGGGTTTTCCGCCGCGTATATCCGCCTCCTGCCTTGCCGACTTTCGGAAGCAAGCCCCTTTTGCTTGAGCTCATCAATCGCCGCATAAATGCTCACACGATTGACGCCGGTCTCACGGGCAATGTCCTGAATCGACGCTTTGCCGTTTTCCAGCAAAGAAACATATGTTTGAATTTCCTTTTCCGTCAGCTTCAGTTGTAAAAGTGCGCGCTCCAGCTTGTCCGGAATTAGTTTCTTTTTCATACAGGTTAATAATTATAACTTATTTTTTAGAAAGTGTCAATGCGTTATATATAATTTTTAATAGATACGCGGAGCACGGCAATATTATTTCTAAAATTAGATAGTCCTTTGTAATTAATTGTTGTAAATACACCATTTACATTATCGCATATTTTTGCTTGCGTCGCAATAGCCGATCGTTGTTGATTTTGGTTGTAACTTATTTAACAAAAAAGCATCACCTTTTGGCAATGCTTTTTTAATCCTGAATTTTATCGCTCTCTATCATCCAGGCCTCTTCTGCTTTTTTGATATGCGTTTCCAATTCAGCCAATCTCTTGGCAGGCGCGGGATCAAAATCAGCAGGCGCTTCCGTGATTGTTTTAATTATCAAAGCCTGTTCTTTTTTTAAACCGACCAATTTTTTATCCAGCTTGCTTAATTCTCGCTTCACTCTTTTCTTTTCTTCATGTATATATTTTCTTTTTTCTTTTTCTACATCAACTTCTTCTTCGCTCGGCGCTTCGTCCGCCTCAGCCGATCGGCTCTCCAGATAGCGCACATAATCTGAAAATTCACCATAAAAATGTTTAATGGTGCCATCTTTGACTTCCAGAATTTCAGTTGCCAGGAGATTTATAAAAGTCCGGTCATGACTGACAAACAAAATTGTCACATTTGTTTCGGCGAGCGAACGCGCCAGCACTTCCGCGGTTTCAAAATCCAGATGGCTGGTCGGCTCGTCCAGAAGCAGGACATCGCAATTATTTAGCAGTATACCCGCAATGCACAGCCTGGCTTTTTCTCCGCCCGACAAAACTGAAATCGGTTTTTTGAGATCGTCATTTCGGAAAAGAAAATTCCCTGCCATTTTGAATATTTCTTCATCAGGACAATTGTATTCAGCTGCTTGTTTTAAATATTGCTGAACTGTTTCGCTCCTATCAAGTCCGATTGTCAAATGCTGAGCATAATATCCGACCCTGATATTTTCCGCTTTTTTATATATACCCTCAATCGGCTTGATAATTTCAGTCAGGGTTTTCAAAAACGTACTTTTCCCCTGCCCATTGTCTCCAAGCACCGCAATATGCGCGCCCTTTTCAATATCCAACTCAATGTTCGCGGCGACTTTTTTATTATCATACCCGATTGCCAGATCTTTCAGCCGCCAAGCAAACCCCTTGTCTTGTTTTGTGTTTTTAATTTTAATTCTGACATTGGAAAGCGGTTTTTCAATTTCAATAGTCTCCATTCTGGCGATTTGTTTGGCTTTTGATTTTGCTTGGGAGGCTTTTGACGCTTTGGCTCCGAAGCGATCAATAAATTTTTGCAAATGTTCTTTCTTTTTTTCTTGTTTTTTATTAAAGTTTTCTTCTGTTTCCAGTTTTTTCTTTTTGTGTTCAAAATAATGTTCCAGTGTGTTTGGAAAATGACTTGCCTTGCCTCTCTCAATCGCCAAAACTTCCTGGCAAGTATTTCTAATAAATTTTCGATCGTGAGAAATAATTAAATAAGAACCGCGATAATCAATTAAAAATTTTTCAAGCAATAACATAGTGCTCAGATCCAGATAATTGGTCGGCTCGTCAAGCAAAATAAGATTGGGTTCTTTTAATAACATCGAAGACAACTTGACTCGCATCTGATATCCGCCGGACAAGCTAGAAATCAAAGCGTCCAGTTTCTCATTTTTTAATTCAAACTGAGCGGCGACCTTGGCGCACTCCCACTCCTCTGCTCCGCTTTTCTGAAGCAAATACGACATCACGGTATCATTTTCCTGAAAATCATCTTCCTGCTTTAAATAGCCAAGCCGGGTCTGATTGCCAAAAATCACTTCGCCAGAATCAGCTTGTTCCAGTCCGGTTATAATATTAAATAAAGTTGATTTTCCTGCTCCGTTTCGACCAATAACCGCAATCTTCTTTCTCTCTCCTACACTAAAACTAGCCTCGTCAAGTATGACTTGCTGGTTGTATGATTTTGAAATGTTGCTTACCTGCAATAAGTTTGCCATATGGTCACATTATAATGATATTGTAAATTTAGTCAATATCCTCTGTTGATTATTTAGAAAAACAACTAAAAAAAGAGTAATTTTATTGTTATAAAAAGCCGCTTGACAGAATTTCATATTCAGCGTATACTAAAGGCTTATAAAATATTACCCTCTTTTATTGAGGGTAATAACTCGAACCACTTTTGTGTCATATCTGTGACCCAGTAGGTACTCGGGTTACAGAAAATAATATGATACAAAAGGAATCAATCACCTTTGGTGATCTTGGCGTTTCTCTTGACCTTCTAAAAGTCCTGAACGCCAAAAAATTAATTCATCCAACCCCCATCCAGGAAAAATGTATTTCTCTTGGATTTGCTGGCAAGGATATCGTGGGGATTGCGCAGACAGGCACGGGCAAAACCCTGGCTTTTGGTTTGCCGGCGATTGAACATATCAGAAAAAACCACGGCAAATGCATTGTCATGCTGCCAACCAGAGAACTGGCTATCCAGGTTAATGACGTTCTCTCGGGCCTCGGCCGGCAGTTCCGAATCAAGACCGCCCTTTTAATCGGCGGTGTTTCTTCTTTTCCGCAAAACGTTGCGCTCAAAAAAAATCCTGAAATTATTATTGCTACGCCCGGCAGATTGATTGATCATATCAATCGAAGGAATTGCGATTTGCGAAATGTTAATTTTGTAGTGCTGGATGAAGCGGACAGAATGCTTGATATCGGCTTCATGCCGCAAATCAGAGAAATTCTAAAATCAATTCCAAACAAAAGACAAACAATGTTGTTCTCCGCCACAATTCCAACTGCAATTTCCGAATTATCAGCTCAATACATGAATTGTCCGACTAGAATTGAAGCCTCGCCATCAGGCACCAGCGCGCCCAACATTAAACAAGAAGCTTATATCATATATTCAGAGGAAAAACAGCCGCTGCTCAAAATGATTATCCAGGAAAACAACGGCGGCAGCGTTCTGGTTTTCACTCGCACCAAGTACCGCGCAAAAAAAATTGCTTCCGTACTGCGACAATTTGACATTAGCGCGGTCGAAATGCATTCCAATCGATCACTGGCGCAAAGAAAAAGCGCGCTCGATGGATTTAAATCCGGAAAATTCCAGGTACTGGTCGCCACCGACGTGGCCGCCAGAGGTCTTGATATTGATGACATTTCTCTGGTGGTAAATTTGGACTTGCCTGGAAGTTCCGAGGACTATGTCCACCGCATCGGGCGAACAGGTCGAGCCGGCAAAAGCGGCCGAGCTGTTTCATTTGTTGAACCAAATGAAAAATTCAAAATAAAACAGATCGAAAGATTAATGAAAAAAAGCATTAGAATTATTCAGGGTCCGCAAAACCTGCCTAGACTGGAAGTGCCGGAACCACCTCGACAAAACTTTGCCAGACCGAGCCGACCGGAAAAATTTGAGTGGGGCCGCAACAAAAAACCTTCACAACAAAAAGTGCACAGCTACGGTCGTAACAAAAAACGCTTTTCGCAAACCCAAAGAAGTAGAAAGCAGTGGTAATCAAGTTATTTTTCACCTGAAACATTACAACAATCCTACTTTTAAATTTTAACAAGTACGACTTGTTTATTTAAACGGTGGGGGTTTTGGGGTAATTGCTGAGCTAATGGCCATGGCTGTCGTACGAAGCAGCATCAACGCTATGTTTAATATTAAATTTACAAATGTGGAGAGGGGGAGAAATAGCCACGAACACTTTTCTCTGACGCGAATCAATTACCCCCAAAACTTTTGCTACTTTTGGTTACAAAAGTAAAATCTAGAAATGGATGCCCTGAGTTCAATGTTCTACGAAACATTGACTTTATTGGTAGAAAGCTGTATTATTGCGCCACTTACTCAATCATAATTTAGAACATATATATGGAAATCAGAAACATCGCAATTATTGCTCACGTAGATCACGGCAAAACCACTCTAACCGATGCCCTAATGAGACAAACCGGCATGTGTGAAGAGGGACAGAGCATGGATAGCAACAAACTGGAACAAGAAAGAGGTATTACAATTTATTCAAAAAATACTTCCATCCTCTACAAAGACACAAAAATTAATATTATTGACACACCGGGTCATGCTGATTTTGGTTCGGAAGTGGAGCGAGTTCTCCGGTCAATTGATTCCGTTCTCCTGGTTGTCGACGCACAGGAAGGTCCGATGCCGCAAACAAGATTTGTTTTGAAAAAATCTTTGGAGCTCGGATTAAAACCAATTGTCATTATTAATAAAATAGACAAACCGGCTGCGCGGGTAAAGGAAGTTGAAGAAATGATTTACGAACTTTTTCTGGATTTGGAAGCCAATGACGAACAGCTTAAATTTCCAACGCTTTACGCTATTGCCAGACAAGGCATAGCCATGAAAAAAATCGGGGAAAAAGGCAAAGACTTAACGCCAATCATGGATGTAATTTTAAAATACGTTAAACCGGCCTCATCTCCGGCAAAAGAAAAACAACAATTAAGACTTCAACCATTTAATCTGGCTTATGATAATTTTTTGGGCAGGCTAGCGATCGGCCGGATATATGAAGGCAAAATTTCTCAAAGCCAAACAGTGACAATACTGGCGCCCGGCGGTGAAAGCAGGACCGGCAGAATTACAAAACTGTTTACATTTCACGGCCTAGAAAGAAAAGAAGTTTCTGAAGCCCGGGCCGGAGAAATCGTCATGCTGGCCGGACTGCCGGACATTTTTATCGGCGAAACAATTTGCGAAAATGCGGAGCAGGAAGCCCTGCCCAATATTGAAATTGACGAACCGACTATCTCACTGAACTTTTACGTCAATGACTCGCCTCTGGCCGGCCGTGAAGGAAAACATGTTACCAACAGCAAATTAAAAGAAAGGCTGGAAAAAGAACTGGAAGTAAACGTTGGTTTAAAAATTGATTTTTCTGAAATCACTTACTACAAAGTTCTTGGACGCGGCGAATTACATATTGCCATTCTTCTGGAAAACATGCGACGCGAGGGATATGAATTGCAGGTTTCCCAGCCCGTGGTAATTATAAAAGAACTGAACGGAGAAAAATTAGAACCGTACGAAGAGGTGACCATTGATGTTGCGGATGATATGGCCGGCGCCATTATTGAAAAAATGTCTACACGAAAAGGCCTGATGAATAATATGTCAACAAAAAACGGGCGCACCAGATTAATTTTTGAAATTCCCGTTAGGGGCCTACTCGGGTATAGAACCGAATTTGTCGTTGACACGAGAGGCGACGGAATTTTTTGCAGTCGCATGGTTGGATTTAAAAAATTTGCCGGAAATATAGAAAAAACGACTACCGGTTCCATGATCTCCATGGCCACTGGCAAGGCTCTCGGCTATTCTCTATATAATCTTCAAACTAGGGGCACCCTGTACATCAGCGCCAACACTGAAGTTTATGAGGGCATGGTTATAGGCAATGTTGCCAAGGGAAACGACATGGAAGTCAATCCGATCAAAGGCAAACAATTGACCAACATGAGATCTTCCGGCGCCGACGAAGCCATCAATCTCACTCCGCCGCTGGAAATCACAATTGAGCGAGGACTCGGTATAGTAAAAGATGATGAATATCTGGAAGTAACGCCAAAAAGCGCCCGCCTGCGAAAAAAACACTTAACAAAAAACGATCGCAATAAGCATCACGTGAAATAAAGTATAAAAAGCAGAGCTTTGGAATTCGAAAGCTCTGTTTTTTTATATTTTAATTTTTTAAATCTTCGCAAAAACAAAAAAAACTTGCCGAATGGGCGCGACAAAATTATAAATACACAAAATAATTATTAAAGCTTAAAACCACTTCCGCCGGTAAAAAAATATTGCAAAAATCAAGGCGACCACGGCGGTAAACCCAAGCACATAGATAAAAGCCAGCGGATTGTCGCCAAACGGCAACTTGACGTTCATGCCGTAAACGCTGGCAATGATAGTTGGAATAGTTAAAATGATTGTGAAGGCTGTTAAAAACTGAATTGTTTTATTCAACCGATTGGTGAAAACGATTTGAAAAGACTCGCGCAAACTGCGGATTGTTTTCACGCTGATTGAACTCAAGTCAACTGACTGGCGGATATTAATAATCGTATCCTCAATCAGATCAGTATCATGTTCAAACAGATGAACATGGTGGCCGGCGGCAATTAATTCAAAAACATTTTTCAAAGGAACCAGAGAATAAAGATATTGATTGAATACTTCCTCGTGTTTAATCAGGGCCAAAATATCGGCATTGGTCACTGAAGCGTTTTTATTAATATTGGGAAAAACAACGCCGCGCAAAACTTTAATCTCGCGGATAAAACTTTTTGAAATTTGAAGTAAAAAATATACCAGTAATCGGCTCCTTTGCGTGGTGAAAATACTCGCGCTCTGTTCAATCAGCCGACGGATAATTGAATTACTTTTCCGGGAAATTGAAATAAAATATTTATCCGTGATAATCAAAGTCACCAAATTCGTATAACTCATTTCACGCAATTCATAATCGCGGTTTGGCGCCTGCACAAAAATTATCACGCCCTCGTCATGGCGCTCAATGCGCGGCAATTCCAAAGGGTCGAGCGCTTCCTCTAGATCAGCGTATTCCAGACCGGTCAATTCCGCGATTTTGCGCAAATCATTTTCCTCAGCATTTTCTATATTAATCCACGAACCTTCCCGAAAATCATCAATCCTAGTTTGCTGATCCAATTTTTTATTTTTGTAATATATTTCAATCATATATTTAAACGCTCTTTCACTATTTTAGCCCCGATTTTACGGGGCTTTTGTCTTTGTAAAGATTTAACGTATGAACATCATATCAAAAAAAATTCATTAGAGCAACCCAGCCCAAACTCAACGTTTAAGGTAAATACTGCTACACATTGACAAAAAGATAATAATTTGCTATACTTTATTACTAAGTTAACAATAGCGTTGACTAGACACTAACTCAAACCAAAGGGGGAAACGGTGAAAGACACGCTGTCAGTTATCGCTGGTCTGTTATTCGTCGCCGGTTTCGTCCCTTATATCCGCGCCATTCTGCGGAAAGAAACAAAACCGGCAAAAGCATCCTGGATTATCTGGGCGAGCCTCGACACTATCACTATCGCAGGGATGTATGCCAAGGAGTCGGTCAATGGACAAATCCTCGGCGCTATCGCCGGAGCGTGGGTAATCGTTGCGCTGGCTCTGAAATTCGGAACTCCTGGCTGGACAAAGATTGACAAGTTCTGCCTTGGCGGCGCTGTTCTCGGCATTGCGCTCTGGCAAGTATTCAGCAATCCTGTGCTCGGAATCATGACGAGCCTCAGTGTCGTCTTTCTCGGGTCCATTCCGACATTCACGTCAGCATGGAAAGATCCGAGCCGAGAAAACAAGCTGGCCTGGACGATTTTCTGGATTTCATGCGTGTGCGCGGTCATTGCGATCCCGCAATGGACCATGGCAGACGCCGCCCAGCCGCTCACGTTCTTCGCGATCGAAACCATTATGATGTACATCTTGTTCATCCGGCCTCGCTCGCAGGCCAAGAATCCCAAATAATCGAAATACACAGCTCCGCCCTCTTCGGCGGGGCTGTTTTAATTACAAAATACTCGACAGCCACCATAAAAATTTTTCTAAATCAAACAGTCCCGCCGCATTGCGACAGGTCTGTATTAATGAAAAATCCCCGACAAATATTGTTTGAAATTTTTTATTTTATGACCTTAGTTAAAATCACTAATCTATTTTCGCCGGCTTGGAAACGCGCCAAACCGTCTCCCACATCGCCTTCATCGTATCGCTGTAATCAGAACTAACAATCAACGCGCCGAACGGATCTTTTGAAGTATTAATAATAGCGACGCTGTCATCCCAAATTAAAATTATTGATTTTGATTTTTCCGCCATTTCTTTTGGCGCGAAGCGCACTTCGCGCAGAAAAGCGGCGTGGTTGGTCACTTGTTTTTTAAACTCGGCTTCGTCCTTAAGCGGCTCCGCCCAAATGCTTTTCGTCTCAATGCCGTGCCTTAACTTTTCTTCAACATAATAAGCGGCGTATTCTTTTGTAAAAGCATTTAAAAACACTTCGAACGACGGCACGATGGCGAAAAGTTTTTTTTCTTTGCTTTCAAATGATTTTTCCGCTAAATTTTTAATCCCGGCCGTACCGCGAAAAAACTCCACCCGCGCCTCGCCGGCCGGCACTTGTTCCATTGTCGGAAAAAATGGCAATGTTTTATCCAGCTTTTTTTCAAGCGACTCCACTTCCATCGCCCGCCGATGCAAAAGCGATTTTAAATGTTCCGGCGGCTCGGCTCGAAACTTCAAAACCCGGCCGGTTTTCGAAATTGAAACCAGCCCTTTCTTTTCCAGCGTTTCGAGCGCGTGATACAGCGCCGGTCTTTTTATTTCCGTTACTTTAGCCAACTCGCCAGCGCTGATCCTGGTTTGCTTCAACGCCGCGAGATAGGCGTTACTCTCGTTTTCAGTAAGGCCAAATGAATTTAAAAACTTTTTAAGCTCCATATAATTCCATTATACACTATTTTAAAATAATTGTCAATATACGATTGACAATAGTATATTTTAACTAAACTTATTTGTTTTAATTTTGAATAAAAAGAGCAAATAATTACCATTGACAAAATGCTGATTATTTGCTATAATAGTCGGTTGAAATCAAATTGATTTCATGTTCATTGACAACAGCTTGCGGAGGAAACAATGAGCGCGGTAATACTTTTCTGGATCAGCTTACTGCTTACTTTCATTGCCGGAACTGCCATATGGTTTGTTCCCGAGGATAACAAACCGAGAATGTCAATATTGCTTCTCGTTCCATGGACTCTACTCGCGGCAACCGTGGTGGCGAGGTATCTCGGATTATAACAATTCAACAACGGAGGAATAAAAATGTCTAAACATAAAAATGGCTACCCCCATTGGAACATCTTTCTCTCAAAGATCGCCGGCGACATTATATTCGCTGTCCTGACTGTTTTGGCAATCAACTGGTTTATGACCGGCAACCACGGAGCGCGGGACTGGATTGGCGCCGTTGTCTGGATCGTATTGGGAAAAATAATCTCGGGGCAAGCAACGGACTTGCGAATTGACGCGGAAATCGAAAGAGCGTTTCGCGTGAGAGGTCTTGACAAGGATGACTAAGAAAATTGGGAAAAATCAATCCACGAAATCACGTGCCAACAACCAACAACGGAGGAATAAAATGTCTGAATCTAAAAAACCCATTGGGATCTTTTAGCCGTGTTTCTTGACCATCATCGCCGACATCGCCCTCGCCGCCGCGATTGTCTTTGTTATCGGCAAAGCGATTCCCTGCGACTTTGACTATTATCTCGGCACACTCATCTGCATGGCGCTTATGACGCGCGACGCGGCGACGGATATGCGGATTAACATGTGGATTGAAAAAACCGCTTCGCGAAAAAACCTTGGCGAAAATTAACCTCGGGAGGCAAAAATGGCTAAATCATCAAATACAAAACCTTATTTACTACTATCTGCGTTCTGCTTCACCTTCTGTCTCGGTAATGCTTTTTGGCTTACAACTTTCGCCGATGTTTTTAATTACATCCTTGCGGCCAGCTGGGCGTTCATAGGGTGCGTTAATTTATCGTTGAGTATCACGGACTATGTGGACGAAAAAATCAAAGCGGCGCTTCGCCCGCAAGACTTGGACAGTGGAGATGCGAAATGAAAGATCAAACCCACCTCACCATCTTTTGGATTTCCATGATCGGCGCCGCAATCACGCTGACACTCCACTGCTTGCCGTTTACTCTCGCGTTCTTCGCGCTTGGCATCGGTTTCACTGTCGCGTTCAACTGTTTAACCCGCTATTCGGTCAACATCCAACTCGTTTTGATCATAGAATTTGTACTGGCAGTAATCATCCTTGGCGCGATTACCTACAAAAAACGCAAAAACTACTAGACCTAAACATCCCCAGCAAAACAGCCCGCGGATAAATCACGCGGGCTCTTTTTTTAACATTATTCAATCATGACCGAAAAGCGGCCAGCGCTTCTTTGCCGTCTAATCGGGACATCAAAGTTGCGCCAAATTTTTTCAAATAAATATTCCGATTTAGATCCATTAGATTTTTATTTCATTCACAATATATTAAATCTACCCATTTTTGCAAATCTATGCAAATCGTCAAGTAATCTATGCACGCTCTATTTTTATTAAATAAAATTTAATTAAAAAAGCCCGGTGAATCGTCACCGAGCTTCTTTGTTTGAATCAGAGACCAATCTTCAAGCCGATCAATGTTCGAGCAAAGTCAAATTCAGTCTCTTCGGAATTAAGTGGCACCCAGGCCACCCAGGCAGTCATTTCCCAAAAGTTAAATTCCACCACCGGCCCGACTCCGGCCGGCCGGCGGTCTTTCACGCCGAGCGTCAGCCATTCCAGAGTTTTTACCCGCAATGTCAGATCGTACCAGACTTGCGAATCATCGCCATCATAGGCAAGCCGTCCAACTTCCACCTGCCCGGTGAAGTTCACGCGTCCATTTTTCAGCCCGAGCAGATACGCTGTTTGAAGATCCATTCCCTCCGGCCCCTGCCGGCCACCGAGCGAAACTCCCAGTTGCAACCAATCAACCGGCTGCCAGATCGGGCCAAAATGCGCCTGCGCCCAGCCACTGTTCATGAGCGTGAAAAACCGCAGACTGAAATTCTCATTCAGCTTTACGGCCGCGCCCGCGTCAATGATCAGCTTGTCATGAACTTCCGGCGTCATGGTTTGCGTTTCGAAGAAAGCGCTGATTTGCGCCTGGGCCATTACCGGCAACAGCAAACACACAATAGAACCCAACACTGCCAAATACTTTGTCATTCTCCCCTCCTTAACGCGTTATTGCGCTTTTCCATTTTCACCATCACCCACCAAATCAAAAAAACAAATATTGCCGACATCACAAGAATCACAATCAATTCGGCTCCCGCCGTGAACATGAAACACCTCCACTATTCTCGTTTCCGAATCAACCGAACCGCGATGGCAATCAGCGCTCCGACAAACAAAATTGCCAGAAATCCAATTGCGCTAAACCCGCTCATTCGATACATTGAATAAAGACAAGCGGCCAAAGGCGCAATCGCGCAAAGGTGCAATGCAAACAGAAGCCAACGCATCTCAAACTTAATGCGCGGTTGTATCTTGTCCTCGTATTTCTGGACAAGATATATCGTCCACCAAATAATCGAATAAATTGCAAACCAGAAAAACACCATGCCCCAAAGACCAATGAGTTGCGCCATAATTTTCCTCCTCGTGAATCTCGAGCCCTGAGCTTACTTCTCGACCATGAGCTCGAAGCTGAATGGTCGAAGGGTCTAAAGGTATTGTTATTGTCAAAGTTCTATTTAATTCTGGATTATATCATACAAAAAATGACGTGTCAAGTATTTTAATCTAAATTTAGTCAAAATTAGTCACAAAACATTAGACAGCGCGAATATTCTCTTGACGTGTTTGTTTAATTTTGCCATAATACGAGTGTCATAAAATAAATGATAATTACCCAAACCCCGCATGTAATTTCTCGAATCCTCGTCGCTCGAAATGACAATACGGGGGAATACCCCGTTTATTCCGCCACCTACGCAAAATAAAATATGCTGGAACAAAACCTCAAACAACTCGACTTCACCCCCAACGAAATAAAAGTATATTTGGCTCTTTTCGCGATCGGCAAATCCAGAGCCGGAAAAATAATTGCTTCAACCGGCCTGCATAGAAATCTTGTTTACACTTCTTTGGAAACATTGGAAAAAAGAAATCTGATAACAAAAGTCTTAGTCAAGGGCGTAGCCGAATTTTCCGCCAATTCACCAACCTCCTTAATTGATGAAATTGAAAACAAAAAACAGCTCGCCCGTCAGGCGGCCGATGAATTGGAAAAACTCGCCAAACACGAGGAGCGCGACATAAAAATTTACGAAGGCCTCGACGGTATCAAGCAAGCCCGGTCAAATATTTTGAACTTGCCAAAAGGCAGTGAATTTTTTGTTTTAGGCGCCAGCAAGCTGAGCCAAACTCCGAAACTAGAAAATTTCTGGCGCGCCTTTCATAAAAAAAGGGAAGCAAAAGGAATAAAACAAAAAACGCTTTATGAAAGCACCACGGATCAAGGGGTTTTGGACAGCATCAAATGGCGCAATCAACTGCCAAATATGAAAACCAGGTTTTTGCCGTTTGAAATTGATTCCCCCCTTTGGTTTGACTTTGCCGAAGACCACGTCAATCTCGGCCTTGCCGGCAAAGACCCTCTGACAATCAACATCAAAAGCCGCGATCTGGCCAACGGCTTCAAAAAGTATTTTGAATATTTCTGGGATCAGCGCGTCCGGGTCAAAACCGGCGTGGCCGCGGTCAAAGAAGCAATTTACGAACAGCTTAATTCTTTGGCGCCCGGCCAGGAATATCTTATTCTCGGCGCCAAGGGAGCGGATTATCCCGAGGGCATAGACGAGCTATATGACGAATTCCATACTGACCGCATTAAAAAAGGCGTTGTTACAAAAATGATTTGTTATGAAGAATCTTATGAAGGCCTGAAAAAACGATTTGAAAAATGCGGCGACATCGAAGGCAAAATTAGTTTTTTGAAAAAATATGCTTCCGGAACCCCGATCCCGATGCAGATCAACATGTACAAAAATAAAACCTTTTTTATTTTGTACGAAAAAACACCGGTTGTGATTTATTTTGACAACCCGATTATTTTCCAGACCTTTAATAATTATTTTAATGATATCTGGAATCAAAAAGTTCATACTCACACCGGATTCAAGGCTCTGCATGACGCATTTTATAATATGATAAACGAACTTGGACCAGGGGAAGAATATTATGTTCTTGGCACAATGGGTCACGGCCTAGACAAAAAAATTGAAGATTTTTTTGATAAATATCACAACGACCGAATAAAGAAAAAAATTAATTTAAAAATGCTTTGCTACGAAGAATCATTTACGCCAATTTCTAAACGTTTTCAAAGAGAAGATCCGGAAAATAAATTTACCCAGCTGAAAATTTACCACGAATCTCCGCCCGCGCCAATGCAAATTGTGCTTTATAAACAAAAAGCTTTTATTACAATTTACGATGGCCACGACACAACCGTAATCCATTTTGACGAACCAAACGCGTACGCCGGATTTAAAAATCATTTTGACAAAGCCTGGGATCAGCGCGCCAAAACATATGAAGGAGTCGAACAAATAAAAAGACTTTTCATGGAAACCATGGAATTCGGCAATTATTCTGTTTTTGCCGAAGGCATGAAAATAATTGACGTGCTGGGCGAAGGGTTTTTTACCAGATGGCAAAAAGAAAAACAAAAACGCGGCACTAAATCCCGCGGCATTATGAACGCCAGATTCAAAAGCCAGCCGACCGTCACCAAATCGATTACTCAAATGAAATTTATTCCCGGTTACACTGCGCCGGGCGTAACTCTGATATTCAAAGACAAAGTGGCCAGCATTAATTTTTCAAAAAATCCGACCGCTTTTTTAATCGAAGACGCTGAAATTGCCCGAAGCAACCAATCCTACTTTGATTTATTGTGGAATCAAAAAATTATAACCAGCGAAGGACAAAAAGAAGTTGAGCAACTCTACAACAATCTATTAGAAACAGCCAATTCGCAAGATAAAGTTATGGTCTTTGCGGCCAAGCCATCTTCAGAGTCTTCGGCAAATTTCAATCTTGAATGGAATAAAAAAATCAGTAAAAAAACAAAAGGAGTCCGCCTGCTTTATTACGGCAATACCGGCCGGAACAGAGAGCGAGCTCAGGAATTGACCAAGGTCGGCTGTCAAGCTAAAACCTTGCCAACTGAACAAGAATTGCCCATCTCAACAATTATCATTGGCGATAAAATTTTAAGCACCGTCTGGAACAAAAAACCAATCGCTTTTTATATGAAGGATGAAACAACGGCCGCGGCTTATAAAGAGAATTTTGAATTACTCTGGAATCAGGAAACTTTCGTATTAAAGGGCCTGGACGCGATTGAATATCTTTTTGAAGAAATGCTAGCCGCCGGACACGCAGATCTGATCGGCGCCCGCGGATATTTCATTGACCGCCGGCCAGAATTCATTGACGACTGGGAAAAACGAGCCCGGCGCGCTGGCTTTACCATGCGCAACATTGTGGATCCCGGACTACGCGGACATCGCATTACAAAATTTCCTTTTGCCAAGACAAAATATACGCTTAACAAAGAATTTTCCAACTTGAGCGTGTTCTGGATTTTTGGAGACAAATTGGCCATCAGCAACTGGACGGAGAAAGAGCCCTTTGCCATAATCATTGACAACAAACATGTGCACGATATGTATAAGCAACAATTTGAATTGTTGTGGAGAAATTAGCTTGACACAAAGTTCAACTTAAGTCATACTTAAGATGAACCTATGTATAAAATATAATGTACCAAAAAGTATGACTATCATTGGACTAAAAGATCTACGCCAAAACGTAGACAAATATTCCAAAAAAATTCAGAATGGCGAATCCTTTATTGTAATGAAACGCTCATTGCCCCTTTTTAAAATCTCACCTGTTAACGACGGGCCATGGGAAGAGCTGATTGATTTCACAAAAATAAAAAAAGGCGGTGTTGATATTAAAGAGTTGTTAAAACGTCTTTAATGTATGGTTGATAAAATCACCAAAGCAGTACAAAAATTATTAGACAAAGACAAGAAAAAAATAAAAGCCCTTTTACAAAACATTCAAAATGGAGAGTTATTGAATTTAGATATTAAAAAGCTTAAAGGGAGAAATGACGTTTACCGAGTTAGAAAAGGAAACATTCGAATACTTTTTCATAAAACAGAACAGTCTATAAAAATTTTAGCTGTTGAAAATAGAACAGACACTACCTACAACTAATTCTATAAAAAAAACGCTCTCACTCGAGAGCGTTTTTTAGATTATCAAGATTATTTCAAATGATAATAAAACTTTTCCATCAGGGTCTTCTTTGGCATTAACAAACAAAAGCCCGTGCTGACCGCCACAATAAATAGTGTCGCGCCTACAATCCAGACTGGATTGTCAATTATATTACTGTAAACAAACAATGGGATTCCGATTACAAACGCACTCAATACTCCCCAAAAAACTCCCTTTTCACTTAGTCGTTCCCAATACAGACTCAAAACAGTCGGTACCATGATACAGGCGGCAACGGTATTAAACACCCACCACAAATGCTTCAAGCCAAAACCAGGAATATACAAAGCGCCGAGCGCAACTAATAAACCAAGAGACGTGATTCCAACCATTGCCAGGCGAGCTGATCGAATCGACCGGCCATCAGATTGATTTTTAACCACATCCGTAACCCAAAGAGAGCTGGCGGCTGACAAACCTGAATCAAGAGTTGAACTCAAACCGCACAAAAGCATTATCACAAACAAAAGCACTGCTCCCGCCGGCAATAAATTGGCTACTGTCTGCACGCCGATCATAGAGACGTCCACTCCCGCCGGCAAACTAATTCCAAGCGCTGGATTGGCGCCAAGAAATCCCAGAGTTGAAAGTGCGATCGGAACTATTCCAAATAGAATCGCGCCAAAAACAAACGATTTAACAAGCTTTGTTTTTTTAATGGCAAATGCCCTCTGCCAATACTGCTGGTCGGAAATCGCTCCGGCAATGAGGCCGATTGAGGTGACAATTCCAAAAGAAAAAGCCACGCCCGGATCAAAAATATTTTTTATTCCGGCTAAACCACCAAAGCCCGCGCTAATCGCGCTAAATCCGCCGGCCGCTGACCAGACCCACGGCAAAACTATTGCGCCAATCGTAAAAATCATAGCCAGCTGAACAAAGTCAGTAATAATTGAAGCTTTTAATCCGGAAACCAAAGTGTACACCAAAGCAATTACCGCTAGGATCGGCATTACAATTGTCAAAGGAATTCCGGTTAACATTAAGACCAAGCTTCCACCCGCAAAAAGCTGAACTGTCACGGCCATTAGCTGATAAAGAAAATACGGAAACAAGTAAACCTTATGAACGCGTTCACTTTGCAATTTAAACTTAATATACTGCGGCAAAGTATAGCCCTCGGGCAAACGTTCGCGAATCTTTGGCGCTAGAAAGGCAAACAGAGCCAAAGCAATTACATTGGGCAAAGTAAACCAGAAAATTCCAGCCAAACCTTTTTCATATGCCATTTGAACTGAAACAAATAAGGCCGGCGCCCAAATCCAGGAGGCGGCAATACTTGATCCGCCAAAGATCCAACCAACTTTTCGGTTGGCAACTAAAAAACCTTCTTTTGAATTGTCTTTTTGTAGCCTGGCAAAAACATAAGTGATTGCCAGCATAGCTAATCCGAAAATTGCTAGAAATAGATAGCCGGTTGTTGATGATACGAATGTCATAGAATTGATATTATTAAACTGTTAAATTGATAATTGCCTTGAATCATGAAACGCAACACGCATTTCACAGTTCAAAGTAATTAATGAATTGAATGTCAGGCGGGATCTCGAACGATGTCGAGAGAGCCCGCCTGACTTTTTTGCTACGCTAATACAATTTTGCAATCTCAGTCGCATCAACTATCTAAACATCTAGAGACATTCAAGATTTGTTACTTCATCATCTCAAGCACTTTAACCATTCCTCCCTTTTTCCGATCTCCCTTGCTACAAATCGTAACTCCCACTCTGACTTGCAGCTTCTGTAAACCTCTCTTAAAAAATCGATTTCTATCTTCTTTTCAAACTTTTCGATCTCGCTTTTGACTTCACGGGCTTCCTTGAACTCCTTTAATAGATCAAATACCCAAGGCAAAAGAGGCATATAAAACATAATAACAAGCACAAATAAGATTCCAATCTCTTTCATTTCCATTTTTCCTCTCCTTATTAAAGTTATAAAGAACATTGAATCATTTGTAATCTGTACCAATCAAAAAACAGCGGCTTGACAACCACTGTTTGATATAGTATTATAGCATATATAAAATGAGTGGTCAATACCACCACAAGATACGGTAGTAAATTGAGCCAAATAAATAAATTAATATGCTAATAAAAACTCTTCAGGAAATCGGACTTTCTCCAAACGAAGCCAAAATATATGAAGCTCTTTTGGAGCTGAAACAAGCCGGCGTCGGCACGATTTCCAGCCATTCGAAAATACACCGAAGAAATGTTTACGACACAATCTCCCGCCTGGTTGACAAGGGTCTGATCTTCCCGGTCATCGGCAAAGGAGAGAATAAATATTCACCGGTTGACCCGGGAAAACTTCTGGAATTAGTCAAAGAAAAGGAAACAAGTCTACTCTCCATCCTGCCACTCATGAAACAAAAATATGAGGAGCGCAAAACTCCGCAGGAAGCTTATATTTATCGCGGCGTTGAAGGATTCAAAAATTACATGCGCGATATTTTGAAAGAAGGGCAGGATGTTTATTTTATCGGCGCCAAGCTGGGCTGGCTGGACCCGAGGATCAAAACATTTTTGAACAATTTTTTAACCCTGGCCAAGAAAAAGAAAATCAAATTCCACCACATCTTTGACACGGAAGTAAAAGAAAAAACTCCTGCCAATGAATTAGCTGAGCTCGGCCCGAATCATCGCTTCATGCCCAAAGAATTTTCCACGGTTTCCGCCGCTGATATTTTCGGCGACTATGTTGTCACCTTTACCGGATTAAATTATAAAAAGATTGATGACGACGTGACTTTATTTGTCCTGCGCGACAAGGATCTGGCTGACAGTTACCGCACCTGGTGGAAATTTATGTTTAATAATTGTAATAAATAATTTTATGCTAAAAAAAATCATCTTCGTTTCAATCTGCCTGATTTTTCTTTTTCCCAATCTGACTTCAGCCCGAGAAAATGTTTACGATTGGTATATCCAGAATTTTTATACCAAAATTACGGTTAATCAGGATTCTTCTTTAATTATTGAAGAGCAAATCACGGCCGACTGCGGTAATGGCAATGACAAACACGGCATTTTTCGGGTCTTGCCGACGCAAACCAAAACTCCGGACGGCACGATCAAAACTCCCATTGAGTTAATTAAAATTACCGACTTTCAAGGCCAACCATATAATTACCAAACCATTCGCGGGAATAATACCCTAACCTGGAAGATCGGCAATCCGGACACATCCGTAAAAGGCGTTAACACCTATTTAATTGTTTACAAAGTAAAAAATACTGTCCAATTTAATAATTCCGAATTTGATGAATTTTACTGGAACCTGCTTGGCAACTTCTGGGATCTAGAAATTGACAACTTTACGGCCGACATTATTTTTCAATCAGCCATCAATCAAGACAATACCAAAATTGATTACTACGCCGGCAACCTGGGCTCAAAAGACAAAACAACCGCCGGCTATTCCTGGCTCAATAAAAACACACTGCGCTTCGAGTCCAATTCAATATTCTACAAAAGCCAAGGTCTAACTACCTCTGTCACTTTTCCAAAAAATATTCTTCAGCCGACCCGACTTAGTTTATGGGAGAAGTTAAATACATATTTTTTCTTTTGGCCGTTCATTATCCCCGTCATTATATTTATACTTTGCTTTTTGGTCTGGATCCGCTTTGGCAAAGATCCAAAACACGGCAAAACCATTATTGCGCTTTATGAACCGCCAAAAGGTTTAACTCCGGCAGAAATCGGCTCAATCCATCAGGAAGGAACATTTAACGAAAGGCTGATAACCGCGACGATTATTAACCTGGCAGTCAACGGTTATATTACCCTTGAACAAATCTCTGAAAAAAAGAAATTCAGCATAACCAAAACCAAGAACGATTTCAAAATAACGAGATTAAACAAAGAGCCGCAAGCTTTATCGTCTTTGGAAAAATTAATTCTGGACAATCTTTTGGATCAACAACCGGAAATAACTTTATCAGCCATACAAAAAACATTTCCCAAAAAGATTAAGGGGATTTCAAAACAAATCCAAACTGCGCTGATTGAAAAGGGTTATTTTGCCAAAAAGGGTTTCACCCTTAAGCCGATTTTTATAGGCATAGGCGTTGTAATCGGATTTATTTCATTTGCCCACATAGAAAATAATTGGCTCTGGGGGCTGGCCGGGGTTTTATCCGCGCTTTCCATATTAATCTTCGGACTGCTCATGGCCCAAAAAACTCCGAAAGGAGCGGAAGTTCAATGGGAGATTAAAGGATTTAAACATTACATGGATGTAGCGGAAAAGCATAGGCAGGAATTTTATGAAAAAGAAAATATCTTTGAAAAGTTTTTACCGTTTGCCATTGCCTTTGGTATGACAAAACAATGGATTAACAAAATGAAACAGATTTACGGCGAAGACTTTTTCGCCAACTACGCGCCCGCCTGGTACATTGGCTCGACAATGGGCGGCTTTGACGCTGACTCTCTGAACAGCAGCCTGACCAGCATTTCCAATGCTGTTTCGCAAAGCATGGGCACATCGTCCGGCTCGGGCGGCAGTGGATTTTCCGGCGGCGGCGGCGGCGGTGGTGGAGGCGGCGGCTGGTAAAAGAAGGAGAAAGTTAATTAGAGTTAATAAAAGTTAACTTGAGTTACATAAAAGAAAGTTACATAATAAACAAATAACTTTCTTTTAATTAACAATCCATTAACCCCAATTAACCTTTTCAATACTTCCCATAATTTAAAAAGAAAAAAACCCCGGACAATGTTGTCAGGGGTTTTGTAATTTTTATAGCTCATCTGAAACTTTGGAAATTTCCTGTCTAATGATCATCACCTCTTCCATTGGCAAATCGCCGATTTGCTCGAGGCTTGTTATTCCGTGAGCATGAAGCACGGCATTCATCGCCTGCTTTCTTTTCTCCATAAAACCAAGGTCACGAACATGACACAATGATTTGCCGCCAAAAGGCAATTCAAGTATGGCGACTTTTTCGGGCTGATCAAACTGCCGACGCAGAGTTTCTATATCCGGCCCACCGGGCAAAGCAGGCATTGTTGTTCCCTCGTCCACAAACACTTGATCGACAATATACTTTTTCTCCGCCGTATCGCGGAATAACATTGTCATCCGATTACCGGTAGACTGATCAATACAACCTTGCTCTTGCATGAACCTGTCAATTTCCTGAATAAACACCTCCATATCAACTACGCTTATCCGATTGTCCCAAAAAATGAAAGTATTTTTACCGACCTGGAAAGGGATTGCCCCTGCTCTGGTCGAACCACCAGAACCAATTATTACAATCGAATAATTATCCTTTTTAAGAGAAATTGAAACATGAATTTCTTTTGGTTCGCTTGTCCAAATTCGGGCAATCTTTTCAGCCGCGTCCTTTATGCCGAAGTTTCTAGTGAGATCGTATAAGTCCGCCAGCAAATCAGCTGACAAGCCGGGCAATTCCACCGGCGGATTTGTTAATTCAAAGAACTGAACAATCCGGGGATCAAATCTGCGCTCCAGCGAAAAGATCATCAGTCACCTCCGTAAAACTAATCAAATCCCGTTAATAAATAATGCTAACACCACTAACCGTAATTGTCAATATTAAAAAAGCGCCCCGTCTCGAGAGAGCGCTTTTAGATCTTTAATGAAACCCGCGGCTTTTCCGCAGTCATCAGGGAATATATTCCGTCGGCATCGCACTCATCGGAAACAACAAAGCGCAATTTTGCTTGTCCGCTCCACAGATAGTGAGCGCCTTTGAACCCGCTGTCAATGATGCGAATCACCCTGATCGCAGCCGGCAAATCGCAAAGAACAGCCCGGCAAAAAGCGTTTCTGAACACTTCGCAAATTGTTGCCGGATGCCTGGTTTTCAGCGCCTCGCGCTCAAAAAACCTTTGCCAAGCGTGCGCTGATATCCGCACTTTTCCAAGTTTTTCATGCTCAAGCACGTGTCCGATCAATGTAGTTTCCAAACGTAGCGCTTCCAGCTTTTTCCAGGTCGCCGAACCGGATTGCGACAACAGCTTCTTCAACAAGCAAAAGCTGCTCGTTATCTCTTCCACTGCTGGCCTGTAATTGTCCGGTCTGAAATGAAACAAAAGAAAATAAATAGAACTGCAGATCAACTGCACATTGAATTTCTCGCGCGCCCTCTCAATCGGAAAAGTGTAAAGCAGTTCAAAGTACATTCTCTCTTCGCGGTTGAAAACTTCCGCGCCGACAACGAGAATCAAGTATTCAAGCAAGAGCTTGAACTCTTGCTCTGGCAAAACCTTATTCAAAAGCTCTCTGATTCTTTCATCTTTCATTGTCCCCCCCCCCCCTGAAACCTCAAACCTGGCGACGGCAAGCAAGATTATTTAGAAGTGTTGTTAATGCCCAGCGTCGATAAACCAGATTATAACAATCCGCAGATACTGTCAAGCATCCGCGCTTATAAAAAAAATTTATTGAATTTCAGCTATTTACCGCAACCTCGCCATGCCAGGTTAAAAACCAATCTCATATTATTAGCGATTTCATTACTTTCAATGATAACGCCCATTTTTTCTTTAAATGAAATAAAGGCTACCTTGTTGCCATAAACATCCATCTCACTTGTAAACGGATATTTTTCTTTTTTTACTAACCTCGTAACTTTTAAATCCGCTTCATCCGATAATTTATATTTTTTGATCTTATCAGTGTCAGGCCCGATTACTCTCGCAAAAATTTTATTGTTTGTTCTTTTTAATTTATATTCATTTGCAAAGTCCTTGCCCAGATAAGCTAAAATATTGTCGCTGACAAAAGCATATAAATTACCGGTGTAATTTAGGGTGTCTCGATAAACTTCCTTCAATCCGTCAATACCTTCATAATAACGAATTTTTGGTTTTTCACCGGCCGTATTATAAAAAGATTTTAATAATGGCATGACTTCCTCAAGTTGAGCTTTTTTTTCATCCAATAATTTATTTAATCGTTCCGGCTCTTCAGCATAGAAAAGTCTTTTTTTTCCTTTTTGCGTTTGGCCTACTAGCCCGCGCCTGGTTAATTCAGTCAGAATATCATATACAGTCGGCCTTTTAATACCGGCTTTTTTTGCCAAATTTGTAACGCTGGTCTGCCCCAATTCCAAGCAGGAAAGATAAACCTTTATTTCTTTGTCACTTAAATTAAATTGTTTTAATACTTCTTCAATTTTCATAAAATTATTTCTTTTAGTGTATTGTTCCGAGCGAGGAGAAACAACGCGTCGAAAAATGTCGGTAATTTCCGACTACATTTACATTATATCATACTATTATATCCCGTCAAGGTAACCGCGGTTTTTATTTAATATTAGCCAATCATATTACTTAAAATTCACCACTCACCGACCACTACCCACCAAAAAGGTCGGTAATAATTGACACTTTTGAAATTTTTTGCTATAATGCGCTGTTAAGATAAAGAAGTTCTTTTCATTACATCAACCATAAACGGGGGAAATCATGAACTACGTTCAGCTGATTGAGAAAATGAAATCTGGCCTTGGGAAGTTATACAAGATGGCTCTAGATCTGGCCGCCATTCTGGACAGTGCGGCGGCGCAAGTAACAGAAGATGCAAGCCGCGGCTGGGAAGGACCGCGAGAGCAGAGACTTCGAACCTTCAACCTCCTGTGCGCTATCTGCGTCAAAGCCAACATTGCTCCTCCGAACTTGGAGGAAGGACTCTGGAGGGGAGCGCTTCCGCGAACTTACAACAAGGACCGCTTCGAACAGGCAAGGAAAGTCGCGCGAGAAACACGCCTCCGGGTACGCAAGCATCTGAAAGGACAAACCCGTCCCGCCGCGAACATGGCCCGCGCGCTCATGGAAACCATCAACCTTTTTCCGGATTGCGATGGCTTCACCGGCATCAACAAGGAAAACATCATGGCCATGCTCAACCGCCTTCTGGTGGACGAGCTCAGTCTCGCGCCCTTTCGGCCGGACTACAGCGCCATGACAATCCCCGACGTTCTGCATGCCGACGGTTCCGCCCGCCCTGCCACGGTCGTAATAGTTGACGACGATCCAAACGAACTGCTCAAGTCCGCGCTGACGCTGATCGGGATTCCAAATCTTGCGGTAAAATTCGTTCACTACAAAAGCGCTTCTGCCTGGAACAAACCACAAGGCCAGGAACTTCAGAACAAGCTCCTGGAAGTTGCCCGGTCTGTGCTGGAATTAACGCCGGACGTCATCGTGATGGATCAGGGGCTCGGCGACATTGAAGGATCTGATCTTGTCACGACCATCAAGAACCAAAACCCGGAACACCGGCCAATCTTTGTCGCCAACACCGGCGGCGATCCGAACAAACTGCTCAATGCCGGCTGTCTCGATAACTTCGAGAAGGGTCGCGCTCCGAAAAGCATTCGACAGGCGATCAGCGCCGTCAATTAAAAATCCAAAAAATATCTCGAGGGAAGTCACCATGTGGCTTCCCTCTTCAACCGCCGATTTCTTGGAAAAAGGAATCTGCAGTTGGAGATTTGTTCATTAAATTAAAAACAACCAAGAGGAGTCTGTCATGACAACAGAAACTGATCATAAAAAAGCTCTTGAATTTTTCAAAAAGTCAAACCCAACTCTATATAACGATACGGAACAAATGCGGATCAAAATGCTTGAGCTCGAGGCCTGCACAAAAAACGAAACCAACCTCCCGGCCAAAAGCATCTATGTGCAAGGCCGAAACCTGCTGGCTTGCGCGCTCGGAGTTGAACTTCTCCCAGAAATTGAAATTCCGGAAGAAAAGGAAATGACCATGGATGAAATCAATGCCATTAGAATCGTGCCAAACCAAAAAATCACCGTTGTCATAGTTGACGACCGGCCAAATGAAGTTCAAGTCATGATATCCGTGCTCGAGTCCTGGCCCAATGTCCGAGTCTGGCCGATTATTGGCGAAATCACTCAGTGTTCTCCCAGAAAAACAGCAGGCTTGCTCACTGAACGCGAAAACCGGGTCTCGACTATCTGTCTTTTGGACGAAGCCATTGGCCAAATCAAGGGTTCTGATGTCGCCAAATTTCTGAATGAACTTGGTTTCGTCGGCATCCTGGCTTCAATCACCTCCGGTGAAAAGCCTGCTTTTACTGATTTCCACTTTGGCGACAAGAACAAAATGGCCGGCAACTATTTCATCAAGAAATTTGTTGAATTCATAAACCAACTGATCAGGGAGGAAAGACAATGAACCAGGAATTGATGAGCCTCCGAACAACAATTCTCAGAAGCATCCGAGACCTGGGAGTTGATTTGGCGGAATTCACTGCCGCCTGCGCCTGCATGGCGCTGTCCCAATCGGTCAGCATGGGGAAGATGATCAACGCGGGCAAACTGGATAGCAAAGATGTTCCGACCAATGCGCCTGGTACTATCATGTCCATGCTGGCGGACGATCAGGCAACCAGAGACATTTTCTTGCTGATTGCCAAATTGCTTTTCAGCACCAGCACGGCGCTGAACAGGCCTCTGACTTTTTCCGAAGTCGCGGGAATAATCAAGTTCAATACTCAAACAGTGCCGAATGAACAGTTGAAAAAAGTCGCCGAGTATGTTGGTCCGGATGCTGTACCCGCTCATTTTCTTGGTGGGCCGGGAGTGCCGGAACCCAATCTGGCGGCCGCCTGGTTCTGGATGTTTCAAATATACCATGGAGCCGGCGAAAAGCTCGGCTTGACCGAAGTTCTGCTTCCCAGTTTCACTGATTTGCCGGAAAAAGTAGTAAAGAGCATTCAGCTCGTGATGCAAACTGCCTAACAACCCAAAAGGAGGACAAAATGGCAGACAAATCTGATCAACTCAAAGCACTGCTCGAGGCAAAGCAGTATGCCCAAGCACTCACGCTGATCAAGAGCGCCGACGACTACAATGAAGGTGAGAGCTTTGTCTTCGCAGTTCTGCGGCACAAGAAAGCCAGCCAGGCGCTACTCAACACTGCACTCAAAACTTTCATCAGGACAAGACAGAACTGGTATCGCCAACATGGATACTGGGTTCACAGCTTGTCTCATTTCACCGGAGATCTCTGGGAAATGGGCCAACTGGACTGGATCAAGAAGCTCAACAAAATCGCCTTTGACGGCGTGCTTGAACTCGGCGACGACAATTGTTCTGAACGACTCGTAGGAGATTTTTTCCGACACAGTACCTGGGACATGGATCCTCGGGATTTTCACATCACGACTGAACTGCTTGACCATTTCAAGTATGGCCGAGCCTATGGCCAGGCGCGCCTGGCTGTTTCTCCATTCGAAAGCGAAGCTGCTTTCAATGAATGGGAAGCTCGTTGGCATCTGAGTGCCGAGGGCTATGAAAAGAGTTTCAACTACGAAGCCCAGGAATCCATGGTCCATACCCAGGGTCTGACCAAATGGATCAAAATTCTGGCTGATCTGGGCCGAGACGTATCAGAATTCGACGGACTGATCAAGCGCCTCCTCGAGGCACAATTGATCGAATTCAAGGAAAAGCTGGAAAACGCGGACAAGGACTGGGTGCGCGAACACGCCGAAAAGGCAATTACAATCACCAAGGCCCAGCTGGCCGAACTCGATTCCTAAAACAACCAAAAGAGCCAAGCACTCACCTGCCTGGCTCTTTTTTATTATCTAAATTTTTAACTTACCATTTCCAAATGCGGAATATATTGCTTGTAACCTTTTCCTTTGGGCTTGTGCGCGCTGACTGTAATTTTTTTCACTCCTTCAGGATATTCTTGCGTCGGCCTCGAGGTCCAGCGAATTATTTCTACATTTTCAAATCCTGAAATCCACAAAATAAATTTGATTTCTTCATCAGTCATTATGTAAGAAAGATATTGAATATCATCTTTTGTTTCCGGACTGTGTCCATACCATCCGTCAGCCATATCCGAATTTTCCCTGGTGGGCTGATCAAAAATCAATACCCCGCCGGCTTCCAGTGTGCGCCAAGCGGAATTCAAGGTTTTCAATAAATTACCCGGACCAAATGCCTCTAAAATTGTATGCCAAGTATAGATAACACTTTGATATTTTTTTTCCAAATCGCGATCAGCATAGTCCATGATACTCGCCTGTTCAAAATCAAATCCACCAGGCAATTTCTCCTGTTTAATCCTTTGTTTTATTGTTTTTATAAATTTTTCATTAGTATCAATACCATCAACTTCATAACCAGCCTCAATCAAAGGCAGGGTAATCCGTCCATAGCCGCAACCAACATCCAGAATTGTTTTAACCTTGTTTTGTTCAAATATTTTTTGCAAAATATCCAGCTCCTGCTCTGTGTCCGCGGTTTCGTGGGCCCGACCTTCAATAAGATCTTCCACTGACGCATAAAATCTTTTTTTGGCTCGCATTAATCTGCGGCCGGAAAGAGAGGCCGGACTACTTTTTATTTTACTTACAAGCTGAATTAATTTTTCAATATCTTCCGGTTTAAAATCGGCTATAGCAATGTTAGCGCCATGTTCCAGGTTGAATTCATTAAATGCAAAATCGTCTGATACGGAAACTATAATCGGTTGTAATAAGTTCGTCTCCCATTCTGTAAAATCCTCATCTCTTTCATATTCGACTTTATATTCATCCAGATACTTTCGTAACGTTTCTACATAATATTTTTTCATTTCCAATTTTGCTTTTTCAAAATCCAAATTGCTAGCCATAGCTGAAATCTTTTCTCGATATTCAATATAATCCTCCTCGTCCTTGAAGTCAGCCAAAAGGCCAAGCTTATTATTCTTATCTTTGTCACGATACAAAAAATCATCGCAAACATAGTCCACATCTTTTTCGTCATACTCGCTAATTCGGTCAAACAATTTTTTTAAATATTCATCAGAAAATGCCCTGTCAAGTACTTTTGCATCACCTGATTTTAAATATTGTACTGCGGCGCGAGACAGTTCTTCATATTCTTCTAAAAAATCTTCCCAATATCCTACACCGGCCTCCAAAACCGTATCCGGATTAATTTCTTCTCTTGTCCAGCGAAAACTATTATTAAACGGGAGAACTATCTCCTCGCCAATAAAACTTTCCATTCTTTTTTGTGATTCCCAATAATATCTTTCAATAAACTCTGACGCGTGTTTTCGTACCCGCGGTACAACCCAATCTTGCTGAGAGTTTCTAAAATCACCTTCCCCACCTTTACCAAAAACAACAATTAATTCCGGTAAATTAGATAAGGCTAAGTCCCCCGCCCTAAACGCCCCTCGCCAATCATAGGCCATTTCTAAATTATGAATAAGGTCACCCGGTGATTTTAAGTACTGAAACATGTAGGAACGTGTATCAGGATCGCCGTGTTTGCCTTTTTCCCTGTTATGATCGTAAACCATTCGAGCCAACGCTTGCTCTCTTTTTTTCTCGTTGTCAAACGCGTCTTTATCTTCGTCAACTGGTTCACCTGCATTTTTGAGTTGAATTATTGGATTTACAAACCAAACATTAAAAAATTTGGCTCGTTCCTTTTCCGCGCCGCTTTCTTTTAATCTCGCCCTAGCCATTAATTCAACACTGGAAACAATTCTATCAGATTCCTTCGGCATTACCGGCGACTGTGTTTCCTTTTCTAAAATAGGCGCTGACTCCAAACTTTTAAATGATTTTGGCTCCTTCATATAATGGTAGAGTAGCATATCTCAGGGAAGAATCAAATTAAAAGCCCCTAGCTGATTCGTCAGCCTGGGGCTTTTTATTTCGTTATTCAACCATTTCGGCGATCCGCTTGCCAAGCGGCTTCGGCGGCACAAACGGCGCATGCGCCGGCCGCTTGCCTATCACCTTCAAAACGACATCCTTGCGCAACTCGCGCAGGTCCATGTCATCATTCCAAATGGCTGCGAGCTCCACGGCCTCCTTGTCAAACCGGTCGCGATTCTGCAACACCGCTCTTGAAACGAGCCAGATGATGCTGTAATTGAGCTCTTCAACCGCCTTTTTCAGCGCCCTAGCCAACTGCCCATTGTCGTAGAGCCACTCCGCTGTCTTTTGTTCACTCATCTGCCTCCTCCCGCTATTAACTTGAAATCAATTCTCGACAGCCTACGCCAAACCGATTTTTCAAGCTTAACTCACGATTATTAAGTTGTCAACGACGAAAACTGGTCACGTTAAGAATAATGTCCGACAATAAAATTGGCACACGCTATTATCACAAAAAAATAAAAGCCCGCTTTAGAAGCGAGCTTTGGATTGTCTAAATCGCCTTCACAATATCAGCGATAGCGGCCATAGCGCCGACGCCCACGTCACCGCAGGCGAGTTTGCGCGATACCGGCGGAACCAGACGAAGGTCATACCAAATCTTCAATTTCGCCAAATGTTCGTCCGTGACCGGATGCTCCCACATCTTCGTGTTCATGGCCGGCGCGATTATCACCGGTTTACTTCTGTCCCAAGCGCGCAGAACGCATGTAAGAAGATTGTCGCAAATACCGTTCGCGGCCTTGGACAAAGTGTTGGCCGAAAGCGGCGCGATCACTATCGCGTCCGCCCAGTCGCGAAGCGCGATGTGCGGAATTGACTGATTCTTGCGGTAACGCAGGCTCGGCCACTCGTCAAAATCAGTCCAAATCCTTGCGCCAGATATATGCGGCAGTTTGCCCCAGCCGAACTTGGTTCTGAGCAATTGCCCCAGGAAAAACCAAAATGGCTTTTTCTGAAAATATCCGGCGCTGAAAGTTGAAACGATCTGCACCTCATGGCCGGCTTTTTCCAGTTCGCAAACCAGCTTCTCCGCAAGAGTGGCCGCCACGCTTCCGGTAATACCCAGCAGTATTTTCATTTCAGCCTCCCCGCCAATGCTTCCGGCAATTCATCGCGACTAACGCTTTTCGCTTTTCCTTTGCGATCAATAATGTACGCGCGCTCGCGCGCCCATTCGAGGCAATTTGCCACAATCAGGTCAGCATCGGAAACTGCGCGACTGCGCCTCGCGATTTCAATCAACTCCTCGTCGCTCTTGCCGACTTCCAGCTTGAACTTGACGAGATTGCCTTTGAATCCCCACTCTTTCCGAATCCTATCCACGATCTTGAAGGTTGGAACCATGCGCAAAAAAAGTTCCTGATGTTTGGAAGAAATCTTGGCGCTCGAATCAGCTTCTGTCAGTCGTTCGTCCGCGCCGCGCTCGAAAACGCCCGCCACCTGATAATCGCTAACCGCGGCGGAGTGAATTACTACATCATAGCCGCCGGTGCGAATTTCTTCTTCCATGATATCTGCCAATTCAGCAAAAGTCTTGTACAACAGCGCGCGAGGATGCCGTATTGGATCCCATGATGCCCCGCCTCCGCTCCGATATCGGTATCCAGCCATGTATCGATCTTCGAACTCTTTGACAAGAAGCGGATTCGAAGTAACAAGTACAACCTCATTTTGATGGCCATTCCACGACAAATCGAAAGCGATCTCCGTTCCCGTGCGGCCGTGAAAAATGTTCGTGATCGCCCGCACCTTATCGATCATCACCTGCGTAGAACCGGCGGTTACGAGAATTTTCATTTCACACCTCCCGTTAATGTGGCCGTAAGGGCACGATTGGTAGCGCCCCTACGAAATTAATCTTCAATGCCATTATTCGCGAAAATCGCGCCGAGCCACCGATTTGGAAAATCATCGCGCGTCAAGCCGTTTTCCTTGCCACACACCGCGCAATGAACCCAGAACTCGTGCGCATGACCATGACCGATGTCGCTGATTTTCACCTCTTCGCATTCAACGGCGAGAATACTCTTGCATTTCACGCAGGTAAGTTTCACCGTATCGTTATTTTTCAATACTCGCATTGTTCACCTCAAGGCGAAAAAGTTTCGTTGCATTTTTCCAATAAATATTCGCTTTCCCATCATCGCCGATTCCCCACGGATCTCCGGCATCCATATTATCGTCACACGCCCAAGGACCGGGATGAATTGTACCGCCAAGAGATTCTACCAGCGCAATCGTATCTGCATACGATTGAATTGGGAAATCAGTGGCGAACATGAGCCGGTCGACTCCATTTGGCACCAATGTGATAAAATGTTCAATTTCGGCGCGCAACGCTTCCTTTTCCTCCGGCGCATATTCGATCGTACCGGAAATGTCGGTATAAACATTCGGGCATATGCGCATGAGATCTCGGAGCTCGCTAAAATGCGGATTACCAAGGTGCGCCACCACGAACTTCACGCGCGGAAATCGTTGCGCCGCGCCAAAGAATTGACTTGGCCGCGACAGATATTCCAGCTTGTCGAGCGGGCAGTCGGCAAAGCCGCAGCGCCTCTCGCTTGCATCGCTACAGCAGTGATGCAAGTAGCCGGAGTGAAGGATTACCGGCAGATTAAATTCTTCCGCCAACTCGTAAACCGGAAACGCAGTCACGCCGCTCGGCTTAAAATCTTGATATCCGGGATAAAGCTTGATGCCGACAATCCGCTTTTCTTGCGCCAGTCGGCGCAAACGCATTACGCCAAGCTCGACATTGCCCATCATGTCTAAACTGCCGCAAGCAACGAACAGTTTCCTATCACCAATTCGCGTCAACAGTTCTTCGTTGTGCAAACCAGATCCCTTGAAAGGAAAGTACGTGGCCATTAGTACAATCTTTGTTACTCCGTGCTCTTCCGCTAATCTTTCCAGGTCCGCAATCGTCGCTGTTTCCGTGTGCAAATTCCACAACTTGTGATTCGTCGTATGCGCGTGGATATCGATGATCATTGTAGGCCTCCATCCTTGTTAAAGAACGTTTAATCTTACAAAATTAGCCAAATCTGTCAATTCAACCGGTCTAGTACAATCAAGCGCAAAAACATAGTTTGCTTTCAATTGTCAATGTTCACTCCACCTTCTTTATACATCCCCGTTGACAAACTGTTAATATGTGTTTACAATATGTTGTAGACAGGCTCTGTCTTTGCGCAAAATTAAACAATAATAATTACAATGAACCTTCGACATATGGCCCAAACAATAACAATATTAAAACAATTTGGATTAACGGAGACTGAAATAAAGATTTATTTAGCCGGATTGAAATATACTGCGCTTTCGGTCAGCGACCTAGTTAAACAAACGGGGATCAAACGCACAACCATCTATCATGCTTTGGAAACCTTGATTCAAAAAGGTCTATGTTCGAAAAAACAAATTATTGGCAAACAGGCATTCAACATGACTGCGCCAAAAAATATAGAAAACCTTTTAACTGAAAAAATTGATGAATTGAACAAGCAAAAAACTGCTTTACATGAAATAATCCCCTTGCTCGAAGCCAGTCAAACCGCCGGGACAAAAATGGTTGTTTCGCATTATGAAGGCATTGAAGGAATCAAACTGGTAGTCGAAGATGCTCTTTATTGCAAATCCAGACATTGGGATATTTTGGCGCCGGTGAAAAACTTTTTTTCTGAATTTGATAAAAGTTATGCTGACTATTTTGTAACAACCAGACAACAAAGAAGCTTGACCGCCCGCTCACTGTGGGAAGTTGCTGTGTCCCCACAAAACTTAACGCCAGCGGTCTTAAAAGAACGCAATCCAAGGATTTTACCAAAAGTTATGCACGGAAAATTTAAGTCAGTAATTTGTTTATATGATGATAAAGTCTTGGTTATTTCTTCTCTTAAAGAATTGTATGCAGTCCTAATTCAATCACAAGAATTTCATGAAACCATGAGCTCAATTTACGAGGGGCTATGGCAAAGTTCAAGGCCGGTTAAATAACATTGCTTCATCAAACAAAGCTAGTAAAACAGAATACCCGAGTTCTTGATTAAATTAGCCCAAACCGACAGAATAAAATCAAAAACAAAAGAAGCTCCCAACGGATCTTCTTTTTCGACTCTCTTCGATTATTTACATTGCTTGTCGCAACAATGACAGCCAACCAGCCGACAAAGAACAATAAATACTCGGCTCCGAAATAGAACCGAACCTCATGGTTATGAATTGAAATTAAAATTATTTTGCCAACTTACCCGCCTCTTGCAGATCCAGTGACAAAGTTTTGGAAACCCCATCCTCGCCCATAGCCACGCCATAAAGCACATCAGCCACGTGCATTACCACTCGATTGTGCGTAATAATGACGAACTGCGACCGGTAAGACAATTCCTGCAAGATAACCGCAAACTTATCAGAGTTTGCTTCATCAAGAGCGGCGTCAACCTCGTCCATGACAATAAAAGGGGAAGGATTGCTCTCAATAATTGCGCAAATAAGAGCTAGGCTCGTCATTGTTCTTTCGCCACCGGACAATGACGCAATATTATTAATTTTCTTATTTGGCGGCGCGACCATTATTTCAATACCGGTATTAACAGGGCGCGCCTTTTCCGCCGACAAAGATTCCTCACCCTCGGACACTTCCGCTCCATTGTTTTCTTCCGGCAAAACCTCCTCTTGTTCTTTTGTTTCCTTTTTCTCTTTTTGTACAATTTCTAATTTCGCCTTGCCTCCCTGAAATATTTTTTCAAAATACTTGGCAAAGGCCTGATTTATTTTTTTGAATGAAGAATTAAATTGCCGACTGATCACTTCATCTAGCTCGTCAACTATTTTTTCCAGATCCTTGATTGCTTTTTCCAGATCGAGCGCCTGTCCGCTCAGAAATTCATAGCGCTCGGAAACATCCCGGTGTTCATCAACAATTTCCGCGTCAATGCCGCCTATTTGATCAAGCTCATGTTTTAATTTACTGATTTCAAACCAAAGCTGATCAATGTTGACTGCCTGCGCCAGCTGAATTTTTTCCAGCTCTTCCCCGGCGCCCAGCTCGCCGACAATTTCTTTGTCTAAATCTTCTTTTTTCGCATCCAGTCTGGCCAGCTGAATATTTACATCACTAAGTTCATTGTTTACTTCATTTAATTTTCCCTGATGCTCCTGCATTTCTCTTTGCAAGCGAAAAACTTCAGTTTTTTTCTTTTCTTCTTCCAAATTAAACTGGTCCAGTTTTGTTCTCATCTGCTGGGCTTTGTTTTCCAGCTCATCCAACTGACGCTCCAACTCCACTTTTTTGCTGGATAAATTTTTCAAATACCGATCCTGATCAGCCGGAGCAACTTGATTTTCTTCAATTTCCGCGACAATTTTATTTTTTTCTTTACCCAGAGTTTCTAAATCATTACTGAGTGCTTTTTGTTTTGTTTCGCTGACCTGGATTTCCACGCGCAAATCATTAATTTCGTTTGTAAAATTCTGCCGTTGGCGCGACAAATCTTCAATCTTTGATTTTAATATTGCTATTTCTTTTAATTTTTCCTCCTGACTGCTCAAACTTTTTTCTCCTCCATCCACCAGCCACGACAAGCTGCCGCGCCGCGTATAGCCGCCGCGCATAGCGCCGCTCTTTTCAAAAACATCGCCATCAAGTGTCGACATTCTCTCCAGCCCCACGCCCAAGTCCCTAGCATTTTGTACATTATCTACAATTATTGTACCGCCAAAAACAAAATTATAAATTTTTCTGAACTTCTGATCAAAATTAATCAGATCAACCGCAAAACCAATGGCTCCAGTATGTTCCAATAATTTTTTTGATTCCGCCCTCGGAGCAAAACCTTGAATTTTATTCAAAGGCAAAAACGTGGCTGTTCCCAGCTTGTGCTCTTTTAAATAATTGATACATTTAACAGCCACTTGATCGTTTTGCACGACTATTGCCGACAATCTATTACCGGCCGCGGCCGAGAGCGCGGTTTCATACATTTGATCAAGCGTGGCCAGCCCACTAACTGTACCATGGATGCCCTGAATTGAATCTTTTTGCCGCAAGATCGCTTTGACCGATTCATAACCCGCATTGGCCCTACCGCCGCTTTTTATCTGAGCCAGATCACCTTCAGCCGCCTGCAAATTATTATTTAAAACTGTGAGCTGATCAGCCAGATCAAAAATCATTTTTTCCGCTTCTTCCTGATTTTGTTTTTTGAGCAATAATTTGTTACCCACGTTATTTAGACTCTCTTTTATTTCGCCGGCTCGACGCTCCAGCTCTTCTTTTTTATTTTCCAACCAAGATAAATTTTGCTTTCCCACCTTCACATACTCCAGGCTCATTTTCCCCTTGAGCACGGCCATGTCTTTCAATAAATCATTTTTTTCAGTGGTAATTCGGTTATATTCTTTTTGTAAATTATTAAAAACATCTTTCCTGGACTCCTGTCTGGCTGATTCGGCCAATAGACGTGAAACATTGTCCAGTCGAAGCTGTAAATCCTGCTTTAATCCGTCTTTAATATTAAATTTTTCTTCATACTGATCTCTATCAGATTTCATTTTTTGCAAAATGTGCGCATAGTAAGTCTTTTGCAACTCGCGCAGGCCATTTTCCACTTCTTTTCTTTTTTCCAGTTTTTTTATTTGCCGAGTCAGGGAGCGGAGACGCGGCTCGAGCTCAGCCAAGATCTTATTTGTTTGTTCCAGATTGTCTCGCGAGCGGCTGAGACGATTGACCGACTGATCACGTTTGATCTGATATTGTTTTACGCCGGTGGCTTCGTCAAAAAATTCTTTGCGTTCAAAAGGCGAGATATTAATAATGTGATCAACCATTCCCTGGCCGATAATGCCGTAGCTTCTCTGGCCGAAATTCGCCCGCGCCAAAAGAATCAAAATATCATAAAGACGCACTTTGCTTTTGTTAATCAAATATTCATTTTCACCGTTCCGGTAAACCCGACGGGTGATGGCTACTTCGCTATAATCAATGGGCAATTCTTTGTCTTCATTATTCATGTACAAAATCACTTCGGCAAAACCCTGCCTGGCTTTTTTTTCACTGCCGCCGAAAATCACCTCTTCTGCTTTTTTGCAACGAATCAATTTCAAACTCTGTTCGCCCAAAACCCAGCGGATGGCGTCGGCAACATTTGACTTGCCAGAACCGTTCGGCCCGACAATGCCGGTAATGCTTTTTGCCTTTGTGTCATGATTTGACTTTTCCGGAAACTCAAAAACTGTCCTTCTGGCGAAAGATTTGAATCCTTGAATTTCCAGTCTCTGTAAATACATCTTAGTACTTGGTTAATAGTGCCTAGTGTCTAGTAATAGTAAGGAATGGTACTTAGTGAATGGCGTTTATAAAAATTCAACTATTCTTTTTGTGATATTCTGCCCATGAATTTTTCAATTTTGAAATCTGTTTGCAGGTAATATTATATGTATTAATCAAATCATTACATTTACTCTTATCGATAAAGCCGGCATAAACATCAATACATACTGATGAATGATGAATCATCTCGTTCGCCTCTCCCAAAGTATCATTTAAATACTTTTCCCAATTTTTCTTTTAAAATCGTTTAGCAAATCCTTCGGCTATTAAAGCGGGGGCGGCTTTTGATGCTCTTTTCATTTGAGAACATAAACCAAACCTTTCATCGCTCGATAAACTTGATACTATCTCCATATGCACTACGAGCATTGCTTTATATAAGTTCTGATAAATAATCAAATCTTGAAAAGATTTAATGTCCGTTTTATTCTCCATATTTTAGTAATGGTGTTTAGTGATATGGCGTTTGGTAATGGTGACTAATGTCTAGTGTTATAGTACCCGAGCACAATTCACTCATCACTCCGGGCACCAACAACCACTCACCTCCGCACACATGTCGTAATTATACCAAAATTCCCCATTCAAAACAACGCCAGGTTGTTGACAACAATTTTTACCTCCAATAAAATATATGCTAAAATATCTTTGCCCTTAACCGAAAAGGAGGCTTTCCATGTGGTCATCACTATTCGCCTTTTGGCTGATTTATTCAATGCTTTTCCTGGGAACTCTTTCCCCGGAAGCTGCTGAAGGTACGCTTGAAATCGCTCTGTGGACCGGACTTTTCGGCCTGGCGATAACTTCCATTGCTCTTTATTATTACTTCCATTACAAAAAGGTAGCCACCGGCTTCACGTTGCATAACTGCGACTGCGTTCGCGCCGGCGATGTCCTGCGGCAAGTCCGCCGTGACCCGCAAGGCATATTTCTGATTTTCACCAATGTCGACGGCGAACATGTCCGCCGAAAACTAACCGCAAAACAAGCAACGGATTTCCAATCACAGAGTTCCTACTTACCGGCATCTCGGCCCGGCGAATGCTGGCGGATTTATTCGATTGATCCGAAAAACAAAACCATTGCCTGCCACGGCCTCTGCTACTAAATTCACAAAAAGAGCCCTGTCTTACAACGGCTCTTTTTATAATTGAATTATATTTAATTATTCCACAATCACATTGATCGCCTCGGCGCGATGATGTTCGCCCGCCGGATCAATAATTTCAATATACAATTCATAACCGCCCTTTTCATACGCCGCATTCCAAGATAAATTTATTTCGTTTGAATCGGGAAAAATCACTGTGGCCACGCTATTGATCTGGCCGGTTTCTGTTTTTCGGTACAAAACATTTACTTTTTCGCTGGCCAATAAATCAGTTAAATGAATCTTCAAGGGAGTCGGGAAGTTTTGCTGCTGAAGAACCGTTCCATTAGCCGGGAAAGTCCAGCTGGCTTGCGGCGCGGAAGCATCAGATATAATATTCAGTTCAATCTGAGCTTCGTTTATGTTGCCAACATCATCATGCGCCACGGCCCGTAACTTGTGAAACCCCTTAACAAAATAACTGCTAATCGGGTAATGCAAATTGTATGGCGACAACGAATTTGTTTGTAATAATTTATTATCCAAATAATAGTCCACGCGGGTGATTCCTCTGGCGGCAGACGCATTGACGCTGGCATCGAGGAATGATTCAGAAATAGTAGCGTTATTATTTGGACTGGTAATAAATATTGTCGGCTTATTGGCTTCCGTATGCAGATCATCAAATTCGCTTGGCGGCTGGTTCGTCGTAAACTCTTTGCCGGCCTCTTCAGTCGCTGATTTCAACCATGACTGCACTGCCTCTTCCCAAAATTGGTACTGATAATCAGCTTTTACCGGATCATCAGGCGCGCCGCCGCGCGGATCATCTTTGTAAACATACTGTAAAATGCAATGCGCGTCCATGAACTCTTTTTCTTCAATTGCTTCCGGCGGAGTCAGATCGGTTGCCAACTTGCCGCTATATTTATCAATTTTAATAATTTTTACCGGTGAAATTTCACCATCCAAAACAGGCTTACCGGTTTTTTCAATTTCAACTGCCGGGAAATTTTCCACTGCTGTTCCTTCCAGCGCTTTTTTCATATACTCATTCCAGATAGGCACCGCCACTACGCCGCCGGCTGCGCCTTTTTTCATTGCCGAATTATCATTGTTGCCAACCCAGACGCCTGTGGCAAGAGATGGAGTATATCCCATTGTCCAGGCATCACGGTAATCATTGGTTGTGCCTGTTTTGGCGGCTACCGGCCGGCCGGGCAAGGTCAAATTACTGCCGGCACCAAAAACATAGGCGCGCGCGCTGTCGTCAGACAAAATATTAGTAGTCAAATTGGCAATCTTCGCGTCAATGGCTTTTCTTTTTCTTTCTTCGAATTTAATAAGGACATTGCCCTTGCTGTCTTCAACTCGCAAAATGGCTACCGGCGGATGATACACACCTTCATTAGCCAGAGTGGCAAAAGCGGCTGTGTGTTCCAGCAACCTGACTTCGCCTCCGCCAAGGACAAGGGATAAACCAAAACGACTACGGTCTTCAAATGACGTATAACCGAATAATTCCAGGAGATCAATTACTTTTTGCACGCCCACCAAATAAATAGTTTTGACCGCCGGAATATTCAGCGATCCGGCCAAGGCTTTCCTCATCGTCACCGGCCCATGTTCAACTAAATCATAATTTAGCGGATGATAATCTTTTATTTCTGTTTTGAAAGTTGTTTCCACATCATAGAGAACGGTATCGGGCGTATAGCCTTTTTGAAAAACGGCTGTATAAACCAAAGGCTTAATTGATGATCCAGGCTGGCGCAGACTCAAAGCCACATTAACATTTCCGTCATGCTCAATATCAAAATAATCCTTTGAACCAACCATGGCCAAAATCTGTCCAGTTCGTGGATCTAATGACACCAAAGAGGCATTATAAAAATTATATTGCGCGCCTTTATTTTCAACGCCATTTGTAACTGCCTGTTCGGCAATTTCTTGCTTTCCCAGATCCAGCGTAGTCACCACTTTGAGGCCGCCGCTCTCAACCAGTTCGTCGCCGAGTTTTTCACTGAGAAGCTCTTTGACATACATTACAAAATGCGGCGCAGTGATTGATTGTTTTTTTAGAGCAAATTCAATTTTCTCCGCGGCCGCCGCTTTGGACTGCTCCTCGGTAATGTAACCATTGTCAACCATTTGGCCCAAAACATACTGTTGGCGCCCAAGTAATTCATCCTTATGGCTTCCAAACGGCGAATAATAGGTCGGCGCTTTTGGCAGGGCGGCAAGAACTGCCGCTTGCCCCAAGGTTAAATCTTCAACGTCCTGATTAAAATAAGTCTGGCTAGCGGACTGAACGCCGTACGAAACAGACCCGTACGGGATTTCGTTCAAATACATCTGCAAAATATCATCCTTAGAAAAAGCTTTTTCAATTTTATAAGACAGAATAAATTCTTTTATTTTCCTGGAAATTTTCCTTTCATTAGTTAAAATAGCGTTCTTAACAAATTGCTGAGTCAAAGTTGAACCACCGCGAGCTCTCTTGCCCATCAGGGGATCAACAATCGCCCCCTTGATCATCGCCAATATATTAAATCCGCTGTGTTCGTAAAAATGTTTGTCTTCCGCTGAAATAGTCGCCCATTTCACATAATCAGGAATATCCGATAGCTTGACCAAAGTTCTTTTTTGCTCGCCATGCACATCATAGAGAACTGTTTTTTCATCCCGATCATAAATCTTGGTGCTTTGCGCCAAATTTCTCTCTAAAATTTTATTCGGATCAGGCAATGACCGCGAATACCAGGCAAAGGCGCCAATCAGGTAAATTACAAACAAGAAAAAGCAAACCACTCCAAGCTTAAAAAGTTGGAAGAACCATCGTTTAAATTTTTTCTTCATCTGCCGACCAAATCTTTTTCTCTGATATTCTGGCCGATGACGGATGACTCGAAGTTGGGGGATAGGCATGAGGATGGAGAACGTTAATTGATAGTTAATAACAGGAAATTACCAACCAAATTCATATCCAAAAAACACAGTAAAAGATATTAACACAATATCACACCTACGGCCATGATTCAATATGCAAAACCAGCTCCAAAAATTGAACCCTCCGCCTTATCCGCGCGTTAAATCCGCGTTAAAACAGCATATCCAAAAATTTCTCAATCGGCTCGCGCTTTTTTCCATGAGTCGGGAAATGATGAAGCTGGACGCCCGGATCGCTATTTAATTCTATTATATATCTTTTTTTGTTAATGTCTTCAGCCAAATAATCAATACCAATCACATCTGTTTTTAAAAGCTTGGCAATGGTGATTGCTTGTTTTTTTACTTCCGAAGATAATTCGTCCGTGCAGTCTCTTGACTCGCCGCCGGTATGAATATTGGCCGTCCCCCGCAATATAATTTTTTGATTTTCTTTCGGAACGTAATATAAACTTAATTTTTGCCCGGACAAAAACGCTTTCATGGGCTGATCAATGATAATCGGCTTTTTCCTCTGCTCCGGCGTTTCCTGCAAATTTTTTATGCTAATCAATTTTTTTATCGAATCCCTTCCATTACCGATTACATAAGCCGGAAATCTCTGAACCGCAAAAACGTTCTTATAATTTATTACCAAAACCCTATGATCAACCCCCGGATAATATTTCTCAATGACCTTGCTGTGTTTTGTAAATTGATTTGCATAACGCCAGGCCTGCTTTAATTGCCGTACTGTTTCAATGCCCACCGAGATTCCTTTGCCTTGTTTCAATTTCATTGGCTTCACAACAACCTTTTTGTGTTTTTCAAGAAACTTTTTCGCTTCGCCGAATTCTTTTGTTTTGATCTGCGGCAGAACTGGAAATTTATTAATTTTCAAAAACTCTCTGGCCACAACCTTTGAACGAGCCAGCTCATATCCGCTGGCCGAAGAATTGTCACTGACAATTCCGCCGTATACTAAGTGTATTTGTTTCCCTTTGGATAAAACGCAAAAAGAATCATCAGATTCTAAAGTTTGACATTTAATGCCTCTTTGTTTCGCGCGCCGGCATAAAAAAATTGTATGTTCGTTTTTCATGGGTTGTGACTTTCTGGCAATTGACTAGAAATCTACAATTTGTACTATTTCTCTTACAATACCATGCCCGCAGCAATGATTCAATATCCCCAGCAATGCTTGGAACCTTTGATTAAACCGTCTAGCACAAATAAAATCGGACGCTAACAATTATGTTGGCATCCGATGAGTGTTAAAAACAAAGGACAAAAAAGCTAGAAGATCTAGGCATCCAAGCGCCCTGAACCACTCACTCCTTCGTCGCTCGGGTTCAGGGCAAGCAAAGCGCTACACACTTGCGAGGACTGCCGACGGACGATCGTCACCACAGTTACGGCCAAGCCAGTAGTAGTACCAGTCCCACCGCGAGCCACGCAAGCACAGGAATAGCACAAAGCGAAGACCACGAGGCGACCACAGGACAGTTCCTTCAAAACAAACATACTTTCCTTTCCAATGCTCGGGAATCAGATACGGATTATCCCACAGCGCTTTGAATACAGCCGCGTCCAGCCGAACATGACCAACCGCCTTGAGCCGCTTCAGCTTTTTCTCTCCCTGAATCGACCCGCCATCTTCCGGCCGGAGCATGTTCTCCAAGCGAATTTCGCTCAAGTCAATTTCTACGAGCGCGAGCGAACGCCCGTCCTGCTCGTCAATCTTCCAGCCTTTTTCACCGATGAAAACCGATGGATCAAACGGCTGGCTGCGGTCAATCACGAGCTTTGAACTCTGAAGTATCATCACCCGACCCCGCAATTCTTCAAGAATCGCCTAAACTCGGCGCCGACTTGAACAGGCTTCTCAATCATCTCTTGCCGTCCAGCTCATCCCAATTAACCTTGCTGGCCAGAATGGCCATCAGATTATGCTTATGGTACTGACCGACACTAACCGGCCTACTCATGACGCACCTCCGCGTTTACGCTGATCATGTTCCTCCCGCACTGCGCGGGACTCCATGACTAACGCGATAGAAAAGATCAAGTTTCTTATTTACTTTAAGGTGTTATTATAATGCGCTATTTAAAAAATGTCAATGGCGGCTTGGCGTTTCGTTGCTAATATTACCGTTTTTCATCGGTTACGAATTACGAATTGGCTACTAATATTCGTAGGAATGCGTAGATTCATAGCAGATTGGTAATTAGTAGCCTTTTGTTTCAGGAAAAAGCTGGTCAATGATCGCGCCGGCCGCGTTTCTCGGTTCGCCGACATACGGAATGTGGTGCATCGAAATCATGGGAGAATCATTAACCTCAATAATAATATAATTTCGACTGGTTGGCTCGGCAGTAATATCTTTGGTTAAATAATCAATGCCCGCGAAAGCCAAACCGGGAATTGCCTGAATTATTTTAACTGCCAATTTTTTTATCTTTGGATTAACAATATCAGTCGCGTCATAACTGTCGCCGCCAGTGGAGATATTTGAATTCACGCGTAAATAAACCAAATGGTCTTTTTCCAGAACGGTGGAAAGTTTTAATTTTTGTTTTTCCAAAAGCTCCCTAACTATATTATCAACTTTAATTTTTACCAGGCTTTTTTCATGTCCCCGGCCACGCCGCGGATCTTTGTTTTTCAGCTCAATCAATTGCTTGATCGAACGAATACCGTCGCCAACCACATTTGCCGGCACGCGATGAATGGCTGCCACATATCTTTCCCGGGTGGCGAAAATGCGATATTCCTCGCCGATAAATTCCTTTTCCACAATAACTGTTTTAAATAAGCCGGTTTTGAATTCTTTCAAAGCCCTTCGAACTTTGGCCTCTGAATCAAGTCCGACAAATACTTTTTTTCCCTGAATGCCACTCAGTGGCTTGATCACAACCGGATATTTTATTTTTCTGCAAAAATCTAAAATTTCTTTTATTTTTCGATAATCAAAAACCCGGCTTCTGGCCACTTGAATTCCGGCCCGGCGGAAAAAATATTTTGCCAGTTCTTTGTTCCTCTGAATCCAAAAAGCAATGCAATCTGTTTCTGACGTTCTTTGCCCGACGATTACCTCCCTCCGTCCCTTGTATTGCAATTCTAAAAAACTTTTCTGGGACAAGATCCCGGACTTAAATATCCGAACGACTTTTATACCTCTCTTTTCCGCTTCCGCTCCAATTAAGTAAGTACTAAAATAATTAAAATCTTTTTTGTTTAACATAGGAATATAGTAACAAACTGTTAAATTGCTAAATTGTTAAACTGTTTAAACAAAACGGGGTTTAGCAATTCTCCAGATATTTAACAATCTCTTCCGCAACATTGATGCCGACAACCCGCGTGAATCGCTTAAACTTTGGTGAGCGATTGACTTCAAGCAACTTTTGCTGGTCGCCATCCCGAATAATGTCAACGCCAGCAATGTCAGTATTGGTGGCCTTGGCCGCTTTTAAAGCCAGTGCTTTCAATTCTTCGGTTAGAATAGCGGGCGTTGAACGCTTTTCCAAAGGAACCTTTTTTCTTTCCGAATTATAGTAGCTCATTCTTTGCATTACTCCCAGTATTTTATCGCCAACAACTAAAACGCGGAAGTAAAAATCAGCATTTACCTTTTTCTGAATTAAAAATCGCTCAACCCTATTCTTTCTCTTGATAAAAAACTGTTCCAACCCTTTTTTTGTTTTAAATGAATAAATATTTCGGCTGTGCATGCCGTTTATGTCCTTAATCAGAACCGGCCGCGGAATCTTTGTTAAATATCGGCTAAACTCTTCAAAAGTTGAAAAGTGAAAGGTGTCAACACAGGGAAGGTTTTCCTGAAAAAATTCAAACGACATGAACATTTTGTCAAATTCATAAGCCTTGTTGTACAGTTCGCGGTCAATCACTTCCGTGCCGGAGAACTTGAAGTAGCGAGCCAATGTTTTTGCCTTGGCAAAATACGGAGCAATGCCACGGAACAAGCAAACATCAAAATTTTCCAATTTTTCACCGCGCCAAAAGGCCTGCATTTTGTTATCCTTAACAATCAATGAAATTTTATGCAAGGAAGTGCGCAGAACTTCATGGCCGCGCCTTTTCGCCTCGATCATTATTTGGTTATTTTCAATAGAGCGCGGTCCGATTATCAATAGCTTCATAAATGGGTTCGGGAAATTAAGTAAATTAGTGAATTGGCGAATTAGCGAATTAAGAGATTAAGAGAATTAAGGGATTAAGAGAATATAGAATCTCTCGCTTTACTATACTTTATTTAAATTTGATCTATAATTCGCGTCATTCGTGTGTTCCTTAGTCATTCGTGTTAATAACTAATTCACTTTCCTGTGTCAACCCGAACGAGGAGGAACGACGAGTCGAGGGTCGTGTTACCCCTTTACTTGGTAGGATCGATTAAAAATTTTTTCAAGTCCCGCCGGCCGACTAAAACCGGATATTTTAAATTTTCGCGCATAATCACCGAAGCATTGCTATTTATTTCCACTCCTTCAAGTTCGATCTTCAAAGGAATCTCCATTCGATAAGAAACTCCATGACTGCTGAATGTTTTCGCAATAGCCACAATGTCAGGATGTTTTTCCAGTTCAAGCCAAACCTTTTTCCGGCTTAGCTCTGCCACTTCTTCCGCTGTCATGACGCGTTTGATATTAAATTTTTCATAATATTCAATGGCCTCACCAAAACCCAATTGTCTGGCCAGGTTTTCATCAATCGCCGTAATGCCGGCCCCAGTGTCCAACTTGGCTTCAATCGCCACCCATTGACCGTCTTTATCTTTAATTTTTATCGGGTTAATAATGCCCAGCACTCGCTTGCCGGTCATTTCCTCAACCTCGCTTTCAATTTCACCGCCAAAAAGTTCCTTGGCTACCGCAATTCCCTTTTTCACTGTTTTTATTTTCAATCCTTTTACCCGCAAAAGCCGATCCTTGATCGGAGCTAAATTAGCAATCTGAATTGACAGTCCGGGATGCGCATTTAATTCCAAAATTACCGGCCCTTTTTCTCTGTCCATAGCAATGTCTACGCCAACATAATTTAGACCACAGGCAACAGCAGCTTTGACAGCCAGTGTTAATATATTTTCCCAGTTTGGAATTTTGATCCCGCGCAAAGGCAATTTCATATCAGGCAAATTCTCAATCAAACGATCATGATGAATCGCATAAGTGGTCACTCCGGTAGAAATATCAAGCCCAACGCAAATTCCGCCCTGATGCAAATTGGCTTTTCCTCTTGATTCCTTGGTAGGCAATCGAAGCATAGCCATCACAGGAACCTTATTGTAAACAATAACTCGAATATCCGGAATTCCTTTGTAACTATATAGTTTAAATACGGGGTGAATTTTCAGTCTTTCTTCGAAAAAAGCCGCATCCGGCGCATTTGTTTTGGAATAATCACCGTCCAGAATATTGGAAACTCGAAGCATGATATCTTGCACACTCGCTTCGCGGTCAAGCGGTAATACCCACTTGCCATTTTTTTTCCGACCAAAAGTAACCATAATGCCCTCGCCGCCAAGTCCTTGATTTGGCTTTAAAACAAAACTTTTCGGCAGGGAGGCCCAGTCGAAATTATAAAATTCCTTGCGATTACGAATAGCCGCAATGATTCTTGACACCGGTAATTCATGCTTCACCAGAAGTCTTTTGGTGCGTAATTTTTCGTCAACCAATTTGATCTTCTTCTTGGAAGCGCCGGGCCGGACAAAAGTCAAATTCCTGGCATTCATGCCGAGAACCTGCTTACTTTTTTTCAGCCAACTCAACATTTTTTATAACCTTTCGAAAACGATAATATTCAGTTAAACGCAAACCGGTCCACTTACCAATCAATAAATTAATAATAACAGTTAATAGTATATATTCCGGATAACCCAGGATCAGCGTGCGCAATGTTTGCCAGCTCGCCACCCAATAACAGAGCACTGACAAGAAAAGAGTTTCCAAAATCAACATGACCGCGCTCTTGTTTCCTCTTTCAATTTGCACGGAAATAAATTTTTCAGTCAAAAGCACGATAACCAAAATCGGAAAAATCGACATTTCCAGCAAACCGTTTTTCCCAAATCTGGCGCCGAGCAAAAAAATCACAAAAATCGAAAAACTTACCAAGCTAAGAACAATGGCCATCCTCGGTAAATATGACAATTGAATTTTTCTAGCCAACAGACGCCCGAGTGTTCCGACTAGCAGAGTTATCAAGAACAACGCCAGTCCGTATTTCAATCCGGTAACCAAAAAAGTAACTGCCACGATCGATGGCGTGTAAATTCCAAGCGCCTTGACACCGATAATCTGCCGAGAAAAAGCCATGATGGTGGCGATAACCGGCAAAATTAAAATTAGATAAATAGTATTAATCGGCACGCCATTATCAACCATGTAGCCCACACAATAAGACAAAAAATTCCAAGGCTTCAATGTACTGGCATCTCTTTGCGTATGCAGACCGACCAAACGATAATCCACTTGACTGGCGCGCAATTTGTTTAGCAAAGATTCAAAATCAGAACTGCTAAAAACATCATTGGCCGCCGCCGGTTTAGTCAGGACAATGAATTGCGGATTTAGAAGATTATATAAGCTTTGCGCCAATTTGGCCGTGGCGGAAAAATTTTGTTCGGTAACTACTACAAAAAATTTATTTTGGAAACCAAAACTATTCAAATCACCGCCATTTTCGCTCGAACTCCTGGTTAAATTTTGCGCCGCTTCAAGAAAAGCATTCAAACCAAAATTTTTATCCGTCCAAATAATTACAGCGCCGGCTTGACGAATATTTTCCTTGCTTTTTAAAACCTGCTGAGCCAGTTCCTTCTCAATAACATAGTCTACCTCTCCCTGTTGATTGATGTTAACGACCAATATCCCTTGAGAGCTAGCAATATTATTTACACCGCGAAATTTTTCATCGTCAACAGCTTTATCAGAAATCAACACGACCACGTCTTTGTCAACGCTTACCATCACTTCATCGCCGCTTTCGTATTTCAAACTATTGGAGTAGCCCACGATCCGCAGGCTGGCGCGATAGACTCCGGATGAATAATAAACATGAGCAACCTCCTTGCCGCTGGCCACATCGCCGTCGCCAAAATCCCAAAAATATTCCGGATTATCCACGCCGGAGACAACAGAACCCAAGGCTGAAAAAACCACCTGGTTTTTGGCCACTATATTTTTGTCTTCTCCCGCAACAGCCTTGATAACCGGCAGCTGAATAACCGGCTCTTCCTGAGCGAAAATAGCCCCTTTTGGTAAAAAAACAAAAAAGCATAAAAGCAAAAAAACAAAAAAACCAAAAAGCGCACTTTTTCTGAGCCTGAATTGCCCTCTATAAAAAAAACTTGATCCTAATTTTTCCCATATATTATTTCTAGTCATATTTATACTCTTGCTGCTGGCAAATTATAATTTATTATTTTTGAATTTTAATTTTTCCTTTCAGCAAGCAACGTCTCCTTGTTTTATTGTTTCGTTGCTCCGTTGTTTTGTTATTCCAATGTTTCGTTGCCTTTTTGTTTTCTTGTTTTCTTATTTCTTGCTTTCAACCTTCAATTTATAGCTATTGGCCGCGCAGATCGCCGTAGCCAAGGCGTCAGCCGCATCATCCGGTTTTGGAATCTGTTTTAAATTGAGCAAAGCTTTTACCATTTGCTGCATTTGACCTTTTTCCGCCCGGCCATAGCCGGTTATTGCCTGTTTTATCTGCAGCGGAGTAAATTCAACCACCTCTTTTCCCGCTTCAACCGCGGTCAGGAGAATTACACCACGCGCCTGCCCGACTTTAAGCGCGGTTTTAACGTTTTTAAAGAAAAACAGCTCTTCCACCGCCACCAAATCCGGCTGATATTTTTTTATTATTGATTTCAAATCCTTACTTAAATATTTCAGCCGCTGAATAAATTCATCCTCCTGTCCGGTTTTAATCACGCCATAATCCAGGCATTTCATTTTTGAACCCTCAACTTCAATCACGCCGAAACCGGTTAGACCGTAACCAGGGTCAATTCCGAGGATTGTGCGTTGCTTTCGCATACAAATAGTTCAGCAAGCTAGCAAGCAAGCGCCTAAGTAAGGGTTCAAGATTTTGAACTCTGACACAAGCGCCACAGGCACAATCGCTTATCTCGCTAGATTGCTTTCTCGTTAATCCACGTTAACATAAACTGAATTAATATCGTCTTGCTCTTCCAGTATTTCAACAATATTCTGAATTTTTTCACTGATTTCATCACTCGCGCTTTGCTTTTCCTTTGCCACCCATTCCATTTCAGCGTATGCTAATTTTAAACTCTTTTGCTCAAGCTGTTTTTTAATTTTTTCAAAATTGGCGAACCCGGAATAAATTGTCAGTCCGCCATCTTCTTCCATAACATCATCCGCGCCGCTGTCAATCAATTCCAAAATCAGTTCATCTTTATCTTTTATTTGATCACCCTGTAAATGAATTACCCCCTTGTGTTCAAACATCCATTTGACTGAATTTTGCGCGCCGAGCGAACCGCCATATTTTGACAAAATCGCTCTGACTTCCGGAGTCGTGCGATTTTTGTTGTCGGTAACGCCCTCGACGAGAATGGCAATTCCGCCCGGTCCGAATCCTTCATACAAAACCTCTTCAATTATAGCTCCGCCCAATTCCCCCGTACCTCTTTTGACTGCCTTTTCGATATTGTCTTTCGGCATGTTGACACTTTTGGCTTTTTCAATGGCGGTAAACAAAGAAAAGTTCATTTCCGGATCACCACCCCTTTTCGCGGCAATTGAAATATTGTGCGACAACTTGGTAAAAGCATTCGCCCTCTTGGAATCAACCGCGTCTTTGCGGCGTTTGGTTGTTGCCCATTTGGAATGACCGGACATACGATTTAGAAAAATTACAAATTATGCGCCCAAGGCGCATCCGCCCATGGCGGACAAATAACAAATTACAAACAATAAAGCGGAAATTATAAAAAATAGTCAATATTCCAAACGTTTGTGACTTATCGCCAATATTCATTACTTAACTTATTTAACGCAACAATAATACCAAATCCGACGGAAAAAATCAAGGCAAAAAGCCGCTCAATAAAAACATGCTCCATATCCAATTTCCAACTTCCAAACAGCTTTCCGCATACCGCGTACCAACTTCTAGCCCCAAACTGTGTATAAGTTAATTGCTTTATTAACATACGTTTGATAAGTTAAAAATAAGCGAGTGTGAAATAATTCAAAACAAAAATAAATATGGAAGAATTGCGCCGACAATTTGACAAAAGCAATCTTCACGAGATAATCGCCGATCTGCCAAAGCAATTTAATCAAGCTTTTAAAGAAATTGAAGTTAAAATAAATTCCGATACAAAAAAAATTATTTTCTGCGGGCTGGGCGGATCCGCTCTGCCGGCCAATTTGCTGAAAACTTTTTTATCAGTCACAAAATCATCTTTTAATATTCCCATAAAAATCAACCGCGACTATACTCTGCCTAATCTTGTTGACCAGAGCTGGTGCGGTTTTTTTGATTCCTATTCCGGAAACACGGAAGAAACTCTGGCCGCGCTGGCAGAAGCTGCAGCCCGCGGAATGAAACAAATAATAATTCTGGCGCATACCGGAAAGCTCAAGCAAATTGCGCTTGAAAAAGGCTACCAGCTGATCGAATTGCCGGACACGAGCCAGCCTAGGATGTCATATGGCTACGTTGTCGGTGCCATGCTCAAAGTTTTTCAAAATTCAGGACTGCTTGATTTAAATATTCCCGAACTAAGCAAGGACATTGAAGCGGCATTATCAATTAATTCTGAAGTTGAAGAGCAGGGTCAAATGCTCGCTGAATCAATCAAGGGAAAAGTTCCGATTATCTATACTTCAAATATCTGGAAGTATGTGGCCATGGTCTGGAAAATAAATTTTAATGAAAACACCAAAACGCAGAGCTTTTGGAATGTTTTTCCGGAATTAAATCACAATGAAATGGTCGGTTACACCAATTTAGTTGGCGAATACAAAGTAATAATAATAAAAGATCTATCCGATCATCCTCGCGTCCAGAAACGAATGGACATATTTGAAAATATTTTGGGCGATAAATTAAATGCTCAAATTATAACCATGCGCGGCGGATCGCCTTTTTACAAATTATTAACTTCACTCATGCTGGGACTCTGGAGCGCCTATTATCTCGCCTTGCTAAATCAAGTCGATCCAACGCCCGTTGACTTGGTGGAAGAATTCAAAAAACTAATGACGGATTAAGTTGCCCATTGAAAACTTGTCCCAAAGGTATCCTCTTGTGATAGTTTGTAATTTCCGCTTTATTGTTTGTCCCGAAGGGCTCCTCTTGTGCTAATTTGTAATTTCCGCTTTATTGTTTGTAATTTGTTATTGGTCCGCCATAGGCGGATGCGCCTTGGGCGCACAATTTGTAATTTACTGTTTGTCAGGGGGCTCACGCCTCTTTTCAATATACCAAAAGCTGCCCTTATCCATGCTTGAAGGGCAGCTTTTTTATTTACGCTAATTTAATTTCTAATTAAACCCTTAACTAATTACCCGTTGTGGCGTCAAGCAATGAAGTGATCACAAAGTTAGTAATAGCGTAAGCCGCCAAAATTATAGCGAGGCCAATCACCGCGTTGGTCAGCCACTGCTTAGCCTTGGTGACATCCTCAGGATTGCCTCCTGCCGTCATCCACAGGAATCCGGCGTATATTACGATAACAATCACAACCACGCCAAGAAAAGTTAAAACAACTTTTATTATATTTCCGACCATCTCAGGCAATGGCGTCGGATCTTCCGTGTCATATGCGGTTCCACCTACACTATTTAAGTTATTCGTTAACTCCGTTTTGAAATCAGTTGCTGCCACCGGCTGGGCCGTCAGTGATATCATAAAACTACTGACAAGCACGAGCATTAAACAAAGCGCAATAATATTTTTCATAAATTTTTCCGAATTACTTGTTATATAAATATTGAATTAATGAGCGCGCTAACGCCGGTAGCAACAGTTAATTTGTCCACTACAAAATAAGTAATCGCATAGGCGGCAAGAGCAATACCCAGCCCGATCACAGCCTGCGACAGCATGTCTTTTGCTTTGGTGACTCTTTCAGGATTACCACCAGCCGTCATCCACATTATACCGCTATAAATAACTAAAACAAGTAAAATAATTCCAAGTAAAACTAAAATCACTTTGATCGCCGCGCCAACTATAGTGGGTAAATCCTTGTTCGGAACACCGCCGGCCGCTGACGCTCCCATGCCTTCGCCGGCTTTGCCAAGAGTGGAGGTGATTGAATCTGTACTGGCAGGAGCAGGCGGCGCAGCCTGTACGACAGCAATCCCGCAAAATATAAATACCATTGAGGCCAAAACTCCGATGCTAATCAATTTTTTAAAATTTGTTACAGTCATATTATTTTTAATTTATTAATTTCCAGCAAAATTCATTCCCCTTTATAATTTGTTATTTGTCCGCCATAGGCGGATGCGCTTTGGGCGCATAATTTGTAATTTCCTTATTCCACCCCGACCGCGCTGGTCATTGCCTTAACCACGTAATATGTAATCGCATATGCCGCCATGGTCACCGTCAAGCCGATCGCGCCATCTATGATCATGCCCCTGCCTTTGGTCACTCCCTCAGGAGCGCCCGCGGCCGTCATCCAAGTTACGCCACCGTAAACAACGATTATCAAAAATATGATCCCGGCCACGCTGACCAAAACCCCGATCGCTTTACCAATCACGCCCGCCGGATCAACTTTGTCGGTTTTTAATCCCGCCGGCCCAGCTGAGGTTTCAAGCCCTTTGAGCGCCTTGGCAGTTGCTTTTTCATTGGCCATGACCCCGTCCGCAACTAATACAAAATTAATCGTAAAAAACGAGATGAATAACAAACAAATTAATAATTTTTTAAACATAATAAATTTAATTTACTGTAGTTCCAATTTTTTCAATCACATAATGCGTAACCTGATAGGCCATGAGGGTCACCAGCAGACCGATGGCGCCATGGATCAGGGTATTGCGCGCTTTTGTTACATTTTCAGGATTGCCGCCGGAAGTCAGCCAAGTAATACCACCGTACAAAACAACGATCATGAAAATTATTCCCAAAAAGCTGACCGCCATGCCAACATATTTTCCAATTATATATTCCAATGTTGGCGTATCAGCCCCTTCAACTGCCAGCCCGGACATCTTGGCGGCCTTGTCCAGCCCGCCGGCTAGACTGGTCGTATCTCCGGCCAGCACAACGGAAAAACAAAAAAAACTTCCAATTGCCAGCAAAATAATAAGTATTAGAATTGAATGTGTATTTTTCATAGCTGATTCCCCGCCACTATAAAGCTGGTGGAAATACTTTCAACTTTTCCCTTTTCCATTTTCCCTTTTCCCTTTCAACTTCTACTCAACTGTCGCCGCCATTAAACTAGTCAGAACAAACCTGGTAATAGCGTAAGCAGAAAGAATAATAATTAGGCCAACAATTCCGGACATGATATATCCCGTAGCCTCCTTGGCTTTTTCATCACTGCCGCCAGCCACCATAAACTTGAATCCTCCGACCAGAATAAGCACAATGGCCACTATGCCAAGAAATCCCAAAACCACATTGATGAGCGCGCCCGCGGTTTCCTTGAGGTCCCGATCTCCTAGTTCTGTCTGAATTTCCACATTGCTTAGCCCATACAATTCACCATTATCAGCCAAAACAGCAGAAGAGTAAAAAAAACTTCCCATTACAAGTAATATAAAAATGGCTAAAAGTGAACGCGCATTTTTCATACTTCTCATCAAGCAACTATTGCCTGAATAATTATTTAATGAGAACCGGGCAGGAGGAATACCCCCCCTGCCCGCAGATTCTTTTTTATTCAGTTGTTGCCGTCATTAAGCTGTCCAAGACAAAACTGGTAATGGCGTAAGCCGCGAGAATTATTGCCAGGCCGATAATACCATTGATAATGTATTTCTTGGCCTCATCAGTTTTCTCTGCTGCGCCTCCGGCTGTCATATACTTAAAGCCGCCCATCAACACGATCACAATAGCTACTACTCCCAAGAATCCCAAAATCACACTTATAACTGAGCCGATCGTTGCCTTTAGATCCTGTTTTCCAAGACCTAACTCCCCCATGTCCTCAAGGCCATATATAGCATCCCCCTCATTATCACCAGCTAAAACCGGCAAAGCCACTGTCATCGCCATCAAGAGAAAAAGGCAGACGCCTGTAATCATCTTGATTTTTTTGTTGTCTAAATACATGTGCGTTTCAATTAATTATTAATTAGTTTATATTTAAATTTTTAACCCCAGAAATCTAAATTTCCAATAATATAACCAACAATGATGTAACTGATAAAAATCACAAACAAACCCAGCGCCGCCCAGATCATAGATTTTTCCGCCGTGTCAATTTTCTTTGACTCGCCCATAGCAGTCATCCACATTATACCACTATAGATGAAAACTATCAAAGCGATTGAACCGATTATCCCCAAGAGCAGGCTGACAGCATTACCAGCCAAGACTGAAACATCATCGGTCTTGACCATCTCGCCCGGAAAAGTTGAATCAACCTTGGCAATGGCGTCTTTTACCGCTTGTTCTGCTGATGGACCGGATAGCGCCGGAGCGGGTACCGTAGCTCCACCGCTTGGAAGGGTGGCAGAACCGGTTCCTCCTACGGCAGCGCCAGCAGGGGCGACTGTTTCTTCCACTTCCTTTACGTTAGTCAGTGTGCAAGTCGCACTCACTGTAACTCCTGGAATTTTTGGCAGGATGCTCGTATTGCAGTCTGCTTCCTTGACATCGGTTTTAGAATAAGTGCAATCACAATTAGGATCAGCCCACGTACAATTAGCAGCGTTAACAAAGTCTACACAAATTTGCTTGTTTGCTGCACTCAAAGCCAGACCAAGAATCGTTCCTTCGCATTTTGTGCATGCTGGTTCGTCCACGAGAAAACCAGATAATTTTCCTGCGCAGTCGCAAGTTCCGACCTTTACTTTTACCGCGCCACTAGCTTGCGGGAAAAAAAATAACATCAAACAGCACAATAATGTCGTCGGGATTATAAGTTTTTTTATTTTCATAGTTTATGTTACTCCTGATAATTTCCCAATCAAAATTTTGATGATAACGCCGGCCAGTAAAATTATCGCCAGCCCGATCACCGCGTTACTTAGAATACCTGTGGCTGTCTTGATTCTACCTGACGCGCCGCCGGAAGTCATATACATGACTCCGCCTATTACAAACATGAGTAGAGCCAGTGATCCAGAAATTCCAAGAATAATCTGAGCCACAGTAGCAATTGTTTGCTCCACCGCGCTCAAATTGCACTCCTTCACGTCAGCATCTCCGGCGCAGGAGCTCGGTACGATCGACGGAAAAGCCATGGCCGCGTGTCCGGCTATTAAACCAAAACAAATAAGAATAATTATGAATATTATATTTTTTCTCATAATTTTTTGAGGTAAGAATAATTCATTTTTTCAGCCGCCTGCTTCAAAGCATCCTTGCTGGTCAGCCCTCCGGACAAAGTCGCATTCACCATATCGGAAAAAATTTGTTCCGCGGCCGCCGGGCTTTCCCCGCGATACCAGCTTTTGGCGGTTAATATCTGGTCGGCAAAAACAGCCAAATCATCGTCTGCCAGCTGTGCATTGATTAATTTGGTTGAACGCAGAGCCGTGGCTTTTTTTGATTTGTCCAAATATGTTACTACATTTTTCTCATCAGCCATGAACTGCACAAAATCCCAGACATAATCTTTTATCTTGGTTTTATTTGACACTGCCTCAACCCAATAATTAGCATAATTAACTTTTTGGTTTTGTCCGACCTGGGGCACTGGCGCTATGCCAAAGTTCAATTTTGGCGCCTGCGCCAGGATCTGCTCGCGATCATAGGCATAGCCAAAGAAATAGGCCGCTTTACCGTTTATAAAAGCTTCAAGCGAACCCGGCATTTTGTCATTCCAACAATATCCTTCATAAAGAGGGGAAGCGAATTGGACATAATACTCAAGCGCGCCAAGACCCGGCGCGGATGCCAGGCCGGAAACCTGCTTTGGCATTTTGTCAAAAGTAACAGTACCTGATTCGTCAATCATTGGCGCCAGATTCTGCATCATTAGAAGCGACAAAATATCAAAACTTCTAGCAACATTCGTTGCGGTTCCCATGGCCGCGCCGGAAACTAAAATTTCGCCGGTTGATTCATCTATCTTGGTAATTTTTTTTACCTGCTCCTGAAAATCAGTCCAAGTCGCCGGCGGCTCGGCAATGCCAGCGTTATTCAATAAATCATTATTATAATACATCACCAAAGTATCCATATTAAGTGGCAGACCCCAGACCTGTTCGTTTCTATCTTCGTCATTAATAATCACATCATCAGCAACCACTTGTAAAAACTTTTTTCTAACGTCACCGGCTGTTAAAGATTTTTTGGTTACAAATTCCACCACCTCTTCTTTTTTCACGCTTCCCTTCATGTATTTTATCGGGGTCACGGTTTTTGGCGGCATGGGCAATAACTTTGTCTGATAGCGCGGCAACCAGGTGTTGTGAAGCGACATAATGTCAGGACCCCGGTCCTCGGCCAGCGCATCAATCAATTCTTTTTCATATTCGTCATAACGCAATTTTCGATATTCGATCGTCACGTTAGGATGAAGTTGTCTATAAGCGCTAATAATATCTTTCACTGAGCTTTCATTATCAAAAACGCGCCACCAAATAATTTTTTCTTTTTTATAAGCTTTAATCGCGGAGGTATCGCCGCCCTTGGTGCAGGCAGTGGTGGAAAAAATCAGCCCTACAATCACCATGGCGACAAAAAATATTTTTGTTTTTCGGCTGGCCATATTTATTTTTTTGGAACCTCTGAAAGATATAGATTCGCTACGAAATTTTCAAATTTTAAAGCGAAAATTGTGAAAAGCGAGGAGGTTTAATAATTAAATTAAGCTGACGAGCTTTTAACAATTTGCAGCTAAAATTTGGAAATTGCAGTAGAAGCTATATTTTTCAGAGGTTCCTGTTATAAATTTAAACTTTTTAAATATTTTTTAAATTCCTTTTTCAGGTCCGGTCGCTGCAGAGCCAGCTCAACATTTGCCCGCAAATAGCCCAGCTTGGAACCGGTATCATAATATTTGCCGTTTATTTTCTTGGCGTAGATCGGCCGCTTTTTCGACAGCCCAAAAATCGCGTCCACCAGCCAGAGCTCTCCGCCTTTGCCCAGTTTTGTTTTTTCCAATTGTTCGAAAATATCCGGAGTTAAAACAAAGCCGCCAAGCGAGGCCAGAGTTGACGGCGCTTTTTCCGGTCCCGGCTTTTCCACGATTGATTTAATTTGAATAACGTCTTTCTCAACTTCCACTCCGTCGATTATACCATATTTATTCGTATCTTGCTTTGAAACTTCGTACGCCGTCAGAACAGGGTCGCCATATTTTTCATAAACATCAATCAACTGTCCCAATTGCGACCTTCCCTTGGTATAAAAAAACTCATCGCCCCACATTACTGCAAACGGTTCGTCGCCAATCAAATGTTTAGCACAAAGCACCGGCGTGCCGTTGCCGTACGGTCCCTTTTGTCTGATATAAATAAAATTGGCCATGTCCGCGATTCTTTTGACTTCCAACCGCATCTCTTCTTTGCCAATTTTCTTTAGATAATTTTGCAGTTCGTAATTATAACCAAAATGATCTTCCACCGCCCGCTTGCCCGAACCGGTAACCAAAATAATTGTTTCAATTCCTGCCCTCACAGCATCCTCCACTACGTATTGAACAATCGGCTTGTCAACAATGGGTAACATTTCTTTTGGCTGGGCTTTTGTGGCGGGCAAAAATCGCGTGCCATAGCCGGCCACGGGAATGATTAATTTTTTTACTGAAGACATAAATTTTTAAATAAATTACAAATTACAAACAATAAAACAGAAAGCACAAAGAAAATTATTCTAATTACTCTAATTATTTTAATTGACCTAAATAAATCCCAATGACTCAATTATTCTAAATACTAAATTCGGGATTTGGAACTTAGAAATTATTTAGAATAATTTACCTGATAAATACTCTATGTTCCATGCCCTATGCGCTATTTAAAGGTCATCGCGCTTTTGGCTTTCTTCAGTTTATACAAGAACTTGCAAAAGATCAGCGCCAGATAAATATTCAAGGCGGCCAAAAGGACAAAAAAGACTGCCACCAAAATAAACAGGGTCTGCGGATAAATTAAAATCAGAGCCGCCATCGCCGCCCAGATAATCATTTGAATAACAAAATAAATAATAAACCAAATCAAAGTATTGCGCGCGTGGCTGTATAAACTTTCTACAAGATGCAACATAATTTAAAATTAATAATTATTAAAGCAAAAATTTCTTACTTTTTGACAATATAAATTATAGCACTTTATTACAAATCAGACAAAATCTTTCATTACCCGATTTGCGGCTGTCGCTGTTTGCCTCCGCTCAAGGATTGAGATCAAATCAACGCTCCAACATTGGAGCGTTTTTAATGTCCTTTTTAAACAAAAAAAGGCCTTGAGTTTTCAAGGCTTTTTGCGAGTTTAATTTTCTCATCCATCAACAATACCTACCTGATAGCCGGCAGCAATATTGACAAGCATATCAGCCTCGTGGCCAGTGAGCTTGCAAAAAACATGGGCCACTATTCGGCCGCGCAATACTGCCAGGAACAACTTGGCAATGAATTCATTAAACTGATTCAGATTTTCAAAAACCAGCTCCTTGCCTTGACCAGGAAAAACCACTTGCAAGCGGATGGTTTTCCTGCCCGCAATCCGCCGCAAATGCGCCGAGAGCTTGCGCAGATCGGCCACGTCAGAGCAAACGATTTTCAGACTCAAAATTTCTTTGCCACCGCTAGGAGTCATTTCATCCTCCTCTTTGTTAAACTGCCCTCAACTCATAATAATCTTTTTGCTTTTTTGTGTCAACACTGACGCTCGCGAAAAACGAAAAAACTCTTAAATAATTGGGTCTTAAACTTAGAATTACTCATACTCCAGCTTTTACTTTTGTAACCAAAAGTAACAAAAGTTTTGGGGGTAATTGATTCGCGTCAGAGCAACATTTTCGTGGTTATCCCTCCGCCTCGCCACATTATCAGAATTGATTTTACTTGTAGCGTTAATGTTGCTTCGTACGATAGCCGCGGCCACTGGCTCAACAATTACCCCCAAACCCCCACCGGTTAAATATGTCTTTCTCATTAAAAGTCTACGGCAATCAGTTAGTAAATTTAAAAAAATCCAACAAAAAAACAGAGCTGCGCAAACTCTGTTTTTTTATATATTCAGTAGTCTAAATTAATCTCTAGGGGCCATTGGACGAGCTTCGTTTACAACGATTGCTCTACCATTGAAATCCTGGCCATTGAACATCTCAACAGCGGCTTTTGCTTCTTCGTCAGTATCATATTCAACAAAGCCAAAACCCTTTGAACGTCCTGTTGCTCTATCAGTAATGATATTAGCTGACACAACGTTGCCTGCTTGAGAAAAAGTTTGCTTCAACTCATCTTCTGTAGTGTTGTAAGGCAAACTTCCAATAAATAACTTTTTTCCCATAGTTCTTGATTGCGTTTAATTTTTTAATGGGCTTGTAAGAAGCGACCTTTCCCAAAACAGAAAACATTTTCTCAAATCGCTGATTGCGCAAATCATCACTTTTTGGAAAAATTTTACAAAAACTTAACAACTAACTTACAAACGCTTGATTGCAGTATAGCATGCCTGGCAATTTCTGTCAATAGCAGCCATTTTTAGCACTTTTATACAAAATTTAAGGTTGTTCTACCGGCTCACCCGCATCAACTGCCGCGTAAAACTTCGTGTTATCGGACAAAAACACTATTTTCGATCCTCCTTCTTTGATTTCAATAGTAATGCTGGCCGCATCCTTTTGAATAATTTTTCCCTGCAAATTTGCGCGCGAAGCCGCCGTTCCTCCAACGCGCCCTTTTGCCTGTCCGGCCTGATCAGCTGTCCCTTGCTGTTGCCAAGTCCGACCATTAGCACCTCGCTGCTGTTGAAATTGCGCTCTTTGCTCGGGCGTAAGATTTTGGAAATTTGCGGGGTTATCCGGTTTTGGCGCGCTACTGTCGCTATTTTTTTGAATGTCAGTCGGCTGATTATCGGTGGAATCCACCCCTGCGCTTTGCGGTTTAGGCATTAAATCTTGCAACTTGAAATCTTCCGGCGCTACGATAATGCTATCTGCAATGATAAAATTATCAGAAGTTTTTCCCATAACAAAAACATTTACCTGTAATTCAATTTGCGATAAATCAATTTCCTTAAACTTCTCATTATTAGTAAAAGGGTCAAAAACAGCCGCCAGTTTATCCGCATTTTGATTATTGTTTCCATTGGCTTGAACTTCTGCCGGCTGCTTGCCGGCGCAACCTGAAAGAGCAAGGAGCAGAGTAAAAATAACAACTGTTTTTTTGATCATATAAATACTTAAGCTAGTTCTAAAATAAATTTATTCATAACGCAGAGCTTCAATTGGATTCATCCTAGCTGCACGCCTGGCCGGATAATAGCCGAAAACAATTCCAATGGCCGCTGACACACCGAAAGCGAGCAAAACCGAGCTGATTGAGATCGACGTTGCCGTACCACTGAATTTTGTAACCAACCAAGAAGCCCCACAACCAACGATCACGCCAATAATTCCACCAATAAAAGTCAAGGCAACCGCTTCTACAAGAAATTGAGAACTAATATTCCTGTTTTTTGCTCCGAGCGATTTTCGCAAACCAATCTCACGGGTGCGTTCAGTAACCGTAGTCAACATCATATTCATAATACCAATCCCGCCGACCAAAAGAGAAATCCCGGCAATCGCCCCCAAAAGCAAAGTTAAAGTATCCGTAACAGAAGTCATAGTATTCATGATATCAGCCTGATTCATAATGCTAAAATCCGGACTTAGCGGGTCGGCTATTTTATGTCTTGTAAGCAATAAATTGGTAATTTCTTGCTGAACTTCATTCATCGCTTCCGCACTTTTTACTTGAACACTAATATTACTGACCGCCTGATTGCCGGTAAAATATTGCTGGGCAGTGGTAATCGGCACATAAACCAAATCATCTGAACTGCCAAAGCCAGTGCCGCCTTTGCTGGCGGTAATTCCAATGATCGTGAACTCTAAATTTTCTATTTTAATTTTTTGTCCCACCGGATTTGAATTCTCACCGAACAAGTCATCTCTGACCGTAGGCCCAATCACGGCGACTTTTGAAATTTTTTCTATCTGCTGATTCACCAGGAAAGCTCCGCTTTCCATTTCAATATTCTTAACAAGACCATAAAACGAATCAACGCCATAAATGCTGGTATTGGTATTTGTTCCTTGCTTGGTTTTTATTTGTTTTCTGGAACTAACGGTCGGCGCGACATATTCGATTTGATCAGATTGCAATTTTATTGCCTCAGAATCTTCAGAAGTCAGCGTTGTTGCCGAACCCGAACCACCTCTAACCACAGAACCAACATTTTTTTGCGAACCCGGCGAGACAACCAACAGGTTTGAACCAAGCTCTTGAATATTTGTCTCAATGCCCTTGGCCGCTCCCTGTCCAATTGAAATCATGGCAATCACCGAACCAATACCAATGACAATACCAAGTATAGTCAAAATCGATCTAGCCCGATTAGCGGAAATAGCTAAATAAGTTTCCTGCAGTAGATCAGAAACCAGCATATTTTTTATTTAATTTTTAAAATCGCTCCACTAATATCGGAAACAATTTTACCGTCTTTTATTTCTATCATTCGGTCAGCATGCTCGGCAACATATTTTTCATGCGTAATAATAATTATTGTATGCCCTTTTTCTCGATTCAACTTCTTAAATGTTTCCAGCACAATATCGCCGGTCTTTGAATCAAGGTTGCCGGTAGGTTCATCAGCCAAAATCAAATCAGGATCATTAATCAAAGCTCGGGCAATAGCCACTCTCTGCATCTGTCCGCCGGAAAGTTGATTTGATAGATTATGCCATCGACTTTCTTCGAGACCCGCAGAAATTAGAGCAGCTTTCGCTTTTTCATAACGAGCTGCTCTCGGAGTCTTATTGTCATACAACAAAGGCAAAAGCACATTTCTAAGGACAGTGGCTCTCGATAAAAGATTAAACGACTGAAAAACAAATCCAATCTTTTGCGATCTTATTTCAGCCGACTCATCATCCGTTAATTGAAGTACATTCTGATCATTTAAATAATAACTTCCACTGGTCGGCCGGTCGAGCAGTCCCAAAATATGCATTAGGGTGGATTTACCCGAGCCTGATGGACCAATAATCGCCACAAATTCTCCCTTTTTAATTTCAAAACTAACATTGTCCAGCACTTTTACTGATGTTTCGCCAGTTTTATAAATTTTTTCAACATTTTCGCATTTAATCATAAAATAATTTCATTGCGTTATTCCCATTATGCTACGCTCGGATAAATTTCTATATTACAAACACAAACAATGCTAATCACTGCATTATCCTCATCATGCCGCCCATAGAGCCACCCCCGCCTTGCGGCTGAGCGGCGCTGCTGGTTGCAGTACTACTAGAAATTGTTTGAGTAATAATCTGGGCGCCTTCTTCTATTCCTTCAGTGATTTCTATCATAGTATCATTGCTTTCGCCTGTTACCACGGTTTGTTTCTGTGGCTGATTATTCACCAAGATTTCAACATAACTGGTTGCTCCTTGAGCTTTTACCGCGCTGAACGGAACCATGAGAACATTCGGCTTAGCGTCCGTGACAATGGAAACACTGACGCTCATTCCCGGTTTTATTCTGTCATCCTGAACATCAAAAGCGATTTTCACGCCATAGCTGACCACTCCTTGCGAAACAGTCCCGAGAGTATCTATTTCCGCAACTTCTCCGGTGATGGTTAAATCTGAAATTGCGTCAAATTCAATATTGGCCTTTTGTCCTGATTTAACCTGAGCAGCGTCATTTTCATTCAACGTAAGCTGGGCAATTTTTTGGTTTGTAATCAACGTTCCGACAGTGGTGGAAGAGCTGACTGAATCTCCTTTGGCAATATTAAATGAAGCCAAGACGCCGTCAAACGGCGCTCGCACTGAATAATCCGCCAATTTTTGCTTTGTATCATTTAAAGAGTTTTCTTTTTGCTGAATGGCTAATTTTTTATTTCTGATTGAAAGTTCATCCGCGCCCGCTTTTGTTTTTACTAGTTTTTCTTCCAACTCCTGCAAACTTCTTTGCTTTTGCGCTATTTCAACCGGATCATTGATTGCCGCCTTGGCCAAGTTATCATCAGCGTCAATAATTGTCTGCTTATCTTGGCTTATTGTTTTTTGAATAGCTAACAAGGTGCTCAAATGAGAATTGATCTGGCCCAGAAACGAACTGAGGCTAGATTGATCTTTGGTCACCTGGCTGAATACCTGCAAGCCATACCCATTTCGGTATTCAACCCAAGCGTCGAGCAAGTTAATTTCATTTTTTGTAGTCCCTGATACGTTTTTTGCTGTTTCAATTGTTTCGTCCAAAAGAGTTTCAATAACTTCCGTGTCAGAATAAAGGTTGGCGCTCTTGTAATTGCTACTATTGGCATCGTAAGCTGTCTTGGCCGTCGCATAACTGGCTTCAGCCGAATTAAGAAAGGTGTTTTCAAAAGCAGCGCGCTCTGATGAATGCGTCGGCAAAAAAGAATTGCCCAGGGAATCCACGTTTATCGTATTATTAAACTGTGCGTTGCCACTGCTCAAGGTTTTGCTGTACAAAACACTATTAAGTTCAGTCATAATATCCGGCAAATCCAAAAACGCATTGGCTATTTTATTATATGCGTCATTATATGCAGTTGCGAAATCTTCTTCCGCCGTTTGTTTCTTCTGCTGAAGCGCTTGAACAGCACTTTCCTGATCTTGTCCCAGCTTGGTCAAAGATTCTTTCGCGCTGGTTATTGAATTCTCTGCCTGCAACAACGTATAAGAATCCACCGGCGCCAATAACTGTTCCAAGTCTAATTTCGCCGTTTCAAGACTGGTTTCCGCGTCCTTTACTGTTTGATAAGCGCTCCGGCTGTCTATTTGAGCGAGGAGCGCGCCCATTTTTACTTGCTGGCCGGTTTTGGCGTTAATATAAGTAACATCGCCGGAAGCTTTAGGTTTTATGTCGACTTGATTTGACGCCAGTACCTGGCCACTACCAGAAATTGAAACAATTAAAGGCCCTTTAACAGCCGCCGCCGTAATATATCTTGGCGCTGTATCACTTGGAGTCAATTTCTGATACCCAAAATATCCGCCGACAATAATCAATGCCAGGCATATTACTGTTATTAACTTTTTCCGAAGGATTAACTGAAAAAATTTAGTAAACATAAATTATTTTATGAATGAAAATCGAGAACCTTTTGGCGGCTTTGGCAAACTCTCTGCCTCTCCGTTGAAAACGCGGATGAGCTTGGCTTCAATCTGACCGGCTTCATTTGGAGACCCGATGATGACAACAGCATCGCCTGTTTTTAAATTATTTTCCACAGTTTTCATTCCTGTTTTAATTATTGTGTCTTGGGTAATTATAACTATTTTTTCCATATCGCCCCGTCCTTTAATCACAAAACCGTTTTCTTGAAGTTCAATAATCTCTCCAAAGGCACCATGCCCTTCAATAAAATCTCCAGGCAGTGGTGGCGCGCCCCGCCAATCTTCCAAAAATCCGCCTTCTGGTCCGGCAAAATTTTTATGATAATTCTCCGCCCAACGATAAGAATATCTTGCCTTCATACCACCGACCATCATACCGGCGCCGAATATCAAGATGAAAACAGCAAAACCGGCCAAACCGACGATAACCCATTTTAAAATTATACGCAATGAACACTCTCTTAGAGTAGCGCAATCAACTCCCTTTAATTTTTTATCCTCTTTACAAGAAGCTGGATTTTCTTCTTTGTTAATTTGTTTTTCTTTGTCCATAAAATTTTATTGTTATTAAGCAAAACTTTGTTTTAGGTATCCAAATAGCAATTTTTTCCGATATAAAAATAAACGAAGCGTAAAAATGGCCACTGCCAAACTGAAAAAGAAAATTACTATGCTTGCGATCGGCAACGACTCCAATATGGCCAGACAAAAGTCTTGCCAAATGGCAAAAAATGTATCCAGATCGCCCACCGCTGCTGAAAAGAAATAAGAGACGCCCGAGCTTTCCATTTGTTCCGCCAGGATTGCGCCGGAAATTGGCGTAGCAATCAAAGAAACCAATAATAAAACCAAGAAACCAAATAACAATCGCCTGGTTTGCCGACGCTCCCGCTCTTTATTGATGGCAATAATAATCCTATCAAAAAGACCCCGGGACGGTTCCGCGGACTTAAGATCAGTAAATGGTTTTTCTAAATTTTGACGCATACTCTATATGTTAATACGAACAAAGGACGCATTTTGGTGCATCCCTTTATTCTATTTATCTAATTTTATTATTATTTACGACTCAGGCAAAAGATGTTTAAGTTTAATCAAAGCTCGCCGATGACGACTTTTTATCGTGTGAAGCGGCTCGCCAAGCGACTCGGAAATTTCTTTGAAGCTGAGGTCACCGTCGTATCGAGAGGATAAAACCATTCGGTATTTCAATGTTAATTGATTTATTGCCGCGTTAATAGTTTCAGTAATGTCAGACCGTTCAAGAACTTCATTTGCCAATGGAGCCGGATCAGAGAGCGTTTCAATAAGTTGATTTTCCCCTTCTTCATTTTCAAAGGCAGTAAAAGGAATTGTCTTTCTCTTTCTCAATAAGTCAATGCAGGTATTTTTGGCAATGGAAAAAATCCAGGTTTTAAAACTTTTTCTTTGATCAAATCTTTTTAGCTTGCTCCATACCTTTATAAAAACTTCTTGGGTAACATCTTCCGCGTTCTGCTCATTACCTACATATTTATAAACAAAACCGTAAATCGGCTTTAAATAGCTTCTAATTAAAATTTCGAGCGACTCTTCGTCGCCGGCAAGATAATCCGCAACCAATTGACTATCAATCAGGCGATTCATATATTTTTAGATTAGCACTTTTCGGAAAAACTATCAATCTCTAACAGCTAAACATCAAAATTATTTTACCAGCATTATATGCTCTTGGGGAACATCTTCGGGAATTAAAATTTCAGGCTGTTGAATTCTCCAAGGAAAGCTATCTGGCGCACCCTTAATTGGACAAAACTCACTTGTGCCAGACGGTTCCCCATCTCTATAATTATCAGCATCTTTGATACTCTCTCCATCTTCTGCCCATTCTGGTCTTTTATACCAAATTAAAAAATCCTCAAGGGTAACTAAATTTTTCCAATATTCTTCGGCCTGTTGTTGCGCGGCCTCGTTTTCTGTCCAACCCCGACGCATATCCTCCATAATTCGAGTAATATATTCCAAATCTCCAACATAGGCTTTTTTAGGATCTACTTTTAATTCAATGACCTCCCCCGGATACTGTGATTTTAGGTATTGCGGGTCAGTCATTTTTGTAACATACGCTTCCGGTGAGTCCACGCCCAATTTTCTCAAAAAATCCGGGCTATACTTTTGCATAGTTTCGAACCCATCTCGCAAAAATCTTTCTTCCCTCTTGATAAACCTTTGATCAGCGCCAACTAAACCGTGTCCGTATTCTAAAAATGGGTAACCATAAAGATTATTTCTACTGATGCCTTTGGCTTTTAATTCCTCCGGCCGAAAACTGTCAATTATCGCATTTCGCCTTACCATTGATTCTGCTCCGCCAATATTTTTTGTTTCGATATTCGTTTTTAGCCCGCCCTGATCAATAGCCGGCAACAACTCTTCCTTGGTCTCATGGAAAACACTAACAAAATTTGGCGGGGCAATAATTTCTTGCCTTTCTAAAATACTTTCCCGCTTTTTAGTTTCAAAAGATTGTTCTTGATTCTTCATAAATTTATTTCAATTCAGAAAAAATCTCGCTTCTGAACTTTCTGAATTGAAAGCTATTTGAAATTTTCTTAAAAACGGCCAGCGGGCTTGCCCGCCGTAGCAGAGAAACAATCGTTAGCAATGTAAATATGTTTTGGCGGAGAGGGAGGGATTCGAACCCTCGACGCCCTTGCGGACGTAACGGTTTTCGAGACCGTCCCATTCAACCACTCTGGCACCTCTCCGTAAATAATCACAAGCTATTATATCATCTCTGTTTATACGACAGGCAAAAATTACCCCTAACTTCTTTTGTTTCTTCTTTCCTGGATATATCTTTCAAGTAAATATCCCCGCCTTTCTCTTCCTTTTCCAGTTTTTAGAAACTTCTCTTCTCTCAATGCGTCTTCCTTGTAAGTAAACGCCCCATAATATACCAATTCCCACGGAATTCCTCTTGCAGTAAATGGTACTAGCCCACGATTATGCTGCTTCAACCGTGAGCTAATATCTTGAGAATAACCAGTATAAAATTTTCCCAATTTTTCACTGAATAACATATAAACAAAATACATATTTTACTCCGCTTTTCCCCGCCCAAGGCGGGTGCGCCTAGGGCGCAGAGAGCGGCCCATTCAACCCCTGCCCGCCTTTGGTGGAACTCTGGCACGCCTCCGTACATTAGTCATTTACTGCATTATGAAAATACTGTAAAGCTATTGGATAATACTCTAAATCATCCACTGAGTCAAAATCGCCCTCCATAACAACAAATGCTCCCATGTCTTCAATATATTGAAAATGTTTTTCCAAAAAACCGTCCTGATAATATTCCCGGTCGTTCTTTCTCATTATCAACAAATTCTCCGTCTGCTCGGCAACTTCAAAATCTGAAAATGTTTTTTTTAGTAAATCAAAACTCGCGGCCGGCTGATTTTCTTTCGGGCAACTGTATTGATAAATGTACACACCGATATCATTGTTATATTCATTAATAAAAAAATCCTTGTAGCCCTCGCAAAAAAATGGAGCCCGGCTATTTTCAAAATTCTGATTTATCTCCTGTTCAAGCGCCGGCAGACCCCAGAAATAAACCATTGCCATAGCCGCCGCAATAACCACAACGGCTATTATTATAAATATTGTAAAAATTTTGTTTTGATATTCCATAGCAGTTTAACTGATCTTTATTTTTTCTCTATCCCGCATCACCACTGCGCCGGCCGCAAAAACCAGCCACCACAAAACACTTAAATCGTTTTTAAAATATTGCGCGTCAACCAAGCCGTGGACAAAAATCGCAACCAAAACAGCAATTAAAACAAGGTAAACTTTTTTATTTTCCTTTTCTTCAACGCGCCAATAATTGGCAACAAACTTTATCATGAGCGCAATAATTGCCAATAAACCCAAGAGTCCGGTTTCGCTCCAGAAATTTAGAAAAAAATTATGCGGGTACATGTAAATTTCAGTCGGCTGCCAGTGCGCTTTTTTGTACTCTTCGTCATACAAAACTTTATCCAGCCATTTTGAATCGCCTTTGTCTTTAATCCAAATTCCTTCGGCATGATACGGAGCGATCACAGTCTGATAGCCGGCTAATCCGGCGCCAGAAATAATCCGGCCGTCAGTTAACATGCTCCAAGTTTCTTTCCATTGCTGAACGCGGATCTGGCCTGACAGGTCAGACATGGTGGCTTTTTCAAACACATACGAACGAAAAGGTGTAATAAGTGAAACAAGTATAACAAGCGCCATTAAAATGCAGGTTGAAGTGCGGCGCAACTTTTTATTCGGAAAAAAGAATCCCAAAAAAACAACTGCCGCCAAAATGCCGATCGCGGCGCCTTCAGATCGGGCGAAGACAATCGCGGCGATCGCCGCCACAATAACCAGCCCTTGGTAAAAACGCGATTTATCGCGTCTCCCTTGCCAGAAAAACATTCCCAAAAACAAAACAACAATCGGCGCCAAATAAAGTCCGACTGCATTTGGAAATCCATACCAGGAAACAACCCGCCGCGTTTCTTCCGCCGCCCAGAAAGGATTGGCAATGCCAAATCCGGTAAATTTTTGAATAATAGCGGGAATTGCCACCAGCAAAGCCGAAGAACCAAGCGCCCCTACAATTAGACTCCAATGTTCGCGGTTCTTCATGCTATTCACAAACACAATAAAAAACAAAATTGGTTCAATAAAATATGCTTTCCAGATTCCCTGCGCGGCAATTCGATCCGGCGAAACAAAGACAGCAATTGTGGCCGCGACTAGAAAAATTAAAATCAAATATCCATAACCTCCGAAAGAAAAATCGCGCCGTTTTTTGAAATTGCGCGCCAGCCATATTAAAAATAAAAGCAGAATCATCGATTCCAGCAAAGTCGCGGGAATTCCTAAAACCGTGAATCTAATCAAATACGTCGGTAAACAAAAAACAACCAAAGCCAGCGCCCAATCAATTTTTTTCCAGGCGAGGAAGGAGAATAATAGAATGTAGGCAATTAGCAAAATGTTCAGAAACATAGTTTCGCGTGATTTAGCGTTTTGTTTGGCGCAGTTTAGCGAACTGAATTGACAAAGCCCCTTCTTTCCTCTATACTAAAACACTGCTACTATTGTAGTGATTTCGCTGTATTTTGACAATGGTCTTGGCCTTGGTCGAAATGCTGTTCTCCGCAACAGGGCGGAAAACGGATGGTCGCCTTAGGCGCGTTCAGCTGGCAGAGAATGGTCTGCCAAGGAGAAAAAAATGGGAAACACACAAAGGGTTGAAATTTGTAAACACTGCCTGCCGAAAAGCAAAGAAGTTAAAACACGGCTCGGATTTTTTGGCTGGATTTGTGGTGTATGCCTCACAGTTCTTTTCTACTTTATTAATCTCTCACTTACTGGCATTTTATCTCCTCCCCCTCCAACAGCATTCATTCCTCTCGGAATTATAAGCATGGTTGCCTGCGCTTACATTATTGTAAGCCTTATTGACGATCTGAGACGCAAACACTACTATCTATTCCTTGACAAAGAAGGCCGACTGCACTGCGACACAGTAGCTCCATTGCTATTTGAAGACCACTACTACTGGCAAATGAAAAGCGAACTCTTGGCAACACAGCAAGAAACTGTTTCGCGCGAGGATTTTCTCATCGCTTCTGATGTCATCCACTGGACAGTGGGTGGCCTGCGCCGGAACTATGGACATGTCATGGAAACAGACGAAAACCCCGTCAACAAATGGTCTTTGCTACAGATTCCGCGCGTGAACTTTGTTTTTGGGAACCCCTTTAATGAAAGCGTGAGAATCACCATACGAAATGAAGACGGATACGAAGTAACCTCGAGCCCCAGAGATATCCTGCGCTGGACAATTGATCATCCGCAATCATTGCACAGATTAGCTAGGGCGTTATCCCGGCTTGCTGGTGTAGAAAATGACGCAAGAAGCTGGCACGACCTGACGAAAGAAGCTAACGAGAAGTGGAAGGATATGGCTTGCGGGTACAACCAGCTCGGTCAATTCCTGATCCAGCTACGCGAGACCGCCTCGACCTGGCCACAAAACTCAAAGTATGCCAGAGAAAACCGACTGCTTATTGATGGATTCCTTGCCGAACAGGATCCGGTGGTGGTTGAATCATGGAAACAAGGCTAGGCTGTTCCGATCGACGACCAGCCGTCAACGGCGGAAACTATTTTGTAAAAATTAACCCAACGAGATCGTTCGCTGGGTATTTTTTTTGTAACAAAAAAGCTCTGCAACGCAGAGCTTTTATCTTTTCTATTAGATATCTCCCTGCCTGATTAGCTCCCCGACTTTCCTTTTCCCGTCAGGCGCCTTACTAATTCTGGTTTCTTTTACTTTTTCGAATGTGGTTGAATCCCCGCTGTCGCCGGCGATCTTTCCAAAACTTCTGGTTCCTTTCTGAATACTCTCAATCCGGTGTGTCACATTTCCACGCTCATAATCCTCAAAACCATTTTGCGCTCTACGAAAAAAATCTATTGCCAAATCAATATCATCAATTGCGCCCACCATGCGAGCAAAAATATCATGTTTATCCCGCTCTGTCTTGTCTACGCTTTTCGACCAAGTATGCAACGCTTCCTTTGGTGAAAGCGCCGGATCAAAAGACTTAAACGCCTTTATATCTCTATAAATAGAGTCCGCCCACAGCTTCAATTCTCTTGCCTGTCTCAATTCTTTAATAAAAGGCCCGCCCGACAAAGTTTTATCAGCCACGACGCTTTTGGTTTCTAGAAGCTTATCCGCATCTTCCACGAGCTTTTTCGCCTTCTCCAAAACGCCCTCCCAGCCTTTTTCCTTTTCCATAAATTTTACATAGTTTGCGCTTCCTTGGGGAGTCTCTTTCTGCTGTCCCGTCGCCCCTTCTGCCAATTTTTTACCTCTAAATTTATCAAAAAAACCCATACGTTTTTTTATTATTTATAATTTTAACTATTGCTCATTTTATCCAACAAAATGCCTTCAAATCAGCCTCGTTCCTCCAAATAGCACAATAACAATATACTATTCTTATACCAGAAATGTCAACGCTCGCATTGTTTCAGTCCACCAATTAATAAAATTTATATTCAATAAATCAAAAGTTTCCTATACTCAATCAGCATTTCGCTTAATAAAAATTTCTCCGCAACTTTTTCTCTAGCCGCCTCGGCGTATTTCACCGCCAAGTCAGGATTCTTGTGCAACCACAGGATCGCCTCGGCCAGAGCTCTCGGATTGCCCGGCTCGACTAGCATTCCATGCTTTTCATTGTCAATAATTTCGACTGTCCCTCCACTTTTCGTGGCAATCACCGGTCGGCCGCAAGCCATGGCTTCAATCGCGAGGACACCAAGAGACTCTTTCAGGCTAGGCAAAACAAAAACATCAAAATTATAAATCCAATCCGGAAAATTATCTTTATATCCGACCAACTTGATCTTATTCTGCAGATTCAAAGTTTCAATTAACCAATGCAAATTGTCTCGCTGCGATCCTTCTCCGACAATCACACAATCAATCTCAGGAATTTCAGCTTTTATTAAATCAACAGCCTTAACTAAATATTCCAAGCCCTTGACCTTTTCCAATCTCGCCACACAACCGATTGTAAAATTATTTTTATCATAATCAATTGTTTTTCTTTCGGCCATAGCGCCGAAAAGATCTTCCTGCTTTTTGTATTTCTCGGGATCAACGCCGTGATAAATAACTTTGACGTTTTTAATTCCAATATTCTCCAGTTCCTGCCTGACAAATTGAGAAATCGCCACGATTACGACCAGACCGCTCCACCATTTGTAAAAGACTTTGTAAATATTTTTCGCTATTACCGGATCAATTGACAAATGCTCCAGCCAAATAATTTCGTAACCGAGCAGTGAAGCAATCGGAGTAAAAATCAGTTTTTCCGTTATTGTCAGACAATATAATTTTTCAACTTTATGAGCTATTTTGTAATAAACAAGAGCAATTATCGCACTAATAATTAAAAAAGGTAGGGAAAATAAAAACAACAACTTGGTTCCGGCGCTAACGGGCGCAAGTCCGAGCCACCAGCGCTCCGCTCGCCAGCCACGCTTGCGAAATTCGCTAAGCATTACTGAACATGACGACAGTAAAAAAAAATCAATGCCTTGATTTTGCAAATTTTCAACTATTTGAAAAGTGTGCTTCTCCACTCCTCCGATTCTCGAGCGAAAAGGAAACTTGGTAATTAATACTTTTGTTTGTGGAATCATAGCGGCTTATTTTAATTTAATCAGTTCCTGAATCTCTTGCCTTTTGATCCCTCCGAATAAATATAAAAATGAAAAATAAACAACCACTGAAATTACTAATAGAATCATCACGTGCCAGCTACGCAGGAAATAAATCACACCGGCCATAATCAAGGCGGCGGGAATTGCTCTGGCAAATGTTTTTAATGAAGGGAAAAACTTTATCGCCCGGTAAATCAAAATCGCGGTCCAACATAAAATTAAAATCTCGCTAAAAACCGTCATCCAGGCCGCGCCCCAATATCCGAATTTTGGAATAAAAACAAAATATCCGATCAAGGTTAAAACCGCGGCAGTTAAATATCCCCACATCATACTTTTCTGTCTGTCGACCGCCACGACTGCGTAAGAAAATAGACTGGTGGCAAAAATCGCGCCCGAAGCCAGGATCAGAACTTTTAAAATATCGCCCGATAAAGCAAAATCCTCGCCAGCCACGAAAACCATGACTTTGCCGGCGATAATCATCGTGCCGGTCACAATCGGCACAGCGAAAATAATCAAAGCGTCAAAGGATTTTTGTAAAATATTTTTTAATTCAACAAAATTTTTCTGAATAAAATATCCAGATGCTATCGGCAAAACAATTCCCATGAAAACAGCCGGAAGCATGGTCAGAATATCCACTACGCGGTAGGTCGCGCCGTACAAACCGACTTCCCCCTGCGATCGAAAAAGCGACAAAATTATTGTGTCCATTTTTAAATAAATCAAATTAAATGAAATTGATAATGCAATCGGCCAGGTGCGTTTTATTAATTCTTTCCAAATATTCAAATCAACCTGCCATTGCCACTTGATATGCTCGCGCGAAAATAAAAAAACTATTATTAAATTCAAAACACTGCCAACCGTCAAAGCGCCGAAAACCCAGTAAATATCTTTGCCCAGCCAGACAGCTAAAACAATCAGTGCCACGAAAACAATTCTGCCCAGAACTTCGGCCAAAGTTAATTTAAACATTTTCATTTTCTGCTGAAAAACTCCGGTCAGGGTTTGAATTATTGTAATGGAAAAAAACGAGGCCACGGTGATCAGCACGCCGAGCTTGATAAAAATATTGTACGGAAAAAACCAAATCAAAATCGGCGCCAGCGCGAGGAATCCAATCGCGGTTATTATTCGAAAAGACATTATTGAATTCATCACACGGCTAAGATCAATGCCCGGCCGAGAAATCATCTGCACGGTAGTAAGAGTCAAACCAAAGTCCGCCAAAATTCCAAAAAACTGCAAAAAGGCCGTAACCGTAATATAGTAACCAAAACCTTCTTTGCCCAAATAGCGCGTCATCATGGCCACTGCCACTAAACTCAAAATTAAACTGATAAATTTACCGGTCAAATGAATAATCGTGTTATGAGCGATTTTTTTATTCAAAGTCATATTTCATTAATCATTAAACATGGGACATTATTCATAGAGAGTAGGGCTACCCTTCTTTTCTAATCTTGTGTAGGAGGGATTCCCGAATCCCGCCGCCCTTTTCCACGTTCTCCATTCCATGTTCCGTGTTATGTATTATGTTTCCCGTATTCCTCATTCACTACAATTCTATCACCAAATTATTGTTACAGCAAAGATATTTTTTGTTTTTCCGCTAAAATTAAGCGCAAACAATTTAACCCTTGACAAATAATAGATATCTGCTAAACTATTCCATTCTGCAATTACGCAGAATTGGGCTCATTGAAAACAAAGGAGGCACTATGGAAACATGGTGGGTCGCGCTCAGCGGTTCTGAACAGTTTTTCTGGGTAATTGCCATCATTTCCACAATCTTTTTGCTCTGCCAGTTTGTCATGCTCCTCGTCGGTCTGGATGACCAGCACGATGGGAGCACTGACACTGACGCAGATTTTGACGGACACGTTGATGGCCACGATCATGACTCTGATTCTGATCATGACCATGACGCCGGCCATCACGGCCTGGCACTCAAGAGTTTCTTTTCCATTCGCAGTTTGGTGGCTTTTTTTCTCGGATTTTCATGGGGGGGACTTGGTTGTTTGGAATCAGGACTGTCACTTTCAGCGGCAGTCGCTATCAGTATCGTTATCGGAATTGTGATGGCCAGTGTGGTTTTGCTGATTTTCCGGGCCCTTGTAGGCCTCCGGAGCAACGGCACGCTATCTGTCAAAAATGCGATCGGCCAGAAGGGCGTTGTGCTCATCCTGGTCCCGGCTAATAAAAACGGTTACGGAAAAGTGCATGTCACGGTCCAGGGGCGACTCTGCGACCTGACGGCGGTGACGGACGGCGACATCAGTCTGCCGAGAGGAACCTCCATCACTGTGAAAGACGTGAAAGGCGATTCTCTCGTAGTTGTCAAGGATCAGTAACCACCACACAACAACCCAAGAAGGAGGCTATCATGGTGGCAGGAATCTCAATGTGGGTGATCCTGAGCGCGATTTTCGGGCTCATGGTCTTCATTCTTCTCATCTCGGCGGCGGCGCGCTACAAGCGCTGTCCGTCCAACAAAATCCTGGTCAAGTACGGCAAGGTCGGCAAGGACAAGTCCGCCGAGTGCATCCATGGCGGCGCCACCTTTGTGTGGCCGCTACTCCAGTCGTACGAGTATCTTGACCTCATCCCCATGACCATCGAGGTCAGCCTGAAGAGCGCGCTGTCCAAGCAGAACATCAGGATCAACGTGCCTTCCAGATTCACCATCGGCGTATCCACCGAACCGCATGTCATGCAGTCGGCTGCAGAGCGCTTGCTCGGCCTGAGCCTCAAGGAAATCGAAACCCGGGCAGAGGACATCATCCTCGGCCAGCTTCGCGCCACGATCGCCACGATGAAGATCGAGGAGATCAACAGCGACCGAGAGGGCTTCGAGAAGAAAGTCCAGGACAACGTCGAATCCGAGCTGAACAAGATCGGCCTCAAGCTGATCAACGTGAACATCACGGACATCACTGACGAGTCCGGGTACATCGAGGCGCTCGGCAAGCAGGCCGCGGCCGAAGCCATCAACAACGCCAAAGTGCAGGTCGCCGAGCAGGACAAGGCTGGCGCCAGTGGAGAGGCAGAGGCTCGCAAGGACCAGACCATCAACGTCACCGGCGCGGACCGGGAAGGCGCGGTGGTCAGAGCCCAAAACGAAGCCAAGATCTCCGAGGCGGACAAGGAACGCGACGTCAAGCGCGCCCAGTACACCGCGGAAACCCAGGCCGAAGAAGCCCGCCGCGACCAGGCCAAGCCGAAGGCAGACGCCGTGGCTCGGCAGGCGGTCGTGGTCGAGGAAGTCAAGGTCGAGGAACGTCGCCAGCAGGCGCTGGTGGCGGTGAAGGAACGGGAGATCGAAGTAGCCGAGAAATCCCAGCAGGCTACGGTCGTCGTACCGGCGCTGAAGCTGGCAGACGCGGCCGAAGCCAAGGCGGACGGCGATCGCCGAGCGGCGGTGAAGACCGCCGAAGGCCAGAAGCAATCGCAGATCCTCGCCGCGGAAGCTGAGAAGCAGAAGCGGGAACTCGAGGGTCAGGGCGAAGCGGCCCAGATCAAGGCGGTCGGGCTGGCCGAAGCGGCCAGAGTGCAGGCAATCGGCGAAGCCGAGGGCGCGGCCATCAAAGCCAAGCTCCTGGCCGAGGCCGAAGGTGTACTCAAGAAGGCAGAGGCCTATGCCAAGCTTGACAAAGCCGGAGCACTGCAGATGGTCCTGGAGAAGTTGCCCGAAATCATCGGCGCACTCGCGCCGGTCATGGCGGCAATCGCCAAGCCCATGGAGGCCATCGACAAGGTGGTAGTCATCGAACAGGGCAACGGCGGCGGCGGCTCCGGACAGACCGGGGTATCCCGTTTCACCGGCAATGTGCCGGGAATCCTCTTCTCCTTCCTCCAGAAGGCAGGGGAAATGGGCATCGACGTCGGTCCCATGCTGAAGAAGGTCGGCATCGATGTCGAGGATCTGTTCAAGGCCGAGGCTCACAAGCCGACCGCCGAGGAACACGTCGACCAGCCGGCAGTTGAGGCGGCGCCCCCGGCCGCGGAAGCGACCAAGGGGACTCCGCCGGCCATTCCGGCAGATGCCAAACAGGGTGACAAGCACCCGCCCAAGGACGGCAAGTAAGCGTCCATTGTAATCGATCTCCCGTTACCACCAAGTTGGTATCGGGAGTTTTTTTTGACCGCTTATTGACAATTACTAAATTTACCGTCATACTTGGACGAAACAACTGTCCTTTTAAATGGAGGTCTCAATCATGCAATTCGTCTGGTGGAACATCGCGATTGCTTGGGCAATCATTTTTGCAATTTTCTTTGTAATCCTCAAAATCAAAGCATCCAAGAATCCTACCATCTCCGCTCTTACTTCGTCCGTAATGTCGATTGCAGCTTGCCTTGTTTTTCTCTGTACTCTCCATTGGATATGCACTCATATCCTTGTAATTTCGATTGTTGCGTTCTCTGTTGCGGTTCTGACAGTAATATTCCTGCGGTTAAAAAACCAATAAACGTCAAAACCAGCCCCTTACCGAGCTGGTTTTTTTATTCTTGAACTCTAATCTTTTATTTTTATTCTTCTCCCTACACTCCGCGCCCCACGTTATGCGTTATATATGGAAATTGAGATGTAACCACGCTCCTCGCAAAAAAAAGGGGTGGTAGACCTGTAAATTTTAGATTTTTAGTTTCAAATTTCCTTTTGCGCCAGAGGCGCATCCACCTTTGGCGGAGGATTTTGTCCCGCCATGGCGGGATGGGCTTTGGGCTTTATTTCACTGGATCATTCCCACCTTTTGAAAACGGGTTACATCGCAAAACACGCCAAATCGCCTTAGAGCCGCCCTTGAATACGCCATACTTTTCAACAGCTTCATAACCATACTGCGAACAAGTCGGATGAAACCGGCAATAACCACCCGGAAACATATGTTTCAGCGGACCATGGTCAAAAGACAAAGTGTTCTGATATATTCTAATCATTTTAAGCAAAACAATCCGAGGATAATATTTAAATATTGAGATCTTCGTCATAAAATAAAAAGTGGGGGGGGAAAGGTGACACCAATTATAACAGGCCAACTTGTTTAAGTAAATAAATCAGTTCTTTTTCGATGACTAAATATTCTTTGTCTTTAATTGCCGACTTAACAATAATCAAACAATCATTTTTGATTTTTAATTTATCTAATTTAAGTCTGATTATTTCGCGCAACTGCCTTTTGATTTTATTCCTACCGGTAGCTCGCTTGTCAATTTTATTACTAATAATAAACCCAAACCGCGGATTATCAATTCCATTATTAAAACACTTGACAATCAAAAGCTGCCCGGCCGTATTTCTACCTTTCTTTTGCTTGAATTCCCGACCAAAAAAAGCATCAAATTCTTTTTGTTTGGTAATTCTATTTTTTTTGTCCAACATATATTATATAGGTAATGCAACGAACGCTTCCCGTTTCCTATGTTAAAACAAAAAGCTTCACCTTTTCAAGTGTAGCTTTTTTGCATGAAAAAATCCAGGTTAGTTTTATCGATCTGAAGAAGTTAGACTCTTCCTGGCGCGCTGTCTTCGCCTTTTCAATATTTTCCTTCCGTCTTTAGATTTCATCCTGCTCCTAAAACCGTGCTTTTTTAGCTTTTTTCTGGTATTTGGCTGGAATGTTCTTTTGGGCATATACTAGGTTAGATGATTAAAAGAAAAAACTAAGAAATTAATAAATTAAGAAAACAAGAAAAAAGGACCTTCTAATAAACTTAGCTTTGAAAAGTATAGCTCAAAATTAAATGTCTGTCAATGATTTTTTCTCTTGCAATTTTTTAGATAGTAATATAAAATTTTTACAAGAACTAACTTATCAACAGATTACTAACAGTTTAGACGCCTTTGGGGACATTTCAACAGCTTGTCCACATCTGCTTGCAGTGCTAAAATACAATCGTTAACAAGAATCTCGCTTCAGCAGGCTAACAAAAATAAAAATCCTTACTATGGAAGATCAAAATCTACAACTTTGGCAAGCAGTGCTGGGCGAACTCGAGCTAACGCTGAGTAAGGCAAGCTTTACCACTTGGCTGAAAAATACTTTTATTATTGAAAATGAAGACGGCCGGATTGTTATCGGCGTGCCGAATACTTTTTCCCAAGCCTGGCTAAAACAAAAATATCATCAGAAAATTTACAACCTAATACAATCAAAAACCAAAGACCGAATTAAAGAAATCCACTATAAAGTCCAAAGCGTAAAAAATTATCAGGAAGAAATTAAAACACTGAAAAAACAAATTGTTGAAACAGCTCAAAATCAAGTAATACCCACCAACCCTTCTTCCCCGACAAAAGTTCTGGGGCTCAATCCCAAGTATATATTTAACAATTTTATTGTTGGTAAAGGCAATGAACTGGCGCACGCCGCTTCCATTGCCGTGTCAGAACGACCGGGATTAACTTATAATCCTCTTTTTATTTACGGCGGCGTTGGTCTCGGAAAAACTCACTTATTGCATGCCGTTGGCAATACTATTTCTGCAAAAGATCCGAGTAAAAAAATTCTTTACGTTACTTGTGAGCAATTTACAAATGATTTCATAAGCGCCATCTCTTCCGGCCGAGCGGAAAAATTTAATATTGCCTACCGCACAGTGGATGTCCTCCTGATCGACGATATTCAATTTCTAACCGGCAAAGAAGGAACACAGGAAGCGTTTTTTCATACTTTTAATGACCTTCACCAGCGGGACAAACAAATTGTTTTGACTTCCGACCGACCGCCAAAAGCGATCGCCACGCTGGAAGACCGGCTTCTCTCAAGGTTTGAATGGGGGATGATCGCTGATATTTCTCAGCCTGATCTTGAGACCAGAATTGCCATTTTAGAAGCAAAATGCCAGGAAAAAGAATTTGAATTGGAACGGGACATCATTCAATATATTACCCTGAATATTCAAAACAACATTCGGGAGCTCGAAGGCGCTCTAAATAAAATAATAGCTTATCATCAACTGAACAAAATCACTCCCACCCTTGAAAACGTTAAAAAGATACTTTTTTCCATTTCCACTTCCAGCAAAAAAACCGGCGCTGTGTCCGCTCGTCAGCTGATTGAACTGGTTTGCGATTTTTATGATTTGACAATTGACGATATGCTCGGCAAGAGCCGGGAAAAAAGACTGGCTTTCCCTCGCCAAATCATTATGTTTCTTCTTCGGGAAGAACTTCAATGCTCTTATCCAATGATTGGCAATGAACTCGGCGGCCGTGACCACACCACGGCTATGCACGCCCACGAAAAAATTTCCAGAGTCATGGAGTCGGATGAAAAAACCAGGCAGGAAATAAATTTAATCAAGCAAAGAGTTTACGCGCACTGATATCCTGTGGAAAACTCCCCGGTTTCAAGGGATAAAATAAGTGGATAAAAACAAGTCCAATCTGTTCATAAATATCTACCTCGCGGTTTTCCTTCAATAGTCTGTTTTTGTCCCCTGCTCTGATACAGGCATATCAACAATTCATCCATAGACCTGTTTGCATAAAATTAAATTAAACAAAGGCTTATCCACCGCTATCCACAGCATTATTATTATTATTATTTTTATATATATATAATTTCTTATAATAAGAAGAAGAGCAAATCAATTAAATAGAAAAAAATAAGTCATAAAAAAACTGGGATATGAAATTAACTTGCTTGCAAGAAAATTTAAACTTCGGACTGCAGTCAACAGGACATTTGGTAAATAAAAATATTAATTTACCGATTCTTAGTAATGTACTTCTAGAAGCCAAGGAAGGAACCTTAAAACTCTCAAGCACGAATCTTGAAATCGGCATCAGCTGTGTGGTTCGTTGCAAAGTTGAAACAGAAGGGTCTTTTACTGTTGACGCCAGGCTTTTGTCTGAATATATAAATTTATTGCCCAATGAACAAGTAAATATAAATTTAGCTAGTGATGATTTTTTGAAAGTAGCCTGTCGAAATTCAGAAACCAAAATAAAGGGCATCGTGGCGGATGACTTCCCTGTCATTCCAAAAATCGACAAGCAAAATCCGTATCGTGTAAAAATAGATGAATTTAAAAAAGCAATTTCGCAAGTAATTTTTACGGTCGCCTCATCAGAAAACAGACCGGAGATTAGTGGAGTATTGCTTAGTTTTAATAAGTTTAAGAAAAATGAATTATTTTTAGCTGGCACGGACAGCTACCGTTTGGCGGAAAAAAGTGTCGCCCTGGTTGAAGGTCAACAAGAGCAAGACGTGATAGTTCCACTAAAAACAATGCAGGAAGTTTTGCGAATATTGAATAATTTGAAAGATCAGGCCAATAATGTTGAACAGCTGGACATTTATATTTCAGAAAATCAAATTCTATTTAATTGCGATTCGATTGAATTAATTTCCCGACTGCTTGAAGGGCAGTATCCTGATTATAAACAAATAATTCCGCAAGAAACAAAAACCAAGATCATAACTTCGGTTGCCGAGCTAAGCAAAGCCATAAAAAAAGTGGCGTTATTTTCCAAAGCCGGAATTTTTGATATTAATTTAGTATTTGAAGCTCAAAAAGGACTGACAGTCAGCGCAGTGAATACTCAAGTCGGAGAAAGTAAAACTGATCTTGATGTAGAATTTACCGGCGAAACAAATGATACAACTTTGAACTTTCGATATTTATTGGACGGCTTGAATAATCTAGACTCAAGCGAAGTTGAAATTAGCCTAGTGGACAATAATCTCCCCTGTATTATGAAAGCAAAAGGAAAAGATGATTATTTGTATATTGTAATGCCGATTAAACAATGACGCGGATTTAACTAATTGCATGAGAATAATGTGGTAAGCGTTGACCAAGCATGTACACATATAATAATTAGAAAATAAAAAATACGCTTCTGATTTGGGGCGTGTTTTTGTCTAGCGCGGGGCGCTATCATGCCTTAGAGCATGATAGTGAAAACTAGGTAATATAGTTGACATTGCGATTATTTTTGATATATTATATCAAAGTTGATAATTATGCGGGAGTAGCTTAGTTGGTAGAGCGCAACCTTGCCAAGGTTGAGGTCGCGGGTTCGAGTCCCGTCTCCCGCTCCAGAAGTAGGGATAATTCATGAATTGTCCCTACTTCTGGAAATACGCTAGCCCCGGTGGCGGAATTGGTAGACGCGCAGGACTTAAAATCCTGTGGTTGTATAAACCGTGCCGGTTCGATTCCGGCCCGGGGCACCACGGAGGAAAAGTCAAAGAGTTTTGGTTCGCCTTGCTTCGCTCGGCGACCAATTGGTATTCAATTTTGGGGGTAAAAACGAATTTACGATTTCGCATTTTGGAGGAAGAAAAAAATTTTAATCCTTATGGAACAAAAAGAAATATTAAATTTTGCCAAAAATTCAGAAACCGTTATTTCTGGTAGTTTTCGAAAGCACATGGAACAAATTGGCAAAGCATTGGACGGTTTTGGAAAAGCTAATGTAAAAGTTCTTGCGCCAACTACAAGAGAAGCCATTAACCAAGATGAAGATTTTATTATTCTTGCCACTGATGACCCTAGTAAACCGCCACACAAATTGGAAATGGATTTTATGCGAGAAATACGTAAGGCGGATTTTCTGTATGTAGCTGATGTTGATGGGTATGTCGGACAAAGTGTTGCGACCGAGATGGCATATGCTCGGCTCAAAAATTTACCTGTTGTCGTTGCTGAAGTAATAAAAACTTTTTCTAGTGAAATTTCCGAGGAAGCACAAGAACTTTTGAAAAAAACTGTTGCTGGGACTCTCGGAATCTCAGACATATCAAAAGAGAAAATAGTGGAACTCAAACAAAGTTTTTCAAGTTTAGACATGCCGAATTTAACAGAGGAAGAAACTAGAATTTTGCAAACGCTCATTAAGAAATTACTTAAAGATTTAAAATCTCTACAAAAATGAATAAAAGTAATTTGATTCTTAAAAACAACCCAACCCTCCGCGATTTTCAGGATTACATTGCTGTAATGGTAAAAGAGCGGGGGTTTGATAAGGAAAGTATTTCTGAAATTTTTATGTTGTTTCTTGAAGAATGCGGAGAGATGGCCAAGGCCGCGCGAAAAATTCAAAACATAAAATCTGATAAAAACTCCGAGCAATTTCATCTTGACTATGAAATTGCCGATGTGTTCATTTATTTGTTGGATATTTGTAATCATTACAATATTGATTTAGAAAAATCTTTTCGGGATAAAGAAGAAGTTAACAAGAAAAGATTTTGGGAATAATTATTATTAATTAATGCTGCCAAAGAAAAACTTAAAATTGTCAGCGGTGCGGCTCCGCCACCTTTCCGAATTTTTGCGGGGGGAATTCCTCGCCGCCTGCGGCGGCGAAATGCGTTCGGACTAATTCAAGAATACTGCGCCATGAAGTATATTTATAAAGCAGGAATAAGCCCCTGTTTTTTTGTTAGGTATATATTTGATTAATAAAAAAACCGACCGCGAGGGGCCGGAATTTTGTTTAGTGAATCGTGCTGTTTGGCGGAATAGTGTCCGTCGCTTCAGCAGCTTCTTTTTCCTTATCACCGATTTGAATTTTGCGCTGTTTTTCTTTGAACAGATCATCTGCCAAGTTGAGCAGGCAGAGAAGAAGTCGGGTTGTTTCCGGTAAAGTCTTGCCAGGATTAAGTTGCTCCATTTTAGTCCTTATGCACTCTATCAGCTTGCCGATATGATCTTCTGATTCCTCTGTTTTTATTGAGAGTTTGTGTCCTAGGAGTTCAATCGTAAAGCTATTCATGGACTTCCTCCTTGTTAACATTAATTATTAATGTTCGCATCACAATACTCAATTTGAAATAAATTGTCAATTAGTTACGCTTTGGAAATAATATAATACCCAATTGCGCCAAAAGCCACGGAAACGTTTAAGCTTTCTTTGTCGCCGAGCATGGGAAGGTGAATTATTTTGTCACAACTTTTTTGAATATGAGCAGATATTCCCCTGACTTCATTGCCGAGGATAATGGCGACTTTATCTTTCGGGCGCCACTTTCTGAAATCCATGCTGGTTGTTTTGGTTTTTTCGAGGCCGATAATTTCGTAGCCCTGTTTTTTTAGTTCGTGCAATGTTGGCGCGAGTATGATTTTCTTTTCCCACGGTACAGCCATCTCAGCGCCGAGCGCGGTTTTTGCCAGCCGGAGCGGTTGTTCTTTTGGCGACGCGGTATAGCCGGCTAAATAAAGTTTTTCCGCGCCGATCGCGTCGCAGGTGCGAAAAATTGAGCCGACATTATAAAGGCTACGGATATTATGGGCGATGATGATTATATTTGGTTTTTTCATGAGATTAAGGTAAAATGTTATTAATGCGAAAGCCGGAATAAAGGCTGAAACGGCCTTCTATTTTCTAACATAGCAAATATGATTGAGGATAACAATAATCGAATTGTCTCTGCTAAGCTTGATGAAAATGACGGAAGCATTGATTTGAGTTTGCGGCCGAAAAAACTCGATGACTTTGTCGGCCAGCAAAAAATAAAAGCCAATTTGAATATATTTATGGAGGCGGCTAGGAAAAGGGGCGAACCGATAGAGCATGTTCTGCTCTACGGGCCGCCAGGGCTCGGAAAAACGACGCTGGCGCACATTATAGCCAATGAGATGGGTGCAAACATGCGAGTGACCACGGGGCCCGCAATTGAGAAGAGCGGGGACCTGGCGGCGATCCTTACAAATCTTGAACCGGGAGACGTTTTATTTATCGATGAAATTCACCGGCTGAACCGGGTGGTAGAAGAAGTTTTGTATTCAGCAATGGAAGATTTTGTTTTGGATATTGTTATTGGCAAGGGACCGTCGGCCAGAACATTGAGATTGGACATTCCTCACTTTACACTGATCGGCGCGACCACCAAGCTTTCTAAATTATCGTCACCTCTTCGCGATCGCTTTGGCAATACGTATCATTTGGAATTTTACGAAAATGAAGATATTGATAAAATAATAAATCGCTCAGCCGGAATATTAAATGTGAATTTTGTCGAGCCTTGTTCTCTTGAAATTGCCAAAAGAGCCAGGAAAACTCCGCGCATTGCCAATCGTCTTTTGAAAAGGATCCGCGATTTTGCCGAAGTGAAGAATCAAGGACAAATTAACCGTGAAATAGTGGAGCAAACAGTGCAGATGCTGGCAGTGGATCAGCATGGTCTTGATGATATTGACAGGAAAATTCTTTTGACGATAATTGAAAAATTCGGCGGCGGACCGGTTGGCTTGAATACTATTGCCGCGGCTACTTCTGAGGAAATGGAGGCCATTGAAGACGTGTATGAACCGTATTTATTGCAGTTGGGCTTTATCAATCGTACAAATCGTGGTAGAATAGTAACAGATGAAGCTTACAAACATTTAGGAATTGAAAAACGTAATTTGCTTTTGTAAATTTTTGAATTCCCCAGTTTTCCAGTTTCCTAATTACCTGATTTCTTGTTTTCTTGTAATTTGTTATTTGTCCGCCATAGGCGGATGCGCCTTGGGCGCATAATTTGTAATTTTTCGCTATTGTATGGCAATTCCACTTTCAACATTTTTGTTTGTTTACCTGCTCTATATTCTAGTTTTTTTGTTTTTTAGTTTTTTTAATTTGTATCACATGCTAAGGTACGGGTTTGTCAGTTTTCTCGCCTATGTGGTTACTGTCGGATACATTATTATTACCCTGTTGGCCTTATTTGTTTCCTATTATTATTTGGCGCAGGTCGACTGGAGTCAGACAATTGATATTTATAAGGCATCTGGGGGAATTTATTAAATATGTACAGCCATCATCATTTTCCAAATCAAAAACCAAACGAGCATGTGCTCATGTTTTTGCGCCGGCATTGGATCGTGGTTTTGAAACTTTTAGGCATTAGTTTGTGCTTGGTTTTAATCCCGGTTTTTTTCTTTATCATTTATATTAATTACACGGATTATTTTGAAAATGAAATTGTTACCGCTATCATAATTCTTTTAACCAGCGCTTTTTATTTATTTATAATTTTATATACGTTTAGTAGTTTTGTTGACTATTACTTGGACGTCTGGATTGTTACAAATCAGCGAATAATTAATATTGAACAAAAGGGTTTATTCGCCAGGGTTGTTTCAGAAAAAGATTTAGGCAGGATGCAGGATATCACTTCTGATATTGAAGGATTTTGGGCCACGGTATTAAACTACGGGGATGTCCATATTCAGACTGCCGGAGAAAAAGAAAGATTTATTTTCAAACAGGTGCCTTTTGCTGATGAAGTTTCCCGCAGGATCAGCAATCTGGTTTCTGAATATCAAAAGATAAACAAAGATACGCCGCTCGATAAAGTAGGTTAAAACATACAAAAACAAAAAATACCCCGCCGCTCGTAAAAGGCAGGGTATTTTTTTTGTGGAAAATTGTAGTGTCCGTTGCGAAGCGACAAACAAACGCGCCTCGCCACTGTGAAGAATTTTGATTTTAGCAAAAGAACAGAGTTGCTTTTTTGTTTTTTCCCAATAAAGACCTTATTGGGCTTGACTGGACCGCGTGTTTCAGCGGCCTGATTTTGTTTTGATTGTAGATTTGTCCCGATTAGGGAGGTTTATTGCTTAATTATTAATATATTTTTTCTATATTAATTCCTGAATAATAATATTTCAGAATCTGGTCATATGTCCAGCCCAATTTTTCCGCTCTGGCTTTGGCGTCCTGCTGGTCAATGCCCACGCCGTGACCCCATTTAGCCAAGTCTTTTGTGTATGGAGTTTCAACTGATTTTAAATACGGATATTTACTGCTGGTCAAGGTTTGGCCACCACTTCTGGCCGAATAAAATGCAATAATTACTTCGTCGGAGTGAGTGAGCACAGTTCCCGCTGTTTCCGCCACAATATTTGCCTGATTGGGCATTATAGTTTCCGCTATGTATCCTTTGTAAACTTGATCTCTTTCATCGGGATAAAGGTCAAATGGGCTGTCTTCGACTTTAAATTTGTTCACATGATAAAGAGCATAGGTTCTAGCGGCGATCGTCATAGCTTTCTGATATTCAGCTGGATCTGGGTTTGACGTTTCTTTCATTCCTTTTAGGTAATCAGCCAGTGGTAAAGTATTTACCACCCAGACTCTCTCGGTTGGTTGATAAAAAATTAAACTCAGGTTGCCGCGAAATTGATTGTAATTAATTGATTTATTCCAATCTGCCAGATCAGTCAGACTTAAGATGGTAAAAATGCCGTCGTTGAAATTTTTTAAATATAAACTCGAACTCGTTCGTACGGTTGTATTGATAAAATCAAAAGTATATTCTTTTTTTGCTTCGCTATAGTTAAATAGAATTTCCACATCTGCGGGGACAGAGGCAAGCAGCGTGTCATTTTTGTCGTAAACTTGCCAAGCTTGATTATTTTTGATTAGCACGGATTTGTCTGTGTGAAATAACCCCACTCTTACATCGGGACCTTTTTCCGGCAATGAAAAAGCGCTGACGCAGGTTAAATTGTCAATGCCGCTGGTAAGCGCGGCAATATTTAATCTTAGTGTGCAGATATTTAATTTTGGTACCGGCGCGCTGACAACGGCAGTCGCGGTTGTTGTGACTATTTGCGCCGAAGGGATTTGAACTGTTTGTTTTTCTGAAGCAAACTCTTCCGGATGTTCGACTACATTCATCCCTACTGAGACATCGCCGCCTTTTATCATCGTGTTGTCGGAAACCAGAACAAAATCTCCTGAATACAAATTAAGATTTTTTGGCGCTTGCAGGGCGAATTTAAAAGTGCCGGTTTCGCCGGGATTAACTATTTTTTCTTGAAGTTGAGCCGGCAGATAGGGGTCGGGCCAGAACGAGTGTCTAAATTTAAGCGCTGTGGTGAGCGATTTTAAATATACTTTTTCTTTTGTCCAAATTGCCGTGCCTGTGTTCTTGAAACTAAGATTAAAAGTAAAAGCTTGCTCTGGCTGGATGTTGATCTGCTTGTGCGATTGAAAAATTGATTCAGCTTCATATGTTACCTCAGCGGCCAGCGCCACTTTGGCAAAAATTGGAATATTTTTATTTTGAGTCTCTGGAATAAGCGTTGATTCAAATGACCGGAGTCCAAAAGCCGCAACCATGACAATGACTAAAGAAAATAAAATATGGCCAAAAACATTAAGGCCGGAAGTTTCATCTTTGGCTTTTTGATATAGTTTATTTTCTTTAATCCTTGTCTTTTCGAGCGTGGAGTTCCAAAAATAAGACAAGTATTTGTGTCTGGATTGCATAAAATTAAAGCTGCCTTAAGCTTTAAGGAAAGTCTTTGACAGCACGTTAAAAGTCCGTCGATCAGCAAATTCTGATTTTTTGCCGTTATTCCAACGATGCACCGGGCTTAGGTAGCCGACAACTCTGGAATAAACTTCACACTTCTGCCGTTTTGATTGTGTTTGTAGTGGGGACATATGTGTAAATAAATTACAAATAATAAATAACAAATTACAAGTAACAAATTGATTTAAAATAAACGAGCGCTCATAGAAAAAGCACTCGTTTTACATCTCCACATTATAATTATAGCAAAGTTTTTTGGGTTTGTCAATGCATTGGCTAAAGTTAGTGCTTAAGGTTGGCGGAGGCGGAAGTTGTTTTTATCGTTTGTTTCTAAATTTACAGCAAGAAAACCAAAAATCAATCGGATTAAAGTGATTTTTTGATTTTTTCCGCTAATTTAAGAAAATCTTTTTCATTATATTTGAAATCATTTTGATCGCCGTTAGCAATTATTATTGGACAATCCTTGAAATCTCGGCTCCATTCTTCGTAAAGATGATTTAAATCTGAGATATAGGTGTTATTCAGGTGAAATTCTACGTTTCGGTTCCTTTTAGTGATGTTTTTAATACAGCGGTCAGTTGAGGATTTTGCATAAATGATTAATTCCGGTGGAGTCAGTGTTTTCTTTATAGCTTTGTAAAGATTATTGTAAGTCTGCCAATCAGCTTCGTCCAAAAGTCTGTTTTGGTAAAGGTTTTTTACAAAGACTTCAGCGCCCTCGTATATACAACGGTCCTGCACTGTCGGCAGATTGCTTTCAATTATCTGCAAATGATCTTGCAATCGGCGGCCGAGAAAAAACACTTCGCATTTGAAAGCCCATTTGCCCATATCCTGATAATATTTTTCAAGGTAAGGGTTTTCTTCAAACGGTTCCTGAAAATATTCCCAGCCAAAATGATTGGCCAGTTTTTTTGCCAGATTGGTTTTTCCCGAGCCGATATTGCCGGCAATGGCAATGAATTTTTTCATAAAAGTTTTTTTGATATCTTTATCTTAGCATTATTTATAAATTAAAAATATGGCTGAAATTGGGGTGGTTCATCATATAAGGTAAAAAAATAAAAACGCATCAAGGAAATTAATGTGTTTTTGGAAGTTTTTTAAAATTGTTTTTGCATTATACTCACTGGAAGAATGGCTGCGCCATTCGCCGTGCTTCGCCATAGCGGCTACGCGACGGCAAGTAGCCCCGTTTTAGTAGGGTGAAGAATGGTGGACCCGGCAGGCCTCGAACCTGTGACCTCTTCCATGCCATGGAAGCGCTCTAGCCAACTGAGCTACGGGCCCTGAACCTGAGTGAACGAATGGTACATGGTGGGCGCAGGAGGACTCGAACCTCCGACCAATTGGTTAAGAGCCAACTGCTCTACCAGCTGAGCTATGCGCCCCCGGATGAAAGCAAAAAAATAATACCGCAATATTATTGTTTTGTAAAGAAAAATTTTCAATAAAGGTCCCGCACAAAGTGCACCCGGCACGATTCGAACGTGCAACTCCTTGGTCCGAAGCCAAGTACTCTATCCATTGAGCTACGGGTGCACTTTATACGGGACGATATTTTAGTTCCAGCCTTTTTCTTCAAGAGCATTTCTGGCTGCGTCTTCCTGCGCTTCTTGTTTGCTTGAACCAGTACCCGTGGCGACCAGCTCGGTTTTTAGATAAATGCCGATTTCAAATTCTTTGTCATGGTCAGGGCCGCTTTCGGATAGAACTTTATAACTGGGAGTAATGCCGGCTTTTTCCTGAGCCATTTCCTGAAAGCTGCTTTTGGGATCAAGATATAATTTTTTGTCCAGTATTTCCGGCAATTCAGACAAAATAAATTTAGTAATGAATGTTTTTGCCGCATCCCAGCCTTGATCTAGATAAATTGCGCCGATCAAAGATTCCATGGCATTAGCTAAAATAAATTGTCTGGCCTTTCCTGTGTCTTTTTGTTCTCCTTTGCTTAAAAAGAGGCAGTTTTCAAAATCAATGTCGCTGGCGATCTTTGAAAGAATTTTACTGTTTACCAAGCTTGCCCGCCAATTGGTCAGTTCGCCTTCAGGATTTGGATATTTGTTATATAAGTATTCAGTTACAACTAATTCCAATACCGCATCGCCTAGAAATTCCAGGCGTTCATTGTGATCAAGTGCAAACCCTGGGTGTTCATTCAAATATGAACGGTGAACAAGGGCTTGTTTCAGTAAATTTTCGTCATTGAATTTTGTGCCGATTGTTTTTTCCAAGGATTTTAAGTTCTTTTCCATAATGCAAAGAACAGAAAACAATAATCAGTAAACATTGAGCTGTTTGCTAATTACTGCCTTCTGTTTTATTTATTTAAATCGTCCGGGGCCGTTTTTTCTTTTTCTTTTGTCGGCGTTTCTTTGTCTTCCGACTTTTTTGTGGGCCCTATGTCTTTGTATATTGAACCGAGCACGCCATTAACAAACTTACCCGAAGATTCTCCGCCAAAAGTCTTGGCAATTTCAATTGCCTCATTGATGGCGACTTTGGAGGGAATATCAGGATTAAAGGCCAGCTCGTAGATGCCGATTCTTAAAATATTACGGTCAACATTGGTAATCTGTTCCAGCGGCCACTCCGGCGCGTATTTCTTGATGTAATTGTCAATCGCCAGCAAATTGTCCGTTACTCCCTTGATCAGTTTGTCTGTGAAGGAATTGTCGTGAAATTCCGGCGCGAACGATTGATAATTATATTGGATGATTTCATCCAAATCTTGTTTTTTTTGTCCTTTGAAGTCCCACTCAAAGAGTGTCTGAAGGGCAATCGTTCTTGCTAAGTGTCTGTTTGACATATAAAGATATAAAGATCAAATTTATTTTTGTTTGTAAATTTTATTATGGTTGTCACTAGTGAGAATACCTGATTTTGTAAAAAAAGGCAAGCCTAGTAAATTGGTGAGTTGGCTGATTGACGCGCCGGTAAAAATTTGGTATTTTAAATAAGCGCAATATATGAGTTTTAAAACAGTTTCAGTCAAAATTATTGCAGTTGTTTTGCGGGCGAGTTCAGCTGCCCTTAAGCGGCTTTTCCAAAGGCTACGTTTTATTCGGAGCTTTTTTGCTTTGTTGGGAAAAATGGGTTTTCGGTTTTTTGTTTTTCCGTTTTACAGACTGTTGTACTTGTTTAAATATAAAGCGCTGAATGTCTACGCGCCGGCAAAAAATAGAATGTCTTATGTTTTGAATAAAACATATTTGATTCATGTGGCGATTGTCTTGATCGGCGTTGTTGTAACCTGGAATAGCATCATGGCCAAGGACTTGAGGGAAGAAAACTTTGGTGAACAAACTGTTATTTATTCAGTAATTTCCAAAGAAGAATTGGAGGTCCTGACGGAAGAGACTCAATTGGATTCTTCTAGTGGAAAAATTTTAAGTTATTTGGACAAAAGCGCGACCATGGAAAGTCAGAAAATAATCACTGACGCTCCTTCTGCGTCGTCTGATCAGCTGGCCACAGAATTTTCTACGGTTACCGAGGGCGGCGCCGCCGTGGTCAAGCCAAACATTCTCGGAGAGGTCAAGCCTGAAGATTTGCCCGGAGCGGGAGTTCCTTCTCGTCAGGGGATTACTACTTATGTAGTGCAGGCCGGTGAAACAGTGTCCGCAATTGCCGAGAAATACAACATTAGTGTTGATACAATCCTGTGGCAAAATAATTTAAGCGTCAGGAGTTTAATCCGCGCCGGAGATAAATTGGAAATATTGCCCACGTCAGGCGTCCTGCATACGGTCACGTCCGGTGAAACGGTCGGCGCGATTGCTAAAAAATATTCTGTCGAAGTGGAAAAAATTATTTCATTTAATAATTTATTTGATGTCAATGATATAAAAAAAGGGCAGAAACTGATAGTCCCCGGCGGAAAAATAGTTGCTCCATATATTGCCCCTAGCCAATACGCGCAGGTACCGCAAGTGTCGCCAATCAGTAAATTATTTATTCCGCCGGCCCAGCAAATCCAGACTAGCGGTATGCTTTGGCCGACCAGCGTGCGGCGCATTTCCCAGTATTACAGCTGGCGTCATACGGCCATTGATATTGCCGGACCGACCGGCACGCCGATTTATGCTTCAGATTCGGGAACTGTAATTTTTGCAGGCTGGTCTACCGGATATGGAAATAATATTTTGATTGATCATGGTGGCGGAATGCAGACACGTTACGCTCACGCTTCCAAACTTTATGTGGGCAAGGGTGACGCAGTTGTCAAAGGTCAGACAATCATGGCTATGGGTTCAACCGGCTGGTCAACTGGTCCCCATGTTCATTTTGAGATTATTGTTAACGGTGTAAAAAAGAATCCGCTGTCATACGTAAAATAATAATTTTTAGGATAAAAAAACGAGCCTCTTGGGCTCGTTTTTGGTGAAAAGAACTGTTGATCGGGACTACTAATGAATTCCAAGACAAACTTGAGCACCTGCTAGAAGAGTTTTCTTTTGTTCGTTCCTTTCTAGCCCTTTGGCCTGTATTGTAACGCCTCGGCAATGTGTGTTGTTTTGATATCGGCAATGTTTTCCATGTCGGCAATTGTTCTGGAAATTTTTAGAATTCGGTGATATGAACGGGCAGACAAATGAAGTTGATTTACCGCCGATTTCATCAGGTCGAGCGATGGTTGATCAAGCTGGCAAAATATTTTAATATCCTGCGGCCGCATTTCCGAATTGTATTTAATTGGTGAGTTTTGAAATCTTTGTCTTTGAATTTTGTGAACTTGAGTAATGCGCTGTTGAATTATGGCCGAAGATTCGCTTTTTTGAGATTCCTGCAGTTTTTCAAAATTTAATCTTGGCACTTCCACATGCAAATCAATGCGGTCAATGATCGGGCCGGATATTTTTTTATTGTATTTAATAATCTGGCTAGGCGAGCAAACGCAATTTTTATCAGGGTCAGAATAATAGCCGCAGGGGCAGGGATTTTGGCTGGCGACGAGAGTGAATCTGGCAGGGAAAGTCAAAGTTCCCTGCGCCCTTGAAACGGTGATAATGCCGTCTTCAAGTGGTTGGCGTAGATTTTCCAGAACCGGCCGGGGAAATTCCGGAAATTCATCCAGAAAAAGAATTCCCCGGTGCGCCAGGCTTATTTCGCCAGGCTTTGGAATTCGTCCGCCGCCAACCAGAGCGGCGCCCGAGCTGGTATGATGAGGCGAGCGAAAAGGGCGGCGGCGGATCACCGGCTCGCCCTGTGGCAAAAGACCGGCGATGGAATAAATTTTTGTCACCTCGAGAATTTCATCTTCCCCCATCGCCGGCAGAATGGAAGGTAGGGTTCTAGCCAAAAGAGTTTTTCCGGATCCGGGTGGCCCGCTTAATAAAATATTGTGCGCGCCGGCAGCGGCGATCTCGAGCGCCCTCTTGGCTTGCTCCTGCCCATGGACGAAAGCCATGTCCGTGTCAAAACAAACCGGCTGCTCGGTTGTTTCTAAAAGAGAATAGTCAAAAGGAATTATCTTTTCAATGCATTGCAAATGATCGACCAGCTGGCGCAAATTTTTTACCGGATAAATATTCAGGTCAGAAATTAAGCCGGCTTCTGTCGCATTATCTGCCGGGATGTATAAATTTTTGAAGCCTTTTTCTTTGGCGAAAATAGCAGCCGGCAAAATTCCGTTGGTGTGGCGCAGGTCGCCGCTTAGGGCGAGCTCTCCGATAAACAAACTGTCGTTCAAATCGCCGGCTTCAAGCTGATCAGAATTAACTAATACGGATAGAGCAATCGCCAGGTCGTAAGAAGGGCCTTCTTTGCGCAGGTCAGCCGGCGCCAGATTGACAATGCTTTTGTAGCGCGGAAAAGAAAAGCCGCTGTTTTTTATTGCCAGCCGAACGCGCTCCTTCGCTTCGTTAATAGCCGCGTCGGGTAGACCGACAATTACAAAATAAGTCTGATCAGTTTTTACTTGATCAGATTCGACTTCCACCAATTCGCAGTTTAGTCCAATATTCGCGCAGGAGTTTATTTTGGCAAACATAAGAAAAAAGTTAAAAGGGAAAAGGGAAAAATTAAAAGTAAGAAAATAGTAAAGTGGATTTCCGCCAAAGGTGCCTGCCTGTGGCGGGGATGCGCCTTTAGCGCAAACTTAATTAAATTTTTTCGTAATCGGCTGAACGCGGAATGCGCGAGCCGGAAGAAAGCCCTTTACATTTTAAGGATAAAGCGCGTAAATGTCAAAAAAAGACCCGCTTCTCGGCGGGAATTTTTTTATTAAATTTTTTGTAATTAGAATACTTTGTTCACTACAAATATTACTCCGCCGACAATTATTACTCCGATCACTATCCAGCCAATATTTTCCTGGCCGGATTGCGGTTGTTCGTTTTCCGGCAAAGGATTGTTTTCCAAGTAGGTCTTCACAAATAGTTGCGGATCCGGATATTCATTTACCGGCAGATTGTAAAATTCAACAGCCTGGCTGATTTCATTTTCACTTTCTCCTTCAATCGCTTTGGCACCGATGAAAGTGACGGGAATGCCCTGCGGAGAAATTTTATATGCGTAGTTAAACTCATTGAACTTGGTGACATATTTTGGGTCAGCCTTCATGTCAAAGTCATGAATAACTATTTGAGGGTATTCGTTTTGTTTCAGCGTTTCAAGTTGAGAAAGAATATTAGCGCAATGCGGGCAACCATTTTGTGTAAAAATATAAATGTCCATCGGCGATTCCGCTGCTTGCGTCGCAGAAGAAATGGCAAACATGAAGACAAGCAGAAAACCGAAAAAAAATATTTTTTTCATATTGTTTTTTTACGTAATTCATTAATTACGAATAAGAACAGACAAACAACGATGATGAAATCGGCCAGATTAAAGGCCGGCCATGAAAAATTATAAACGCTGATTGAAAAATAATCAACAACTCCTCGGTGCGCGAACCGGTCCAGTAAATTTGAAGCGGCAGCGCCGGTGATGAGGGATGTCAGGAGAATATCAAATCGGTCCCCTTTTTTCAATAACTGGTTCTCATAGTAAAGAAGCATGGCAATGGCGACCGTGGTAAGTAAAATAATTAAAACCAGCGGGAACTTAATTCCAAAAGCAGCATATTGGTTGATGCTTTTTTCCAGGTGAATTTTTAAAAAATCAAAATCAAAAAAAATCATACCTTCCGCGGGGAGCTTTATCATAATCGCGAATTTGATCGCTTGATCAATAAACAATGCGCCCACCTTTAATAAATTGGCGGGCGCGAAAAACTTACTATTCATTGCTATAGAGATTTTAGTTTTGTTTTGCAGCTGATGCAGGCGCCCGAAGTTGGTCTGGCCTTCAGTCTTTTGACGTTTATTTCCTGTTTGCAATATTTACAAATCCCGTAAGTGCCCTTTTTTAAGCTTTCAATCGCTTTATTCACATCGCGCAAAGATTTTTCCAGGGTTTTTTCCAGAGTGAGATTAAAACCATATTTCGCAACTTCCGAAGTATTGTCAGTTTCATCGTCGCCAATATCTTCGAATTGAGTCTCATAGTCCTCAGGATTGTGAGGATTTTTTTTTGCGAATTTCAAAAGTTCCGATTCCAGGTTTTCCTTTTCTTGCAAAAGAATTTGTTTGATTTCTTCAGTGTCTTTTTTGTTCATATAATTCTTTCTTCAATATAGATAAGCATACACTACTTTAACGCAAAGTACAAGATCGCGAAGACAACAGGACCTCAACATTATTCTATATAATAATGTGCTTGTCAACAGGCAAAATAGGGCTTGAAACAGAGGAAAGGCTGTGCGATAAAAAGGTGTGATTTATGTGTTGGCTATTAATGCTGGATGATCATGTCATATCATATAGGGGTTAGTCAACCAGTAATCAGTTATTAATAATTTTCACTTTGAACTTGATAATAGGCGCGCGGATGATCACAGCTCGGACACATTTCCGGCGCTTCTTTTCCAACGTGCAGATACCCGCATTCGCGGCAAATCCAAACTGTTTCGGTTTGCTTTTTGTGAACCGTGCCAGCTTCGACTTCGGCCAATAGTTTTTTATAACGTTCTTCGTGATGTTTTTCCGCTACGGCGATTGAGCGCAGTCGGCCGGCGATTTTGCTCAAGCCTTCTTCGTCAGCTATTTTTGCAAAGCCGGGATACATTTCCGTGTGTTCGTGATTTTCTCCGGCAATTGCAGCTTTCAGGTTTTCAATTGTGCTTCCAAAAACAGTGGGCGCGGTGGCGTCAACCACAAGTTCTGCCAGACCTTTTTTAATTTCTTGAATGTGCTCAAATAAACGTTTGGCGTGGGTTTTTTCTTGCTCAGCAGTTTCCAAAAAAATGCCGGCAATTTGTTCATAACCCTCCTTTTGTGCTACTTTTGCATAATATGCGTAGCGATTGCGCGCTTGAGATTCGCCAATGAAGGCTTTAGTAAGGTTTTGTAGTGTCTTCATAAGGACGAGGGGGAATTAAGTTTCTAAAGTTTATCAGGTTGAAAGCAGTCAATGTCCGCAATTATCAACTTATTAATAAACCTAGTTCCCTTAATTTATTTTTAAAATTATTTAATTTGAGCGTCTTCCTGAAATTTATTTAAAAATGTTTCGCTAACTGTTATAACTTGCTCCCAGTTCCAGCCATTATTTATCAAAGCTTGCTCATTTATGATATGTTGCTTTGTTTGTTTATTCATCAAATACACCTTATCAGTATTTGCGGAGCGTAGCAAACTGCCCGATTTGAGTTGAAGCTCGGCGACAGTCGGCGAAAAGCCATTATCAATTTCTTCTTTATCCAAATATCCGTCTTGATCCGTATCGCTGGAAATTAAACTGGTTTTGTATCTCAATTCTTGTGATTTAGTTAGCCCGTCCAGGTCGCCGTCGAGCGAAGCTGAATTTTTTATTTCAGGGCTGGTGAAGATTGCCACTTTTGCGCCGGTTTTTGTTTTATTGCCGGCCACAAAATCGTGCATGGCGTCTATAATTGTTTCATAGGAGTAGCGAAGATTGCGGCCATACTGCGTGCCCGGTTCCTGTGTGATGAATTCCTGATTAATGTCATCATAACCAGAAATCACCAGTACATGATAATCAGGTCCGCCGTTCAGAAAATATGGATTTTTCAAATACTTGCCATACGCTGGTAAAATAATGGGATGTTTTTTTTGAATCTGCTCTTTCATTTGTTCAACCGTGGGACTGGCAACAACATCAGCTTCCCAATTAAAGAAATTATTTATCAATTGGGCAATTTTCCCGGCTTCTTCATCTTTGCTTTTGCCAAAGTAGGTTTCTTTAATCTGATTAATATTGGCAATACCTTGCTCGGCGGAGTTTAAATTAAGTTCCTGATTATTATAAAATGCATCTACAATTAAAATAGACGTCTCTTCGCAAGTGTTTTGCCACGACCCTGTCCAATTGCCGATAGGCGCTTGAGAGCTGAAACTGATATTTAGCGATTCGGCGATTACAGGAAAGGCTAAGATCATTATTATCAGCGCCGAGACAAGAGGAAGGTTTTTGAATGCTTTCATGTGAAAATAATATGTCTGTTGATATTATACAGTTTTACTGGCGAGCCAACAACTCCGGAAAACAAATTAACGGAAGTAAGCTATTTTTTCAAAAAAAAAGCGCGAACTGTACGCCCTATGAAATAAATTATATGGCGAGCTCGCGCTCGTGTCTTGTGTAAAGCCGGCCTTCTTAGATAACTTTTAGAAGGTGTCATCCTTAAAAGCACAAAGCTTTCAAGACTGTTGTGTGGACATCTGGTGTTTACCCTTCCACGGGAGAGCCGCTAGGGATCCCTGGTGAAATTTTTGTTTTTGTTTTTGATTGATCGAAATAGGAAGAGTAAGTAGATGTAATGGACCGAATGGCCCTAGAGTGAATTTTCCAAACTCAACTTGGAAAGTTGTGTTCAAAGAGCAAGTTTGCGAAAGAACATGTAGAAATTGATGCATGGATCACTTCCTACCTCTATATTATAGCACGTTGAAAATACCCGGTCAAGGGTTTTAGGCAATTTTTGTAAATTTAGTTATTTCTTGTGAGAATTAAATGAATTGATAGGGTGTGAGCTGTGGATAACTCTGTGGATTTATCTACCTTATCCACATGTTTGTATACACTAGTCTATACAAATCGTATTTTGATTGAAAATTCCAGTACGAAGAACAATATGATTGAAGAAGTTACTTAGCTCGGCACTTTGGGGTTTGATATATAGACAATTTTTTGAAAACATGCCGGAACAGCTGGTCGTGTTTATGTTGGCCGGCGATGAAACGATTGATTCATGCGGAAAATTATTATTAATAATCAGCTGACCGTCGACTTCGGTTAGTCGAAGGTCTAAATTTATTTTTGGTTCAGTCAAAATGTATTGTTGTTGGTAGTCACTGACAACAGTTTCAAATTTCCAAGCATTAGGATCAGCTATATATTGAATGGCCGTGGTTTGATCCGGCAGCAGTTTTGATTTTTCGCTAGGTAATGTTTGGGCTAGAATATTTAGGATGAACGACTGAAGCTGTTCGGTCGGGTTTTCTTTTTGAGAAGCGATTATCATGAATCCGTCCGGTGTTTGGGCAAATTCCACTGCCCCGTTTAATGATTTAAGCAGATGAAAAATAAAATTCTGCGGCGAATATTCTGCGTTTTGAACAATTTTTCCTGGAAATATATTGTTGAAGTAGGCACTGGTATCAGCCGGCAGGACAGAAATTTGTGGTTTTTCGTGCCTACCAACTTCTTGTCCGGTGAGCCCGTGAGTTTTCAAACAAAGAGTGTTTTCGTGCGCACTGCCGGCCAATGCCAGCGGTGAAGATGGCTGATCCGCGACAAAAGGGATTTTTAAAGTGCGGATGTCTTTTATATAGATGAGAAAATTCGTAAAAGCTATTTTGCGCCGCGTTTGTTTGAACCATTCCGTTTCATGTAGTTTGTCGGCGGAAACAGTCAGTCGTGGGAAAAACAAGACTTTGCCTTCGCGCGTGAAGGAAGTTTCATTGCGTGAGATTAGTTCGAGCGTTTTCTGCGTGTCCTTGGCTACGGCAAACACCTGCCCATTTAAGGAAAAAAAGCCAACTTCTTCATCCAGGTGTTCAAGAATAGATTGCCATCTGCCAGCAGACATGGCGCTTTTGTCTTCAAGCCAGGAAAGATAAAAGATTCGTTGTTTTTCTGGAATTTTCAAAAGGTTTTGTGTTGTTGTGTGGAAATAGGCCTCTGCCTGCGCCGGAACGTATTTGACAAGATGGTCGTTATGATTGAAAAACAAAAATAGCCAACAGCCGACGAAGACGGTTACTGATAAAACAAAAAGCCAGAATTTTAATCGAAAGTAACTCATATTAATTTAATTTTAACTTAATACGTGAGAAAAAGCCAGTTTTTTTATTTATTAAAAAAAACAACGCCCTTGAAGGCGTTGAATGTAATGATTATCGGGAATACCAACCGTCGACAAATTCAATGCAGTCGTTGAATTTTCCGGCAAAGAGCAGTTTATAGGGACCGCTCTGAAAACCTCCTCCGAGGAGAATAGTTTTTCCGGAGTTTTGTTTTAGGGTTCTCCAGAACTCGGCGTTGTTGTGAAACCAAGCGGACGAGAGTTGATACGTCACAGTGATGATGTCGACTTTGTCCAGCTCAGCCCAGGTATGCCAGCGAAAATAGCCTTTGTTTGACTTGAAAAGCAAGCAGCCATTTTTATTTGCCCAAAGCGTGTGAATGCTTAGGGCGCAATTGAATCGACGCTTGACCGCCAGGCCGAGAGTCAGATCATAAACGTCAATGTGCGCAATCGAGCGCGGCAGCCTGGGAATTTCTTCGGCTTTGATGTTTTTCAATTCCAGAACAATGGGAATTTTATGCTGATTTGAAGCATCAATCAGCGATTGATACGGCCAAGCTTGTTTTTTCCAAAATCTCCAGGTCAGCCAGTACAGGTAAAACAGGGGCATGACCATGAAAAAGGTAAAAATGCCGCCGGGGTGGAACATATACAGGCCGTGCCAGATATTGACCAGATCGCCCTCAGCATAGTGCCGCCGGTCGATCGTTTCATACGATTCATAGCGGTTTGCCTTGCGATGGATGATAATTTTCTTTTCGTCCATTTCCTCCTCCCCCCCATTGATTTGTAATTATGAAAGAACCGACATTAAAGAATAGTATAATTTTATTGAATTGTCAATATAGGCGACAAAAACAGCCGCAGGTTATTGTCTGCAACTGTTTTTTATTACACATTGAATCAGTAATTAAGTCCTACGCTTTTTTGATTGACAAACTGATTTTGCCGTTTTCCGGATCAAGTTTGATTACTCTGACTTTTACTTCCTGGCCCTCTTTCAAATATTTATTTACATCCATAACTCTTTCTTTGTCGGTGATTTCCGAAATATGCAAAAGGCCTTCAGTCCCCGGGAAAATTTCTACAAAAGCGCCGAAATCAGTTATTTTGATAACCTTGCCATTGTATATTTTATCGAGCTCTGGTTCGCGTGTTAAATCTTCAATCCAGGCTTTCGCTTTTTTCATTCCTTCAGCGGAAACAGAGGTGACGTATACGCTTCCGTCGTCTTCAATATCGATTGCCACGCCGGTTTCATCAATAATTTTATTAATTATTTTGCCACCCGGCCCGATTACCATTCGGATTTTATCAGGATTGATTTTAATCGTTTCAATGCGCGGGGCGTGTTCGGAAAGTTCAGCTCTTGGCGCCGGGATATTTTTGATGATCACGTCAAGGATTTCGTTTAATGCTTGCCGGCCTTGTGATAATGCTTGGCCAATAATTTCAAGCGTTAAACCGTCAGTCTTTGTGTCCATTTGAATCGCTGTCAAGCCATCATAGGTTCCGGTCATTTTGAAGTCCATCCCGCCCTCGCCATCTTCAAGATCCTGAATGTCAGTTAGAATTTTAAATTCTTTATGATTTGCCGAAGAAGCTAGTCCCATGGCAATGCCGGCAACAGGTTTTTTGATTGGAACGCCGGCGTCCATTAACGCCAATGTTGATCCGCAGGTTGAAGCCATTGAGCTTGAGCCATTTGAGCCAAGCACTTCTGATACAACGCGAATTGTATATGGGAAAGTTTCTTTGTCTGGAATCATTGGTTGGAGCGCTTTTTCTGCGAGAGCGCCATGTCCGATTTCTCTTCGTCCGGCGCCGCGCATGAAAGCTGCCTCGCCAACTGAGAACGGCGGGAAGTTATAATGATGCATGTATCTTTTTTTGCCGACGGTTTCCATTTCATCCAGAACCTGTTCATCGCCTGGCGATCCCAGGGTGACCACTGATAGAACTTGGGTTTCACCGCGATTAAATAGACCGCTGCCATGTACTCTTGGGATCAGTCCGACCTGGCAACTTAATTCGCGAATGTCAGTCAGTTTTCTACCATCCACGCGTTGTCCTCGTTCAATGAGCGCGCTGGTAATCTGTTCGTCAATAAAGGGGTCAAAGAATTCCATGATTTTCTTGCGGCGGTCTTTGCCAACCTGCTTTTGTAGTAAATGTTCTTCCAGAAGCTCCTTGACTTTGCTTAGGGTTTTTTTCCTTTCTCCCTTGCTTCCCTTTGGAATGTTGAACAGATATTTTTCCAATTCTTTTTTAGCTATTTCCCGGCATTCATCCTGCAGTTTAGTTAATTCGACCAAACCCATTTTTTGATTTTCGTCCAGGTCTTCAAGGTCAACGTCAACTTTTGGCAGGAGCTGTTTTTCCTTGCCAACTTTCTTGCGGATGTCGTCGATGAAGCTGACTATTTTTTTGCCATGCTTTAGTCCGAATTCAAAAGCGTCCAAAACAGTTTTTTCATCAATTTCATTGGCGCCGGCTTCAACCATCACTACTTTGTTGGCAGTCATTGAAAAAGTTAAATCAAGGTTTGATTTTTGTCTGGCAACGTAAGTCGGGTTAATCACCCATTCGTTTTCGATTTTTCCAATGCGGATGCAAGTCAGGGGGCCATTAAAAGGGATGTCTGAAATGTGCAGTGCGATTGATGCGCCAATTGTGGCCGGAATATCGGCGTCATTTTCACCGTCAATCGAAAGCACGGTGATAATCACCTGGATCGCCCGGCGGATTGATTGATCAAAAAGCGGACGAAGTCCCCTGTCGATCATTCGTGAAACCAAAACTGCTTCATCGCTTGGTCTGGTTTCGCGTTTAATAAATCTGGATCCTTTGATTCTGCCGGCGGCGTATAATTTTTCTGAATACTCCACCATCAGAGGAAAGTAACTCGCGTTTTCATCTACTTCTGAATTCATGACCGCGGTCGCGAGTACCAGCGTGTCTCCGTACTGAACTGTGCAACTGCCATTAGCCTGCAAAGCAAGATCGCCGGTTTTAACAATGAGTTTTTTGCCGGCAAACTCTGTTTCAAATGTTTGCGTTTTTTCCATAAATTTTTTCTGGCCGCCAAATTACAGATCTCTTTTTGGGTGGAAGTTGGTACTTGGTATATAGATGCGGGATTAGAAAATGGACGCTGGAGGTTGAAATTAGGAATTGAATTTAACTCCAATTTCTTACCTCCTTTCTCGTATCCATATACCACGCACCCACTTCCCTTGGTTAAAGAAATCTACTTATCTGACGACCAAGTTAATTATTTTAATAAAAGGAAGGCCCTCAATAGGAGGGCCGCCTTTTTTATTCGTTTTCGTTATTTTTTTCTTTTTGGTCTTTCTCGATTTGTTCTGCCTCTGATTCTGCGGCCACAGTGGCAATTTCTTCTTCAAGAAGTTTTTGTATTTCCTGATCTCTTTTCATCCTGGAGGTTGGTTTTAATTTTAATTCCTGAATAAGTTTGGCAAAACTTTCCGGGTTGTCGATTTCAAGATAGCGGATCAAGCGTCTTCGTTCCCCCACTTTTTTCAATAGACCGCGTCTGGATGAATGGTCGTGCTTGTGGGCTTGGAGATGTTTGGTTAGCTCCTTGATTTCCTCGGTTAAAATGGCGATTTGCACTTCAGCTGACCCAGTGTCGGTCTCGTGTGTTTTGAATTTGCTGATGATTAATTGCTTTTTCTTTGGCGATAGCATAATTTTGGCGCTTTCCACCGCTCGGCCGAGTATTCTATGAATATTCAGTAGCCGGAGCCGCAGAGGCGGGTGATTTATTTACTGAATTTATATTATCACAAGTGGATAGATTTGGCAATAGTGACTGGTACGACTTGCGTTTTTGACTTTAGTGTCGTACAATATTGTCGGATAGATAGCGAGATCGTTTTTGTAAAAATGAAATATTAGGTCAATTTATTTTGCACCAAATTATTAGATATGTCGTCAGTAAATAAACTTATAACTGAATTTCTTTTTGACTTGAGAAAAAGAAAAAGAACCGAGCGCACGGCGCGCAACTATGATTTGTATTTACGCAGATTTTCAGGCTGGCTTGAGCAAAAGCAGATAGAAAACATGGGGCAAGTAACGCCGGAACTTATTGCCAAGTATAAAATTTGGCTAAAAAAAATAAAAAACCCGATAAAGAAAATTTATTTGAAAGAAAATACTCAGAATTATCATTTGATTGCGCTAAGGGAGTTTATCAAGTATTTGGGAAAGAAAAAAATTTTGTCAATTACCAACCCGAAAATCAAATTGCCAAAAACCCTGAAAGTTAAGGCCGGCTTTCTCAGTAAAGAAGATGTTCAACTTTTATTGGAATCGCCAATGAAAATTTCACAACCCAGATTGATTCAGCTTCGCGATAGAGCGATATTGGAATTGTTTTATTCTACCGGAATTCGAGTTTCTGAGGAGGCAAGCCTGCAGGTTAGCGATATAAATTTTCAAAAACAAGAAATTCTTGTTTGTTCCGGGCAGAAGAAAGAACGCAGAATTAAATTTTCCAATCAAGCCAAGCATTGGCTGGTTCAATATTTGGAAAGAAGAAAAAATAAAAGTAAATATGTTTTTGTGAGTCACGACCGAGCAAAAGCAACAAGAGAAGATGCCGGGCTTAGCGCCAGAAGTTTAGAAAGAATAGTTGAAAAATATGCTAGAGGCGCCGGTATTGACAAAAAAGTCACTCCGCAGATGCTTCGTCATACATATGCATTTCTTTTGGTCGAAAGAACAGCTGATCCGCGGTCAGTTAAACAAAAACTCGGTCACCTTTCTCTAAATTCAGCGATGAGATACTTTGATTAATCGTTTTTTTCGTGCTCGTTTCACTCGGTCGGAAACAGGGGGCGAAAGTTAATTGTTCCAAGTGTTGTAATCCGAACTTCGTGTATTATTGAAAAAAACTATTGTTTATGTTAGCATTACGGCGCCCTTTTACCTTTGCTCGTCCGAGCAAAGGTATTGTTCCTATCCTGCAATTGCACATTACGCCTTATTACCCACTATTCGGTTGGAGCACTCACCACGAGTGCTCGCTATTTTTTTACTTTTAACGCATTTAAATAGGACCCTTTTGCTATAAATATTGATTTAGTTTATGTTTTTAGATATGAATTGATTGACTATATATAGTAATCTGCTATAATTTTTTCAGAAAACGCACATACGTCCCTATAGTTCAGTGGATAGAACACCAGCCTTCTAAGCTGGATACGCAGGTTCGATTCCTGCTGGGGACACCATTTCGTTGGTAGTAGAAAGTGAAGAAGGGTTTACGGGATGTAATTGTAATATTAATTTAATATGACGCAGGTAAGACAGGGTGGATTCAGAATTTAAGTTGTTTAGCAATTAACCCAATTTAATATGAATAAAAAAAGAAAAGTTGCCATTAAGAAACAGCAAAAAAAGCAGGGAAAAGATGTACGATGCAGGTATAGATAATTTGCTGAAACGCTTGTAATATCAATTTATAATAATATTTTACGACACTTTTTTGGTATTAATTTTATTATAATTATTGTTTTATCATGGCATTAATAGGGCTAAATGTTCCACGTGGAACATTTTTATAATCTGATTCATGCGGGCTGAATTCGTTCAGCGAGTTCATTACCTAACTTACTTAATTTCTTTGCGTGCTCCCGTAGTTCAGTGGATAGAACAAGACACTCCTAACGTCTAGACGCAGGTTCGATTCCTGCCGGGGGCACCATGAATCACTTGCCCCTTTGGGACTCGGGTTCATGGCAAGCCATGAATATTAGAATATCTGTGGATCTCGGGTTCATTCTTCCCGTGCACTTGAACACAGAAAGCAGTACATGGGCAACGGCGTTGATTGTGAAATGAATTTGGAAGCTGTTATCTTTGAGTAAACAATACTAATTTGAAGTTAGTATTTTTTGTTTGCTAAAGCAATGTACAAATATCAAGAATCAATGATAAATGGTAATATTGCTCGTATTGCTGGACGGATTTTATGAATAATGCAGGATTTGCTCGAATATTAAATAGCCCAATATTTTATAAAACACCAAAAACTGTGGAAAACATGGTGATAACTGTTGATTTTTGGGCTATTTGTACACACTAGTGTAGCCAAGTGGGGGGGCTTGGGTTTAGTAAATTGGAAATTCGGAATTGGGGTTGATGGGAAATTTAGTAATATTGATAGCTCAAAAAAAAACTAAAGAAGATTTGCTGGTAAAAAGAAAAAAATGTTCCACGTGGAACATTTGTACAAACATTCAGAAGGACATTTGATTTTGTTAGTCATTTTATATGAATATATGAGTCGCAAAATAATAATTATTAGTATTTCAATGTTTTAGCTGATTTCCATGCTTGTTCGAAAAGTGTTTTATGTGTTTCAGCCAAATCCTTGTTTTCAATAATGATCACGTAATATTTGTTTTTGTTATAAGGCAGGAAGGCAATTTTATTGCCAAAAATAATATTATCACCGCGACCGCAACCAAATTTTTTGTTAAAAAAGCGAATTGTATGATTAGGGTTTTTAATTTTTGTAACAACATTGGCGTATTTTACGTTTGCTTCATCAAGGGGGAGGAGCTCGCGGGTTTTTACGTCGGGATTTTTTAAAGTGTCTTTATATTCTTCGAATATATCTGAATAAAGATCTACAGGTTCAATAATTGAACCATAAAAAACAGCTTCTTGGCCGGTTTTCAGAAAATTAAGAACCTCGCGGTAAACCTGCACCACCCCATCCTTTCCTTCAAAAAATTGAACTTCCGGTTTGTTAGGCTGTTGGTTATATATCGCCATCAAGTTTGGAATAGCCTTTTCTAGGTTCTTCTCTCGCTGCTTTAATTGGGTCAATAGATTCTTTGGTGAAGCGGCGCTATATAGCGTGGCTTTTTTTGTTTTGCGAAAACTGACAAGTCCGCGTTCTGCTAGGGTTTGAAGGATTACATAGGTTGTCGGGCGTTTAACTCGGGCAATTGTTGAAATATTAAAAACCGTGTCTTCGCCCAACTGAAGACAAGTAAGGTAAATGGCGGACTGTTTTTGATCAAAGCCAATTGATTTTAGTGTTTGTGAGAGTTCCATGGTTGAGGTCTGTCATGCTTTAAGGTTTTTGCGTATTCTCGCAAACACACCTCAGCGCGACAGGCAATAAGCCGTCACCCACCACGACGAGGCGTTTTATTAGAATACATAAAACCTCGGACTGGGACAGGGTGGGGGCAAGTAAAGTATAACAAACGTTTATTTCACTGTCAATATTTCTGACAACAGTTGCTAATAACTTGCGTTTTGTTATATAAAATTAGTCAAATAACCTTATATAATGATTGACAGTAGATTTGCTATGTGCTATAATTCCGTGTTAGTTAAGGTTGGGAATTGTTCATTTAACTTTCAGTGGAGGGAAGCAGTGAAAAGATTTAACGACGATGATTTTAGCAATTTTATGTGTTGGGAAATGTTCGTTGATAATTTAATCATGGAGGAATGAAATGGAAATTGCGAAAAAGATTGTCAACGGAAAATTTGAAAGTGCGTACAGGTATTTTATGAATAGACATAAGGGATGCTCTTCGTTAATGATTGTTTTTTCTTCTTTTTTATCCCTTTGTCTTAGCGTCTGGACAGTGTTTGGTATTGTCGGCGGAACGGAAAACGAGCTTCAATGTTGCGTTGGTTTTTTTCTGTCGGGGTTTATGTTTTATGTTTGTCTGCGCCACAGTTTGATTGACGTAAATTCTGTAATTGTGCCGAAGATTTTGCTGAACGAGGTAACAATGTTTTGTATAGAGAATAAGCAGCTTTCTGTAGTTTTGTCATTGAGAAATAAAACAGAAAAAAGTGATGATGATTGCCTTGAATTGGATCAGCGACTAAATGCTTGCCAGATTTATCTTCAAAACAAGCGTTATGTAAATTTGGAAAAGAATAGGATTGAGAGATTAAAAAAATTAATTGCCTGCAAGGAAAAAGAAATTAATGAATTTGAAAACGAATTTGGGCTTGGAGGTGATGATAATGCCTGAAAAAATCAGACCGATAAAATGGAAATGCAGTTGTTGCCAGCGAGTATATTCAGAAAAGAATTCAGCGATTGAATGTGAAAAAAGGGATGCATGGTTGATGAGAGTGAAGATTGCCCTGGATCAACATCTGCCAGCTAAAGCAATTTTTTGGCGTGGTGATCGCGCAGGCGAATATACGGTCGTAACTTCGGAGCCGAAGTGCATTATGAAAGATTGTTTTCCTCAGAGTGATTGGCAAAACAAACCATTAGAACATTGGATCCGTTTGACCTTTGTTTTGTATCGCAATCGGGATGTTGGCAAAAAAGGTCGTGGGTTACCGCTCGAATGGGGTCATTCCGAACATTTGGAATTTAGAATGTTTGACCCGGCTGTTTTTGAAAAGATCAAGGAAATTATGCGCGGAGAAATTGAAATTTGTGTTGTGTGGCCGAGCGCCGCAGAATTCTATAATGATTCCGAGCAGTTTGTAATAAAACGGAAGTAGAGTAGAAAATTCCCACCTTGAGCATATTCAAGGTGGGAATTTTATTTAGACGTTTATCTCGATTATTTTATTTTTTTTACTTAGGCCAGATTTAACCGCAATTAATGACTTTGGTATTTTTAAGTATTCGCTTAAAAGATTAACTAGCGCCTTATTGGCTTTTCCTTTTTCCGGCGCGGCCGTTGTTCTCACATGAAAAAATTTAGATTTAAGTTGAATAACCTCATTGCGGGAGGCTTTGGTTGAGACTTTGACGTTAATTAGCATAATTTGATTTGAATAGGGGATATGGGTAGTGAATTCCTATAAATTGTAGCACAAATAAAAAAAGGGGAACATTGTTCCCCCAGCAGACTATTTTTTGATTTTCCATTGGGTAACTTGTTTAATCAACATCTTAACATCGCCCGGGCCATAGGGTAGGGTCAATTGGGCGGAGGGGATTTTGTTCGCGTATTGATCTAGCAAGGTCGGGGCAAATACCAACAGTTGGTAAGAGTCCGAATCCTTTAGGATTTCAGCACGGTGATCCACAAGACAAAGCCGTGGCGACGTTATTCTGCCAATGCAGGCCAGCGCCGTAATTTCGTTGTCGGGATACTGTTTCAAATCGTTTCTCACGTTGAGAATCAGCATTCCGTGTAAGTTGTCTATTGATTCAATCTCCAGCAAAATTTCATCTGAATTGGCGACGGGGGCCGGCGGGATGTTTTTTTCGACTGGAGTTGATTTGACTTTCTGCTGACATGCAATTGAAATCAAGCAACTGCAGATCATTAGTGCCGCATTTCTCATGTGCTCCCTCCACGAATGAACAAAAGCAATAAGCTATAAGTTAGCATTTAAAAATAAATTTGTCAACGTCAAATGTCAGTTCAAATAAAATTATTCAAACATGGACACATCTCCTTTTCCCCCACGAAGCACAATCGGTTCGTCGCCAGATAGATCAATTACTGATGAAGCTTCGTTTTTTAGAACGCCGGCGTCAATAATTAAATCAACCTTGTCGCCAAACTGTTTTTCAATTTCCAGTGGATCGGAAAAATTTGGTTCTTGCGTAATGTTCACGCTGGTGCTGACGATCGGATTGCCAAGGGCTTTGATCAGTTGCAAACAAACTGAATTATTGGGAATGCGGATTGCCACTGTTTTTTTGTTTGGGATTAATTCATTTGGAACAAGTTTGGTTGCTTTGAAAATAAAGGTGTAGGGACCAGGTAAAAGCCGTTTCATTGTTTTGTAAGCATAATCTGAAACAATGGCGTATTTGGATATTTCAGTTAAATCAGCGCAAATAAAACTAAAGCCAGTTGCTTTCTTTTTTTTAATTTTATAAATTCTCTCAACGGCTTGCTTGCAATATATATCGCAACCAAAGCCGTAAATCGTGTCGGTAGGGTAAACAATAACGCCGCAGTTTTTTAGAATATCCACGGCTTGTTTGATTTTTGGATATTCCGGGGTTTGATTGTTGATTTCTATTAACATAGGGTTACAGATGTACAGATCTGAATACAGATTATACAGATTTAAGTAAAATTAGTGAAAAGATGGCTAATATAATTGACAGTAGATTAAATATATGATATAATCCTTTTTGTTATTAATTTCAATGGGGGGTCTAATGAAAAAGCGGTCATTGTTCTTTCGTCTGAAGTGGGGGAGAGTTCTGCTGATTTTGTTGGTTCCACTCTATGTGATGGGCGCGTCTGCGAATGCCAGAAGAACTGCTGCTGAACTTACTTCGGTTGCGGAGGCGTTCATGAGCGTTTCCGCCTATTGCAAGGCGGAAACAGAAGACAGCACTGAAAGGATCATGACCGTGCTCGACTGTGGCGGGGCCTATGATCCGCTAGTCCGCGAACGGGACGAGATCGCGCACTCGCGCGGTTGCTGGAACGCGGCTAGCTGGAAGGTCTGGCAACAAGGACGTGACATGGTCAAAAGCACACCGATTGAGGTGTGGTGCCTCTCACCCTGGCCATTCTGAAATCTCTCCTGGCCGGTTCAGGCCAAACCAATTCAAATGTTTTGTAAGACTCTCGCCCGTCTCACCGCGCGGGAGTTTTTGTTTTTTGGAAATTAGAAACTTGAAATTAGAAATTGGGGTAGCTGGCAATAATTTAACCTTCATCGTCTAACCCTAGTTTCCAGTTTCAAATTTCCAGTTTCTCCAGCAGTTTTAACTCTAGCTTCTTATCTTTGGTATCATAAATAGCAAAGCTTGCCCGGTAGAACATGCCGGCCAGGTTGCCGGGGTTAATAACATTCGAATTATTAATTTTTTCTTGCCATGGCTTGTGGTTGTGTCCGTAAAAAACAAGATGGTATTTCCCTGAATTAGCCAAGCGTTTTGCTTTTACCTTTTCATGGCAGGCGGCTATTTTTATGTTATCGAAATCCAAATCGAGAAAGGGGACTGGGCCGTATTTTATCTTTTGAAAACGATTTGTCCTTTTTTGTTTTTGTTGTTTGCTTATATCAGCGTTGCCTTCAACAAAATATATTTTGCCTTGAAAATTGTTTATAAAAAAAGTTTTTGTTTCATCCTCGGTTACGTCGCCGCAGTGGATTATAGTATCAATTTTCCGTTCATGGCAATAAGACAGAAATTTGGAAATGTTTGTTAAATTGTCGTGGGAGTCAGAACAGATGGCGAAGAGCATATTTATGAAAGGTGAGAAGTAAAAAAGCAAGAAAATAAAAAATCAATGAAACAACAAAGCAAAAATAAAATACAAAATTAATTAATAAAACAAAAAATAATAAAATAATTGGATTAAACTTTTTGCCATTAACTCTAATTTCTAGTTTCCGGTTTCAAGCTCCATTTGTCTTTCTGCTTAGATTATTGCATCTTTCCTAATTTTGCGCAAATGCTTGACATTTTTTTTGTGGCTGTTATAATGAGGTGTTCTTTGAAAACAGCGGAAGGAGGTGGCATGGAACCAGGAATGAAGATCCTTTTTGTTGATGATTTAAATATGGCGCTCAGAACGTATCAGCTGATGTGTGCCTCAATTGATGGTGTTCGAACTGACGTTGCCTCGAGTGGGCAAGAGGCACTCGAATTGCTGGAGCAGAATAACTATGACATTTTGTTCACGGACTACAATATGCCGGGAATGAATGGCGTAGCGCTGATTCGACACGCCCGCGCGCTTGGCCGCGAGATGAAGATTGTCATGATTTCAGCAACTCCGCCGGACGACCATGGGGCGGATGATGTGCTTGAGAAACCAGTGGGAAAAGGATTGAAGCAATTCATTCTGGCCCACCTTCAACAGAGGAAGAAGGTGCAAAAATAAGCATGGGGAAAGTATTGAAATCCCGTTCGAACATTCGGACGGTTTTTTATTCCGACCACGCCGCCAGCGTTCAGGGTTGGTTCCAGCTTGTGTTGATCGCGCAAATCGTTAAATTATAAAATTTTGGTAATAAATAATCAATAAACTTGGCGCGGTTTAATTGACGTTCAAGCCGGCACTCATTTGGAAAATTGCGCAAATCAATTTTCATTGTGCGCTCTTTGTCGCCGCTTGGCGAGCAAAACGTTATCCCTGTTCGTTAAAAAAATTGCCTAATAAAAAATTCCTAGATAAAAACAAGGAATTTTTTGTTGGAACTGGTCGACGTTTTATTTTTCCCGTTCTGGTAAATCCGCCACAATCCGATCCCAGATTTCTTTGAGTTCGCCCAAAGTGTATTTTGTTCCGCAAAGAAATGAAATTGAAGTTGGTTCTGTCTTTAGTTTGATTTTTTTGTCTTTGAGCCAGGCGAGTAATTGAGAGGAAGGCTGATAACCGGCCAATTGTGTGGAATCGAAACTGATTTTTTGTAGATTTTCGCCGTAAAAACCGGATTCAAATGTGCTGTAACCTTTATCTGATAAATCGATCACCGCCTGCTTTACTTGAGGTTCAATGTGTTCGAGGTAAACACCTCCGCCTTCTCCTTGCGCCATGGAACTGTCAATTTGTTTTTCTATTTCAGTAAATTTTGGATTTGTTTTTTTTCTTTCTTCTGCTGCTGTTTCGCTCGCTTGCTTTGTCTGATGGCGGAGGCGTTCATAATGGCAGATCAGATCAAAATTTTCCGGTGATATGTTGTGAAAGAGTCTTAATTTTTCTCTTTCTTCGTCCGTGCCTTCAATAATTATTCTGCTAATGACTTCCTGGTTGCGCAGATCATTGTATTCTTCGTCAGTTTGAAATCTTTGTTTATGCAGTTCGGTAATGGTTTGTTGCGGTGGTTGCGGCGGTTTTTCAAACATATTACTGTTTTAATTTTTTATACTTTTTTCTTTCAATAGCTCCATTGTTTTCCGGTTGGCAATTACATTGCCGAAGTATTGCTTGGCGTGTTCAGATCGTAGATTTTCTTCCAACTTGTTCAGTTGGTCGGCATAGGCGGGGTTCATTTTATAAGTAGCAAGCGTTCGTTCTGTTTCATCATCAATTTCTTTTTCGGTCGCTTGAATATTTTCTTGCTTGGCGATCTGGCGAATGATCAGGCCGGTTTTAACTCTTTTGATTGCGTCGACTGCAAAGTCCAGCCGCAGATCAGCTTCGGTTTTTTTGAGGTGAGATAGATAATCATCAAACTTCATTCCCTGGCGCGCGATATTGTCTTCCAATTCGTGAACCATTTTATGTGTTTCCTGGTCGATGAGCACTTCTGGGATTTCTTCAAACTCTGATTTTTCGATCAGTTGTTCAATGATTTCTAGCTCAAGCCGTTGTTTTTCTTTTTGTTGTTGCTCTTGCTCAATGTTTGAACTGATGTTTTTTCTTAGTCCTTCCAGACTCGGTAAACCAAAGCCTTTGGCAAAGTCATCATTGATTTCAGGAAGCTCAACTTTGTACACTGCTTGTAATTTAATTTTAAACTCGGCTTTTTTTCCAGCTAATTTTTTTTCGTGATATTCTTTTGGAAAAGACAATTCAAACTCTTTTTCCTGGCCGCTTTTCAGGCCGATAATATTTTCTTCAAAACCGGGAATCATTTGTCCGTCGCCGATTGTTAGTTTGTGTTTTTTTGCTTGTCCGCCGTCAATAGGTACATTATCCATGAAAGTATCAAAGTCCAATTCTACCCGATTGCCCTTTTCCGCTGTTTTGTCTTCTAATACTTCTTTTGCCCGCATTTTTTGTATGTCATTCAAAACTTTTTCGATTTGTTTTTCTTCAATTTTTGTTTCAGCAATTGGCTTTACTTTGATTTTTTCAAAATCGCAGATCTTAATTTTTGGCACCAGCGCCACCGTTGCTTTATAAATAAATGGATTGCCCGGGGCCAGCTTTTGTACTTCGATTTTGGGTTGGTCGACGATTTCAATCTTCTGTTCGTCAATTGCCTGATAAACAGTTGCCTCAATCGCAATGCCGGCGGCTGTTTGGTAAACAACCATTTCCCCAGCGTTTTTTATAACAATTTCAAGCGGCGCTTTACCTGGCCGAAACCCTGGAATTTTTTTGTCTTTGGAAATTTCTTCAGCAGCTTTTACCAGATACGGAGTTAATTCTGCTATTGATAGTTCAATTACTATTTCTGCTTGGCTCTTTGGCAAATCTTTTTTTGCAACTTGCATAATATTATTGATAATTGATAAGATTAGTTAATGATAACATGCTTTTTTGGGTAAATCAAGAAGAAATTGTTTTTATTTTATCAAATCTGAGAGGTCGTTAATGGTGCTTGACAGATTGTTTTCATTATTATAATATAATCGGTAAAGTGAATTGCTGGGACATTGACAATTATAGGGCAAAAGGAGGCAATAATGAACCGAAAATCATTCAAGCCTGGCTATACGCTGGAGAGATTGCAAGAGCTTGAAGTGGCAGTCAGGGCGTGGTACGTCGGACTTCCAAAGCCGAAAATTCCCAATGCTGTGAGAATTACCGGCATGAGTTCCCGGACTGTTTTTTTGTATTTCCGGGCGGCGGAAAGGGGCAGTGGTCCCCAGCCATTGGTAATGGAGAGGCTGTTTGAAGCGACCGGAAATCCGGTTTTTCTTTTGAATGAACACGAAAAAGAGGCTTTCCGCGAACGCGGATTTGCCATGCCGGATGAGGTATTGCTTGGACAGAATGATTTTGCAGAGCCTCCGGCTGTCAAGACCAAAGGTAGGCGGCAAATTTCCATGCCTTTTGCAGAAGACAGGGGCGCGGCGATGGTCAGAGTGATTGCCGAGTGGTTTGACAGTCTGCCGTCGCCGAAAAGAGACCACGCGCAGAATCTCCTCGGAGTTGACGTCGCCACGGTTTACCGTTGGATCAAGGGGAAGACATTTCCCAATCTTGATTCTGTGTGCTCTTTGTGGAATACACTAGGAAATCCAGTTTTCCTTTTGCGTGAAAATGAGTTAAGTATTGCAAAAGCGCTTGGTTATGTGCCGGCGGAGGATTACCCGACACTGGAATCTTTCAGCGGGAAGTCTGTCTCTGACCAGCCGGCGTCCGCGTCGCTGAAAATTGCTGTCAGGACTGAAGCAGACTCGGTCAACGTGGAAGTAGCTTTTGGCAAAAAGGCGAGCAAGCTCCTGGTTGGCGTGCTGACCAGCGTGAGCGTGATCAGCGATTTGCTGCAAGAATCTGGTCTTTCCGGCGCGCCGGAGTCGATCAGATACAAGGCGGCAGAAGCAGTGATTAAAATAGTTACAGCTTTCAATTTGAAAACAGATGATTTTAGAAAAAGAACGCCCGAGGGGGGGGATGATGCGGAAACTCGCAAAAGGATGGAAATTGTTTATGGATTATTTCGACAACCAGGAAAGGAGGAATGAATGACACCAACGAAAAGTCCGATTCAGACATTGCCAATCAAGCATTCACAGTTCCTTTATACTCATTCGCTTGGGATTGATATGTACAAGCCTCTTGACGCACTGTGGGAAGGAATCAAAAACGGCTGGGATGCTGGTATTCGAAAGTTGCGTCGCCCTGGCCAGGGAAAGTTCGACATTTTTGTGGATTTGATGTTTTACAAGAATCATCCTCTGTCTCCGAGTGGTCCGGCTCTGGTTATTCTGGACAATGGCGAGGGGATGACTTCTCTTTCCTTGACCAGATTTACTACCGTCGGTCCAGAAGATGACAAGTTTACCACTTATGGCGTCATGGATCGCAAGCGGATCGGCCGTATTTCCATGTATGCCATGCTCAAGGAGCCTCTGAAGGGCTTTTGGGCTCTGAGTTCCACTTCGTCGACCGGCCAGGTCCGAGTGGTGCAGATGGATCCTGCCAAGATGGCAAGGGGGGCGATTGACACGTATTTTGTTGATCGCGATGATACGATCCTTCATGGGCTTCGACCCGAGGGCACTTTCACTGCCATTGTTTTGCCAAATATCGTGCCGGACATTCAGAATGAGCAAGCGCTGGTTGAGCATCTTCGCTGGCAGATTCCGCGGCGAGTTGCTAACAATGGTTTCACTCTTCGCTTGAATGGCAATGAAGTGAAGCCGGCACCTTTGACCGGTAAGAAAGTTGAAGCTGGCGGACTGATCGGCTGGTTCAAAAAGGATGACCGCAAAAAGCCGCAGGGCATCAGGCTCTGCGATGCTGAAACCAACACTGTGTGCGCCGAAGCAGTTGACATGTCTCGTCATCTGCCATATCCCATGGGCAGGCCGGAATTGACCGGCGACATTTTTATCCCGGGACTGGCTGCCAATCAAAGGACAGACAGGTCCGGCCTTTCGTCGGTATTCCTCAAGTCCGATGAGTGGATGAGCATCAAGGAGATCTTGTTTACGCATTTTCGTCCGGTTCTGGTTGAAATCCTGGGTGAGGACGAAACTGGCGGCGGAGTGAATCGCACCATTCGTAGTATTGTTCTGGATTTTAATCAGGTTTGGGGTGAGCCGCCGGCGGATGTTGTCCCGCCTCCCGGCATCACGCCGAGCGATTTGGATGAAAATCTTTTCATTGACGGGGATCCGGAACCTCCGAATGAGGGACTGGATGAGCCGCGTCAGGGGCGGAAGCCTCATCGTCGGCGTAAGCCACAGAAAAAGCCAACATCCTTTGTTTATCGCGGGCAGGTTTATTTCCTGTCTGATTGCGCCATGGAGCCCGGTAAAACCGCCGAGGTTATGGGCGACAATGTGGTGTATCTGAATAATCATAATCCGCTTTTTGATCGGTTCCGTTCCGCGTCAATGGCTCTGCGCCTGCATGTGGTGGAGTCGGTCATCGGCGCGATTGAGCGAGCTGACCTAGAAAAGCACAATTACGACATCAATGACTGCTTCAGCGCAGTTCACGAAGCCGTTGTTTACCACTTCGGCAAACTGGATGAGCTGAAAAAGTAGTATTAGAAATTAGGCGGCCCCGCCAAGTCGGGGCTGCTTTTTTATTTATTGAAATAAGATTGATTATTATGTAGGAAAAAGTTAATTTTAAAAACGCTCCACTTGGGGAGCGTTTTGTTCTGATTATTTTTGGGCGAATAATCGCCTGATTGTTTCTTGTTGTTCCGGCGTAAAAACCTGGTCAAGCCAGCTGATCTCTGCGTCGGGCGACACGCCGTATAAAACCTTGCCGCCAAGCGAGCCGCAAAAGCGCAAAAAAGTTTGGCTTTTATTGAGTTCTAGGCAGGCTTTAAAAATTTGTTTATAAGCGTTTTTATAATCAATCATTGGGTCAAAGCAATTTGCGTTTCGCATAACGCTGGCAATTTTGAAAAGTGTTCTCACCTTTCCGCCAAGGCAAAACACGGCAATGATTTGTTTTTGAAGTTGAGTTAATTCATTCGTGCGTTGGCATTCGACTTCAGTCGTTACGTCATTGCGGAGCCTTATAATCCTTGTCTTCGTGTCGTTTTTAGCCAAAACTGGCAAGGGAGCTGAATCTACCGGACTTGTTTTTGCGCTGTTTTCAGCAGGAGTTACCGCCGGTGAAACTGCCGGTGTGGGTTCTGTTTCCGGTTTTGGCGGTTTCGTTGTCGCGCAAAGAGATCTTAACCGTTCGTGAAGTTCAGTCGGAATGATTGCTCCTGTGTCCCCGGTCGCAGCGGTACTTTGCATGTAGAGCGCATACTTTTTGCTCATGCGGCCGCAGAAAGTCAATGGCGGCTGGTCACGGCGGGAAATTTCCCTGGCCGTAGAAATGATGTTGCCGCGTCGTTTTGAATCGCTGCCAAGTAGTCCAAGTTTAAACAGTGCGTCGGCCACTTTCCAAGATGATTTTCTTGTGCCAATGATTTGATAGGCTGCAATGATCAGTGTTTCGTCTTCTAGTGAACATGGCGTGCCATCGGGAACTTCATTTGTGTCTTCTGCGTCTTCGGGCGGAAGTATCGGAGCCTCAGAAGCTTGCCAGCTAAGAAGTTCCTCTTCGTCAAATTCAGGCGGCGCAGAAAGAATATCTGTTCCCGCCGAAACTTCTTCAAAATGTTCAACCGGCGGGGCCATTTGACAGACCTTCAAAGCGTTTTGCAAGCGCAAAAGATCTTTGAGCTGATCTTCAATAGGCGACCGCAACCGGAGGAGTTTCTGGATATAAGCGTCGATTTCTTCAATTTTTTCATACGCGCGTTCGATCGCGGCAGTGATTAGTTGGCAATCTTCTTTGGAAGAAAATTCAAGGCGCGGCTTTAACTCCTGATCAATTATTTCATTTTGGATATAACTTCGATCGTCTTCCACAACGGTTTGCGCGCGGCGCAAACCGTCAAGGCGTCTTTGCAGGGGCGCGATGAACTGTTGCAAGGACTTAATCTTGATGCTGACATCGCAGCCATGTGTTCTCGTCGGTGTAGTAGAGATTTCTCCAGCCAGGGTTTCAAGCGCTTCATCCTCAATTTGACGTCTGATTTCCGACAGTAATTCGTCGAGTATCATGGCCAGAGCAAATGATGCGCTAGTAGCTTCTTTGCGGTCACCCTGGAAAGAGTGTTGTGCCAATAGTCCAAGTTCTTCAATGATTGAAGTAAGTCTTGGGTACTGATGAGATAGCCCGTTTAGGCTTTCCCGCGCTTCTTCTGAAACCATTGTTCTGATCGATTCCGGAGTCAGCGGTTCTTCTGCCGGCGAATCAACCTTTTCATCGACAGGGTCGATGGGGGGGGCAAAGTAGTCTAGTCGCTCCTGCGGATCGACGGGCATTTCAGGCACAACCCTTTTTCGGGAAGCTTCAATGATTCTTTCGAACTGTCCTTGGTCAAAGAAAAACCGGCGGTTAGTGTCATTGGTAATGATTACTCCGCCATACTGGATGAAGTAGTTTATCAGATGCCAGAGAGCTTTCCTATTGGAACAAGAAAAGCTCTGCAAGTACTTTTGAACCTTGTTCATTGGTTCCAGAATAGAATCCGGAGTTCTGGTCATCAAGCGGGTTTGCGAATCGCAGTTGTCGGCAAATCGTTTGCTGGTTTGGATCAGCAGTTCATGGTCAGGCGGACGGCGGGGATCTATATCACTCTTCCGCTTTTGCGCCTCCAGTTTTGTTATTTCTGTCATGGGTCTTTCTCCTTTTTTTTGGTTGTCAATTTACATTCGGACTTTTAATTCTAGCTATTATTTATGATTTTGTCAAGGCAACCAAAAAAGCCCTGCTTTAGCAGAGCTTTTTATAAAAAATTTAATTTACATCCAGAACTTGGCAATAATGCCAACAATCAACAAGGCGACAATATTTAGGATTTTAATCATCGGATTAATGGCCGGACCGGCAGTATCTTTGTAAGGATCGCCGACAGTGTCGCCGGTTACAGCCGCTTTGTGCGCATCTGAACCTTTGCCGCCGTGGTGGCCGTCTTCAATGTATTTTTTGGCATTATCCCAGGCGCCGCCGCCGGTGGTCATTGATATTGCAACAAATAAACCGGTGACAATACTCCCGACCAATAAACCGCCGAGCGCCAAAGGTCCGAGTAGAAGTCCGACCAGAATTGGAACAAGAACGGGGATCAGCGCCGGTACAACCATTTGCGCAATTGCTGATTTGGTTACAATGTCAACGCATGTAGCATAATCAGGTTTGGCAGTTCCTTCCATTATACCCTTGATCTCTCGAAATTGACGTCGCACTTCAGTGACAACTTTGCCGGCAGTTTTTCCGACCGCTTGCATTGACAGAGCGCCAAATAAATAGGGCAATAGTCCGCCGAGGAATAAGCCAACTATAACTTTTGGCGAGCTGAGAGAGAAAATTAAAGAATTACCTGATTTGTCTGCCAGCGCGTATGTGAAATCAGCAAATAAGACAAGGGCCGCAAGAGCAGCAGAACCAATGGCATATCCCTTGGTAACAGCTTTTGTGGTGTTGCCGACAGCGTCAAGAGGATCCGTGATATCTCGCACTTCTTTTGGCAGTTCAGCCATTTCCGCGATTCCACCAGCATTGTCAGTAATCGGACCATATGAATCAATGGCCACAATAATTCCGGTCATTGACAACATGCTCATGGCGGCAATAGCGATGCCGTATAGTTCGGCAAAATGGTAAGCGCCAAGGATACCTGCGCAAATTACCAAAATCGGCCAGGCGGTTGATTTCATGGAAACAGCCAGTCCGGCAATAATATTTGTTCCGTGCCCGGAATTACTGGCATCGGCAATTTGTCTGACCGGTTTATATTTTGTGGAAGTGTAATATTCTGTAATGAAAATAAGAGCGGCAGTAACCAGAAGTCCGATTATTGCGGCATAAAAAATATTATTGGTTGGATATAAACCATTGTCAGCCATTAACCATTTTGTGGCGGGGTAAAATCCAATCGCCGCCAAAACAGCAGAGACAAACAATCCTTTGTACAGGGCTCCCATAATATTCTTTTTTCCTTTGCCAAGTTTGATGAACCAGGTGCCGATTATTGATGACAAGATTGAAATGCCCCCGAGGAAAAGAGGGAACAAAAGGGCATTTTCAAAACCGGCAAAAAGAAGCGAGCCGAGGAACATTGCGGCCACCGCGGTCACGGCATAAGTTTCAAAAAGATCAGCGGCCATGCCTGCGCAGTCGCCGACATTATCGCCGACATTATCGGCAATTACGGCAGGGTTTCTTGGGTCGTCTTCCGGAATTCCAGCTTCAACTTTTCCCACTAGATCAGCGCCAACGTCAGCGGCTTTGGTAAATATTCCGCCGCCAAGTCTGGCAAAGATTGAAATTAAACTTCCGCCAAAGCCAAGACCGATGAGTGCGTGAACATCTTTTGTTATAGCATAATATCCGGCTACGCCTAGCAGTCCAAGTCCCACAACAAGTAGGCCGGTGACCGTGCCGCCCTTGACGGCAACGCCGAGCGCGCTTTTCATTCCGTGTCTTGCGGCTTCCGCAGTTCTGACATTGGCGCGCACAGAAATATTCATGCCAATATAGCCAGCCAGGCCGGAAAATATGGCGCCGACCAAAAAGCCGACGGCAGTTTTCCAGTTTAGAAAAATTAACAGCAGGACAAAGACAATCACGCCAATCATGGCAATTGTTTTGTATTGTCGATTGAGGTATGCTTTGGCCCCCTGTTGGATGGCCGCGGCGATTTCCTGCATTTTTTCATTGCCAGCGCTTTTTTTTAAAATAATTTTTATCAGAACTATGCCGTAGATAATGGCAATAACAGCGGTGGCAAGAGCGAAAGTAATTGGAATATTCATATGATACAAATTTTCTACTGTTCATCCGACATACTGACTGCTTTAATTTTATCAGTATATCAGTACAAATCAGTAATCACGCATTATTTGTTTTTAAGCTTGGCCATTCTGTCTTTGTCTTTTTGTTCTTTTTTCTTGCGTTTGGCGTCACGCTTCAAAGTGACATCAGCTTTTGTTTTGATTACTTGTTTTCCTTTGTAAAAGCCGCAAGCAGAACAAGCTCGATGAGCCAGAATCGGGCTTTGACATTTTGGACACAAAATTGGCTTAATTGGTTTTAGCGCATGGTGCGAGCGTTTCATGCCAACGCGCGACTTGTTTTTACGATGTTTTGGGACTGACATAGGGAGTTATAGAAGTGAAGGAGGTGGTAGAGGTGAAAGAAGCGATAAACAAGGTTTATATTTGTTCTCTTCTAACATTTTTAACACCTTTAACACTTTTTTATGTTATATTAAATTTACATCTGTAGCAACAAGATGATAACTTATTTTATAAAAATAATCAAGGAGGTGTTCAATGATTCCAGCAACAGTTCTTGACTTAAGGAAATGGTTTTGATATTATTTTGGCACACTTTGTTTGATCATGTCTGTTACTTAAGCGTTAAGCAAGGCAAATAATTTCCGGCCCCATCGTCTAGTGGTTAGGACACCAGGTTTTCATCCTGGTAACCCGGGTTCGATTCCCGGTGGGGTCACCATGAACCACTCACTTCTTTTGAATGTGAGTGGTTTTTGTTTTGTGTAGAGTTCGGGTTCATGGTAAACCATTGAATATAATACTTTTTCGCAGTGTGGGTGTTCGATTTAGAGGAAAAGAGCCTTGAGTTTTTTACAAAGTTCAAGTAAGATGAGATAATAGTTTTGATAGTATGATTGTTTTATGGTCCGCCAAATATACAAAGGGAACATCACATTGATAAAATTACGGAAGAAACATTTCCCCTTGTTTTGTCGTTGGTGGAATGATCCGGAATTACGCGTCTGGACGAGTGAGTCAAAAGAAATAATGACGCGGGAAAAGATTGAAAAAATTCTACGGCGGCATCTGGAAAATAAAAATGGTTTTGATTTTATTATTTTTGCGAATAAAAAGCCGATTGGTCACGTATTGGTTCAGAAAAAGGGCAAGAAGAAAAATTTTGAAATTTACATTGCGATTGGCGAAAAAAAATATTGGGACAAGGGAATCGGCACTGTTGTCATGAAACGTTCGGCTGGTTGGTTTTTCCGGAATTTTGTTAATGAAAAGGCGCTTTATTTGGAGGTGCTGACAAAAAATGCGCGCGCGATTGTTTGTTACGAAAAAGTTGGTTTTAAAAAAGTAAGGCTGATCCCGCGATCAAAAACTTTGCTAATGAAAATTATAAGAAATTAATATGAAAATATTGGCTATTGAAACATCCTGCGATGAAACAGCTGCCGCGGTGATTGAAGCCGCGCGCGGTAATTTTAATATTTTATCAAATGTGGTTTCTTCGCAAGTCAAAGTGCACGCGAAATATGGCGGTATTGTGCCGGAAGTGGCGGCGCGATTGCATATTGAAAACATTTTGTCTATTATTAAGCTCGCCTTGAAGCAAGCCAAGACAAGAATGTCAGATTTAAAAGCAATCGCTGTTTGTTCCGGGCCGGGATTAGTTAGTTCGTTAATGGTCGGCGTAGAAACAGCCAAGACTTTGGCGTATGCGTGCAATATTCCGCTGATCAAAATAAATCATATTGAAGGGCATTTACTTTCAGTAGAAAATTCAAAGTCCAAAGACCAAAGTTTAAAGGAAATTCAAAATTCAAAATTCAAAATTCAAAAAAGAACAATTAGATTTCCGGCCGTTGCTCTGATTGTCTCCGGCGGGCACACGCAGATTATTTTGGTCAAAGATTATTTGAAATATAAATTAATAGGGGAGACTCTGGACGACGCTGCCGGCGAAGCATTTGATAAGGTGGCGAAGATTTTGGGACTTGGTTATCCCGGAGGGCCGGCGATTTCCGCTTGTGCGGAGAAAGGACAAGGATTAATGGCTAGAGAGATAAAGCTTCCGCGGCCGATGATTAATTCGAATAATTTTGATATGAGTTTTTCGGGATTGAAAACAGCAACACTTTATTCGTGGCAAAAATTATCCAAAGGAGTAAAAGGAAAAAAACTGGAAATTTTGAAGCAAGAGTTTGCCCATGAATTTCAAAATGCAGTCGTGGAAGTGCTGACTGCAAAAACTATACGGGCCGCAGGAAGATTCAAAGCCAAGACTATCATTCTTGGCGGCGGCGTGTCAGCAAATCAGGCCCTGCGGCAACGATTTTCCGCCGCCGCCGCGCGTGCGGATTTTAATTTGCTGATTCCGGATTTAAAATTAACCGGCGACAACGCGGCCATGATTGGTTTTGCCGCTTATTATCATATAATCAAGAAGGATTTTGTGAAGCCATTCAAATTAAAGGCGGAGCCTAATTGGGAACTGGTATGAAAGAAATAACAAAGTCGGAATTGGAAACAATTAATCTCGGAAAAAAATTTGCCAGAACCTTGAAAGGCGGCGAAGTGGTTTTGTTGGTCGGAGATTTGGGGGCCGGAAAAACTATTTTTGCAAAAGGAGTGGCGCTGGGGCTTGGAATCAAAAAAAATATTACCAGCCCGACGTTTGTTTTGATGAAAGTTTATAAAGTTACAAGCGCCAAATTACAAGTGACAAGTTTAATACATATTGATACTTATAGAGGACTAAGTCTGTCTGATCTGGAAAACATTGGAGCATTGGAATATTTTGGCCGGCCGGATTCAATTTGTCTTATAGAGTGGGGGGCGGGTTTGGAAAAATATCTAAAATCTCAAAAGATTAAGGTAATTAAAATTAAAATTAAGAATTTAGATGAAGAGACAAGGGAAATTAATTATTAAGTAAGTTGGTTCTTTTATAAAAAGAAAACCGGCTCTGCTTTGGCAGGGTCGGTTTTTTAACACGCAAGATGTTCTGTTACCTGAGAAATTTCAATTTCCGGAAAGTCATTTTGTTCATTGTCTTCGCGACAATTCTCGCAATACTCGAAAGCTACAATGATTCCTTCAAGTCGAGTGATGCCGGCAATGTCAGCAGTCAGGATTCTTAGATTCTCAAGGTTGTCGACAATCACTTCGCGGCCGCATCGGCCGCATTTGATTTTATTTGCGAGAGCGGTCATGGTCGCACCTCCTTTTGGCTTAACAAAGGAGCGTACCAGTATTTGAATAATTTGTCAAGGGCAGGGTAATAAAACAATTGAAAGTTTTGATTTTAACGAATTGCACGCAGCGCGGTAGCCATTTCACGAGTATGCTCTGGTCGACTTTGTAAAACCTCGGCGCTATAACGCGCATATTTTTGAAGCGCCTCAATATAGGCAGTTTTATTTTTTGCTTCTGTCCAATCCGGTAGTTGTTCCATTATCATTCGGTCTCCGGACGAGTCGTCAAATCTTTTTGCCGGATTTTTTGTCACATCAATTAAAATTCTATGACCCCTATATTCGATGAAAGCGTCAACCCCATGTTTTTCGTCAAGCGGGGAGCCAACGCTGGTAAAAAATTTTAAGTGTTCAGCGTCTTCGTCATCTGGATCAAGTCCCAGTTCGTCGCAAATAAAGTCAAGCAAGTCGCGGGCAACCTTTTTACTGGGGCTGGCGGCGTCCTTCCATGGTTGAAATGCTTTGGCAAATTTTAAAGCAGCATTAAACGGCAAATAAAAACCAGCCTTGGTTGGTGACTGTCCGCCGCTTAATTGTTTATAAAATTCCATGGCGGCAGACCTTTTATCTCCCTTGAGATCAATTTTGCCAAAATACTCTTCTTCTAAAATTTTGCCAGTTGTTGGGTCTGAATCTGTTGGTGAATAATATCGCTTAGCCATAAAAATTAGTTATATATTAAATAAAATTATTCGCTAACTCTGAATACTTCGTCCCCCGAAGTTTTTTTCTATAAGGTTTTTTGGCGTTTTGTCATTTCTTTAATTAATGTGGAGTCGGACATGTCCTAATTATTTTTAGAATTTGATTTATAGTTTGCCAGAAAAAAATCAGGAATGTATCTGGTGGGGCCATACTGGCCTAGTGGTGTATCAGTTTCTCTCCCATGCGAATCAGAACCGCCGGTGTAATGAAGTGATCGCGCTTCAACTACTTTTTTTAATAAGTCTATCTGTTCGTTAGTCATGCGGTTGTGGTAGACCTCAATGCCGGTCAATCCAATTTTGAGAAGGTTATTAATTTTAGATTCATTAAGAGGAAGAGTGACAACGCTCACGGAGACGAAGGGATGAGCAATAATAAGGTCTTGTGCAATGCCTTTAAACTTTTGTATTAGCCATTCGACTGTAACGCCACTTCTTTCCACTGCACAAAATTTACCGGGTGCCTGGTATTCATAAAATACATCATCTGGGGTAAACTGTTTGCCGAATTTTTCTAAAAAAAAGTTTTGATTGACCCTATTTTCGCAAATATCAAGAGCAATGGTCAAGGTTACTGGCTGCTTTTCATTAAGACTGAGGCCTTCGGTTACCGCAAGGCCCGCTTTTCGAGAAAGCCTTATGGCTGATTCCATCTCCTTTGTTTTTTGACAATGCACGATCGCATTGCGTTCTTTTAATATTTCCGCGACCAAAGCTATATTAAAATCATAGGCCAAAACATGGATTTCGTTATTGTTGTATTTTGCTGTCAACTCGATTGCCGGAATAACGACAATGCTAGATCCTTCCAGTACAGCCATCAGCTCTTGGATGCCCCCCACACTATTATGATCAGCCAAGGCACAGTACTCAAGCTTTTTTTCTTTAACAATCTTTGCGATTTGAGGTACTGATAGTTTACCATCGGAATGGGTGGAGTGTATATGCAGATCCAGTTTAGACATAGATTAAATCTTTATGATAAGAGCCTTTTCGTCTTTTCAGGTTTGTGGTAGCAGGGCTGCGGTACATTTAGATAAATACGAGAGCGATTTCGTCGTAACGTTCGCATATATCTGATAGCCGACCTTCGCGAGGATATGGGCGGAGATTTGCCGTTAGGCAAGCCGTAGCCAGAGACGTAATGAAAAGTTTTAATTTTGTGATAACAAAATAATTCAAGACTATTTTTATTTTTTTTCCATTAATCCTGTGTTTTTCACGCCTAAAATAAAATATGGATTTTGAGAATCTTTTCTTTGCATAACTACCCAATAAGGTTTATCTAAAATAAAATTCTTGGGTTTTTGGGGAAGCTCTAACCCCATTGTTAGTGCAATAACGGCTTCATTTTCTACTCTAGCCCCTTTTTCATCCATGTCAAACTTAATATTTTCAAACATTTCAGCAATAAAATAATTTTCAAAACTTTTATTAGCTAACTGTTTTCCAAGTAACTCAATATAATCTCGATGGTGATCAAGATGTAATTTGGGAGCTTCAAAATGATCAGAATCACCGATAGTTGCAAGACGACCTTGATTATTTTGATTGATTTCCTTAACAATGATTTGCGGATCATTCATATTATAACCCTTTGCCAAAATTAACTGATCACTCTCATCTTTAAGTTGTAAACTAACGATAAATTTATCATCATTTTCGTATTTAATAATTTTTACATTATTTCTCTGGTCTTTGTCTTTGGCATAAAATCCTTTTACCTTTTGTTCGTCAAAAGAAACATCTTTTTTTTCAAATACGGTTTTATACTCAACTTCTTTTAGAAAATATGCATAAGAAATGATATCAGTTGGACTTAAACCAAAACTTAAGTCGGCAAAGCTTTTGCTGGGAAATTTTTCTTTAGATTCTTTGTTGATGGTATTTACGGTTTCTTGCCCATAACCGCTTTTGATGTAATAACTTTTTTGGTCTAAATCGTTCTTAGTAAATATGGGGTTATTAAATTTTTCTACCATTTCTATGGCAATCTTTTCATCGGTATTAAGTTTTAATTTTTCGTTTAAAATATTATCATTTAATTCGTTCCATGCCAGGTTCATTGCTCCGCCCCAGACATAATTTTCTTTGTAATCACTGCCAAGATAATTGCCGGTAATATTTACTTTGGTATTCTGAATAACCTGCGGCTGGCTTGGAGTCTGTTGATTAGCGCAACCAGTTAACAAAAATATGATTGCAATAGCCGGTGTAAAAAGTAGTAGTTTTTTCATAGTTTTTTATTTTAAAAATTAAAAGTAGTCTCAAAAAAGATAACGTGTAGCTCCGATGAAGGAGGGGCGAGAGTTCAACGTGGTGCGACCGATAGGGAGCAAGTTAAGAAAAGGCTTTTTTAATTTCATCAAAATCAACTTCAATAAACCTGCCAAAAAATTTCGTGATATTTCGTAAATCTCTATCCAGGATTTCCTCTGCATTAGGATTGGTCCTTTTGTCTAATGCTTGAGGAAAATCAATAACATAAGGCTCGTTATCCCACCAAAGGACATTATATTCTGACAAATCCGCATGAACTATGCCAAAATTCCAAAGCACAATCATTGTATCCAATATTTTCTTGAAAGCATTTTTTGCTTCATCTGCCGATAAGTCAACATCGCATAATCTGGGAGCTGCAATTTCTCGATTGCCTAAAAATTCCATAAATATTGCATCTCCAATATGTAATACGGGTTTTGGAATCTTGGCTCCCGCCGTATATAATTTTTCAAGTATGAAATATTCTCTTTTTACCCAATTTTGGTGCTTTAATTTTTTGGCAAATTTATTTCCTTTAGCTACAGCTTTTCTGTGAGATGGTTTCTTATAATATTTGCCCATCAAGTATTGACCTGTGTTTTTGAATGATCTTTCTTCAGGTTTTTTATAGACTTTCATCGCAACTAATTGATTGTCTAGTATAACTTTATAAACAGTTGCTTCTTTCCCAGATTTTATATTAGAAACCATCTTAATTTCATGATTGAGACGTTTTGCTTCATCAATTATATTTTTAACTTCATTGTTTATTGTCATGTGGTAAAGCTGTGGTTTTAAAAAAGCCTTTTCTTAATTTTGTCCAACGTATCTGACTCTCTGATGTTCCGACGTAGCGTAGCGAAGTACGGAATATGGGTGGAGCGACTATTCTATTTGAAAAATCCAATTCATTCGAAAATGAGCGGAACCAGATACTCAGTGTTAGCTGATGTAGCGAAAAACAAACATTCCTTATTATGAGCCCTATTTTTTTCAAGCCCTTTTGAAATTTTGTCTAATCAAGCAAAGGTGAATAGGCTGGGAGGTTGTGGAATAGCCTTGGAACTTTTATCAATAATTTGTTATAAATTCTAACACATTTTTTGCGGTATCAAACTTTGCTTCATGCAATTCCTTTGCCAGCCTTAACCCCCGATAGTACAAGGCAACTTTAAATATTGGATCATAGTTTTTTTCGTGTCCGTATAATCGTTTTGCATTCGTCAAAAGTATTTTTGCATCCTCTGTGCGATCAGTATAGCCGATCAACTGCAGTGCTGTGTAGGCAAAATCATAATATTTTAATGACCAACCCGCCCAGCCAGTATCAATCAATAACAATTCGCCGTCATTCAATCTGCCAATATGCCATGGCACGATATCATGATGCTGGAATGCCCAGTTACTACCAAACTCACTCATTACACCAATAGCCTGGTCAACAAAGGTTTTTGAAATTAATTCATTTTCAAGTAAATAGATAGAATTAGTATGGATGTTTTTTTGAAAATTACCTTTTCTAAACATCCAATCATCTTTAATCGTCTGCGGTAGGTCTTTAAATAATATATTTCTCATCACCTTTTGCAATTTCATGTATTTATCCAAATAACATTGAATTGGCTCATTGCTACCGCCCAATTCGCCCAACCACACTACCTGTCCTGTTATATCCGAAAACACTATCATTCCATCATCCAAGGTTGTTGGTAGAAACTTAAATCCGCAATCATTTTTCAGAGCAAGATTATGTAAAAATTTTTGGTTATTATATTCACGATCGATCATCTTTTTACCGGCGTCAGTCATTGGAGTCTTAATAAAAACTTTTGACGAATCAATTTTTCGACTAGCTAAAACAACCGAATAGTCGTTAGTTTTCTTAATCGTTGAATTGTAAATATATTTTTCTAATTTCATATAAAGTTTTTCCAAATTTCAAAAGGGCTTGAAAAAAAATTAATAAAGAGTTTGTTTTTTGCTATTTCAGCTAACTGGTTTCTATGCGAAAATAGTTCGCCTTTGATACAAAATTGCGCAGTAAAGGCGAAGTTCGGCAATTTGGATGTTACTCCGCCACGCGGAAGACTTCATCCAGCGAAGTGATTCCTTTCAGCGCTTTCATCAGTCCGTCCTGGACCATGGTAATCATGCCGTTCTTGACGGCGAATTCCTGCATGTCGTATTCAGAAACTTTGCCGCCGAGAATTATTTTTTCAATTTCCTTGGTCGTCTAGCTTGACATAGGCCAGAAGATGTGCTATCCTGATAAAAGTCAGTAATGGTATTGATAAGTCAAACCTTAACAAAGGAGGAAGTCATGGCAACAGACGGACCAACCCCTGCATCTTGTGATCAAGAGATTTTTCAGAAAGGCGAGCCCGTGGCCTTTTTGGACGGTAGTTCAAATGCCGTCGAAAATTGGGTTCAAGAAGTCGCCAAAAAGGCAAATGCTCGTGTCGACTGGCATTACAGTGGCGGTATCGCTCAGGTCCTTCATTTTGGAGACATGGAAAGCCGCCGGCGTGTTGAAAAAGCAATCGTGAATATGCAGGAAGTCGACAACCCTAGCGTTATGCGTCGATTAATAGCAGGCTCGCCTGGTTTGTATCGCAAGGGCGTTACAGAAGCACCAAAAGGCGCAGTCGCTGGGTTCATGGATCCGATTTCCGGCAAGCAAGCCTATATAGTGGTCGACTCAAGCGAGGATTAGTTTACGTATTTTGCGCTCCACTGAATACCGCCAATATACCACAAAGGTTGAGGCGGTTTTTTTATTTAAAAAATTGAAAAAGGGCTTTTTAAAAAATAAATAATTATTTATTTTTTCTTTTTTACGGAACTGGTTTCTATGCGAAAATATTTCGCTTTAGCCGGAAAGTCTGGTAACAAAGGCGAAGTTCGGCAATTTGGATGTTACTCCGCCACGCGGAAAACTTCATCCAGTGAAGTGATTCCTTTCAGCGCTTTCATCAGTCCGTCCTGAACCATGGTGATCATGCCGTTCTTGATGGCGAATTCCTGCATGTCGTATTCAGAAACTTTGCCGCTCAGAATTATTTTTTCAATTTCCTTGGTCATGATCATAATTTCATAAATGCCGATCCGGCCCTTGTAGCCGATGTTGTGGCAAACTTCACAGCCGGGGCTTTTGAAAAATTTCATATTTGCCAGATCCGGTCGGTCAGGATGGCCTTCGGGTATTGCTTCTAATATTTTTTTGGCTTTTTCCAGTTTTTCCGGTTCCACTTCTGCTTCCTGGCGGCATTTTTCACACAGCCGGCGGACTAGCCTCTGTCCCATGATTGCATTAAGAGCCGGCGCCATTAAAAATGGTTGGACTCCCATGGCCAGAAATCTGGGAATTGCTCCGGCCGCGCTATTTGTATGAATAGTGGATATTACCAAGTGGCCGGTAAGCGCCGCGTTGATAGCCACGTCAGCGGTTTCAAGGTCGCGAAGCTCGCCGACCATAACAACATCAGGATCCTGACGCAGGATTGAGCGCAGACCATCGGCGAAAGAATAACCTTTGCTATGATCGATTTGGCTTTGGTTGATTCCTTCAAGTTTATACTCAACAGGATCTTCGAGCGTGATGACTTTAACTCCTTCAACATTTAATTTATTTAAAATCGCGTACAAAGTGGTTGTTTTACCGGAACCGGTCGGGCCGGTGGTGACAATCATGCCGTTCGGCCGTTCGGCTTGTTCTTTTAGATTGGCAAATGATTTGCCGATTAAACCAAGATCTTCGAAGCTCAGGCCGACAGTGCTGGATTTGAGCAAACGCATAACCACGCTCTCTCCCCAGGTGGTCGGTAGTGTGGAAACACGGACATCGATTTTTTCTTTTGTCAGTGAAATTGTAAAACGCCCGTCCTGCGGCTTGTCAGTAATATTAATTTTCAAACCAGATAATAATTTAACTCTGGAAATAACTTTTGACCAGCTATCTTTGTCAATCGAGGCGGTATCATGCAAAATTCCGTCAATGCGGAATCTGACTTTTACGTTTTTATCTTCAGCTTCAATATGGATGTCTGACGACCCGGCCTGAATTGAAGCTGCAATAATCAGCGTAACCATTTCAGTCATGTTTACTTTTTTAATATGAGCATCCAGCGCCTTTAGATCAGTGGCAATTTTTTTGAATTCTTCTAGCTCTTCTTCCTTGATCTCAACACCGGCAACCGGTTTTTTGTATTTTGGCAGTTTGGCGTAAATGGCCAGCGCTTTGGCCAAATTTCTTTCAGAAATTAAATATATTTCCGTGTGGGCGCGCAAAGATTCTTCTAGACTGTGCTGAATTTTTTCAATTTCCGGATTTTCTGGCTCAGTGGTGGCCAGGCGCAGTTGCTCGCCAGTATTGACGAAGCAGACGATTTTTTGTTCTTGGCAAACATTTTGCGGAATGGTTTGTAGAGCTTCGGCGCTTATTGGGAATTCTGTAAAATCAATGTAGGGGAGACCCAAGCCTTGCGCATTGGCTTTTATTTTTCCTTCATTTTCATTAATTGTTATTTGTTCCAGCTTGTCGACAAGCTTTTTCGCCACCGGAATATCGTCGGTTAGAGAGCCTTTTTTGGTTTTGGGAGCAGTTGACTGGCGGTCGTCAGACGCCTGAGACGCAGCTTGCTTGCCCGTAAGGCTGGTTTTGCCTTTGGCAGTCAGGAGGTCTTCAATTGAGGAGGTTGCTTTGACCATATGGCTTTAATTTATGGATTATCTTGATATATTATAGCTTTTTTATGTTTTTTACACAATTAATGAAATATTTCCAATAATATTGCATGCAATCAAAGAGGAGAGCACTGTGAATATTCAATTTGCTAAATTTTTTAATCGTGCTAAAATAGGGGTGCTTGCGAATATCAGTCATCAGCCGGGGGCGCTTCAATAGCTCTGGTTGCGACGGATTTTCCAGAGAAGAATATATAATCCATAAGTACAGACTTTATGCCAGTTGACAACATTATCGAAGAATTAGAAAAAGGTGGAGCAAAAAAACCTAAAAAAGCTAAGGAGAAAAAAATTGCGGACAAACCGGTCGTTCAAAAAAAAGAATCAAAACGCGAAGATAATCAATTGTTTAATTTGGTGATTGCCGTCGTGGTGATTCTCGGCATTATCGGGATCGTCTTTGGCTACACCAAGGATAAAATTTCAGAAATCAGAAAAGGCGGTACAGATGTAACCAAGGGGCTTGAGCAGCAAGTGCTGGTTTTGAAAGATGATATTAATGCTCTCAAAGAAAAAGCTTCCAGCTTGGAAAAGGATACTATTTCCAATAAAGACGTGGTGATTGACTTGTTTGAGAAAACCAGAAAAATTCCAACCAAGGTAGATGCCAGCAATTGGAATGTTCTGGGCGACGAGAAATTAAGCTTTTCCGTTAGTTTCCCAAACACTTGGGAAAAGGTTCAGTCAATTGTTGATCCTACCTCAGAACAAAGCGAAACAGCGAGTGAGGTCGTTTACCTTCAGCCGATCGGCCAGCCGGATTTCCTAAATTCGGTTACCATTAAAAGCGACTATGCTGATTTTGCCGAGCTATCGCTGAAAGAAAAAATGGAAATCTTCCAAGACTTGGATTTATTGGATTCATCCAAATTTGTTAATGGGCAGATGCTTTATTTCATCAATTTGGATAAGGATAACAATGAAGTGCCGACAATAATTATTTTAACTGATGATAATATTTACCGCGCGACTTTTAATATCAGCAATAAGAAACTTTCCGGATACTTTGGCTTTCGCAAAGATTTTGAAAGTATAGCGGCGACGTTTGCTCTTGTTCCGAAAGTAATAGAAACAGAATAACGATATTATTTGAATAATGCTATAATGAAAGGCGAGGCCGCGAGCTTCGTCTTTCGAAGTTTTAGTGGATATTATTAAAAACCAATGTAATTATTTATGCAATTTCACTGGCGTTTATTTATTGCTTTGCTGGTTATCTCTATTTTTGTATCCGGTGGAGCTGTTTATTTTTGGCAGCAAGGCGTTCTAATGAATGACCAAGTTTCGATACAGCAAGCTGATGAAGTTAATCCAGTTGAACTGCAAACTGTTCCGGCGGCAGAATGGCGGGAAACGGTGCGCTATTATTGCGAACAAAGCGGCGGTGCGTTTATTAATGACAACTGCGACTGTCCTTCGGAGTTCGGGGCTGATATGTATGAGAAACCATCCGGCCAGTGTCAGACTACTTATGGCGGTCCCGGCGGCGAGCTCGGACAAGCAATGAATGCCTGCATCGGTCTGCATTTGCAGTTGGATGAATGTTTGAATAAGTGATTAGCCTGGAACGTGGAGAGTGATAAAGTGAAATTAATTTTATATTATATGGAATCAATTTTTAAACAAAGAATTGGTTATAAGGGGGATTTGAAGGAAATTGCAAAAGATATTTGTAGAGATTTTAGTTTTGGGCATTTTGTGAATTGTAAAACAGTTCTCATAGGTTATGAAGATTTTAACTTCTTTTTAGAAACAACAGAGGGCAAATTTTTCGTAAAAATATTTTCGAATGAAAGAACGCTTGATGATTGCAAACGAAACGTTGAAGTAATCGTAAAAGCATTGGAAGCCGGCGTTTCTGCTCCGGGGTTACACAAATCACCACAGGGATATTTACATCTTCTGGAGATTGATCAATCAATATTAAGGATTTGCGTCATGAATTTTATTGATGGGGAAGATTTTTTTACTTCTGGGGCAAAAATTACCCGAGAAGATATGCTTTCATTGGCACGCCAAGCGTCTTTGATCAATTTAATAGAAGTTAAACCGCCCAAAATTTATGATCCATGGGCGATTACTAACTTTTCCCTGGAATTTGAAAAGAAGAGCCAATACTTAGAAAAAGAGGATTTTGATATTATTAAGACACTCGTTGAAAGATTCAATAATTTCAAAATAGAAACATTGCCTTATTGCTTTGTCCATGGGGATATTATTAGAACTAATGTAATTAAAGATAAGAATAATAAGATTTGGATCGTGGATTTTTCTGTTTCAAATTACTATCCGCGCATTCAGGAATTGGCAGTGTTGGCTTGCGATATCTTATTCAATAAGGATAACAAAGAAGAAAGTGAACAAAATTTTAAGGGGGCTTTAGAAGAGTATCAAAAAATAATAAAATTAACCGTAAGAGAAATTGAAGTTTTACCAAATTATATTAAATTTGCTCATGCCATGCATGTACTATCTGCAATCTATGAGAAGAAGGTTAACGGTAATGGCTCTAACGAAAATGAATATTTTCTTAGTATTGGAAAAGCTGGATTAAAATAAATTGATTAAGGTCTCTTTACGTCTTTTTCTCGTCTGTACGTTTGTAATTTGTTGTTTGTAATTTGTAATTTAAATTGTTATTATTATGTCTTTTTCAATCGGAATAGTCGGCTTGCCCAATGTTGGCAAATCAACCTTGTTCAAAGCTTTGACTAAAAAACAAATCGATATTGCCAATTATCCTTTTTGCACCATTGAACCGAACAAGGGAATTGTTTTGGTCCCCGATGAACGGCTGGATCAATTGGCAACGTTTTCTAAATCAGAAAAAATTATTCACACAACCATTGAATTCGTGGATATTGCCGGTTTGGTCAAGGGTGCGCACAAAGGCGAGGGGCTCGGTAATAAATTTTTACATAATATTCGTGAAGTGGATGCCATCTGTCACGTTGTTCGCAATTTTCATCTGGGCGACATTATCCATGTTGATGGCCGGGTTGATCCGGCGCATGACGCGGAAGTTATTGACATTGAGCTGGCTTTTGCTGATCTGGAAATAGTTACCAAGCATTTGGTCAAGTTAAAAGATAAATTAAAGGGCGCTTCGGCCAAAGAAGAAAAAGACGCCAGAAAACTGGTTGAATTTTTGCAAACAAAAATTATCACGGCCTTGGAAAACGGGCAAGGCATTCGAAAGCTTGGCCTGTCAGCAGAAGAATTAGAAGGAATTAAATATTTAAGCTTACTTACCGCCAAGCCGATGATTTATTTATTAAATGTTGATGAAGATAAAGTAAAAGAAATTCCGCAAATTCCGTTTTTGCAGGGAGAGGTGGTGATTCCCATCTGCGCAAAGGTAGAAGCTGATTTGGCAGAATTGTCAGAAACAGAGGCAAAGGAATATTTGACAGAACTGGGAGTTTCCATGTCCGGACTGGATAATATAATTTTAGAAGCATACAAGGTTTTGGATCTAATTAGCTTTTTGACGACCGGGCCAAAAGAAACCCGCGCCTGGACAATTGAGCGCGGCACCAAAGCGCCGCAGGCTGCCGGTAAAATTCATGGAGATTTTGAAAGAGGCTTTATTGCTGTGGAAATTATCAATTGGCAGAACTTGATTAATGCTGGTTCTGAAGCCCTGGCCAAAGAAGGGGGATTGATTCGTTTGGAAGGAAAAGAATATGTGGTTCAGGACGGCGACTGCTGTAATTTCCGGTTTAATGTGTAGGTTAGTTAAATTTACAGAAAATATTGACAAAAACTAAGGATAGTGTTATCATTAATTATAATTAACAGAGTTCATAATAAATAATGAATGATCAGCTTATGAAAAAATTCGCTTTTGTATTTTTCATTGTTGGCTTGATGCTTGTTTTGCCGGCTTTTGCCAAGGCCGCGTCACTCAGCAGCACGCTGGCAGGAAGAATTTTATTGCAAGTGGAACAAAATGGCGAGGCTTGGTACCTTTATCCGAGTGATACTACCAGATATTATCTGGGTAGGCCTGCGGACGCTTTTAGCATTATGCGAACGCTTGGACTGGGTATCAGTGAAAGTGATTATGGCCAGTTTAAAGATAAGGCGCCTCTGCGTTTGGCCGGAAAAATTTTACTTCGCGTTCAGGCCGGCGGAGAAGCGTATTATGTTTATCCTTTGGATTTAAAATTATATTATTTGGGTCGACCAGCCGATGCTTTTGACATAATGAGAAAATTGGGACTGGGCATTGCTGATAAAAATTTGGAATTAATTGCCGTAAATGAAAAAAGTCAGGCGGTTAGAAAAGTTGAAACGTCAGACACCAGCGCTGATAATGGAAATGTAAAAAATACCGAAGCCACGCCTGAAGCACAAAGCGGTGGCGGCACATCTGACAAATCAGTAATATTTGAAGTGGCGGTGAATGATTTCACCTCCCACAAAAATTTCGATAATATCAAGAATCTGCCGAATGCTTACATTAATGTATATAATATTGAAGTTACCAGTGCCAATTACAAGGGAACTCTTAAGGAAACTTTAGTAACGGGCGCTGACGCTATGGCTGAAACTTCTGTCGGCCTGGGAGAAATGGTTGACTTTGTTGGTTTTCAAACGCTGGAGCAGGCCAAGAGTTATCCAACTTGGAATTTTGGCACGCCTTCATACAAGAATTTTGGCGATGCGGACCAGTTGTGCCAGATTAATTTCAAGAACACTAGTCAATATTTAAAAAATGACAAAAGTTATGCCTGCGCTAATTCACTTAGCGTTCCTTATCAGGATATTTCAACGATAAAACCAGAAACCATAACCACTGAAACAACAACATCAACACCTTCAACCACTTTAGTCGCCACTCCAAATTGGGGATGGAAGCTGGCTACAACTGTGGATGATACTTATAATTTCATTAATGGATTTGGTAGTTATGGCGACCCGGTTTATGTTGGCGATATTGCCTGGACAGAAAAAGGATTTTATATTTTTTATCGGGCGGATAAAACCGGCACAGCTGATTGGGGCTGGAAAATGGCTCCGGACAATGATGATTTGTATAATTTTTTGAATCGCAAAGGAGCTTATACCGGATTGCCGAAAGATCAAGCGTTTGTTGTTGACACGGACAGCGGCAAGTATGTATTTTATCGCGGTACGGACGCGACTGCCAGCTGGGGTTGGAAAAAATCAACAGCAATTGATGATATGTATAATTATGTCAATGGATTCGGTGGTTATTCCAAATCTTATGTCGGCAGTATCAGCGGTCGAGCAACTAATGACATTACCATGTTTTATGACGATAGCCAGATTGGGACAAAAAATTGGGGCTGGAAACTGGCTGGAACCATTGATGATGCTTACAACTTTTTGAACAATTTGGAAGGCTACACAGCATCTCAATTTGATGTGCATAATGTTAAAGTCCTTACACAGGGATCATACTTTTACATTTTCTACAACACAGCTGAGGACACTACTTCGACAATCCCAGCAACTCCCGCAACTCCAGCAACTCCTGCAACACCAGCAACTCCCGCTACGCCGGCTGTTGTCGTGCCGAACTGGGGCTGGAAATTAGCCACGACTGTTGATGATGCGTATAACTTTATCAATGGATTTGGTAGTTATGGCGACCCGGTTTATGTTGGCGATATTGCCTGGACAGAAAAAGGATTTTACATTTTCTATCGTTCAGACAAAACCGGCACAGCTGATTGGGGCTGGAAACTCGGTTCTGATAATGACGATATTTATAATATGCTGAATAGCAATGGCACATATAGCGCGTCATACGGCGGATTGCCGATAGATCGGGCATTGATGGTTGATACAGACAATGGCAAATATGTATTTTATCGAGGCACGGACGCGACTGCCAGCTGGGGCTGGAAAAAAGCCACGGAAATTAATGACATGTACAATTATGTAAATGGACTCGGCACATATTCCAAAGCTTATGCCGGCACGATCAGCGGCCGAGCCACCAATGACATTACTATGTTTTATGATAATAGTCAGACGGGAACAAAAGACTGGGGCTGGAAACTGGCCACAACAGTGGATGACGCCTACAACTTCATGAACCGATTGTCAGGCTACACAAAGGCGGAGGGGTATGTCTATAATATAGATGTTTTCACCACTGCGGAAAATTATTTTTATATTTTTTACAACAAGGCTGAATAAAAGTAATTGCCAAAGTTAAAAAGCGCCCCGTCCTGATTTTATCAGGCGGGGCGTTTTGGATAAAGAAAAAACAAGCGCCAGGCGCTTGTCTGTGTGTCCTCACGCGGGAGGAGTATCAATTCTAAATACAAAACTAGAGAAAGCTCTCGACAGCGTGCAGCTGTACTGATTATTGAAATGCCCGGAAATGAATTTCAGGCGAGACGTTTCAGCTTCTTCCATACGTTCCACATGAGCAACACATATTTCATGCGGCACATTGACTATTTCTCGGATGAATTTTCTGAGATTGATCAGACTGAATTGTGAAGTGGCCGGTACCAAGTAAAACGTGAAAGCAGTTTTGTTTTTTTGACCGCGGGTGATGGTTTTATGAATTCCGAAACACCATTCTTGTCCGTCTCCGCGGCAAGGCACGACGAGAATGCGGTGCGATGCTTTGTGTTCGGTAATGGAATCCTCAATTTCATAAACTGCGCAATTCTCCGGAGAAACAGCTGCGTGCGCGCCGAGAAAATCACTTAATCCCGGCAATTCAGCAGTGAGATTTTCCATTGATTGTTTAATTGATGCTGGGACCATATCCCGGTGAAGTCGGCACTGCAGTAACCCCTGAATATTAAACTCCATTTTTCTCCTTGCATTTGTTGGACTGTTAAAGGAACAAAAAACAATGGAACGTTTTTATCCTATCACATAGTTTTGTTTTTGTCAAAGGGTGATTAGATTGCAAACCAAAAGCCACCCTTTTTATGGATGACTTTTGTTATTCGCTTTTGCGTTGTTTCGCGTTTAGTTTGGCGCCTACCTGCCGAAATTTCAATGTAGGCAGGTCGTTCCGCGTGTTTCCTTTACATCATGCCGCCCATTCCACCCATACCGCCCATGCCGCCCATTCCCGCAGAATGACCGCATTTGTCTTCCGGTTCCGGTTCATCAGTCACGACGCATTCGGTTGTCAGTAGCATGGCTGAAACAGAAGCGGCGTTTTGCAGGGCTGACCTAGTAACTTTGGTTGGGTCAATGATACCAGCAATAACTAAATCTTCAAATTTATCTTTAGCCGCATTGTAGCCGACATTGCCGGATGCTTTGCGAACTTCTTCGGCAATAACTGCGCCGTCCTGGCCAGCATTAATGGCTATTTGTCTTAATGGTGCTTCCAGGGCTTTTTTCAAAATTTCAATGCCAAGTTTTTGTTCGCCTTCAAGCTGGACATTATCCAAAACATTTTTTGCCCGGAAAAGTGCTACACCGCCGCCCGGCACAATGCCTTCTTCGACGGCCGCCTTGGTAGAATTGATCGCGTCCTCGATTCGCAGTTTTATTTCTTTCATTTCAGTTTCAGTTGCCGCGCCAACTTTGATGACCGCGACTCCGCCGGCTAATTTTGCCAGCCGTTCCTTTAATTTATCTTTGTCAAAATCAGAAGTGGCCAGGTCAAGTTCCTTTTTAATCCTGGAGACACGCTCATTGATTTTAATTTTGTCTCCGCGACCTTCAACTATAGTGGTGTTTTCTTTTGTGGCAATAACTTTGTGCGCCTGGCCGAGCATTTCAATTTCCGCATTTTCCAATTTCAATCCGACTTCCTCGGAAATAACTTTGCCTCCGGTTAGAGTGGCAATGTCTTCCAGCATTTCTTTTCGTCTGTCGCCAAAAGCCGGCGCCTTGATTGCGAGAGTATTAAACGCACCACGCAGTTTATTAACAACTAATGTTGCCAGAGCTTCGCCATCCACATCATCAGCAATTATGATTAATTCTTTTTTCCCGATTTGAGCCAGTTTTTCCAGAAGGGGAACGATATCGCTGACAGTGGATATTTTTTTATCGGTAATCAATATGTATGGATCCTGATATTCAGCTTCCATTCTCTCCGTATTGGTGATCATGTATGGTGAAACATAGCCTTTGTCAAATTGCATGCCTTGGACAACTTCTTTTTCAATGCCAAAGCTTTGCGATTCTTCGACAGTAATTACGCCGTCATTGCCAACCTCTTTCATGGCTTCGGCAATTATTTTTCCGATTTGTTCGTCATTGGCGGAGATGCAAGCCACTTGGGTAATTTCTTCGTGATTGGAAATTGGCTTGGAAATTTTGGTTTTTAATTCTTCGATAATGGCATTAACGCCTTTTTCAATGCCCTTTTTAATCATCATTGGATTGGCGCCTGCCGCTACATTTTTAAAGCCTTCAGTAATTATTGCTTGCGCCAAAAGTGTGGCCGTGGTAGTGCCGTCGCCCGCCACGTCATTTGTTTTGCTGGCAACTTCCTTGACCAAACTGGCGCCAATGTTTTCTATTTTATTTTTCAATTCAATTTCTTTGGCAATAGTCACGCCGTCATTGCAGATTTGTGGTGAACCAAATCCCTTGTCCAGAACAACGTTTCTTCCTTTCGGTCCGAGAGTGATTTTTACGGCGTTGGCAAGTTTGTCCACGCCATCTTTCAATGACTTTCTTGCTTGTTCATCAAATATAATTTGTTTTGACATAAGTTATTTTATTTACTAATTAATAAAATTATTCAACGATTGCCAGAACGTCGTCTTCTTTTAAAACTAAGTATTCCTGTTCGTCGACCTTGATTTCATTGGGAGAGTATTTTGTGAAGAGAATTTTATCTCCTTGTTTCACAGACATCGGTAATCGAGTGCCGCTGTCAGTCAGCTTGCCAGGACCCACGGCGATTACTTCGCCTTGCTCCGGTTTTTCCTTGTTTACAGTGTCCGGAAGAATAATTCCTGAAGTTGTTTTTTCTTCTTTTGAGATCGGCTTAACGATCAGATGGTCATTGAGGGGCTTTAACATATTAAATACATGATTACTGATTTGTACTGATATGCCGATAGAGGGCGTTGAGAGGCGGAAGAAGATAGAATGAAAAATTAGATTCGCTATCTTCCTTAGTCTTCTATATCTTCCCCAGCCCCTTCCCCCTTTCCCGTATAGCAAGTAAAATCAACAGATCAAATATTATTATAATTATTGATTAATATTACATTAAATAATTAGCAAAAGTCAAGTGGCCTGTCAAGGGGTTGTGGCGGCGGATTTTACGAAATATTGACAAGCATATTTGGTTTTTTTGCTCGGCGGGCTGGTGGTGGGATTCATTGCTTACTTTCTCGAGGAGCAATTGGCTCCGGCGGAAAAATAATAAAGAGCTCGGTTAATAGACCGGCTCTTTTTTCTTGAAAAGCGAATTTACTTTTTTGAGGATCTGATAATGTGGCGAAGTTGGCGGCGGTAGCTGAACCGGCGCAGAGGCGGGAACAACCATTCTGCCACGGTCATGAAGATGGCGGCGAATTGTTTCAGATCCTTCCGCGGGCTGCGGCCGGCGTCAAAGTCAATTCCCTGCACTTCGAATTCGCAGGGAAGACAGGCCTTGGCAATCAACCAGACTTTGCTTTGTCTGGTTTTCTCGCAAAAGACAATTGCGCGACTGGCTTCCTGGCTATCTGCGACCTTTGCCGCCGCTTCCAGATTTTCCCAGCTGGTGATGGTTGTGCTGATCGGAAGGTAGATGAAAGCTCGGACGCACGAGATGCTGTCAAAAATGCGGCAGAGCAATCCCCGCATTTCATCAGCTTCGGATTTTTCAGGATAATGAATGTTTGTCCTGCCGCCGCACAAAACAATCGTGTGAATCAAGCGATCTGCGATCGTTTTCGCGACAACGGTCAAATAGCTTTTGTAATTGCCGTCTTTCAAAATATCCGGCGGGACGCCGTAGCCCATGATAATGGCAATTGTTTGTCCTTTCATTTTTTCCTCCTCGTTCAAAGAACGATTATATATCTTTACTATAATAATCAAATAATTGCAAGTGCAGGCGGAGCAGGCGCTTGGCATTTTTTCTTCCGACGCACAGATCAACCAGGATAGAGCCGGTTAATCTTTCCAAAAGCATAATTGGAAAAATAGCGTCAAAATCGTTTTGTTTTTTTACCCACGGAATTCGCCGGTAATTTTCTCGCCAGTCTTCAATCAATTCAATTGCTTGAAGAGAAGAAGTTTTGTTCGGCAGGCGGAGCAGGCAGGCCCAGATATTGAAAGTCAGATCATAATATTTTGGCCGGAATCCCCAGAATAAGTTTGACATCAAAACAAATTTTCCTTTGTTAATAAAAATATCATTGGCCGACAAATGGCCGTGGCTAAAGATTAATGGGATCTGCTCGAAATGTTTATTTAGAATTTGTTCGAACCGGCTGACTCTTTTGCCCTGAATGTTCTGCGACCAGCATTTGTTATGCTTGGAAATTTTGGTCCAGTTGTTTAGCCGCTTGATTACCGCCGCTTTTGTGCAAAGATCGTTTTTCCACCAGGCTTGGGCTACGGTTTTTGTCCTGTATTCATTGTAAAAGCGGCAGAACATCTGCTTCTGTTTTTTATCGGCCAGGGGCATTAGAAAAATGTTTTTCAGAGGGATTCTTTCTAAAATCAAAAAGCCGAATTTGTTCTTTGTATTCCATTTTTGGCCGGCGTAAACTTTTGGCAGGCGGATTCGGCGCGATTTATTGTTTTTTTGGAATTTTTCAAAAATTGTCATTTCGTCAATCTCCGGTCGCAGGCCTTGAATTTTTAAAATAGCTGGCTTGTTTTTGTAGGTTCCCGCGAAAATAATGCTGCCGATTTTATCTTTGTCATAAATAATGCCGCGCCAGATTTCTTTTTGAATATTAAATTTAGTTTTCGGAATAATAACAGCTAGCGCACTTTGCAATTTGAGCGAAAAATCTTTTTGCGTAAAATATTTCTCTGTAATTTTATTTGACATGAAAAATATATAGGAGAAAATAATGGAAGCGGCTAATCCGCCAATTCGCTAATTCACTAATCAACCAATTCTCGCGCCTCGTTTAAAACCGCCTCCACATTCGGCGCGCAGTTTTCCGGCAGAGAATTGATGTCAAACCAATCCCATTCTTTGATGTCGGCGCCAGGCTGAATTTCATTGATTCGTTCGGCTAAATAATGGATTAAAATCACTTGAGTTTTCGGGTCGTTCGGTTTCTGAACCATCATCGGCTTTAATGGTTTAATAATTTTTAGATCAATGCCCATTTCTTCCTTTGCCTCGCGTCGGCAGGCGGTTTCAAGCGAATCAAGTTCATTATCAAAATCAAAATTTTCCACCCGGCCGCCGGGAAATTTCCAAAAATTATCACCCCCATGTTTATTCAGTAGAACTTTGTTGTTTTCAATTATTACCGGACCGGAAGCGATTATAAAGTTCATAGGGTTTTGAAATTATTATTTTTGACTAACGATAAAACGATTGCGACGAGCATTATTCCAAAATAAAAACTCCACAAGTAGTGATCAAATAGGGCTAGGCCGGCCAGGGCGGCGAGACAGGTGAGCCCGGTCAGGCGTTCGGCGGACCAGGACACGCATTTGAATAGATTAAATAAAACATAAAAAACAAACAAAAGGATCGAGGCTAAGCCGAGAATCCCAAGCTCGGCAAAAATCAGCAGATAAGTATTGTGAATTGGCTGATAGTCCCAAGCCGATTTTGTTGAATCCTGCGAATAAAGCCGGACAACATAATTTCCAGGTCCGGTTCCGGTTAGCCAGGTAGATGTTAAAATTTGTCCTGCTTCGCCGTATTGTTCAACGCGCGTAACATTTGAAATGTTTTCTACTCGGTTGCTTGACAGCGTTCTGGTTAAAATCAGCTCGGGAAATGAAACCGTGAAAACTACAAAAATAAATAAGGCGATCAGCGCGAATTTGGCTGAAGCCTTATTTAAGACAATGTTTTTTCTGGACAAGAAAGTAAGAATGATTATGCCGACAACAAAAGATAAAATTGCAGCCCGGGATAAAGTCGTCATTAAGCCAAGAAAGTTAACAACAAAAACCAAGCGCAGAAGATTTTGCGGTTTTTTCGTTTTGATGATTGAATACAGGCCGATGATTAAAATTAAACCGATAACTAAAAATCCTGCTAAAATATTCGGATGGGGCAATGAGCCGAAACTTCTGAGCCACCTTAAATTTTCCAGCTGAACAACCGGCACCCCGAGCGTTTCAGGATTTTGTCCAGCCATTCCCAGCCATTTGTTGGCAAATATTTCTTGCGTCATGAATTGTTGGATGGCCAAGATGCTTTGCAAAAGACCGCCTAAAATAATTGCCCAGGAAAATTTTTGCCAATCAAGTTTCATCGCCGCTATTATGGCGAATAGAGCCGCCGCCATAATTAAGTGGCTGAATTTATAAAATGCAAGTTGCGGGTTTAAAGCAAGAAAGCAAGAAAGCGAGACGAGTAAGAGAATTAGGACTAACAAAAACACTCGTCTTAATTGTTTTTTTGTTTTTTTGATTTCCTGATTTTTTACCAATCGCGCGATTGCGTAAACAATCGATAAAATAAGGATTAACCCAAATAACAATTCCGTCGCATACAAACTGAAAGTGCCGTATTCCCATTTTTCTCCGTTTAAAAATCCCTGCTGGTAGATCCAGCGGGTTTGCAGTGGCAGTAGAAAAATGAAAGTGTATAATAGCCATTCTATTGTTTGTTTGAGATGTCGCATATTATGAATAGGGCGGAATTGCGCTGTTGTGGGGGTTCAAAATCCTGAACCTTTACAACGCGGCGCGTTTTTATGTCTTGACCTGGCCGCCTTTTCTTGTTAACATAATAAGGCTTTTGTTGTTGTTTGACAATAAATCTCTCGACTGCGCTCGAGATCTATGAGGAGGGAAAAATGTTTTATGCCCAGATAGCTTTTTTTTCGGTATTCTCCCTGTTCGCCGCGTGCGGCAGTTCCGCGAACAAGTCGGAAAGCAAAAAAGACGTTGACCCGGTGTTGCGGCAAACAGCTGATGAAGCGTCGTGCGATCGGTTTGCCGAGGGCGAAGTCAAAGTGTTGAGGCGCGCTCAGACGCTCATGTGCCTGAACAATGGCGACGCCGGTGTTGTGCTGGAGCTGGCTTCAGAGCCGAGCGAGGACAGCGGCACGAAGATTGTTTACGATCTGCCTGCGCGTGGTTCGCAAAAATTCACCTTGCCCTTTATTGACGGATTTACAGTTAATGATATTTACGCTCGCCTTGATCGCGGCGAATGGCGCAAATTGTGCCGGGGAAGTAATCCGGCCGAAGAATAAACTTATAGTCGATTGATCGCAATATCCGTAATACAACTTCCGAACGCATTCGGGAGTTTTTTGTTGAATAAAGTATTTCTGCCCGGCTTGACAGCGCAGATTTTTTCACTTATACTGTTTTATTCTGATTGCACTTTGACAAGTCGATTCATTAACCTTTGGCAGAAGGAGGATAGGCAATGCCGAGGAAGCAGCAGTTTGAAGTTGACGGCGTGAGGCACGCCACTATCAATGGTCATCGCTTTCATTTGCGGTGGACTGATCCGGGGAAAGATAATTTTCTCTGGATTGACGGCAAGCAGCCGCCATTGATACTGGATCAGACAGCGGCAGATTTTGTCGCGCATTTGATTGACGCCATGTGGCTATTTCAGACCGGCGCGGGAGACAATTCTGCCCAAGTGATTAGACATGTTGTAGACAAAATGTATGACTGCTACGGGCGATCATCGATCATTCGAAAAAAGCGGGTCACAAGGGCCAGGATTGAAGCGGATTTCCAGCGGATTTTCGGCATGCTTATGGCGGTGGCCGACAGCGGTTGTCCGTATGAATCCGGGCTTGATTCCAAGGAGATCAATTATGGCGTCTGGGCGGCGCCGGCGCGCATGGATCTGGCAGTGACGTATCGATGCAATCTGCAGTGTAGCAAATGCTATCTTGGCGAGCGTAGCTCGCCGGATATGCCATTCGAATCATGGTTGGAAGTCTACAAAAGGCTTTGGGAAATCGGCATTTCACAGGTGGTGTTCACCGGAGGGGAGCCTTTGCTTCGTCCGGACATTGTGCAGTTGGTGTCCGAGGCAGACGAATTTGTCACCGGGCTTATCACCAATGGAACAGAGCTCGCCCGGTTGGCACAGCCGTTGCGCGACGCCAGCCTGGATTATGTCCAGGTGACGATTGAATCTGCTTTCCCAACGGTTCACGATCTGATGACACAGACGCCCGGTTCATTGATGAAGACAATGGCCGGCATCAGGGCGGCGGTTGAGTGTGGATTACAGGTGGTGACCAATACAACTCTGACAAAAGAGAATGCTGATGGTTTTTGCCGGCTTTTGCGCCAGTTAGAAGGACTCGGCGTGAAAAATGTCGCTTGCAACACGCTCATTTGCAGCGGACGCGGCACATATCATCGCATGCAGAATGGTCTTTCTGATGCAGAATTGCTCGCCGTAATCAAGCCGGCGCTGGCTGTGGCAAGAGACCTTGGTCAGAATCTGCAGTGGTATTCGCCGACCTGTTATAATCAGGGTGTGAATCCGATTGAGCTGGGCTTTGGCGTGAAGGCGTGTTCAGCCGCAGCTCACAACATGATGGTTGGGCCGGATGGCGAAGTGTTTCCGTGCCAGTCATGGCCGAAATCGGTTGGAAACATCTTGCTGAATAGCTGGCCGGCAATCTGGGAACATCCCACGTGCGTGGCTTTGCGCAATCACGAAATGGCGCCCGCGGCTTGCCGCGATTGCGAGCATTTGTCCGTCTGTGGCGGAGGATGCCCGCTCGACAAGGACGCGCGTCTCGGCGAGGTGAAGTCATGAACAAGAGCATACTGGCGCTGCTGGCTTTTTGCCTGGCCCTGCCTGCGACAAAAGCGTTGGCCGGCGATACCGGCACATACGAAATTCTGGATTACAGGGTCAATCTGACGCCGCGCGCTGACGGCACGGTGGATATTGACTATTATCAGAAATGGGCAGTGACCGGCGGGCACATTCCATGGATTACGGTCGGCCTGCCGAACAGCGATTACGAAATCAAGAAAAGTTCAGGCAATGCCGCCTCCATCAAGCCGGCCAATAGCGGCGGTTGGAGCGGTGTTCGTCTGGATCTAGACCGGGATTATCAGCCGGACGAGACATTTGAGGTGAACTTTTCCATTGTTCAGACCAAGTTGTTCTGGGCTGATGAAGAAAAGTATTACCTCGCATACACTCCGGGCTGGTATGATCAGGCTCCGGTTCATAACTTGGACGTAACGGTACGCTTTTTTGCCAAGCTGGAATCGGTCACGGCCGAGCCGGAACCAAGCAAAAATGGCGATGAAACTTTGAGCTGGCAAACTTCGCTGGGCAAGGGCCAGAAGTTCAGCTTTGAGATTTCTTTTCCAAAGGCAGTGTTTGAGCAACCGATTTCGGAAGAAAATCTGAAAGATACTGGCGGAGTCGGTTGGTTGATCATCCTCATTATCTTCATTCTGCTAGTTGTCGTTATTATTTTCCTCGCCGCCAGCGGAGTTTTTGGCGGGGGCGGATTTGGCGGCGGGGATGATGACGACGGGTACAGCGGTGGTAGCATTTTTTACGGTGGCGGCAGCGGAGGCGGATCTGGCGGTGGCGGCCGTTCAGCCGGCGGCGGAGGTGGCTTTGGCGGACGAACCAGTTCGTGCGCCTGTGCCTGTGTATCCTGCGCCTGTGCTTGCGCTTGCGCCGGCGGCGGCGGGGCTGGTTGCGACCGCAAAGCCAAGCATCTGTGTCCTGTTTGCAATCAAACAAGGGCAGAGAGCTAGCCGGATTACGGCTAAATAGAAAACAATTCCCTGGACCTAGTTAAGTTCAGGGAGTTTTATTTGTATGGGACACTTGACAAATTATAAGTTTCTTTATATGATTTTATAATTACCCGAACATTGACAACTGACAAATTAAGGGAGGGTTTAATGCAAAAGCTTAGTGTTGTGCTATTGCTGATTGCGGGCGCTGTTTTTACCGGCTGCAGTGAACAGCTGGGGGCGCTCGGAGGAACGTTTGCGCGTTCTTTGCTTTTCGTGCTTCCGTTTATCGCAGTCATGATTGGCATTATTTTTGCAATGAACAAATGGATCGTTGATAGCCGCGGCGCAACAAATGAAAGACTTTGTTCAGCTGTCGGCGTTGTTAGTTTTCCGGTTTTGTTTTTCGTAGCCTTTTACTTGTACTGGGGCTGGAGCTGGTGGGTCATCGGCGCCGCTTTTTTGCTCGGCGGGCCAATCGGCTGGTTCAGCTATACGCTCGATGAGCTTTTGGTAGAATTTTGGGAAAATCGAGTTGTTACCCTGCCGGGACTTGTCGGGTTGATTCTTGGAGGCGCGGTGATTGTCTCGTTTTTTACCGGCATTTGGCTGGAAGGCGATATGTATGTAACGAACAAGGCCTGTTCAGCTCGGGCAGTGGTTGAAAGATATAGCGAGACCTGCACCAAGGACGATGATGGGGTTCGTAGCTGTTCCGATTCCTGGGATTACTACTATCATGTTGACCGAATTGCTGATGGTTGGCAATTGCCTTCCCTGGAAAAAGGAAGAGATTACCAGCTCGGTCGCGGTGATTATGGCCGAGAAGACCGAGTTAGATTAGAATCATATTTTCTGATTGGCGGGCAGTTTTATTCTGAAGAACAAAAGCAATGGACAGAGTTTCGTTGGCTTGTTCTGAAAAAAAAGATCCCGGTGGAGTTGAGGCAGGTGCAACACATCCGCAGCAACTTTTACGGGAATCCGGCTGAAAACGCAGGCGCTGTTAGCGAGCCGGCGCCATTGCCGGAGAGTGTGGCGGCAAGGGTGTTGACCGGTGATGATCTGCCGCCCGGATCAACAACAATGAAAGCCATTTCAATTGTTTGGGATACGGTTAAGCTACTTTTTTCAGAAGAAGAATATAGGGGAATATTGTATATCTTCTTATGTGTTTTTGCATTAATTGGAACGCTGGCATTTTTTGTGCCGGTAACAAGGCCTTCAGTAGCGGCATTTACGAGTTGTTTTTTCATAATCGCTCTAATTGCAGTAATGATTATTGCGGCCAGAACCGGCAGTCTTGGTTCCGGCAGACGCCGGCGTTCTTCCGGCGGCGGCGGATTTGGTGGAAGAACGTTTACGCGTTAGGGAGGTGATAATGCGAAAAACATGTTTTCTGTTTGTCTTTTTGGCATTGCTATTTAATGCTTGCTCTAAGGATGAGCAGGCTGATCAGCAGATGCCGGAAGCATCAAAGTACGGAGACCAAGCGCGGGTTCTCACGGGAGAGCCGGCGTTTCCGGCGCTGGAAAAAAGTTGGATTATTGACAAAGCCAATGCGGTTTCATTAGAAGTTGAAAGGACCGCCGATGCCGTTTTGCAGTCATTGCAGGACGACGGATTGGCTGAAGTTGTTGTGTTAATTATCACAGGGGTGAAAAAGCCCGGTGACTATGCTACTCAATACGGACGTTTTCTTCAACTGGGCAAAGCAGGGCCGGCTTCGGACGGAGGAAACAGAGGCATTGTCTGGTTGGTCAGACCGGATGCTGATGAAAAAATGACCATCTCGGTTGGTCGCGGACTGCCCGGTTTTACCTCGCAGGACTATGGCGAGATTATGGACGCCGTGGGTGATTATTGTCAGTTCAACAATTATGACAAATGCGTGCAGAGACTCGCGGAAAAGACCAGTGAGGTTTTGCGCCGGCTGCAAAAAGTCAAACCCTAAATGCGACAAGGAGGCAAACCGCATGAAAAAGGGAACAATCATTCTTCTCGCAGTGCTCGGAGTCTTCATTCTCGGCGGTGTGTCCATGTGCAGTTCTGTGGTGGGCGTGTGGAACACGCTCAACAGCAACTACCAGGGCGTGCAGGCCGGCAAATCGCACTACGGTGCGGCGCTCGACATCGTGCCGGAAAAGATCAAGGGAGTGTGGCAGCTCTCTGATCAGTATTTGGATCACGAATCCGACACATTCAAGATGGTGGCGGCGGCTAGGAGCGGACTGCTCCAATCCATCGATGGTTTCAAAAAGGCTGAGCAGGGCGGCGCTTCTGATGCGGACATGCTGAAGAATGGCCAGGGCGTCATGGACATGTTCAACAAGTTCAAGGATGCTAGCCTGGCAGTCAATGTGCAGATCGAGGCCTATCCGCAGCTTCGTGGCGCGGAAACAACCAAGACGGCCATGCGGGCAGTCGAGGAAGGCGTCAATGAAATCAAGACGGCGCTGGACGACTGGATCGCGTCCATCAAGGTGTACAATGAGTATCGCGGCAGCGCCTGGCCATCCATTCTTGGAGGATTTATGGCCAAGTTCCCGGTCGAGATTCCCTACTACGAAGCGGAAAGGACAAAGCTCAATATCGATGAGCTGAATCCAAAAAGCAACAAGTAGCGCCCTCGTGCGCTAAATAAAAATATCTTCCAGAGAACGTTCTGGGAGATTTTTTGTTAGACAAAGAAGCTTAATTTGAACTAAAATCGCGCGCCATTGACATTTCTATATAATTTTGCTATAGTTAATTGTTGTCATTTGACAATTTAACGGAGGTGGAGACATGGTTACTCTAGCAATCATTTTCGTCGTTGGGCTGTTTGGATTGGCCGCGAGCCTTTGTTATTTGTTTTTTAGCAACAGAGTACATTCGGGCGTCAGCCTGGCGATAATTTCCTTGCTTGCTTCTCTTTTGATTCTGTTATTTGCCGGCTTTAATCTGATTAGTCAGAATCTTGATCTTAAGTCGGAGGAGGAAAGTCCGCGCGTCGAGGAAGGTGAGCCAGTTGAGCTGAATCCTTCGGGTTGCGTGCTTGAATGGAAAGATTTGCGAATCGTAGGAAACTACGGCGCGATCACGGTTGCAAATAAGTCGAATGCCGACGTTGAAGTCTGGGTGTCTGCGACCGGCATGAGCCTACAGGCAAAGCTGGAACCCAAGCGCGGCATCCGTCTTCGTTCCGGCGTGAGGTTTCCGGAAACAGACATGGCCTGGACAGTGAAGCTCTCGACCGGCGAGAGCCGAAGCTTCGACTTCTTGAATTGTTTGCCGCTTGCTTGCGATCTTCAACCAGCATATGGGCTGGAACGGGAATAGGAGGACAACATGGGCGAAATATTCCTGCTGTGGTTTGGCCGTTTGTGCCTGCTGTTGGTAGGGCTGGCGGTTGTCTGGTGGTTCAGGCAGTCGTGCGGAGACATTTGGTCAAGCGTTGAAGAACGGATTCCAGTTTTGGCGCTCGGCCTTTTCGCTCTGGTGATTTGCGCGCTGACCTTTGCACCGCCTCGAATCAACTATTTGAAGTATCCGCCGGTAATCAGAGCCATGAACGCGCCGGCGCCTGATCAGATCTCACGATGTCTTGAAGGGAAAATCAACATTCCGATTTGTCGGAAATAGAAGGGGGCCCATGGTTTCCATGTATATTACTCTTGCGTGGTTAATGATCATTGTGACTTTGTTTTTGGCTTTGGGCGCGTGGAGCTATTGGAGTGAACCGCCCGAACCGGCAAAAGCAATTTTTTGCGGATTGCTGGCGACAGCACTCCTTCTCCTGGCTGGAGTTTTCTTTGTGCGCGCGCAGAATGAGCAGAAAAAGATAAAGGCGGCTATGCTAGAGGTGGAAGACACCGTCATCCATGAAGACCTGCTGGACGTCAAAAGCAGGCAACTTCCATAATTCAATGAATAAAAACTTCCCGAACGCATTCGGGAGTTTTTTTTGTTACGAATTACGAATCTGCTACGAATCTACGTATCACTATTAATAATAATACTTGCGGTTGAGTTCCATTTTTGAAGGATTTCCAGCCGCGTATCTTTGTCGTGGAATTTCAACACTTTGTCGTTGATAACAACGTTGGTGTTGTTTTGCTTTGCCAGTTCGCGCAAGTGACGAGGAAGAACTTTTAGCTGAAATTTTTTAGCCAGAGATTCAGCCCAAAAAAATAATTTGCAATTTAGAGCGCCTTCGGAAATTTTTTGAGTCAGTGGCCGCGCCTTGATCTGCCAGCGGGCATTTGTTTGCACGGGAAAATAATTTGGCAGATATTTTTTGGTCCAAATATTGGCCTGAAAAAAGTTGTTGATTAATTCCGGTCGGCCGCAAACCGGCACGAATTGGTTTAGCCAGTAAATAAAGTGTACGTCATTTTCATAAGCCAGCGACTGGAGATTTAAATTGTCTTCGGTAATGTAAAAGCTCAGACAGATTTTGTCTTTTTGTGATTTGACGGTCGGTCTTTGGCGGAGCAATTTCATGGCCAAAACGCAAAAAAGTCTGGCGGTCCAGATTTTATTTCTGGCGCAAATAATTGTCAGGTCGATGTCGCTGCCTTCGCGCGCGTTTTGATAAGCCAGATTATTGCAAATAAAAATTGCCCGAACATAGGGCAGTCGATTGAGTAGCTGGATATATTTTTTTGCTTTTTTTATTTTCGCCTGGGCCAGTAAATATTTTTTCTTTCTTTCAAAAACAATATTGTCCTTGCGTTTTAAAAAATAAAATCCTTCGTTTGAGCCGAGGATTTTTTCATTAAGCAGATTATCCAGAGCGAAATTAACTTCATTTAGGGAATAATTTGTTTCCGGCTGCCAGAGATTTTTCCATATTTCCCAGCCGGTCAGAGGAAAATCAAAAATATTAAAATACGAAATGGTTCTTAAGATTGTTTTTTCTAGGCTTCTCTCTTGCATACGCTGGCGGCTTCTTCCATGGGCGCGCGTTCGGGCTGTTTCATCGCATGTCTGATCTGGCTGGCCTCGACATTGTCTTCCACGATGACTTTTTCTCCGGTGATTTTTACAATTTGCTCGGGCGCGATCAGTAGTTCCGAGCTGGTGGCAAAGAATTTGCTTTTGACTACAATATATTTGGAAATGCTGTGTCCGTCAATTTCAATTGACAGATCGCAAACCCGGCCCAATAAAATTCCACTTTGAGTTTCCACGGGAAGCTTTTTTAGCTTACTGTAGTGAAGTTGCATAGTTGCCAAATTACCTGATTACTTAATTACCAAAGTACTCATTAATTAAGTTTTATTCTTTAAGTTGTTTGGGGTCGCCGTGGTCGCCGGTATTTGTGTTTTCCTTGGAGTCTGAATCTGCGGTTTGTTTCTTCTCCTCGAATTTGTTTTTCGGCGGAATAATTTCCATAGCAGCTGGCGCGTCTTTTTTGAACATGAACTTTTGCTGAATGCTGGTAAAGACAGTTGTCAAAAACCAATAAAAGGTTAAGCCGCCCGGGAGGCTCATGCCAATTAAAATTGTCATGAAGGGCATGAAGTATTGCATGCTTTTATTCATGTTGGCCAACATTCCTTCGTCTTTTGCTCCCTTGTCTTTGATCTTTGGTTTTTTGGTGGAAAGCATCTGTGTCTGAATGTATTGAGCCGCGCCTGCCAAAATAGCCAGACCGAGACTCGGCACGGCCATATCCAGAAAACCAAAAGCGATTGGATTAATGTGCCCCGGGTTTTTTACAAATGAATAAAGCAGTTCAAAATGTTCGCTGGTCAGACCAACTCGAAAGGCGCGGTAAACAGCAATTAAAAATGGAAACTGGATCAGGAGCGGCAGGCAGGAAGATAGAGGATTGACCTTTTGCTCTTTGTAAAGCTTCATGGTTTCAGCCGCCAGTTTTTCTTTGCTGTCTTTGTACTGTTTTTTTAGGGCATCCATTTTTGGCTGGAGATCCTGAAGCGTCTTTTGCGAACGAACCGCTTGCAGACTTAGGGGCATCAAAACCAGCTTGATTAAAACTGTAAGACAGATAATAGCCAGCCCGATATCATTGCCCGGAACAATATTATAAAAATAAATCAGTAAATTGTATATTGGTTCGTAAAGAATAGTATTAAATAGTTGAATCATAGAAAATCTTGGTTAGCCCGCGCCTAGAAAGCACTGCGTTTTGTTTTTGTTTAAAGCTTTTATTCTGCAATAGGGATTTCTTCCTGCGGAGTGTCAGCTGTTTTAGCCGGTTTGGCCTTTTTTTTGGCAGGGGTTTTTTTCTTTTTCTTTGGTTTTTCCTCTTTTACTTCCTCTTCCGTCGCTTTTTGTTCCGGCTCTTCCCCAGGCAGCGCTCCTTCGATTTTTACTTCTCCTTCCGGTGTTGCTTCGGCGATTTCTGTTTCCGCTTCTAATTCTTTTATGTTAATTTTCCAGCCGGTTAGCCTCGAAGCAAGGCGGACATTTTGTCCGGCGCGTCCGATAGTCAGAGAAAGCTGATCTTGAGGAACAGTGACAATCGCGGTTTTTTCTTTTTCATCCAGTTCAACTCTGGTGATTTTTGCGGGAAGCAGGGCATTGGCCAGATATTTTACGGGATTGTCATTATATTCAATGATATCGATTTTTTCACCGCCAAGTTCATGAATGATCGTTTGTATTCTGGCGCCTCTCTGGCCAATACAAGATCCAATCGGATCAATAGACTCGTCATCAGTATGAACAGCGATCTTTGTGCGACTGCCGGCCTCCCTGGCAATTGTTTTGATGGTGATGACGCCGCTTGCAACTTCCGGAATTTCCAGTGAGAAAAGCATTTTTACAATTTCAGGATGCGCGCGCGAAACAATTATTTCTGGACCGCGGGTGGTTAGAGAAACGCTTTCAATATATACTTTGACGCGATCGCCGATTTTGTAGCGTTCAGTGCGGATTTGTTCCTGAGGTGGCAGAATGGCGGAAGTTTTGTCGAGATCAATTATAACATTGCGGCCGTCAAATTTTTGGACCATGCCCGTGACTATTAATCCTTGTTTTTCTTTGTACTCCTGATATACCACGTTTCTTTCAGCTTCACGCAGTTTCTGAATAATCACCTGCTTGGCTGTCTGCGCGGCCATGCGACCAAAGTCGCCGGGAATTTCAAGTTTAGTTTTGACAAAGTCGCCGATTTTATAACTTTTTTTTATTTGTTTTGCGTCTGACAATTGGATCTCAGTGCGCGGATTAAAATGTCTGGCTTCCTCATCTTCGCCAAGCTCTGCCTGCTCTCGTTCTGTTTCCGCGGCGCGATCTTCTCTTATCTTTTTTAACTCTTCGGCAGTAATTTCGCCTTTGGTGATTTTTTCTTTTAATTCTTCTCTTTCCAGTTTTATTCTTTCCATCTCGGCCAATTCTTCCGGCGTCAAATCTTCCACTATTTCCTTGACGTCAAAGATTTTGATTTTATTGGTTTCCAAATCAAATTCAGCCTGAATGTTTTGTGTCTTGTCGCCAAAATCTTTTCGGAAAGCTGCAGCAAGGGCGGAGTTTATTGTTTCCAAAACAGAGTCTTCGCTAAGACCTTTTTCAGCGCAAATTTGTTTTACGACTTGCTTGATATTATCCATATTGTTACGAATTACTAATCAGCTACGAATCTACGAATGGCTATGAATGTTGATAGCGATTTTGTAAAATAGTAGGTGAATTTATAATTGGTGGTTTTAAAAAAAACACTAGTTTAATTATCATAAACTAGCTTACTATGAAAGTATAGCAGGCTAATTAAATTTTGTCCATAATGAAAGGTCTTGTCAAGCGGATTTAATTGTGTTAAAGTAGTTCTAGTTTAATAAATTAAGGGTATTCTGCGTTACGACCATTAATTTTAGCGAACTTCTATTTTGCTAGAATTACAGAATATCAACTCATTTTCATATGTCACAGCATTATGAATTAGTCTACATTGTCCCGATTAAATATTTGGACGATGAGCTGCAAACGATTACTCAGTCAGTAAATGGACTAATTAAGAAATTTGTCGGAGAAATTGTTCTGGAAAGTTCATTGGGTCGACAACGCCTAGCCTATCCCATTAATCAAGTTCATCAGGGCACTTACAATGTTGTTGAATTTGATATGAACGAAGAAGAGATAAAAAAGTTCAGCCGGGAACTCGGCATGGTGCCGGAAGTTTTGCGCTTTTTAATTATTTGCAAAAAGGTAAAGACTGAAAAGGAAATCAAAAAAGAAGAGCAAATTAAAGCCGGGATGAGGCGCGCCAAAGAAGAAGAGTTGGCCAAGATAGAAGAAGAAGACAAGGGCGGAATGAAAAAACTGGCCGAAGCGCCAACCCCGACTGCAGAATCAAAGCCGGAGAAAATAAAACAAGAAGCCAAAAAAACTTCCCTTGAAGAGTTGGACAAAAAATTAGACGAAATTTTGAGCGACGATATATTATAATAAATAGTAAGTAGTGAGTAGTGAGTAGTAAGTAGTGAGTTAACTCACCACTCACCACTCACCATTCACCAAATCATATGGATTTAAACAGAGCCATGATTATTGGGCGCCTGACTCGTGATCCGGAGGCGCGAACTACACCGCAGGGGACAGCGGTTGCCAGTTTTTCAGTAGCTACAAATTTTATCTGGGTTGATCAAAACGGCCAGCGCCAGGAAAAAGTCGAGTATCACAATGTGGTTGTTTGGCGCAAGCTGGCCGACATTTGCACTCAATATTTGCGCAAGGGAAGCAAGGTTTATCTGGACGGCCGTCTGCAAACGCGCGATTGGGAAGGGCAGGATGGCGTCAAGAGGTATCGGACTGAAATCGTTGCTGACAACATGATCATGCTTGACCGAGCTGATGCCGGGTCTCGTCCAGCCACTCCATTTTCAGCGCCGACAGCACCGGTTAGCGGGCCTCAGATTTCAGAGTTTCCTGGCACGGAAATTCCAGTGAGCGGTAGCGAGAGCGATAACGCAGATGACGAAATTAAAATTGAAAACATTCCATTCTAATTAAATTCAGGACAGGGAATTTATACCGGATAATAATACATTGATCCGGTCTGGCGGGAAGATTTTCTTTCCCCCAGTTCAAATGAAATCCCGGTTCTCTGATAATATGAAACCCACTACTCAAATCAAGGAAAAGAAATGTTATTTTTGCGACAACGGAATCAAGGAAATAGATTACAAAGATGGTCAGACACTCCGGAAATTTATTTCTTCTTACGCAAAGATAATGCCACGCCGAAGAACAAGACTTTGTTCCAAGCACCAACGAAAAATCGCCATGGCCATCAAACGCGCGCGCATTATGGCGATACTTCCTTTTGTAAACCGTTAAAATGCTTGATTTACTGATTTATTACGTGATATTACTGATTAGATATCGCGTAGTATCAGTTAAAATCATGTAGATCAAGTTTTTTTATGCTAGACATTAGTCAAATTCGCCTTGGATCTGTAGTAAAGCACGATGGTGAACCATATGTGGTTACCTTGTGTAATCAAAAACAGGTCGGACGTGGCGGATCAATCAAAACAATAAAAATTAAAAACCTGATTTCCGGAAAAGTTCTGGAAAAAACTATTCAGGGCAATGAAAAAATGGCTGAGGCGGACTTGTCTCGTGGCCAAGCCACTTATTTATATTCTGACGGCGGCGAGGCGCATTTCATGGATGCGGAAAGTTTTGAGCAGTTTAGTTTAAATAAGGAGAACATCGGCGCCGGAATTAATTTTTTAAAAGACGGAACAGAAGTTACTGTTTTGACTTTTGAAAGCAGGCCCGTCGCTATTCAGGTGCCGGTAAAAGTTGAATTGCGGGTGGAATCAGCTCCGCCGGCTGTCAAAGGCGACACCGCCGGAACCGCTACGAAAACCATTACCCTTGAAACCGGCTATGAAGTCAATGCCCCGTTATTTATAAAAGAAGGCGATATAGTGAGAATCAATACGGAAACCGGGGGGTATGTAGAGAGAGTGAAAAGTTAAAAGGTAAAAGTTGAAATCCGAAAGTTGAAGGTTGAAAGATTGAAGTTGAGGGTCATGACTGTAGTAATTAAAAAAAGAAGATAAAAAAACATACAAAAACAACGCTCTCGCTCGGAGTGTTGTTTTTTAATCTTGACAAAGTTAATAACTTTTGCTATACTTTTTTGTTCTGCAATTGGCAAACCAGGAGGAGAGAATGGCTGAAATTACGCGCTTCGGAATAGACATAGCGGTCAATACTCATTTGGATGGCACGCGCATTCATTACCTGTTTGCGCAGGTTGTGCCGCAATTGAAGACTGATGATTCCGGAAACGTTGTGCCGGAACAGATTGAAAATTTCAGAAAATCTCTCCGCGCCGCCTCGCGTGAGGCGCCGGATGAAGTCACGGCAATGAAGTGCCGAAAGTTGTTGGCGTTCTTACGCCAATTCTAAAACCAATCAAAACAACACCCGCGCACGGAGTGTTGTTTTTTTGTTTTATATCACCTGATTCTTGCGAAGAATTGATAAAATGATTATTCCGGACGCAAGAGTTGTAAACGCTAAAACTGTCAGAGCCTCGCCAAGTGTATAAATATCGGCAATCCAGCCAATGACCGGGATGATTATCGCATACAACAATCTGCCGATAAAACTTTCTGCGGATAAAATAGTCGCTCTTATACCAGAGGTTGTCAGTTGGTTTATATAATCCGTCACGACTGCGTTTTTGAATCCCCTGACAAATTGCTGAATAAAACAGAACGAAAAACTGAAAAGAAAAACAAAATTGCTCATCAAGAAGTAACTTCCCGCGACAAGAAATATCAACATGGCCAGAGAATACTTTTGGCCAAGTTTCGCCTCAATTCTGTGCGCGTACTTTGATGAAAAAGCGGCGACGATCTGGAATCCCGCGAAGACAAAACCAAAGTAAGCAATATCTAATCCTGAAAACTTGAAATACGGCTGATATAGCCACAAAGCTGATTGGTTGAACGCATAAATAATTCCGGAATAGATAATGATCCACCTCAATTTTTTGTTTTCCGTAAGCGTGACTTTTATTACTTTTAATAATTCCCTGGCGTAACCTCGGTCAAAAATCAGTTTATGTCTTTTGGGTTCCTGCATTGAAAAGGTTAATGGAATCATTAGGGCAAAAAACGGGATTGAAGCATAAAGCGTGTATCTTAAATCTATTTTTGCAATAAAACCACCGAGAACGCTTGATAATGCCAAGGCAATCATTCCGTAAAAAAGCGCATTACCCCATATCTTTTTGTAATTTTTTTCTTGGCCGAGATCTTGCAGGGTATCATAAACAAAGGCGGAGGCTGTTCCCGAGGTAAAAGAAACAGTCAAGGCAAAAAATATTTCCGCAATTAGAAATTGGAAAAAGTTGTGCCCGAGACTGTAGATGGCGATAGCGATCAAACCGGTTGCCGCCGCGATAATTAGAGTTTTTTTTCTGCCATAAACGTCGGCGAAATAGCCCGTTGGAATTTCAAGAATTACCGCGCAAATTGCAAAAATTGATTGCAAAATCATTACTTCTGTCAGAGACAAGCCGTTTTCCTGCCAGAATAGAACCATTATGGGTACAGAAAAAAACATTCCCGCTAGAACCTTGTGCAAGTAAAATTTCCAAATGTTATTTTGCAGTTTATTTTTCTTTGCTTCCGGGTTATTCATAAAGTGCAATTTCTTTTTTAATTTGCTCAGCAATAATTTCAGGATTGTCATGTGAAAAAACAGTTATATCGCCAAGCCCTTTGTAGCTGTGAAATCGTTGAGTGAATTTTATTTTTTCCTTGTCTTCCGCTAGGCCGAAGCCTCTTGAAAGTTGTCTTTTGATCACAATCCGGAGACTTTCATCAAGAGACTCAGATGGTAGGAGCAAGATTGAAAAACCTGACTCTTTTAAGGTTTGTCTATGTTTTGAGGTTAATTTGTCAAGACCCTCATGGACTAAAAATCCGGAGGATAGAGCGAAAACAAAATTTTTATAATTTTCGCTTAGAACCTTGTAAAATAGTTGAGAATTCTCAACGCAATATTTTTCATAACCATTATTATTTATGAAGGTGCCGACATTTTCAACGCGATTGCAAAATTCGGCATCCAGGTCAATAAAATTATAGCCCAGCAATTTCGCTAAAATTATGCCGCAGGTCGTTTTGCCGACTCCGCCGGGGCCGATTAAGAATATTTTCATAGAAAAATTACAAATTACAGATCCCCTCAAAACAACACCCGCGCTCGGAGTGTTGTTTTTTGTTGAGTATAATTCGGCGCCGCTAAGCCGTTACCTTTTTCATATAGGCCAACCAAAAATTTCTTTTGTAGCTTTGTCCTTTGAATCTGGTATAGCTGGTTTTTTTCAGTAGTTTGATAATTTTAAAATATTTTGAATAAAGATTAATAAAATCCTGCCCAATAAAAACTCTTTCAATTAAATGCATATCTTCATTAACGTAAGTATCAGGCTCCGGTCCGGGGTTAATTTTGAGTAATGCTTTGGCGTTTTTGTCGCCTTCTTTGCACAAAGCTTTCACAAAAAAATAGCCGTTTTCTTTTAATACTCTATGCGTCTCAGATAAATATATATACCTCTCTTTTTCATTTAATGAATTGGAAGAGGTGACGTCGAGCGCCAGATCAAATGTTGCGTCTTCAAACGGATATTCTGATCCGATATTATGAAGTTTATAATCGACTTTAATTTCCAGCTCTTTGGCTCGGGATATTGCAAGGCCAATTGCCGTCTGGGATATTTCCAGGCCGGCAACTTTGTTGCCCAGTTCTGCTAAATAATTGGCATTTCGGCCGGTGCCGCACCCCAGATCCAGTATTGCCAGGTTTTCCGGTTTAATGTTTTCCTGCTTTTTTAAGAATTTCAAAAAGCGCAGTACATCCTTTTGCGGATTGCCTTCTTTTGTGACCAATTGTGGTCTTTGATATTCGTTTTCCCAGGCAGCGGTTTGAGGCATAAGTTATACGCTGTTGCGTGTTGTTATAAAATAATTAATTTGAAGCTTTGGCCGGGTTAACTTTTATTTCGGCAGAACCATTGCCTATTTTTTTGTAGCCTGCCGGAAAGGTATCTGTATCCAGTTCCATTCCGGTCACGCAATCAATCCCTAGCCCATAACATGAATGAGTCTTTTTCATCTCGCGTTCCAACAACTCCTGCCGGTTTCTTTCCGTATAGTGTGGCTCAATGATGGTGTCTTTAATAATTCCTAACCCCCTGCGAAGAGTACTCTTGCCCTGGCCACTTGTCGATCGAAAATGAGTAGCCAGTACCTTGCCCCCTGCCGACTCTCCAATAATATATTGGGCATTCCGGATTAACTTTACCAGTTGTGGATTTGATTGGATTTTTTTTAGTAGATTTGCGCTGTTGCTTCCACCGCTAATAAAAATTAGTGGTGATTGGGCCTTGGCAATATCTTCTGTGTTTTGAGCATTAAGGTAATCTGCGCCTTTCAGATGAATGTACTTATTGAACCAATCTCCCCGCCATTCAATATCACTTGATTCTGTTCTCGCGAAGGGGATATGCAGAATTTGTTTTGCTTTTAACTGCAGCATCACTTCTTCAATAAGTTTGAGTAGCGGTTCCACCTGACCTCGATTTACTTCCGCTCCCCCAAAGAGAAAAATTTTCATGGTTTTTACTGATTATTATTATTATTGTTTTGTTACGACGCACAACTTGGTATTAGGCGAAAGTGAGCGGAACAGAGTGGAGCGAAAGCGTAGCGTCCCCTTGAGGAGCTCTTTCAAAATTCAGCGATAATCCAAAAACCGCCCCTTTTTCTTTTTTGATGATATCCAATCTTCATTGATTCGAGAAGTTTATTGAGTTTTACAGCTCTGATTTTTGGTTTATCTATTTTAGGATCAACCAAAGTAATATCATCATTCTTTATTGATTGGATCAATGACAAATGACCATGACCTTGTCCGTATAAAATTCTATTGTTAATACAAACCATTATATCATTACCTTTCTTCAAGTTATCCATAATAAATTCCTTCGAATTTTCAACTTTTTCAACAGGATAATATGTTTCTTTTAGTTTAATATTATTCTTCAAAAATAATTTATTTATTGAATATTTTTCTTTATGGGTTTGCGTTCCATATTCTTCGTCTGGATCATCTTTAACAATAGCTTTTGTGAATAAATGGGCATTTTTTGAAGAAACAACTAAACCCAATTGATTGCCAATTTCTTCTTGTGAGCCATGATCAATTTTTCTTCTATCTAAAATCATGGTTAAGCATGCTGGACAACAGCAATGAGGCAATTGAGTAATTGGTTTATAGGGAGGTTTCTGGTCCATAGAATTGAATATATTAATGGAAAGTTATAAATTTTTTGATTCGTTTTCTTATTGTAATTCATAAAAAGAAAAGGTAAAAATTTGGGTGGAGTAAACGAGGAAACTTAACTAATTTACCTTGTATTAAAGTCTTTTTTCAATTTTTTTCGTCGCCGAGCTTGACATATTGTTGGAATCTGTTATACTAAAAAGTTAGCAATTGTGCTGACAACCTTGTTAACGTTGTAGCAAGGGAGGGTAAGATGGCAAAAGTGTCAGTAGAACGACGCGTCGAGCAGGTTTACAACGGCAGACACTACAAGGGCTACGTAAAGGTCGCCGATAGCAAATTCGACTATGAGCTCGTGTTCGGAGTTCCGATCGACAAAATGAAGCCGGTCAAGGATGAAAACGAGGTTCGCCGTCTCTTCCAGATCACGGTGAAGCGCGGTAACGTGAACATCGAGCTTACGAAGGAGGAATACGGCTTCTTTTTCTCGATGGTCGTGGAGTTGGCGGTAAAATTCTACAACAACCCGCAAACCAGAGTGATGGGTATGCTGGTTCAGGACAGAGGTCCGATGGCTGCCTTTGGTGCTTCCTGTTCGATCTGCATGACGAATAGCGGGTTGTGCGATTTTCCGTCGGAGCTTTGCGAGATGCTGAGTGCACCGAAGTTTGGTTGTACGTTCTAAGCAAGGAAATACCTTGCGCCCGAGCCCCTTGCGAAACACGTTTTCGCTTGGGGCTTTTTTCTTAAAAAAAGAATTATTTAATTTTTTTCTTTTGCGGATTGCCTTCTTTTGTGACCAATTGGGGTCTTTGATATTCGTTTTCCCAGGCGGCGGTTTGGGGCATATAAGAACATTGCAATAATTTTTTATTTTTACGGCGGCGTTTCTCTTTTCGCTAGTTACTCACAATTTTAAAACTATTTTCCTTGACTACTACAGCTTGATTGTCCGAAATTTTAATTACCTTGTATTTATAGTTTTGACGGTTCTGCAGGTTTTTATCAATTTTATCTTTGAAATTTTTGTCATCATAATGGGGCAAGACAACAAAATCAACTAGTGCCAGACCATCATAAGATTTTAATTCAGGAGCTTCTTCTTGATTATCAATGTCTTTTGCTAATTCGGTACTCGGTCCCGCCAGAAGTGTGCCGGCGCTCGAACCGATATATGTGCCCCCTTTTCCTACAAAGGAAGTTACTATTTCATCAAAACCTGATTTCCTGGTCTCTTGTAATAAATAAAAAGTATTGCCTCCTGCCACAAAAATAATATCAACACCGGTTATTTCTTTTGAAAGTTGATTCTTTGTTTTGCCTTCCAAGTTGACGTCAATGACTTTAAACCCCAAGTCAATCAGTTTGTCTCGGTCTGCCGTTACGAACCAGTTGTCCTTCAGTACATTTCCGGCAGTTGGGATGAAAGCGACCGTTAATTTGGCAGGAGGACAATCAAGCGATTCTACAAGTTTATTCAATGTGTTTCTGGCAACGGAAGCAAGGAAAAGATTTATCATAATGGTCGTACAATAGAGTATGAGATGTAAACGAATTTCGTCTAACGTTTCGGCATATACGATGTTGCACGGGTGTATAATAGCCGACAGGCTACACCCGTGCAATATGGGCGGAGGTTTGCGGAGGTACGGAGCAAACCGTAGCCGTATATGCCGTGTTATATGATGTGCCATTAAATTTTTATCTTCCTCTTATCGTTTCATTTATATTCCTTTTTTGCAAAAAACCCCAAACTTTCTCTGCATAATCCCTTTTTTGTTCAGGAGTAGCATTTTTAATGTATAAAATCCTGTTGCCGATATTTCCGTTTAAAACCATTGTAAAAAAAGCAACAAAATCATCATGGGTTGGGTGAGTTTTTTGAATTTCACCGATTACTTTTTTATCATCTGCTGTTTGCATTTCTTCCAGTTCAAGAAGACCCTCAACCCTGTCATAAAAGCTTTCAAGGACTTTATTTTCCCCATATATTTCAGTTTCAAGCTGGTGTGTAGCTTCGGAGGCTTCTTGATCGACCGCGATGCCAGTCGTATCAAACTCTTTGTTTCCGTTCAATGCCGCTGCTACATTGCCTAAATATTGACGGCCAACAGCTTCTTTTGCTGGCATTGCAACAAAGTGAGAAAAAGTTGTATTCACACCGTCGGCAAAATCTGCCTCTCTTGGGGTATATTCTTTGAGGCTACATTCAGTGGATGTTTCTGTGCCTTGATATCCTTCTAATGCTGTCCTTGGGAATGTAAAAAAGAGATTATTGTTAGCGTCAAAATATGCCAGTGTGTCAGGCGACTGTTCTATAACTAAAAAAGCATGACCGGGCGCAGAAACAGCTACATGATCAATCCCGTGTTCTTGTAAGAAAGTAGAGGCTATTAAAATTCTACCAGCACATTCTAGTTTCCCTTGCCTCATTGACTTAATCAATACTCCGTCCTTTGGTACATTTGGATCAGTCTGCTCCTCGTCCGAATCTCTTTTTAGTACTTTGAATAATTCGTGTGGCAGATTTTGCTGGTCAATTCCTTCAAGCTTTTTCTCAATTTGTTGGTATCGAGGCAATGATTTTGTTGCTTTTTTTAATTTTTCATTAAAATTATCTAGGTTCTCAGTTGATTCAATTTCAAGAGTATCCAAAACTGTGCTTTCAGTTTGTTTTCTTTTCTCTGGTGAGATTTCTTTTTGTACAACAGGTTGCTCAGCTTTTGGAATATCGGCAATAGGATTTTTTATTTGCTGTTCTGCTGTATCGGGATTTTTTGCATCTTCAATACCCATATTGATTGATTAAATCTGATAATTATATCATTTTTTGCTAAATAGAGCCATAAAAATTTAATGGCATTTCATATAACTTCTTTTATGCGAACAGGGTGAGTTCTGCGCTAAAAAAACACGTGTCCTCCGAAGCCTTGGCGAAGGGGGAATAAATAATTTGGTTATCTTTATTCCAATAGTACCTTATGAGATTGGTTTAGTAAAGGCACAAAAAAACACCCGAAAGGGTGTTTTTGTATTGAATTAATCAAGGTTATTATTGATAAGCAGCGTTTTCTTCTTTTCTCTTTTGCGTCACCGCCGTCCAGATTTCCTTTTTTATTTTATCCATAAGCTTTGGGTTTTGCCGCAGATAGAGCTTGGCGGTTTCTCGGCCAACGCCCAGTTTTTCTTCGCCGTAAGAATATGAATTGCCGGCCTTGTCAATAATATCGTATTTCAGTCCGGTATCAATAACATCGCCGGAAATTGAAATGCCTTCATTATACATGATGTCAAATTCGCAGGCCTGAAACGGAGCGGCGACTTTGTTTTTTACCACTTTTGCCTTGACGCGGTTGCCGATGGTGACTTCGCCTTTTTTAATCTGCGCGGCCCGGCGAACTTCAATCCTGACAGAGCTATAAAATTTGAGTGCCATGCCGCCGGTGGTTGTTTCCGGATTGCCGAAAAATACGCCGATCTTTTGTCTAGTCTGATTGATAAATATTACTGTTGTCTTGGTTTTGCCGACAATGGCGGCCAGTTTTCGGAGCGCCTGGCTCATTAATCTGGCTTGAAGCCCCATGTGGCGGTCGCCCATTTCGCCTTCAATTTCAGCCTTTGGCGTTAAGGCGGCGACTGAATCAATTACGATTATATCCATAGCGTTCGAGCGGACCAAAGTTTCAACTATTTCGAGCGCCTGCTCGCCGGTGTCCGGCTGGGAAATAAACATTTGATTGATGTCAATGCCGATTTTTTTGGAATAATCAGGATCAAGCGCGTGTTCGGCGTCAATAAAAGCGGCCGTACCCCCAGCTTTTTGCACTTCAGCTACAATATGCTGGGAAAGGGTTGTTTTGCCGGACGATTCTGGCCCATAGATTTCAATAATTCTACCGCGCGGCACGCCGCCGACTCCGAGCGCAATATCAAGAGAGATACTGCCGGTGGGAATAGCTTCCACGTTCATAGCTTGGGCTTCCCCCAGTCTCATAATGGCGCCGTCCCCGAATTTTTCCCTTATTTGCATAATCGCGTCTTCGGTGGCCTTGACTTTTTGGGTCTGTTCGTTTTCAGGCTGATTTTTTGACATATTTGCTTTTCAGAAAATTAAGCATGGAACCTTTTCTGAAAAATTAATTGAGTATTGTTTTTTAGAAAAACCAGGATTATTGAGCTTCTTCCGAAACAATCACTTGCCGATAGGCCACCTGTTCCTTGCTGTGTTTCTTCTGCGCTGATATTTTAATGATATTTAAACCTTTTTGCAAATCAATGATTAGAGTGAAATTGCCCTGGTCGTCACTGAGTAGCGGGCGGTTGTTTATTTCGAGGCGCACTTCTTTTTCGGTTTGGCCTTGTATTTTTATCTGATGTTCGCTGGTAACAAAATTATCCGAAGGCGAAATGATGATCAATTCAGGCGGAGAAATTATTTTGTTCACTTCGAGGCCGATGTAGACGAAAACCGACAGGAGAATCAGGAAGATAATAAAATATTTAATGGTCCTGGGATTTAAAAATCGGTTCATTAATTGGTAAAAAGCAGATATGGTGTTTTTTTCTTTTTGTTTCTGTGTTTTGTAAAACAGATTTTTTTCTTTTTCGTACAGATCCATGACTGTGGCCGGATTGAGTCCAAGCAGATTGGCGTAGCTTTTTAAAATGTTTGCCGCATAGACATCGGCCGGCATTGATTGGTAATTATCAGCCTCCAGATAAGTCAGGTAGCGGACATTGATATTTATCATTTTGGCGGCTTTTTCTTTTGACAGTCCGATGCTATGCCGATGGTGCCGCAGTTTTTCTCCAAGGGTTTGAATGGTATTAATTTTTTTGCTGATAAATCCGGTCATAAACAGTGGCAATCTATTTTATGCTTTTGTCTTTTGAAAACGCAAAGTCTTAATAAATTTCTTCGTCATCAGTTTGTCGAGGCGGTAAAGTTTTTTTCTTTTCCGATTCTTCGTCTTCGTTGTTATCATCATCTTCTTCGCCAAGTTCCGCTGTCTCATCTTCTTGAATATCCGCTGTTTCAGGTTCAGGTTCTTCTGTCGTATCTTCTTGACCGGTCTCTGCTTCGTTTTCTTGTTCTTCTTCATAATCCGCCGGGGATTCGATATCATCAATTGATTCATTTTCAAAGCTGTTGTCAATTTCTTCTTCTTCGCTTTCTTCTTCATGAGTTGGTTCGTCCTCTTCTATTGCGTCATCAAAGTCAGAAGACGAGGATGATGATTTGTCGAGCAAAATATCTCGCGGTCTGGCGCCGTCCGCCGGGCCGACAATTCCCGCTTCTTCCATCAAATCAATCAGACGCGCGGCGCGCGCATAGCCGATTCTGAGTCTTCTCTGCAATAGAGAAGCGGAAGCTTTGCCGGACTGCACTACCACTGATTTGGCTTCATTAAACAGATCATCGTCTCCGCCGCCTTTGAAATCAAAACTGGTCGGACTGCTGGGTTTGCTGGTGATTTCAACCTGATAGTCCGCTTCATTATTGCAGGCTTGTTTTAGAAAGTTCACCACGCGTTTGATTTCGTCATCGCTTACAAAAGCGCCCTGGAGACGGCGAGGTTTTGATGTTTGCGGAGTCATGAAAAGCATGTCACCCTTGCCAACGAGTTTTTCCGCTCCGGAGCTGTCCAATATTGTGCGCGAATCCATAAGGGAAGCCACGCTAAAAGCAATTCGACAGGGAATATTGGCCTTGATCAGGCCGGTGATGACATCTACTGACGGTCTTTGTGTTGCGACGACCAGATGGATGCCAATGGCGCGAGCCATTTGAGTTAAGCGAATGATACAGCCCTCTACTTCAGCTGAAGCCGCGACCATTAAGTCCGCCAACTCGTCGATAATAATTACGATATAAGGCATTTTTTCTTTGGCTGTCAAATTGTAGCTCGCAATATTGCGTTTCTTGTTTTTAGCAAGAATATCGAAACGTTTATCCATTTCGCTGATCGCCCAGCGCAGAGCATAGACTGTTTTTGTTACATCGGTAATGACCGGCGTCAGTAAGTGTGGGATGCCGTTGTAAATCGGGAATTCAACTCTTTTAGGATCAACAAGAATGAGCCGCATGGTGTCGGGATTGTTTTGATATAGCAAACTCATGATGATGGCGTTCAGGCAAACGCTTTTTCCGGATCCCGTGGCGCCGGCTACAAGCAAATGGGGCATTTGGCCAATGTCATCAACCCAGCATTTGCCGCTGACGTCTTTGCCAAGGGCGATAGTTAAATTGGTTTTACGATTTTTAAATGACGGAGCTTCTAATATTTCTCTAACGCGTACAATAGCCGGTTTTTGGTTTGGAACTTCTACGCCGACCAGAGATTTGCCAGGTATCGGAGCTTCAATTCTAATCGGATGCGCGGCCATTGCCAGAGCCAGATCATTATTCAGCGCCGTGATTTTAGAAAGCTTAACTCCCTCGGCCGGCTTCAAAGTATATTGAGTAACGGTTGGGCCGACCTGAACGGCGCCCATTTCAACTGGAATGTGAAAATTTTCCAGGGTCCGCTGAATTCTTTCCGTCCCGAGTTTTATGTCTCCGCTTGTTGGTTTTGATTTTCTGTTGTCAAGAAGACCAATCGGCAGGTCTATTTTTATTTTTGGATTGCGAATGCTGGGCGATGTTTCAGCTGATTCCTTGGATAATAATGATTTGGCAGTAAATTTTACATCCTGGACTTTTGTCTGCTTGTTATCTTCTTCATAGGTAGCTGTCTCGTTTTCATCTTCAATTTCCTCTTCTTCCTCGTCATCTTCAGGGTTTTCCGGGTTTTGATTTTTACTAAAGGGGAGTTGAAGCGCCTTGAAGACATTAGTTTTTGCAAATAGCGATTCAATGCTCGTATTGAACATTAATAGTGCGCTGGTTAATAAAAGGCCGATTAAAATAATAAGACCGGCCCAAAAACCAAGATAAAGAATCAGCGGATAGCTAATCAGGTAACCAACGATACCGCCGCCCAGCCCGCTAAAAGTTAATTCAAATGAATTATTAAAAGGAAGTTTTAAATGTAGAAGGCCGTGGATTACTAGAAAAAATAAAATTGTTCCTATGTAATTTGAAATTGAAACATGATATTGACTTGGTCTTGCCAGAACATAACCAAGCCCAATTAAAATAAGGGGAACAATAAATCTTCCCCAGCCAAAGGCAATGCCAAAAGCCCAGTCAATATAAATTCCGGCAGTGCCCGCAACGCCCAGAAAACTCAGGACGCTGATTATTGCGACAATAAATAAAAACACGATTACAATGCCTTTTTTTGTTTCAGGGCTCAAGCTATAGTATTCAACTTCCTGATAGCGGCGCCTGTTTTTTCTTCTAGCCATTTTGTTTGTTTAGAACTCAAAGACCCGAGATCTTTTGGCCTTATTGATCTTTTATTTTTATGTTTCTTCTATTCATTATTTTATCATACGGAGTTACAGATGTACAGATTTTGGGGTCAGATATACAGATTTAGATCGTACAGATTGTACAGATTGAAGGTAGGCAAGGAACAAAGAAAAACTTCCAGAGCTAACCTTTATCCAACAGATCTGTATAATCTGTATATCTGTGCCATTTTAAAAAACAAAGGGGGATGGCTCACACGGAGCCACCCCCTTTGAAATTTAGGAGAGTTTTAGAAAAACCCCCCAAATGAGTAGACAATTTTTCCGCAAGAAAGATTGAAAGATCAATTTATGTGTGCGGAAAAAGAGGAGAGAGATTCCCTCCAGGGGAATTTGTCTACTCGTTTCGAGGGTAAAAATAATTTGCAGAAAAGTGATGAGGAGGGCGTACGAGCTCATATTTGTTTATGAATTGTAGCCCAGCTTCTCTCCTCATCAGTTTTCTGCAAATCAGATTATTTATCAGCAAGAGGATGTAGAAGATAAATTACCGGATCGGACGGGCATAAATAAATATATAATTTAATAATTCCCTTGATCCGGCGTGTTGATGATAGAGTTGGGCCGACGATTTGGCGCGAGCCAAGCTGTTAGCCGCAATTCTTTTTCTCTCTCCTCCTACATCATTTTGCTGATAAAATGTTTATGCTTATTTTAATGAACTTAGTATTATAGCACATATTGAAAATCTTGTCAATAGGCGATGAATCGTTAGAGTGTTTATAGCTAAAATTAAACTAAATAAAGTGTTATTGATTTATAGCAATATAAAGATAATTTGACAATTCATTTTTTTTGTATTATTCTATGTTGTGATATAGGTAATAAATTATCAAGCAGGATTATTCCGGTTAAAATATTAGTAATTGTTTTGACCAATATAATCTTGTTTAGCTTCATTCTATATGTATTTAATACCAACTGTTATTGAAAAGTCTCATTACGGCGAACGCGCTTATGATATATATTCACGTTTGCTGAAAGAACGAATTATTTTTATCGGCACGCCAATTGACGATCAAGTCGCCAATGCAGTAATCGCTCAACTTCTGTATTTGGAAAGTGAAGATCCGAAAAAGGACATTAAAATTTATATTAATACCCCCGGCGGATCAGTGACAGCCGGGCTCGCGATTTACGATACAATGCAGTACATCAAGCCTGACGTGGTTACCATTTGCGTGGGCATGGCGGCGAGCATGGGATCAGTGCTTTTGACTGCCGGTGCCAAGGGCAAGCGCTACGCCCTGCCGAATTCAAAAGTAATGATTCATCAGGTAATGGGCGGCACGCAGGGACAGGCGAGCGATATCAAAATACAAGCGGAAGAGATTTTGAAAGTAAAAGATAATTTGAATAAAATTTTAGCCAAGCATACCGGACATTCGCTCGAAAAAATTGAAAAAGATTCAGATCGCGATTATTACATGACAGCGGAAGACGCGAAAAAGTATGGCTTGATTGATAAAATAATTTAACTTCAGAAATAAAAAAAGAAAGCCGTTTGAATAAGCTTTCTTTTTTTGTCGGCGAATGATTCAGGCAACTGTCTTGTGCATAAACTATGGATAAGGTCTGAATAAGTTTAGCCTGGCTGGAAGTATCAAACTTTGGTATAATAATAGTAGTAGAAGAAGATGAGTGGTTATCATTATGAAGAGTGTCTGTAAATTTAGCAAAATTCAATAATTGTTGTCAGCTATTGACAAAATTAATAGAGTCTGCTAAGATATATAGTCAGCTGTTATTGACTAATGTTACCGGATGGGATACATTAATATGAAAACCCCTTTTAATGGACAGACACGACAAGCATGGGATTTTTACTTTAGGTAAAATCAGGCTTCGCGCTCGATTTCGCCTGAGTAAAAATTTCTTGTCTGTCCGTTAAAGAGGGTTTTTTTAATTCAAAAAAAACAGAGGAAATTTCTCTGTTTTTTTTATTGCAATTTATTCCGGTTCTGTTGCCTGTTTGTCTGCTTCTTCACTATCAGCGTCAGTTGCGGCTTGTTCTTCGTTTGCCTGTTTCTCAAGTTCTAATTTTGCTTCTAATTCTTTTTGTTCGGGATCCACACCGACCAACCAAACTTCTTGCCAGGGAACATAGTGGCTGGACCAGGTAATTTTTTCCGGCTCTTGGCCTGTCTTTGTTATGTATTGATAGAAAACCGTATCAGCTCCATTGTGAGCATGTTCAGTTAGCTTTTTCTGGCCGGGCGCCAGTTCAGTGGTTTCGATTTCTTTGGCCGGGCCGGGCGTGGTGATATTAAAAATAGTCGGTTTCAAATATTTAACATTGGTGACCGAAGTTTGTCCTTCAAAGCTGACCTTGCGGCCGTCTTTTGTTCCCCAAAATTCAAACAATAAATTATTGCCCCAAATTTTGGACTGAATTAAAATGTAATTTTCAGTGTCATTGATGAATCTTACGTCCGGCCAGGGATCGTAAACAGTGGCATCAGTTCCCGCTGGTTCGTAATAGCCGACTCGATAAGAATGATTACGTCGGGCAGTTATTTTTACTCCTGTTTGCAAGGCGGCCCGGAAAACGGTGGTGCCGATTTGACACAGCCCGCCGCCATATTCCGGAATTGTTGCATTCTTTTTTATAACTAATTCAGGTTTATAACCGCTTTGGCTGTCAACTTCGCCCAAAGTTTTCATAAGGGAAAACTCAGCGCCCGGTTCGATTAAAACACCATTCAGCGATGCGGCCCCGACGCCAATGTTGTGTATTCGGTTTTGCGGACTGCCGGAAAAATCTGACCAGCCGGAGCCGATCAGTTCTTTGATTCCGAGCTCATTGGTGCTGGCAACGGATATTTTCGGCTCAGTAATATTTACGGTTAATTCAATCTCGTTGCTTTTTTCTTTTAATATTTTTTGTCTGGCAATTTCAAGGCTGTTTTCAATGTCAAGCGCTAGGCCTTTTTGGCTGGCTTGGAATTCAGTGACGCGGCTGTCTTTGATTTGAAGTTTGGCGTCTGCCGCCGGCTGATTAATCTTTTGCGCGATAGCCTCCATTTGGCCTCGAAGCATTTCGTCGTTTAAAATAATTGCAGGTTGTTCGTCGTCATTCAATCCAAGCCCGAGCCAGCGGGCATAATCTTCCCAGGTGACTGTCCAAGTTTCCTCTTTGTATTTAAATTTAATTTCCGGGATTAAAAGCAGGTCTTCAATAGTTGCCCTTTGCGACAGGGCCATTTCTTGGGTGATTTTTGGTTTTGCGTCACTGCGCGCTAAATGCATTTTTGGATTTTCGAGTTTTTTGATTGAAGATTCCAGTGATTCAATTGCTTCGCTGAAATTAAATGTCTGACCAGCTTGCGGCGGAGAAAATGATAATTCGTAAAGGTGTTGTTCCTTGTTAGTAATATTCAAAGCAATCTGTGCGTCTATGGGAAGTTTTTCCAAAATAAGAAATTCAGATTGCAGTTTTTGTCTGAGCAATGTTTTGTCGAATTGATAATCAAGCGGAATTTGTTTTTTTATAATGGGGAAAACTAATGTTTTGACGTATTTTTTTATGATTTTGTTGGCGTGGCCCTGGTTGAAAGCTTTTTCCACCAGACTGTCCAGGTTGAGGCTTAGAATTTCATTGTTCTGGTTTTCGATTTGTTTTTCTTCGTTTTCAAAATCAAAAGTAAATCCCTGACCGTAAACTTGTTTAAATTTTCCGCTGATAATATTCTGCGCCTGCGTTTTGGTCAGCCCGCCGACATAAACGTTGTCAATCATTATGCCGGGATAAATTTTGTTTTCATATTTATAAGCTAGCGCCGCCGCCGCGCCAATCAGCAGTAGGAAGATAATAAAAAAAATGGATAGGATTATGACTAACCATTTTACAATCGGCTTGGAGGGCTTTTTGATCAGTGCTTCCATATTATTCGTTTTGCAGGATTTCATTGAGCACGTCCCTGGCTAACGTTTCCTGGCTTTCTGTTTTTGAACGATTCGGGAGCAAGGAAATTTCAAGAGCTTGTCCGGCCAAAGAATTTTTCGGCAACGCATTGATGGGTACGAATAATTTTTGGCTATCTTCGAAGATCAGAACGGCTTTGTCCTCTTCAATGCGATCAATTGTGGCTTGGATATTTTTTGGCATAGGTTCCGCTGTTTATTTTATTTTACTCAATTGTTCTGACTTTTATTTCCACTTTTTTTGCTTCCTCGCTTTTGGGCAAAGTAATTTTTAAAACGCCTTCTTTTAAAACTGCTTCAACTTCGCCGGATTTTACCGGCAGAGGCAGTATGATGCTACGGGAAAATTTTCCCCAGTAGCACTCCTGATAAAGATAATTTTTTTGCTCTGAAGTAAAGCCTTTGTGCCGCTCGCCGCGTATGGTCAGCACGTCTTTGTCAAGGCTGATATCAAGGCTGTCCGGTTGAACACCGGCCAGCGGAGTAACAACATACAGGTTGTCGGCGTCCTGAAAAATATCAATTGACAGCTGGGCTTCTTCCGGAATGTCAATTTCCTCAGTCAGCGCCGGCGCAAAAAAATGTTCGCGCACGTTTGGATCATTGGTCGGCTTTGATTCGTGGTCGCTAAAAAATCTGTCTGACCGATAGTGATTTTCTAGCTCTTCCAGATGCTTGTGCCAATCGTGATTATTATCTTGCATATTAATGAGGTAACGCGTTGAGATTTTTTATAATTCCAGTAAGAGAACTTTATTAACTTCGTTTATATTATATAATCATTTTTCAAAGAAAACAACTTTTCAATAAAAAAACCGCCGTAAAAATAATTATCGGACGGTTTTTTAAATAAAAATTATTCAGTTGGTTCCGGTGCGCTGACGACAGGTTCCGCGCTGTGCTGGCTGGCCTTGAGAGCGTCTTTTAATGTTTTTCCGGCTTTGAATTTGACCACTTTGGTCGGTGGAATGGTGATTGATTCTGACGGTCTTTGCGGGTTGACGCCTTCTCTGCCTTTCCTGACGCGAGCGGAAAAAGTGCCGAATCCGGTTAGCGTAACTTCACCGCCGCCTTTGATCGTTTCAGTAATAGTGCTGGTCAGGCTTTCCAGCATGTCTTCTGCCTGTTTCTTTGTGACGCCGCATTTGTCTGCTAGGAGAGCGGCGAGTTCTGCTTTATTCATAGGTACGTGGGTTATGTTAGATTATATTTATACTTCAACGTCCAGTTTAATTCTTTCAATCTTTTGGGCCTTGCCTGTTTCTGGCTTAATTATAACAAAAACTCCGTCAACTTGGCAAGTGCCGGACTCGGGCAATTCAAAAGCGGTCGGTAGCTGAGTGAAAAACTGCTTCACTACATTTTTCAAATCAACGCCCAGACTGGAATCTTTGTACCCGACCATGCCGGCGTCGGTAATATAGGCGGTGCCGTTTTTTAGTATTTGTTCGTCAGCTGTTTGCACATGAGTGTGCGTGCCGATAACTGCGCTCACCTGGCCGTCAAAATATCTGGACAAGGTATTTTTTTCCGACGTGGCTTCCGCGTGAAAGTCAACAATGATGGCGCCGAATTCCTGAGTTTTGTTTTCATTCAAAATTTGTTCCAGCTTTTGAAACGGGCAGTCAAAATTTTCTTTGAAAAAAACTCGGCCGATCAGATTAATAATCAAAATTTTGTAAACGCCAATTTCAATTATTTTGTAGCCTTCGCCCGGTACTCCGGCCGGATAATTCGCCGGTCGGATCAAGGGAATTTTATTGGCTGACAAGATTTCATTTATTTCAGCTGAATTGGAAAAGATATGATTGCCTGAAGTAAAAAAATCAATACCCGCATGCAACATTTCCTGCAGGGTTTTTTCCGTTACTCCCTTGCCGTGCGCCAGATTTTCCGCATTGGCGATTATCAGGTCCGGCTTGTATTTTTTCTTTAGCTTGGGCAATGTTTCGGCCACAGCCTTTCGGCCGATTTTGCCGACAATGTCGCCGAGAAATAAGATTTTAATTTGAGGCATATTTTTTCGTGCATTGATATTATATAAAATAGCTAAAAATAAAGCAATCCCTTGACAAATCTTATTCACATGGTAATTTAATTATCTGAAATCGTTTGTTTGATGGCCCTTTGACAAGGAGGTCGCTATGGCGAAAAACCAAGATGAAGATCGTGAAAAAAAGGGCTTCTGTATTTTGCCCTACATTGAAGGTCATTTCGTACGCGACCATTGCGAGGCGAAATTAAGAATTTTCGTCGGGAACAACAAGAAAGACAGTTGTATTTTTTTTGAACTGGATGTTTGGACGGCGAAGGGTTTGTCCGCCGGGATGAGAGAGTTTTTCAAGGTGGTCTTAAATGTTGGAGAAGATAATTCTGGCCTGGTTGTCCTGTCGGCTGGCGAGGAGAACGTCGCGAAACTAGGATATCATTTCGTGATGTCCTGGCCGCCGGTGAAAGGGCGGGTGGAAATGCGAGACGTCATGACGATTGACGAGCTTCGTTATTTGGCTTGTGACGCATTTTGCGAAATGAATGGGTTGACTGCCGCGGTTGCAGAAGATCAGGCCGCCGCTCCGCCGCTGGAAGACAATCCTTTTGCCGAGGAGGATGGTCGCTTGGCCGAGCCTCCGGATTTGCCGGCGGCGAGTTTGTCGAGAGAGGACGAGGATCGCGACTGCGATTCTCCGTGATTGATTCAATAGCGGGCGCTATCAATAGCGCCTGTTTTTTTTGTTTCCGAAACCAAAAGCAGCCGCTTCACCCGCGACTGCTTTTTATTTTCTTCACTATCATCAGTATATCAGTCCTGCCGTGGCGTGATCAGTAATCATTTATCTAGCGTATTCGATTACCCGATTCTCCCGAATAACCGTAACTTTAATCTCGCCGGGATATTTGAGTTCTTCTTCGATTTCTTTGGCAATATCCTGCGCCAGTTTTTCGGCCTGCATGTCTGAAATTTTACCCGGTTCCACAAACACGCGAACTTCGCGGCCGGCCTGAATGGCGTATGTCTTTTCCACGCCTTCATGACGTTTGGCAATGTTCTCCAGTTCATCCAGTCTTTGCAGATATCTTTCATAAGTATCTTTTCTGGCTCCCGGTCGCGCGCCGGAAATGGCGTCAGCCACTTTGACAATAACTGATTCCAGAGTCGGCGGCTTGTCCTCATGATGATTCAGAATCGGTTGGATTATTTCATCAGGCAGATTAAATTTCTTGGCAATATCGCGTCCGATTTCTGGATGAGTGCCCTGAATCTCATGGTCAACAGCTTTACCAATATCGTGAAGAAAGCCCGCCTTTCTGGCCACGGCTACATTGGCGCCAAGTTCCTGCGCCAACAGAGCGGAGAGATGCGCGACTTCAATTGAATGTTGCAAAACATTTTGGCCGTAGCTTGTTCTGTATTTCAGTCGGCCGACAATCTGCACCAGCTTTGGATCCAGGCCGGCAACGCCGACTTCGTAGCAAGCGTCTTCGCCGGCTTTTTTTATTTCTAGGGCGATTTCTTTTTTTGCTTCTTCAATAGCTTCTTCAATTCTCGCCGGATGAATGCGTCCGTCTAGAATTAATTTTTCCAGGGCGCGTTTGGCCACGTGCCTTCTGATCGGACTGAAGCCGGAAATGGTAATAACTTGCGGCGTGTCGTCAACTACAATTTCTACGCCGGTTAATTGTTCTATAGTGCGAATATTTCTTCCTTCGCGGCCGATGATCCTGCCCTTCATTTCATCTGACGGCAGGTCAAGTACAGTAGTGGTAGCTTCAACCGCGTGATTCACTGAACAACGCTGAATAACCAGAGCCAGGCGTTTCTTGGCTTCGCGATCCAATTCAACGGAATTTTCTTCGTCCAGTTTTTTAATGCGGTTTAAGAGTACTTCTCCCATTTCTCGCTCTACATTTTCCAGGAGAACTTTTTTGGCTTCTTCCTTATTTAAACCGGCGATTTTTTCTAATTTTTCCAACTGTTCTTTTTTAATTTGCAGAACCTGCTCTTTGATCTGTTCAATTTGCTTGCCTTTATCCTGGAGTTTAGTTGTTTTTGATTCCAGGTCTAATAATTTTTCATCAAAAAGAGTTTCTCTTTTTTCCAGCCTTGCCTGCATTGATTTTAATTCATTGCGTCGACTGGTTTCTTCTTTTTTGGCTTCATCAATGATTTCCAGCGCTTTGTCTTTGGCTGTAATCAAGATTTCTTTTTCTTTGGCTTTGGTCTCATTAATCAAGTTCTGCATCTTTGCTTCGAGCGACGCAGATTCAACCTGGGCAACTTTTTTTCTAATAAAATAGCCGATAATCAAACCGATTATCAGGCCGATTCCAATAGTGATCGGATACATCATATTTATTCCTTGCTTTGTTTACAAGGAAGTTTTGTAGCAGAAGCGTAGTAGAAGATCAATAAAAATACCCCGTGCGTTATTCCGGAAAAACAGAAGATTGAATTGTAAGTTCCAAAATCTTCATGGAATTATATCTACCGGCAAAGGGTAGTGAAGTGGAATAGATTAAAGAAAAGCTAATTCTGGCTAAAACTTCCTATGCTTACAAAAGCAGATAGATTATTAATTATCTGTAAATCGAGTATAGCAAAGAGCCCCGCGCGTGTCAATATGGCAGATTGACAAATATTTTATAAATTGTTAATATGCAAAAAGTTTGTCAGCAACAAAAAGGAGGAGAGATGGGCAAGAAAGGTAGAGACGAAGTAATCCTTTTTATTGTTACAACTGGCGGCGCAGCTGGCATGGAAAAGGTCTGTTTCATGCTTGAATTTGATGAAGTGGAAAAACCACTGGTTCCGGTTGCCAACGTGCATACGTATTTGAAAGGAATGGGTTACCGGCTGACCGGCCGTGCGGAAACTGAGCTGGCTATTCCGGTTGCGGCCATGATTCGACTGAAAGGAAAAGAAAAAGTAAGCAGGGAGGCGGAATTTACGCTGTCCGGTCAGGCAATCATGGAAATTTGGAAAAGACCTTCATAACTCAAAACCGACCCCGCAACAGCGGAGTCGGTTTTTCTATTTTCAGGAAGTTATTCTTTTGTTTCTTCTGCTTCTTTATCCTTTTTGTCTTCTTGCGCCTCTTTGTCATCCCGAGCGATCCCGCCTTTGGCGGGAGAGTCGAGGGATTCTTCAGCATCTCTATCTCCTTTAACTTCTTTATCTTCTTTTTCCGGCTTTTTGCCATCCATTGATTTGATGCTCAGTCCGAGCCGGTGTTCAGTAGGTTCAATGGAAACAATTCTGAATTTCATGGTGGTTCCTGGTACAGCAAAGCCTTCGGTAGAGTCAATTTTTTTGTCGGATAGTTCTGAAATATGCGCCAGTCCGTGAATATCTTCATCAAGTTGTACAAATAGTCCGAAGGGAGTTGCTTTCAGTATGATTCCCTCCACAACGTCGTCAACTTTGTATTTGTCGTGGATGTTTTCCCATGGATCTTTTTTCAGCTTTTTGCTTGACAAGAATATTTTTGAACCTTCGATTTTAATGATTTCTGCTTTTATCGCATCACCGACTTTAAATAGATCAGCCGGATTTTCAATTCTCTGCCAGGCTAGCTCTGAGATATGAATCAATCCTTCCAGCTTGTCGCCGAATTCCACGAACACGCCAAAGTCAGTGACCGCAGTAATTGTTCCTTCCACTATTTCGCCTACGGAAAATTTGCCAAGCACGTCTTTTTGTGTTTCTTCCCAGGCCGCTTTTTCAGAAACAATCAGTTTTTCGTTTTCCGCATTGGCGTCTAGAACCTTGACAGGAAAACTTTGGCCGATATAGCTTTTCAATCTTTCCAAGATTTTATTCTTGTCGCCACCTTGAACGCGCGGGTAGAATTCCGGACTTAGCTGGGACACCGGCAAAAATCCGGGGACACTGTTGATCGTTACCAGGAGGCCGCCCTTATTGGCGTCAATGATTTTGGCCTGCACTGTTTCATTGCTGTCTTTTGATTTTTGTAAAGCTGACCAAGTGCGCTGATGCCCGGCGTAGCGGAAAGAGAGTTCCATCTGGCCTTGTTCGTTTTCCAGTTCAATTACAGTGGCTTCTGTTTCGTCTCCGGATTTCAAACTGGCGAATTCATCGGATTCATTATAAAGTTCTTTGCCTCGGATAATGCCGGTAATAATTCCATTAAAATCAATTAGGACTTCTTTTTTTGAAGCAGATATAACTACGCCCTTGATAATATCGCCTTCTTTGGGCAGGGTTTTTATCGCCGCATCTTGCTCCAGTAGAGAATTCATGGGAGAAGCTGGATCTGGTTTTACAAATTTTTTAGCCATTTTATTATTACTCCTTTCGTAAGTGTGGTTGCGAAGCTTTCTTTTGTAACAGCTTCCTTATAAAAAAGTCCACTCTAAGGTGGATTTTTGGTAAAATAAATTTTCCTAGATTAGAGTTATGAATTAGATAAGATATTAAGGACTTTGATATCAATTGGTATTCTAGCTTATTAATAAATGATTGTCAAGGGTTTTACGGACGGCTTGAGCGCGGGCTGAATTGCAGGCAATCACAATTGATAAGTCAAGGGTGGCTTTTGTATTTACTTTTCTAAATAATTATGCTAAAATGTTTTTAGAAATTTACTAATATAATAAAAGATATGAACATTAGTTGGTTGGGGCATTCTTGTTTTAAAATGGAGGAAAAAATCGGTAGTCAATTGGTTACGATAATTACTGACCCTTATGATGACAGTGTCGGTTTTCGCCTGCCGAAAATGAAGGCGGACTTGGTTTCAGTCAGCCACGATCATTTTGATCATGCTAATTCGGCGGCAGTGTCGGGAATTGACAGCGCTTTGCCGATTGTAATTGACCGGCCGGGTGAATATGAAGTCAAGGGCGTGTTTGTCCAGGGCATTGGCGCTTATCATGACAAAAAACAGGGCGCAGAACGCGGTAAGTCAGTGATGTTTATGTTTGACATCGGCGGAATAAACGTCCTGCACTTGGGGGATCTTGGCACTACCCTGTCCGATCAGCAATTGGAAAAAATAGACGATATTGATATTTTGCTGATCCCGGTCGGAGGTAATTATACGATCAATGCCAAAGAAGCGGCTGAAGTCGTGCGTCAGCTCGAGCCGCGGATTGTTATTCCAATGCACTACAAAATTCCAGGGCTTAAGATTGACATTGAGGGCGTGGAAAATTTCAAAAAAGAAATGGGTGGCAAAGCGGAAACATTAAATAAATTAAAAGTTAATAAAAAAGAATTGCCTCAAGATGAATGCCGGCTAGTACTTTTGGAAAAAACATAAACATAAAAATAAAAATATATGAAGGAAAAAGATCCAAATGCCAAATATTTAACTCTGTGGTTGTGCGTGATTGTTTCCGCCGGCATAATTTTTTCCGGCTGGCTGTTTTCTGTTAAGTACAATTTTAAAAAGATTAATGACCAGATGCAGAACAATGGAGCGACTATAGAGAAAGCAACTGCCGAGATGGAAGATATGTTTGCTGGGATGAATGTGCAGCTGGAAAAAGCTTCCGAGCAATTGAAGGAAGTTGAAAAAAACCTGGGAGAAGAGCCGGTTGAGCAGGCAATTAAACCTGCAGAGGAAATTACGGCAAGCGATGAAGTTGTTGTTCCAGCGGATCAAGATGTTACAAAAGACGAAGGCGTTGCGTTGGAGGAGCCCAAAGAATAATTAACAGATTATTAGCTTTACCTGTCAAATGGAGCGGGTAATTCTTGTTTACATAGACAAATAGTATGAAAAAAAGTAATGAAAAAAAGAGCGAGCCAAAAGTGCCGGAGAAACCAAGAGACCAAATTGAGGATGTTTCGATTGTTGATGAAATGGAAAATAGTTATATTGACTACGCCATGTCGGTTATCGTTTCGCGTGCACTGCCTGATGTTCGCGATGGTTTGAAACCGGTTCACCGCAGAATTCTTTATGCCATGTGGAATATCGGTTTGAAACCCAGCGCCAAATTTCGTAAATCAGCTACCGTGGTCGGTGAAGTGCTCGGCAAATATCATCCTCATGGCGATCAGGCTGTTTATGATTCTATGGCTAGAATGGCTCAGGATTTTAATATGCGCTACATGCTTGTTCACGGCCAAGGTAACTTCGGCTCAATGGACGGTGATCGCCCGGCGGCAATGCGTTATACTGAAGCCAAATTGCGAGCGATTTCCGAGGAACTTTTGATTGATTTGGAAAAAGACACAGTTAATTTTATTCCCAATTACGACGGCACGCAAAAAGAGCCGAGCGTCCTGCCGGCCAAATTGCCTCATTTGCTTTTGAATGGCAGTGTGGGGATCGCAGTTGGTATGGCGACAAAAATTCCGCCGCATAATCTGACCGAAATTTGCGACGCGGTCTGCCATCAAATTGACAATCCTGATTGCGAGGCGGAGAGTTTGATGGAATACATCAAGGGCCCTGATTTCCCGACCGGCGGAATTATTTATGATACCGAAGAAATCAAAAGAGCGTATACCACGGGCAAAGGCAAGATCGTAATGCGCGGTAAAACTGAAATTGTTGAAGAAAAACAAGGCCAATTTAGAATTATAATTTCAGAAATTCCTTATCAAGTAAATAAGGCTACTTTATTGGAAAAAATTGCTGAATTCGTCAAAATTAAAAGGTTGGAAGGTATAAAGGACGTGCGCGACGAGTCAAATAAAGAAGGCGTGCGCATTGTCATTGAGCTGAAGCGTGACGCTTATCCGAAAAAAGTATTGAACAGGCTGTTCAAGTTGACGCCGCTCCAAAGTAATTTTGACGTTAATATGCTGGCGCTCACAGGCGACCTCCAACCAAAGGTGATGAATTTAAAAGATATTCTGGGCTATTATTTGGAACATCGGAAGGAAGTGGTGCGACGGCGGACAGCTTTTGAATTAAGAAAAGCAGAAGAGCGGGCGCATATTTTGGAGGGATTGAAAAAAGCCATTGATAATATTGACGCCATTATTAAATTAATTAAAAAATCAAAAGACAGAGAAACCGCCAAACAAAATTTAATTAAGCAATTTAAATTTACCGAAGTGCAGGCAGTGGCGATTTTGGAAATGCGTTTGCAAAATTTGGCCAATCTCGAAAGAATAAAAATTGAAGACGAGCTAAAAGAGAAAAAACAAACAATCAAGGAGCTGAAAGAATTATTATCGTCTGAAAAGAGAATATTGGGAGTGATTAAGTCCGAGTTGATTGAGATCAAGGAAAAATTTGGTGATGAACGCAAGACAAAAATAATAAAATCAGCGGTCGGTGAATTTTCACAAGAAGATTTAGTGCCCAATGAACCGATGTTGGTCATGGTGACGCATGATGGGTATATTAAAAGAATGCCTGTTGATACTTTCAAAGTTCAACAGCGCGGCGGCAAGGGCGTGATCGGATTGACAACAAAAGAAGAAGACGTGGTGGATCTATTATTTAGCACCACAACTCATAATAATTTACTGTTCTTTACTTCGGTCGGCCGAGTGTTTCGCTTGAAAGCTTATGAATTGCCGATTGGCCAGAGGACAGCCAAGGGACAGGCGCTGGTAAACTTTTTGCAGCTGGGTCCTGACGAAAAAGTAACTGAGATATTGCCGATCAAAGATCAAACTGCGATGAAATATCTTTTCATGGCAACGGAAAACGGCACGATCAAAAAAACACCGATTGAAGACTTTAATAATGTTAGGCGTTCCGGTCTGATCGCTATTAAACTTAAACCTGCCGATCGCTTGCGCTGGGTGAGTCTGACTGACGGCACAAAAGAAATAATGCTTATTTCCGCGCGTGGCCAGGCAATCAGATTTAGTGAAGAAGATGCCAGAGCAATGGGTAGAACAGCTTCCGGTGTGAGAGGAATGAGACTCAAGCAGGGAGACAAATTGGTTGGCGTCGGCCTAATCAGTCCGGACAAAGCCAAGGAACTGCAGGTTTTAACCATTTCTGAAAATGGTTTTGGCAAACGCACTGATCTGGAGTTTTATAAAGTGCAAAATCGTGGCGGCGGCGGCATCAGAACATTGAAAGTTTCAACCAAGACAGGGAAAGTTGTTAAAGGCCTGGTAATTAATAAGGCGGAGAGCATTGAAGATGATATTTTGGTTATTTCAAATCACGGTCAAGCTATTCGCATGCCATATAAAACAATTAGCGAGCTCGGAAGAGACACGCAGGGCGTGCGCCTGATGCGATTCAAGGAAGCCGGCGACGCGGTGGCGACTTTTTCCAAAATGATAACAGAAGCAAAAAAACGGGAATAAAGTAAGGCGGTAAAAATATAATTAGATAAAAAGTCAGGCGGGCCCTCGAAGGCCGCCTGACTTTTTAAATTTTGCTGTTTCGGCCCCCCCGCTTTTTGATGATTTCAGGACGGCCATTTTTATCTAAAATTGCGGATTTAATTATGGCTAGATTGACAAAACTAGAAAAGTATGAAAGGATAGAACATCAATGGATGAATGTAACCTTTGATCAGGGAGGAAAAAATGGAAAAAAGCTGAAGTTGATGTGGCGGTGGTGGAATCAGAACTTTGAAAGTTTCAAGTAAAACAGGAAAGGTAATTCGAGGTGTTGTTGTTGATAAGGAAGAAAATAAAGATTTAGATATTTTAGTAATTTCTTAGAAAGGTCAAGTAATTAGATTACCATTCAAGAGTATTAGTGAGCTTGGTCGTGATACGCAAGGTGTGCGATTGATGAGATCTAAATAAGCTGGAGATACTGTTGTGACTTTTTCACAAATTGTTGGCGAAGGTGATGTGAAAAGGCAGAAATTGAATTGGGTAAAAAGTAAATTAGATAAAAAAAAAGAACAAGTTACTTGTTCTTTTTTTATTTATTAAAAAGAAAGAGGCCAATCGTTTTAGATTGACCTCAATGTTGGCAGGTGGTTATGAGTGGAAGAGCTCCACTGTGGCAGGGCTACCAAAACGGCTAGATAGGAAAAACTTCCAGGCCCCTTCTTCTTCCATCAGATACCCTTCACTGCGAAGGATATAAGATTTTTCCCCTTTTCTTTTTATAATCCTAACTACACGATCAATTCTTTCGTCGGTTTCGTAAGCGAATGGCTTGATAGATGTTTTTACTTCATCGCCCAGTTTTGGAGTGTACATCAGATCTCCTTTTAAGAAGAGAACCATGCTAAATTTTCTTAACTTGGTTCAGTGTTAAATACTAGAAACCGTGTTCTTTTAACCACGCCAGAACTTTTGGCGATTTTTCACTTTTTCCGCAGTCTGGCAAATCTCCGATGACTGCTTTTATTCCTGCGGCTTTAATGCAACCCTCAAGAATTTCACGCGGTACAGAACCTGTGCCTTGTGATGTACCACTGAAGATTATTTTCCCATCTTCTTCGTGAGCATATCCACCTCCGATAATGGCGTCGTGACCCTTTCCATCCTTAAAAGATTTTGAAGCAAATTCGTCTTTTGTAAGTTCAATAGCATATTCCAAAATCGATGAATGACGAAATGCGTCCAGGATGAATAGTTTCACTTCATGCTCAGCAAAAGCCACGATAAATCTTTTCGCTGACCGTTCTTTGTGGTATCTATCCGTAAAATCAATAAAAGCTTTCTTTTTGAATACAATATCTCCTTTTCGTAATCTGTCTGCACTTTTTCTGACCAAAGTTTTTCTTCTTAAAGATATTTCTTCTTTAATCAAGAAAAAGTGAATTTCCGTTAGTGGATCCTTGGATCCTAGAATCCTCATGTAGTCATCCGCTTTTCTCTCTGATTTTCCCCTTGATTTTTTCAGTTCAAGAAATTTATCAATTAATTTCTTTGTGGTCAATCTCGCAAAGCCAGTGTCAAAACCCCTTAGAAAGATGACCTCTTCCAGGAAGGCGGCTACTTCTTCTGTCGTTACTTCCGACAGATCTACTTCTTTTATGACTTTGATTAAGTCGTCCAAGGATAATTCCAGGACCGGGTCAGATACGTCCGGAATTTCTACTCCACGGCACCTGAGACTTGCGATCGTTTCAGATATAAATTTCATAGTCGCTCCATGTCTTTTTGTTGTTAAGGATCAGATTTTTATCTTACAAGTGCATTATAACATTAAATTCTCAAATTGTCAATGATTGTGTCGTAATAATTTGACAACAATTTTTTACTTATTTATAATGTTTATATGGCTATATTTGTTTTTTTGTATAAAATATTTAACTTAATTCTATGAATGATTTATTCTCAATACAAAGTTTATTAAAAGAATTCTCTTTTTCTGATTCTGAAGCAAGAATTTATTTGGCAATTTTATCTTTAGGCAAAGCTAAAGCAGCGGAAATTGCCATTAAGGCTGATTTAAATAGAACTGCAGTTTACTCAAGTTTGGAGGGATTAATACAGCGAGGTTTTGTAGCGAAGGTTGAAGTTAATAAAACTTTCCATTTTATGGCTGTTTCACCAACGGAGCTGGCTACGAAGTTCCAAAGTTTAACTGATGATTTTAAAACTGTTGTGCCTGAGCTAGAGGCTCTGAATAAAGTTGATCGTGAACGACCAATAGTAGAAATTAGCGAATCACAAATTGGTTATTATAAAGTTTACGAAGAAATTTCCAATTTGCCACAAGACGGTGTTTTTCGAGTGATAGAGGGAAAAGAATCATATTTGCATGAGTTGGGGCTTTTGTCTGATCAACAGCTGAATAATTTTTTTAGCAAATTAATTCAAAAGAATATTAAGACGAAAGGGATTTTTACTCGTGAATCTTTGGGTATCCCTAATTTAAAATTAAATCAGGAAAACTTGGCGTTGGATAAGCAAAGAGATTGGGATATCAAGGTGTTGGATAAAGAAATTTTGCCTTTAGAAGATTTAGCTTTGATTTATGGCAATAGAGTTTCATTTTTGTTTCCCAAGTTGTCATTAGTGGTGACTATTCGTCATCAGGCTTTAGTTGATATTTTAATCGCCATGTTTGATTGTATTTTTTATTTTGCTGAGGCGGTTCCAGCTCCATGGAAATGAACGTACCCAAAAACAAAGCCGGTGAGCTTTGTTTTTGGTTTGCGAAACTATTGGCTAATTATCCTCCAGCTGTTTTCGGATTTTTTTAGTTTTCCTCTGATTGTAAAGCCGGCTGCTTTGGCATGTCCGCCGCCGCCAAATTTTTGCGCCAATTGAGAAACATCAATATTGTCTTTGATTGTGCGCAGGCTACATTTAATGAAGCCGTCTTCAGTCTCGCGGATAACAATAATTATGTTTGCTTCGTACAGAGTGGTTAAAAAATTAGCCATGCCCTCGAAAACTTCCGGCATGATGGCGTCTTCCTTGCTGATTATCGCGGAAACCACTTTATATTTCGAATTGAATTGCAATTGCGAAAGGATTTTCCCCCAGACCCTGAGTGCTTCGGGGCTGTTTTTCTTCCAGGTGTTGCGAATTATTTGTTTGATATTCGCACCGTGCTGAAGTAGTTCCGAAGCCGCGGACATGGCGCTTTTGGTTGTGCCGGCATTGGTAAAGTAGGTGGTGTCGGTGATTATGCCAATGAGAAGACAGGTGCAGATTTGCTTGGTCAATGGAATGGAATTGTTTTTTAACAAACGATATACGATTTCCGCAGTGGCGCTCGCCGGTTCAACAATATTCAAATTGCCGTAATGCGGATTTGTCTGATGATGATCAATGTTTATAATAGGTAGATAATCTTTTACTTCGATCAACTTTTCAGATAGTCCTGTTTGCGAGGTGTCGCCGCAATCCAGGCAAATCAGCAAATCAAAGTCGCGCAGATTAATGTTTTCGTTCTGATAAGTAAAGCGGGCGAGTTCTAAAAAATCGAGCATTTGTGGCACAGGATCAGGATAGTGTATTAGAACTTTTTTTTGCAGACTTTCAATATACAAAGCCAGCGCGCCGGCTGATCCCATTGTGTCGGCATCAGGATTGCGGTGGCAAAGAAGAAGTATGTTTTTGCTTTGATTGATTTGAGAAAATAATTTTTCAGAATTGTTCATAAAACTTAATTGTTCAGATCGTCCAGAGTTTGATAAATCTCGCTCGCGGTTTGTTCTGTGTCGTCCAGAACAAAGTTTAGCCTTGGCGTGAATTTGAGCTTGATTTTTTTGCCGAGAAGACCCTGAGTTTCGTGGCGGTTATTTACTAAAAATTTTATTCCTTCCTCCGCCTTGCTAAAAGGCAGAACGCTGACAAACACTTTGGCTGTTTTTAGATCACTGCCACAGTCAAGTCTGGTGATTGTCAGGAAAAAATCAAAAGGCACTTCTAGGTTTTGAGAAATGATTTCTGCCAGCGCCTTTTGCAGCATGGAATTTACTTGGAGTATTCGGGACATAAAAGGAAAACAAATTACAAATTACAAATGCTCTATGTTCTATGATATATGAGTCAAGGTGTTATATTAGTTCATTATAGCAAACCTGTCAAGATTTAGAAGCGTGTTTTGTTTGGCGTAAAATAAGAGGAAGATTAATAATCATTGACAAAAATATTTTTTAATGGTATGCTCCCTCAGTTAGGGATTGTCCCTGTATTTCAAGGAGGTACACCATGAAGAAGGTTTATCTGTTTGTTTTCGCTCTGATACTGGTTGGTTTTTCTTCAGCTTCGGCCGGGGAGAACAAATCCTTTACCGGGTACATCCAGGTGGATGACAACTGGAAGGATGTGCGAATCCTCCGTAACGTGGCCTTCAGTCCCGACGGGACAAAGATGCGCGTTGTTGAGAGGGTGGAGACCATGCTGGTCGAATGGGTTCGTTCCGACATGGGGCGGTGGATCTTCCGGTCGGTAGTGGAGAACGGCGTCTGGTTCGACCAAATCGTGGTTGAGAAAGACAAGACTGTCTGGGCCGAGAAAATCGGCGATGGTGGCGACAAGATTTTCCGTTTCGAAGCAACGCGCGTGACGGAAGGCGTGGACAAATGCTACAACTACCGTTGCGGTGCGATCTACCAAGTCGAGGCAATTCCCTCGTCCTGCAAGTGGAATGGGCCGGGGGGGGGCTGTACGATTTCAGAAGATGACAAGAAGAGCCTTGTGAAGTAGTTTACGACCAAGCAGGGTTGGCTCAATGAGCCGAGCCTGTTTTTTTAATATGAACGTTGAAAAATTTCTGCAAATGAATTATGCTGGAGAAGTATGAAAAGTTTGCTTAAAAAATTTATTCCTAGGGCGGCATTGAATTTTTACCACAAATCACTGGCAATTTTGTCAGCGTTTGTTTATGGTTTTCCAAGCAACAAAATGATTGTTGTCGGCGTTACCGGCACCAATGGAAAATCAACTACAGTTGCTTTGATCGCCAAGGTTTTGGAATCGGGCGGCGCAGGAGTGGGCGCGACTTCAACGGTTGGTTTTAAAATTGCGGATAAAGAATGGCTGAACGATAAAAAAATGACAATGCTCGGCCGATTTCAGTTGCAAAAACTCTTGAAGAAAATGGCTCAAGCCGGATGCAAGTATGCTGTGCTTGAAGTTTCGTCAGAAGGGATTAAGCAGTATCGTCATTTGGGTATTAATTTTGATTATGCGGTTTTTACAAATTTAACGCCGGAGCACTTAGAGTCGCATGGCGGATTTGATAATTATAAGCGGGCGAAAGGGGAATTGTTTCAGCACTTAACAAAACGTAAAAAAATAATAAAACAATCCCTCACCCCGTCCTCCGTCGTCACGCCGGATGACCCAGAAGTGAAAAAGACGGCTATTGTGAATATTGACGACAAGCACGCGGAATATTTTTTGACATTTTCGGCGGATAAAAAAATTAAATTTTCCGTAAAAAATGAAAATGCAGATTTGATAGCGAAAAATATTCAGGTTTCAACGGCGGGTACGTCATTTGAAATTAACGATAAAAAAATAAATCTAAAACTAATCGGAGCTTTTAATGTTGAAAACGCTTTGCCGGCAATTGCGGTTGGAATTGAAGAGGGAATTGCTCTGGAAAAAATAAAACAAGGATTGGAATCTGTAAAAGTTGTTCCCGGGCGAATGGAAGCGATTGATGAAGGCCAGCCTTTCTCTGTGCTTGTTGATTATGCGCCGGAGCCGGCGTCGATGGGAAAGCTCTATGAAACGATAATTTTGATCAACCAATCAACCAATCAACCAATCAACCAAATTATCCACGTTCTTGGTTCATGCGGTGGCGGTCGGGACAAGGCGCGCCGGCCTGTTCTCGGCAAAATGGCAGGGAAAAATTCTGACATTGTAGTTGTCACAAACGAAGATCCGTATGATGACGATCCAATGGAAATAATTGATCAGGTTGCGGCGGGGGCGCTTGAAGTCGGAAAAAAGCTAAATGAAAATTTATTTAAAATATTAGACCGCAAGCAGGCGATTGAAAAAGCATTAAGCCTGGCAAAACAAGGTGATCTGGTTTTAGTTACCGGCAAAGGTTCTGAACAGCGCATGGCGGTGGCCGGTGGGAAATATGTGGAGTGGGATGATAGAAGTATAATTAGGGAAATTTTGTCAAGGGCAAATTAAGGTAGGGGCGGCACGGTCTTGACTAATTTTACACAAGAACTTTTATCCACACAAAAAGCTTGACAAGTGTGTGTATATTTGATAGTCTTTAGAAGACTAAGCTTCTATAACCCCTCGGGGAAACTTGACCTCGCGACCCATAGTCGGAGGATCCGGTTTCATCAAAATAAATGTTAGAGGGATTTGCCAAACCAAACTCAAATTAATAATTACAACCCCGGCCCCATGCGGGAGGGGAAATATTTTATTTATGTCAAAAAGCAACCTTGTCCGAAAGTGTTTTTCCAAATCATACGAGCTGGAAGTGCCTGATTTGATTGAGGTTCAAAAAAATTCATACAATTGGTTTTTAAAGGAAGGCCTAAATGAACTTTTGTCTGAACTTTCGCCAATCGTGGATATTTCCGACAAAGGGTTGGAATTGTTTTTCGAGGATTACTATTTGGATGAGCCAAAGTTTGACGAAAGCACTTGTAAAGAAAAAAATATTACTTACGAAGCGCCGCTACGGGTAAAAGTTAGATTGAGTAATACCAAGACCAAGAAAAAAGAAACGCAGGAAATATTTTTGGGTGATTTTCCGTTAATGACCGAGAGAGGAACGTTCATTATTAATGGTATTGAAAGAGTAATCGTATCGCAGATTATCCGTTCCGCCGGTGTTTTCTTCACTTCAAATTTTATCCGAGAAAAAAATAGAGTTTTTTATGGTGCGAAAATTATCCCAAATAGGGGCGCCTGGTTGGAATTTGAAACAGATGCCAATAATGTAATCTGGGTAAAGATCGATCGAAAAAGAAAAGTTTCAGCCACTGCTCTCTTGCGCGCTTTTGGTTTGGAAACCGACGAGCAACTGCTTAGTGCTTTTAGGGAAGTCGATAATCATCCGGATATTAAATACATCGAGGCTACTCTAGCCAAAGATGCTTCAAAAAATCAGGATGATGGATTAATAGAGGTTTATAAAAGGATTAGACCTGGCGACATGGCGACCGCTGACAATGCCAAGTCTCTTATTTTTGCCATGTTTTTTAATTTTGACCGTTATGATTTTGGCAACGTGGGAAGATATAAACTGAACCAAAGATTTAATACTGAATATAAATTAGACGAGGAAAACCGGAAATTAAAAATGGAAGACGTGCTCAACGTAATCAAAGAAATCATTCGTTTAAATAACAGCCAGGAGTTGTCTGATGATATCGATCACCTGGGTAATCGAAGAATTCGCGCAATCGGTGAATTGATTCAAAATAAATTCCGCGTTGGTTTGGCTCGGATGGAGAGAATTGTGAAAGATAGAATGAGCACCATGGATCCGACGACGCTTACCCCTTCAAAATTAATAAACGCGCGCCCGGTCATCGGCGTTGTCCGTGAATTTTTTATGTCTTCGCAGTTGTCGCAATTCATGGATCAGACCAATCCGTTGTCAGAGCTTGAACACAAAAGGAGAATCTCAGCCATGGGCCCCGGCGGTTTGTCGCGCGAAAGAGCTGGTTTCGAAGTGCGTGATGTGCATACTACTCACTATGGCAGAATTTGCCCGATCGCCACGCCTGAAGGTCCGAATATCGGGCTGGTGGGGCATCTCGCGAGTTATGCCCTGGTCAATGAATATGGTTTTATTGAAACGCCTTATTTTCGGGTAAAACATAAGATATTAAAGGACATGAAAGATCCAGTTAGCGGGCAGGTTTTAAAAAAGGGAACAGAGGTTTTGGGCGGTGATCTGCAAAAGAGCGCTATTTCAGCTAATGAATTAAGAGATAATATTGAAAACTGGGTATCGAGCGACGTAGTTTATTTAAATGCTTTGAAAGAAGAAAAAACAATAACAACTTCATACACGACTGATAGAGAAGAAAAAACTGGAATAATTTTAAAGGAAAAATTGGACGTTCGTTGTTTTGGAAAGCCAACGATTGAATCTGTTTACAAAATTGACTACATGGATGTGTCGTCAAACCAGATTGTGAGCGTGGCTACATCCCTGATCCCTTTTCTTGAACATGATGACGCGGTTCGCGCTCTTATGGGAACAAATATGCAACGTCAGGCAGTACCTTGCGTTAAACCAGAAGCGCCGATAGTAGGTACTGGTATGGAGGCGATTGCCGCTCGTGATTCCGGCCATTGCATTATTGCTGATACTGAGGGCCAAATTGTCGCTTGCCAGGGAGATCGGATTGATTTTTTAACTAAAAAAGGAGAACTTAAAATATATCATTTGAATAAGTTTGTTTGTTCAAATGCTTCTACCAGCATTAATCAAAGACCAATCGTTCACGTGGGCGATAAGATAAAAAAGGGTGATGTTATGGCGGATGGCCCGGCTATTGACGGCGGTGAATTGGCGCTCGGCCAAAACGTTTTGGTGGCTTACATGGCTTGGGGCGGCTACAACTATGAGGATGCGATAATTGTTTCTGAGAATATGGTCAAGAATGATCGTTATTCGTCAGTTCATATTGAAAATTATACTATTGATGTTCGCGATACAAAGTTGGGACCGGAAATGGTAACAGCAGACATTCCAAATATTTCAGAAGAAAAATTGAAAAATCTGGATGCTGAGGGCGTGGTCCGTGTCGGCGCCACAGTAAAGTCGGGTGACATTCTGGTCGGCAAGATTACGCCGAAAGGAGAAACAGAATTGTCAGCTGAAGAAAAATTGCTAAAAGCAATTTTCGGCGAAAAAGCCAGAGATGTCCGCGATACTTCACTCCGCCTGGAACACGGAGAGCACGGAAAAGTTGTTGACATAAAAATCTTTTCGCAGGAAAACGGCGACAAACTGTCTCCCGGAGTGATTAAATCAATTCAGATTACAATTGCTAATTTGAGAAAAATTCAAGTGGGAGATAAATTGGCCGGCCGTCATGGAAATAAAGGTGTGATTTCCAAGATTGTGCCAATCGAAGATATGCCATTTATGGATGACGGTACTCCGATTGATGTTATCTTAACGCCTCTTGGCATTGCTTCTCGTATGAACCTGGGTCAAGTCTTGGAAACGCATTTGGGTTTGGCGGCAAAGAAATTGGGCTATCATGTAGCGACGCCGGTGTTAAATGGAATTTCAGAAAAAACCATTGCCGAGGAATTGGCTCGAGCTGGTTATTCAGTTGACGGAAAATTAACTTTATATAACGGAAAAACAGGTGAGGCGTTTGAAAATCTGATTACGGTCGGCTACAACTATATCCTCAAATTGAATCATATGGTCGAGGACAAGATTCATCAACGTTCGATCGGTCCATATTCTCTTATTACCCAGCAGCCGCTCGGCGGCAAGGCTCAGTTCGGCGGCCAGCGTTTCGGTGAAATGGAAGTTTGGGCGCTCGAAGGATATGGAGCTGCTCACATGCTGCAAGAAGTTTTGACCATTAAGTCAGACGATGTGCTCGGCAGGGCCAAAGCTTATGAATCAATTATCAAAGGCGAACCGATTAAACGGCTGAATGTGCCGGAATCATTTAATGTTTTGATTAGAGAATTAAAAGGACTTTGTTTGGATGTGGAACTTTTGAAAGATGGTAAAAAGGTCACTATTGACGATGTAGACGAAAAAGTAGAGAGCGATAAATAATTACATTATTTAATAACAAAATAATTTATGAGTTTAGAAAGCTTAAAAATAAATGACTTTGACGCCATTAAACTCAAACTAGCGTCGCCGTCAGATATTCGCTCTTGGTCGCACGGTGAAGTTGCCAGGCCGGAGACTATCAATTACCGGACGCAAAAGCCGGAAAAAGATGGACTTTTTTGCGAAAAAATATTCGGACCAAGCAAAGATTGGGAGTGTTATTGCGGCAAATATAAAAAAATTCGGTACAAAGGAATTGTTTGCGACAAATGCGGAGTGGAAGTTACCCGGGCAGTGGTCAGGCGTCAGCGCATGGGCCACATCGAACTCGCCGTGCCGGTTTCTCATATTTGGTTTTTGCGGGGTATTCCGTCAAAGATCGGCTTAGTGCTGGACTTATCAATTCAAAAATTGGAAAAAGTTATTTATTTTGCCAGTTTTATCGTCACGGACGTGAATGAAGAATTGCGCAAACAAGAACTAGAAAACCTGCGCAAAGAATTGAAATCAAAGCAAAAATCTTTGCAGGCCCAATTGAGCCAGCAAGTGGACAATCTTGACCAGAACAAAGAGCTCAGTTTCGGCGACAGAAAACAGGCGGTCAAGCAAGCAACAGAAGAAAATGAAAAATTACTGGATGAACTTAATCAGGATTTCACAGAAACGGAAAAAGAGCTCAAAGAATTGAAGCCGCTGAAAATAATTTCAGAAGTTGAATATCATGATATTTCTTTAAAATACGGACATGTTTTTGAAGCGGGAATTGGCGCGGAAGCTATTAGTAAATTATTGGAAAGGGTTGACCTTGTTAAAGCGATCAGTGAATTGACGGAAGAATTAAAGGAAGATAAGGGTTCGAAAAAGAAAAAATTAATTAATCGTGTTAAGTTACTGAGGAGTTTGAAAAGGAATAATATCAAGCCGGAGCAAATGATTTTAGCGGCTTTGCCTGTAATCCCTCCGGATTTGCGGCCAATGGTACCGCTCGACGGCGGACGATATGCCACTTCGGATTTAAACGATTTATATAGAAGAGTTATTTCCCGTAATAATCGGTTAAAAAGACTTTTGGAATTAAATGCGCCGGAAGTTATTGTCAGAAATGAAAAACGAATGTTGCAGGAAGCGGTTGACGCTTTGATCGATAATTCCGCCAGACAGAGCAAAACTACCACTGCCTCGACTGGGCAAAAAAGAAAGCTAAAATCAATTGCTGATTATTTAAAAGGTAAACGCGGACGATTTAGACAAAATCTTCTTGGTAAGAGAATCGATTATTCAGGACGAAGCGTAATTGTCATTGGTCCTGAATTGCGTTTGCACCAATGCGGTTTGCCAAAGAAAATGGCGCTGGAATTATTCAAACCGTTTGTTATCTGCGAATTAATTAAAAAAGAATACGTGCACAATATCCGGAGCGCTAATCGTTTTATTGAGGCGGACAGACCGGAAGTGTGGGATATTTTGGAAAATATTATCAAAGGAGCGCATGTGCTTTTGAATCGCGCCCCGACCTTGCATCGACTTGGCATTCAGGCTTTTCAGCCGATCTTGATCGAGGGGCGAGCTATTCAGCTGCATCCTCTAGTTTGCTCGGCTTTTAATGCTGACTTTGACGGTGACCAGATGGCCGTGCATGTTCCCCTGACTGAAGAAGCCAAAAAAGAAGCCCGTGAAATGATGTTGGCCAGCAAGAATTTGCTAAAACCAGCGACCGGCAACTCGATTGTTACGCCGACCATGGATATGGTTTGGGGCACTTATCATGTTACTTCTTATACCAAGGAGCAAACGCCGGCAAAAATCTTTTGCAGTGTCAAAGAGGCAAAGCTTGCTTATGATGTGCGCAAAATTTCTATTCGTCAAATTATAAAAGTCAGGGTAAATAAAGACGAGCTAGGCCGAAAAGTTAAGGGTGAATTTTTGGAAACATCGCTCGGTCGAATATTGTTTAATAATTTATTGCCGGACAAGATGCCATATTACAATGAGGTGATTGATAAAAAGAAAATGGCAATAATTGTTCAGCTGGCGTTGGAATTTTACGGTTTTGATGAAACTGCCAAAGCTTTAGATAGAATCAAGGATTTTGGCTTCAAACAATTGACTAAAGCCGGATTTTCTTGGGGCATGAATGATTTACCGACAGTCAGCGGAAAGAAAAGTTTGTTGGATCAGGGATTAAAAGAAGTTGAAGCAGTGCAAGGTCAGTATGAAGACGGGCTTCTGACCAATGATGAGCGTTACAGCAAAGTAATTGAAATTTGGACCAGGACAAAAGACGATGTGACTAAACTCAGTCAGGGAATTCTAGAACCGGATGGATCAGTTCATACGATGATCAGTTCGGGCGCTCGCGGTTCGTGGGGACAGCTTGCTCAGATGGTCGGAATGAAGGGGTTGGTAACCAATCCGGCCGGACAGATTATTGAATTACCTGTCAAAGCCAGTTTTAAAGAAGGTTTCTCAGCCTTGGAATATTACATTTCTACTCATGGAACGCGTAAGGGTTTGTCCGATACCGCCCTGCGTACAGCCAATGCCGGTTATCTGACCCGCAGACTGGTTGACGTGGCCCAAGATTTGGTGATTAGGGAAAAAGATTGCGGTGACGAAAAGGGTCGCATTATTACAAAGGAAGACAGTGATAAAATGGGCCTAAACTTTATTGAGAGAATCGTTGGCCGGCACATAATTGATTCTATAAAAGATCCTAAAACCGGAAAAGTGCTTGTCAAAAAAGGAAGTTTAATCACTGAAGAAATAGCTAGAAAATTAGAAAAAATTGATTTGGCGTCGGTAAAAATACGTTCTCTTCTGACCTGCAAATTGTCGCAGGGAGTGTGTCAAAAATGCTATGGATTTGACCTAGCCTACAATCGTCTTGTTGAAATTGGTACAGCCGTCGGCATTATTGCCGCGCAAAGTATTGGCGAGCCTGGAACTCAGCTTACCATGAGAACTTTCCATACAGGTGGTGTAGCCGGAGGCGGAGATATTACTCAGGGTTTGCCGCGCGTAGAAGAAATTTTTGAAGCGCGTCCGCCAAAGAAAAAAGCCTTGATTTCCGAGGTCGCAGGCCTGGTTTCCATTGAAGAGCAGGCCAGAACTATTCAGGGTCCGAAAGGAGAAATCATTGCCAGAACTTCATTTGGTCAGCGGGTAGTTCGAATTCACCACGATGAAGTGGAAGAAGATGTCTATAGTCTAAAACCGGAATTCAAGCTGAAAGTGGCAGATGGCGAGCTAGTCAATGAAAAGGGAACGCTCTATCTTGACGCGGAAAAGCAAAAGGTCAAAGCAAAACGTTATGGCAAGATTGTGCTCACCGAAAATCAATTGAGGGTTGTGTCGGCCGCGGAACAAGTAAGAGAATACTTAATTTCTCCGGGAACAGTTTTGTGGGTAAAAGATGGCGATTTGATTGAAAAAGGAGCTCAATTGACCGAAGGCAGTCTGGATTTGAATCAGTTGCACAAGATTAGGGGCAAGAAAGCTGTGCAAGACTACATTCTAAAGGAAATTCAATATATTTATTCTTCACAGGGACAAAAGCTAAACGACAAACATGTTGAATTAATTTCCCGGCAAATGTTTTCCCGCGTTTATGTCGAGACTTCCGGTGACACGGAATTATTGGAAGGAGAAATAGTGGAAAAATCAGCCTTTGAAATTGCCAACAAGAATTTAAAGAAAGGCGAAAATCCGGCTAAGGGAGATGAAATATTTTTGGGAATTTCCAAGGTTTCATTGTCAACCAACAGTTTTTTGTCAGCTGCTTCTTTCCAGGAAACCGCCAAGGTGTTGATCAATGCGGCTATTACCGGCAAGATTGACAGACTGGAAGGTCTAAAAGAAAATGTTATCATCGGCCGGCTGATTCCTGCCGGTACGGGGTACCGTCCGACAATAGAACCAGAAGAAAAGCCTACGGAATAATGCTTGCCCGGCGGAGGTCGGGAATATTGAATATATTAATAACACTTCATTATGAACAAATATGGAATAATTAAAAACCTGGTATTTTTTGTCATTATCTTTTTGTTCATTGCCAGCGTCTTCAGCTTATATAATGTTTCTGATCATGAGGTGGCGGATATTGACATTCAAAAGATGATTGAGGAAATCAATCAGGAGCAGGTACAAAAAATTTCAATCGAAGGCAGTATTTTGCAGCTGACGCTCAATGACGGCACCAAGCAAAAACTAAAAAAGGAAACTTCGGAATCGTTTTCAGAGCTGTTGAATAATTTCAAAGTTGCTGAAGACAAAATGAAAAAGTTTTCAATTGAAGTAAAGGAAGAAAGCGGCTTCAGTTATTGGATGGCGTCTTTATTGCCCTTTCTGATCCCGCTTTTGTTTATCGGCGGATTTATTTGGTATATGATGCGCCAGGTGCAGGGAGCGAACACGCGGGCAATGGGGTTTGGCCAGAGCCAGGCGAGGCAAATCAAGCCGAACGGCAAAGATAAAGTCACCTTCAAAGATGTGGCTGGAGTAAAAGAAGCGAAAGAAGAATTAAAAGAAATTGTTGAATTTCTAATGCATCCGAAAAAATTTACTTCTCTCGGCGCCAAGATTCCCAAGGGCGTACTTCTCATGGGTGCGCCAGGCACCGGCAAAACAATGCTGGCCAAGGCTGTTGCCGGAGAAGCGGATGTGCCATTTTTCACTATTTCCGGTTCAGAATTCGTGGAAATGTTTGTGGGCGTTGGAGCGTCAAGGGTTAGAGATTTATTCAAAAAAGCAAAAAAGAATTCTCCATGCATTATTTTTATCGATGAAATAGACGCTGTCGGACGGCAGAGAGGAACAGGACTTGGCGGATCGCATGATGAGCGCGAGCAGACGTTGAATCAGATCTTGGTTGAAATGGACGGCTTTGATCCCAATACTAATGTTATTGTAATGGCTGCGACAAACCGGCCGGATGTTCTTGATCCGGCGCTGCTCAGACCGGGCAGATTTGACCGGCGCGTAATTCTGGATTTGCCTGACATCAATGACCGAGAAGAGATTTTGAATGTGCATTCTAAGAAAAAGCCCTTGGCAAAAGAAGTGGATATTCGTCAGATAGCCGAACGCACACCCGGATTTTCCGGTGCTGACCTGGCCAACTTATTTAATGAAGCGGCGATTTTGACCGCCAGAAGAGACAAGAAAAAAATTACGCAGGATGAATTGGTTGAAAGCATTGAAAAGGTAATGCTCGGACCCGAGCGGAAGAGTCATATCTTGTCAGTTGAAGAGAAAAGGATTACCGCGGTCCACGAAGCTGGGCATGCTCTTGTTTCTCATGTTTTGCCGCATGCGGATCCGGTGCACAAAGTTTCAATTATTTCCCGCGGACGAGCGGCCGGATATACCATGAATTTGCCGGAAAAAGAAAGGTATTTGCATCGAAAATCAGAATATATTGATAGTTTGGCAGTTTTACTGGCCGGGCATATTGCGGAAAAACTTGAATTTGGCGAAGTGACAACTGGCGCGTCCAATGATTTGCAGCGCGCCACGGAGATAGCCCGCAGTTTAATCACCCAATTTGGCATGAGCGAAAATTTGGCGCCGCGAGTTTACGGCGAAAAAGAAGAATTGGTTTTCCTTGGCCGCGATATCCGCGAACAGCGCAATTATTCTGAAAAAGTGGCGGAAGAAATTGACGCCGAGATTGACGCCATGGTTCGCGTAGCCGCCAAAACAGCGGAAAAAGTCATTACGGAAAACAAGGAGAAGATGGATAAAATTGTGGCTAAACTTCTGAAAGACGAGACAATTGAAAAGAATGAATTTTTGGCTCTTATGGGAGTGAAGGTGGAAGAAGCAAAAGAAGAGAGCGGTGCTGAAAAATCCCTCGACGCTACCGCCAAAGGCGAGATCGCTCAGGAGGATAAAGATATTAAAGAAGATAAAGAGGTGAAAGAAGTTTGAAGTTGATATATTGAATGCGATAAAATAAAAAACAGGCTGCCTTGTGGAAAGCAGCTTGTTTTTTATTGTTGATAATTAAGTGGACAACATTTTCATTGTTTTGTAAAAACGTGGTATAATTAAACAAGGTTAAGTAATGTTATTAACAGCAAGTAAAATTAATTTATTATTTTTTTAATTTTTTATTTTAATATCTAATTAGCCAATATGGAAACAATTTACCGTTTAATTTTAAGGAAGGCGCTGAAAATCAGCTGGAAAAATAAATGGCTGTGGGTGTTGGGGTTTTTCGCGGCGGTGATCGGCAATGGCAGTGTTTATGAAGCGCTACTGCGCGGGTTTAACAATATTTCAGAGGGACGCTCGGTGTTTTATACTTTTCGTGAATATTTGGAATCAGGAATTTTCGGTATGATTTCCTGGGCAAAATTATCAGCGCTCTGGGAAAGCGATGCCAGCGCCTTTGGTTTGGGTATCTTTACCATTTTGCTCATGATGTGCCTTCTTGCAATTTTAATTACGCTTGGCGTGATTGGCCAGGGCGGCGTGGTCAGCGCGGTTATCAATCTGGATGAAGACAAAAAGCCGTCTATGAAATCCAGTTTTCGCGTGGGAGTCGAACGCTTTTGGCCGATTCTGGAATTAAACGTAATGACCAAAGTTGTATTGCTCGGATTTTTACTGTTCCTTGCTTACCTCGTCTCGCTCCTCACCTTTACCAGCGAAGCGGCCTACAATTTTGTCTATGTGCTTGCGTTCATAGTTTTTGTTATACTAGGCATAATAATTTATTTTTTAACGATCTACGGCACGGCCTACGTGATTTTGCGAGGCAAGGGATCCTTTGGAGCGCTTAAATCCGCTTGGCGTTTGTTTTCCAAGCACGTACTGCTGAATTTGGAAATGGGATTATTATTATTTGTGGTAAATATAGTAGTTGCGATCCTCTTCTTTTTACTTAACTTTATGATTTTATCGCCAATCTTCGTGCTCTATTTGCTGTTTCTTTTTTCCGGGGTGAAAATCATTACTTCAATCCTAATGTTTATAATGTTGGTGATTTTTGCGGTGACTATTTTTGCCGTAGGTTCATGGTGGAGCTCTTTTCAGCTGGGTGTCTGGGCAATCTTGTTTGAAGAATTGGAATTAAAAGGAGGCAAATCAAAAGTTCAAAGATGGTTCGAACTGGCCGGCGAAAAAATTAAAAGCAAAAAGGCTAAATAAAATTTCAGCACAAGCGATCCTCCACGCTTGGAGGGGGCAAAATAAAAACAAAAAAGCAGAATCGCTTGAAAAGGCGGCTCTGTTTTTTTAAAAAAGTTATTGCTTTTTAAGTCTGTAAATATTTCGAATAATTTTTTGATCCGGCCTGGAATATTCCCATGATTCAATGATTTTTAGGCTCCGGGGCAACAGGCCGTGAAGATCAAATTGATATAGGCGTCCATTGATTCTAAATGTTGGAATGACCATGATAATTGTTCCGCTTGGCTTCAGAATCGTGGCCATTGATTTTATCGCCGGGCGATAAAGTTTTGTGAGTTCACTGATGATATGCAGTAGAAAACTTTCCGGCTCATGCCCTTTTAGCGGCGGGCCGAGATATGGTTCGGTGATTATAGCATCCATTGAAGCGGGTTTAATTTTTTCAACCAAATGTTCGATCGGGCAAAGCAAAATTTTCGCTCGGCTAAACGGTAAATTGTTTTCCTTGGCAATTCCGGCCAGCCAGTCAAGATTTTCTTGGGTGTCTTTGGTGGCTTTTTTGCTGGCATCTGCACCGATCACATTTTTGTGGCCAAGAAAAATCGCCTGCTGCAGAATCGTGCCCGAGCCACAAAATGGGTCAAGCAAAGATTGTTTCGGGTCTGTCCCGGCCAGATTTACCATGATTTGCGCTAGTTTGAGGGGCAGCATGCCGGAGAAATCATCGCGCGCCGGCCGGCCGAAATCCAGTTTAGAAAAAAGTTCAAAAGGCTGAACCGCCAAAGTTTGGCCGACAAAAGTTTGATTGTCAAAACGCAGAATAGCAAGTTCAATTCCGTTTTTGCCAAGTAAATTTTTTTGTACTACCACGGAACTTAATGGTGAAATTTTGCTGGCTACAAACCTGGCTTTGGCGCCTTGATTTTTCAGCAAAGATTTTATTTGCCGGCCGATTTTGTCAACGTCAATATTTAAATTGTAGGGGCTCACTCCAAATCGGATTTTTTCTTTTGAGTCAGGAATGAATTTAGCCAGATCAGCGGCGGACAAGCTTTTTAGTGGGCCATTGATTTTCCCTATTTTAATAGTGCCGGCTAGCTGACGAATCAGTGCGGCATGTTCAATCGTCTGATCAATATTTAAAATTACAAAATCTACTTGTTCCGTAATTACTTGGAATTTGATATTGAGCTGTTCGAATTTTGCCTCAATTTCAGCTTTTGACAGCTCGGGGTGATTGCCCAGGGTAAAAAAATATTGCATATATAAAAGACTGCAGAGCTATTGTGATCGGCAAACTGTTTCAGAATATCATGAGGAGAGAAATTTCACTGAAGAACATGGTTTTTCAGCGTAATATTCCAAAGGGGTTTGTCTTTCATTAATTTACTCTGCAGCCTCCACTATTATTGTACAGAAAACAATGAAAATGTCAATAGCAAAATGATTGTCCAATAGTTGACGTTTTGCGCGTATTTTGCTAGAATATAAGCAATCGGATGAAACAATGGATTAGCTTCGCGATAGGAAAAGAAGCGAGAAGAAAGACGTGAGAAGTGAGACGTGACAGTTAAACGTATATTTTCTCTCTTTTCTTCCCCTATTTCCTTTCCTGATCCTTTATCTTCTTTATCCTTTTCGATTATTTATGAATATTTCAGAACTAGCTAGAAAATTAAGAGTCAACACAGCGGATCTGCGCGACAAATTGCCGGAGCTTGGTTTTGATATTGGGCAGAAAGCTATTAAAATTGATGACAAATTAGCTTCTAGAATAGTTCGCTCTTGGTGGGAATTCCAAGATAGACAAAAACAAAAGCAAGCTTATGAGAAAATTACCACCAAAGATGAAAAAGGTCAGGTGATTATTGATAAAAAAGTTGAAATGCCTGGAGTTCTGACAGTCAAGGATTTTGCGGCGCTTCTCAATTTGCCAGTAAATTTGGTTATTACTCAGCTTATGAAAAGCGGAATCATGGCCTCGTTAAATCAGCGGATTGATTTTGACACGGCGGCGATCATTGCGGGCGACCTTGGCTATGAGGCGACGCAGATTGACCTCAATGAAAAATTTGATGTTGATAAATCTAAATTAATTTCTGATACAATTGCCGCTGAAAAAAAAGAAACATTGGTAAATAGAGCTCCGATTGTAGTGGTCATGGGACATGTGGATCATGGCAAAACCAAACTCCTCGATGCTATCAGAAAAACTGACGTGGTCGGGGGCGAGGCAGGCGGAATTACCCAGCACATTGGCGCTTATCAGGTGACGCGGCAAAATAGATTAATAACTTTCATTGATACTCCGGGTCATGAAGCTTTTACGGCAATGCGTTCGAGGGGAGCCAAAGTGGCGGACGTGGCAATTTTAGTTGTCGCCGCGAACGAAGGTGTTAAGCCGCAAACGATTGAAGCGTTGAAAATTGCGCAAGAAGCCGATATCCCGATTTTAGTGGCGGTAAATAAAATAGATTTGCCGGATGCCAATCCTGAAAAAGTAAAACAAGAGTTAGCAAAATATAATTTAATGACAGAGGAATGGGGCGGCAAGACAATTTTCGTGGAAATTTCCGCCAAGTTTAATAAAAACATTGAAGCTGTTTTGGAAAATGTTTTATTGCTCGCGGACATGAACCAGGACAGATTGAAAGCAAATCCGGCAGGAGAATTTGTGGGTAGTGTTATTGAGTCTCACGTAGATTCTGGCGCTGGACCGGTCGCGACTGTGCTGGTTCGCAATGGAACATTGCGCGTTGGCGATTATTTGGTGATTAGCGGCGTACTATATGGAAAAATTAGAGGCATGAAAAATTATCGCGGCAGAGAATTGCAAGTAGCGGGGCCCGCGGTACCGGCCAGAATTTTGGGTCTGAAAGTGGCTCCCAAAGTCGGCGATGTGTTGGAGGCAGTAGATGATCCCAAAAAAGCGAAAAAATCAAAGACCTACCGAATGCAACAGGAAGAAACATTTATTAAACAAAAATTAGTTGAAGAAAATGGCGATCAGGATAGTGCAGACATAACAAAATTGAATATAATTTTGCGTACGGATGTCCTTGGGTCGCAAGAAGCGATTATTGAATCATTAAAAAAATTTGAAACAGCGGATATTAAAATTGATATAGTTTCAAAAGGACTGGGTAGAATTACTGAGAATGACGTGCTAAGTGCAGAATCAACCGGCGCCATGTTATTGGGATTTAATGTTTTGCCAAGTCAGCAGGCCGAAAGATTGGCTCAAGATAAAAAAGTAGCAATTCAAACATACAAAATTATTTATGAATTGATTGATGCGGTGAAAAAGGGTTTGCGTCAATTAATTAAACCAAAAGTCATCAGACGCGACTTGGGTAAGGTCACGGTACTTGCGATATTTAAAAAAACCAATGACTTACAAGTGGTCGGCGGCAAGGTTAAAGATGGCAGAATAGAACCGGGCGCAAAAGTCGCGGTATTGCGCCAAGAAGCTTTCATTACATCAGGCAAGATTACTGGACTCCAAGTCGGCAAGCAGGAAGTAAAAGATTGTGTAAAGGGGCAAGAGTGCGGGATAAAGTTTGTCGGGCAGCCTCTGATTGAAGTCGGCGATGTTTTGGATGTTTATCAGGAGGAGGAGAAATATAAGAAAATATAAAATTTGATGTTGGTACGCAGTATAGAGATGCCGGATTAGAACAGGGAAGTTTGAAGTCGGCGTTAGAGCATAGATAAGAAATCCGGGTTCTGGTCCCGGCATCAGACATCCCATTTTTTAACCCGTATCCTGGTGCCGCGTACTTACATGTTTTTTCAACAGGCAGACTTGACAAAAGTTTGTTTTTTTGTTTAATTTAATTTGGAGAGTCCTTGTGGAAAAGTAGATTTGACAGGCAATATGGATATGCTAAAATGTGTAATACATTGTAATACAATAATAATTGACAAATATTTGTATGCGTTGCATAGTTACCCTTTCTTTGCCAGAAGACCTTTGTCGGGAAGTGGAAAAACAAATGAAAAAACATAAGTTCTCTTCAAAGAGCGAGTTTATGCGGCATATTTTGCGCTATTGGCTCGAGAAAAATAAAAAATAACAAGAACGCGGTCGGAGATGTGCGCAAATTTTTTTTTGCGGATAATCAGCCGAGCGTTGTATGTTTTTATGGAGTTGAATGATCAAAACTTTGAAAGTGAAGTATTAAGCTACAAAGACGGACCAGTCTTGGTGGATTTTTTTGCGACTTGGTGTGGGCCATGCCAAATGCTGGCGCCGATTATTGAAGAATTGTCAAAAGAAATGGCGGGGACCGCGGCGAAAATTTTTAAATTAAATGTTGATGGAAGCAATAATACCGCCGGCAAATACGGCGTGATGAGCATTCCTACATTGATTTTTTTCAAAAACGGCGAACCGGTGGAAACCTTGAACGGCTTGCAGAATAAGGAAGTGCTAAAGGGAAAACTCAAAGCGTTGCTGTAGAAAGTGGCGAATTAGCGAATTGGCGAATTAGGTGCCTGTGGCGGGAATTAACGGATTGAAGATAGCGAATTAAGTTAACTAAGCGAATTTCAAATCGCTCAATCGCTCAATCTCTTAATTCGGTTGATTAATTTAATTAACTTTTTTTATGAATAAATACGATGTCATAATAATCGGCGGCGCTTGCGCCGGACTATCTGCGGCAATATATACGGCGCGACGCGAATTAAAAACAGTTGTTTTGACAAAAGATGTTGGAGGGCAGCTCGCAATTACAGCGGATGTGGAAAATTACCCGGGGTTTGTCAGTATCAAGGGACCTGAATTGGCTTTGAAATTCAAAGAGCAGGCTGAAAAATCAGGCGCGGAAATTAAATACGCCGAAGTCGCTGAAATTCAAAAAAAAGATTCCGGCTACATTGTAAAAACCAAAGATGAGGAATTCGAAACAGTGGCGATTATTTTGGCTTTTGGCTTGAAACAGCGGCAACTCGGCGTTCCGGGTGAAAAAGAATTAATTGGCAAAGGCGTGGCTTATTGCGCGACTTGCGACGGGCCGTTATTCCGAGGAAAAAACGTGGCTGTGGTTGGCGGCGGCAACAGCGCTTTTGACGCGGCGGAATATTTATCAACGTTGGCAAAAAAAGTATATCTGTTTGCGAGGCGCGATGTTTATCGGGCGGAAGATGTGGTTGTCGATGCGGTCAAAGCCAGGTCAAACATTGAAATAATGAACTTCACGGAAGTTGGAGCGTTTATCGGCCAACAAAAGCTTGAAAAAGTTCAGCTTATCAATAATCAGACCAAAGGGAAAAGTGAATTGGAATTAGACGGCGTGTTTATTGAGATCGGTTGGGAAAGTCAATTGAAAAAAATCGCCGGACTTGAGAATTTAGTCGAGGCAAATGAACGAGGCTTTGTTATTGTTGACAATGATGCGAAAACTTCAGCGCCCGGAATTTTTGCGGCGGGCGATGTGACTAATACGCCATTCAAACAAGCTGTGATTTCCGCCGGCGATGGAGCGAGAGCGGCCATGAGCGCGGCTGTTTATATTCAGCGGGCGAGAGGCAAGGAAATTGGCGACGCTTTTGTTGATAGGGCGAAGAGGCGATAAATAATGAATAATGAATAATCCATTTGAAAATGCAATTAAATAATTGAAATATTTAATGTTTTATGGAAGAAAAAAAACAACAAATTTTGGATTACCATTCACAGCCAAAGCCAGGAAAGGTTTCGGTTATTCCGACTAAGCCTTGCACAACAGCAAGGGAATTATCTTTAGCTTATACTCCGGGAGTGGCATTGCCATGTTTGGAAATTAAAAAAAATCCTGATGACGCATATCAATATACGGCTAAGGGAAATTTAGTAGCCGTGATTAGTAACGGCACCGCCGTTTTGGGATTGGGAAATATTGGCGCTTTAGCTTCAAAGCCGGTGATGGAAGGGAAAGGCGTTTTGTTTAAGCGCTTTGCCGGTGTGGACGTGTTTGATCTTGAGATTGATCAGACGGATCCTGACAAATTCATTGAAACAGTGCTCTCCCTGGCGCCAACCTTTGGCGGAATCAATCTCGAAGACATCAAGGCGCCGGAATGTTTTTATATAGAAGAGCGGTTAATTGAAAAAATGAATATTCCGATATTTCATGATGATCAGCATGGGACAGCAGTAATTATTGCGGCCAGCTTAATGAATGCGCTGGAAATAACCGGGAAAAAAATTGACCAGATTAAAATAATTTTTTCTGGAGCCGGAGCGGCGGCAATTGCCTGCGCGAATTTTTTGCTTGACATTGGCGCCTTAAAAGAAAATATTTTTATGTTTGACAGCAAGGGATTGTTGTTTGAAGGGAGGCTGTTTGAATTAAATAAATACAAAGCGAAGTTTATTCAAAAAAATGAGCAGTCCTTGACTGAGGCTATGAAAGCGGCCGATGTTTTTATCGGAGTTTCCAAAGGTAATTTAATTTCTCCTGAAATGCTGAAAGGAATGGCGGCTCAACCGATTGTTTTTGCCATGGCTAATCCAACGCCGGAAATCTCCTATGATTTGGCAAAGCAAACAGTCCCCGACATTATCATGGCTACCGGCGGAAGCGATTTTCCAAATCAGGTAAATAATGTGTTGGGGTTCCCGTTTATTTTTCGCGGCGCGCTGGATGTTCGGGCCAGGACAATAAACAAGCAGATGAAATTAGCGGCGGCAAAAGCTTTGGCTAGATTGGCGCATGAACCGGTTGTTGAAGAAGTTACAAAGGCTTATGGTAAAAGCTTTTCTTTCGGTCCTGACTATATTATTCCCAAACCGTTTGATCCGCGAGCATTATCTCGTGTTGCCACGGCTGTTGCCAAGGCGGCAATAGAAAGCGGCGTTGCCCGAAAACAAATTAATGATTTTCCTCAATATACGCGAGACTTAGAAGCTTTAGCAATCAAATTGGCGCAGGGAGTATTTATTTAATGATTTTTTATGAATAATCCATTTGAAAACGCAATTAAACAATTAGAAAAAGCGGCGCAGGTTATTAATTTAGATGCGCAAGTTTTAGAATTATTAAAAATCCCGGATCGAATTTTGCAAGTTAAATTGCCCGTTAAAATGGACGATGGTAGTTTGAAAATATTTGAAGGCTACCGCGTCCAGCACAATAATTGGGCCGGCCCATACAAAGGCGGACTTCGATATTACCCAACAGTTGATCTGGACGAAGTAAAAGCTTTAGCTTTATGGATGACGATTAAATGCGCTGTTGCCGGTATTCCAATGGGGGGCGGCAAGGGCGGCGTTACAGTTAACCCAAAAGAATTGAGTGAAGGTGAATTAGAAAGACTTAGTCGTGAGTTTGGCAAAGCCTTGGCTCCGAATATTGGGCCAAAAGTCGATGTTCCGGCTCCGGATGTTTATACCAATTCGCAAATTATGAATTGGGTTAAAGAATCATATCGGGAAAATAAAATTAAGGAAAATGGTTTTGAAGAAACGGAAAAACAAAAAAAAGAGTTTGAAGCAGTTATTACCGGAAAAGCACTTGGCCAGGGTGGCAGTTTGGGTCGTGATCGAGCCACGGCGATGGGTGGGTTTTATGTTTTGCAAGCCATGATGGAGACGCGATTAATCGCGTCTTTACAGCCCACGGTCGCGATTCAGGGATTTGGCAATGCCGGTTCGGTGATGGCCGAGCTTTGTTATGCCGCCGGGTACAAGGTGGTGGCTGTTTCTGATTCGCAAGGCGGGATTTATGATTCTGAAGGATTGGATATAAAAAGGGTCATTGAACAAAAGAAATCCACAGGACAAATCAAGGGGCTAGAGGGGATAACGGAGATAACAAATGAACAGTTGCTTGAACTAGAAGTAGACGTTTTGGTGCCGGCAGCCTTAGAGAATGTTATTACCAAAGATAATGCAGAAAATGTTAAAGCCAAGTTTATTGTTGAATTAGCCAATGGACCAATAACGCCGGAAGCGGATGAGATATTGGCTAAAAATGGGATAAAATCAGTACCTGATGTGCTGGCTAATTCGGGTGGAGTGACAGTAAGTTATTTCGAATGGCAGCAAAATATGGAAGATGCGTATTGGACAGAAGAACAGGTTTTTGACAAGCTGAAACAAATCATTGTGCCGGCATTTCACGAGATTTGGCAGATTCACAAAGACCGGGGAATTGACCTGCGCACGGCGGCTTTTGTCAGGGCACTGGAAAGATTGAAAGGACTATGGTATAATAAAGATGTTAGTAAGACTAATAATTAATAAAACTATGGTCAGGAAATTGAACCCGGCTTTGAAAAAGCCATTAAAGTTAACAGCAGAATTGGAAGCAGTCGTTGGAAAAGGTCCGTTACCTAGATTTGAAGTAGTGAAAAAGCTTTGGGCTTACATCAAGAAGCATGATCTTCAGAACCCAAAGAACAAAAGGAACATTATTGCCGACGCCGCACTGTTAAAAGTTTTTGGCGGCAAAAAAGAAGTCAACATGTTTGAAATGACAAAGATCGTTTCAAAGCACATGAGCTAAAATTTTTTCTGAAATACGAACAAGGGCTCCCGCGAGGGGGCTTTTGTGATAAGAAAAAACCTGGGGTTTGACCTCAGGTTTTTTGAATTAATCATTTCGTGTTTAGTTATTTTCTTGTGCTTCTTCTTGGGTAATTGTCATCTCAACATCAAACCATAGTCTATGCCATCCATGGCTAAATAACCCATCATTTAAAGATCTTTCAAATAATTCAGCCAAGCTTATCTTTTCTCTTTCGGCTGTATAATTTAAGCAATCAAATATTCCAGCTTCATCTTCCGGTTCCTTAATTTTTATAGTTATAATTCGTTTTGGTTGTGTCATTTTTTTCTCCTTTTTTTTTCGCTTATATTCTTTGTTGTCTTTTTACCGGCGAAAGTTTATGCCGGGCAGAATAATGATTAATTCATTTTCTGTTACCGCCTTGATTTCAATTGATTTCCTCGGCTGAATGGATATGTAGCGTTATTCGATATTCACCGAAACACCAGATAGCGTGGCGATATATAGTTGCCCATATGTCTTTTTCGGGAGATGCATCCATTACGATTTGAAAGTCACATATGCATTTGGGTTCATAAGTTTTTAGGTCTTGTGAGTTAGCAGAGTCGGAGTACCACAACGTATAATTTTCGGGACCACTCGCCACAATGCGTTTCACATGCAATAGTTCGATCGTACTTTCACTGCAAGAGGTGAGGCAAAGAATTGCGAAAACTAACCAGGTCAATCTTTTTATTTTATTCATTGTGCCTCCCTCGCTGGTTTCTTTTGTAGTATCAGTTCAATCAGTGCACTTATCAATATAGCTGCAATTATTGTAACTATGATAGCGATTATCGGTATGAGTTTTGATTCCAATCCCCAAAGTTCCATGCCGAATTGAATACCGCAAAGGCACATTCCAATAGAGCTGAGGTCAAAAGCTTTTCCCCATTTAATATCGTTTCCGTTTATCGGTTTTCCTTTTTCCCTTCTTCCGCTCGCCAAAATGTTGACAATGGCAATGGGAAGAGCCAGTATTAGCCAGAAATAAAACCAGAACATAAATACCTCCTTGTTGTTTGTCAATCAGAGAATAAATTGTTTTATTTAGTGGGGACATATAGTTTTATCCCTCGCCAGTCGATTTGAATAGGTAATCCTTTTAGCGCAGGATCAATTCCAAGTTCGTCAATTTCGTCTTCTGAAATTATTCCATTGCATTCTATCCATTGCCATGTGCGAGCCTTTAGATATTCTTTCCTTGGCGCATCAAGAAGTTCTTCTAGAAAATTATTATCGTTCATAATTCGTTCAATGTCATTGCTACTCAGCGGTTTTAAATGAATCCAGTTTGGGCCATTTTGAGCCATGCCGAAACCTGGACAGACAAGGTAGCTGCCGATGTCAATTATTTCACCTTCAAGAGTTTGGATCGGAGTTGTAACCTCGATCAGCGCGCCACACGGCGGAGCGGTATTTGGGCAATCACTGCTAAATAGTTTTCGTAAATGCGCGGCAATTGGGTCAAAGTAAGCAGGAATCGCTTGGGGGGTGCTGATGTCTGTCATCTTTGTTTCCTCCTGTTGTTTGTTGTCGTTTATGGCTATAATTTATAGCCTGTCCCAAAATGCTTTTAATGGATTATATAATTTTGTAATCGGTTGAGGCGGTTTTATACTCATCAATGTTATCCCGAAAATTATTATGCCTAGGAGGCACCATGCAGATAAAAGATACATTATGAGTACGGGGACAAAAATTAGGAAAGCGTAGGTCTTGTCTGTTAAGTAGCCGATACAAAAAAAGAATGTCCCGATTGCGCTGAAAAGAAAGATCAGTTTACTGAGTTTTCTAATGTAAGATTTGCATTCTTCCATGGCGGATCTCCTCGGTTGTCAATGAGCAAGTTATTGTAAAGTATCAATTGTAGAAGATTTCGTAAAGGGAGTGTTACAAGTGTTTATCTTAAAATTAAACAAAACATTACGATTATTTATACTTTGTAAAATCGTATTGACACAAAACAATAAGGTTGTTATCATTAAATTAACGCATCCCTTTCCTAGCCGCCGTTGGCGGTAGGGTGCGATGTGGGTGAGCAACAAACAGCTTAACTCTCAAGCTAAAGCGGTGAGGTAATTCACAATTAAATATTGTATTATGAATAATGAACAACTTCTAAATAAGGCAGGTCTTGATGAAACCGAGTCCAAAGTTTATTTGGCTCTTTTGCAATTAGGACCGGCAACAGTTAGCGAAATTACCCAGAAGGCCGAAGTTACCAGAACACTGGGTTATCATGTTTTAAATAAATTGGGGATATACGGCTTGGTTGATCAAACTTCGGGGCATGGACAAAAAGTGGTTTACAGCGCCGAGCATCCTCAGCGGTTAGTTCAATTTGTAAAAAATAAAAAAAATAAGTGGGAACGTAATCTAAAAGAAATTGAACAGAATTTGCCTGATTTAGTTTTATTGTTTAAGATAGCAGAAAAGCCGACTATTCGTTATCAGCAAGGCGTTGAAGGTTTAAAAAATATTTATGAAGAAACGTTAGCTTCAACTACGGAAATTTTATCCATTCTTGACGTGGAAGGTTGGGCTAAGCCGGAATTTAAAAATTGGGGAGAGAATTATAATTTTGAACGGAGTAAACGCAAAATTCATGAGAAAGTTTTACTCTTGGCCACCGAGGTGGCGCGTGATTGGATGAAGAATTTTAAGGGTTCATTTAAATACACTGAATATCGTTGGATAAATAAAGAAGAATTGCCGGGGATTGAAGATTTTGGCGGTGAAATAAATATTTACGAAAATAAAGTTGTTATGGCGTTATTAAAACCCGTGCCAATGGGCGTGATAATAGAAAGTAGGGCATTGGCCAATTTGTTGCGCGGACTGCACAGCCTTGCATGGAACGCTAAAAAAAGTTAGATTTAACGTACTAAAATTGAACTTGGATTAGTATGGATTATTCTCACGAACAAAATTTAATCGACCGCGGTTATGAGTTCATTTGTGGAATCGACGAAGCCGGCCGCGGACCCTTGGCCGGACCGTTAGTTTCCGCGGCGGTAATTTTGGATTCTGATAATTCAGATTTTTTTGATTTGATTAAAGATTCAAAAATGTTGAGCGCCAAAAAGCGAGATGAAGCGTTTGAACTCATAATTGCCAAGTCAAAATGCTGGGCGATCGGAGTGGTTACAAATTTTGAGCTTGATAAACATGGCTTAGCCTTTGCCAATAAAATTGCCATGAAGCGTGCCTGGAAATATCTAAAAATAAAACCAAATTATATTTTGTCAGATTACATGGCAAAAGTATATTTTGAAACGCCATTTGAACTGATTGTTGACGGAGACAAAAAAATCTTGTCAGTCGCCGCCGCGTCAATCATTGCCAAGGTTTTCCGTGATCGCATGATGGATGCTTTTGCCCGCAAATATCCGGCGTACGGCTTTGAACTGCATCGCGGCTATGGCACGAAATTGCATTTGGAAAAAATTGCCGAGCTTGGGCCTTGCGAGATTCACAGGAAAACATTCAAACCCATAAAAGCCAAGTTATTTTGATTCTTGACAAATCAATCGCAAAAACATAGAATATAAAAACTAGTTCATTTCAGTGTCTTCAGGAAAATAAACCAAAAGGGGGGCCCAATGTACAGACCGGCGCATGACGTTCTATTTGATCGGATTGACCAGCTTGCCGAGCAAATGATCCAGCTCGCAGAATCCGGAGACGCTATCGGCGTCAAGGGAGAATTGAAAATCTTTGATCAGTTGTGTTTGGTGATTGAAGAAATGATTGTGCCGGAGCCTGAGCTGTCACGGCTTGTTGGCCGGTTGAATAGCATTGTCCTCAATCCAAGAGCATCTGATTGCCCGTCTCTGGTAGCCAGAATCAGAACTCTGGCAGCGAATTTGGAAAAGCGTTTCGGCAAGAAGATCCTCCTGCCATATGTACTAAGAGTTTTTGGAAAAAATGATCATCCTTCATAATGAACTGGCTTCAGTCTGGGCAAGATTGCGTGATTGTGGTCAAGCATTATGTCAGGAAAAATTGCTCGTGTGGATTATTTTCTAGAGAGATTTAAAGAATTGAGACGTAATATCAACGAATATTGCAAGGAAAAACAATAAGGACAAGCAATCAAATCAAACCCAATCAGATTGGGTTTTTTTGTTTAATTTTAGTTAATGATTGACAATAAATAATATTCGTGCTATTATTAACAGTTATTTGTAAATTGACAACCAGGAGGGAAGAAATGAAAAAGGTGGCTGTTTGGCTACTTGCTTGTGCGTTTATCGTCGCAGTCGCGGCGGTCATTGGATTCATAGTTTTATTTTTTCTTGGTCGCAGGGCAACCGAGCAGGAGTGGTCGGACAAGACGGCGCGTGAACGCACGCCCGCTGAAATTCGCGGTCTGATGCAGTCTATGGTGGAGACGCCGCAAAGTGTGCCGAATTTTGTCCCACAGTCGATGTTGGACGATGATGTTTGTTCGGCGGCTGTTTGCAATGCCGTGAACTTTACCGTCGGCCGAGAACTGCTGAAGTGCGGCGCGGCTTGGCGGTTTCCGAAAACGAATGAGCAGGCGATCTCCCGCACGGTTTTTGATCGGTCAAAAGATTTTTCAATCGTAACAAATTCCGACGGCAAGCGCCGGATTGTGGAGGATTACGATCGGAATTTTTGGCTGACCAGTCTCTTGGATCCGAACAAGCTGTACGTTGCCGGATACCATTACCACGATACTCTTCATGACGAAGAAATTGTGGCGGATGGAACCGGCCTCAACAGCCATCTGGCTTGGCTCTTGCCGTTGAAAGACGGACGGCGGTGGTGCTATCATCTGGTTCACCGGCCGAACCGGTGGGATGAAAATCCATACCGGGTTGAACCCGTTGACGAACTTCCGGATGAGTTCGATCTGATCTACATCTGGGAGCTGAAAGGCATTGTTCTGCCGGAAGCCGGTGACAAGATGGTGCTTGTAAACAGAAGCCTGCCGTTTTCCGAACTGCGGTTCTGGTTGAACAAAGGGCCGGCGTTTGCCGAGTACTACCTGGACACCGGACTGGTGTGGTTGCGCAATCAGTTTGGGAAATACGAACAGTTCCCGGTTGTGCAGAAGCTGGACAACGGATTCATTGACTTTGGCGTAACCGGCAGGTTATACCACGGCACAGTGCTCGGAGCGTATGAGGGCGAGTATTTGCATGCTCATCTTGAATCGACTCGCGGGAAGTACGGCCTCGAGTATCAGTGCGTGGAATTTGTTAACCGATTTTATTCGCGTGTGCTCGGCCACCGCAATCTGACACAAACTGGACATGCTGATTCGTATTTGTGGGAAGCGAACGAAAAGGGTTTGGTTGCCTACATGAATGGCTCAAAAACCAAACCTCAGGTGCACGACCTGCTGATTTTTGACGGAGGCGACGGCGACGGCGATCCCGGGCACCTGGCAGTTGTGATTTCGGTCAGTGATTCTGAAATCTGTTTTGTGCAGCAGAATTTCTACCGGAATAACGTGCCCGTGATCCGCGATTGCCTGCCCCTTGCCAAAATCAAAGGCAATTGGTTTGTTGATGCGGCTGATACGGATTACTTGCCGGTGGCGGGTTGGTCCAGAATCAAGGAATCGAAGAATTAGTAAAGCGGCTAAAAACAAGGAGGGAGAGAGATGAAGAAGCGTCATGTGTTGTTCTTGGCAGTGATGGTAGCGGTCCTGTTCGCAGTCAGCGTGGCCAGCGCCGGCGGTGGCGGGGGGTATGATCGCGGTGACGGCGGCTGTGGCTGCAACATTGCGGCCGGTGAGTGAAGATAGTTTCAAGGCAGACCCCATGCCTCGCATGGGGTCTGTTTTTTTTTGCACGGATTACAGATTTGCAGATTTGATGGCGGCAGGACAAGAAGTCACTTGAGGATTTCGTTAAATTAGGGTAGAATGTAGATACAAGACGAATTTACGAGTTTTTACAAATATAACAAATAAACGGAGACAAGATTAATTTGTGATATTTGTTATTATTTGTAAATTTGTTTTACTTGTTAATATGAAAAAATACGATCACAAAAAAATTGAACGCAAGTGGCAGAAGTTTTGGGAAGATAACAAGTTTTATCGGGCTGAAGACGGTTCACCAAAAGAAAAATATTACTGCCTGATTGAATTTCCTTATCCGTCCGGCGACGGACTGCACGTCGGCCATGTGCGCAGTTATACAGCGCTCGATATTATTGCCCGCAAAAAAAGAATGCAGGGATTTAATGTTTTGTACCCGATTGGCTGGGACGCCTTTGGATTGCCCGCAGAAAATTACGCCATCAAAACAGGTAAACACCCGACTATTATTACCAAGGAAAATGTAAAAGTTTTCACCAAGCAGATCAAAAGCTTGGGGATCAGCTTTGATTGGTCGCGCGAGATTAATACTACTGATTCTGTCTATTACAAATGGACGCAGTGGATATTTCTTCAATTATATAAACATGGTTTGGCTTACAAAAAGAAAATGCCGATCAATTGGTGCCCGAGCTGCAAAATTGGTTTGGCCAATGAAGAAGTTATTGACGGTAAGTGCGAGCGTTGCGGCGCGGAAACGGAGAAAAGAGAATTGGAACAGTGGATGTTAAAAATTACCGCTTATGCCGATCGCCTGATTGAGGACTTGGAAACAGTTGAATATCTGGAAAAAATAAAAACTCAGCAGATCAATTGGATAGGACGAAGCGAGGGCGCGGAGGTGGATTTTCAAGTGAAAAATTTCAAAGATAATATTCGCGTTTTTACCACTAGGCCGGATACTTTGTTTGGCGCCACTTTTATAGTTTTGTCGCCCGAACATGAGTTGGTCAATGAAATTACAACCAAGGAGCAAGAGGCTGCAGTATTAAAGTATCAGGAAGAAGCGCGAAAAAAATCTGACTTGGAAAGGACTGAACTTCAAAAAGAAAAAACAGGTGTATTTACCGGCGCTTATGCTATTAACCCGGTTAATAAAAAGGAAATTCCGATTTGGATTGCCGATTATGTAATGATGAGTTATGGCACCGGCGCTATCATGGCCGTCCCCGCGCATGATGAAAGAGATTGGGCTTTTGCAAAAAAATATAAACTGGCAATTACCCTGGTTTTAATGCCTTTTATCCGGGCGCAAGAAAAAGACTTGCCGCGAGTAGACAAGAAAACAGTAAAACGAAATAATGTAATCGTTGTTTTAAAGCATTGGGCAGAAGAAAAATATTATTGTTTGGATTGGAAAAAATTCGGCTGGACTTCTTTTGTGGTCGGAGGAGTGGAAGATGGCGAAGACTTTGAAACAGCAGCCATTCGAGAAATGAAAGAAGAATCTGGCTATCAAAATATTAGATCAATAAAACGTTTGGGCGGGCAGATCGCCACAGAATTTTTTGCCCGGCATAAAGATGTTAATCGCGAGACGATTATCGAGGGTTATTATATTGAACTTCAGGATGGTGAACGTATTTTGCCGGCGGAAGAAGATGTTCAGTATCACGATGGTCTATGGGTGGACAAAGACAAAGTAAACACTTTTATTAATTTGGAAAATCATGCTTGGTATTTCGATATATTAATGAAAGGGGAACAGGTTTATTCCGGCGACGGCATCAATATTAATTCTGATTTTTTGGATGGCCTAAAAACTGCTGACGCAAAGAAAAAGATTTCAGCTTGGCTAGAAAAAGAAGGGCTTGGCAAAAAATCGACTAATTATCATCTCCGCGACTGGGTTTTTTCGCGCCAGCATTACTGGGGCGAGCCGATTCCAATGGTTTATTGCGTTGAGTGCGGCTGGCAGCCGATTGATGAAAAAGAACTGCCATTAAAATTGCCAATGGTAAAAAAATATGAGCCGACCGACACGGGCGAGTCGCCATTAGCTTCGATCGAAAAATGGGTAAATACAATTTGTCCAAAATGCAAAGGTAGAGCAAGACGAGAAACTGACACTATGCCAAATTGGGCTGGGTCGAGCTGGTATTTTCTGCGTTATGTTGATCCGGAAAACAATGAAAAACTGGCTGACTTGGAAAAATTAAAATATTGGACACCTGTTGATTTGTATAATGGCGGCATGGAACACACAACTCTGCATTTGTTGTATTCCAGGTTTTGGCACAAATTCTTGTATGACATTGCGGCTGTGCCGACGCCGGAGCCGTATCAAAAGCGCGTTTCGCACGGCATGATTCTGGCGTCTGACAATCAAAAAATGTCAAAGTCCCGTGGCAATGTGCTGAATCCGGACCAAATTGTCGAAGAATATGGCGCCGATGCTCTGCGTCTTTATGAAATGTTCATGGGGCCGTATGATCAGGCGGTGGCCTGGGACACAAATGGTCTGCGCGGTATAAAAAAGTTTTTGGATCGGGTTTGGGCGGCTGAAAACAGAGAAGATGACAAGGGGGTGACTGCGCTACTTCACAAAACAATTAAAAAAGTTACTGAAGACATTGATAAAATGCATTTTAACACGGCAGTCGCGGCCATGATGATTCTCCTTAATAAAATTCAGGAAGCCGGTTGTTCTAAACAAACATTTGAAAAGTTTTTGATTATGCTCAGTCCTTTTGCCCCGCATCTTGCCGAAGAAAAATGGAGCGCGCTGGGGAATGAGGCGGGTATTTCTTTGCAAAAATGGCCGCAGTTTGACGAAGCGCTGGTTATTGATGAGCAAATTCAAATTCCGGTGCAAATCAATGGCAAAGTGCGTGACAAACTTTTGGTCAGCGCAGATATTGTCGAGGAAGAGCTTAAAAAGTTGGCTCTGGCTAGCGACAAAGTGCAGAAACATTTGGCTGAACGGCAAGTGAAAAAAATTATTTATGTGACAGGCAGGTTGATCAGCATAGTTGTATAAAACATTGAAGATAAAAAGAGGCCCGGTCGCGTGCGCGCGACCGGGCTTTTGGCTGTCTGCCATGGCATCACCTCTTGAGGTGTTTGAAATGGCGTCAGCTGACAGAAGTAGCGGGTCTGACCCGGATGACAATATCCACAAGTTCAGCCAGCTTGACGCTCATTTCGTATTCTTCGACCGTTTTCACGGCCTGTTTTTGAAGTTCGTCAGCTTCCGGCGGCTGGCCGCCAGAAGATTCGGACTGAAACGTGCTATCCGGCTGGCCAAAGACGGCCGCTTCTTTGACCTCGCGAGTTTCGCGATGCTCTGAAGCTTGAGCGCTCTTGTCAGTGAGGCCGGCCGGTCCGCAAATAATCTGCGAATTCCTGTCGGCCAAACCGGCCGGTCCACACACGGTCTTCTGTTTGCCGCCGGCAAGGCCGGCGGGACCGCACATGATCTTCTGTTCGCCACCGGCAAGGCCGGCAGGTCCGCAAATGATCTTTTGTTCGCCGCCGACAAGCCCGGCCGGTCCGCAAACGATCTGCGAATTTCTGTCGGCCAATCCGGCGGGACCGCACATGATCTTCTGTTCGCCGCCGACAAGACCGGCGGGACCGCACATGATCCCGTCATGTGCGCGGCTTTCGAGCGCCGCGAGCAATTCGCTGATTTTTTCGTAGGATCGTGACATCATGAGGGCAATAAGCGCGAAACGCGCATCTTCTTTTGAAATGTGGGACTCTGCATTCATCTTTTTCTCCTCCATTCGGAGATGAATGATTTTGGGGGCTCATCATTTGAGCCGCTACCAATAAATTTGTTTTCAAGTAACAGTTTTCCTAATTAAATTATATAGTATATTAAGGCAAAGAAAAGATGTTTTGGGGAAAACTTTTCCTTTGTTTTGTCAAATTGAACAAAATAAACCAAAGGAATTTTATCTAATTGTTATTTGAAAAGTGTTAGTGAATTTTGACAGTTAAAAACAAAAATTAGATTTATATTAGAAAAAGATGTCAGCCTTTGCCAACAGAATTGGTGGATAAAAAACAGGATTTGTTGTTAATAACTGTTAACACATTTTCTTGTTGTTATGCTACAATAAAGTGGTAATTAGTACAAATATGTTAACACAGGAACTTCTAAGCATTGGTTTGTCAAATAAAGAAGCGGAAGTGTATTTGTCAGCGCTGCAGCTCGGATATTCATCAGTTCAGGAAATTGCCGCCAAATCAAGCATTAATCGAACAACGGCCTATACTCATATTAAAAATTTAATTGGCCGAGGTCTTTTGAGCGCAGTTGAAAAAAATGGCAAAGTTTATTACGTGGCGGAAAGACCGGACAAGCTTCAATATATTTACGAACAGCAGGAAAAGGAAGTCAAGCGCCGGCGGGAGATGCTCCAAAAAATAATGCCGCAGCTGGAATCAATTTACAACTTGGCCCAAGACAGACCCTCGGTGCGCTATTATAATTATACTGACAAAAACGATTTGGAATTAATCAGGCGGGAAATTGAGGAATTGCGCGCTGATGAAATATACAATATTTTTAATCAGGATCTTTTTGCCGATTATATAAACCGCCTGCACGTTCAAAATATTTTGGATTCAGTAAAGAAATTCAAAGTCCTGTACATTTCAAAAAATAAAATCATTGACCGTCGCGTTCAGCCGCTCGTGCAAGACGAAAAATTTCGTTTGAAATTTTTACCGGAAGCTAAGTTTAATTTTTTGTCTGAAGTGCTGATTGCCAATCAAAATGTTTACATTGCCGGTAACGGCGCCTGGATGATTATTTCCGATAAATTATTTTCACAAACTTTAACTTTACTGTTCCACGCATTGTGGGGAATAGCGGAAGACATATAAATTATATGCTGGAAAAATCTCTGCGCGATTTTGGCCTCACAGACAAAGAAACAAAAGTTTATCTAGCTGCCCTGGAAATGGGAATATCTTCGATCCAGGAATTGTCCAGAAAGTCAGAAGTTAATCGCGCGACTACCTATATTCAAGTTGAATCCCTAAAAAACAAAGGGTTAGTTAGTGTAATCGAAAAAGATAAAAAAACTTTGATCATGGCCGAAAAGCCGCAAAGGATTTTGGAGATTTTGGATAAAAGAAAAAATGAAATTGAGTTAATTGAAAAAGGAATTAGCAAGCTAATGCCGGATTTGGAAGCGATTTACAATGTCAAAGCCGACCGTCCGCGCGTGCGCTTTATGGACACGCAGGCTGGATTTAATTTTTTTCTTGAAGAGATTATGAAGCGCCGGCCGGAGGTTATTTTTAATTTATTGCCACAGGCGCATCAGCCGGTGTCGGATATTTTTTGCCGGCTGGTCAAGAAGGTCGGCCAGATAAAAATCGTCTATATGCTGCCGGAAAATGCAAATGACACCTTCAAAAGATTTTCTAATGTGCATTCCCGCTTTTATAAAATTGACAATTACATGCTGGAAATATTGATGTTCGAAAATCTTGTTGTGATGAACAAGCCTATTTTGCAAGAGAAAAAAAGTACAGCAATCATTATTGAGGACAAAATTTTTTTCCAAAGCTTTCATACTTTGTTCAATATATTCTGGGACGCCAGTGTGCCAGTTCTAAATGCGTGAAAATATAAAACCGGGTTGTTGAAACCCGGCCATTGAGCGGCTTATTTCGCCCGCATATTGTTATCTGCCCAGCTGCGGCAGAAGGATTTTTCTGGTTCCATCGGAAATGGACTTGCACCCAGGGCCGCCGCCAAAGCAGCCAAGTTTAATGCTCGGTTCGTGTTTTCCCCGCTGGCTGTAGAGGATGTTACCATCCGAGAGATGGACTACTTTTCTTGCGCTGCGTTGACTTAAAATGATTGGTCTGGCTCCGTCAGTGATTGGTCTGCACCCGGGGCCGCCACCAAAGCAGCCCAGGCTCATGTGAGGGTAGTCACTCAGTCCGTGATTCGTTGCATAGAGAATTCGTGAATCTTTTTGTGTTTCCGTAAACCTCCAATTCTGATTCATGTTCATAGCACCTCCGCAACTGTTAATTCTCCCCAGCATAGGGGAAGCAAATTAACCTAAAAGTATAGCAAGCAATGAAACTTTTGTCAAGCCTTGGAGTATAATAAGTTAATAGCAACCTGCTTAAATCAGCAGTTTTTTTTTGCTAAATTTGGTGTGAAGTGTCTTATTTTAGGCAAAGTTTGTCAGCAGGTCTTGACAAATTTTATTATCCTTGATACAATGTTTGGTATTTTGTTTAGCGGCAATGCTTGTCTTGCTAAACCTGATAATTGTTTTTCAGTCGGGTCTTCTGACCAATAAGGTCAGAAGGCTACTCGGATGAATAATTAGAAGGGAAAAATGTCTAGAATGGATAGCCGTCGCAAGCGCCGGTTGGCGAAAAGGCGAAGAGAGTACGGTCCGTTATGGGTAATGAGGAAAATTGTCCGCGAATTGATCGGATCGCGGTCCGGCAAAGCTCATTCAATCAAGAAGGGTAAAAAGGGCTACAACCGCAAACGCAACCGAGAGGGCGACAACCAGGAGGCGGCTATGAAGCGCAATCTAAAACCGAGGATCTTCAGACCCCTATCAACTTTAGTAAATAATGGAATTGTTTGTTAAAGTTGGTTACTACGTATAACTTTTTTAGGGAGGACGAAGATGGGCAAGAACAAGGGGAGCGTGGTTCTGGGTTCGTTCAAGTGCATGCACTGCGGGCAGTCGCACTCCAGCCAGAAGGCAGTCAAGGAGTGCAAGAAGCGGCAGTGCCGCAACGGCCGGAAGAAGGGACGCTAGACCTCCCTCCATAATTGAAACGGCCAGCGATTGGCGCCGACGCGCCAATCGCTGGCCACAGCCGTACTAAGGAGGTGACTATGGCTGACTCATTGCAGGAGCAGTTGTTTCGTAAAGGTCTCGTGTCTGAGAGAAAATTCAAAGAGCATGAGGCCAGGACTACGCTTGCTACGGGAGAGCCAGGAGGCGTCTTGGTCGCGGATTTGAGTGAGCTTGATCGTTGTCAAACGGTCGGCGAGTTCAAAGAAGCGGCGCGGAAAGTTCTTGGTGTCAATTCTGGATTAGCGCAAGCTGTCCTTGATCGGGCAAACCATAAGTTTGCTGGTAGGGGGCAGGACAAGCGTAAGGCGCGCTGGTTTTTCTACGCCGTCCGTGACGGACTTCGGGGGAAGTCGGCGGGCGAGCAACAGCGATTTCTGAAGCGAGCGTTTCGTCGATCCGGCGCGACGTTCGAGCCGCCAAAGGACTTTGCCTAGGCGGCGGATGTTCAATTCTAACGGATAGGAGGTGAAAGATGACCGAGCGAAATGGGCTTGGCAGGTGAACTCCGGCGTAACGCGTCGGAGTTTTTTTTGTGAAAATAAAAAAACAAGCAATCTATTTCAGATTATGCTTGATTTTGTTTTTATTGGATTAGACCGTCAGTTTCAGCGTTTTGATCCTGTTCAAGTGCAGAAGTTAAAATATTTTTAGTTTTGATTATCAGGTCGCCGGTAGAAACGTCTTTTGCTGATAGCGTGGTGTTGCCCAGAAGCTTGATTATTTTACCTTTGTCTGCGGAGAGTGGCGTGACAACAATAGTGAAACTGGCATGGGCTTCCTTGATTGACTCCGGCAGGCGATTGATTTCCCAGCTGACTTTGCGGGTGCTCGGATCAAATCTTAGTTCGCCGGCAGTGGTGTTTGTTTCATTCGGCCAGCTGACATATTCAGGTAATTCTGCGCTTATTAATAGATTTTCCACTTCATGCAAGTCGTTGGAAACATCCCAAAATATTTTTAAGCCGGTTGTCTCTCCTGATTTTAAGGGCAGGGGGCCAGAGCCAATCGGTGTGCCGTCATCAAAATAATAGAGCGCCTTGGCGCCGACATTGATATCGGTATTTAATATTAATGCTACTTGGCTGCTAACTACCGCTGCGGTCAGGGCGTCGGGTTCAGTGTTCAGTGCTATTTCAGAATGAGCTTCAATTTTTGTCTGTCCGAGACTTGCCAGATTAACTGTTTCAAATTCTGTCAGCTGTTTGACCGGCAGAGAAAAATTCACAGTTATTTCTTCACCGGCCTTGAGATTGGCAAGCTTTGGAATTTGCGTTTTGTCCCAGATGATTTGTTTGCCATTGTCGATTTTTTCGATCTTGCCGAAAAAGTCGTCCTGCAGTTTATTCCAGTCCAGAATATCCATGGGTTGGCTGTTTATTATTGATTTCAGCTGAACATTTTCAAAATCCTGCTGGCCGTTATTTTTCGCGATGATGGAAAAAGCCAGATTGTCGCCGAGCACAATATGTTTATTTTCCGTTGTTCCATTAACAATGAGGTAAGTATTGATTGCCTGATCAATAACTTTGACTGTAAATTTAAATTCCTTGACTACGGAGTATAATTCATCATTGCCGGGCAAAAGGATTTGAGCAGTGAAAATTCGTTCTCTTTCGCTTTCATTGCCAAAGGTTAAGGATTTTGGAAAAGAGCCTTCAATAGTTATTTCTTTGCTTTCGGAAAGGCCGGGGATGTCGGTTAACAACCAGAGATTGCTGTCTTCGCTTGGTTCTGGCTGGGCCGATTGAAAAGTAAAAGATTCTGGATATAAAAAGTTTAATTTTATATTTTCAAAGGAAGCCGTCCCTTTGTTTTTTATTTTTGTTTTGAGGTTCATTTTTTGCCCCAGCGTGATATTTGAAGGAAAGGAATTCACAATTTCAAATTCCGGTTCTTCGAGCAGAATACTGAAGCTGGTTTCTTTAGAAAACTCGGAATGAAAATTACTTGGCTCAAAAGTCAGGGTAGCTGTTAGTTTTTGTTCTTCGTTAATTGCGTCAATTATTTTGCCGGTTATTATTATTTCGCCTTTGTCTCCGGCCCCCAGATCGCCCAGTAGCCATTTGTGATTAGAGAGTTCTGGCTCAGCTTTTTCCAAAATAAATCCGTGCGGCTGTTGCACTAGCAAGCGGCTATTTAAAAGATCCACAAGCCCTAGATTTTGGTAGGTGATTTTGTAGTCAAAGGTCTGCCCGATCTGAATTTTTTCCGGGGCGACGATTTCCATGGCCAGGCTTTGATTTTCAAAAGTTTTATTGCCGCCGAAATACAAAAAGCCGCCAAGCGCGGCCAATGAAAAAATAAAAAGCAGGATTATGGAAACAATGAAAAATTTTTTTCTGCGCTTGCGGCGGTTGATTTCAATCAGATCTTTTAGCGAGTCGTCAGGCGCTTTCGGAGAGTCTGTTGTTTCCAAGACGGCATCTCCCATTTCTTTGGCTAAATCATCTTCTTCGTATAATTCAAATAAATCCTTAATCGGATCTTCTTTTGGATATTTAATTTTTCGTCTTATGAATTTAGGACTTGAGTTTTTGGTGTGAGCCATAGTATGTCACGGCAGAGTTATTATTCGTAAACAAAGGCAATAAGTTGGTCTTCAGGCGAGCTGGATTCAAATAATATTTGCCTGTTGTTGGATATTGCTATGTCGCCAAAAGCCCAGGTTGGCTTTAGGTGTTCAGGAAGATTGATAGTAAGGGAATATTTTGTGTTTTTTTGCCCAGACTGTTTTTGCAAAAGAAGCGAGTGAAAGCCGCCTTGTTTGTCAGCTGAGAAAAATTTAAATCCGCTGCCGTCATTTGTATTAATTTTAAATGGCAATCTGTATTTCAGAACTACAGTTGTTTCTTCGCCCGGATCGACCTGGATCCAGTTGCCGAAAACAGTTTTATTAAATTCATTGTTTATATAAGTGCCGGTATCGGGTTCCACCCAGACTTCGCCCTGAACCTGATTCAGCATTTCGTCTTCCTGCCAAAAGTCTTCCGGTTTTTCAAATGATTCCGGCAAAATTTCATCGGTAAAGCCTTGCGCTGATAAAATCTGACTGCCGAGTGGAGTATAAAATCTGGCAAAAGATAAGTTGGATACTTTGCCAAAAGGGTCTGAGAGTTTGCCGGTATGTTTTCTGGTTAGTGTAACCGTATTTATTATTTCTCCATTATCGTAAATGTCGGAAACAATATCAATCTTTTGTTCAATCAAGCCGTCTGTTTTTCCTCCGCCGATATTGGTATTGATCACGTCCAAATAATCCTTGGAAGTGTCGAGCAGTTGCCCGGTCCAGCCGTAGGAAGCTATTTTTTCCTGCGCCGCTTCATTGGTAAAGTAGAGCTGAATGTCGTTTTGAGCAAGGCCAAGTTTTAGCGTTTTGGCGATATTTAACAGCTGTTCTCCGTCAGCGCTGAAAATTTTGTCCAATAATTTTGGCGCCAGGTCGGAAAGAATTATTTTAGGCTTGTTTTCTGCCGGATTGTTGTATTCAATGCCAATTGACCTTTGCAATTCTTCAATAAAATTATCAGAAGTAAATGTTTTATCATAGCCAGGCAAGTCGATCGGGCCGATTATTTGCATGAGCGACGGGATGAGGCTGGCATTGACCGCTATGACGCCGTCAACGGTTGGCCCGCCGGAATTTTCATAAAACCAAATTGTTTTGGCGGCTGAAGTCGGGAAGTCCGGGAACCAATTGGCGTCCTGCATTTCCCAAAGCGGATTGATCAAGTGCAGAGGGAACGGTGAAATCCTTTTTTCTAATAATGAGCCTTGCAAGTCATAGGTGCCACCGCCCGGAATTTCAATATTTTTAATTTGTCCGCGGTCGATGTCTACTAAGGCAAAACTGCCCATAAAGCCGCCGGTCGGACGAGCCTCATTATTATTTTGAAAAACAAATAAATAACGCCGTTTGTAATCAGAGCCCAGAAGCTGGTTTAATATTTTTGAAAAACTGTTGAATTCTTTGACGTCATTATTTAGCAAAGTAATAATTTCTTTGCCTTTTTCAAATTGTTCTTGTTTTTCCTTGGGAATGGCTTTGATCCTGACTTTTGCCAGGTCGTCTTCCAGCTGATTAAGCTTCGGAATAATTTCTTCGAGCTTTTCCTGCAAAGAAAATATTTTGTCAGTCAGCCTAGCCTGGCTGCCATTGGTAAAAATATCAAATAATTGAGCTAGGGTTTGGCCAATGGCCGAGATTTGCTGGCCGGCCTCCAAGAGATACTCGGCGTCAGCCAAATTAGCCTGATCGGTCGGTAAAATTTTTAGAATCGATTTAATTGAAAGGTCAATTTCAGCAATTTGTTGGCTGGCTTGGGTGAAATTATGATTTGCCTGGCTGAAATTCTGCGCGGCGCCGGCAGTATTATTGGCGGCTAATTCCTGGCTGGCGATTTTTAGATCTTCATAAGCAGTTGTTGCATAGCTGACTATTTGATCCTGAGATTGTTTTATTTCCTGATAATGGCCGAATACTTTGATCGGCGTAACGATCAAAAGACAAATGGCAGCGTAGGCGATAATTGTCCGATGCCAGCGCAAAGGAAGATTTAAATGATAGAAAAATGGAGTTTTGGTAAATTGTTCGTAAAAATCAGTGTCTTTCGGCGCGCCGCTTTTAAATTCAATCTGATTTTCATATTCAGCTACAATGGTCGGCTCGGCAAAGTGAGTTGTTTCCGGAATTGCAATGGCGGCTGGCGATTCTTCCCGAATCTGAACCGTCGCCTCCGGTTGGTGTTCGTGTAAATGATGAAAAAACGACAAAACCCGGTGCTTTTCTTGCTTAGCTTTTTTCTTTTTTTCAATGAGAGCGCTCAAATCCAAAACATACGGTGAGTGCTCCGCCCTCCTGGCAATACTCTGCACAATAATGCTGGTGTGCTTGGCGGCAGTTTCTTTGGTAATGGCTTCTTTTTCAGGCAGTAGCTTGGCCAGTTCTTTCATTACAGCTTGTTCCAGTTCTTTATTGGTTTCATTTTTACTTTGGCTACCAAGAATCTGATCAATTTCATGCTGAAGCAGGCCGATGGTGAGGTCGTCCTTGGTCGAAGTTTGGATTGGTTTCTTTTTGCTGGTTGGCTTTTTTGTTTTTTTTCGGTCTGAACCAGCTGAAGTTTTTCTTTTTGATTTTGTTTTGCTCTTCATATATTGCATGATATAACGTTTGCGTATAGCTGATGTTTTTCGGAGCGTAATGGAGCACGCTGGGTTAGGTGAGGCGGCGGTACGACGACGAACGGAACCAGATACGCGCCGTTATATGATGTTCTTTTGCTACTTTATGGCTGTGATTTCTGGATATTTTTAAATGGAATTAAGAATACTATAATTGCAAATAATACTGCAGGAACAAATGCTATTTTATAGGCAAAAAATGAAAAAATGATTAGTATTATTGGCGCTCCTATCATTGAAATTAAGACCTGTTTTATATTAACTTTTTTTGAATATAAACTGAATAAAAGACATGGTGTTAAGGCGAGCATTAAGAATGAGGCAAAAAGAGCAAGATTAATTATGTCAGGAAATATATAAGCAGTGAAAGCGGCAATGATTCCCAAGCCCAGTGTTGTAAGCCGAGCATTTCTCAAGGAAGAGAAAATTTTAAACTCTCTTGATATAATAGTTGAACCTCCTATTAATAAACTATCAATCGACGACAAAATAATTGATAGAATGCCCGCATAACCTAATCCAACTAAACCCACAGGAAGTAATTTGGGAATTAATAAATACATTGCTTGATCTCTGTTTACATCACCAAGCATCGTTGCTGCGAATAGTCCTATAAACATCGTTAGTAAGCTAATCAGAAGCATAAAGGGAATACTATAATAAAGTGATTTTATTCCAATTTTTTCATTTTTTGCTGAAAATATTCTTTGCCATGTAGCCGAGTTCATTAAATAAACAAATCCTCCGATCAGTATTGTACCTATAAAAAATCCGATGCCACCAAAAGCAAAAGGGTCAAAGTGTCCTTTTGGGAGATTTGCGATCAGGTCAAAGCCGTTGTTAAACACGCCAGAAACAAATAGCATAATTAGTAGGCCACCCATAAACCAAAATTGCACAAAGTCTGTTAAAAGGTCGGTTTTTAAACCACCAATAGCTGTGTATAGGATTACAATTGCAATACTAATTATTAAAACAAGATTGTAATTAAGGCCGGTTAAAATACTGCCAAGTTGACTTATGGCAACTAAATTTATGGCTGTAAGCAGAAATAAAATTGTGATTAGTAAAAATAAGATTGGATATTTGATTTTATTTCCAAATCTCCATTTGAAAATATCTACCAAAGTAAATCTATGTTCTTCGGGGATTGTGAATATTTTTTTAGCTACTAAAGCGAGTATTATCATGCCTATTACAGAAGCTACTATTGAAGAGATAGCAAACGAAATGCCAGTATCATATACGGCGGCAACAACACCTATCACGGATGCGGCGATGGTAATACTCGCTACATGTGAAAAAGTTAATAGCCACAAGCCCGAGGAACGTTTGTTTAACCAATAGCTTAATACTGATTTTTCCTTGATTGATTTGATAGCAATAAATACAAGGATCAGGAAGAATATTGATATTGCTACATAATCTAATAAGTGCATATTATCTCAATTGTTTATAAATAAAGTAGCGAAAGAATTTCATGTAACTGGTTGCTGTCATGTGCTTTTATAAATTTCCAATGTTTGTTTGGCGCAATTTTCCCAGTTGAAACGCTTGGCGTTTTCTAGTCCTTTACTAATAATCTGGCTCTTCAAATTTTGGTCAAAAATAATTTTGTGTATTTGCTCGGCCATTTGTTCAGTGTCTTCCGGATCAAAGAATAGGGCAGAGTCCCCGAGCACTTCCGGCATGGAGCTGGTATTGGTTGAGATAACCGGTGTTCCGCAAGCTTGCGCTTCAATGGCAATCAGGCCAAAACCTTCGATAAAAGAAGGAAGTACAAATAGGTCGCTATCATTGTATAATATTGGAAGCTCAGATTCTTGAACATATCCTGTTGCGATTATGTCATTTTTATATGGCGAATTGTTGATCTCGCGTCGCACATTTGTGTAATGCAGATCTTCGCGTCCGCCGAGCACCAGTTGATGCTCTATTTTATACTTTTTTTTAAGCAAATTAAACGCTCTGACCAGCCCCTCGATGTTTTTGTGGCTGCGCCAGACGCCTACATTAAATATATACGGTTTGGTAATGCCAAACTGGTTTTTTGTCTTATTAATTATACCACCATTTTCTATTATTTTAAAACGTTCGTCCACACCCTCGTATGTAACGCTGATTTTTGACGGGTCAACCTGAAAATGCTTGATAATGCCGGACTTTGTACTCTCGGAAACAGCAATAATTTGGCTGGCTTTGCCCACAGTTGAACGAAATACGGCGCGGTATGCCCATTGACGCCAGCCGGACGCGGCTTTGTGGCCCGGATAGAAAAAGGGCGTTAGGTCATGGATGGTGCAGACTGATTTTTTGCGGAATAAAACCGGAGAATTAAAGTGCGGATAATGAATTAGGTCAAATTTGTGCTTTATTAGCTCAAAAACAAACCTGGTTTGCTCGGCGTAAGAATAATGAGCGCAATTGGTCAGAATTTTTTTAATGCGCTTGTTCGGCGGATTAAATTTGGAAAACTCCGGCTCGCGTAAAAACAAGATATATTCATTCTCCTGATCCAACTTGAAAAGTTCGTCAGTCAAGCGCTGAATATATGTGCCGATTCCGCTGAATTGTGATGACCCGTACATTCGGCAATCAATTGCAATTATCATATTTTTATAAAGTTAGTGTCGTCTTGAGTCCTGAGCTTAGCCGAATGATTGAAAGGCGGGCATCAATGGCGATTTTCATATAAAGACGAATTTGTCTTTTTATCTTATACTATTCCAAACCAAATTCCAAATTGATTTCATGGTTTGCGCGATGGCCTTGTCTTCAATAATCACTGCGGCATATGGTTTGCGGAAAGAGATTAAGGAAACTTTATTTTCGTAAATGTTTATTTCCGTTTCAAAATCAATGTCCGGCACCAGCCGTGTTTTGCGGAGCTGTTGTTGGTCCTTGTCTTTGATCAGCCGTCCCTTTGGCCCGTCTTTGGCTATGCAATAAAAAAAGCATTTGTTTTTCACGCGCGCCTCCGGCCCGGCCTGCCATAAAAAATCCTCGGGCAAAGTTTCAAACATTTTTTCATAATCTGTAAATCCGTATATTTTTCCGTCCGGAACAGAATAGTCGGCGTAAGCCGCGCGCAGGCCCTCGAGCCCTTGATAAAAGCGAACCTTGGGTTTTTTTGTTGGGCGATTGAAAATGCTTAAAATTTCTGGCAGGGCTTTTTGTACTTCATTTAGCCGTTCTTGCGCGCGCTTTAGCACAGTTTCCGGATTTTCCGGTGCCAGCAAAAGTTTTTTATTTTTTTTTATTTCGGTCAGCAGTCCGAGATTTTTCATTTCTTCCAAAAAATTATAAATACTGGTGCGTTTTACTTTTGATTTTTGCGCCAGTTCCTGAATCGTGGCAGAGCCCAACTCCAAGCAGGCTAAATACACTTCAGCTTGTCTTGGCTGAATGCCAAGTTTTGTTAGGGAATCGAGTAGGTATTTCATGTTTGTCAATTTTTGCTAAATATATTTCGCCCCACTTTAGTGGGATATGCAGGACCGCGTGCGTTTTAATTTACCCGAACATTTTGTTTCCACGTCCGTGTAGTCGTATTCGACTAAAGTCGGGTAAAATGATTTTAGTTAATTTTGTCTATGTTTTAGACACTATATCATGCAAAAAATAATCTGTCAAATTCTTGTAATTTTATTAAGCATTCGTCTATTGCTACTCTTCGTATAGTTTTTTTTAGTCCTTATTGTTGACAAGATATTTTTAACTTAATACAATAAGATGTTTATGGAAAGTTCTTTGACAGTTGCCTTTAATAAGGAGGGGGCATGAACTATCTGCACGTGGAATTACCGAGTTTGCATTTGGTTTGGAAACGGGATGGGCAAACGGATGTTGTGTGTTCTGTGATTCGCACCAATTATCCGAAGCCGAGCCTGCTATTGGTGCCGGCAATTATGCGGACATCTGGCGTGGCGGAAGTTAGAGTAATTGATATGAAGATTCGCGATCAAGACGTCATTGTTCCTTACTGTGAATTTAATTACGGTGAAGGAAAAATGGTGGCGTCCAGAATGGGAATGCCGTTTGACTCGATCCGGAGCCAGCTGGAATGGGCTGATATTCTTGGGCTGACCATCAATCCAAGTTCGTGGGCCAATCTCGCGGTTGATTTTGCCGGTTATGCCAAGTGCGTGAATCCGCAAATTAAGATAATTATTGGCGGTACGGATGCGACATTCAGGCCGGAATTTTATCTGCGCCACGAGCATTTTGAAAAGCGCAGACTGTTTGATTTCGTTGTAGTGGGAGAAGGAGAAGTCGCCGGGCCGGAACTTTTGCGGCGGCTGGAGTTCGGCCAGCAGGTGGATGAAATTTTTGGTGTAGCTTATTATTCCGACGGTAAAGTAATTATGAACGGAATAAATCGCAATGTTTGCCTTGACGATGAACCGCTACCGGCGATGGACTTGTTTGTTGATGACATGTCGCTCTGGACAACACCGATTGAGGGTTACGTCGGAATGGAAGTGCGGCCGCCGATCGCGCCGCTCTACATTACCCGCGGGTGTAATAATGCTTGCGAGTATTGTACGACGCCACAGAAATACGGTCGGCTTCGGTTCAAGTCGTTGTCTCGGGTGGAAGAAGAGCTTAAGCATTTTAAAACGTTCGGCATTGGCACGATCAATATCTGGGATGATTCTTTGAGCTCATTGGTCGGCCGTGGCGAACGGGATTTGTTGATTGGATACATCAGGTTGATCCGGCAATATGGATTTTCGTTTGAATACGCGCAGGGAATGGTGATCCGTGATTTATGGAATAAGGAGAAGAACGAGCCAGACTTTGCGTTGATCAAAGAGCTGTACGGACACGCAATTGTTGACGGCCAGTTTGTCGGCTGTTACGGACAATATACGCCGTTTGAATTTTTGCAGACGGAAAATCCTCATGATTTGAACAGCAAACTGATTCCCTTTGATAAAGAATTGCGCGTCTTGCAAGCGATTCTTGACCAAGGGGTAAGATATTTGAGCTATTCTTGTATATTGGGGCGGGCCGATGACAGCGCCGAGCAATTCCGGCTGGCGGAATCGCGCATGAAGCAAATTCAGGGCATTATTGAAGCGGCCGGGGCGCGAGGTCTGGCTACGCCGTACATTTATTCAATTTTTCCCGGAACTAGAATATGGTCACGGGAAATTGAACGATTGGATTATTCGATTGAAGAGTATCCGGAATTGTATCAGCTGAACGCGGCGCCGCATGGGACAACGCATTTGACGCCGGGTGAGCTGATGCAAGCCAAGCTTGATTTGGAAAGGGAGTCCTTGGGCGAGGAAAGGTTTAAGTGTTGGATTAAAACAGGGCGATATCAATGGTAGTTTTTTTGTAAAAAATCAGCCCAATTCAAGGAATTGGGCTTCTACTCGCGAAATTAAATTCTTGATTTTGCATGTGGAAGTTGTTCTTTGAAATATAAAGGAGGTGATTGACCATGTGGTGGATCATTGTTTTGGTTTGTGTCTGTGCGGTGTTAATTACAACTGTAAGTTTGGTTGTGCATCATTATCGGTATTGTAAATTGTATGAAGTTGATGCTGTTATTAAGCAATCCGGGGTAACTGGTGTTCCATGGCAGTTTGCTGATATTGACTATGAACGTCACACTGGGACTAAAGTTTTGGGACGCCGAGTATTTACAATTATTGTTGAAACAGAATTTGGTGAGCGAGACTGGAATTATGTGGAATATATAAAAGATGGCGATGCAGAGAGACGAATACATTTACCGGCTAATCGTTCGAAAACAAAATTGTTAACCACGCGTTGTGGTAAAAGGGCTTATTCTTTGGATTGGTTTGAATAAAAGGAGGACAACATGAAAGACCAATTTTTAGAATTAAAAGATGTTTTAGTTGAACCAGAACAAGGCCTGCGTATCGTCGGCCGGCATCTGATTCCGGCTGAACCAATGCCCGAGCGGCCATTGCCGGCTCTGCGGGAAGATTATCTTTCCGCGGTCGAAGCCGAAGCGGTAAAACAACACAACTTGCGCTGGGCAAATGGTTTGGAAGAAAAGCCAAAGTTGTTGTTGGCGTGGCTCATGTTGCCGACGCGTTGCAATCAGTGGTGCCGCGGCTGTTATGCCGGCAATGATAAGAAAAAAACAAACAGTATATTGCCACAGTTTTATTCGGAGGCAAAGCTGAAAGAAATGCTTGATTCTTTGCGGCGGCATGGAGCTCGGACGATCGGCTACGCCGGTCTTGGCGAACTTTTCACAATGCGCCGGCCGCATTTAGCTATAAATGCGCGGGAATACATTGAACGCATTATCGGAGCCGGATTCAATATGTTGATTTTCACCAATGGCACGCTTTTGTCGGTTGATGATATCGAGTGGTTGGCCAAGCGCCCGATCAGTTTGATTTTTTCTTTGCGGGACATTGTGGAAAGCGAACATAACGGCATTGTCCGTTTTAACGGCTTTCGTAAAACCTTGCGAGCTTTAGAGCTGGCTTTGCGCGCCGGTCTGCACAAGGCTAATCGGATTGGCGTGGAAATCCCTGTGATTCATGGCAATATGGAGCGAGTACTTAATGATTTTATCCCGGCCATGCGGCACTTGGGAATTATTCCTTACGCTGAACAATACATGCAGGTTTGCACTTCGTCGGAAGAAAAGAAAATGGGCTTGAGCTTTGCCGAGGCGCGCGAATTTTTCCGACGGGCGCAGGCGATTGAAAGGCGATTCGGCTATGTTCACGCGCCGTGTTTTGCGCAAAGGATGGTGTCTCAAGACAAGTGTATTCGGCCGGTTTTTTCTGTAACGATTTATCCGAATGGCGCGGTTACGCCCTGCCCGGGAAATTCGGAAAAACTTGGTAATATTTATGACGTGTCACTTGATGAAATTTTGAATTCAGACAAGTATAGAGAGTGGGTCAAGCGATTTGAATTGTGCGCTTGTTCAGTGTTTTACACTGAGAGCGATAAAGAAATTCCACCCAACATGCCGCAATTTCTGGAGGAGTTCAAATGAAAACAATTCACGACGTTCCAATTGTTTTTCCGGATAAGTTTCCTGCTGATTTCGACAATCGAATTCAGCACTGGGGATTTTTCACCCGCGAAGAAGTTGAACGCGATCGCGGTCGACTTCTGATGCTGGATTTTGACTTTGGCGGCTATTGTTCACTGAACTGTCCGGATTGCTATCGTAAACACAATGTGATTGACGAAGCTTTGCCCGGAGAGTTGACTTACAAACAACAGCTGGCGGTCATTGACGAAGCAATCAAACTTGGATTGCGAAGCATAAAGATCTGCGGCAAAGGCGAGCCAACAGAAGACACGCGTTTTTTGCAGTTCGTGCGCGATTTGAGCGATCGAGGAGTCGGTGCCGCAGTTTTCACTGCCGGGCAAGTACTCGGCCATGATGAGAAAGCGCGACAGGTTAATCGCAAATATGGCGTTAAGAATGCAAAGCACCTTTGCTCTGAACTGGCCAAACTGAAAGTCAGTTTTATGCTGAAGTTTCAGTCATTTTATTCGGAGATTCAGGATCGGCGAGTTGGGAAAAATGGGCATACTGAAATCCGTGACCGGGCGTTGTTGAATTTGGTCGGCGCTGGTTTTGCCGATAGTTTTCCCACGCGCCTCGCCACTTGTTCCAATCCCATAGTTCAGTCAACGGCGCAGGAAGTTTTTGACATCTATGCTTGGTCAAGGCGGCGTAATATCTATCCGATCACCGCCGCCCTGATGGTCAGCGGCAAGCAGATTGATCAGCGATTTTTGCTGGAGCATGATATTTCCGATGAGGAAAAGATCGCGCTCTGGACTCGGATTTATCGTTGGAATATTCGGCATGGTTTGCAAACGCTGGAACAGATTGAAGCTGGAGGAGTTTCAGTCTTGCCCGGCATGCATCCGTGCAATCAGATCGCTGCTGGGCTTTATGTTTCTTTGACCGGCAATGTGATCATGTGTCCAGGCGCGACCGAATCGCTAGGCAATGTCAAAGATGAATCCCTGTCCGTTATTTGGTGGCGGTATATTGAAGCGAGTCGTAACGTCGGTTGTTTCAACTGCTGGTGTCCGCCGAAAGATGGAGTTACAATACCTGCGAATTTGTACAGACGAGTTTTGAAAAATTTGCAAAGCATATAACAAAAATCCCCGTCTCGATAATATTCGAGCGGGGTTTTTTTTATGTTTTTTATTACCCTGTCGCGCTTTTCAGTTGCTCTCGCGAGTTGTCTTGATCTCCGTTCGGAAGCGCATTCAAAAAGAACATTTCAACTCGACCGTGGAACAATTTCTCAAGCATGGGGATGAGATTGTCCGTGCTGTTTCGTTCGTCGTAAAGTATACAGCAATCATTTTCGTCCGCTACTAAGTACCAGCCATCGATCCAGTGGTCCAGCCATTTGTTGGTCGGAACATGCAAGAGTCTGTGTGATCTAGATTCTCCCTGATTAGTCATTTTTTTCCCCCTTGGAAAGACAAACATGTCAAGGCGGTATATTAGCAATATTATAAAGATGTGTCAAGGCATGAAAAAAGCAAGCAGTGATTGCTTGCTTTAGATGTTTTTTCTTTTTATGTCTGCCGGACAATTTTGATGCCCCAAAACTCTTTTTTTAAACTCCGGATGATTCCAGACAAAGATTGATTTGGTCATTCCCCGCAAGACTTCCGGCGGCAGGCCGGGAAAAACAAGCAGGTTTCGAACAAGCAGAAGAGATGTGAATGTGTGCCTGGACAGAATTTTCGCGGTCTCGTGTTTTATTCTTAGCCCGATTAAATACTTGAGACAACGGCCTTCGGTTCTGATAATAAAATCCGCGCATTGTTCTGCAGAGCTGTTGTCGAATTTTTCTCGTAGAAATAATCTGGCGAGCTTAGTCGTTTTTTCAGTTGATTCGCGTCCTTCTGAAAGATTATTCAGCAGGAAGAGTGACAGCGTGCTGAAACATCTCCGCAGAGCAACTTCAGTGCTGAAGCTATTTTTGAAAAGCCCGCTTTTTACGGCGGTATCGCTGACAAAAGCAGGAAAACCGGTTAGATATTCCAGACCTGCTCCGGAATGATGATATTTTGCAACCAATTGAGCGTGCCGCGGGCCAAAAGAGGAATTCTGAATTGCGGCTCTGATTACTTCAGGATTGGGATCCAGGCAGATGGCGCACAGTTCATCGCCGCCTGATGTCTGCGCCAGATGAATTTTTACGCTGAGCGACAAACCGCGAATGGTCTCCTCATAGACCCTTCGGTGTTCAGCCCCTCTTATTAAATGTTTTTCGTTTTCGGCCATGCTCCCTCCTTGCAATGACAAAGCTTTCAGTTCAAAACATTATCAATATAATGCACTTGTGTCAAGGTAGTGTTTTAATTTATAAGAAAAAAAACTGTCCTTCGGTGTGAGGAAAGACAGATTTGGCGCTATACAATTCGCTGTGCTAAGAAAAGATCGAGCTGGGCAAAGGAGGCTACGTAGCCTTTTTTCTGATAAATTCCTATGCGATCGATTTCCGCTTGAACTTGATCATCGGTAAATGACTGGCCGGTCGGATTAAGCAATGAAACCAGCGAGATTTCCCGATGACAGTTGGCCTTTTGCAGGGTTTGCAAAAAGGTCAGAAAGCAACGCGGTAGGTGATACGCGGCGGTTGTCAGAATGACGTGTCCGACCTGCTGATGCTTGAGCAACAAATCACGCGCCCATTCCCTTTGCCATAAAGTATGTTTTGCCCAGCCGCCGCAGAGAATGTCAGGAGAATCAGTTCGAACATATTGGACAACATCTTCCCGCGAATATAGCGGGTCATCCCTTGTCCCGGCAACCCAGAGATGCTTTGCCTTCCGCGGCCACAATTTTGTTCCTTGTTCAATTCGCCAATTCTGATATTGGCCGGGCATGATTAGTATGGCGCTTTGTTCAGGCGAAAATTTTTCCGCAAAGGGAATGCTGAGAATTTCAATCATTCGGCGACAGATTTCAAGGGACATTATTTCCCTCCAACCTATGATTTACTGCAATTACGGCGATTGGTTATTATAATGAATAAAAATTAAAATGTCAAGTGTGTGTTTTTGAAAAATTTTGAAACAAAAAACTGCAACTCGTGTAAGTTGCAGTAGGATTGTTGTCTGTTTCCTTTATTGCGTTTACTACCAGGGCAACGCGTCGAGAACGGTCCTTGTAATAAACATACTATCTGGAGAGAGATAGTTCGCTATCCCCCAAACTATCCAAGGCAAGACGGCCCATTTCCATGCATTTTGCCAACGCACTTGTACATAACCCCCCAATAGAACTAGAAGAGGGTCCCCGATTAAACGATTGGACCAATGTTCGTGCCCAACTTTCCAGGCCGACACTCCTTTTCCTAAAATTCCCAATTCAAGAAGGTATTCCATGAGCTCCCATCCGTATGCAATGGCGAGCGTGATACTGAGTAGCTTCATTACTGAAAGCTTTGGGCAGAAGCGCTTCAGGGATGCAAGTACGACTACGCCCCAGAGAAAGTGCTCAATAGACCACATGTCGAGCATCACCGCTTCTCTGTCGATGCCATACTTTTCTGGCACAACAAGGCAGATAGCGAGTAGCCCGATCAGGGTATCATGGAGAATGATCATGGGTTTTGAGATACTTGTCGGATCCCACTTTACAAATTTGTAAACCAAGAATACCAGAAATGCCAGCAGCTCATTCGCCTTATTTGTAAGAAAGATGAAAAAGCCGGAGAGCGTGGATATGGACAAGGCGATCCACTTGGCGGGTGAAGTTCCCAGCGTGACTGGCAAAGTGTTTTTGTGTCCTGTGTCAATGGTCACATCTTCAATGTCCTTGATAATCTCTCGCCCAAGGATCAAAGTGAAGAACACACTGTACCAAGTCCAGATATACGCATCGTTCCTCTGGAAAAATACTGAACCGCACAGGACAGGGCTTGCGCCACATCCAGCCACGATCAGATTGTTAATAACAACCAATTTCTGGAGGTATGAGTAGGCAAGGCCAAGCACTAGAATGCCAAAGCAGAAAAGTGCCACGACAGTATTTAACGTTGCAAGTATACTGATCGTTGTCAAGGTGAGCCCTGTGAGTCTGACCCAATATGACCAGAATGCCTTAGGATGATCATACGCCAACCGTTTTCCCTTTTGCAAGTCGTGGCTTCGATCATACCAATCATTGAAAGTCATGATGGACATGTGTAGCAGTGAGCAGGACAGCGCTGTAAACAAAGCGACCATCCAGTCTATGTGATTCTCCCCATACATTACAAATCCGGATAAGGCGAGGAGAAATGTGAAGATAGTCCCCCGGATCCTTCCGGTTTTCACGAACTCAACGAGTGGCGGCGCCTGCGATTCGAGCGGGTTTTTATGACCGAGGATTACGTCTACCAAAACCGCGCTGAGAAACACTAGATATCCAGCCACAATCAAATAGCTCGGCGTCTTTTCAATATTTCCAGACAAAACATGCAAAAGACAGATACTTGAAACGGCCACGTTCACTCCAAAATACACAAGGTGAACTTTACCGCCAAGACTGACCTTGCCAGGCGCTGGAAAGCTCCAATTGGGTTTATACTTCTGATGTGTCCCGACTCTGTACCACGACCAGATCCCAAATATGGAAAGGAAAAGAAAGATTAACCACTCTCCAAGTTCGATCCGTCCGTACCAGGCCAGGTGTGCAAAGCCTGAGACGACCAGCCCGAGTCCAACCATGTCGCCCCAAGTTTGACAATGGGCGTCTTGCCAATGATTGAATTTTTGGTTTGTGCCGTGGATGGCACTACCGCGCGCAGGGATTTTCCCTTTTTTTAGTTCCCATTGCTGCACAAGATATTGCAATAGGCAAGCGATCCCGTTCAAGAGGAGGCTTGCCAGGACGAGAGTCCAGTTCGGTGTCATGTGACGCCTCCTTTTGATTGTAGTTGATTGTCGAAGTCCAAAATTATTTTATAATTTTAGAAGGACATTGTCAAAGTGCAAACAAAAAACTGCAACTCGTGTGAGTTGCAGTAGGTGTAGGAAAGAAGGGGCGACTGACACAAGCTTGTGTCTTTTTTCTGCCTGCGGACTTTGGATACCGCGCGATACGCCGAGGCGCAAAGGGTCGTGCCGAGGGCTTTCTTAATCCCCACGGCCTCCCTATCGCTTAACAGATCTTGGACACATTGACTTGTGCCAGCCACCAGTGGAGCCAGAAGGAATCGAACCTTCGCCTTCCGCTACGCAAGAACGGCGCTCTGCCGGTCTGAGCTATGGCCCCAGTTGAGAAAAAGAATTTTGGTAAAGCCCGCATATCTCCCGTTTAGCAGGATCAAGGAGAATATGCGGTTTTGCCGGCGAGGACTTTGCATCTGGTAATGAACGGGTTCAACTGCCATGCGTCGGAAGTGCAGTCGGGAAGTAGTTCTTTCCGGCCCCGCGATAGCGCTTCCGTGGCACGCACAGTCACCGCCGCCATTGCTGGTCGTATTGCCGGAGTTAGCGAAGCTCCGGTAATCAACCCTTCAGCCTCCTGCAAGGCCAATCGTGCGCCCAAAGGGATTCGAACCCTTGACCCTCGGATTAAAAGTCCGATGCTCTACCAACTGAGCTACGGGCGCGCTTGTCAACAAAGGATAAGTCTCGATGAACGAACAAGAATACAATATAGCATTGCGGTAATAATTTGTCAAGGTAAGATTATTTGGAAGCAATTGATTCCAAAACATTCAACACCTCCCGCGCAGACTGATACCAAATGAATTGTTTGGCTTTTTCCAGGCCCTTGGTTTTGTAATAGTCTGCTAATTGCGGATCAATCATCTGCTCCATGGCGCGGGCAAGATCATTCACGTTTGTCGGATCAATCAGAAGCGCGGCATCGGCGCAGATTTCTGACATGGAAGAATTATTTGAAGTGATGACCGGACAGCCGGAAGCCATAGCTTCGAGTGGCGGGAAGCCGAATCCTTCATAATAAGAAGGGTAAACAAACATTGAAGCCAGATTGTACAAATAGCGTTTGTCGCTGTCAGGAACAAACTGCGTGCAGATTATTTCGTCTTGTTTTGAATTGTCCTGAGTTTGTTTTAGCTTTTTTTCTATGGCAGCGGTTTTCCAACCCTTTTTTCCGGCAATGACCAGCGAATATCCGGGATTATTTTTATTAAAAATGTTAAATGCCGACACGAGCGATTGAATGTTTTTTCGCGGCTCAATCGTACCGAGAAAAAGAATAAATTTGTCTGGCAGTTTGTATTTATTTTTTATTGTTTTTAATTTAATGTCATTTTCCGTCAGTACTTTGTAGTTTGGCGAAATGCCGGGATAAACAACGCTGATCTTTGAGCCTGGGATATTATATTTGCCGATGAGGTCCTGGCTGGTATTTTTAGAAACGGTAATGATTTCTTTTGCTTCTTGAAAAAGTTTTTTCGGCCGGAGAAACCAGTGCCACAGTCGCCGCTTTAGCGAAAGAAATTCAGGAAAAAATTCAAAACTCAAATCATGCGCCGTAATTATGTATGGACATTTGGTATGTAAAAAACTTAGATTCGGGAAAAAGAACAGGTCGATCTTTGGTGTTTTATGTTTTTTTTTAATTGCTAAATCAAGGCAAGGATGCTTGGCCAGCAAAGCGAAGTTGAGCAGTTTATTGGGCATTTTAAACGGGCAGTACTGAACATTATCTTTGGGAAATTTCGGAATATATTTAGAAACATTCTGACGGGAATTATAAAAAAGATAGTACTGGTTGGCGCTATCGATTTCAAATAAATGTTTGAGTAAATGAAATGTGTATTCGCCGACGCCGGTCAGTTCGCGCTCCATTAGGCAGCGAATGTCGATTGCTATGTTCATAGGTTACGAATTATGAATTGGTTACTAATCTACATATAGCTACGAATATATATTTGGCGAATGCCGGATTAGTAATAATTCATAGATTCGTAGCAGATTGGTAATTAGTAACCTTGCAATTTTGTCACAATAAACTCCTTAATTTTCCGTTTGAAAATTTCCACATCAAACTGTAGAGCGTGTTCCCTGATTTCTTGGGGTTTGTAATCTTGGCACTTGAATCTTAAAACCTTGTCTGCCAGATCTTCCCATGTTTGTTCTTCAAAAAGCGTGCCGGTTTTTCCTTCAATAACAGTTTCCAGCGCGCCGCCGGCTCTGAAAGCTATGACCGGCCGTCCGCTGGCCATGGCTTCGACTGCGGTAATGCCAAAGTCTTCAAGTTGCGGATTTAAATAAGCCAAACAATGGCGATATAGTTCTGACTTTTTTTTCTCGGAAACTTTGCCGAGGAATTGAATGTTATTTTTGGCATTTTGCTGTAAATGTTTTTTTTGTGGGCCGTCCCCGAAAATAATAAGCGGCATATTCAGCCGGTTAAAAGCCGTCACCAGCAAATCAAATCTTTTGTAGCCGACCAGCCGGCCACCGGCCAGGAAATAGTTGCCGATATTATTTGAAATGCAAAACTTGGCAGTGTCAACCGGCGGATGGATTACTTCACTGTCGCGATTATAATATTTTTTTATGCGCTTTTGCACTTCTCGCGAATTGGCAATAAAATGATCAACTCGCTCAGCGGCGATTTTGTCCCATTGGCGAAGTCTAGTCAGCATTATTGGCAGCATTTTTTTAATTAAAAAATTCTGGTTCAAATCTTCCAGATAGTTGTGCGTGCTGGTCCAGAGGAATCGGGGAGGCGTGTGGCAATAGCAGATATGGGTTGAATTTTGACCGGGGATTATTCCCTTGGAAAAAATTGAAGAGCTGGAGAGAATTAATTTAAAATCATTCAGTCGGTGATGTTCGGTTGCGGCCGGCATTAGATTCAAATACCACTGATATTTGGAAACGCCGAAGGGTAGATTTTGCAAAAAAGAAGTTTGAATGTTTTTGTCTTTCCAGTCCGGCTCCACATTACGTTCATCATAAACCAAAGTAAAAACAGGACTTCCTGGAAAAATTTCCGTGAAAGCTTTGGCAACTTTTTCCGCTCCGCCATCCTGGGCGAGGTGGTCGTGGACTAATGCTACATTCATAAGGTTACTAATTACCAATCCGCTACAAATCTACAAATAATTACGAATATTAGTAGATATAAGTAGATTAGTATCCAATTCGTAATTCGTAACCTACGCAATTAGTAGCCTAATAAGCTTACCAAATATTTACAAAAAATCAAAGCGGTTGATAAAACTAAAAACTGCCCGGCGGGCGGGAGTTTCCGGTGCGGTTGTAGAGTTCAGGCGGCAGGCAGAATTCAGCCGAATTAATTGTCGGTATGGGAGAGCCACTAAAGTGTGGAAGAAATTTAGACCTTTGATTTTCTTTTTAATATCGACCAGGGTGTTTTTAGAATTATCCAGAGATCCAGTTTTAGTGACCAGTTTTCAATATAATAAGTATCCAGCTTAACTTCTTCATCAAAATCAAGATCGCTTCGGCCGGAAATTTGCGCTAGGCCTGAAATGCCCGGTTTGATGTCCAGAACTCGTTTGTGGTGTTTCTCGTATTTTTCCACTTCGCGCGGTTGATGCGGGCGCGGACCAATTAAACTCATGTTGCCGATCCAGACGTTGAAAAGCTGAGGCAGTTCATCAAGGGAAGTGCGTTCGATAAAGCGACCGATTATGGTGCGGCGCGGATCATTTAGAATTTTGTAAACAGGTCCGTGCCGTTCAGATTGTTTGGCGATTAAGCCTTTTTCAAATTCCATAACCGCTTTCTGGTCGGCGTATTTGGCAAATTGCTTGCCGGTGCAATATTTCGCATACATTGATCTAAATTTGTAAACATTGAAAGTGCCTTTGCTTCGTACGCGTTCATTTTTGTAAATCGCTGGACCCGGATCTTCTAGTCTGATTAAAAGTGTGATCACCAGCATGACCGGGCTGAAAAGTATTATCAAAACTGTACTGAAAATAAAATCAATAACGCGTTTTATAATTTTATCCCAACCGTCCAGCTTGGTTTTGCGGATTTCTATAAGCGGTACGCCCGCAATCATGTGCACTTCCACGTTAGTGGTGCGCGCCTCAAACTGTCCGGCCGCATATTTGAAAATGATATTGTGTTCAGCGCAAAAGTCTGCCAAATCAATGGAAACTTTTCTGGACAGGCTGGAATCAGTCTGAATAATTTCATCAATGCCTTTCCTTTTGTGAAGCGCCAGCAGATCGGCTTTGTCGCCGTCCTGCATTTCTTCAACGCGGGCAATAATTTTGTAGCCGAGTGACGGCTGATTTTTAAAAGCGCGAATGATTTCTTCGGTGTTTTTGTCTTTGCCGATAATGACAACATTGTGCGCGCCCCAGCTTTTTTTTAGCGAAAGATTTTGAATTTTTCTGACAAGGCTTCTGACAATTATCGCCAACACTATACTTAATCCCCAGGCAGTTAAAACAATAAAGCGTGAAGAAAAATATTCGCGCACGAAAAACATGTAGATAATTAATGCCATCATGCCGGTAGAGCAGGCCAGGATTATTTTGGCCAGTTCGTCAGTAACTTTCCGGCGGGCGAAAGAGTATAGGCCGGCGGCGGCAAAAAAGAAAAGCCAGATAAAGGATACGATTAAAACAAAAATAAAATATTGCTTGAATGGCAGATCAAAAATAACCGGTCTGATTTCCTGGACAGATTCTTTGTAACGAATCGCATAAGCCAGGAGGCCAGCAGAAACAAGAGTAATAAAATCAATTGGAATTTTTAAAAAGGTAAAAAATAGTTCCGCATTTTTTTTCATATTGCTTTTTGATTGCGAAATTCTTGTATGTTTGCTATTTGTTTAGTGCGTTCTTCATAATTATATCAGCATAATGACGGCTTGACAAGAAGCGTTTGGTTTGCTATAATAAATTGGTTCTGAACAAGCAGAACCGTTGCTCTTTGCCTTTTGGCGGAGAGAGGAAAGTCCGGACTTTCAGTCATTTTTTGACGCGGGTAGCAGGTAATTCCTGTCAATCGTGAGATAGAGGTGCGAGCAGAGACGCCTGGCAAAGTAATTTGTCAGGAACCCCTCGGGGTTAGTCTTGGTGGAAACATCAAGAGTGAAACGGCTAAACCCTTGCCTGAAAGCAAACCCAAGTTTGGTAGGGTGCTTGAGTCGGAGAGTGATCTTCGGCCCAGATAGATAACGGCTAAAACAGAATCCGGCTTACTCGCTTGTTCAGGACTTTTTTATTATCACGAATTGCCCGAATTGGCGCGAAAAAATATAAAAAAACCTGCTTTTCAAGCAGGTTTTTTTTATTCGACAAGTTTTATAGACCAATAACTTTGCGGACCTGCTTCATTTTCTTTTCAGCCAGGACTTTTGCGCGCTTGGCGCCGTCCTGCAACATGGAATCAATTTGCTTGTCTGAAATTGAAGCGAATTTTTTCTGAATCGGAGACAGGAATTCAACTACGCGTTCGGCCAGTTCAGATTTAAAATCGCCATAACCTTTCCCTTTGAATTTGGCTTCAATTTCCTTGGCTTCTCGGCCGGTTACCAGATGATAAATTGTCATTAAGTTTGCTAGGGCCGGCCGCTTGGGATCAAATTTAATGTCAGAACCAGAATCTGTAACCGCTTTTTTGATTTTTTTACGAATCAGATCAGGCGCGTCGGTCAGGGCAATGTAATTGTATTCTGAAGCAGCTGATTTGCTCATCTTTTTTTCCGGATTATCCAGTCCTTTGAGCCGTGCCGAAACCTTATTCACCCTGCCTTCCGGCAGAACAAACACATTGCCGTACAAATTATTAAATTTCTTGGCAATTACTCTTGCCAGTTCAACATGTTGGAGCTGATCTTCGCCAACCGGCACAACATTGGTGTCGTAAAGTAGAATATCGGCCGCCATTAAACACGGATATGTAAAAAGGCCGGCGTTGACATTTTGTTTGTGCCGCTCTGATTTGTCTTTGTACTGCGTCATGCGTTCGAGCTCTGCCATAGGCGTCAGGCAAGTCAGAATCCAGCCGAGTTCAGCATGCTCCGGCATATCAGACTGCCGGAAAATAATATTTTTTTTTGGATCCAGTCCGGCGGCCAGATAAATTTTCGCCAGGTCGTAAATGTTTTTGCTGAGACGCCCTGGTTCCTGATAAATGGTGAGCGCGTGCAGATCTACAATTGAAAAAACGCAATCGTATTCGGTTTGAAGCTGAACCCAATTATAAATAGCGCCAAAATAATTGCCGAGATGAATGATGCCGGTGGGTTGAGTGCCACTGAAGATTCGTTTGGACATAAATGAGTACTGATTGTACTGATATGCTGATAAAATTTATCAGTCATATCATGTGACAGATCATGTTGATCACGTTTTTATGGTTTTATTATAGCAAAATCGAAGATTATAATCAAAAACCTCCGTTCGTGGTTAAAGTCGTGGCGGAGGTTTTTATAATTCTCAAGTATTCAATTTTCAGTTTTACAATGAATTTTCAATTTAGAAATTGACTCGTTTAAAAATTGTAAATTTCTACAGCTTTAAACTTCAATAACTACCGGCATAATCATCGGCCGCCGCTTGGTTTTTTTCCAGAGCAGGTCGCCCACATGATCGCGCAATTTGTTTTTTAGAAGCATAGGATCAAAGCCCGGTTTTACGGCTTTGCCGACAGTCTTGCGTACTAGATCGCGCGCGTCTTCAATCATTTGTTTGCTTTCTTTCATATACACAAATCCGCGCGAAATAATGTCCGGACTGCCGACCAGTTCACCGGTTTTTTTCTTGACCGTAACGATCACCACGAACATGCCGTCCTCGGCCATCATGCGGCGGTCGCGCAAAACAATTGACGAAACATCGCCGACGCCGAGCCCGTCTACCATCACGTATTCAGTCGGAACTTTTTCCGTGGTCAGCCGGCCGCTGGCTTCGTGTTGATTCGGGCCTTTGAAAAATTCCATAACTTGTCCATTGTCAGCAATGAAAACATTTTCGTGGGGAATACCGACGCTTTCCGCTAGCTGGCCATGAAGGCGGAGCATATAGTGATAAGCTTCAATCGGAATGAAATATTTTGGTTTAAATAATCGGATGATCAGTTTCAAGTCTTCTTGTTTGGCATGTCCGCCGGCGTGAATATCCATCAGTTGATAATGATAAACGCGCGCTCCCTGTCGGTAAAAAGTATCTTTGAGGTTTTGAATAGTGCGTTCATTGCCGGGAATTACAGATGACGAGAAAACAATGGAATCGCCTTTTTTTACGCTCAAAAATCGATGTTCCTTATTAGCGATTCTATTCAACACAGCGTTTTTTTCTCCCTGTGCGCCGGTGCCGAGCACAACAATTTTATTGTCAGGCAATCGCTTTAATTCAGATTCTTCAATCATTGTTTCTTTTTTGAATTTGACATAGCCGAGCTGGTGGGCAATCTCAATATTGGAATTCATGCTCCGGCCGTCCAAATATACGCGGCGGTTGAATTTTTCAGCCACGGAAATTACCTGCTGGATGCGGTTGATAAGCGAGGCAAATGTGCCGAAAATAATCCGGCCGTGAGCTTCGCGGAAGATTTGTTCGATTGAATGAGTGACTTCTCCCTCGGAAATTTGATGGCCGTGATGTTCGGCGTCAGTACTGTCGGCCAAGAGAGCTAAAACTCCGCGGCCGCCTATTTGGGCGATGCGATTTAAGTCGATCGGCTTGTCATTGATCGGGCTCAAATCCACTTTAAAGTCTCCAGTGTGAACAATCGTTCCGACGGGCGTGTGTAGTACAACTCCCATGCTGTCTGGAATATTGTGATTGACTCGGAAAAATTCGGCCGTGAAAACGCCAAGCCTGATTTTGTCTTTGTCCGGATCAATTATGCGTAAGTCCAGTGGCGCAGTTTTATATTCTTCGTGTCGTTTTTTGATTAGGCCGGCCGTTAGTTTCGCCGTGTAAATCGGTGGATTGCCAAGCCCGGGACATAAATGAGATATGGCGCCGATATGATCATAGTGTCCGTGAGTAATGATAGCGCCGCGAATATTTTTGGCTCTGGTTTTTAGATAGGTAATATCGGGAATAATGTAATCGATTCCCGGCATGTCTTCTTCGGGAAATTGAAGACCCATGTCAATAATGACAATGTCCTGGCCGTATTCCACTACGGTCATGTTTCTGCCGACTTCTTCAAGTCCGCCGAGAACCATAATTCGAAGTTTAGGCTCGCAGCTTGATTTGACTGAAGTTTGATCGGTTCGCGGGGCCGCGTTTTGCGGCACGAAGCGGGTTTTTTGATTTTGTCCCGGCCTGTGGCGCGGGAAAGATCGGTTGGTTTTTTGTTTTTGAATCATAAGATAAGTTAAAATAAAATTGTTAGATTAGAATAAGAAGAATAAAGGGAAGAAGATAGAGAGAAAACGAGATAAACGAGATAGAGTTGATAGAAGTGACGGAAGTAAAGGCGCAAGAGGATAAGGAGAACAGAAGTAAAAGAAGAAAAATATAAAAAATTAGTTAGACAATTGAGTAATTTGTAAAATTAAAAAAGCAAAAACAAGAGTAAAAAAAATGGAAAAGAAGAAGATTTTTATTGAGGAAAATTATTTTTTCCATTGCCTGTCAGTTTTGATGTACCATTCGTAGACCTGGCTGAAGCGATTGGCCGGGGTGAGAATATTGGAAACATTAAAATTTTTAATTTTTTTGCTTTGCGGGTAAGTGTAGGTCGGATTGAACAAGAAAATCGCTGGTGCGCTTTCCGCCAAAAGAGTTTGGAATTTGCTGTATTTTTCGGCGCGCTTTGCGTCATCGCTCGTATTTCTCGCGTCTTCAAGCAATTTATCAATATCAGGATTATTAAGAGAAGTTAAATTGAGACCAGGATATGTTTTCTGACTGGAATGCCAAAATGGATATGGGTCAGGATCTTGGCCCAGAATTTGTCCATACAAAAGAGCCTGGTAATCTCTTCCTCTAATAGTTGCTTGAATGTTTTCAGGATTTACAATTACCAAATTGATTTTTGCGCCGATTTGTTGCCATTCTTTTTGCAATTCTTTGACGATTTTAACATTTTCCGGTTGATTTACTGTTGTCAGATTAAATTCAAGATAGCGGTCTTTTAATTTTCTTACCGGATATGGATATTCATCAACTTGAGCTTGTTCTGTCTCGGGTGTCGCGTCAGTGCCTTCGACTTCGTCCGACTGTTCAGCGTTGTTGTCAGTATCTTTTTCCTCTTTGTTTTCAGTCGTTATGTTTGCTGGTTTATATTCGGTTAATTTCCAGCCGGCTTTTTCCAATTCATCTTTGGCATGTTGCACATTGTATGGGAATTTCACGATATCAGGATTGTATCCCAGTGCGCTTGGTAGCAGGCAGCTATCAATTATTTGAGCTTCAGCATTCAGAATTTCATTGACGATTTTTTCTTTATTAGTCGCGTGTGCCAAAATTTTGCGGATGGTGAGATCTTTCAAAATAGGATTGTTGTCATAATTGAAGAAAACAGCCGTATATTGAGGAAGATTGAGTAGTCTGAAATTAATGTTTCGATTATTAATTATTCTGGCGCGGATTTCTTTTGGTAGATAGCTGATGCCGTCAATTTGTTTGTTGTTTAGCGCTTCGACCGCTTGTTCGAAGTCATCATAAAATTTTAAACCGATTTCATCAATGTACGGTTCGCCTAAATAATATTTTACATTTTTTTCCAGTTTGAAGCTTTTTATTTCTCCATTTTTGTTCTTTGTCAAAGATTTAAATTTGTACGGGCCGCTACCGATTGGCTTCAGATTGTATTCTGCGAGCATGATGTTTTCCGGCTGAATATTTCGCCAGATATGTTCCGGTAAAATACCAACGGTCAAGCTTTCCAGAAAGGGCGCAAACGGTTGTTTCAAAATGAATTTAACTGTGAAGTCGTCGATTTTTTCCACTTTCATTCCTTGAAAATTATAAAAAAGCGGGGTTTTTGTTCTATTGTCATTAATGCGATTGAAAGTGAAAATCACGTCGTCCGCATCAAATTTTTCATCATCGTGCCACAAGATGTCCTGGCGCAGATTGATAGTGTAGTTCAGCTGGTCGCTGCTGATTTGATAATCGGCGGCCAAATCTTTTTCCACGCCCGAGTTTGTGAATCGGAAAAGGCCAGAAAAAATCAAGTTGGTCATGTCGAGGTCAACATCATTTCCCTGCGAAAAAAGAGGATTGATATAGCGTGGCGTGCCTACCAGCCCTTCTGTATAGGTGCCGCCGGCTTTTGGCACTAGACTCGAGTGCGACCAGTATCCGTTGATCATTAGAGAACAAAAAGCCACGGCAATAATGCCGCAAAGTATTCGGATAATCAGCAGTTCAGTTTTTGAGAGATATTTATAAATATATCCCAGCTGTTGAAATGTTGGAATCTTTTTGTTTGAAGCCAACTTTTGCACTAGACGTTGATCGTGTTCATGCAAATGTTTTAGTTTTTTTTGGGTTAATTTTTCTTTCGCCTTGATTTGCAGCAGTTTAAACTTAACCCAGATATCTTTGATAATTGACACAAAAATTAAAGTGGTTGTTCAATAAAATAATTAGGCAGAGAAGATAAAAAAATTAGTAAACGCTAAGCAATATGTTTGCCAGCGAAATGCCTAAAAAAAGTATGGAGAAGATAATAGTTGAAAAGAAAATTCCTTTTTCCATGCCTCGTTTGGTTCTGTAGATATTGCCGCTGTCGCCGCCGCCGAAAACGCCAGAAAGTCCGCCGCCACGATTTTGTAGCAAAATTAGCACAATTAATATGGTGCCAAAGATGAGTTGAATGATAGTCAGGACGAAAGTCATAAATTAAAGATAATGCTTAATCAGTGGGTAATATAGCAGGCAGCAGATAACTTGTCAAGTCGAAACGTGGAGCATAGCGCATAGAGCATAGAGCAACTGAAAGGAAAAGATTTGCGCTATGTTTTATGAAGACCGTTCCATGAATTACCTAATTATCTAATTTACCGATTTTCTTGTTTTCTAAATTTATGGTACAATAAAATTAATAATTTTTATGGAAGAAAAAGAGCGCGGCTCGATTTTGATTTCAAAGAAGTGGTACAAGCGCTGGTGGGCGATAGTTGGGTTTTGTTTTGTCGGAATTATAATTTTATTTTCTCCTCTCTATATATATCAGGTTTACAAAGTCTATCATCAGATGAAAGCCGGCGGTTATTTGACAGTTGAAGATTTAAGCAGGGAAGCGCCGTACAGCATGGATTATATTGTCAATTCAATGTCTCCATGGAAAGGAAATGAAGCGGCTGAAATTCAAATAGTTGAGTTTGGTGATTTTAATTGCTCTCGTTGCCTGCAAGCTTTTAACATTATGCGAGAACTTGAAGGCAAGTATCATGACAAAATAAAATTTTATTGGCGCAATTATCCTGTGGTTAGCGGTAGCTCAATCGAGATGGCCAAAGGCGGAGTTTGCGCGCATCAGCAGGGCAAATTTTGGCTGTATCATGATCGCATGTTCCAGCTTCAGGGTCAGATAAACGAAGAAAATTTGGCGGAAACTGTTCAAACTTTCGGATTGGACAAAAAAAAGTTTGAAGATTGTTTGGTCAATGATTTAACGTTGGCTCAAATAAAAAAAGATTATTTCGCCGCTAAAGAAGGCGAAGTCAGCGGCACGCCCACATTTTTTATCAATGGTTATAAATTGCAAGGCGTGGTGCCGTTAACTAATTGGATAGACGTAGTGGAAAAATTTTTAGCGATTTATGAAAACAATGCTGGAAATTAGAATTCATGGCCGCGGCGGGCAGGGCTCGGTCACGGCGGCAGAATTGATCGCGGTCGCCGCTTTTTACGATGGGAAGTATTCGCAGGCTTTTCCTAATTTCGGCGTGGAAAGGCGAGGTGCGCCGGTCATGGCTTACTGCCGTATTTCTTTGCAGCCGATTCATTTGCGCGAGCAGATTTATTTCCCTGATTATGTGATTGTTCAGGATCCGAGTTTGATTAATGATGACCGCCAAGTCCTTCTGGGGCTGGAAAAACAAGCATCAATTTTAATTAATACGGAAAAAACAAGTTGGCCGCAGATTAAAAATAAAAATATTGTTATAGTGCCGGCTACGAAAATTGCGCTGGAAAAGATTGGCAAACCTTTTATTAATACTGCCATTGTCGGCGCCTTTGCCGCCATGAGCGGAGCTGTCAGCCTGGAATCATTGAAAAAAGCCGTTGCGGAAAGATTCAGTGGACCGCTTGGTGAAACCAATATCGCGGCCTTGGAAGCGGCTTTTGAATTTATCAAAAAGGGCAGATGATCGAGAGGAGGTAAAAGTTAAAAGGGAAAAGTTAAAAGTTAAAAGTTAAAAGTTGAAAGGTGAAATGTGAAATTTCAATGTCACTTCTCACTTCTCCCGCACTAATCACTAGTTATTTTATATTATGAAGATAAACATCGCCGTTCAACCCGGTACATCAAAGAAAAATAAAACAGGCAACTGGCGCACATTTGTCCCAATAGTTGATCATGACAGATGTATCGCCTGTGGCGCTTGCGCGCGCGTTTGTCCAGAGGGTTGTATTTTTCCGGTTGGCGACAAGGCTCTGCAGGGCAAGGTTTTTTATGAAAAAGATTTGGATTATTGCAAGGGTTGTGGTATTTGCGCGGAGGAATGTCCTGTTAAGTGTATTAAAATGGAACTTGAAGAAAAATAATAACACGAATAAAACACGAATAGCTCGGGAACACGCGAATGACACGAATTAGATGGATGAAATTTAAGGCAAAGGCTCCTTGAGAAAATGCGAATGAATAAATCATGGTGGAAATAATATATAAAGAATTATCATATTAAGTAAACGGTATTTTATTTGACGTTCAAAATGAATTGGGGCGATATAGAAGTCGTCGGCAATATGTGGATAAACTGGAACAAAAAATAATTGCTTTTGGATTAAAATGCGCCAGGGAAATGCCATTGCCGCCGTCGTTCGAAGGTGAAAAAGAAAAAAGAAATATACCTGATTTGGTTGTGGCGGAAGAAGAAAAAAAGATGGTTATCGAAGTTAAAGTAAAAAGACTTTTAACAAAGGGGGATTATTATCAACTGCAACGCTATTTAGCGAGTGGAAATTTTCGTCTTGGTATATTGGTCAATTTTCGCCAGCACTATTTGAAACCAAAACGCATTATAAATGCCGAATATAAATCTTGGAAATCCAGTTCAATGTAGTCTAATCTTTAATTGAATTCGTGTCATTTGCGTGGTAGCCCATTCGTGTTATAGCCCATTCGCTTTTCATATTATATCGGCCATTTAATTCGTGTCCTTCGCGTGGTGGCCCATTCGTGTTAATTCTATATGAAGTATTGTATTGAAGGCTCAAACGCCGTAGCCCGAACAGTAAATCTATGCCGGCCCGGAGTAGTCAGTGCTTATCCGATTACTCCGCAAACGCATATAGTCGAAGACTTGTCCAAACTCAGATCTGACGGACAAGCTGATTTTGAATATGTGCGCGCGGAAAGCGAATTCAGCGCGGCCTCGATCGTGCTCGGCGCCAGCGCCGCCGGCGCGCGTACTTATACCGCGACTTGTTCGCAGGGTTTGCTTTTGATGTCCGAAGTAATATTTACAATTGCCGGCATGCGCCTGCCCGTTGTTTTGACCTGCGCCAATCGAGCGGTTTCGGCGCCGATCAATATTTGGAATGATCAGCAGGACGCGATGACTGTGCGCGACAGCGGCTGGATAATGTTTTTTGCGGAAAATAATCAGGAAGTTGTTGATTTTCATATCTTGGCATTCAAAATCGCCGAACAAACCAAAATACCGGTCATGGTCAATATGGATGGTTTTGTTTTGACGCACACTTTTGAGCCGGTGGAAATTCCGGAGCAGGCAATGGTGGATTCTTATTTGCCGGCCTATTGTCCTGAACCGGGCCAGTTTCTGGATCCTGAAAACCCGGTCAGTCTCGGCTGTTTTGCCACGCCGGCTGATTACATGGAAATTCGTCAGGATTTGGCCAGTGATTTGGAGGTTTCAAAAAAAATTATAAAAAAAGAATTTGATAGTTATAGAAAAATATTCAAGCGCGGCGATGACGGACTGGTGGAATATTACGGCAGCAAAAACGCGGCAGTAGTTTTCATGGCCATGGGTTCGGTTGTCGGCACGATTCGCGCGTCAGTTGACGAAATAAACAACGCTGGCGGCAGCGCTGCAGTTCTAAAAATTAAATGTTTTCGGCCGTTTCCAACCTTGGAAATTATCAAGGCCTTGTCGGGCGCGAAGAATGTCGCGGTCATTGACAAGAGCATCTCGCTCGGCAATGAAGGAATTCTGGCCAGTGAGGTCAAGGCGGCAATGCGGGATCCAAAAATAAAAATCCAATCTTTTGTTGCCGGTCTCGGTGGGCGTGATATTACCAGGAAGATGATTGCCGCTATTTATAAACAAGCGCAAAAGGGGAACAGTGGACTGGTGTTTGTGGGGAAATGCTGATTTCCTTTGGCAGGAATGGATTCCTCGACTTCGCTCCGCTCCGCTCGGAATGACACGGCAGGGGGGGGCAGCATTATTCGAAATGACAAAGAGAGAAGGCAGAGCATTTTCCTTCTTGTCATTTCGACTGGAGTGAGCCGAACTCGTCGCGAGAATAAATATCAAATCTGGGCGAACGGAATGGAGAAATCTAGAAACTATTTACGGTTTGAATAATACAGCGTGATTCTTGCTATATTTAAAGTATATTTCCATCATACATATTTCAAAATTTTATGACTAAATTCACCAAACTATTTATTTTATCAACAGTGGTTTTAATATTACTGCAATCTTTTAATTTAATATATTTTGTTTCAGTTCCGACTGCTCTGGCCTCTGCGAAACAGTGCGACTGTGCAGGAACTTCATATCCGCCGGCTGATCCGTGCACTGCCGCATGCGTAGGTAAGCTTCCTTTGGTTACGGACGTGTGCGTTTGCGATGACGGAACAGTAGAAGATATAAAATTGCCGACTGATACTTGTGCTGTCTTGTGCCCGGTGGCGCCCCCGCCTACGCCTAAGCCTACGTCCCCTGCTCCTTCAGGAACACCAAAATCCACTCCGTCGGCGGTTCCAAAGGCTGGCTTTAATTTGGAAGAAGCGAAGATCAATATTCAGTTCGGCGATCTGCCTACGAGTTTTACGGCCGTGGATGAGGCGCCGTGCAAATGCACCCCCGCGGAAAAAGCAAAAGATGCAAAATATTGCGAGGATTATGAAAAGAAAATGTGCATCCGTATTCCCTGGGTTGCTCAATATCTGAATGCGGTTTATCGCTATGGCGTGACGCTCGGATCATTGCTTGCTGTATTAATGTTGATGATCGGCGGGGTGATGTACATGATGGGCGGACTGAATCAGACCATGATTTCCAAAGCCAAGAGCATGATGTCCGGCGCGGTTTTAGGTTTAATCTTATTGCTCGGCACTTATGTTTTGTTGAATACTATTAACCCGAATTTAATAAAATTGGAACCGATAAAGATTGAGGTAGTCAGAGAGAAGGGGATTTCTTCCTTTACTTTTTGTAATGAGGTGCCAGCAGCTAAGTACAAGGTGACTGATAATACGTGTGGCCAGGAAGGTTCGTATGAAATAAAAGATAAAAGTATTGACGAAGAACCTGGCAAGTGTATTGGCTCTATATGTAAGCCATCGGCAGATGGGCACAAACAATGGTGTTTGCCGTCACCAGAAGACAAAGCGATGAAAGAAAATAAAGTTACTTGTATTGACGCCGCGGTTTGGGGATATCTGAAGTATGATGATGGCAGGTTTTTGGATTCGATAGGTTTATATGCTTTGGGAGGATATAGTGATGCGGATTGTGTAGCATTAGATAGTGACGCTACTTCCACCTGCGCCGACCCGATTAAAGATAACCCAGGAGACGGCGATAAAGTATATTATATTAGATGGAGTGATATAAAGGCCGCTGTGGCGAGTAAAAAATCGAGTGCAAAAGATTCATATATGCTGATGATTGAACTTAATGATACCGGGGCGTCCAACGCCGCTGTCACCAATTCCAAAATTGTTGTTGCTACCCAGGCGGGCATGAGTTGGATTGGCTTTGACGGAACAATTGACGATGAGTATTATGTCGCTCTAAATCCGGAAAATCCTATTAGCACAGAAAAAGATAATGAGGCTTATAATGGTATATGGATAGAGCCTTGCGACACTACTGTTGTTTGGATGAGTCCCAAGGGGGAGGGCTGGATGTCCGGCGGACTCCCAGCGGAAAAAGGGAAAAAGTGGAAAACAATGAGGGCTTATGATGTTGAAACTAGTGGTATTAGATTAGATATTGATTCAAAAGATTTTCAAGAGGACGCGGATATTGATTGTTCTTTAGCTGATAAAATGTTCGGTGCTTCATTGAAGGTTGGAGCAATATGTGGAAGTAATAAGGAGTGTCTTAGCGATGATTGTGAACTGGAGCAGGGATCAAAGAGATGTGAATGTAATGAAGATGAAGATTGCAAAAATGAAGTTGCTCCGGGAGATCCGCAAAAAGACAAGTTAGTTTGCGCCACCTCTTGGAATATTTGGAATAGTTGTATTGTGGGTAAGGCAATTGGCGCATCTTGTTCGGACAATAGCCAGTGCAACAGCGGTAGTTGTTCCGGCGGAAAGTGCGAATGTTCAAAAAAAGAGGATTGTGCATATCAGCCTTATAGTACAGCACCGGATTTTTTCAAGAAGAAAAAGATAGACGGAGTTTTGTATGGTTATGCCTGCATTAAAAATATATTTTCGGCAAATGAGTGTAAGTATAAGAGAGAGCAAGGTGAAGCCTGTGATAAGGCTGAGCAATGTATCAGCAATAATTGTGTGGGTGGATCTTGTATGTGCGATGACGATGCTGACTGTCCAGAAGGATCATATTGCGAAACCGTGACCGGTGCTTGTATGTTGCAGCATCTTAATTTGGAAATATGTGACGAGGGAAATAACAAATCTTGTTATAAGGGCATGGATTGCGAGGAAGACCACTGGTATGGTGAGGGAACTACAGAAACGCGATGCGAATGTAACAATAATGAAGATTGTGGGCCGGATGCCGTTTGTATTGACATTGAGGATGGTTGCGGTTGGAATTATTGTCTTGCGAACGACGTGGGTGCGCCTGGTGTGCCATATGGCTATAGCTCTGTTGGTGATTCAACTGTAGTTGCGTCGCAAAAATATTGGGGACTTTGTGATGCTGATTCCGATTGCGCCGGTACAGCTTTGTCGCCGGGTGATTGTATAACAGATTGGGGAAAGAATAATTGTAATGCTTGCAAGAGCACTGATGGAACAGCTTTGATAGGGGGAAAATGTCCTAGTTCTGATAAAGATGCTTGTGGCTATAAGCTTTTTTGTACAGATGAGTGGAGCACAAATATTTGTGCTCCCGCGTCAGCTATCGCCTGCGGCATCAACGATAGTTTGTGCGTTGGTGGTGGATGGAAAAAGGGAACTTGCGAGGGAACCCTTTGCGATTGTGGTGGCGATGATGACTGTTCGGCTGGTTATCTGTGTGCAAATAATACGTCCGGTGAGTATAACGGCAACGATATGTGCATCCCTGATTCATACAAAGATATTGCTGATAACCTTTAAGATGTTTATGCCATACCAAATGCCATTTAATCATTTACTAAATCCCGGACACTCGGCCTGCGCAGGTTGTGGTGAGATTTTGGCTATGCGGCATGTGCTCGCGGCGGCGGGGGGAAATACGATTATTGCCAATGCCACCGGTTGCAGTGAAGTGACAACTACTCGCTACCCGATGAGCGCATTCAAAGTTCCATGGATTCACGCCAACTTTGAAAACGCCGCGGCAGTCGCGTCCGGTGTTTTAGCGGCTTTAAACTTTAAGCGTCAATTAACCAATCAACCAATTAACCAATCAACCAATATCCTTGCCTGGGGAGGCGATGGCGCTACTTTTGACATTGGATTTGGTTTAATCTCTGGGTCTTGGTACCGGCGGGAAAATATTTTATATGTTTGTTTTGACAATGAAGCTTATGAAAACACGGGGATTCAAGCCAGCGGAGCCACTCCGCTTGGCGCCAATACCACGACTACTCCGTCGGGCAAAGTTTCATTTGGCAATCAGCTGAAAAAAAAGGACATGGTGAAAATCGCGCTGGCGCATGAATGCGTTTATGTTGCCACGGCCACAGTCGGCAATGTGATTGACATCGGGAACAAAGTAAAAAAAGCTTTGCAAATTCCCGGTCCCAAATATTTGCAAATACTCTGCACCTGCGTGCCGGGCTGGCATACTGATTCAAAGGATACTATTACTATAGCCAAACTCGCTCAACAAACCGGGATTTATCCGATTGTTGAATATGAGAACGGCAAACTAACGAACGCAGTTAAATGTCCGAAACCGCGACCAAAAGTTGAAGAATATTTCAAATTGCAAGGACGCTATAAACATTTATTCAAGTCGGATGAAGGCAAAGCGGAGATAGAATTAATTCAAAAAATCGCGGATGAGAATGTGGAGAAATACGATTTGCAATAATTTATTTTAATGAGTATAATAGTAAAAATATTAAACTGTTAAATCGTGAAACCGTTCAATTTATATGGCCGAAGCAACGACCGATGAAATTTTGTCCGCAGTTAATAACTTCGCTAATAAAGTTGATAAGCGTTTTGATAAAGTTGAAGCGAGGTTAGATTCTCTTGACAAACGAACCGGTCATCTTGAAAATCAAATGGTTACAAAGGATTATCTTGACAACAAACTTGCGGATTTGCGAGGCGATTTAGTGGTGGCTGTTCGTAGGGAGGATGAAAAGGTTGATACTTTGGTCGGCAAATTACAGGAGGAAGATTCGCTGTCCGAGTTGTCAGCGCAGGAAGTTTTGAAAATTAAGCCATTAGCCAGGACGTAATAGGAATAGGATGAATATAAATAGGTATTTTGCCTATTTTTTTATTTAATTTTAGCCACACTTGACAATACGTAGTTTTGTGTTAAGATATAATGTTCGTAATAATATATGGATGCGAACGTCTTATATTGTGAATAACACAAAAAAGATTAAATTGTAAGAAGCAAGTTTTATTAATTGATTTTATGAATAGTTATCAAACAATTCAAAAAATGAATGCAGGCATGACTAGATGGAATACATCTGGTGCTGTTTTCGGTGCCGGATTGCGCGCGCGTGCATATGCACCCGCCCAATCGAGGACAGGAAATCTTGGCAGTTTTTTGATTGAAGGCAAATTGTTTGATAATATGAAAACCTAAAACAAATTTCTTCATTATAAAAATGCAAAGACGTCCTGTTCTCTGGACGTTTTTTTGATCTTTTACAATTTTCGAAACAAAACATTAGTCTAGCGGCTAATACAAGGGAGGCGAACATGAGCGACTGGGACGGAGCGGTAAAAGCGGAAGACCGGAATATCAGTTCATTTCTGCGTAGCTTGTCAAACCTGTGGAGTTTGCTTGGCGAGGCCAAGAGACTGATCATAATTGCGACAATAATGATATTTGTGATTGAGATTCTGAATATTGGCTTTCCTTACCTGTTGAAATTGATTTTCGATGAGCTGCCGGAAGTGATCGGCGGCAAGACAATCAGTAGCGGCCTGATCGCGCTCACCGGCGCGCTCTTGGTTGTCAAAGTGGCGGCGCTGACACTAAAACATTTTGTGGCGGAAAAGTATTTTCTGCTCGGAGTAATTAAATTGGAAAATCGCTGTCCTGTCCTGGCGCAGGAAAAGCTGTTGTCATTGTCGCTCAATTATCATGAACAGGAAAATACCGGCAAGAAAATTTCCAAAATCGAAAAGGGCTGTGAAAAGCTGGTTATGATTGTCATGGAACTTTACTGGGGCATCGTGCCCGCGCTTTTTTATCTGATCATCAATGTTACAGTAGCCTTGGTAATTGATTGGAAGCTCGGACTGCTTTTCGTGGCGCCATTTTTTCCGGCCATGTACATCCACTACCACATGCACAATAAATTTGAAAGCGCCTGGGAGATTTGGGAAAAGAAAAAAGAGCAGGCGGTTGGTTATTTCTGCCAGTCGATTATCAACGTCAAAACAGTACAGAACTTTGTCCAGGAAAACAAAGAAATTGAAAAATTCGCTGATCTGCGCGGGCAGATGTATGATCTGGATACGGAAGCTTCAATAAAAATGCAAAGGTATTTTTATGTTTCCGGACTAATGTTGCATTTGTTTTATTTTGCGACCATTGCCCTTGGTTTTGTTTTCGTGGCAATGGGCAGGAGCTCAATCGGCACGGTGGTTTATATGATTGCCACCGGCAACGTGACGATTTTTAGTATCGGCGACATTATGGCCAATTACGCCAGGATTATGAGAAAAACTGTAGCGGTAAATAGAATGAAGGAGCTGATGGAGCAGAAGTCTGATATTGCCAATGTGGAGGGCGCGATTGTTCCCTTGAAATATGAGGGAAGATTTGAATTCCGGCGCGTAGTTTTCGCTTATCCTGGCAAGGATTCGCCGGTATTGATTGATTATTCGTCGTGTCTGGAGCCAAATCAAATGGTTGCTTTGGTTGGCAAAAGCGGAGAAGGCAAAACCACGGTCGCGAGACTGCTGTGCCGCATGTACGATGCCAGTGGCGGCGAAATTTTGCTGGACGGCAAAAACGTCAAAGACCTGGAACTTTCCTGGTATAGACGGCTGTTTGCCATTGTCCAGCAGGACGTGGATATTTTTGACGCCACCTTGCTTGAAAATATTCGTTATCCGCATCCTGATGTTTCCGAGGCGCAAGTCCTGGAAGCATTGCGGGCGGCTCATTTGGATGACGTTATTAACAGTCGGGAACGATTTCCCGACGGAATTAATACGCAGGTCGGCGAGCGAGGTATTCGCTTGTCCGGCGGCGAGAGACAGCGAGTGGGAATAGCTCGCGCCTACATCGCTCTTTTGAACGGCGCCCGCGTGCTGATTTTGGACGAGGCAACTTCCAGTTTGGATTCGGAAGCGGAAAAAGCGATCCAGCTCATGCTGGATAAAATTCGCGGTCAGCTGAATATTTCGGTTGTGGCGATTGCGCATCGCCTCAGCACCATTCAGCGGGCTGATATGATTTACGTGATTGACAATGGCCAAGTCGCTGAATCCGGCGACCATGCTCGTCTGGTTCAAAAGAATGGCCTGTACGCCCACCTGGTTGAATTGCAAAAACTGGGTAATTTGCGCGAGTGAAATTATTAGAGCTGAACAAAATCAAGAACGCTGACTAAATGAGTTGGCGTCCTTTTTTTTGGGGGTACAGAGATACAGATTTGAAGTACAGATAGTACAGATCAGTAATGAGATTGTTTTAGTCTGTATATTTGTAACTACCTCTTTACAAAACCATTTTATGTTGCTATAATTTACGGCAGCATGTTTGGATAGTAATTAATTTTCATTCTAACTAACCAACAGTCCTTCCTATGAGTAATCAAATTTCCATCAGAGGCGCCAGAGTCAATAATTTGAAAAACATTGACATTGACATTCCTCGCAATAAATTGGTGGTTGTCACGGGGCTCTCCGGTTCAGGAAAATCTTCATTAGCCTTTGACACAGTTTATGCTGAGGGCCAGCGTCGCTATGTTGAAAGCTTGTCTTCTTACGCCCGTCAATTTCTTGAAGTAAAGGAAAAGCCGGATGTTGATCAGATTACCGGCCTTTCGCCGGCGATTGCCATTGACCAGCGTTACAGCGCGCAAAATCCTCGGTCAACTGTCGGCACAATTACGGAAATTTATGACATGCTTCGCCTGATGTTCAGCCGTATCGGCCATCCTCATTGTCCCAGCTGTGGGCATGAAGTGTCCCGCCAGACAGTGGAAGAAATCGTAGAAAAAATATGGAGCATCAATCACAAAGTCAATGTTTCCATTTTGGCGCCGATTATTCGCGAACAAAAGGGCTCGCATCGGAAAATTTTTGACGAAATTCGCAAGGCTAATTATTACCAGGTTCGGTTGGACGGAATATTATATAGCATTGAAGAAGTTGAACAGATTGAAATTGATAAACAGAAAAAACATACAGTGGAAGTGGTGGTTGACCGCATCCTGCTTGACGGCGACAAGGAAACAAAGGATCAACTTTTCGAATCAACAAAAGTAGCGGCTGACCTGGGAAACGGCTTGGTGGTTGTGTTGCGTTCGGACAAAGCCGGAGATACATTATTCAGTCAATATTATACTTGTCCAAAGTGTGACATAGATTTGCCGGAAATTGAACTGCGCAGTTTTTCTTTTAATTCGCCGTTTGGTGCCTGTCCTGTTTGTTCTGGCCTCGGCACGAAAATGGAAGTTGACCCGGAACTTGTAATCAGTAATCCTCGATTAACTCTGGCGCAGGGAGCCATCAAACCGTGGACAAAAATATTTTCCAATCAAACTTCGATTTGGCAACTTCTGGCCGCCGTAGCCAAGCGCCACAGATTTTCCATTGACGTGCCAGTAGAAAAATTATCCAAAAAAGCTTTGGACATTGTGCTTTGCGGCACCGGGGATGAAGAATATGAAGTCGGAACAAAAAGCTTGGTTTTTGAAGGAGTGCTGCCCGGTCTGGAAAATAAACACAAAGAAACAGATTCTGATTACATTCGTCGAGAAATCGAAAAATATATGCGCCAGCATGTTTGTCCTGAGTGCTCGGGCAAACGATTGAAAAAAGAAAGTTTGGCTGTGACTGTCGGTGGCCGGACAATAATTGATTATACTGACGTGGCGATTGCTGATTTGAAAAGCATGATCAGTGAGTTGCTCAAAAGCGCAAAATACAAAGGTAAAAAATTACCCAAAAAAGAATTTGAATATATTACGGAAGCAATTAATAATACTGAATTCAAAGTGGCGGGCGCAGTGATCAAGGAAATTGACCGCCGAGTCGGTTTTATGGAAAATGTTGGGCTTGATTATCTGACCCTTGGCCGTAGCGCCACCTCGCTGTCAGGCGGAGAAGCGCAGAGAATCCGTCTGGCCACACAATTGGGTTCATCTTTGTCTGAAGTCATTTATGTTTTGGATGAGCCGTCAATTGGCTTGCATCCGGCTGACAATAATAAACTGATCAAAACACTGAAAGAATTAAGAGACAAGGGAAATTCAGTCATTGTTGTTGAACACGACGAAGATATGATGCGGGCGGCTGATTATATTATTGATGTTGGGCCAGGCGCGGGAATTTACGGCGGAGAAGTGGTGGCGCAGGGGACAATTGACGTTATTAAAAAAAACCCAAAGTCATTGACCGGAAAATATTTATCCGGCAAAGAAAAAATTGAAATAATAAAAAAACAAAAAAGATCAATTTCAAAGGTAATTGAGATCAGGGGAGCCAAAGCGTTTAATCTGAAAAATCTTGACATAAAAATTCCGCTTGGCAATCTGGTGGCCATCACCGGCGTGTCCGGCTCTGGCAAGTCAACTCTGATGACCGAGATTTTGTCAAAAGCGCTGGCCCGTTATTTTTACCGATCCAAAGATTTGCCGGCTGAACATAAAGAAATAAGAGGTTTGGAAAATGTTGATAAAGTGATTACCATTGACCAGTCGCCAATCGGCCGCACGCCGCGTTCAAATCCCGCGACTTATACCGGCGTTTTTACTTATATCCGCGACCTATTTACTTTGGTTCCCGAGGCAAAGATAAAAGGTTATGATGCCGGCCGCTTTAGTTTCAATGTCAAAGGCGGACGCTGTGAAGCTTGTGGTGGCGACGGATTGATAAAAATTGAAATGCAGTTTTTGCCGGATGTTTATGTGGAATGCGCCGAATGCAAAGGTCGGCGCTACAATAAAAAAACTTTGGAAATTCATTACCGCGGGAAAAATATTGCCGACGTGCTGGACATGACTGTGGCGGAAGCTAAAATATTTTTTGGCGATACGCCGATTTTGAATGAAAAATTGAGCGTGCTGGAAGAAGTGGGTCTCGGCTATTTAACGCTTGGCCAGCCGGCGACAACTCTCTCGGGTGGCGAGGCGCAAAGGATCAAGCTGGCAACTGAATTATCTCGTTATGCCACGGGCAAGACTTTGTACATTCTAGACGAGCCGACGACTGGACTGCATTTTGACGATATTAAAAGGTTGCTATATATTTTGGATCGTCTGGTTGAAAAAGGAAATTCTGTTTTGATTATTGAGCACAATTTGGAAGTAATAAAAAATTGCGATTGGATTATTGACCTCGGGCCGGAGGGTGGCGACCGCGGCGGTTATTTGATTGCCGAGGGAACGCCGGCGCAAGTGGCCAGAGTGGCCGGGTCGGCAACGGGGCAGTATTTGAAAAGAGTTTTGAAATAAATTGAATTGTATAAAAAAATATCGGACAGTACTTTGGCCGGTATTTTTTCATTTTTAAAATTTTATATATTCTTTCCTGATTCTCTTTCCTGTTCTCTTATTTAATTTCCTTCATCCGTTTATGTTTGCTTTTCAAGAAGCCGAGTTTTGACTGGCGCACTTTTTGTGTTTTTATTACGTTGATTTTTTTGACAGTTGGCGAATGAAGAGGGAAAATTTTTTCCACGCCCACGCCGCCTGAAACTTTATAAACAGTGATTGTGGCATTAATCCCTTTGCCATGCTTGCGACCGAGGACTGTGCCTTCGAAAATCTGAATCCTTTTTTTTTCCTCGCCCTTTGGGTTTAATTCTGTGATTTCCTGGTGAACGCGAACAACAGTTCCGGGCTGAACTTTTGGAAATGTTCGGTCAATTTTTACTTCTTTTTCCGGAGCTGTTTTTTTTTCATCTACTGCTTTATCTTCTGGCATATTGTAACGGGGGTAACAGGTGTAACAGGTGTAACGGGTGTAACAGGTGTTTAATCACTTGTTACGCTTCTAACACTTGTTCCACTTCTATCACCTGTTTCACTTATTGTCGTTATTTTTAACTGAGTTTTAGTATAGATTAATTTGTAATATAAGTCAAGAGTTAATTATTTTCAATTAATGCCCGCGTTTTGGCGACTGCCTGGTCGATTTTGTTTTGTTCATTGATAACACGAAAATCATATTCATCGGCTTGTTTTAATTCTCTTTCTATTTGTTCCCAGCGTTTGGCGAACGCTTCATCGGTCATTGGTCTCTGGCGGATACGGGTTTTTAGATTTTCCAAATTGTCCGGCAGAATAAATATTGATTTAGCTTCGGGAAAAACCTTTTTTACGGTGCGTACGCCATTGACGTCGAGCAGGATTATGGCGATTTTTTCTTGCTCCCAGATTTTTTCCAGGTCGCGTCGGCTGTTGCCGTAATAATTGCCATAGTGCTCATCGTATTCAAACATTTCATTGCTCTGTATTTTTTTTTCAAATTCCTCGCGGCTGATAAAATGATAATCTTGGCCATTGATTTCACCTGGCCTGGGTTCGCGAGTAACACAAGTAACTAGCCGTTCTAGCTTGGGCATTTGTTTTAATAATTCGTAAGCAATGGTGGTTTTTCCGACGCCGGAAGTGCCGGATATTAGAAAGAGTTTATTCATAAGAACGTTTAAAATTTTAAATTTAGGAATTGATTCGTTTGGAAATTTGAAATTGGTAATTTAATAAAAATTGCAAGATTGTAAATCAAAGTCGTTTCAAGATCTCGTCCGCCACCTCCTCCCGATTATTTCCCCGAACTTTATCTTTATATTCTAAAATCAAGGCTTTGTTTTTTTGTAAAAATTTAACAGCTTCTTCTTTGCCACTAATTTTTCCGGAATCAATCAAATCAGACATAACATAAGTTAAGGCTCCGATAAGCGGTCCACCCTTAATTTCCAGTGTTTGCATCATTATTTGGCCGTCGGCAAATTTTTCTTCAGGCAATTCGGTCCGGATTTGTTTAATCTGATTGATTCTTTTCAAAGTGTCCAAAAAATTATTCATTGGCGAAGAACCGTCCGGTCGAATGCTTGAGTTTGCGTCAAGGTAGAACAGCATTAACAAGTCTTGAGAATGCGGACTGTCAATAAATCGTCTGGCGAATTTATATGTACTGACGTTAAAAATATTTGTTATAGTCATGGCAAACATATGGTTTTCAACCATGAATTTTAGTTTCGCAGTTTGAAAATCAGACAAGTTAAATCTGGTGGCGATTTTTCCGACTATTTTTGCTCCACCAGTGTCGTGGCTGTTGAATCTGACTCTATCAACGCCGTGATCTTCCGGCGTTTGCTTTGTTTCCGGCTTGCCAATGTCGTGCAAAATCACGCCGAGCGCAAATTCGCCGGTAATATGTGAGCCTTTAAAATATTTTCTGAATTCTTCAGAGCGAATCTTTTCCAGCATCATTTTTGTGTGCTGCCACACGTCTCCTTCGGCGTGAAATTCCGCCGGTTGTTCGCAGCCTTTCAGTTTTAGAACTTCCGGCAAAAGTTTTTCCAAAGCGCCGAACTCATCGAGCAGTTCGAGCGCCCGAGCCGGATTTTCTTTCAGCGACTTCAAAAGCTCCACCGCAATTGTTTCGCGCGGCACTACGAATTCTTGTTTTTCCGCGTTTGGATTTGCTTGTTTTTGTTTTTCAATTTTGCTTTGCAGTTTTTTCTGGTCTAAATCATTAGTGGCGAGCGTCATTTGTCTTTCTAGTGATTCGACAATAGGAATTTCGCGCTGGTCATTGATATGCGGCATTAAATTCATTATGGCTAGTTTTGTTTGCGGCTCAATTTCAAAATCAAAGCGGCAGGCAAAGCGGATGGCGCGTAGCATTCTGGAATAATCTTCCTGAAAGCGGTCTTCCGGCCGGCCGACACAGCGAATTTTTTTATTACGTAAATCTTCCTGGCCGTTAAACGGATCAACAAGCTGATTTGCGCCCATATTCCAGGCAATCGCATTGATAGTCAGATCGCGTCTGGATAAATCTTCTTCAATCGGCAAAGTGTGATCGGATTTTGCTTCCACGTCGCGGTAGCCGCCTGTGCCCACTGGAAGCTCTGTTCTAGGTAGAGCAATGTCAATCGGTTCGCGCAAGGTTGAGCCGGTGGGGGTAAATTTAATCACGCCAAAATTGCGGCCGACAAAATCAACCCGCCCCATTTTTTGCAAAACAGCAACAAGTTTTTTCATTTCAACACCGCGGGCGATAAAGTCATAATCTTTTGAAGTCGGATGTTTTAAAATAGTGTCCCTGACCATGCCACCAACCAAATAAAATTCCAGTTCCGGCAATTCTTGAAAAAGCCGGCTGGTAAATTCTAAATTGGATTCGTTTTTTAGTTTTGTTTCGAACCTTTTGATTAATTCCGGATCGGTTTTTTTTTCTTCCGGCGGATCTGTTTGTGGTTTATGCGGATTAAACATAAGTTAATAAGAAGATTTAGCGGGGCAAGAGGAGGGAGAGGGGAAAGAAGGGGAGAAAATTGAAGTAATAAGTTGAATGATTACATTAGAAACCTGAAAATTCAGCCGGCAACTTGGACTCAAAATTTTGTTCATGGTTTTCCTGATCAACAAAACTTAATTTAGCTGCGTGCAAAAGCAGTTGTTTGGTTTTTAATTTTAATTTCAGGGCCGCGCCCATACTTTTGGCTTTTAATTTTGAATTTTGAACTCTATAAACTTGATCACCGATAACCGGATGACCCAGTGCGAAAAAATGCACGCGGATTTGATTGGTTCGGCCGGTCTGAAGATTGATTTCGACTAGAGTGGCCCTGGAATATCTTTTTATTACTTTGTATTCAGTTATTGACGGCCGGCCTTTGCCTGAGCCTTTTGGATGAGCTGCCATTTGGCCTTTGTTTTTTTTGCGGCTAATTTCAAATTCAATTGAGGTAGCGTCCTCTGATAATTGACCATGAACAAGCGCAATGTAGGTTTTTTTAATATTTCTTTTTTTGAATTGCTCTTTGTAATATTCAAAGGCAGATTGATTGAGCGCAACGAGCATTAGTCCGGAAACTTCACGGTCCAGGCGATGAACAATGCCCGGCCGAAAAGTATAGTCGTTTCTGATTAAGGCTTCCGAGTCAGCGATTTTTTTTATTTTTGGAAATTTTTTTACCAGCCAGTCCACCAGCGTCGGCTCGGTTGAAGCTTTGGTGGCGTGAGCCAGCAGGCCGGCGGGTTTTTCAATAATAATAAAATCTTTTGTCTGATGCAGAATAGTTGGCCGCATTTCTTTTGGTAGAGGGGAAGTTAGAGCGGATTGCAGGCGACTGGCGGCGCGGCGAAAAATTTGTTTTGGCTGGCCGGACGTTTTTTCCGTCTCGCCAATAGCCACTACGTTGGCTGTAATTTCAATAGTGTCGCCAGTTTTTAGAAATTTATGAGGGGCAACTTTTTTTTGATTAACCAAAATCGAGCCGTTCTTAATTAGCTTTTGAATCTGGTTTCTGGCTTGCCCCAGCTCTGCAACAAGAAACTTGTCCAGCCGGTTGCCATCATTTTGTTTATCGATTTGAAATTGCATACAAGATAAATTTAACATAAAATAGCCAAAAAATCAAGCTGTGTTGATTGAGTGGCATCTTTGGATATGTTTGACAATATTTGGGGCGTCGAGTAAGGTGAAAATAGAACTTTGATAATTGAGTTGTTCAATGGTTCGGTGTCAGATACCGGAGGTGAGGCAATGCGAAATAAAAAGAATGAAGTCTCATTGATTCAAAAAGTGCTGGCGCAAATTTCGATTTTTATTTTTATTCTTCTGACTTCTATTCCGGTTCTGGCCGCTGACGGCGCTACCGGCAAACCGTGGTATACCGGCATTGCGCCGATTGCCATGTTGCTCGCAGTTATTGCTTTTGTTCTTTGGCGTTTGCCGGAAGTGAAGGAAGATCCCAAAAAGCCCGGCGAATTAGCGCATCTGAAAGACAAAAAGTATCGCCGCCGCCGGTCAATCAACTGGCTCGTTCTTGGTGTAATGTACGCCTTTCTGTATTGGGGTAGGTACAATCTGAATGGCGCGATCATCAATCTTGGCGGCAAAGAAATGCTGGAAACCTTTAACTGGGTTTTTGGCGCCGGAACCATTACTTACGGAGTTTCCTTTCTGCTTAACGGTCCTTTGACCGATCGGTTCGGTGGCCGCTTTTCGATTCTTGTCGGAGTTTTCGGCGCGGCTGTAGCCAACCTAGCAATGGGAATTGCCTGCTGGCTTAGTTTGACCGGCGAAATAACCGCGAATCAGTTGTTTTGGTCGCTGATTGTTATTTATCCAGTCAACATGTATTTCCAGAGTTTTGGCGCGGTGGCCATTGTCAAATGTAATTCAGCCTGGTTCCACGTCAGAGAGCGTGGCGTATTCGGCGCCATTTTCGGCATCTTGATTGCCATGGGAATTTACTTTGCTTTTGATTGGACGTCGCAGATTCTTGATACCTGGAAGTTGCCGGTCAACTGGGCATTCTTTGCTCCGGCCGCGGCTTTGGGCATTATGTTTGTTGTCGGTTACCTCATTGTCAGGAATAAGCCCAGTGAGGCGGGTTATCGCGATATAAAAACCGGGGACACAACCTCTGGAGAAAGCGGTCCGTCCGATCCCCCGTTGCAGGTTTTCAAGGAAATGTTCAATTACAAGGACAAGGAAACCGGCATCAGGGTGATCATGTTCATCGCCTGCATTGAATTCTGCAGCGGCTTTCTGCGCCAGGCGATCATGCAGATTTATCGGCCGTTTGCCAAAGCGATTGGAGCAACAGACAGTTTTGTGTATCACAACTGGGGACTGCTCTTGTGCTGTGGCGGGATTCTCGGCGGAGTTTTTGCCGGAACCATTTCCGATCATTTTTTTAAGGCCCGCCGCGGTCCGGTAGCGGCGATTTTGTACGTCGGCATGTTCCTCGGGTCGGTCGGACTTTGCTTCCTTTTGGGATCGCCGTATCTGGCCTGGGTCGTTGTGTTCATGTCAATGTTTGTCATCGGTATTCATGGCATGCTTTCCGGAACGGCCAGCATGGATTTTGGTGGCAGCCGAAATGCCGGCATTGCGGTTGGCATGATTGACGGCTTTGTGTATGCCGGCACTGGATTGCAGGCAGTTCTCTACGCGCTGACTTTGCCAGAGTCCGGATCCGAGGCAGCCAAAGATCCGTCCGCATGGTGGTTTTGGCCCATGGCCATGATTCCCTTTGCCGTCATCGGGCTGATTCTGGCTTACAAGATCAGGAAGTGCAAGCCCAAGCCGCGTTCAGACGCGGCCTGCAAGGCATAATTTCAATTCAAGCTTGCAAGATCGATTGCGGGCTTTTTTCTATTTTAAAAAAATCAGCGGCGGTCACAAGGGACCGCCGCGAGAGCGTTCATTCGTGGAGAAGCACGATGAACATGCTTATCACGAATGCCATAATCATGATCGCCGGCAGGCAGACGGCGAAAAGGAACAGCCCGCTTACCGCTCCGCCAATGGCGGCGAGAACCGAACCCCACCAGGGGATTGCGGTGAGACCGAAGTAGTGGCAGATGAGCGTGGCGACGACAGCGAGCGTGAGCGCGATCAGCGCTCCGAAACCGACGAAGCGGATCGCAATACCTTTCAATAGACCGTTCAGCAGCTTATCGAGCTTCATTTCTTCCTCCTTTGAAATATTTTACACCTAATATTATAGCAAATTAATAAGTTTTTGTCAAGCTCTATGGTTTTTTATTGAGAGGAGTGCTATTTATCCCATATAAAGTGAGGGGGAGAAGTAGAGTTGTTTGCTAAAATTGGGAAAACGATTTATAATATAAGGGAATTTTGGAACTATAGATAGAAGATTAGAAGAATCTGAAATAGTATAATTTTTACTAATTTAATTTTTGGTTTTAATATAATTTGTATGCCACAAACTTACATCAAAGATTTTCGAGAACAATTGGGCAAGGAAGTTTTAATCAAAGGCTGGGTTTTTAATTTTCGTTCATCCGGCAAAATCGTTTTTTTGCAGATGCGCGACGGTTCCGGCTTTGCGCAGGCAGTGGTGGATCAAAAATCGGTTGACGCTGATTCATGGAAAGTTGCCGAAAACATGACGCAGGAAAGCTCGGTGGAAATCTCGGGGACCGTTTCCAAGCATCCAAAAAAAGAAGAATACGAATTGCAGGTTAAAGATTTAAAATTTATTCAAAAATCTGAAGAATATCCGATTGGGAATAAAGAGCACGGGCCGGATTTTTTGATGGAGCAAAGGCATTTATGGATTCGTTCACAAACTCAATGGGCAGTTTTGCGTTTGCGGCATTTGGTTAAAATCGGCTTGCAGGAATATTATAATTCAACCGGTTATATTGAACTTGATACTCCAATTTTTACCCCGACCTGTTGCGAGGGCACGACTGATTTGTTTGAAGTGAATTATTTTGACCGCAAAGCGTACTTAACTCAAAACGGCCAGCTGTATTTGGAAGCGATGTGCATGTCATTTGGAAAAGTATATGACCTGTGCCCGAACTTTAGAGCGGAAAAATCAAAAACCAGAAAACATTTGACGGAATTTTGGTCGCTCAATCCGGAAATCGCTTTTATTGACCATGAACAAAGTTTAAAAATTCAGGAAGAGAGCATTAAACACGCTTTTGCTTTTGTGGTTCAACACGGGAAAGAAGAATTGCAGATTTTAGATAGAGATTTGAAAGTTCTTCAAGCCGTGGTTGATAATCCTTTTATTCACTACACTTATCGCGAAGCAATTAAAAAGTTGAACGAACTTGGTTCGGTCATAAAATTTGGCGACGACCTTGGTGCGGAGGATGAAGAATTGCTGACTAAAGATTCTGATATCCCGGTTATCGTAAAAAACTGGCCAAAATCCGCCAAGCCTTTTTATATGAAAGGGCACGCCGATGATCCGGAGTTAGTTTATAACGCTGATATTTTAGCAGGGCGGGGATTCGGCGAAATTGTTGGCGGTTCAGAGCGCGAAGACGATTATGAGACATTGAAAGCCGGAATTATTAAAGCGAAATTGCCGATAAAAGATTTTGAGTGGTATTTGGACTTGCGCCGATTCGGCAGTGTGCCGCATTGCGGCTTTGGCATTGGAATTGAAAGGCTGACTCGCTGGATCGCCGGCATTCATCATGTGCGCGAGACTATTCCGTTCCCTAGAACGATTAATAGGATCTATCCATAAATTGCGAAATAACGCTAAACACAACGCTAAGCAACGCGAAATCATATGAAAAAATGGTATGTCGCAGGAGGACTAATATTAATTGTTATTGTTGCGAATGTTTTTTTCTGGCAATGGACTGCCCGCGACAATGGCGAGCAGGTTGTAATCTCTGATTTAAAACAATGGGCTGAATTCAAGGACGGCCAAATCAGTTTTAGTGCGCCGGAAAATTTTATTCAAAAAGTTTCACCGAGCGGCGGGCAGTATTGGTTTTTGCCTGAGCAAAATAAAACTGCTTTGGTTTATGAAAAATTTGAGCGCGCCGAACAAATTGATTTGCTGGCGCAAGTGAGAGACAATCTGAATATTTCGGAAAAGTGTGGCAAGCTTTCAGTTGCCGGCAAGGTGAATCTTATCCGCCGCTGTCAATATTTGGGTTCTGAATTTACTTTTGCTTTTTTAGCCTCAGGCGGACAAGTTTCAATTATCTCAATTGATCATAAATATTTTTCTGATTCGGAAATCGATTATATTATCAATAGCATCGCGGTAAAGCAAGACTAGTTAAGCATTCAATCAATAAATCAAATATATAATTTATTCGCGTTATTCGCGATTCGCATCATTAGCATGTAATTCGCATATTCGCGTCATATTATAATATGGAAAGAACACTAAACATTGAAACACCTCGAAAACAGGGCGAAGAAGTAACAATCAAGGGTTCGGTTAACGCCAGAAGAAACATGGGCAAGATTGCTTTTGTTGATTTGCGTGATCGCACGGGCCTGGTGCAGGTAGTTCTCGTGCCCGGTGAATTGGATGGCGAGTCGCAGGAGCTTTTAAAAGATATTCGCCCGGAATTTGTGCTGGAAATTGTCGGCGTGGTAAATGAGCGCGGCGACAAGCAAAAAAATCTTGATTTACCAACCGGGCAAGTTGAAGTTTTGGCCAAGCAAGTCCGGATACTCGCGGCGGCGGAAACTTTGCCCTACGATTTGGGTTCAGAAATTCACATGGACACATATCTTGACAACCTGCCTTTTAATTTGCGTTCTGAAAAAACAAAAGCGATTTTCAAAGTTCAGACAGCCTTGGTCCAGGGATTCCGCCAGCATTTGCAGGAAAAAGATTTTACTGAATTCCAGTGTCCGAAGATTGTGGCCGGCGCGACTGAGGGCGGTTCTAATGTTTTTACTGTTGATTATTTTGGCAACAAAGCATATTTGGCGCAGAGCCCGCAGTTTTATAAACAAATCATGGTTGGCGTATTTGAACGTGTTTTTACGGTCGGCAATGTTTATCGCGCCGAGGAGCATGATACCAATCGGCATACTAATGAATATACCAGTCTGGACTTTGAAATGGGTTTTATTCATGATTATCATGATATAATGCAAATGACTTATGGCGTTTTGAAAGCAATGCTTGATAAGGTAAAAAAAAGATGTGGAGAGGAATTAAAATTATTAAAAGTTTCATTTCCTGAATTTCCGGAAGAGTTTCCTCAGTTGAAATTAAAACAAGCGCAAGCAATTTTGGAAAGCGAATTTGGCGAGAAAGACGCTGCTAAAGAGCCTGACTTGGAGCCGCATCAGGAAAGAATGATCGGGGAGTATGCCAAGAAAAAATTTAATTCGGATTTTATTTTTCTGACTCATTATCCGGTGGAAAAACGCCCGATGTATACAATGGAAGATTCGGAAGATCCTGGTTTTACCAAGAGCTTTGACTTGATTTTTCGCGGCGCGGAAATTGTTACCGGTTCCCAGCGTATTCACGAATACGACAAGCTGGTGGCAAATATGAAAAAGTTCAAACTTAATCCCGATGAATTTTCTTTTTATCTTCAGGCTTTTAAATACGGCATGCCGCCGGAAGGCGGAATCGGCATGGGGCTCGAACGCGTCACCTGGCAATTGCTCGGCCTCGACAATATCAAACAAGCTACGGTTTTTCCGCGCGATAGGGTTAGAATTGATGAGCCATTGAGCAAAGGAGCAAAGGTCAAGGATCAAGGGGCAAAGAAAGAATAAAGACTCAAGAACCAAGGTCAAAGTCGAGAGATTTATATTGAAATAAAGAATATGAAAGGGGAGACGCCGATCAATGAAGCGAGAAAAAGCAACTGGGCTGAAATGTCGGATCAGAAAATTTTGGATTATACTCCAGAATCGCTTGATTATGACGCAAGATTGAAATTTCGCGAACAGCTTCAGCAGATTAGAAAACGCGACGGCTGGAATGTGGCTTATACTAAAGATATTTGGCCGGGCGACGGATACATGCTTAAAATGTTTTTGGAAGACAATGAAGGAAAGCTGAATCCGGTAGAAATGTTTTTTCAGGAAAAATCAGAATATTACCGTCGATTATCTTTTGCTTGGGCAAAGGCAAAGAGAGAGGGTGGCGGGGAGGAGGAAAAGAAAAAGCTTGATGAGTTCTATGAAAAATATTGGGATGAGGAAGTCGACGATGCCGAAGACACGAGGCGATATAAGGGAAAAAGTTCGGAAAATCCAATTACCAATTCTCCGGCCGGCGGGCGATTTGAACATCTGGATTCGGGACGCAAAAAGGATTCTTTCTGGTCTGCGTATTCAACTCCGGAGGAAGAAAGAACAGAGGAGCAAAGAAAGTTATTGGCATTTGTCGGATCTTTGCCGGAGGATATCAGCGTGTTGGATCTTGGCTGCGGATTGGGTTCGGCGTTTGTTAGGGGACTGCAGGGCATTGGCAAGTTGAAGCCGGGAAATAGAACAAATATTGATCTGGACCCTCTTAATATTGAAGAATTTAAAAAACATTCGGTGAGCGAGGTTGGCGTTAGTTTGGTCGCGGACGCGAGGAACATCCCTCTGCCCGACGAAAGCCAGGATTTGATTGTCTGCAACATGATGCTCGCTGATAACTATTTGAATCAAAAAGATCAGGGGAAAATATTAAAGGAAATTGTCAGAGTGTTAAAAACAAAGGGGTATTTGGTCGGTTCGCTTGGCTTTGCTTCAAAAATATTGCAAGCTGCTTTTGATAAAATGGATGCGGGACCCGGACAAGTTTATCAAAAGAAATAATATGCGTCTCTCGTCTTTGCAAAAATTTATTCTTATCAAATGCTTTAACAGCAGAGGTTTTCGCGTTAATCGGATCGGCTTTCTGGCGTTTTACGGCCAGGGTGGTTCGGCCAAAGCAGAACTTCGTACGAAAATAATTACCCGCAGTATTGAAACTCTGATTGACAGAGAACTAATGACCGGCTACGGCGTCAGGACTGCGCATAAATGGTTTATCCGCGAAGTTAGTTTGACTAACCAGGGAAAACGGTTGGCAAAGAAAATGTCGGGTGAACAGTTAAAATTTAAATTTAGAAAATAGCCGCGTTGATTCGCGTAATTCGTGTTTTTCATATTCGCGTTACTATATGTATCAAGTAAAATCAGAACAATTCAGTGGGCCGATGGAGTTGTTGCTGCAGCTGATTGAGAAACAGCAATTGGAAATAACAGAAATATCCATTGCCCAGGTGACTGATCAATATCTGGCACACATTGAAAAAATGGAAAACAAGGATCCGGAAGAATTGGCTGATTTTTTGGTAATAGCGGCGCGTCTTTTGCTCATCAAATCGCGAGCTTTACTGCCATATTTGGAACAAGAAGAAGAAGTTGATGATCTGGAGCGTCAGCTAAAACTTTACAAAGAATTTATTGAGGCTTCGAAAAAAATTAATGCCATGGTTTTGAAAAAAAGATTTACATTTTCAAGAAGCAAGATGCCGGCGAAAACCGAGATTGAATTTTCCCCGCCTGAAAAATTAAAATTGGAAGATTTGAAAGCTTCATTTTTAATCGTCTTGAAGAAGCTTGACCCGCTGGTCAAATTGCCGCGAATAATGATGGAAAAAACCGTTAGCCTGCAGAAAACAATCATGGATATTAGCAATTTTTTAAAAAACCAAGGCAAGCTCGGCTTTAATAGCCTGATTAAAGGGGCTAAAAATAAAACTGAAGTCATTATAAATTTTTTAGCTTTGCTTGAGCTCTTGAAACAAGCGCGAATAAAGATTAAGCAGAAAAAAACATTTGAAGATATTATAATCGAACGAATATAAAAATGATTAATGATGGTACTGATATAATGATTAAAGTAAAAATAAATTGATGATGCCTTGCGATTATTACGAATATGATCCTTCAATTATCAGTATCTCAGTACAAATCAGTAATCAATTATCTATGAAAACAAAAATAGAAAGTTTGTTGTTTATTTCGAACAAACCTTTGACTGCAAAAGTTTTGAGTGGATTTCTTTCGAAAGATGGTATTAAAACTACGCAGGAAGAAGTGGCCCGAGCGATAGAGGAATTAAAACAAAAATATAATACAGCCGAGAGCGGCATTCAAATCGTTCAATCGGGCGAAGAAGTGCAGATGACAACAAATCCGGAAGCGGCGGCTTTAGTCAAAAAGTTTTTAAAGGAAGATATTACTGGCGAATTAACTCCGGCGTCTTTGGAAGCCTTGACAGTGATTGCATACCGCGGGCCGATTTCCAAGCCGGAACTGGAACAGATCAGAGGCGTTAACTGCAGTCTGATTTTGCGGAACTTAATGATACGCGGACTTATTACTATTGAGGAAAATAATGGCCAGAGTTATTATCAAGCTTCGGTAGAGTTTTTGAAATTTTTAGGAATTAATTTCGCGAGCGAACTGCCTGACTATGAACGACTGCATCAGGCAGAAAACCTGGAGCAGTATCTAGAAAAAGCTGAAAAAATAAACAATGAAAATAAGCAATAAATTAAACTTATGTCAAAGTTTGAAGCAAAAAAAAATGGAGAAGAACAAGAGTCAGTGCCGATAATTAATATGGAAGATGTTTTTAATGAGTTGGATGCTGCCGGGAAAATGGCAATGTTCGGAACCACGAATTGGGAAGAAGCCTTGAAAACAAGAGAACAAAAAAAACAAGTTGAAAAAGCGAAAGCAGAATTAAGGCGAGCTGAAGGTGAAAAAAGAGCTGGGGTGGAGCTTGGCGAGGCAAGAAAACAGGTTCATGAAGTGCAGGATGATCCCAGCAGTTATGTTCAGTTTTTTAAGGTAGAAGAAATTGAACGGGAAATGGAGAAAATGGCGACAGAACAGCCACCAGCCGAGAGGAGTCTTACAGAGAGATTGAAATTTTGGAAAAAATAAAAAATGTTGATTAATCTAGTGCTGACAATATTATTGCTTAGTCCTATCGGCAACATGTATTATCCTGATGCTCATTTTTATAATGTCGGCCAAAAAGCCGATCAGGCGGCGCCGGAAAGAATCAATCCGGAAAACATTGGCGTGAAAGTGACGGCCAAGCGATTTGTGGCGATTGACGAGGCCAGCGGTAAATTGCTTTTACAAAAAGACAGTAATTTGCGCCAACCGATTGCCAGCATTACGAAGCTGATGACCTCGCTCGTGATATTGGATCAGGCGCCGGATTGGCAGCAATTGGCGTTATTGCAACAAAGCGATGAAACTGTCGGCGCTTACCCGCATATCTATCGCGGAGAACAAGTAAGGTTTATTGATTTGTGGAAATCAGCGCTGGTAACTTCTGATAATAATTCCATCATGGCCATGATCAGGGAACTTGGTTTTAGCAGAGGGGATTTTGTCGCCCTTATGAATGAGAAAGCGCAAGAACTGGAAATGTTTAACACAACTTTTGGCGATCCGACCGGACTGGACGAAAATAATATTTCCACTGCTCTTGACGTTGCGCGCTTGATTCATTTTGCCATGCAAAGAAATGAGATCCGCGAATCAGTATTGCAGGGCAAGTACGAATTCAGTATTTTGAATAATAAAAAAAATAGAAGGATTTTGAACACGGATATTTTAGTGGACAGTTTTTTGAATAAAAAAAAATACGGCTATGAATTGCTTGGCGGCAAGACGGGGTTTTTGCCGGAAGCAGGATATTGTTTGGTGGCTAAAATTTCCAAGGATAACCGCCCTGTTATAATAGTCGTTCTTGACAGCGCGGGCATGGGCGAGCGGTTTCAGGATGTCAAAGCGATCGCCGATTGGGTTTATTCGAATTATCGATGGTAATCCTTGCTCCAAGCGGGGGATTGATTTCATAATGAATCAGCGACAAAAAAAATACCCTGTCGTTCGCGCACGACAGGGGGTCTGTCCTTTTTCGTCGGCATAACCCATTGCCAAGGGCGACCATTCCTTGGTAGAGAAGCTGCCAACTAGCCCCTTGTCCAGTTTTAGATAAAGTTCTTTGCCGCAAATAGGGGCAACATCCCCGGGTCAGAACAGTATCCTAGCCCAATCTGTTGTGCACCAAATCAGGCAGTTAGAGATTAACATGAGTAATAAAAAGTGTCAAATTAAATTATGTTTGAATCCATTTATCAATTTTTTTCGCAATTTCCGGATTGGCTGGCGACTTTTTTACTGGCCATGCTGCCGATAACGGAATTGCGCGGTTCGATTCCTTTTGCTATCGGAGTTTTCAAGATGAATCCCTGGCTGGCTTTTTTTATATCAATTTTGGGAGACATTATTCCGGCGATTCTGATCGTCTGGCTTTTGCGGCCGCTGTCAGAATGGCTCAGTGCGCGTCTTCCTTTTTTTAAAAAGATACTTGATTGGTGGTTTAATCGTGTCACTAAAGGATTTGAAAAAAAGTACGCCAAATACGGCGAGTGGGCGCTCATGATTTTTGTGGCGATTCCTTTTCCGGGCACGGGAGCCTGGGCCGGAGCGGCCGCTTCATTTCTTTTTAGTATTCCCCGCAAAAGAGCGCTTATTTTTATAAGCTGCGGTGTAATCATCGCCGGGATACTTGTTACTTTAATTTCAGAAGGAGTGTTTGCTTTATTTTAGAAAGGCAGATTTACATACGAATAGTACAGATTGGCGCTGGTTGGCCTTGAATTTGTATAATCTGTACGATTTTAATCTGTATATCTGTAACCAATATGAAAGTTGGCATTGATTGTCGGAAAATTTATGACACGCATTTGAATGTCGGGGCCGGAGTGGAGCGGTACGTTTATCATTTGGTGAAGAATTTGCTGGCCGCGGACAGTTCGAACGAATATGTTCTTTTTTTTTACGGTAATATCAGTCCGGAAACAATTCATAAAATTCGCGGCCATAATTCAAAAGTCAAAATCGTAAAAATGATCCGCACGGGATCAAAGATCCCTTTGTGGGACAGCCATATTAAATTTTCCCACCTGATGGGAAAGCATGAATTGAATTTAGCGATTTTTCCGGCCAATGTGATGCCGCTTTTTTATCGTGGCAAATCAATTTTGGTTATTCATGACCTGGTTATATATTTGCATCCCAAATGGTTTCCGGAGCGGCAATGGTTTTCAACCAAAATTCTGGTGCCTCGAAGCATTCGCAGGGCTCGGACGATTGTGACGGTCTCGCAAAGCACAAAAGATGATTTGCTCAAATTATTTCGCGTGCCAGAGGAAAAGGTAAAAGTTATTTATCCCGGAATTGTTGTTAAAGACACTTATCTTAATGAGGAGTTGGAAAAAATTCGAAGAAAATTTGATATTGTCGGCAAGTATATTTTGTTCATCGGCACAATAGAGCCGCGAAAAAATATTTTGAAGCTTATCGGCGCGTTTTCTAATTATTTGTTTGAAAACGAAGAGAGTCAAGTCAGCTTGGTTTTGGCCGGAATCAAGGGCTGGAAATTTAAACCGTTTTTTCAACAAATAAATGAAATTAACAAGCGACTTTTGGGGTCTCGGATTAAATATGTTGGCAAAGTCAGCAACCGGGAACGAAATATTTTATTAAAAAGCTGCAGCGCTTTTGTTTTTCCGTCATATTATGAGGGGTTTGGTTTTCCTGTTCTGGAAGCCATGGCGCTTGGCGCGCCGGTTATCACGAGCAATACATCTTCTCTCGGTGAAATTGCCGGAGCCGGCGCGTATCTGATTAATCCTGATAGTCAAAATGATATTCGACGGGCAATTAAATTAGTTTTAGAAGATAAGGTTTTGCGGCAGGCGCTTATTACCCGCGGGAAAGAGAGGGCGTCGCGATTTACTTGGGAGGCAACGATCAAGGAATTTCAAAATTTGATAAAATAAAAAAACGCCGGGTAGTAAGGACTGATTACAAGCAATCTTTGCTAGTGGGCGTTTTTGGAATTATAAATCCAGATTAATGATGCTTAATTCCGGTGGAGACATAAGTCTGGCTCTCGGCCCGGTTTCCCCGAGTCCTGCGGTTATATACAAGTAGCCGTTTTTTAGTTTAAATAATCCTTGGGTAAATTTTTTGCCCAGTTCTGTCGGCAGGGAAGGGACAGCGCCGATCCAGGGTAATCTAATCTGACCGGCATGTGTATGGCCCGATAAAACAAGATCAAAGTTTTCTGCGTTTTTGTCAAGGATTATATCAGGGTTGTGACAAAGCAGAATTGTGGGCTGTCGCGGATCAATATTGCGGGCGGCGGTAATTAAATCCGCTTTGCCCGTCCAGATATCCGGCAAGCCAACTAGGTTTATAATACTATTTTGCAAATGTAAGGTTTTGCTTTCATTGTCCAGAATTTTTATGCCCCATTCTTCAAAAAGTACTCGTAGCGTCGCTGTTCTGTCTTGAAATTTTGATCTGTTTTCTTTCGCGAGATTAAATTCATGATTGCCCGTTACGGCGAATGTCGGATATTTTGCGGCCAATTCTTTTAACGGCGCTAGAAAGCGGGCGTTTTCTCCTTTTCCTAAAATGTAATCGCCGTCAAGCAAAACAAGATCAGGATTCTCGGCAATGGTTTTATTTACGACTCTTTGGACAAAAAAATTTTTTTTGTATGCGCCGACATGAAGATCAGCGATTAAGGCAATTTTCAAATTTTCTTTTTTGGAGGTTTGGTCTAGGTTAATAGGGACATTTATTACAGTAATGATTTTTGGTTCAATAAAACTGCCCCAGAAAACGATTAAGAAGCAAAGACACAAAAAAACAAGCAAACAAATTCGGACAAGTTTTGTTTTAATTTGTTTTTCCTGATCATGAAAAAAAGAACGTATAATATTATACATCCAATAAGCGGAGAAAAATAAAATAAAAAAAATAATTGAGTCGAAGGCAAATCTCATAGGGCTGGAATTTTTAGTGTCGCATTATGACAAAACATGGATTTCTTGAAAATATTCATTGGTACAAGCAAAAATTAAAATTATTCCGTCGAAGGCGGATAAAAAGGATATGAGATTTTTTCCAGCGCTTGTTCTTAAAGCTTAAAAATATCCGCAAATTTTCCAATTACCGGCAGGGGCTCTTGCTTGCCATTTACCGCGTTAATAATTCCCAAAATCAATAGTACTAGAGTGCCCAGGCTCAAAATCCAACTTATTGAAAACCAGAAATAAAACGGGACTATCCAGCCGAGCACATTAATCAGAACTACAAGCAAAAACAGCACTATGCCTTGTTTGGTGTGATATTTTACAAAGGCGTCTTTTTTTGCGTCGCCGGTCAAGAGTGGAATAAAAAATATAATGTACGCGAGCACTGCCATTGCAGTGTTTTTCTTTTTTCCAATTAACGGAGCATTTTGTTCCATATAAATTAAATTAAGAATTAAAGGATTAAATTATTGATTTATTGTTTTGTAAAAAACAAATCAGGCGTTGGTTTTCGCGCCGGTATTATTATATCATTCCAGCAGACCAATGTAAAAAGACCAAAGCGAACTGATTTTTCGCGCGCATCATGGTAAGCTAATCGGACGCAAATTTAACGAGCGGTCCTGTCGGCCGCCCATTAAAAAAATACATGAATTTAGAAGTTTGATTTGTTAGATAATTGAATATACATGGCTTGTCATGAACCTGAGTTCCGGGCGTAGCGAGGAACGAATGATTTATGGTACCAGGGGGCGGGATTGAACCGCCGACCTTGGGGTTATGATTCCCACGCTCTAACCAACTGAGCTACCCTGGCTCGATTAGAATCAAATCGTATTATGTAAAGTTGTATTGCTTGGTAGCGGGAGTCGGACTTCCCTCGATTCTCTCGGGACAGGCTTCTCGCCCGA
>CAZPYM010000003.1:0-172522 GCA_964590105.1 uncultured Gammaproteobacteria bacterium
GATATAGGACGGCGGAAGCTCAACGGATAAAAGTTACTCCGGGGATAACAGGCTGGTCTGGTCCAAGAGTTCACATCGACGACCAGGTTCGGCACCTCGATGTCGGCTCGTCTCATCCTGGGGCTGGAGAAGGTCCCAAGGGTTTGGCTGTTCGCCAATTAAAGAGGCACGCGAGCTGGGTTCAGAACGTCGTGAGACAGTTCGGTCTCCTATCCGCTGTGGGCGTTGAAATTTGAGAAGGCTCTTCCCTAGTACGAGAGGACCGGGAAGGACAAACCTCTAGTGTACCAGTTGTTCCACCAGGGGCATTGCTGGGTAGCTACGTTTGGTACGGATAAACGCTGAAAGCATCTAAGCGTGAAGCCGTCTTCAAGATTAGATTTCGTTATAGGCACCTCGTAGACGACGAGGTCGATAGGTGGTAGGTGTAAGTGCAGCAATGCATTCAGCCGAGCCATACTAATATGCCAATTTGTATAACCACTATAATGTTAATATTTCAAAATGAATTACGGATTATTAAATTGTCTTATATTTCTATAGAAAAAGAGGCAAAATCCTGGTGACTCTAGCGCAGGGGCCACACCTGTTCCCATCCCGAACACAGTCGTTAAGCCCTGCAGCGCCGATGATACTACACAGTGGGAAAGTAGGTCGTCGCCAGGATTTTGCCTCTTTTTTGTTTGCGAAAACGACCTAATATCATATCGAACAGCCTGCCCCGCATTTATGCAAAGCATATAGTGCGGGGTCGCCAGGATTTTGCCTCTTTTTTGTTTTTAAAAGCTGATTATGGAATATTGGAGGGTTGAGAAATTTTGTTTGAGGTGTTAAACTGGAAGTGACCTTATAAAGAAAACACAGGATATTATGTCGCGAGTTTTATTAGTCATAAGTTGTTTGTTCATATTTACGAGCTGTGGTTTTGCCAGATTTGCGTTTATTGAAATGCCGAGCGGAGAAAAGGTTCAGGTTAAAATGGCCGTTCTAAACAGTGAAAAAGTAATAGGGTTGTCAGGATTAGAAAAGCTGACTGATTTTGACGGGATGCTTTTTGTCTATGAAAAACCGGCGCGCGCCAGCCACTGGATGCGCGGAATGTTGTTTTCTTTGGACATGTATTTCATTGATGAAAATAAAAAAGTTTTGGAAATCCGGCGTGACCTCTCGCCTTGTCAGAGTGAAGAAGACTGCCCGGCGATTATTTCAGAAAACGAAAATATCAGATACGTTTTGGAATTGCCGATTGGCGTGGGGGATGAGTATGGTTTGGAAATTAATTCAATAATAAATTGGTAAACATGTTAGTTTTAATAAGTTTGTTAATGGTGCTAATTGCGCTTTCGTTGGTCATGGCAGTATACGCACTTGGCACGATAAGCGGCGTGATCATGGCCCGGGGAGTTCCTTTTGTTCCATTGACGCGGCGTAAGCTGATTTTTTTAAATAAAAATATTCAGTTGAAAAGCGAAGATAAATTAGTTGATCTTGGTTGCGGCGACGGTTGTGTCCTGCGCTTGTTTGAAAAGCAGGGAGTAAAAATTTTGAGCGGTTATGAAGTGAATTTCTGGGCCTTTACGCTGGCTAAATTAATAAATATAATAAAGCATTCACGGTCAAAAATATATTTTAAGAATTTTTTCAAAATTAATTTAGCAGAATATAATGTTGTTTTCTGTTATCTATTGGAAAAGCAATTATCAAACCTGAAAGAAAAATTTGATCAAGAATTAAAACCGGGAGCAAAAATAATTTCATTTGATTTTGAAATAAAAAATTGGCACAAGCCTGTAGAGGTTTTTGAGGAAAATAAGAGCAGGATCTTTGTTTATAAAATATAATTTTATGGCAACTGAAAAATTTGGCGGTGCGGCCGCGAAGCACCAGTCAATTTTAGCAAAGCTTGAAAAAAAATTGGTTGAAGCTTTTGTTAATAAAATACCTAAATGTATTGAGACTTACCATTTGACCTATTCGACCATTGTTTGGAGTCTTCTTATTGTTTTGTTTGGCTATTTCGCAACCCGAAATATTCAGTGGTTATGGGGAGCGACCGTGTGTGTGTGTTTGCAATACATTACGGATCTGTTTGATGGAGCTTTAGGAAGAAAAAGAAATACCGGATTAATTAAATGGGGATATTACATGGATCATTTCTTGGATTTTATGTTCTTGTGTGCAGTTCTGATCAGCTTCTGGTTCATCTTACCGGAAAAGTATAATCTTTATTTGTTTTTTCTTTTGGCAATTTTTGGTGCTTTCATGGTTGAATCATATCTGAAATTTGCGGCTACTAATTATTTTAAAATTACTCATCTTGGTCTCGGACCCACGGAAGCCAGAATTGTATTTATTATTGTTTATATTGTAAATATTTTTTTTGATAGAACATTTTTGTCTTCGCTGGTTCCATATATTTTCGTTTTTACAACGGTCGGTCTAATCTATGTGGTTTATAAAAATCAAAAAGAAATTTGGGAAATGGACATGAAGGAAAAAAAAGAACAAGAAAAAAACAAGTAAATATGAACCGACAAATCATAATACTCGCCGCTGGCAAGGGAACGCGGATGAATAGTGATCAGCCAAAAGTTTTGTCGCCGATTTTAAATAAGCCAATGATTGAGCACGTGCTTGACGCGGTTGAAAAAGTAAAATTGCCGCGTCGACCGGTGGTGGTGGTTGGTTATAAGGGGAATTTGGTTAGGGATCAAATTCAGAATAGGGCTGACCACGTCTGGCAACAAAATCAATTCGGTACCGGACATGCGGTATCGTGCGCGCGTGAATATTTGGCTGATTTCCGCGGCTCAATTTTGGTTTTGTACGGTGATCATCCCCTTATTAGCGCGAAGACTATTGATAATCTATTTAAACTTCATCATGACCAAGGCTCTTCTGTAACAATAATGACTACGGAAGTGGAGGATTTTGAAGGTTGGCGGCAAGGATTTTATGCTTTTGGCCGGATCTTGCGCAATAGCGACAATAGTATCCAAGCCATTCGGGAATTGAAAGATTGCTCTGAAGAAGAAAAGCTAATTAGAGAATTAAATCCCGGATATTATTGTTTTGATTCGGAATGGCTCTGGGAAAACATTGATAAAATTAAAAATGAAAATAAACAGCAGGAATATTATTTGACTGATCTGGTGGAAATGGCTGTCCAGCAAAATATAATTATCAATTCAATCAAAATTCATCCGATTGAATGTCTCGGTATAAACACGCCGGAACAGTTGGCTTTGGTGGAGGGGATGATTGCGGGGAAGGGGGAAGCGAATTAGCGAATTTGAGAATTGGCGAATTGGTGGATTGGTTAATTAAATATATGGTAAAGTCGTTTAATGAGCTAAGAATTTGGCAACAAGGTCATGAGTTGCTAATAGAAATTTACGAAATCACAAAAGATTTTCCATCTTGGGAAAAGTTTTGCTTGATTCAACAATTGATCAAAGCGGCAAATTCCGTTATTGCCAATATTGCAGAGAGTCAGGGGAGATATTTTTTCAAAGATAAAGTTCGAGTGTTGTATATTGCTCGTGGTGAATTGGAAGAAGTTAGGAGTCACTTGCGCGTTGCTATGAGTTTAAAATATATTTCAGTAGAAAAATGGGGATATTTTGATGATAATTATCAGAAATTATTGATTAGTTTGAATAGTTATATTAACAATTTGAATGAGCAGTATAAAAATTAAACCCAGTAAGTTTATTAAATTGGCATAATTAATCAAGGAATATAAAATTTGTTATTTTTTTAGTTTAACAATCCGCTAATTCACCAATTCACTAATTCTCTTCCCCTATGCGCATCGTTACCATCGGCGGAGGCACAGGACAATTTACTCTGTTATCGGCATTAAAAAATATAATTGACATCGAGCTTACCGCAATTGTTTCCATGGTTGACAGCGGCGGCAGTACCGGCCGGCTTCGCGATGAATATGGCATTTTGCCACCGGGCGATATTTTGAAATGTTTGATTGCGCTGTCTCCTCTCGAAGACGCGCGTCAGATTTTGCAATCGCGATTTGAAGAACAGGAAAAACTAAAAGGGCACAACGCGGGCAATTTACTTTTAACATTCTTAACGCAATATTTGAGTAATGATTTTCCCGGCGCGATCAAAGCATTGGGGGAGATATTAAAAATTAAAGGTCGCGTTTTGCCGGCGACTACTGATAAGGCCACTTTGGTGGCGGAATTGGAAAGCGGCAAATTGGTTTTCAGCGAATCAGTGATTGATGTGGGCCGTGACAGCCAAGAAAAAATTAAAAAAACTTTTCTTGTTCCGCACAATGGCCGGCTGGAAGTTTATCCGCCGGTGATCGAAGCGATTGAAAACGCTGATTTTATTTTTATCGGGCCGGGCGACTTGTACACGAGTATTATTCCAAATCTCCTAGTTGCGGGAGTGTCTGAGGCTCTGCGAAAAACAACAGCAAAAATAGCTTACATTTTAAATATAATGACCAAGTTCGGCGAAACGGATGGCTTTACGGCGGCTAAATTTTTATCAGAGTTGGAAAAGCACATTGATCGCCGAGTTGATTTTATTGTCGCGAATAGCTCCGTTCCGGAGGCGGATGTTCTGGACAAATATGTTCGAGAAAAATCAGCGCCGGTGGGATTTGATATCCAGCTCGACGATCAAAACCGGGTTATTTTTGAAGATTTAATTTGCGAAGGCGATTTGGCTCGGCACGACATTAGTAAACTCGAACGCGTGCTGGCTGAGTTATTGGAAAATCATGAAAGAAGTGGCCAATTTAGAAATAGTTTTGGCTAAAATAATGTGTTTTAGGCACACACATTTTTCACTTTGAGTTTTGGATAATTGTAATTCTTTGTGATTTGATGTCTGTTACTTTAACTGCTCGCCAACGGCGAGCAGTTTCTTTTATTTTTTTAATTTATAAATTTTGCAGAGCGTTTGATTCTTTAGCCAAATATGATAGAATAATACTGTATGAGTAAGGAAGATTCACCAATTAAACAGGAAAAAGAAGGAAAAAAATTACATGAAAAAATAGCAGTGCCCGAATATATGGTACCGAGTTTTGAAATTGCGTCGAAAAATAGCGCTTTTGATAAATTTGGTCAGGAAATGGCGGAAATTTATCGAAGTATGGGTAGATTTTTTTCTCATTCATCCGCTAAGGCAAAAGTCACGTCGGCAGATCTAAGATCATCATTGCCATTGCAGGATTTAGATGAATATAAAAACCGATTGGCGGAGTTGACCGAAGAATTGGAAGCAAATAGACAAGCTATTGAGAAATTAAACGAAGAGATCAATGGGAAAGCGCAAAAATTGTCAGTATTGATTAAGAATAATATTGAAGAAGACAATGATTTTGTTGAAAGCACCAAAACAATCAAAGAAATTGCCGGGATCTTATCGCTTGCGGAAAATTTGGCGGAAAAACATAAACAAGTAAAAAAACAGGTAGCTGTTTTGTATCAACTTGAAAAAAACAGGGAACTGCAATTGGCCGGGGCGAAAGATGAAGATGAACTGCGACTGAAATCTGATGCGGTCATGTCTGAAATTACCGAGAGCGATGAAAATTGTCGCGTGATGAGAAAACAATATGTCGGCTGGGAGGCTTTTTCCGATAAGGCATTATCATTTTTTACCGGTGGAAGAAAAAGATCTCGTTTGTGGCACAAGATGAATAATGATCAAAAGAAAAAAGAAAAATTATATATGGATTTGCGCACTACATATCACGAGGAATCAGAGCCGTACGTCAGTCCACTGGCAATTTCTCCGATCAATGACGTGGCGTATGTTTTGGATAATTTTATCAAGAATATTCATGATAAGATTTATAAGAAGGATATTGAGATTGTTGAAAATTGTTATCGTCAATTGCAAAGTACGTTGGAAACAGATAATTTTACCGGTGCGCAGGCTTTGGAAATGCTTGACGTCGAGAAAAAAATATTGGAAATTAAGGCGTTTTATCGGCGTTTGTTAGAGGCCGTGGAAGACTCTGAACAATTTCCTTTTTCATCGGCGAGGAATATGTCGGGGATATTGGAGACTGATTATCTGGATATCAAACGATTAAAGGAGGAGGCGATAACGGTTCGAGACGGAGTTTTTTTGTTAAAAGTCTATGAAAGGGCAAAAAAGGACAAAGAGATTGAACCTGAGAAACTGGAAGAATTAAAACAGTATTTTGTTCAAATGGGAACGGATGTTGCTTTTGATGTTGACAAGGGGTCTTTTGCGCAGACTCATGCGGTTTCCTTTTTGAAAAGGCTAAAGGCTTCGGAAACTTTACCGGCGTTGTACTTGGTCGCCTTGCAGGGATCTCACCCCGGAAATAACGCGATGCAGTCAATTTTGAGTTTGTTTGATGACCGAGCATTCCGAGCAGAAGCCAAAGAGAAAGGTGGCCCAATGCATGATCATTTGAAGAAATTATATCAAGAAAAGGACAAGGCTTTGGATTATTTTTATAGTTATGCCTGGGACGATGCAGGTGAAGCTGGAAAGTTTTTGCTGAGCAATATGGATAATCCTCGGGAGAATATCAGAAAAGTTATTCCCGGATTATTAGGCGACGGTGTAAGTAAATATTCGGCGGAAATATTACGGCAAATTTTAACCCGTTTGCAAACGGGAACACAAACAGGGCAAGTTAATTTGCTTGATTTGGAGGCGCTCAAAGTAAAGGCTTTGCCTTTTCAAAAAATGGATGATTTTGCGGCGGCAAATAATCAAACAGTTGAATTTTTGTTGCAACTGAATAAGCCGGAGAGTAGAAGCGAATTTTTTTCAATCGGAATTTATAGTAAGGAAAATATTATTTCATACTTGGCATATTGTCATCGAGAGAAAGAGAAGTTGTCAAAAGATAAATTAGAAAAAGTGGACAAACTTACGGATTGGGCAATTGAAAATCTACCGGAGACCTTTTTTGAATCAAATGAACAAGGCTTTGATTTGTCGGAGACGCAAAAAAGAAGATTAATTGCCGTTTTAACGGAACAAAAACCGAGCTTCTTTCTTTTTCGGGGATTTTTTATTAACACATTGGACGAGGAGCAGAAAATAGCGTTAATGAAAAGTTTGCTCAAGAATGAGCCGGAGATTTTGGTCCGACAATACATAATCGGTGATCTCAAGGTGCCGAACAAGCATGAATTCGCGATGGCTCAGTCTTTGGTTGAAAATAGTCCTGAGTGTGCTTTGAATCTTTACGCGGCATACGAAGATCATGAACTTTTTACTCATGACCAGTTGGTTTTGCTGAAAAAAGGTTGTCATGACCAACACCGCCTGATGACATTTTGTTCGGCGGCATTTAAAAAAGGTGGACAGGAATTGGTCGCAAGTTTTTTTGTGGAAGATGAAAAAGAACAAAAAAAATTCATTAAATTACTAAAAAAGAATTTCGCTTTGGGATTTACGGGCGAAGTTGGCACCGACGGCGCCGGCAGAGATAATTTGACTCCTTTTTTGGCTCATTTGATGAAGGAAAATGATTTTGATTTGAACGACGAAACTTATCAGCTGTTTTTCGATTACATTAGCCTGTTTGGTTTGTCTTCGTCAAAAGTATTGTTTGATTATTACAGAAATATAATTAATTTGAAAGAAGGATTAATAAAAACTTTGCCTGAAGACCAGGCTCGTGCAGGAATATTTGAAGTTACGGATTTGGAAAAAAGAGCAAAAAAAATACGCCGAGCTTTAATATCCGGGACTGTACCGTCGGCTGAAGAAATGAGTGCCTTTGATTACGAATTGCTCAATATTGAAACCAGATTTGAGGTTAGTCGTTGGGCCAAGCCCCAGATAAGTTTGATTCAACTGCACAAAGATTTTTGTGAATTGGAATCCAAAGGAAAAATTGAACCTTTGCGAGCGGGGTACGAAAAAGAAGTTTTTCAAGTCAAAAAAGTGGAAACAGGAATGCTCAATTTCGATCATTGTCGCGAAGAATATAGCAGAATTCGTCAAGAATTGTTGTTGGCGGTAAAAATTGCTTCAGGCAAGGGGATGGATCAAATAAAAGACAAGATTGTTGAACAGTTGCAAGCGGAATTGGATCAAATCGTTATCAGTCCGAGCGCTCATGAAAAAGAGATTCAGCGTCTACAAACAAGGCAGCAGCTTGTTTCTGAATGTTTAGCCAAATTGAAAGACATTAAATCAATTGATCAGATTATGAAGTTGCTCCTTGATCTGGAGTTGAATCTGAATATAAAAAAAGAATTTGCGCCAACTTCTCCTTTCCTCCGAACAATTTTATTTAGCAAAGCAATTGCCAATCATTCCGGTTATGCCAATTTGCCGGAAGCAATGTCTATGGGCGAAGAACCAACACTTGAGAGCTTACATTACATAAAAGATATTATTCAGAACATGATTAAACAACATATTATTTTGACCGGCGAGCTTCGTCAGGGGAAAAAGGAAGAACCAACCGAGACAAGAGAAAAAAGATTGGTTGAAGCCGCCGCATATTTTGACGAGGGGTATGCGCCGGGCGCGCCGGAATCAAAAAGGTTGGCCAAAGTTTTTTCCGTTCCTAATATAAATGAATTTTTGCAAAACAGAGAAGAAAAAGCAACCGGTCAGGAGCAGGAGATTTCCATGATTCCGGACAGAGGCGTAGTCGGTGAACTGAGTGGGTACTATGCCGATGCCTGTTGGACGTCGCAATATATGTTCTTGCGAGATTGGCCAAATATTACTCCCTATAAATTTGTTATGGAGACGGAAGACGATGTCCAGAAAATTATTGGCTCGGTTCTCTTGATTGAAACTGAATCAAGGAGCGGTGAAAAAGTTTTGGTTGTGCGCGGTCTCAATCCTCGTGACGAATTTCTAAATGGGTTTCAAGCAGCTGATTTTTGTGAAAAGGTTTTTGAGAAAGTAAAAAGTACCGCTGAAAGAATTGGGGCGAAAAAAGTATTGGTCGCATTGAAATCTGGATCAACAAGCAATCGCGGTAGTATAAATAGCTATGCTTCGAATTATGGAAAAGATGAATTTTTTGTTCCATTGCAAGAATCTGTTAATTTTAATAATTATGAAATTCAGGAAGCTTGTTATCAGGTGAGGACAGTTTAGTCTAAATAGATTGTATGCGTATTATCGCTGACTTTCATATCCATTCCAAATATTCCCGAGCCACTTCTCCGCAGATGGAAGTGGGTGTTTTAGATTTGTGGGCGACAAAAAAGGGAATTGACATCATGGCGACGGGGGATTTCACGCATCCGCAGTACTTGAAGGAATTAAAAGAAAAGTTGGTTGAAGATGGAACTGGGCTTCTGAAACTCAAAGCACAAAACCCAAAATCCAAAGGAAATTTAAAATTTAAAAACCAAAGTTTAAAATTTGTATTAAGCGGGGAGATAAGTTGTATCTATAAAGACAAAGATAAAACGCGGCGATTGCATATTTTAATTTTAGCGCCGGATTTTCAGACAGTTGATAAAATAAACTCAGCTTTGAATAAATTAAATTGTAATCTAAAATCGGACGGTCGACCAATTATTGGTTTGTCGGCAAAAAAACTGGCGGAAATTTGTTTTGCGGCCAATGAAAAAACAATGGTCATTCCGGCGCACGTCTGGACGCCGTGGTTTGCGATTTTTGGATCTAAATCAGGTTATGATTCGCTGGAAGAGTGTTTCGAAGAATTAACGCCGAGGATTTTTGCGATCGAAACAGGTCTAAGCTCTGATCCGGAAATGAATTGGCGCTTGTCGCAGTTGGACAACATCACTTTGATTTCCAATTCCGACGCTCATTCGCCCCAAAACATCGGACGCGAAGCAAATGTTTTTGATTTGCAAGAAGTTACTTATGATGAGATTCGAGAAATTTTAAAAACAAAAGACTCCGTCTCCGCCAAGGCTTCGACGGACAAGCAAAAAAGATTTTTATATACGGTTGAATTTTATCCGCAGGAAGGGCGATATCATTTTGACGGCCATCGCGACTGTAAATTTTCCTGTTCGCCGCAGGAAAGCAAAAGCAAACACAAAAACATCTGCCCTGTTTGCAAGCGGGCATTGGTCCTTGGCGTGGAACATCGCGTTGATGATTTGGCTGACAGAAAACTTGGATTCAAACCGGGAAATTCAATACCATTCAAAAGTTTGGTTCCGCTTCGAGAAATAATTGCCGAGTGCCTGCAAAAAGGCAAAGCAACCAAAGGAGTTCAGGGGCTATATGAAAAAATGTTGGAACAAAAAACCGAATTTGAAATTTTGCTGGATTTGAATAGGAGCCAAATAAAAGAAATCTCCAATGAAATTATTGCCGAAGCTATTATGCGTGTGCGTGAGGGAAAAATTGTGATTAAGCCAGGGTTTGACGGCGAGTACGGAGTGGTAAAAGTTTTTAATGAGAAAGAAATAAAAAATTTATTGCCAACACAGAATAAGTTGATTTGAATTTATAATTTATAATCTATAATCTATAATCTATAATCTATAATTTATTATTTGTTGTTTACCAAAAAAGCCCCGAATGGGGCTTTTTTAGTTATAGGGCTATTTATCTCTTCTTGCGTTTTGCCGCTTTCTTTTTCTTAGGAGCAGCTTTTCTCTTTTTTGGAGCAGCTTTCCTTTTCTTAGGAGCCGCTTTTCTCTTTTTTGGAGCAGCTTTCCTTTTCTTAGGAGCCGCTTTCTTTCTTTTTTTTGCTGGCATAATTTTTTCCTTAAAACTTTTTAAGTAGAAAATAAATTTTCTTTCCTAAAAAATTTATAAAGATTTTTTTATTTTTTATTAATTTTTATTTTTAATCGGCCTTTCAATTTAATTATAAATCTTTTTTGCGAGATTAACAATAGTTTTTTGGAAAAAAAATAAAAAATGGGGATAACTTTTTAAATTGAGGTTGACGACAACAAAACACTGAAGCGACGAAACAAGAAAATAAAAAGAAAAAATAAAACAGCTCGCATGGGCGAGCTGTGAAGAAAAAGGAAATGAATTACTTGAATTTTAGTCGTTTGATTTTTTATAAATGAATATTTGCACGGAATTTTTTTTGTTCGGGAGAGTGTCAACGACTTTTTGGGGCCGCCAGGTGGGAAAGTAGCTTTCATTAGCAATAACAATCGCGCCGGGTTTTAATTCAGCCAGTAATTTTTTTTCCAGGGGCGGCATTGTCGAATACCATAGGTAAGTAAAAATAATATCTGTCTTGCTTAGGTCCAGATTAAAAATATTTGCCCTTGAAAAGTTTACTCCGCGTTTGAAGAATTTATTTTTGAGCTTGGCCAGGCTAATGCGTAAAAAATTGTTGTCGCTGGCGTAAACATTTAGTTTTGGAAACCTTTTTTTTAGATTCAGCGAAAACGTGCCGCGCGCGCAACCCAGATCGTAAAAAGTTTTGTCTTGCAAGCTGTTTTGTTCAATGATTCGATAAACAATATTCTGCGCTTCCCGGTTTGAATTGACGTCATGGCCCAGTATTACCAAATCAAGTAAAAAGATAAAACAAAGCAGGGAGATAATTATTAGAATTAGTCCCAAGAAAATTAGAAACACCATGAATAGTGTCATAAATAATATTTTAGTACCATGTTAACTAAAGCTTTGGCCGGATTTTGCGGCTGGCCATAAGTTGGTCGATGATGCATTTCAATGCAAGGCAGACTATTTAGCTCGAGCACGGCAGACGGCTGATTTTTCCAGGACTTGGAAATGTCAGCTGTGATAAAATCAAGGCCAACGACCCTGGAGTCAAAATATTTAGCAATGTCAAAGAAAAGTTTAGAATTATCAGGATGCACTTGATCAGTCACCTCGGCAATGTCGCCGCCATATTTCATAAAAGGATCTTTTTGCAAAAAAATTGTTTTATCCGATTGCGGAATGCTTTGCAAGGTTAGTCCTTGCTCTGTTAAAAGTGATTCAGAGGCGGTATTAAATTTTAATTTGTGCAAAAATTTTTCATCGCGGCGCGGATCATTGTTTTTTTTCCGGATTAATTCTTCGATGCAATCTTGTCCGTTCCCTATTACGTGAGCGGAAATTTGTTTGGCGCAGGCCAGAAACGTAAAATCAATTATTGTTGCTCTATGCACGAAGCTATTCGGAACAAATTTTTCAATAATAAAGGCCGGTGAGTATTGTCCGGATTTTTTTATGGCCGCGCGCAATTGTTCTGTGTTGTTAATATTGGTTGTGACGTGCCGACTGACCGAGCCGCTGCGAGGTTTAACAACCAAGGGAAACCCAAGCTGGCTTTCGCCGTAATTTAGGGCTTTGTTTTTTTGCCAAAGCCAGAAAGCGCGCCCCTCCGCCACCGGAAAGCCGCCTTGCTTCAGTAGTTGTTTGCATTTATGCTTGTCGTCAATCACGGCGGCATTTTTGGAATTGGCGAATTGTGCAGTCGGCAGATTGTCAAAACGAATTTTTTTACCTTGATAAAACATTTGAAAATGATTGGTCACGCCAAATCGACTGCGTAGAATATTAAAAGTAAATCCGTGCTTTTTTGCTTCTTCAATAAAATAAAAAGTGCGTAATTGCAATTCGTCATCTGAAAAAGTCTCATCAATCTTTGCGAGATTGATGGCGGTAAAAACATTTTCCATGATCGCGTCGATTTGACCATCCAGTTTTCTTGACCAATTTCCTGTTGCTTTTGGCAGGAAAACATTGGTAATCAATTCTTCCAGCCAGGTGTGGATGTGATGCGACCGCGGCATTTCGCAGTCAGGGCAGTATTTATTGTTGGTATTATTTTGCATAATTAAGCTTGTTTGCTCTTTCATCTTAGCAAAAAAAAACGGATAATACTAGCGTCGGCAACTTGACGGAGGCCTTGGAAACTGCTAGTATGTAATTACTTATTTTGTTGGAATCAGAAACAAAATAAATTATTTCATTTACAATAGGTTTATCCAGAGCCTGAATTAATGAAGTATATAAGGGGCCCGTAGCTCAGTTGGCTAGAGCGCCTCGCTTGCACCGAGGAGGTCACAGGTTCGATTCCTGCCGGGTCCACCAAAAACCATTCACTTTTTTAGAAAGTGGATGGTTTTTGAATTGAGAGGAGTTCAGGTTCGTGGTAAACCATGAACTACTTATTTTTTCTGAAAGTGGGTGGTTTTTCGTTATGGGTAAGGACATTAAAGGAGCGTTTTCGCTAAAATTAAATAATACATATTGACAAAAGCATAAAAGTATGCTACAATTAAAATTGTAATTTGAATATTGACAATTAATGGAGGAAGAAAGATGAAGGAATTCGTACTGGATTCTGTGACCAAGATGGATGCGGTGTGCTGGCTGTTTGTCCTGGCCTTTTTCTGCGGCTGCGCTCTGCTGTGCGGCGGTGATGTCAGAATGGCGTTCATCGGAGCCTGGGGCGTGATCGGCACGATGTTTCTGATCAGCGTCTCAATCGAGATGATCATCGAAACGCTGAAGAACATGCGCGGACTTGGGACTATCGTAGGATTCATTACAAATGGTCCGGAAGCCCTGTGTCTGATCGTCGGCTTACTGGCTGGCGACGTGCTGTTCGCGGCTTCCACGCCGCTCGGCTCGAACTTCATGAATCCAGTTCTTTTGGTGATTGCCGCGATAGTGACAAAGCGAGCGATCGCTACCTGGCGGACGAACAGAGCGTACAGTCTGACCTGCATTGGACTCACGGCTGCATTTGCCGCGGAGTTTTATTTCCTGCCGGAAAAGCTTTATTGGATTTGGTGGGGAGCGGCGGCGATCATGACGGCTGTCCTGTTTTTTTGGCGGCCGAAAGAGAAAGAGCCTGAGAGCAAGGAAGAAGCCGCTTTTTCCAAGCTGTGGCTGATTCCCGCAGTGGCAGTAATGCTTACGGCCGGATATTTCCTGGATCCGGTCGTGTCATTCGCTTCGGCGCAATCACATGCGCCGAAAAATCTCATCGGGTTCTTGGTTTTGGCCACGCTTACCAGCTGGCCGGAATTCAAGTCCTGCCTGGTCCTTTTCCGAAGGGGCCGAGTGCTCTCCGCGATTCTCAATATCACGGTGAGCAACATTACCAACATCTGGCTGGCAATGCTCGGTGCCGGGATCTACCTCGTTTTCTAAATTTCACAAAAAGAAAAAAGGGAGTCATGCATCGCCATGTGTGACTCCTTTTTGATTTCATTATTGACATTGCAAAGCCTGCCTGATATTATGATAGCGACAACCTCAAAAGCGCTTGATCTTAGCTATCCCTAAGAGAGCTCAAAAAGCGCGCTGCCAAAAGAACCCTTTCGACGTTGCTCAGGGGGAGCGCGGAGAATCGTTAGTAGATTTGGCCGGGTAAGCCCGTAACAGCCGTTAATTAAGTAAAAGCTCAAGCTGGTACCTTCTGGCATTGCAGAAGCTTGGCACGCCGAGCTTTTTTTGTTTGTATAAGACAAGATAAGGGTACTTAGCTCAGTCGGTTAGAGCGTACGGTTCACATCCGTAAGATCACAGGTTCGAGCATAATGCCTCACGGTTTATAAATGGAAGCTAAAATCGATAAGATAGAGTTTAGTAGTTTTCGGTCTCCATGTCACTATTTATTAGGCAGTTAAATTTTTATAATTTTATATGATAGATATTAAGCCAATTAAACAATCTGTGGGAATGTGTGGCCCTATTTCCTTTAAGATGGTTATGGATTTTTACGGATTTGACAGGCCCGTAGAGTATTGGAAAGAGGTAACTGGAAAAGAGTTTATCAATGGTGATACTGGAGCCGTTGAATTTGGATACTGGGATGAAATGTTTGTAGACAACGTCAAGAAATTAGGTTATCAAGGTTTTTGTAAGGACAATTCTAGCATTGACGAGATTAAAGATTATATTAGTAGAGAGATTCCGGTAATTGTTAATTGGTTTTCTCCTGAACAAGGCTCTCATTTCTCGGTGGTGTCGGGTGTTGAGGGAGATAAAATTTATTTTGCTGATCCATGCTTTGGTGAAATCAAGGAATATAACGTAAATTGGTTTTTGGAAAGATGGTCGGACCATGGATTGGTGCCAATGGATTATCCAGATAATGATCCAGGCTGGGTGCATAGAATATGCGTAGTTTATCCTAATAAGTAAAAGTATGGCCATAACTCTTTGCAAAAAAACATTGAAGCAATTAGAGAAGTCAATACTCAGGGCTGGTTAGGGCGCAGTTTTTTTATGGTTGCTTAGCTCAGTTGGTTAGAGCGCTGCACTCACATTGCAGAGGTCCTGGGTTCAAATCCCAGAGCAACCACCAAACTTTTAATCATTTAAACAAAAAACATTTATTTACTACTGGTTTTACTTATTTTTTTTATAATTCATTATTAATTTATATTTATTTTATGAAGGAAAAATCGCTGTTTGCGCAAAATGAAGAAAAAATAATTAATTATTGGGAAGAGAAAAATATTTTCCAAAAAACTTTGGACAAAAAATCAGCCAAAGGCAATTTTATTTTTTTTGAAGGCCCGCCGACCGCCAATGGGAAACCTGGTATTCATCATATTCTAGCGCGCGCTTTCAAAGATGTTATTCCGCGGTTCAAAACAATGCAAGGCTATCATGTTGAAAGAAAAGCCGGCTGGGATACGCACGGCCTGCCGGTTGAGCTTCAGGTTGAAAAAGAACTGAAAATTTCTGGTAAACCGGACATTGAAAAATATGGGATTGAAGAATTTAATACTAAATGCAAGGAAAGCGTTTGGAAATATAAAAAAGAATGGGAAGAAATGACTCGACGGATTGCTTTTTGGTTGGACATGGAAGATCCATATGTCACTTATTCCAATGATTATATTGAAACGCTGTGGTGGATTTTGAGTGAAGCAAATAAAAAGGGTTTGGTTTATAAAGGTTACAAAGTTGTTCCTCAATGTCCGCGTTGCGGCACGGCTCTTTCTTCGCACGAAGTGGCACAAGGTTACAAAAACGTGGAGGAAAATTCAGTTTATCTTAAATTCAAAGTTAAAGGCGAACAAAATACTTATATTCTTTCGTGGACAACAACGCCGTGGACATTGCCCGGAAATGTGGCGCTCGCAGTTGGAGAAAAAATTGATTATGTGAAAGTTGATTATCAGGGAGACAAATTAATTTTAGCCAAGGCTTTGATTAATGATGTTTTTGACGGGCCAGTAAAAGTTGTTGAAGAAATAAAAGGAGCAGATTTGGTTGGCTTGGAATATGAACCATTGTTCCCGGGCGCATTAGATCCCGGCGACAAAAAAGCCTGGTACGTTGGCAAGGCGGATTTTGTTTCAATTACAGACGGCACGGGCGTGGTGCATACGGCGGTAATGTATGGTGAAGATGATTTTCAATTTGGTTTGGAAAATGATTTGCCGTTTGTTCATACTGTGGAAGAAGACGGGACGTTCAAGCCGAGTGTTGCAAAGTGGGCGGGAAAGTTTGTCAAAGATCCGGAAGTTGAAAAACAAATTGTTAATGATTTAAAAGAACGCGGTTTATTATTCAAGGAAAAAATATACGCGCATGATTATCCTTTTTGCTGGCGTTGCGACAGTCCGCTCCTTTATTACGCGAAAGATTCTTGGTTTATAAAAATGACAGCCTTGAAAAATGAGATGATTGATAATAATGAGCAAACCAACTGGGTGCCTGAACATATTAAGCACGGTCGTTTTGGTGAATGGTTGGAAAATATCAAAGACTGGGCAATTTCGCGGCAGCGATATTGGGGTACGCCGATCCCGATCTGGGAATGCGAAGATTGCAAAGCGTTTGAAGTGATTGGTAGTTTTGAAGATTTGGGCCAAAAAGCGTGTAAAAAAATTACCAGCCTGCTTTTTGTGAGACATGCGGAGAGCGAGAAAAACGTTCTGGGTTTTAAATCCTGTAGCTTAGACAAGCATCCGCTCACGAAAAAGGGAATTAAACAGGCGGAGCAAATGTCCGGACAATTGAACAAAGTTGATTTAATTATTTCGTCGCCGGTTTTGCGGGCGAGGCAAACGGCGGAAATAATAAGTAAAAAACTAAAAGTGGAGGTTGTTTTTGACGAATTGATTTCTGAGCATAATGTCGGGAAGTGGAATGATATTTTGAAAGAGGATTTGGAGAAAGATAATAAAGAGTATGGCGAATACAGCCAGTTGCAGGGAGAACGAAAATATGATTTCAAGTCCGGCATTGATGGAGAATCTCGCCGGGAAGTTGTGGCGCGGGCAGAAAAATTTATAAAGAACGTAGTATCAAAGTACGCTGGTAAAACGGTCCTGATTGTTGGGCACGGTTGTACCTACGGAGCCTTTTCCAAAGTAATAAATAATTGCAGTTATGAGGAGTTTTTCCAAAAAGAAAACATTAAATTCCAAAACGTAAAAAGTTTTCAATTGGATGAGGATGGAAAATTGTTTGATCCGCACAAGCCGTTCATTGATTCATATGAGTACGGTTGCAAATGCGGTGGCCGGATGAAGCGCGTGCCGGATGTTTTTGATTGTTGGTTTGATTCCGGCGCCATGCCTTTTGCTCAGTATCATTATCCGTTTGAAAATAAAAAATTAATTGACGCGGGCGAGCAGTATCCAGCGGAATATATTTCCGAAGCAATTGATCAGACGCGGGGCTGGTTTTACACTTTGCTCGCGATTTCCACTTTGCTTGGCAAGGGCGCCTGTTATAAAAATGTGATTTGCCTGGGGCATATTCGCGATAAGGAAGGAAAGAAAATGAGTAAATCAAAAGGCAATGTTATTGATCCCATGACAATCATTGACCAGTATGGAGTTGATGCTTTGCGCATGCATTTGTATACGATCAATCAGCCGGGCGATCCAAAGAATTTTGATGAGAACTCGGTTAAAGATGTTTTGCGGAAAACTGTAATGCTTCTTGGAAACGTGGTTAACTTCTATATGATGTATGGGGAAGGTAAAAGTCCAAAGATAAAAGGTAAAAGTAATAATGTGCTGGATGTATGGATCGGAGCAAAATTAAATTTGTTGATTCAAGATGTGACAAAAGATTTGGAAGATTATCATATTTTCGAGGCGGCCAGAAATATTATTGAATTTATTGATGAGCTTTCGACCTGGTACGTGCGGCGTTCGCGCGAGCGATTTAAAGCTGAGGGCGAAGATAAGGAAAATGCGGTGGCAACTTTGAATTTAGTTTTGGGTGAACTGGTGAAATTAATCGCGCCGTTTATGCCATTTGCCGCGGAAAGTTTTTATCAGAAACTTGGCAATGAAAAAGAATCAGTCCATTTGGAAGACTGGCCGGTGTTTGATGAAAAATTAATTGATGAAACTGTTTTGAAAGACATGGAATTAGCTCGGCAAGTTGTTGAACTTGGATTGTCTGCGCGTGATGAAAAACAAATTAAGGTTCGACAGCCATTGCAAACACTTGAATACGATGGAAAGAAATTTGACAAGGATTTAGAACAAATAATTGCGGAAGAGCTGAATGTTAAAAACGTTGAAAATGTAAAAGTTGTACAAGGTGATAATTTGGTTATCAAAGAAGCGGGGGGCGTTGTAGTTGGATTAAACATTGAATTAACTGAAGAACTTAAACTTGAAGGACTGGTTCGTGAATTAACTCGTCAGATAAACAATCTTCGCAAAAATCAGGGATTAACCAGGGATGATCAGGTTAAATTGATTTATAGCACAGAGGGCGAGCAGTTGAAAAAACTTTTTGCCAATGCCGAATCAGTTGAAAGGTTGAAGCAGGCGACTTTGTTGTCCGGAGTTGAAGAGGGTAAGGGAGCGAATAAGGTTAAAGTGAATGATGAAGAGGTTGAAGTAGAACTATTGAAATAATTTGCAGGTAAATATAAAAAAGAATGGGATTTTCCCGTTCTTTTTTATTAGCGGAAATAGTTAGTCTGATTATTTTTTATATAATTTCCTAAATATTTTCGTTTCGCCGGCTTTTTTAAGGGCACTTAAAAATCTTGACCTTAGTTGTTCATTGGCGATCAAAAATTTTGCGGGACTTAGCGCGAGCAAAATACCCAGAAGGCGACGCAAGAGCTCATTTGTCCATAGGGCATAATTGTCAAAAATATAATTTTGCAGTTTGCCTTTTTCAATAGCATTCAAAACACATCTTTCAAAAGTATTTTTTGGAACAAAGGCGGTTTTTGGGCGTCTTTTTATTTCAATCGCCTTGGTATTGCAATCTCGATGACAGACACCGCAACCCAGGCATTCGGATAAATCAATTTCCGCTTTTTTATTTTTAATTTTAATAATTTCAAGCGGACATTTCTGGGCGCACAGTCCGCAACCGGTGCATTTTTCTAAATTAACTTCAGCAAAAAAACTGCTGCTCAGCCGATCATAATCACCGATTTTTTTGTACGCCAATATCGCCTCGCAACAACAGCCGCAGCAATTGCAAATCCAGCCCACACCCTCTTGGGTATTGTCGCCGATCTGAACGAGACCATAATCAACGCACTGGTCCAGTATCCGGTGAGATTCTTCCCTGGAAATTTTTCTGGCAATGCCGTGTTTAGTCAAGGTTTTTGCGGCGTTATTAAAAGTCAGGCAAACATCCTGCGGTGCCTCGCACGCTTTGCCTATGTGTTCCATTTTGTGTCGGCAATAACAGATGCCCACTGCGTGGCAAGTTGCAGTATTAATTACTTCACTGGCTTTTTCATAATTAAGAATTTCGGAATTTTCGGTCAGGCTTTTTTCGTGAACAAAGGTGCGCGCCATAGAAGTTTTTTGATTCATGGTTTGCTCGACAAAGTCATCCTCTACATTAATATATTGATAATAAAGCTCTGACAATACCTGGCGGTCAAACTTGCCGTCCGTTCTCATCAGGGAAAATTCAAAAAACCCGGCCATGGTCGGTGCCATTGTATAGGTTTGGTTTTTCCCATCATAAATATCGAATAAAATTCCTTTATCTGCCAGCTCGTTTAGAGTTTTTTGAGCTTCAGTCGCTGAAGTCTCCCAGCGTTTAGCGGCCAGCTCAACTGAAAATGGTTTTATCGGCAATAGTGAAACTTTTTCAGCTTCGTCTTTGGTAAATAAGATTTCCAGAATTTTAAACAACGTTTCTGACTCGGGCGCGCCTTGGGCATTCATGTCAAGACGTTTTTGAAGTTTTAAAAATGATTTGGAGGTTATGTGGCCCATAGATTTTCAATTGTTCGTGATAAAAATCAACTCAAAAGTAAAGTGATTGTATTTTAACTTAAATCCAAGATTTTTTCAATGAATTGCCCGGGGTTTGTCGGTGGAGTTTGTGATTATAGAAGGAAATTAGTTAATCCTCGATAAATTGAAGTTTGAAAGAGTTGATAAAAAAATATATGGTTTTTTTGTTGTATAATTACCATAATTTTGGAGCCAAAATGGAAATATGTGCGTACGCATAATCCAGCCCTTGACAAAATTATAGTTATGTGCTATACTGTGGGCGCGATTGTAGCTGATGAGAGCTGGCTACGCAACGTCTTTGTGAAGGGCTTCGGCACCCTAAATATGGGGTGCGGGAGCATGGTCAAAAACCTGCGGCGAAAAAGGAGGAAAGAATGTGTCGATAGAGGAAGCGTCTCGGAATTGTAAGCCGCCGAGGCGTGGATACAGGGGATGAAAATTCCTGAGGGTTTACCGGCGCAAGTGCATAAGCGCGCAATATGTGCGTGGGATGTGGCCTGTTGGATCAGTGAAAGCAAGTAAGCGGCCAGCAAAAAACTGAATGCCGTTTGAAAGCAAGTAATTGGGTTAATGGGCTCCCTGGTGACAGGGAATGACTGCATCCATGTCGGAGTCTCTTTCCCGTGGCTCGCGGCGGCTGTAATAGTCCACCGTAAATCGCACTGGGAAATGTCAGGTTCCGGCGCGTCGTTAGGTTCGCCACCAAAGCACTCGAGGCGCAAGTTTGTCAGCGGCGCTGTGCCGGTTAAACAGCGAAACTGAATAGGTTTTTCCTGGACGCCGAGAATGAGATCAGGACTCCGGACGCGGAGGCAAATAATACGTTTCTGGGACGAGTCGCAACATGCGGCTCGTCCCAATTTTTTTGTTTGTAAAAAATGAAGTTTGTGATAGTATTAAAGAAGATAAGGTGGACTTCTTGGCCGTGCGGCGGATCGCCGCAAAAGCGTTGTTGAATTTATAGTTTTTAATTTTGGATTTTGTTTGGACTTTGGACTTTGAACTTTGAGTTTTAAAAATATGGACATTGGGATTGAAAGAGCTGTTACTAATTCAAAAAAAGGATTTTCCAGATTCGGGAGAAGAGTAATTTTTATTTTTTTGATTTTTTGTTTTATTGTTTTATTGATTTTGTGGCGCGTTCAGTTTAAATACAGTTACAAAATAATTAATGGTAATGATCTGACTCCGCCAAACATTGGTTTGGTTTTTGGCGCGGGGCTGAAAGCCAAGGGCGTGCCGGGAGCAGTTCTGGAAGATCGAATTTTAACTGCGATTAAACTTTATCAGGACGGAAAGATCGGAAAGTTTATTTTTAGCGGCGACAACAGCACCGCCGGACATAATGAAGTAAAGGCCATGAAGAATCTGGCGATAGAACTGGGATTGCCGGAAGACGCTATTTTGGAAGACCATGCCGGCCTTAGTACGCGGGAAAGCTGTTTGCATGTGAAAGAAAATTTTGGATTAAGCGAAATAATTTTAATAACTCAGAAATATCATTTGCGTCGGGCGCTTTATACTTGTAATGAACTTGGAATTGACGCGGAGGGCGTAGCGGCGGAAAATCGCGGCTATCCTAATCAATGGAAATACAGCCTTCGCGAGCTTGGCGCCAGCGTAGCGGCGTGGCTTAAAATAAAAGGCTGATTGGTTGTTGGCTGAGGCAGTTTCATTTTGATCAACCAATTAACCAATTAACTAATTAACCAATTAATAATAATTATGACTGTAGAACAAATTTTCAACCTGGCAATTCAACTTGGAATCAAGGCTGACCTGCGCGGCGAGAAGCGCGTCTTGCATTTGCAAAAAAAGCTGAAAGAAAAATACGAAAAATTAACAGCGGACAAGAAAAAAGATTTTGACAAAAGTCGATTAGATAATCCGTATCCTGATTCGCAGATTTTGTTTGATTCAAAAAAAGAAGTTAAGAAAGTTTTGTGCGGCATTGATATTGACACTTCAGAATTGCTGTTAGCCAAGGAATTGGGCGACATTGATTTGGTAATATCGCATCATCCTATTGGTAAGGGACTGGCTAATTTGGCGGACGTCATGCCTTTGCAGGTGGAAGTTCTGGCGGATTACGGCGTGCCGATTAATATTGCGGAGGGCTGTTTTAAAATGCGAATTGACGAGGTGGCGCGCGGCGTCAGTCCGATCAATCATTACAAAACCGTTGATTCGGCGACTCTTTTGAAGATCAGCCTCATGTGCGCGCATACGCCGTGCGACAATTTAGTGGCGTCATTTTTGAAAGATAAAATTCTCCGTAAAAAATTTGAATATGTATCTGAGGTTCTGGAATTATTGGAAAGTATCCCGGAATATGCCGAAGCAAAAAAAAGAGGCGCGGGGCCCAGGTTGTTTGCCGGGTCGTCGGAAAATTTTTGCGGCAAAATCGCCTTGACCGAAATTACCGGCGGCACGGAAGGCTCGGCAAAAATTTATGAAAAAATGGCGCAGGCTGGGATCGGCACGATCATTGGCATGCATATGAGCGAGGAGCACAAAAAAGAAGCGGAAAAAAATCATATCAACGCCATTGTCGCCGGCCATATTTCTTCGGATTCAATCGGTGTGAATTTATTTTTGGATCAATTGGAGAAAAAAGGGATTAAAGTGATAACAAATTCCGGTTTGATTCGGGTGAAGCGGAAATAATTAAATAGAGGATACAAAAAGATGCTGTTGAAAATTCAGCATCTTTTTTATTAAAGATGTTTGGGATTAGTCTACGGTTTGGAGGATAGCTTGTGAAGAAACCGTCTGAGCTTTCCCTAAATATTTTTTATTCAGATCTTCGATTGCCAGATAATATTCATCCCAGAGGTTGTCTTTGCTTGTCAGGTCAGTCGGAGGAATAGCTTTTATTTTTAGGCGCAGAGCGTCGGCCAGAGCTTTTTTCTTTTGTTTTAATTCTAATGACAGTTCATCAAAGCCCGTACTGATTGTCGCTGTTGCGGTCAGCGCTTTTGTTGTCCTATTTTCAACTTCTCTCGCCAAGGCGGCATCGAGCGCCTGATAAAAAGAATCAGTAGCGCCTTCTTTTTCAAATAAATCAATAAAGGTCCTTTTTTCATCATCTGTTAAAAAGGAGGTATTAATGAAATCGATTATAGTTTTTTCTTCCATATTATTTTCTAAAAGTGTTTAGATACAAAGCTGCGGTTTTTCCGCTGGCCCCAAATAGTTTGGCGGCGGCGGCTGTGCCTGCGCCAAGAGCTTTTAGTGAAGATTTCATGGCTGAGAAAAAACCATTGAGATTCCTTTGTTGCAATACCTGCCACGCTCCGCCCAGAATACCGCCGAGCATTTTCATCGGCGCATCCAGGAGCATTACTTGTAACGATTCAGCGGAAGTTTTTTTGAGTTGTTCAAGGGATTTTTCAAATTGCAATTCCCTTCCAAACATTCGTTCGTGTTTTTCCAGGTTTTGTTTTGATTGAAAAAGTTTTCCGATATCAGCGCCCATTTCCGGATGGGATCGTAAAAGTGCTTCAAGGTCGTCCGTATTAGACATATTGCTTGTGATGTCCAGATTTAGGCGCCTTAATAATCGATTCATCATTTCAATGTTTTCAGCTGAATCCTCAATAATCGCCCGGTCAGGTGCGTCGCCGTTAAATTTTTTTTGATAATATTTTTCTTGTTGTTTTTCCTGAGCCGCTGAAACAGAGAAAGTTAAATTGCGAAATACGGCCGGATTTTTAGCATCTGTTGTTGCCCTGTCTGTTGCTGATTTTGATAAAGTTTCATTAATTGCCGCTTGGAAATCGCGCCATTTTTTTGAATCAGAATCCAGGGCGCCAGTTCTGGTTTCCCGGCCGACGGAGCTAATGTAATCGTTAAAAATTTTTTTTTCTGCAACTTCTCTTGTCGTGCCATGATCTCGCGCATAGTCATCAACCGTATTGCGGAATTTTACCTCCGGTCCGCGACCGACGATTTTTTCGCCGGTTTCCTTGAGAAATTTGCCTGCTTTTTCGAACACCATATGATTCAAGAATTATATCTGTAATATGTTTCGATTATAGCTGAAATAACTGTTGTTGTAAATAAGATTCGATCTTTATCGACTTATGACAAAAGAGTGGCGATTTCATCGTCTATGCCATAGAACCATTTGGATTTTATATAATGAAAAAGGTATTATTGACAAATTGCAGCATTTTAGCTATTATTTAATGTTGACGTAACAGATTAAATTTAGTTTCGTCATATATAATGTATGAATTGGAATAAACACAATTATCTTATGGTCATGGGCACTGATTGCACATCAGCTGCTGTTTTTGGCATTCAGCCGAAAACAAGCAAAGCTGGTTTGACCAGAAAGATTATTGGGATAATTGTGTTTAAATATTTAAACTAGATTCTTCTTCCATAACCAATAATGCGTCTGGCCGGATCGGCTTGACGCATTTTTGATTGCGTACAGGACGGTTTGCCAAAAAAACAATGGAGGTGTCGCTATGGTGCGAAAAATTGTCCGCAGCTATCTGATTTTTAATGTTCTTTTCAATTTAGCTTTTTCTTTTCACTTCGCTACGTTTGTGCTGTTTTTGCGCCGCAATGATATGAGTATAACGCAAATCGGCTTTATTAATTTTGCTTTTATGATTGCGGTTTTTTTGTTTGAAATTCCGACCGGCGTGGTGGCGGATCGTTTTGGCCGCAAAGTATCGGTTGTGCTCGGCACGTTTGTGGCCAGTCTCGGGTTTTTGTTTTATTTTTTGAGCAATGGTTTTTGGCAATTTATTTTGTCGGAAAGCACGATCGCTCTCGGATCCAGTTTAATTTCAGGCGCGCTGGATGCTTGGATTAAGGATTCGCTGGATTTAAATGGCTACAAAAAAGACATTGGCGTTATTTTTTCCTGGGGCGATATAGCTATCAAGGGCGCCAGCTTGGCCGGCGGAGTGGTCGGCGGAATTATTGCCGTGGGAAATATCCGATTGCCCTGGCTCATGTCATCAATCGGGCTCGTGATTTGCGGAATTGTGGCGTTGAAAATAATTCGCGAGGATTATTTTACCGACAAAAAAACATCCATGATGGATATTTGTCGGCAAAGCGTGCGCTATGGATATAAAAACAAACAGATCTGGACATTGATCTTGATAGGAAGCCTGCTGATGTTTTTTTTCCAGCCCTTAAACATGCAGTGGTCAATTCTGTTTGACCAAGCTTATGGAATCGGCGTTCTTTGGTTGGTCTGGACCGGTATCAGAGTTTTTGAGATGGTCGGTATTTTTATTGCCGGCAAACTAATGAATAGAGGATTTGATCGAGCTCGGATCATGTCATTCTCTATAATTCTGACCGGCGCGGCGATTGTTCTGGCGTCTATTGTGCCTTATGCTGGCCTGACACTGTTCGCTTTCTGGATTCACGAATCCGGAAGAGGATTTTTCGCGCCGACGCAAAAAGCCTATCTGCATGACAATATTCCGTCGGACAAGCGGGCGACCATTGGTTCTTTTAATTCAATGATTGCAAAGCTTGGCGCGGCCGCAGGTTGGCTCGGCGGCGGACTTCTTGCCGAAGTGATAGGCATTAAACCATGCTGGCTTTTGGCCGGAATATTGCTTTTCGTCGTATTGCCATTGGTTGGAAAATTAAAAAATAAATCCAACCGGGCAATTTAAAAAAATAAAGGACGCAGTCTCAAGGAGATATGCGTCCTTTTCTTGTTTATGCAATGCCCTCTACGTATTCGGGCTTGCATTCGTCAATTGCAATCGGTCGCAGAATGGCCTGCGCCTGTTCTGCCACTATTTGCGGTGTCAGTGTTGTGCCGCCTTTGATATAGATGACAAACTTCGTCGGCTGAAATAGGAAAATGTCCGCTGTCGGATCCATTTCACTCAGCCGTTGATACAGATCATCCATGCCGTTCAAGCGGTTGTCCTGTACCCTTGTTACTCCGAGATTAAACGTGTTGTTTTTCATGTCACGATAGGTCGCGACAACCACATCAATCTCATCTCGGTAGTACCGACGAAGTTGATACCGGATTACCTTGCTCGTAAGCGTTGTTTCCGGCAATAGCGCAAAGGTCAGGCCGCCTGCCCTGGTAATCTGCGCCGTTTCGAGCAGTTTTTGTACTTTTCCTCGAATTGCCTTTTTGTGATGCCAGGCCTTCAGCATGAAAAGCCCGATCATGGTGCGAACCAGTTCCTGGTAGCTGTCGTCCGGCAGTAACCGGAGGATTTCCCAGGGCCCCTTTCGGAGAACCACGGGGACCACCTTGTTGTCTCGGCCGGCATTGAAATCAGCCAGCTGGTCAGTCAGCATCTGTCGAAAGCTACCGGTTTCAGTTGTTTCGCCAAAGGGCGAACCCTCGGCCTGCATCTGATTCACGAAAGCCACAAGTTCTTTCAGGACTGGGTCGTCTTGAAGTTTTTCGTTTCGTTCGAAAACTACCTGTGTGGCGCTCGGAAGCACTGAAGCGTCAAAGCGTTCACACTGCTTTTGTACTGCTTCTCTCTCATTTGGCTTATTGGGCCAATCGCCCCAGGTGAGCAAAGTGAGATAAGTTGCAGTGAGTTTGTCGAACGAATCAATCTGATCCTCGGAAAACGGAGGCAGCTCGGTGGTCCGGCGTTGATTCTTGTGCCAGGCCTCGAGCATGATCAGCCCGACTGCCAGCTTTTCCTCGTCGCGAACCTCATTGGTCTCCACTTCAAGGTTGGCCACAAGATCAATCAATTCCCATGGACCTTTTTGCTCGGTAATCAAAATCACCGGCTCCTCGCGGCCCTGGTTGTATTCTTTCAACTGTTCATTGAAAGCTGACCGTAGTTTACGCGCGTCAGCGTCCTCGGTGTTAACTGAGCTACCGCTGTCCACCCGATCTGTCAGAGACACTATGTCCCCGACAAATGGATCGTGGCTCAGCTCAGGAAATCTTTCAACAACGGTTCCCGCCGCGCTTGGCCAGCGTCGACGATTTTGATGATGATCAAATTCAAATGTCCCAAACCGTCCGCCGGTATCTAGATGGACAACCCTTGTGTTTCGGTTCAAATCTCTCTCATAAAAACGCTTCCCCGGAGGTACGAAAACGTACTCCAGTCGGTAGTCGCTAATATGAAAACTATTTGCCAAAAGCCACAAGTAAGTTGTCGCAATGGAATCAAAATCCGGCGACTGGTGATTCACCAGTATATACCGAGTTTCGGGATTCATCGCGCCCCCCTTTCCTTTTCTGGATGGTTAAATTGTACAATGATCTAAGAAGTTATTATAGCTTATTTAATTGGATTTGTCAATGATTTTGAAGGGATATGAAGATCTTTATATGTAATTGTGTAAAATTAGTCAAAAAGTCTTATATAAATGAGCCGGATTTGCATAATTACTGATTACCTATATAATTTAGGATAATGTTGCCTGAAGTTTATTATCTATTTAATAATTATGGAATTAGTCGCCCCAGCAGGAAATTTGAATAAACTTAAAACTGCAATCGCTTTTGGCGCCGACGCGGTTTATTGCGGTATTCCGGAGTTTTCTTTGCGAACCAGAATCAATCAATTTGACCTGAAAATATTACGGCAAGGAATTGAATATGCGCACAAACATGGCAAAAAAGTATTTGTCACCGCAAATATTGTTGCGCACAATCGGCATTTGAGAGCGTTTGAAAAATATTTTTCCGCGTTAAAAAAGATCAAACCGGATGCAATCATAGTTTCTGATCCGGGCATTTTTTTATTGGCAAAAAAAATCTGGCCCAAAGCAAAACTCCATCTTTCTACTCAGGCCAATTGCACTAATTGGCAAGCGGCGAAATTTTGGTATGATCTCGGAGTGTCAAGAATTATTCTGGGCCGAGAAGTTACTCTCAGAGAGATAAAAGAGATTCACAAAAAAGTTTCAAAAGTTGAGCTGGAATATTTTGTTCACGGCGCCATGTGCATGTCGTATTCAGGCCGTTGTTTGTTATCAAAATATTATACGGATCGAAGCGCTAATTTGGGCGATTGTACCCAGCCGTGTCGTTGGAAATATAATGTTTCTAACGTAGGGGCAGAACATTATTCTGCCCACCTTCAAGAAATTCAACGGCCGGAGGAGTTGTTAAAAATAGAAGAAGACCAGCACGGTTCATATATAATGAATTCAAAAGATTTGTGTTTGGTAGAATATTTAAAAGAATTAAAAAATGCCGGCATTAGCGCCTTCAAAATAGAGGGCCGAGCTAAAAGTTTTTACTATGTTGGCAACACAGTAAAGGTATATCGAGAAATAATGGATCATGGAACGCGAAATATTAAACAACCTTTTGAAGAATTGAAAAAAACGCAGAACCGAGGCTTTACCACCGGATTTTTATTTGGCCAAGAAAAATGTGAACAAAATATTACCAGCAGTCATGAAAATTGCGGCTGGGAATTCTGCGGGGTGGTTACTACTTACGAATCTGCTACGAATCTACAAAACGCTACTGATAAAAATCAGATTGTAATAAAAGTGCATAATAAGATTCGGGTCGGGGATCAGGTGGAGTTTATTGTGCCGTTCGGGGAAAATTTTAAATACAAAATAAAAAAAATGTTTGACGATAATATGCGGGAGATTGATAGCGCCCACGGCGGGCAGGGGCAGGTAATTTTTTTGCCGTTAAAAAAGAAATTGCCGGAATACACTTTGGTGCGTAGAAAGGTGGGGAAAGCATAGTTTAATATAAAGTACGGCGGTCAATAGAAAGGATTAGGTTGGACTGGCGGTTATAAAGTTTGTTTTTTATGGCGATTGTTCGTGGAAAAAAAGTTAAATTTCAAGTTTGCGGCATAACTGTGGATGCCTTTGCGAAGTTTACTTTTTTTGAGATTTTTATTACAATAAAATTATAATTCATAAGTTTGATTTATGGACAAAAGACAAGGTGGAGCAGGTTCTTTTGAAGTACCATCTGATGACGTGGTAGTTCATGATAGGGCTACAACGAAAGATAGTTTTTACGTTGAAGTGGCGCCGGGAGAGTTGCGCGACGCCATTGATTTCTTGGGACATGAAGAGGCGGATCTTTTTTATGTCATGGAAGACAAGCCAGGCATGACTTATGAGGTCAGGAAGGCTCAGGCTACAAAGCTGGCGGAAAAATTTCGTGATCCTAAGGTCCGGGAAAAAGTATTAGAATTAGCAGAAAAAAAGAGAAAATTGCAAACAGAAATTGAGGCAACGGAATTGGAATTTCATAAATTGGTTGGCAAAACAAATGCTTGGCTGGGCTAATTAGTGGTTTGTAGATAAAAAAAAGATTCTTGGAGTCTTTTTTTATACATGCGAGTGGCTTTTCCTACGGCGCATTCAATAAAAGCAGCTCATCCCAGTGTGCCGTAAAAGCTGTCCGACTGAGTAAATGTCTGGCCGCTTTGGACATGTTTTGCCGTTAAAAAAGCAATTGTCGGAATATACTTTGGTGCGCCGGCTGATGTTTTGTTGAAAGCAAAACAGGGCGATGAAGTTGAGCTTTTTTCTCATCAGTACGTGCGCGAGGCCGTCATTCAGCTGTTTGATTTTTTCAAATATGAAGAACTGCATTTGTTTGAACAGCTAATTTCTGTTTTCGGCATTGGCCCGAAAACTGCCATGGCGGTATTTGTTGAAGCTAAATTGGAAGATATTATTTTTGCCATTATGCATGGCGATTTTTTTCTAATCGTGGGAATGAGGAGAACTAATGGTTACCTAGAAGGAGAAGATTTGGCGATTGACAACGCTTGCCCTCGTGGTATACTCATGGTGGATATTTGAAAGGAGAAATGCTATGGGTAAAATATTGGTAAAGCTTCGGCGATTTTTAAATCAGCCAGCCACTTGGAAATTAAAAGTGGTTGATTGCTCGGGTTTGGATTTGTCGTTGTTTTATGGGAGCCTCGGAAATTTTTTTGAGGAGGTGTTCTTCAATGCGGAGAAATACCCGCAGTATGTTTTGCCCCGAGAAGGCGTCGTTTATATCGGCGCGGACGATGGCAAAATGGCAAGCGGAGATTTGTCTTGCACTTGTCTTAATGTGTCCTTTGAAGAAAAGGAAATATCGTTGAATGAAATTCGTAATGCGTTAGACAAATTAGGAATCAAGACCGTTGTGGTGTAACGTTGCCATCAAGAGGCATGAAATACATGTCTATTGCGGGGTAACCTCAGATAGCGGGGGCTGACATGAAGAAGTTTGCTCAGTATCTGTGTCTGGCGGGGATTCTTTTTGGATTTCTCTTCGTCGGTTCCTGCGCGTCGCAGGAAGACGAAGAAGATGCAACCGTTGTTCAGGAGGAGCTCAGTGTTCAGCTCACGATGGATAACGAACAGAACGTCGTCGCGGAGTTCAGCAACGGGCAGGCGGCTTACGGATGGGTCGAGTACGAGGAGATGGTGCAAAGCCTCTATGCAGAGGGCCAGTTTCTCACGAACGTGGCGATCCAGTATGAATCAAGCCCCGAACAGACGTCTGTGGGCGACGGATTTGAAACGCAGCTGAATCCGCTTACCGTCAAGGTGCCGTTCACGTCATACTACATCACCATCACGAGCCCGCATAAGAATTATGTTGGCGGGTGCATCGGTAAGACGGTAACGCATGTGAATTTCATCATCAACCAAAAAGGAGGAACGTTGTATTTGGATCTGCATCTCGCTGTTTGGATGAGCAATGGCAAGCCCTGCGTTGGTGTTTACATCACGCCTTCCAAGTGGTGCTCGAAAATCTGCGGGCCATCGATGGATCAGATCAGAAAGGCAATAAAATCAGCGTTGGTTGCCGCAGGTATCTCTGCCGCGGCGGCGGCTGTCATTGCCGAGGTCTTGGCACCCATCGGAGTGGCGGCGCTGGCGCTGTAAAGCGGCACGCGAAAAGAAATCAGGCCGTCTTAGGACATTGTTCTCAGGCGGCTTTTTGTTTTGACCGGGGAAGAACGGGGGAGAGCGAGGCAAAACGGGGCGAAATAAGGCGCAATGAGGCAATGGGATCTATAAATGAAAAGGGAAAACAGGGGAATATAAAATTTTGATACGTTGTTTTGAAGGCGACTTTTCGTTTTTGTCTTGTGGCGCCTGTTGCCATATTGCCTTTTTTTGCCATTTAATCCTATTCCTCCCTGTGCGTGCGTGTTGAAAACGCCCGAACATTGTGTTACGATTACCATTGTTAAACCAAGAAAAATATGATTGCATATATTAAAGGAAAAGTCAGGATGAAAACTGGAAATTTTTTGGTAATTGAAGCTGGTGATATCGGTTACAAGGTTTTTGCGCCGGCTGATGTTTTATTGAAGACAAAGCAGGACGATGAAGTGGCGCTTTTCACGCATCAGCATGTGCGCGAGGACGCGATACAGCTTTTTGGTTTTTTAAAATTTGAAGAATTGAATTTGTTTGAGCAGCTTATTTCCGTTTCAGGTATCGGGCCGAAAACCGCTTTGGCTGTTTTTGCGGAGGCCAAATTGGAGGATATTATTTCAGCCATTGTGAACGGCGATGCTTCAATTCTCAAGCGCGTTTCCGGCATTGGTTCGAAAACAGCAGAGCGCATTGTGCTCGAGCTCAAAAACAAAATCGCGGCCGGCGCGGCAATTGAAAATATTAAAACCGGACAAGAGCTCGGCGCTGACGCTGACGCGGTGGAGGCCCTAGTCAGTCTTGGGTATTCAGTGAGTCAGTCGCGCGAAGCTTTGAAGCGAGTGTCGGTTGAAATAACCGACGCTGGAGAAAAGGTGCGAGAAGCATTGAAGAATATATGACAAATATTAAAACAAATATTGAACGAATATTAAAACAAATATTGAACGAATATTGAACGAATATTAAAACAAATATTGAACGAATATTAAAACAAATATTAAAACAAATATTGAACGAATATTAAAACAAATATTAAAACAAATATTGAACGAATATTAAAATAAATATTGAAACAAATATTGAACAAATATTGTAGAAATACATGACGGATAAATATATTCCAATTGAAGAAGTTTTTGTTTATAAAATATCTAGGGAATTGTGTGATTTAGGCTGGGAAATTTATGAACCTTTGGATTGGCGTGATAAAAAGACCATGGGGGATCAATTTATCTCAGCAGTAGATTCAAATGCTGCCAATATTGTCGAAGGTTATGGTCGTTTTCACTATCTTGATAGAATAAAATTTTATTACAATGCTCGCGCTTCATTAATGGAGTCAAAGCATTGGTGTGAATTGCTATATGTGAGAGATAAGATTTTAGAAGAAAAATATAAGCAGTTTATAGAACGAGCAGGACAGGTGCATTATCAATTAAACAAATGGATAAAATTAACTTATTCTTCAAAGGATTCAAAGTAAAGAACGAATATTAAAATAAATATTGTCGAATATTGAACTAATATTTAAATAATATTTGTGTAATATCTGCGTAATATTTGAGTAATATTAGTGTAATATTTGAGTAATATCTGATTTTATGCAAATCCGCGAAGCCACAATTAACGATAAAGAAAGATGGAACGAATTCATCCGCGCCAATCAGGGCGGTTCTTTTTTGCAATCGTGGGAATGGGGGGAATTAATGGCTACGCAGAAGGAGAAAATCTGGAGATTGATTGTATGTAATGCGAATGCCGTGAATCTTCATGCAAATGATGCGAATAGCGAATATGCAAATGACTCAAATGAAGAATGGCTGGCGGTAATTTTTTTATTCAAGTCAAAATTAAAATTCGGCCGGTCAATATTGTACGCTCCGCGCGGACCGGTGGTTAATGACAATTGTAAAATGGCGGATGACAAATTGATGGCCTTGATCATGGAAAAAATTGATTTGGTTGCAAAGCAGGAGCAGGTGATGAATTTCCAGCTGGACCCGTATTCAAATGACGCGGACTGGGAAAGAATTTTTGATGAGCAGGGTTTTGAAAAATCAGAACGCGATATTCAGCCGCGCCACACCTTGCTCCTTGACGTGCGCGCCGGCGAAGAAGAACTGCTCGCGCAAATGAATCAGAAAACTCGGTACAATATCGGGTTGGCGCGCAAAAAAGGAGTTGAAATCGAAGTGGACAATGGCGCTTACAAAGGATTTTATGAATTGTTGAAAAAAACAGAAGTGCGGCAAAAAATAAAATTTTTTCAAGCTGATTATTTCAAAGAAATTTTGAAAGTCCCGTTTGTTAAGCTGTGTTTGGCAAAATATCAGGGAAAGGTTATTGCCGCGAATATAATGATTTTCTGGAATGACACCGCCACCTATTTATTCGGCGCCTCTGATTATGAATATAGAAATGTAATGGCCCCGCACCTCTTGCAGTGGCAAGCGATCAAGGATGCCAAGAAAGAAGGCTTGTGGTTTTACGATTTTTGGGGCGCCGCGCCGCCGGAGTCAAAGGGCCGCGAACAAAATTGGGCTGGATTCACTAAATTCAAAATGGGATTTTCTCCGGAAGCTGAAATAACTGAATATATTGGCACTTATGAAAAAAAATATCAGCCTGTTAAGCTGGGATTGTATCGGTTTCTTCAGTATCGTTTCAAAAAATAAAAATATATGGCCAGAATTATTTACAGTTTGGCCGGCCAAGGCGCCGGGCATGGCTCCAGATCAAAAGAAATAATTACGCATCTGATCAGTCGGGGGCATGAGCTGAAAATTTTGTCTCATAATCAGGGGTATGATTTGTTGAAAAAGTTTTTTAAGGTTGAAAAGATTTTTGGTTTAACTTTTGATTACCGCCACAACAAAGTGCGCATCTTGCCGACGGTGTATAAGAATACTCTGTGTCTGCCGGAGGCCAGGGTCAGTTTGCAAAAGATTCTTAAACTGATTAAAAGTTTTAAGCCGGATTTGATTATTACTGACTTTGAACCGCTGTCTTGTATTGCGGCAAATTTAAAAAATATTCCCCTGATTTCCATTGACAATCAGCACGTCTTGACTGATACGGTTGTTCAATATCCGCGTCAGTATAAAAAAGACGCCACCTTGGCTAAAACAGTAACAAAGTTAATGATTTTCAATACCAAAATAAATTTAACAACTTCTTTTTTTAAAGCTAAGGTAAAAAATAAAAAAACTTTTGTTTTCCCTCCGATTTTGAGAGCAGAAGTTTTGCGAGCCAAATCAAAACAGGGTGATTATGTCTTGGTTTATGTTACTTCGCCAATGGACAATCTGGAACAGTTATTACAAAAAATTAATTGTAAATTTATTTGTTATGGTTTTAATAAAGACGGAAAGGACGAGAATCTGATTTTTAAGCAACCAAACAAAGAACAATTTTTTAAGGATTTGGCCAATTGTCGAGCGGTAATCGCGAGCTCAGGTTTTACTTTGATCGGTGAAGCGTTGTATCTGGGGAAACCCTATCTGGCTTGTCCAGTCCAGGCGCAGTTTGAACAAATTTTCAATGCCTATTATATTGATAAGTTGGGTTATGGCAAATATGTAATCAAATTGGAACAGCCGGCAATTGAGAATTTTTTAAAAAACATTGCGAAATACAAGCAAAATCTGAAAAAATACCCCCGGCAAGACAATAGTGAAATCTTGAAAAAGGTTGATCAGATTGTCGCGGCTTACAGTTAGCAATATGAGCGAATATTTAGAATTAGCCAGACAATTAATGGCAGTCCCTTCGGTGACACAAGATCAAGCCAAAGTAAAACTTTGCGCGCAAATTATTATTGATTATCTGGGGCCTGATTTTCAAGTTCAAACAGTTGAGTCCGAAGGATTTACTTCATATGTTGTCAGTCGACATCTAATCAAAGACTTTGACGTATTTTTATATGGTCATTTGGACGTGGTTCCTGGCGATGTTAATAGCTTTAATCCCAAAGTTAGTGATGAAAAATTATTGGGTCGTGGCGGATTTGACATGAAGGCAGCTACTGCGGTTGAAGCTGAATTAATTAAAAAAGTTGGCTTGAATAATTTAAAGGTTGCTTTAGTTCTAGTTCCGGATGAAGAAGTGGGCGGACAGAATGGTTTACGCAAAGTGCTGGAAGCCGGCTATACGGCCAAAGTTGCGATCGTGCCGGATGGCGGTTTTGGCGACAGTATTGTGATTGCGGAAAAAGGCGTTAGTATTTACAAATTAAAATCTCGCGGCAGTGGTGGCCATTCTTCCAGGCCTTGGGAAGGTGAAAATCAAATTGAAAAGCTATATCGAGTTTATCAGACGTTATTAAGTGATTTGACAATAAAAAATGATTATCAGGATTTTGGTTTGACCGTCAACCTGGGAGTTATGCGAGGTGGCGATAAGTTTAATTCAATTCCCGAGTGGGCTGAAATGGAGCTGGACTTTCGTTATTATTCTGAGGAAGATAAAGCGAGGATTGAAAATTATTTTACTGGAATGAATGATCAGGGCATTGAGTATGAAAAGGGTGTTGAGGCGGATATTTTTAAGATTGCGCCTGAAAATAAATTTTTGCAGATATTTAAACCGATAGCGGAAAAACATTTTGTTAAAGAATTGCCATTTACTAAACAATTTGGCTCTTCCGATGCTAGGTATTTTTCAGCTTATAATATTCCGGCAATTAACTTCCAGCCAACGGGCGCGGATAACCATAAAAAAAATGAATGGGTCTCTCTCTTGGGTTTAAGCCGATTTTATCAGACCGTGCAAGATTTTTTATTGCAATTAGACAGTTATGCTTAATCAAAGGAAAATAACAATTGCGACGATTTTTTATCTTATATTACTTTTTCTTAATGTGATCTATTTTTTTATTTATTTTTCCCTACTTAATTTGCCGTTCAATCTATTGCAATTATTTTTTATTGTAATCTCTACAGCCAGTTATTTCCTGTTGCTAAGTTTTTTGCGTCATCCGCTGTGGCAGGCAGTCTGCTATGGCGTGGCGTTCATGCTGTATATCTCTTCCCTAGCAAATTTTGCCTATTACCAAGTATTTCGAGCTTTTATCGATTTTAGTTTGAATCAAGCCGGGCAACTTGGCTCAGGCGGAATGATAAATCAGTTAAAGGATTTTTACTTTTTAGTCCCAGCAAAACTGTATTGGTTTTCCGCGATCATATTTCTGAGTGTTTTATTTAATTCAGTGCTTTATCTAAAGTTTTCCAGCCGAGAAGTTGAAAAGTTTTTGTTTAATTTTTCTTGGTGGACGGTAGTTTCAAAAAAAGGACCGCGATCCGCGCGACAAATATTGGTTTTGGTGATGCTTTTTTGCGCTGTTAATTTAATGGCTTTCGGCGCTTCGTCATATTTGTATAATAATCCGCGGGAGACCTGGTGGGATCTCAAAAATCAGTTTTCAGATTTGGGCTTTTTGGGATATTTTTACACGCAGGTTTACGCCAAGTCAGGGGATGAAGAAAAAGTAGCGGCTGATTGTAGTTATTTCGAACAAACAAAAGCTGACTATGCCATGATGGCTGATCTTGGCGGGGGGGCGGGCGAGAGCCTGACTTTGCCGGCTTATGACAGCCCGCCGAATATTTTGGTTATTCAGTTGGAATCGGCCGGCAGTTGGGCGATCGAAAACAATCCTTCGCCAATGCCATATTTGCGGGAGCTTATGAACAACAATGTTTCATTTGAAAATTTTCAGGCCAATAGCTGCGAAACAGTCAATGCTGAATTTAGTTCTTTGTGCAGTTTTTGGCCCAATTCATATGAGCCGGTCGGCTATTCTCATCAGAAAAATGATTATAATTGTTTGCCGAGAATTTTGAAACAAGATTATGGGTATGAAAGTTATTATTTCCATTCTGATACGCCGGAATTTTGGAATCGCGATGTCCTGATTCCAAAGTGGGGATTTGAAAATACTTTTTTTACTCCATATTTTAGACAGAAGCAGGATGACGCAAGCGTGTTCAGTCAGTCTATTGAAGTCCTGGCTGATTCACCGAAACCGTTTTTCGGTTATATGATCAGTTTCACCAGCCACTCACCGCACAATCAGGAGCTAATTGATTATCAGGCGGAGAAAAACAATTTACAGATAGCGCCGTTCAAGGGAAAACTTGATCCGTGGCTTATAGAAAACTCCGAATTGTCGGAAAAGGAAATTCGTTTGTATTTTGGATTCTTGCGCTCGGTTGACGACGCTCTCAAAATTACCTTTGATAAATTAGAACAAAAAAAATTACTGAAAAATACAATTGTTATTATTTATAATGATCATCGGTATTATAGCTTTAAAGAGGATGAACAATTGGCCGCGTTCAAGGCGTACAATCGGAGCCCTATGGTGATTGTTTTCCCGCATGGCCGCCGGCAGAAGATCAGCGCGCCGGTTTCCCATCTGGATATTGCTCCGACAATCCTGAATTTGATTGAAGGCGAAAATTATCAGCCGCCGGAAAATTTTTTGGGCGCGAGTTTGTTTTCAACCGACCGTCCGGCGCAGATTTTAAACAAATGTTTAGGGCAAATTTATTTTGTTAATGATAATCTGATCATTGCGGGTAGCGCCAAAGCAGATAGGTATCAGATTCTGGATTCAAAAAAAGAATTGCGTGGGATTGAAAAAGATCGTTGGCTTGATTTAATTAGTGAGCTGGTAAAAGATAGCGACCAGGCTATTTACAATAATGAACTCGTGGTGGAGGATTAGTGATTAGTGAGTTTCGACTTACCACCTGCCACTTATTACTCAAAGGTCCCGCAAGTCGGGTTTTCTTTCTTGTGTGTCCGGTTTTTGATTCGCCACTTATCTTCTGTTATGATATTAGTAATTATTTATCACTCTTAACGTATGTCATTGACTCTAAAAGAAAGAAAGATTTTAAAATCCATTATCGTGGCTTCGGAAAATAATCCGCGAAAGCCGGAGTTTCCGCCCGATGATCCGAAATTTCCCGCTACGCCGACTTATAAAATTAAAGTTCCGGGCTTTACAAACGTTTGGCTGAAAGATGAAAGCAAAAATTTGACCGGCACGCACAAGGATCGCATGGCGTGGGAAATGGTGGTAACATATAAAGAATTTTTAAGCGCCAAGCAAAAAGGCATTATTGGCAAGCTGCCGGAATTGTCAATTTTAAGTTCCGGTTCAGCTGCTCTGGCCATCCAAACTCAACTCCGAAAATATGGCTTGCCGGACTTGCGCGTTTTAATGGATTTGCACGCAGATCCGAAGATTTTGAAAAGTTTAAAAAAAATCGGATGCAAGATGTTTCTAAAAGATTTGGTGCGCGGTATATTAATGTGGGAACAAATTTTGAAATACACGAAAAACAAAAACGGTTTTGATATTACCTCCAATGAAGCGTATGATCCGACGATCAGATTTTATGATTGGTTGAGCTATGAGATTATCAATAGCAAAGCTGAGTATGTTTTTGTGCCGTTCGGCACGGGCCAGCTTTATGAAAATATAATGAACATCATCAAGCGCGAATTGGGGTACAAAGTTCACGACCCGAGATTTCAGGGCCGATTAAAAAATTTGGAGCGGACTTCGATCCTCGGCGCCACTACGAGTAATCCAAAGAGCAAAGCTGATAAACTTTACGCGCCGTTTTTGCCCTTTGCCAATTATTCACAGCAATGGATCAGGTTTTATCGTTGCACGGGATTGACCGGCGAGCTTAGCCGGGTTTATAATTTGCAGGAAAAATATCTTGACGAAGCGATCGAACTTGCGAAGAGTCAGGGGATTGATTGCGAGCCGTCGGGGATTGCCGGTCTGGGACTTCTTTTGCAAATGAAAAATAAAATTCCGAAAAATAAAAAGATTTTGATTGTAAATACCGGCAAGACAAAGATTTAACAAATTAAATGATTTAAAATGAAAAAGCCCTGGCGCGTTGCGTCGGGGCTTTGCGGTTGAGCGCGTTACACCCTTTCATTCCATGCCAGATCTTCCAGCCTGTCGTGGATTATCCGGAATAGAGGCATAGTCAAAAACACATTATCCTCCGTGTGTTCGAGATGGAATTTTTCGATTCCTTCGAAAAAGCGAATCGAGCGTGTCCGCTCGAAAGTGCCTCTGACGGTCTGCGTGAGGGCTGCGAGGCACTGGTTTAGCGCATCTGTCCACGCCTTTGATACAACATCAGCATGGGCGCTGACAAACGATTGGAGCACTTGAAGTGCCCGTCCGCGGCTGTAATCGCCGCGGACGGGCATGGGCTCATGGCCGAACTCATGCAACTTGTCGCCGAGCTTGAACAGCTCGTTGGCAAGCATGGCTTTGAGTTCGGCCTGTTCGGGAAGGGCGGCCTCGGGCCCGGCGAAGAATTTCTTCAGCTTCTCGTTAAAATGAATGTTCAAGTCGGGGATTTTTTCGTCCCGGAACTTCACTACGAGGCAAGGCTCCGACAAGATAGCCTCAATATAGGAGGTGAGATCCTGGCGAAATTGTTCGGGCAGATCTTTTCTGTCTTGAATTACCGTGCAAAGAAGCAGTGCAGTGTCTTCGCAGTTTACCTCGCCATGAAAATTCGCAACTAAAGTGTATAACATTTGCGGTCCTCCTTTGATTTTTATTTCCACGGTGACGAATATAAATTGTCCAGCGCCTGGGCGAAAAACTGCAAGTCCCACATGATGGTTTTGTAAATCGGCAGGTCCGGTAGTTGTTGATCTCCGAAGGCGAGTTTTTGCCGGAATTTGTGGAAAGTCCAGTCATGAATGTGCTCGGCGTATCTCATTTTGACAGCCAGTCCGGCTACATCGCAAGTCAGTGTCTGGTATAGAAACTCGTCGATCAGAAGCCGCTTCCATTTGGGAATGAGGTCTGACTGAGCAATAAAACCGGCGAGAACGTCCCATTTTTGTCTGGCAAATTCGTCTAAAATGAAAGGCTTTTCGTAATTATGTGACATTTTCTTTCTCCTTTTGTTATTGTTAATGAACTTTCAATTGAGCATTATAGCACGTATTGACAATTTTGTCGAGGCATGCTATAATGGTTGTGTTATTGTGTGCGATATTACATTTAATTTTACATAATTGATTGTCGGTGGTAAATCTACAACAATATGAATAAAAACATCAAACCATTGCTAGCAGAGCTGGGATTTATGGAAAAAGAAGCGGCTATTTACATCGCGCTACTTGAAAATGGAAGCTCTAAAGCTTCTGACTTGGCTAAAATCACCGACCTAAATCGCGTGAGCGTTTATGATCAATTGGAAGCTTTGATCAAGCGTGGGGTGGTGAGCAAGTTCAAAAAGGAATCAGCAACTTTTTACAGCGCCCATGATCCGGGCCAGCTTTTGAATTATTTGGATCGGGAAAAGGATGAGCAAGTCAAACGAATTGAAAAACAAAAAAGCCGTGTGGAAAGCGTCCTGCCAGACTTGAAGGGGATGATGAATTTCGCGCGCAAAACGCGGCCGCAGGTTAGATTCTTTGAGGGTGAGAAAGGCATGCGCGAAGCATATGAAGATACGCTCACCTCGTCCGAGCCGATTATGGCTTTTGCCAATATCAAAACCATGCGCGAAGGTTTGCCTGGATTTTTTCCGGATTATTTCAAGCGCCGCGCGGCGAAAAAACTTTATATTCGTGGTATTGTGCCGAAAAATGAAGAATGGATTGAGCAAGCCAAACACAACAAGGAAGAAATGCGCGATATTCGTTATTTACCCGAGGGAAAAACTTTTTCGCCGGAAGTTAATTTTTACGATAATAAAATGTTGATTGCTTCATGGAAAGAAAAAATGGCGATTATCATTGAATCGAAAGAACTGGTTGAGCTGATGAAGCTGAATTATGAACTTTTGTGGCAGAGTTTGTCAAAGGAATAAGAAATAACACTGACCCCACTGAAGTGGCGGGATATGAAACTCACCAAATCCCAAAATTTTTTTTGCGCCTGTTTAATCGTTATTCTGCTGGAAATATGCTGGGCGATTTTTTATTCGCCGACATTCAACGAGAAGCACATTTCTTTTTATAATGACACACAGCAAACTTTTCAGGCGGTTGTTTCCGAAGAGCCGGATGTGCGGCTGGATCATCAGAAGTTAACAGTCGAGCCGACAGAATTGAAAGGAAAAGTTCTTTTGCGGACTCAGCTGTATCCGGAATATGAATATGGGGACTTATTGGAAGTAAATTGTAAACTGCAAACTCCGGAACCAATTGAAAATTTTAAATACGATAAATATTTGGCGCGAAGCGGGATCTATTCGGTTTGTTATTCGCCTCAAATAAAAGTAATTGAAAAAAATAAAGCCGGTCGTTTCGTTGCCGGAATCCTGCGATTCAAGAAAAACATTGAAAAGAAAATTAACCGTACTGTTGCCGAGCCGGAAGCCGCGCTGGTCGGCGGCATTTTGCTCGGCACGCGCCAGGGAATTCCGCAGAATTTGCTAAGCAAATTCAACACAACGGGAATCACTCATATTATCGCTATTTCCGGTTATAACATTACTATCATTGTGGTGGTGCTGTTGAATTTTTTCATTTCCTTGCGAATTAATCGCAAGAAAGCGACCTGGGGAATCCTCGCGGCTTTATTTTTCTTTGTAATTTTAACCGGTGCCAGCGCCTCAGTTGTCCGTGCGGCAATAATGGGGAGTCTGGTTTTGCTGGCCGGGTATTTGGGACGCAAGGGCAATATTCGAAACGCTTTAATTCTTTCCGCGGCAATCATGGCCTTGTTTAATCCTAAAATTTTAATCTGGGACGCGGGCTTTCAGCTTTCGTTTTTGTCAACAATCGGCCTGGTGTATTTATCGCCAAAGCTTTTGAAGTATTTTAAATGGGCGCCGGAAAAATTTGGCTTGCGAGAAAATTTAACTTCAACTTTATCCGCTATTATTTTTACTCTGCCTTTAATCCTGTTCCAGTTCGGCCGGTTGTCAATTGTAGCGCCGATTGTTAATTTGCTTGTTTTGCCAATAATCCCCATCGCCATGCTGGCCGGCTTTGTTCAGTTCATCTGCGCTTCAATTCATTTATTCCTTGGCCAGATCGTCGGTTGGTTTAGCTGGCTTTTGCTTGGGTTTGTTGTAAAGGTGGTTGAAATTTTTTCATCATTTTCATGGGCGTCGATTGAAATAAAAATAAGCTGGTGGGTGATGGTTGCTTTGTATTTACTTTTATTTGCAGTTATAATAAGAAGAGACTTAAATAAATGATAATCTTTGTTTATGACACAAGGTAAGGAGCTCTTCATGCACCACCTGCATGAAGATGTGCTAAAAAAGGGTTTTCGCGAGGCTATGAGGAGCCCTGAAGATATTCAAAATTTGCTGGCCGCCGTTGGTCTGGAAAACCTGCCGAAGGGTATTGCAGAGAGGCTAAGTAAACTTTCTGAATTAAAAGAAGGGAGACGGAACTCTCATTTTCAGGATGCTCTCGAAATTTCAGAAATCATTGACAATTTGGTGGTCGGCGATTTGTCGGAAAAGGAAATGAATGAGTTGCGGCAGGCAAGCCTGCTTCATGATGTTGGAAAGTCCGGGCCGGCCGAAGCATTGCTTGAGGAACAGGATGCTTATGTTGAAGTTTTTAATTTTAATTTTATACATGATCATTATCAAATAAATGACAGACAAGTTGTGGTGCCTAATCTACCGCTGAAACAAGCGTTAAGAATAAAAGTTGAAGAAGGCGTTTTGTCGCAGGAAAGGGCGGATGATATCTTAAAAAAAATTCTTTCTGCCGGCAAAAGACAGAAAAGATTAAACCTCAAAACCAGTATAAACGCCACTACGCCCATGATCAAGTTTTGGTCAGCGCATGTTTACTGGACATATGATATACTCCAGGCAGAGGGAATTAAAGAAAGAGTAACTGAAGTTGCGGCCAGTCATCATTTGATTGACGGACATGATCCGGCCGGGGTGGGATTGGAAAGGGCTGATATTTCCATTGCTTCACTCGAGATGGCTGACAAATACCAGGCTTTTCGAATAAGATTGATTTTGGCCGACAAATATCAGGCTTTCCGAACCAGGAGCGCCAAAAACCATGAGGAAGCAGTTGCGATTTTGGAAAAAATTATTTTGGAAAAATTATTCGGTAAAGTGCAATCGCTTTATCTCGGCGTTTTAAAACTTATTGATGAAAACAAAGAGCTTCTTGAAAAAGAGCTGGAACTGTAAAAGCGCGAATCGTATATTATTTTTTTACTTTCAACTTTTTAACTTTTAACCTTTAACTTATTATGTCTATTTACAAAGAACAGCGCGTCGGAGTTTTAATTGATATTCAAAACCTGTATTACAGCGCCCGCGTGTTGTATCAGAGCAAGGTTAATTTTGCCGCGGTTGTTAAAGAAAGCGTCGGCGACAGAAAATTGATCCGCACTATTGCCTACGGCATCAAAACAATGGAAGGCCTGGAAAAAAACTTTTTTGAAGCCCTAGAAAAAGCCGGCATTGAAGTCAAAACAAAAGATTTGCAGATTTTTCCCGGCGGAGCGAAAAAAGGCGACTGGGACGTGGGTATTGCCATTGACGCGATCAAATTTTCTAAAAGCTTGGATGTGATTGTCTTGGCTTCGGGTGACGGCGACTATATTCCGCTGGTTGAATATATTCAGACTACTAGCGGCTGCCGCGTGGAAGTGATTGCTTTTGCCGAATCAACCAGCGCCAAGCTGATAGAAGCGGCGGATAGCTTTATGAATATCAGTGAGAACAAGCGTAAATTTTTAATTTCTGGTATAATAAAAAGGAAGTAATGTGTTGATCTATAAATAAATATAATATATCGAAGTAAGTAATTACTATCAAATTTTAATTTATGCAAACGCAAACAACAACAGAGACAAAATCAAAAGTCCGAACTGGTGTAGTCACGGCAGTTATTGGCGCGGCCCTGATCGCCGCCGCCGCCGCCGGTCTAGTTATTAAAAGTCAGGACACGGGGCTTAGTATTGGTGGCAGCACTTTTAATTTTGGTAAAGTAATGACCAAGGAAACCGTGGAAAAGGTTTTTGTTTTACAAAACACTGAAAAGCGAGGCGATTTTCAATTGAAGATAGCAGAACCGGGTGGCGCTTTTGTTATTAATAAGGAAGTAAGCACATGTCAGACGACGCTGGCGGCGGGTAAGTCGTGCAAGTTGGCTGTTAAGTTCACGCCGAGCAAAGCGGTTAAATACAAAAAAACATTTATCGTGCGTTATGTTTTTAATAAAAAAACAAAGAGCGTGACTTTGAAATTACAGGGTGAAGGCGTGCCAAGTGAAACTGACGGCGCCTGCGTGGATAGCGATGTGACCGACAAAAATTTTGCCGGTATGTCGATCCAGACTTATAAATATGTAAATGTTTTTAAGATGGGCCATGTCAAGGGCTTGAATCCAAGTACGCAGAAATTTATGGAAGCTGATGATAAGTGCTGGAACGAAAAAAGAATCTTAGAATATTATTGTAATGAAAAAACCGGATTAGTCAGTTGGAACAGTTATGATTGTCCAGGCATTTGTGAAGATGGCGAATGCAAGGAAGTTGAATGTAGTTCAGAATTGCCTAATTCAAAAGGAGTCGCTCTTAACGGCAGTTGTTCCTGGGAATGCAGTGATCCATGGACAAATGAAGATGGAAAAGAAGAAAATGGCTGTGAATGCAATACTGAAACCAAAGAAGGCTGTCCAGTTTCAAAATGCAATGACAGCGATGGCGGCATTGTTTTTGAAAAAATGGGGATGATCCAGGGTCTAAATCCTGTGACAGGGGAAATAATTGTAAAAACAGATAGCTGCCCTGACATTTTTAAGGTGTCAGAATATTATTGCGACGGAGACTATGTTGCGGTAGACAATCAAACACCGGGCGCTCCGCCGCTAACCAGCGACGGAACAAAATGTCCTGAAGGCATGGCTTGTTATGATAATGCCTGCAAACCTTGTGTTTGGAAAGACTTGGGCTATACAGCATGTAAGAAAATTGGTAATAAATATTATGAATCCAAAGTGTCGCTAACTCCTAATTGTGAAATATCTGCAACAAATAGTGTGGACGGTATTAAGTATTGTGGAGATACTGCAACTTCGTGTGTCGACGGCAAATGCGTTCAGATGTGCCAGGATTCTGATAATGGAGAAGATATTTATACTCAAGGAATCGTTAAAGGTCATTGGGGTTGTCCTGAAGAAAATGAACCTATTGTTAAAGAAGAAGACGTCTGTGTCGACGAGAATCATGTTACAGAATTTATATGTAATGCTGGTTGTGATAATATTTTAAGTACGGAAATAGAATGTCCGACTGGAACATCTTGTAGTCAGGGGGCGTGCAAAGAATTGGCTACTGCCACCCAAATGCCAGATGATAATACGCCTACGCCAGCAGAATTGCCGGTACCTTCACAAGCCATGGCTGATTTGGCATTTATAGCTGATCCAACTTTTAATGTTTCAGGCACGAGCGAGCAACATTATATTAATTCGAAATTAGAAATTCAAAATATTGGTACGGCCTCTGTTTCATCTCCGTTTTATGTCTCATTAGCTTTAAAAAGAGGAAACGGAGAAGAAGTAAAGTTGGTTACGACCGGAGGAATCAAGGCTGACTGGTATGACGAACAAGAAGGATGGAAGAATTATAATCTTAGTTTGTTATCGGATGGCCGTGTTGGTATATATGTAGACAAGGATATCGCTGCCGGTTCGAATATTAGTATTACTGTGAGATTGCCAAGCAGTATTGTTAGAAGTGGTGTTGAAGAAATTTTAGCAATTATTGATCCTACTAATGAAATAACAGAGATTGAGAAAGCTAATAATTCAAAGGTAATAAATTTTAGTAGCATATTAGTGGATTATGAGATTACAAACGTGACGTTCAATCTGAGTGCTACCCAATCAATTTATAAGAGTGCGGTAGTCGAAGTCACTAATAAAGGCAACGGCCCGGCGACTTATCTAAGTCAAGGATTGTATGTTATATGGAAAGATGCTTCTCAAAAAATTCTTTTCACGCAAACATATCCATTGAGGGCGATGAATCCTGGAGCAGTGGAACAATACTTCATAAACTTTCCGCCATATGAAGAGGATGCCGCTATGGTAAATTCTTTGGATATCAGGGTCGCAGCAAATGCATCAGCGGGGGTAGCTCTTGTAATGGAAACTAATTTCTCCAATAATATTCAGGAGAATGTTATAGTAGAGTAGGTTAGAATTAGTATCTTAAAAAATTGCTCCAGAAATGGGGCAATTTTGTTTTAAGTTGCGGCTTGGTTGCGTTTAGTAGCTACCCTCTGGTTTCGTAGTATATCCGGGCGGCGTGGAGCGTGCGATATCAAATTAACAATAAATTTATTATCCTGCCGAATTTTGATATAATAAAGGCATGAAGAACAAAATTACAAAAATAGTATTTGGATTATTGATATTGGTTTTGGTTTTGATTGGAATCACGCTTTTGAATGGCTCACGTGGCGGTGATGACGTCGCTGATGTAGCCGATGTGAGGGGTCAAAAGCTGGAACCCTTACAGCAGAATGAGAGATTGCAGGTATATTTTTTGGATGTTGGCCAGGGCGATTCGATCTATATCCGTACGCCGGGTGAGCAGGATATTTTAATTGATGGCGGACCGGACAAAAGCGTTTTGAATCAGCTGGGCGAAGTAATGCCTTTTTGGGATCGGGAAATTGATGTGATGATTTTAACTCATCCGCATTCGGATCATGTTACCGGATTAGTTGAAGTGCTTCGCAGATACAGCGTAAAACAAATTTATTATACGGGCGCTTTGCACACAGCGCCGGATTATTTGGCTTGGCTCGAAGAAATAAAAAAGCAAAATCTGGATTTAAAAATTGTTGAGCATCCTTTTGAAATTGATTTTGGTAATGAAGTTAAACTGCAGTTTTTGTTTCCGCAAAAAAGTTTGCTTAATCAAAAGATGGAGGAGCTGAACAACAGTTCCATTGTCAATAAATTGGTTTACAAAAATGTCAGTTTTTTATTTATGGGCGACGTGGAGGAGCCGGTTGAAGAAGAGTTGCTGAAAAGCTCTCCGGCCGCTGTTGTCATTTCGACCGAAGTGGAGAAATCTACAACAGCGATCGGAATGACAACTGCGACCGAGCAAGACGATCAGTTCTTGAGTTTGAAGGCCGATGTTTTGAAAGTCGGACATCACGGCAGTTCGAGCTCAAGCAGTGAAGAATTTCTTGAAGCGGTTAGTCCGCAAATTGCTGTTATCCAAGTTGGAAAAGACAATGAGTTCGGCCATCCGCATTTGAAAATTTTGAAAAGATTGGAGAGGCTCGGCGTCAAAATATGGAGAAATGATGAAGATGGTCGGATTTTGTTGGCAAGTGACGGTAATCAAATCTTTATTGACGAATAGTTCTTTTTACCTTAAGTTTATGTTATAATGTCGATATATTAATATTCTAAATTTTAAATTGTATGGAAAACCAATTGCCGGTTATTGAACCTCGAATCCCAAATCCAAGCAAGTGGCCGATGGTAGTTTTAATCGTTGTTATTGCCCTGCTGGTAATTTCAAATTCTCTGACGATCCATTTTTTAATTAATCAAAAACCAAAAGTTGTTGTAATAGATCCCATGGAAGGGGCTCTAGTTATTGAGGATAAAGAAGTCGAGCCAGTTTTGGATCAACCGGAGGAGGCGATTGCGGTGGAAATAAAAAAAGACTTGATGGCCGGGGAGGTCGCCGTTGAGTGGCTGGAGTTTCCCAAGTCGGTTTATACAGACAATTTGCTTGATTATCAACAGTTAAAAGGAAATTTCAGTACAGTCAATGAAAAACTGAAAGAAGCGGTTTCATCGATTGTTTTGGCCGGTACAGCGCAATCAACGCCTTATGAAAATTCAGCAGTTTATTTGATTGAAGAAACGCAGGAAGGAATGGCTTTGCACGGGAATTATTTGTGGGTTATCAAAGAACCTGAAACAAGCAAATTAATTGTTTTGGGAAAATACTCTGATGGAGGAGGTTGGCCGATTCTGCAGGAATTATTTGTTTTTAACGATCAATTAACATTTAAGAACTGGGAAACGTCGAAGACTATTGCTGTTCCAAATAGCAAATATGAATTAGTGAAATCAGAAATGGGATATACAAAAATGCTTTCGAGTTATGACTTGATTAAGCAGTTTAAATTCAACGATGATGAATATGTTTACTGGGATAAAATGTCAGGCTGTTTTGTGATCAGGCGACCGGGTAATACGGCGCAGGAATATTATATAAATATAGACTTTCTGGCCGGTAATAGAACATCCGGTTACAATACTGAAGCGATGAGTCAAGTGATTGATTTTACTTGGAGTGACGGTTCAAAAAATGAAATTGAATACCAGACAACTTCTCTGACCGGCTGTGGAACCAACGGCTGTTATTCTTATCCGGAAAATATTAACACCAAAGAATTAATTGTTGTTGGTAAAACAAAAAATGATGGTAATATTTACGCTTACAAAATTGACCTTGCGGAAAAGTCCCTCAGCAAGGAACATCGATTGTCTTTGACTTATGAACATTATTACCCTGGTTATAATAATGAAACCAATGGCGCTTTAGAAAAAAAGCCTTTCAAAGAATTTGTCGAAGATTACCCGCTGCTTTACTGGCAGGATCCGTTCGGCCGTTGGATGGAGTTTTTGAACATTAAATATCAGCCGGCTGTGGAATGCGGCAAGCCGGTAATTTATCTTTATCCGGAAGAAGATATGAATGTTAATGTTAAAGTTGAACCGAACGGTGGCATTCGATTGAGCGAACCAAGTTATGGCCGCGGTTGGTCAGTGTTTGCTTCGACTAAAAGCGAACTTTATAATTTTAGCGACCGCCAAACTTATCCTTATTTGTTCTGGGAAGGCTTTGGTTATGATTATTCTCAATCAGACAAGGGCTATGTTGTTACGGAGAGAGAAGTTGAGCCTTTCTTGAAATATATTTTGGCTGAGCTTGGTCTGAATGAAAAAGAAACCGCTCACTTCAATAAATTTTGGGTGCCGAAAATAAAAGAACAAAAAAAGCCGTATTATTTTATTACCTTTTTACCAAAAAATGAATTTGATAAAATTGCTCCATTGACTGTTGAGCCAAAGCCGGATACAGTGATTCGCGTATTCATGGATTATCAGGGGTTGGATCAGTTTAAAAATGTAGAACCTTTGCGAATTGTAACTCCGGAGCGGAAAGGCTTCACTGTAGTTGAATGGGGCGGCGCTTTGCATGACTAAATTAAACGCAATCTTAATGGTTATAGTAATTCTCCTTGTGATCTTGCAGGGAGGATTGCTTTTTTTTATTTTTACGTCGGAGCCACCGGTTAGAGATGAACATCGAAGTCTTTATATTACGCGCGGTTTTTATGATGAAGCTTATGAATTGGCAGGAGCTGGATTTGAATTGAAAAATAATAAAGTGGTGGCGGCGATTGTTCCGCATCACTTATTTGTCAAAGACAGAATTGCGAGGCTGTTTAAAAGTTTAGAAAAATTTGATTATGACCAGATAATAATGATCGGGCCGGATCATTTGAATGACGCGGGTTTTGATATTGTAACTTCAAGCGCGGATTGGGCCACTCCTTACGGAAAGTTAAACGGTAATTCTGGGTTCACCGATCAATTGCTGCAAACTGAGTTTGTTGATCTGAATGAAAAAGCCATGGCCAGAGAATTTGCCATTAGCGGTTTGGTTCCTTTCGTCAAAAAAACCTGGCCCAAAGCCAAGTTTGTTCCGTTAATTTTATCTTCAAAAGTTAAAAAAGAAAAACTTGATCAGCTTATAAATTTTATTCAAAATGATAAAAGTCAGAAAACCTTGTTGATTGCCAGTGTAGATTTTTCTCATTATCAATCACCGGAAGCGGCGGAAAAGGAAGATGAAGTCAGTAATCTCGTAATAAAAAATTTTGAGGTGGAGAAAGCGCTGGAAATCCCCGTTGATTCGCCGCAGTCCATTTATGTAATTCTAAATTATGCTCTGCAAAATGGAGCGAGCAATTCTGAATTATTGTCCCACACTAATACCGGATTGATTCAACCCTGGTCATCGGAAACTGCAGTGACGCATAATGTCTGGATTTTTTATTAAAATCGGTTTTATATTATTTTTTTATTGACAGTCAAAGCCAGATATCATACGATTAAATTGAGAGATGCTGGTCTCTCGCGCCCAATGCTCCTGTCCTTCGCCTGTAAGCCGCGAAAGGAGGGCAAGATGAGGGTAACAACCTACGGTACCAGGGGATCAATCCCCATTGCGAACGCAAAAAGTGTCAGGTACGGCGGTAACACCACCTGCTTGCGGGTGGAATCATGTTGTTTGCCGGATGGCCAGTGGTTGATCATTGATGCCGGTTCCGGCTATGTTCCGGCGTCGACAGATGCTTTGAAAAGTGGAGTGAAGCAGGTCAACCTGTTCTTCACCCACCATCACCACGATCACAATCAGGGACTGCCCCTGTCTCCTTTGACCTTTATCAAAGCCATTCCGGTCCATGTGTACGGGCCGGTGGATAATGGTTGGGGGCCGAAGGAAGTGATCGAATCTGTCATGCAAAAACCGGTTTTTCCGGTACCTTTCAAGATCGTGGCTTCGCACTTTCACTTCCACCGGTTGGAGTATCCGACAACCCTGGTGATCTTGATCCACCCGCGCGGCGGCTTCAAGACACTCGGCGTGGATGTGTTTGAGCGGCTCCTTGCCAAAGGAGAGCCCATTCCTTTCAGACAAAAGATGTCGTTCCCCGTGGCGGAATGTCTGGTGGTCTGGATGCATCGCACTGATCATCCGGAAGCCACCATTTCGTACCGCTTTGAGGAGCGTCCGACAGGCAAAGTGTTTTGCCTGCTGACAGATCATGAAAACCAGGACGGAGTGCCGCAGAGCCTGCTCGCTCACCTGGCGAATGCGGATTTCCTGATTCAAGACGCCCAGTATGATCCGGACACGTACGCGAAAAGGACGGCCGGCTTTGGCCACGCCACTCCCACGTACGCAGTTCGCCTGGCTAATCAGGCTGGGGTTAAGAAGCTGGGATTCACCCACCACGATCCGGGCGCTGACGACGAGGCAGTGGACAGGATCGTGGAGATCGGACGAACTCTGGCCAAAGAGGCACGGGAAGACGACGGCAAAAAGAAGAGCAATCTTCTTCAGCCGGCTGACATCTTTGCCTGCGCCGATTATCAGGTTTACGAAGTCTAACCCACAGCGCCAAGCGCGCCTGGCGGAAAAAGACGGACATTGAAAAGCGAATGACCAGCTCTCGTGGGCCTTTCCTCGGAAAGGCCCTTTTTCTTTTTTTTTACGAATTGCAAACTATTCTAAATATTGGGCTATAATTACGACGGTTATTTAAATCCTTGATTTTACCGGCATATTTGCTATACTGTGCTCAGATTCAGTGAAAAATTATAATGAAAAAATGACCAATGACAAATAATAAATTATAGACATGAAGTTTGTTATTTGATTTTTGGCATTTGATATTAAATTATGCGCGATTATGAAAAAAATTATCCATTAGTCTCGACTAAAGTGGAGGGTTTAGGTAAAAAATTTGATTTGTCCGACAAAGCGGACAGAGCTGATTATTTTCAACAAAAAGTTGGCGCTGAAATTGCCAAGTTAAGGGAATTCATGTCCAATAATGTCTTTGTTGGGTTTTGGCTGGGAAAGAAAAATTCAGGAAAAGGAACTTATTCCAAATTAATGGCTGAAATTTTTGGTGAGGATAAAATTGGGCATATTTCAGTTGGCGATGTTGTTCGAGCTGCGCACGCGGACATGGAAGATGAGGTGAAGAAAGCCGAGATTGTTGATTATTTAAAAAAGAATTACCGTGGCTATATTTCAGTGGAGCAAGCGCTGGACGCTTTGCTCGGACGAGACACGAAAACTCTTTTGCCAACTGAATTTATCATGGCGCTGGTAAAAAGACAGGTTGAAAGTATGCCGCACAAAACTTTATTTCTTGACGGATTTCCTCGGGAAATTGACCAGGTCTCATATTCTTTATTTTTCCGCAAATTGATTGGTTATGACAAGGACCAGGATTTATTTATTTGCATTGATATTCCGGAAGCGGTGATTGACGAGCGCATGAAATACCGGGTTGTTTGTCCAAAATGCAAAACTCCGCGAAACTTGAAATTACTAGCAACTAAATTTGTCGGTTATGACAAGGAAACCGGTAAGTTCAAAATGATGTGTGATAATCCTGAGTGCGAAAAAGCAGTAATGGTTTCAAAAGAAGGAGATGAACTTGGCATTGAAACAATTCGCGAGCGTTTGAATCTGGATCAAAGTCTGATTGAGAAGGTAATGTCTATTTACGGCGTTCCAAAAATTCTGCTTCGTAATGCCGTGCCGGCTGATAGAACTACTGAATTAACCGATGATTATGAAGTGACGCCGGAATACGTCTTTAAGTATAATGAAGCGACTGATCAAGTGGATGTTTCTGAAAAACCATGGTCAATAAAAGACGATTTTGGCATTGAATCGAACAGTTTGCTGTCTCCGCCAGTGGTAGTTTCATTGATCCGGCAGCTGGCAAAGGTTTTGGGTTTGTAGGAGGGCGAAAGAAGAATAGGTGTTTCTAAAATTTAATGTTTTGCATTTGTTATTCACTTTGTTACAATATAATTGAACCCCAATCTTGCTGGTGTTATTTCGGGTCAAACATGATTCCATGGGAGGCTCATATCTCTGCGTTCCGTGGAGCGCATTTGCGGCCACCCACCTGGCTTTTAGCCGGAATCGTCCAGCTGAGGGGTTCTTTTAGTTTGTAATGCCTGAAAAAGTATTATAATATAGTAGGCGCGGAAATTTGAATTTATTCTCATTATAAAATGGGCTTGAACAAGGCTAAATAGGGAAATAAGATAGAGCGGAAATATATTCAGGTTTAACTGTTTGTTTAGTTTTTTACTTCTAGAACTTTTATCATTTCTATCACATCTTTTTCCTCTATCTTTTTCCTCTATCTTTTTCCGTCTCTTATTATTAATTTTATCTTATGCCGGAGCAATCTCAAATTAATAACGAAAAAACAAACGTGGGCAGGCCGCAAAATATGCCGGCCAAAAAATTGCGGCACGATGATGCCGCCAGAGAAGAGTTTGAAGCGGGATTTGAAAAGGGAGGAGTTGATGTCGAGGGAGAAAAAAGAGAACGGTCAATCGACCCCGTGGTCAGATTTGTGCGGGCGATTGAAGAGCATGATTTGTATGAAGCTTACGTTGAATTGCGCGGTTTGCGCTTTTCCTCGCGAAAGTATACTGATTTGAAAGAAGACTTTGTTGATTTGGTTGATCATTTTTTAAATCAGGAAGGAGCTGATTTGGTGGAGAAATACAGATCAGATTTAATGCTTCTTCGCGAGAGCGTGAGACAAAATAAGCTGGATTATCTTATTATCAGCGAAGGAATGTTAAAGGGCCTGTCTGAATTTGGCAGGTTAAAATTTCAGCAACAGCTGGAAGAAAAAGTAGAAAAAGTTGAACGAGAAATAGTGATTACCCGTTTTCGAGCTTTGATGGAGCAGGAAAACGTTGATGCTTATGATATCTTTTTCCAACTGGTAAAAGCGCGCGAAAAGGCAATGCCTGAATTTGAAGAAATGAAAATAAAATTTTTGGAATGGCTGGATAAAGAAATATTAGCTGATTCGCGGGACTTGGAAAAGGCAACAAAAGTGCATTTAGTGAAATTGCGTCAGAGGCTTCGTGAGCAAGAATAAAAAAACAAGCCGGCGCGAGGGCCGGGCTTGATTGTGGAAATGTTTAAGAATATTGTTCCAGGTATTTCCTGGGATTTACGCGGCCATTCGGCCGCGACGTTCGCTGAGTGATGTTTCCGGCCAGCTCACCGGTCTGGCAGTTGCCGGCTTCGTCGAGCTGACGCAGGATCCGGATGACTTCATCGTTGTTCATGCACGGTTCTTGGTTAAACCCCCGGCTTTCATCCGGCGACTTTGGCGGCAGTTTACCGCGTTCCGAGGAATCATCCTGCTTGTCCGCTGATGTCTGCTTGGCAGAGAGTTCGCCGGCAAACGTACCGAGAAAAAAACAACAGAGCAGTGCCGTCCACAGGATTTTGGTCATGTTCTCCTCCGTTTGATTTGAAAAAGTATCATTGAACTAAACTAGTATACACGGTTATAAACGATTTGTCAATACTTGCGTCAATTTCAAGTAAATTTAGATATCGAGAATAGGCGCAAGCGTCTTGATTTTTTGTATTGGAAGTGTAATAATAGCGATGAAATCAAAGTCGGGCTGTAGCGCAGTTGGTAGCGCGCGTCGTTCGGGACGACGAGGCCGGCGGTTCAAGTCCGCTCAGCCCGACCAATTTTTTAGAATTATTATATGAAAAAAAATAAAAAACAAAATATAAACAATCATTCATTACCAATTGTTGATTTCCCGGTTAACTCTGCCGCCAGGATCATGACAAAAGCCGTGCCCGTTGTCTCGCCGCAGGCGACAATTGCGGACATTGAAAAGCTTTTGCTGGATAAACCCAATGAATTTGAATCGATCAATTATGTTTATGTAGTTAATTCTGACGGTATTTTGAAAGGCGCCATTTCTGTAAAGGAAATTTTTCGTCAGTCAAAATCAGCCAAGGTGGCGGACATAATGGTGAAGGATTTGATTGTGGCAAAACAAAGCTCAAGCCAATTAAAGGCAGCTTATTTGGCGCTTCAACACAATATTAAGGCCGTGCCTGTAGTTGATAAAGGTGGGAAATTTGTGGGAGTGGTTATGAGTGAGGATATAATGGATATTATTTATGCGGAAACCAATCGTCACGTGTTTGCTTTTTCTGGTCAGCAAAGGCCTGAAATGTTTATTGATAATGTTTTTTCAATGTCAATTTGGAAATCTTTAAAACACCGTTTGCCGTGGCTTTTGATTGGGCTTCTTGGGGGACTACTAGCGGCGAAAATTATTGGCGGATTTGAATCAACGCTCGGACAAAACCTTATTTTGGCGGCGTTCATTCCTTTGATTGTTTACATGGCTGACGCAGTCGGCACGCAGGTTGAGGCGTTTTTCATTCGCGATTCGGCGATTCATTTGGATTTAAATTTTCTTGCTTATTTCTTACGCCAGATGTTGATTGTATTTTTGATTGCCGTGGTTTCAGGCGTGGTTTTGATGAGCATTAGTTCAGTTTTATATAATGACTTTACCATTGGCATAGTTTTGGCAATTTCCTTGTTTTGCGCTATTATGTCAGCGGTTTTGTCCGGCTTGATCGTACCGTATTTTTTGAGCAAAATGCGTCTAGATCCGGCCAATGCCAGCGGGCCGATTGCCACGATTATTCAGGATATTTTGAGCGTAACAATTTATTTTAGCGTAGCCGCCTGGTTATTGTGATTTGAAGAGATTTTTTTGAATGAAAAAGTTCTGGGCCCGTAGCTCATCTGGTAGAGCGCGGCATTCGCATTGCCGAGGTAAGGGGTTCGAGTCCCCTCGGGTCCACCAGACTCTTTCCGCCTACTGCGAAAAGAGAAATTACAAATTACAAGCTACAAATTACAAAAAATAAAAAACAAATTACCCCAAGAGGATCCCTTTGGGACAAAAAAATAAATAGTAAATAAGATATAAATCATGTCGCGGTGGTGAAATTGGTATACACGTATGCTTCAGGAGCATATGGGGGCAACCCCGTGGAGGTTCAAGTCCTCTCCGCGGCACCATGAACCATTCCCCCGCCAGGGCGGGGTCAGGTTTATGGTAAACCATGTTTTTAGAGGTTTATAATAAACAATTTAAGAGGGTTTATTATGAAAACAGAATTTGAAGCGACTTTCATTGATATTGATGTCAATGAGGTACGGAAAAAATTAAAAGCGCTTGGCGCGAAATTAATCAGACCGGAGGCATTGATGCGCCGGGTTAATTTTTATCCGCCAATTGACGATAATACCGGCTGGATGCGGGTACGCGATGAGGGAAACCGGATTACATTAAGTTACAAAAGATTTTTGGGTTATAAAAAGGGCAATGATGAAATGAAAAATCAGCAGGAAATTTTTTTGGAAATAAATGATTTTGGTCAGGGCGTTCAATTGCTTGAAGTTTGCGGCGCCAGAAAAAAGTCGTATCAGGAAACAAAAAGAGAAGATTGGGAATACCAAGGTTTGGAAGTCTCTATTGATACCTGGCCCGGGCTGGAGCCTTTTGTGGAAATTGAAGGCAGGGACGAGCAAACTGTGAAACAAGCGGCGGAAGAATTGGGTTTTGATTATTCAAAAGCGATTTTTGGTCCGGTTGGATTGATTTATGAAAAAAAACTGGGCATTCCTCCTCAAGTTATTAATAATGAAACACCGGAAATTACTTTTGAAAATCCACCTGAAAAATATAACAGCTGATGTTTCTTTGCGATTTGTTTTAAGTCTATGTATTGAGTTTTTATTTTTTTTAATTTAAATTTGTTTTGGACTTTGAGTTTTTGACTTTGTGTTTTGAAATGTCGGGGCGTGGCTCAGCTGGTCTAGAGTGCCGGGCTGGGGGTCCGGAGATCGTGAGTTCAAATCTCACCGCCCCGACCAAAAAATTTAAAACTAAAATAAAAAATTATGAAAAATGAATCAACTTTGAAGAATGAGGCGCATGAACTCTCGGCGGTGAAAGGACCGAAAGCTCTGTTTTGGTTTTTGTCGCTGTTTTTTTCCCTCGGCGTAACAGCTTTTTCCACCGGCGGACTGTGGTTTCAGTTTATAAACAAATGGTTCCCGACGGAAGTTAATTACGGTTTGGTGATGCAGCCGTTCAGCCAATCGATTTTGAAAATGCAAATCGCTTCGCTCCTTGTCGCGGTGCCGGTTTTTGTGATTTTGAGCATTCTTATCCGCCGCGCGCTTGGCAGTGGCCTGCTCGCGGTCGCGAATAAAGTGCGACTTTGGATTACTTACATTATTTTGTTCGCCACAGTGGCAACCGCTGTTGGCGATTTGATTCGAATTGTTTTTTCGCTTTTGAATGGCGACTTTACAGCCAGATTTTTACTCAAGGCGGCGGTGGTGCTTATTATCGTGTGCTGGGTTTTTATTTACTATTGGTTGGAAATTCGTTCCGCGAGTGCGTTGACTGCTTCCCGCTTCCCGAAAATCGCCATGATTGTTTCGCTGGTCGTGGTGATTTTATCCTTTTTGGGCAGTTTCCTAATTGTCGAATCGCCGCTGCAAGCAAGACGTAATGCTTTTGATCGGACGCGCGTCAGTGATTTACAGCAGATCAAATACGCGGCCGATGATTATTATCGAGAATACGATAAATTGCCTGCTTCACTTGATGACTTGAAAAACGCGCGTGGCTATATCAAAATTGTAGATTCCAAGAGCGGCCAGATTTACGAATATGCTGTAAAAGACAAAGACAAGTTTGAATTGTGCGCCGACTTTGAAGCTTCCAATAAAGTTGTTTCTCCTGATTATGCTTATGACACGGCTTATACGGAATTTTTGCATGATGCCGGCCGAGTCTGCTTTTCACGAGAAGTGAGCAAAGATCTTGGCGTCGATAAGATGGGAGTACCGATTCCTGTGCCAGTTAATAAATAAGCAGATTTAATCAAGTCGGGTCAGCAGACTATAAATAATTTATGCAACAAATAACTTGGGATGAGTTTGAGAAAGTTGAGTTGAGAGTCGGTACAATTACAAAAGTAGAAGATTTTCCCGAGGCTAATAAACCCGCTTATAAATTGGAAGTTGATTTTGGTTTAGAAATTGGAACAAAGAAATCCAGCGCTCGAATTGTTGATTTGTATTCCAAGTCGGAGTTACTTGGCAAGCAGATTGTTGGTGTAGTTAATTTTCCTCCAAAACAAATCGGACCGTTTGTTTCAGAATGTTTAATTACGGGATTTTATAATCAAAAGGGGGAAGTTGTGCTCGCGGTGCCGGAAAAGAATGTTGATAATGGCGCCAAGCTTGGTTAGGGTTTTATTTTAGAAGTTTGCAATAGTAGTTCACTGTCTGTGTAATATTTGTCAATTTTTTTGAATAATGAAAAAACAGGCTATCGTTGATAGCCTGTTTTGTGTTTAGCGTTCCTTTTTTCGAAATGACATTGCAATCAGTGCGGTTACTCCGAGGAGGGTAAATGTTGCCGGCGCGTAGATGCCTTTGCTCAGGAGGCCGAGCGAGCTGATGGGAATCGCAATTGTAATAAACGTTCCGACAATGATGGCCCCTCCTTCGAGAAGCTTGTGGCTTTCTGAGTCAACCAAGTAGCTCGCGCCATAGAGGAAGCCAACCGACGCTATCCAAATTAGAGCCGCAATAAGTTCAATCATTTTTTTCTCCATTGTTTATAAATGTTCAAGTCTCCAACTTCTAATTCCTTACAAGAGAAATAAGCAGTTGAAGAGGGGAATCGCGTTGCGATTCCCCTCGGTTGGGGTTAGAAGCTGAACTTGACGCCGAAGAGGGAATTTTTCGGATCAAACTTAGCCTTTTCGCTGGCAAGTGGCGCCCAGCTGGCCCAGAGTGTGGCCTTGCCGACCGTAACTTCAGCCAGCGGACCTACTCCGGATGGACGTCGATCTTTGAGACCTATCGTCAGATAGGGAAGAACTTTGTACTTTAACGCTAGGTCGTACCAGAGAGCAGAGTCGTCACCGCTGTAGGCAACTTTTCCCGCTTCTACGATTCCGAGGAAGCTGACCTTGTCGTGGCCCAGCCAAAGCGAGTAGGCTGTTCGCAGGTCGAAACCTTCAACGCCCTGTTCCATGCCGACACTCAGTCCGAGCGTCATCCAGTCGGTGGGCGACCATTCCGGCCCGGCATAGGCTTCTGCCCAGCCGGCGGTAGTCAGGAAAAAGCTGCTGACTGACCAGTGCGAATCGAGCTTGTGCGTGAGGTAGCTGTCTACCGTTAGGCTTTTGAAAGCCTTGGGCGTCGCAGACTGCAACTCTCCGAAGCCTCTCGTCTGGGCGGTAGCGGTAAGGGATGCGCAAAGGTAAACAAGTACAGTCAGCGGCTGGAGGAACTTTCTCATAATTTTCTCCCTTTGCCCCTTGGGGCTTTGCAAAAGTTATTTAATGAACCGCACTTAAGATGGATTGTCTCCTTGACTTTCTCATCTTGACATTGCATTGTATCACGAAATGGGCATTTTGTCAATGTCGGCTCAACAAATATTATTTCTCATTGTCTAAATATAAATAAAAAAATGCTGTTGACGTGACTTCAACAACATGCTATAATGGATGTAGGAGGTTGCGTTATTACTAATCTTTAATCTCTAATCTCTAATCACTAATCACTAATCACTAATCACTAGAACAATGATTGAAGATACATTGAAACAGCTCGGCTTTAATGAAAAAGAAACCAGCGTTTACTTGGCCGTTCTTCAGCATGGCAAGATGGCGCCGGTTGATATTGCTAAATTAACACGAATAAATCGAACGACTGTTTATAGTACAGCTAAGGAATTAGTAAAAAAGGGCGTATTAATAGAGGATTTAGGCGGGATAACCAGATCATTTATTGCGGTTCCGCCTGAGCAGTTTGAACAGCTTATTAAAAAAGAAGAAGAAAAACTGGAAAACAAGAAGTTAATAACAATGAGGGCAATTCGCGAGCTCGGCGCTTATGCGCAAGATGCAAAATACGCTGTGCCGAAAATTGTTTTTGTGGAGGAACAGGATATTGAAAGTCATTTATATAAACAATCGCCGATCTGGAATCAAAGTATAATTGAGAGGAATTCAGATTGGTGGGGTTTTCAGGACAGCAGTTTTGTAGAACATTATCAGAAATGGATTGACTGGTATTGGACCGAGGAGCCGACTTCAGAAAAAATTAATTTGAAATTATTAAGTACTGTTGAAGCGGAAAAAATTAAAAAAAAGAAATTCGAACGCCGGCAGATCAAATTTTGGAAAAAAGCAAAAGATTTTTCCGCGACGACTTGGATAATGGGGGACTATATTACTTCGATTGTTACAAATACAAAACCGCACTACCTGGTGGAAATTCATGATCAAACATTAGCTCACAATATGCGCGAGGTTTACACTGGGTTGTGGGAAGAGTTGTTTGCTGATAAGAAGAAGTAAGGAAATTGTTCTCTTGTAAATTTAATTTTGGATATTAAAAAGACTCTCGTTCGGAGAGTCTTTTTCAAAAAGAGTAAAATCTATCTTTGTACGCTGATTGCCGCGCCGCCTTCCGGGTCGCAGGCGCCGATTGTCAGAGTGCCGGTTGCCGCTCTCATCATGTAATAATCAGTCATAGCGGCTGTACCTGTGCTCGGATCCATTGGCACTAACGGAAGATAGCCTTCTGTCGCAAGCGCGGTAAGATCAGCGCAGGCCGCTTGAGTTACTTGCGCGGTGCAGCCAGCATCGCCACCAGCGGCGCAGGTGCCGATGGTGTAAAAACTACCGGCTGTTAAGTTGGCAATAGCCGCGACATAGGTGCCGCCGTTGTCAACCTGGTCCAGCTTAGCTGAGTCCAAAACAGCTGCCACATCGCTCCAGCGCTCTGCATCGCGAGCATCCTGAAAACGAGTCAGCGGATCAAGCGCGACAAAAACAATCACTGCCAAGATTGCAATAATGGCAATGACAATTAATAACTCAATTAATGTAAAACCTTTTTTCATAGATTTTGGCTTATTTATATTAGTAATTATTTTGTTTGAATAGTATAGCATTTTTTCCTTTGTTTGTAAAAACGTTTTATCAACAAGCTCTAATTATCCCAGCTTTGGCTGGCAATATTAATGTTCAGTGTTCGGTAATAATTATTTAAGCTTCCTGTAATTATTAGATCAGCGTCATATCCTTCGCCGGCCACTGAAACATCGCATGTCCCTTCGCTAATGTTGAAAATTCCGCCGGTATAAGAAGGATCGCGGTGATACTGGATTAGGCTTTCCTGAATACAGCCTTCAGTAAAATATTGCACTTCAAGGTCGCGCAGAGAAATATCGGAAACAGTCAAGCCGGTGATTGAATTCAAGGCTGTTTTGATCATAATAACCGAAACAATGGCGGCAATAATAATTACAATAATAATCATTGCGATCCCTTTATTGTCTTTTGCGGACAGTGATTGAAGTTGTCCATGAGTTTTGCGCTTCATAGGATTTTGTTTCCGATGGATTAATCGCGGACAGAGTTAATTCAATATTTATTGTGACGGCGCTCGCGTTTGACGAGTCGGTAATTACAAAATTTGAAACATTGATTTTGTCGCCGGTCAAATCAACGGCCAGATTAGCGCCGCGCGTCAAGCGCAGTTTTGTTATTGTCAAATCGGTGCCGCCTAAAGTTATTTGTTTGTCGTAAGTGTCAATAATCATCTGCGGGTTGGCAATATATGAGAGAATTAATTTTCCCGGATTGGCGTCATATATCGAACCGGCTTCAATGGCGTTAGATCTTTTTGTGTTATAAGTTATTTTGTCCAGAATAAATCTGCCTGCATTATTGACTTCGCTCAAATTCTCTTGCTTTGTTTGGTCGTTGATTATTGTCCAGGCAAAATTAAGTGAGGCGATGAGGATAGTCGTTATGATCGCCAGATAGATGATAATTTCGATTAGAGTAAAGCCTTTTTGCATATAATTTTATGGCACAAAAGGAGGCGTGGTCACTTCTGTAACTGAACTGCCGTCATTCATTGTTGCCGTAATAGTAAAGGTTGAGCTGTCAACTTTTTCATTGAAGCGGAATGCATCCACGTCATAGCTTTGTCCGGCGTCAAGGCCAAAGTTCACAATATCAAGCTCAGTGCCTGATGGTTGGGCGCCCTGGGGCGTGCCAATTCCATTTGTGGCGTGCCAGTAGTTGGTGGTATTGATTTTTATGTAGGTAATTTCTCCCGGTTTAGTCCAGGTCAGGGTCATTTTGTCGATAGTAATAGGAACGGTTCCATTATTGTGCAACATAACACCTATGAGTGATTTTTGGGTGGCGTCTATTCGTGCGTTCGACACGTCAATTTCCAGACTGCCCGCTTCTCCGGCGGCGGAACAAGTGGTCGGATCATACCAGCGAGCGTAGAGCTTACTGAAGAATTTTGTTTTTGCGCCTTTGGCGGAGTTCCAGTTTACGTTGACAGTAATCATCTTGGTATCGGGATCCGGCGTGCCACCGCTTTCAATCAAATCGCAGTTGCCGTCGCGCTGAACCGGCGCAATAATAATTGAGCGTGTATATTTTTCTTTGATTAAATTTGGTTCTGCCTGAAGTTGCCACTCGCCGGATGAATTGTTAATGCCGGATGTCCCGTCAGCCAGAGATAGCCAGGAATTGTAGCTGATACTTTGCACTGCTTCAAATCCCTGCTGGGCAATATATTTAACCTGCGTCAATTCGGCGGTAGCTGTAAAGGTGTCCAGGTATCGGACAAGAATCATCATGCTGCCGGCGGCCACAATTAAAAAAAGACCAATGGCGATAATAATTTCAATCAGGTTTTGGCCTTGTTGATTTTTTTGTTGAATATTCATGTTCTTTAATAAACTAATCCTTCGGCGTTTACCGTAATATTTTCAATGTCGGTCAGGGCGTTATGGATTATTGAAATGCTTTTTGGCGCCGCGGGTAGGGCGGATTTTATAGCAAAGTCGATTTCTTTAGTTTCGGAAAAGCTGACATTGGCGGGTAATGAGTAAATCACGTCTTCAGCTTGGTCGCGCGAAGCGTAAGTGGTCCCTTGAAAAACAATAAATTGATTATTACTAAAATAAACGCCGTGGCTTGAATCCTGATAGCCGCTTTTGGCTTTTTCTTGCGCCAGAATGACTTGCTGGGTTACTTCTGATTTGGCTGATTCCAATAAACTGAAGGTTTGAAAATAAATATAAAAAGGCACGGTTACGCCAGCAATCATGGCGACAATCGCCATAACTATTATTATTTCAATTAAAGTGAAGCCGTTCATAATTAGCGATTAAATTGGCCGGTGATTGAATAAATTGGCGTAATGATTGACAGCGCGAGTAGGGCGACCATCAGGCCGAGAAATATGAACAAAATGGGTTCCAAGAGAGTCGTTAAATTTTGAGTGATATCATCAAGTTCATCATCATGAATACTGGCGCTGTAAGCAAGGGCATTGGCCATGGACCCCGATTCTTCGCCAACGGTAATGATCTGAACGTCGGTTGCCGGAAATAATTTCGGGTGATCCGTGAGCGCGTCGAATAGCGATCCGCCGCTTTTTATTTTTGAATTGACTATTTCCAAATGTTTTTGATAATGCACGTTGTTGATTGTTTTGGTACAGATGCGCATTCCTTCGTCAATAGTCACTCCGCTGTTGAGCAGGATGCTCAAACTGCGGTAGAACATTGACAAGTTAGAATTTCGAGAAATCTGTTTGATGAGCGGGATCATTAGAAATAATTTATGTGTAAATGGCTTGACGAATTTTTGGCGGGATAGAAATATGAACAAAACAATAATCATCACCGCAACTATTAGAGTCAGCAAGCCGTGATTTTGAATGAAATCAGAAACAGCGATCAGCGCTTTTGTTGACCAGGGCAGTTCAACGCGAAAGCTTTTAAATAACCGACTGATTTTTGGCAGAATAAAAACAGCGATTCCTATGCCGAGAAAAAGAATGCCGGTTATCACTATGGCCGGATAGAGCATGGCGCTGACAATTTTTTTATGCAGCTTGTAGCTTTTGTCCAGCTGATCAGCTAGATATTCCAGATTTTTTTCCAGTGTGCCTGATTGTTCTCCGATTTTTATAATATTGATGTAGATTTCAGAAAAAGTTTTTGGATATTTTGATAGTGCCAGACTAAATTCAACCCCTTTGTTTGTTTTTTCAATAATGCCGGTTAAAAGAATTTTTAGCTTGGCTGTCGCCTGTTTTTGCAGAACAGCCAATGCTTCCGACAGAGTGGATCCGGATTTCAGCATTATGGCCAGATTTTTGGTAAATAAAAGAATTGCTTTTTGAGAAATTCCACCAAAAACGATTGGCTGGCGAAGTTTGTTTTTTCTTTTGGAATTCATAATTTTGTCCATAAGAGATTGTTATTCGCGCGTTACCCGCAGGATTTCTTCAATAGTGGTACCGCCTTCAAGCATTCGTAAAAGGCCATCCTCCATCATTGGTAGCATGCCGAGTTCAACAGCTTTGGCTTTGATGGTTGAGGCATTGGCTTTCTCCATGATTAGTTTTTTTATTTCTTCGTTCATCTCCAAAATTTCAAATATTCCTTGCCGGCCCTGGTAGCCTGTTTGCTGGCAGGCGGCGCAACCTTTGCCATAGTAAAGAACAAGGTTTTGATCAAGTTTATACTTTTTTATAATTTCGGCGGAAAGTTGTTTTTGAATCAGTGCCAATGTTTCAGGACTGGCTTTGGTTTTATAGCGGCACTTTGGACAGATTTTTCTGACCAGGCGCTGGGCAATGGCAATGTTGATGGTTGAGGCGATTAAAAACGGTTTGACTCCCATGTCTGAGAGACGTGGGAGAGTGGTGGCCGCGTCATTGGTGTGGAGCGTGGACAGCACCAAATGGCCGGTCATGGCGGAATTAATCGCGATTTTGGCCGTTTCTTCGTCGCGGATTTCGCCGACCATGATAATGTCCGGATCCTGCCGCACGATGGCGCGGAGCCCTTTGGAAAAGGTCAGGTTTGTTTTTGAATTGACCTGAATCTGATTGATGCCTTCAATATCGTATTCCACCGGATCTTCAATGGTTGAAATGTTTACTTCTTCTTTGTTAAGAATTTTTATAATCGAATAAAGCGTGGTTGTTTTACCGCAGCCCGTCGGCCCGGTAACAAGGATCATGCCCCACGGCTTATCAATATTGTTTTTTATCAGCTTAAGATCACGCGGATTGAAGCCTAAATTTTCCAGATCATATTGCCGCGCTTTTTCTGACAGCAGGCGCATGACAACTTTTTCGCCGTAAATTACCGGCACGATTGATACTCTGACGTCAACTTTTATTTTATCCGCTATGAAGCGCAGTCGTCCGTCTTGGGCCGCGCGGTGTTCGTCAGTCCGCAGGCGGGACAGGATTTTAATCCTGGTGACGAGCAGGTCATGAAGATGCTTTGGCAGAACGCTTATTTCATGCAAAATTCCGTCAATGCGCAGGCGCACAACGGTTTTATCTTCATGAGGCTCAATGTGGATGTCAGACGCTTTGTTGGCGTAGCCGAGCTGGAGCAGTTTATCAACAATTTTGATAATCGGTAGATCCTCGGCTTTTGACAGCCGGTTGTCAAGCCTGGTAACCAGATCTTCAAGTTTAGAGTCCTTGGCTGAGCTAGGATATTGGTTTAGAATTTTGCTGATGCTTTCCTGGTCGGCAAAATATAAAATAACTTTCTGGTCAACGCGTTTGGAGAAGTTGTCTATGAATTCTTGGTCAGCGGGGTTATTCATCGCCAGATGGATACCGTTTTTATCTTTGCCAAAAACAACAGCCAGGCTTTTTTTTGCCACGATTTCCGGCATAATTTGCAGAATTTGGGGATCGATTTTTATTTCATCCAGGCTGATGTAATTGACATTGAAGTGTTCGGCAATCATCCTGGCCAGTTTTTCTCTGTCGATTGTTTCCTGAGTAATAACCAAATCATACAAAGAAATGGCTTCTTTCTGTGCTTGTTCCAGATATTTTTCAACTTTTCCTTGCCGGAGGATTTTATTTTTGATCAATATTTTCCCCAGTGTTTGATCAGGTAATCTCATAATGAAGCATTATATTTTAACGTTTTAATTATAACATATTTGAGGGCAAAGCAAAATGGTTCTGGTTGATTTTTTATGATTTATTTTGTTTAAATTAATAAAAAACGCCCTCTCGAGATAATCGAGAGGGCGGAAACTAAATGTTTTTATATTTTTCGCTTCGGTTGCGGGCGATTTCCTCAGTGATCAGATCTTTTTCAAGCAATAGATTTATGGTTTGCGCCATGGAGATCATACCGTCTTTTCTCCCCGTCTGGATGGCTGAATATATCTGGCTGATTTTGTTTGACCGTATCTGATTGCCAATCGCCGGATTGTTAAGTAAAATTTCTCTCGCCGCTATCAGTCCTCCGCTCTTGGCTGGCAAAAGTTGCTGAGCGACAACTCCGCGCAGAACAGAGCTCAGCTGGACCAGCACTTGTTTTTGTTTATCGCCTGAGAAAACATCAACAATGCGTTCAATAGTTTCCGCGGCAGAGGAAGTGTGCAGGGTGGAGAAAACCAGGTGGCCGGTTTCTGCGGCTGTTAGCACGGTGGCAATGGTTTCCGGGTCTCTCATTTCTCCGACCATAATTACGTCCGGATCCTGGCGCAGGACATGCTTGAGCGCGGCGGAAAAAGATTTTGTGTCGGTGCCGATTTCTCTTTGCTCAATTAAGCTTTGTTGATCTTTGAAAATAAATTCAATCGGATCCTCAATGGTAATTATGTGGGCTTTTCTGGTCTGATTGATTTGTTCAATCAGGCTGGCAATGGTGGTTGATTTCCCGCAGCCGGCCGGACCAACAATCAGGACCAATCCGTCAATCAGGGTGGTAAAGTCGAGTAGCGGCTTTTCAAGCCCCAATTCTTTCGGGGAGGGGATTTGTTCAGGAATAAGTCTGGCGGCTAAGCCTATTTTTCCTTGTTGCCGATGCAAATTTATTCTAAATCGATAGTTTTCCAATTCATAACCAAAATCAAGCTCAAGATTTTTTTCAAAAGCTTTTTTTTGTTTATCATTTAAAATTTTCATTATGGCCGATTCGAGCTCAGCGCTTGGCAATAGGGAGTCTTCGATCGGGTTTAATTCTTCCTGAATTCTCAAGATTGGTTTTTCTTCTCCAACCAGGTGCAGATCAGAAGCTTGATTTTTGACGGCCGTCAAAAAGTATTGTTTTAGCGGTTGCATATAGAAGTATATTGTTAAATTGTTTTATTGTTGTAATTGTAGCATAAAGAAAGCTAAAATAAAAATGGTTGAATGAGAAGATAATTTTTAAATAAAAAAATCACCCTGGCTTGCGAGGCGATTTTTTTATTTGATTTTATTCAGTCGGGAAAAATTTGAATGTTGATAGGAGGTCATCTTTAAAGGAAGAGAAATCATAGCCCTCGATGTCGCCGTTGAAAAAGAAAGTAGCGCGTCGGCCGTAGTATGAATCATTTTGGTCATAGATTTCAAAATAATGATAAGCGCTTTTGCTTGCCGGCATATTGATGCCATCTCCAACTGATGAGAGCCACTTGATATGATCAAATTCCAGTGACCAGTTGTTGTTGGTAGTGACTTGTTCAACATGATTTGTATATTCAGATTCATTTTTTTGATTATTGTATAGCCACTGAATTTTGTCCATGTATAGATCAACGGCAAATTCACCTTGCAATTGTTTGCCGTTTTGGACAGGTGGTGTGATTTTTACTTTGTTACCATTAGCTAATGTTAATACCCAGTTCGGATCATAACAAAATTCATAATGCTCAGTGGCTTGGTAATCTTGTTTAAAGTATTTTAGATCGGCATTGGTTGGACAAGTTCCTAGAGTAATACTTGATTTCCATGCATTAACGGAATTTGCTTCAGTTTCAGTAAATTCAAAAGTATTCCAAAGGCCGTCCATAAAAAACTGCTCGTCACTATCAGCCATAAGGTAGGACAGGGTAACGAGATGTTTGCTAATTTGATTCTGGGCGACAATATGATATGCAGTGTTATCATCGAAGTCTTGAGTAATCATTTCAGCATAGGTGCCTTCTGCGTTATTTGAAGCATGCCACGTAGAGGTATTGCCCATTAGCATGGTTCGGTATTCTTGGATTGAGCTATAGAAATCAATGTCTTGACCGATTCCATCAAGAGACCCGCCTTTTAACCTTGCAAAAGAGATTGTGTGATCAGCGTTTTCTTTTACTTCGCCTTTGTCGTTATAACAAAAAGTGTATTTGTCGGTTGTGTTCGTGTAGCGTTTCATATCCATTGGACAAACTTCACCGAGATCGACATTTAAACTTGCTCCACCTGTTCCCATTTCAATTTGCTCCAGGTTCGCATTTGTGATTCCGAGCCCCATGGTTTTCATGAGTAACCAGGCATCACCTGGTTTCCCAAGTGAAAGTAGTTGTTTGTTGCTTGGGTCAATATAATAAGCCTCGCCGTTTTTTTCAACTCGTAGGACAATCCGCCCAGCGTATTGGGCCGGTGAAAAGCCGTCCCAATTATTATAGGTTTGTTCGCTGATTCCGAGCCCCAAAGTTTTCATGACATTAAAAGCGTCAATTGGGCGACCTAAATAATAGCGTTTTAAGTCAACTGGGTAAACATACCAGGCTTCGCCGTTTTCCTGAACTTGTAACAAAATTTTTCCTTTGGTGGTTTCGGCAATGGATTTCGCACTAGCAGTTGCCGCTGAACAAAAAACAATAGCCAAGATTGTGAAGAAAATTACGGTTTTCGTTTTCATAGATTTTAACTCGATTAGTTATTTGCGATTTTATTGTAACACTATGAAAAGACTTTTGAAAATTTCGATACTTCACTGCAGCCCTAAAGGGCCGTGAACTTTTTAAGGTTATTCATGCCTCAATGCTTCAATCGGATTTTTCTTCGCGGCCTGCCGTGCGGGATAAAGTCCGAAAATAACGCCAACAATGATTGACATTAAAACAGCAATAACTAATCCGTTCCAGGAAATTGAAAAAGCCCAGGTAAATCCTTGCGCGGTGGCGATGATGGAAACCAGCCAGGAGATTGCGATGCCGATTATAATACCAATTATGCCACCGGCTAAAGTTAAAATTATTGCTTCAGACAAAAATTGCCACAGAATATCTTTGTGCTTTGCGCCGTTAGCTTTGCGCAATCCAATTTCAAAAGTTCTCTCCGTTACAGAAACATACATGATATTCATAATGCCTACACCGCCAACGATTAAAGAAATTGAACCGAGCGCAATTAATAAAATTTGAATTCCGTAAATCACAGTATCCATCATGGCCATCATTTGATCCATGCTGATGATTGCGAAATCATCTTTGTTTGGATCAGAAATTTTATGCTGTTCGCGCATTATTAAATTCAGGTCTTTTACTGTTTGGTCGCCTTGATCAGTGTCGTTCATTTGAGCGATTATAAAAGAAACATAATCAATGCCCAGGATTCTTTTTTGTAAAGTATTGAGTGGCATGAAAATCATATTGTCCATGTCCATACCAAAGGAAGCGCCCTTTTCTTTCAGTGTGCCGATGACTCGGAATTTGTCTTTGTCGATTTTTATTGATTCGTTGAGCGGATCTTGTTCGCCAAACAATTTAGATTTAATTTTAGCGCCGAGCACAACTACTTTTGTCAGACCTTTGTCTTCTTGCTCGGTAAAAAATCGGCCGGTTTCAATTTCCGCAGTATCAATGTCAATAAAATCAGCATTGGTGCCAAATAAAAGAGCTTTTTTAATTGCGCTTTCATAATTAGCTAGTTTTTGTCCCATTACGCCGGCATAATATCTTTTGATATTTGGATGGCGGGCGACAGCTTCGGCATCTTCTTGTTTCAGTGTCGTAATAACCGAGCCGCCGATCATGGAAAAAGCATTATCTATTGAGGTTTGGGCTGTTTGCGGAGTTTTGACTTCTATTTCAATAAAGTCCGTGCCAAAAGCTTCCAGTTCACCGACGATCAAACCTTTAATCGCCTGGCCGGTTGACAGCACGACAATTACCGCGGTGATCCCGATCACAATTCCAAGAACCGTCAGGACAGTGCGGCCCTTGTTTTTGGTGAAAGTTGATAAGGCGATTTTGATTGGGAGAAACATAGAACTGGAAACTGGAAATTTGAAATTATGGTTGAGGCAAGTTGGCGTTAACAAGATAACTTCAACCCCAGTCTCTAGTTTCTAATTTCTAGTTTTATTATTCATAACGCAGAGCTGTAATCGGATCGAGCCTGGCCGCTTTTTTTGCGGGATAGATGCCGAAGATCAGGCCGATGGCAAAAGCAAAAACGCAGGACAAAATGATTGAAAAAAGTGTAATTCTGAAATCCCAGTCGTAGTCGAGTTTATTAACGATTATTGAAATTAAATAGGAAATAAATATTCCGATCATGATTCCAATAATTGCGCCCAGAAAAGAAATTATAATTGTTTCAGTTAGAAATTGATTGGTTATCTGGTTCCCCGTGGCGCCGACTGCTTTGCGTAGACCGATTTCTTTAATTCTCTCTGTTACGGAGGCCAGCATAATATTCATGATGCCAATGCCGCCAACAATGAGCGAGATGAAAACAATGGCAATTAGAAAAAATTGTAAAGCATTAGTTACGGTGCCGAGCGCCTGCATAGCGTCGGCCGTACTACGAACAGTGAAGTCATCGTTTTCCGGATTTTCAATGTTGTGTTGATCGCGAAGCAGGAGTTTTATTTCTTCAACTGTCTGGTCCATGTTTTCTTCAGAGTCAACCCGAGCGCGGATAAATCCGAGGTGATCAATGCCGACAACTTTTTTTTGCGCGGTTGTGATTGGCAGGAAAACCATGTTGTCGATATTTTGAAAGCCGGCTGTGCCGACCGCTTCCAGCACGCCGATGACAACGAATTTATTGTTTTTTATTTTAATTTTTTCGCCGATCGGATTTATTCCGGCAAATAACTCTTCGTTTACCTGTTGGCCGATTACTGCGCTGTCGCTAATATTGCGTTCGTCTTCTTCTGTGAAAAAACTGCCCTGAGCCGTTGTGATGTCGGCTAGTTTTGGGTAGCTGGCGGAAGTTCCGTAAATTGAAGCAGTGGTTTTTTGATTTGACCAGGAAATGGTTTCCGTGGTGCTGACAAATGATGAGACCGCTTCTACGTGAGGAATTTTGGCGATTTCTTTTGTGTCATCGTCCGAAAGAGTGGTGATTACAATTCCCATAGCGGCCGCCGGCGGGCTGTCTTCGTCTCCGCCGCCGGGCATAATACTGATTACATTTGAGCCAATGCTTTTAAATTGATTGGTAATCAGACTTTGTGCTCCGGCAACAACAGACGTAATGATAATTATTGAAGAAATTCCGATAATAATTCCGAGCATAGTTAAAAAAGAACGCATTTTTTGAGCGCGTAGATTTTTTAGCGATTGTTTGATTGTCGTTTGGATAAACATGGGGGAATTGGAAAGTTGAAACTGGAAATTAGAAATTAGAAACTAGGGTCGAGGTTGGAAATTGAAATTAGAAATTGGGGTTGAGGGGTACAAAAAAATCTAATTTAACCCTAATCTCCAGTTTCAAATTTCTGGTTTCTGGTTGCTGTTTTTTTTCGATCCAGTTGTGATTTTATTAGGCCGTTCAGTTTAATTAAAATTTGTTCACTTAAGCCAATCGTTTTTTTAAATTTTTCTTTATCAATAAAGCCTCTCTCATAAAATAGTTCCAGCCAATGTCGTGATTCTAATAATGAGCCGCGAGCGTTATAATAAAATTTGTTTTTGTCCCCATAATGGAATCTTCCATATCCTTCGGCAATGTTTGCCCCGACCGAATCAGTGCTTCTAACTGCCTGATCGCCCATGATTTTTTTCATTTGCCAATCTAGCGTTTTGTAAATCTCCCAAACCAATACGCTATGTTCACGAGCTAATTTATATACATCTAAATTACATAATTCAACATAATCACGTTTTTTATTTTCCATAGTAGTTTTATTTGAAAATTTTAGTTTCAACCCTAATTTCCAGTTTCAAATTTCTAGTTTCTTTACTTCGCCAAATCGTCACCATCTTTAAAAATGTGCCGGGTTTTTACTTGTTTGTCAGTTGAAACGAGTCCGTCCCTCATGAAAATTATTCGTTTTGCCGCATCCGCCACATCTTGTTCGTGCGTAACCATGATAATTGTTTTTCCTTGTTTATTTAAATCTTGAAGTATTTTCATAATGGCGGCGCCGGATTTAGAATCAAGATTTCCCGTTGGCTCATCAGCCAGGATTACGTCCGGGTCGTTAACCAGCGCTCGCGCAATGGCTACACGTTGTTTTTCTCCGCCGGAAAGCTGATTGGAGAAATGATCTCGGCGGTGTTCCAGACCAACGGCTTTTATGGCTTTGTCTGTTTGCGTTTTGTGTTGTGAACTTGGAAGATCGCTGTAAACAAGAGGCAATTTGACATTGTCAAAAACCGTTGTCCGGGCCAGTAGGTTAAAAGACTGAAAAACAAAACCAATTTCTTTATTGCGGAGGGCGGCCAGTTGATTTTCGTCCAGATCGGTTGTGTTTTTGTCTTTGAAAAAATATTCGCCCTTGGTTGGTTTATCAAGAAATCCAATGATGTGCATCAAGGTTGATTTGCCCGATCCCGACGGCCCCATGATGGCCACAAAGTCGCCTTGCTCTATTTCAAAAGTAGCTTCTTTCAGTGCGACTGTTTTTACTTCTTCATTTTCGTATGCTTTGTTTAGATTGCTGGCTTTGATTAACATAGTCACGAATTAACGCAAAAAACAAATTTACAAATTTTTACAAATATTACTAATAATTTTGATAACTAATACAAATTAATCCCCGTTTTTAATGCTGATAACAATTTTGTCGCCCTCATTCACACCGGAAAGGATTTCAATGTTACCATTTGAGCCGCGTAGTCCGGTTTTAACTTCAGTTTCCTTGAAATCAATTCCGTCAGCATTCAGAATTCGTACAATTTTTTTATTGTCTTTTTTTAATATCGCCCGTTGAGGAACGCTAATGACATTGTCTTTTTTGTTTGTGAGAATATCCAGGTCAGCGGTCATGCCCGGTTTAATGAGTTCGTTTTCTTCTGAAAATTCAAAAGTTACTTTGTAGGTGGGTACATTATCAATTATAGTTTCAGCCGGGTCAATCAAGATTACTTTGACTCCGAATTCGGTGTCGCTTGAATAAGCGTCAAGAGTAACTTTGGCCGGGTCATTAATTTTTATATCGGCAATATCAACTTCCGGCACATTGGCTTCAATTTGATATTTGGCTTCAGAAATAATTTTTATAATGTTTGAATTTGCCGCCACGATCTCGCCCAGTTTAGTGTCTACGAGAGTGACAATGCCGACAATTGGCGAATGAATCGTGGTTTTGCTGATTTGCGCCTGATAATTTTGCACATTGGCTTCGGCATATTTAATCTGCGCTTCCTGCGAGGCCGCGTTTGCCTCGGCTTGTTTTACTTTTGCTTCTTGCGCAGCGAGCTGTTCGGCCGTGTAGCCGGATTTGGTTATTTGGAGTTCGTCTTTTGTCGTGGCCAAAGTATTTTGTGCCGTAGTAATGCTAGCCCCGGCCGTAAAGATGGCGCTTTCATTGGTGGCCTTTTGAACGGCCAGCGCCTGCCCTTTGGCGGACAGGGCGGAAATTTCAGCATTAATATTTGTTTTTTCCGTATTAATACTCAGAATGTCAGCGCTGCTCATGGTGACGGATATCGGCAGATTGCCAAGTGATGTTTTGATTGTTTGCAAAGTTGATTTGACCGAAGCGAGCGTGGAGTCAATATTGGCGCGCGTCGGATCAGCTTTTGTGCTGTTGACTAGGCCTTTGGCGCCACCGGACAATTGCGATAAACTTGTCTTGGACCAGAAGCCGGCGCCGGATTGACCGAGCAGGCTCAAAACAATAGCTTCTTTTTCAGAGGCGAATTTTATTCCATTCTGATCAGTTGAATAAAAAGAAGTTGTTTGAATATTATTGAGAGTATTGAGAGTGTTTTCGGCAACATTAATGGAAGCAGCAAGAGCATTCAGCGTGCCGGCATAGTCCTCGTCAAGATCCGCTTCAGCCTTGGATTTAACGTTTAATAAATTGTTTTCCGCGTCAGTCAAGGATTTTTGCGCATTGCTGACAGCTGTTTCGGCCAGCTGGATTTCTTCTTGTTTGGCGCCGGCTTTGTATTCATCCATTTTTGCCTGTTCGCTATCGCGGGCGGCCTGGTATTGGAGGAGCAGAGCGCGGGCGCTGTCAACGCTGGCACCGGCTTGCTTTAATTGAGCCGCCAGATCAGCGTTGCTCTCGCTGGCCAGCAATTGACCAGCTTTAACTTTGTCTCCAACTTTTATTGGCAGGAAAGAAATCTTGCCTGATTTTTCAAAGGCGAGCGACACTTCTTCGGCCGGTTTGACTGTGCCGGTAACGCTGATTTCCTGAATCAGTTCTCCTTTTTCCGCGACAACAAGATCATATTCCGGCGAGGTGGGCTTTTTTGTAAAATAAATTCCGCCGGCAATGAGCGCGATGATTATGATTAAAATAATGTAAAAACTTTTTTTCTTGTAAAACATAAAATACAATAATTATTGATTACGTGTTAATTATACTACAGTAGCTTGTTTTAACAAAATTATCAAGACTATGAACTATATACCTCACTACATTCCTTAAGTTCATGGCAAGTAAAAAAAACACAGCCGGTGAGGGCTGTGGTGGATTGTCAGTTATGCGGCGGCAGTAGTTTTATCTATGATGGTTTCTTCTCTTGTAAAAACATAAGAGGGGTTGAATTCATTGTGCTTGTAGACAAAGAATCTCGGCAGAGAGAATGAGTAATCGAAGTGCCGCAGATCCATTACGCAAGTGTTGCCTTCGTCAAGCCGCATCTGGATAGCGGATATGTTTTTCTGAAGAGCCAGCGTAAGATGGACAACTTGGCTGGCAGTAATGGTAATTCCTTTCGCCGCAAGTGTTGCGGCAACGTGGGTCACATCATCAATAATCGTCTGGTCTTCCATTGGGTCCTCCTGTTTTGTTCTTGTGTTACATTATATATTATCAATCTTTTATGTTTTGTCAATGGTGGTGATATTTTTTGTCTAATTTTGATGCATTCAAAACAAAAAACACAGCTTCGGAAGCCGTGTTTTTTTATTCTACTTTTTTATCGAACCTTGCTTAACGTCTTGATGCATTTTGTACACATAGTCATTCTTTTTCCGTCTACTTTTTTGCTTTGTAAATTCGGAAACTGGCGCCTTTTGGTGGCGACCTTTGAATGACTTCGTTGGTTGGCGGTGTTTGGACGCTTGCCGCATTTTTCGCAAATTTTTGCCATATTGAGTTTACTTATTTGTTAACTGGATATATACTATCATATGTGATATAATTTGACAAGATGCGTTAGTTGATTTGTTGATTCGTTAATTAGTTAATTGGTTGATTCGGACAAAAACTCATCTCTGTCAACAGAATTATGATAATAATGAATTTAATTGATCAGCCTCTGGTTTTGCTCGCCTGGGTCGCGGCCATAGTTTTTGTTTTGACTATCCATGAGTTTTCTCATGCGCTGGCCGCCACTGCACTCGGAGATCAGACAGCAAAAATGAATGGAAGATTAACGCTCAATCCATTATCTCATATTAGCTGGGTTGGTTTTGCCATGTTGCTTCTGGTCGGTTTTGGCTGGGGCAAGCCGGTGCCTTTCAACCCATACAATTTGAAATGGCCGAGATTTGGCCCGGCGGTAGTAGCCATAGCCGGCCCATTGTCAAATTTTATTTGCGCGGTGGTTTTCATTATCGCTTTCAAAATAATTTTTCCTGCCTTGCATCCGTTATTTCTAGCCTATGGTTATGAGGGTGGAAATTTAAATTTATTGGCAATTTTTCTGTCGCTGGCAATTTTTATCAACATTATTTTAATGTTATTCAATTTAATTCCTCTACCGCCGCTCGACGGTTCTAAGGTTTTATTTGCTTTTATTTCTGATGTTAAATATGCGGGCGTCAGGGAATCCTTGGAACATCAGGGACCATTAATATTAATGATGATAATAATCTTCGATAGCTTTTTAAACATCAATTTGCTTAGCCGTCTGCTTTACGGAGCAATAGACCTTGTTTATAAGTGGTTGCTCTAGCTCTTGACCTATGCAAATTTGTGTGATATCCTAATATCGAATTAATATAGCTTAGCTAGGCTATTTTTTATTAATAATTATGCCAACAATAAATCAATTAGTCCGACAGGGACGAAAAAGCGCGAAATCAAAGTCAAAAACACCGGCTTTGCAAACTGTTTTTAATACTTTAAAAAGACGACGCCGAACATTAAAAAAGGGAGCGTCTTTCAAACGTGGAGTGTGTCTGAAAGTGACTACTACGACTCCGAAAAAGCCGAACTCAGCCCTTCGAAAAATCGCTCGTGTGCGCTTGTCAAATGGCCAGGAGGTAACAACCTATATTCCTGGTGAGGGACACAATTTGCAGGAACACTCAATTGTCATGTTGCGCGGCGGCAGAGTAAAAGACTTGCCTGGTGTTCGTTACCATATTGTTCGTGGCGTGTATGATACGCAGGGAGTGGATGGCCGGAAGCAGTCTCGATCTTTGTACGGAGCAAAAAAAGCAAAATAAAATTGCTGATAATTGGTTTAATAGTTGATATCGGTGATTTTTTGTTCAAATCAAATTTAAATCAACCAATTAACCAATTAACTAATTAACTAATTAACCAATCAACTAAGTTGGGAGTAATGCGGTATAAAAGGTTTTCGTTATCGCGGGAAGAAACCCGGGTCGTGAGCATATTATTTCGCGTGAATCTACACCAACTTCAATATTGTTATGAGAGGGAAACAAGCGCCAAAAAGAAAGTTAAAGCCGGACATTCGCTATAATTCTACTCTGGTGGCTAAATTTATAAATTATCTAATGAATGATGGCGACAAGTCTATCGCTCAAAAGGTGATTTATAATTGTTTTGATGAAATCGAAAAAATGATTGCAACCGGCAAGATCAATAAAGAAGAGTATCCCAATGCACTCAGTGTTTTTGATCAAGCAGTAAAAAATGTTACCCCTCAAATGGAGGTTCGCGGCCGGAGAATCGGCGGCGGAAACTACCAAATACCGTATCCTGTGCGCGGAGAGCGCCGGGTTTTTTTGTCTTTGCATTGGTTGATTACAGCGGCTAAAAATAAAAAAGGCAAGCCTATGTCAGTAAAATTGACAAATGAATTGGTGGCTGCTTTGAATAATGAGGGCGATGCAGTAAAAAAGAAAATGGACGTTCACCGTATGGCAGATTCTAATAGAGCTTTTGCTCACTTTGCGCGTTATTAAAAATAAAAATTGTACGAATATACGAATGTAATGCAATTGTTGCGAATATGCGAATAAAACGAATTCATTAATCTGTAATTTGTGATTCGCGTCATTCGCACAAAGATTCGCGTCATTCGCATCATAATTTATATGCCGAGAGAATATTCTTTAGAAAATACCAGAAATATAGGTATTATCGCTCACATTGATGCCGGTAAAACTACGGTTTCCGAGCGCATTTTATTTTACACTGGGAAAAAACATAAGATAGGAGAAGTTCATGAAGGACAGGCGGAAATGGACTGGATGGAACAGGAAAAGGAAAGAGGCATCACTATTACTTCTGCCGCCACCACTTGTTTTTGGAACGGCAAAAGAATTAATATTATCGACACTCCCGGCCACGTGGATTTTACCGCCGAAGTGGAACGATCTTTGCGTGTGCTTGATGGCGGCGTGATAGTTTTTGACGGCGTAGCCGGTGTGGAGCCGCAGTCTGAGACTGTATGGCATCAGGCCGTGAAATACAATGTTCCGCGCTTGGGATTTATTAATAAAATGGATCGCATGGGCGCGGATTTTTATGCTGACATGGAATCTATTTATGAGAGATTGACCAAGGCCGCTCATCCTATTCAGTTGCCGATCGGCGCGGCTGAAACATTTAGAGGAATTATTGATTTATTTGAAAGGCGAGCTTACATTCATGAGGATGACCTCGGAATAAAAATTAATGAAATCGATGTTCCCGAAGACATGAAAGAAAAAACAGAAAAATACCGTGGAAAATTAGTCGAAGCTATAGTTGAAAACGATGAAGCTTTGATGGATAAATATTTAGCCGGAGAAGAAATCCCCGTCGCAGACTTAAAAAGAGTTTTGCGCAAGGCGACAATAGAAAACAAAATTGTACCAATCTTAGTTGGCAGCGCTCTGAAGAACAAGGGAGTTCAGGCATTACTTGACGCGATTGTCGACTTTTTGCCCTCACCACTTGAAATTCCACCAATGCAGGGCACTGATCCAAACGATCCTGAAAAAGTCATTACTGTGAACGCCAGCGATGAAGAGCCTTTTGCCGGCTTGGCATTCAAGATTGCCACTGATCCATATGTTGGCAAGCTTTGTTTTGTGCGCGTTTACTCAGGAGCTTTAAGGTCAGGTTCATATGTATTAAATACTTTCACTAATAATAAAGAGAGAATCGGACGTTTAGTGCGTATGCACGCCAATCATCGAGAGGAGGTTAGTGAAGCTTTTGCTGGTGAAATAGTCGCGGTTATTGGTTTGAAAAATACTTTTACAGGGCATACTCTTTGCGATGAGAGTCGACCGGTTATCCTGGAAAACATTGTATTTCCCGAGCCGGTTATTTCAGTTGCTATTGAACCGAAAACCAAGGCTGATCAGGAAAAAATGGGTATGGCTATGCAAAAATTGGCTGAAGAAGACCCGACCTTTAGAATTCGCACTGACGAAGAAACAATGCAAACAATTATTTCCGGCATGGGGGAACTTCATTTGGATATTTTGGTTGATCGAATGAAAAGAGAATTTGGTGTGGAAGCTAATATTGGTAAACCGCAAGTGGCTTATAAAGAAACAATTAAAAAGACTGCAGAAGCAGAGGGAAAATATGTTCGTCAGTCAGGTGGCCGCGGACAATATGGTCATTGCTGGCTTAGAGTCTCTCCTCGAGAACGCGGAGAAGGATTTGAATTTTTGGATGAAGTCAAGGGGGGCGCAATCCCGCGAGAATTTATTCCGGCAATTCAAAAGGGAGTCAAAGAATCGTTAGACAAAGGAATTCTGGCGGGTTATCCGCTCATTGATGTTCAGGTCACTGTTTACGATGGTAGTTTCCATGATGTTGACTCTTCTGAGGCGGCCTTTAAGATTGCCGGTTCTCTGGCTTTTCAGGAAGCCACAAAAAGAGCTTCCCTCGTTCTTTTGGAGCCGATTATGAAAGTGGAAGCTGTGGTGCCAGAAAAATTTTTGGGCGACGTGGTTGGTGATTTAAATTCAAAAAGAGCGCAAATAAATGAAATGAAAGATCGCGCAAATGCCAAGGTTGTTGAGGCTCAGGTGCCGCTGGCTGAAATGTTTGGTTATGCGACTTCACTCCGATCAATGACACAGGGGCGCGGCAGCTACTCAATGGAATTTCTAAAGTATTCTGAAGTCCCGGCCAATGTGGTTGAGGCAATCTTAGTCGCAAAGGGACGGTAAGAAGCTGTCGTCAATTATATGCAAAATGCTTGGGACAAAATCTTAGATTTAATAAAAAGAACCGGTGACCGGTGTATCGTTATTAACGGAAAAGACGGGGATGCCTATGTGGTGATGGATTTGAGAAATTATGAGAATTGCGTGCTACGCAAAAGTGAAGTGAGGGACTTGACAGAAGACGAATTATTAGATAGAATTAACCGTGATGTGTCTCTCTGGCAATCAGCACATTTTTCTTTGAGTAATGATGTTGAAACAGACGAAGAAAAAGATTTCAGGCGGGAAGAGGAAGATGAGTATTATATTGAGCCGGTTGATTAGAGCAGGTGGTTCGTCGGGAAAAATTTAATAAACTTGCAAGATAAATATTTTGTGCTATAATAGTTGCACAAAAAATAATAATTAATTTCAGCGGCTGGATTGTAACCCTGATTAAATTTAGGGGCCGCTTAAAGGAGAATAATACAATGGCAGCAGTATTTGAACGAACAAAACCTCATGTAAACGTGGGGACAATTGGTCACGTTGACCATGGCAAGACAACTTTGACCGCCGCGATTTTGAAATATTTAATCGGCAAGGGCGGCAAAGCGCAGGATAAATCTGTTGATCAGATTGATTCAGCGCCGGAAGAAAAAGCGCGTGGTATTACAATCGCCACGGCTCATGTTGAGTATGAAACAGAAAAAAGGCACTATGCTCACGTTGATTGTCCCGGCCATGCTGATTATGTAAAAAACATGATTACCGGAGCCGCTCAAATGGACGGCGCAGTTTTGGTTGTGGCCGCGACAGACGGTCCTATGCCTCAAACCAGAGAGCATATTTTATTGGCCAGACAGGTGGGCGTTCCATCAATTGTTGTTTTCTTAAACAAAACCGATTTGGTTGAGGACAAAGAATTAATCGATTTAGTGGAAGAAGAAATCAGAGATTTATTGAAAAAATATGAATACCCGGGTGACGAAACTCCAATTATTCGCGGATCAGCTTTGAAAGCTTTGGAAAATCCTGGCGACGCAGAAGCGACTAAGTGCATTCAAGAGTTGCTTGATGCTCTCGATAGCTTTATTCCCGAACCAAAAAGAGATATTGACAAGCCTTTCTTAATGCCCGTTGAAGATGTTTTTTCAATTGAAGGTCGCGGAACAGTAGTGACCGGCAGAATTGAAAGGGGGATCATTAAAATCAATGAAGAAGTTGAAATCGTCGGTATTAAGCCAACAGTAAAAACTGTGGTTACCGGCGTGGAAATGTTCAATAAAACTTTGGACGAAGGACGAGCCGGAGACAATGCCGGACTATTGCTCCGTGGCACAAAGAAAGAAGATGTGGAGCGTGGGCAAGTGTTAGCCAAGCCGGGAACAGTAACTCCTCATGTTGAATTTGAAGCAAAAGTTTATATCCTAACCAAGGATGAAGGTGGCCGACACAAACCATTTTTCAAAGGCTACAAACCGCAATTCTATATGCGTACCACTGATGTTACCGGTGAAGTTGAATTACCAGAAGGCACAGAAATGGTAATGCCTGGTGATACGGTTAATATCAATGTTAAACTTATCACCCCGGTTGCTTTGGAAGAACAACAGCGATTTGCTATCCGCGAGGGTGGTAGAACTATTGGTGCCGGTGCGGTTACCAAGATCACTAAATAATCTAATCTAATGAAATGATCAGATGGCAGACGAAAAATCAAACAATCCTCGCGTAAGTGAGGAAAAGAAAACGGAAAATATTCAGCGCGTGCGTATCAAGATCAAGGCATACGATCACAAAATAATTGATCAATCCACCAAAACTATTATCGAAGCCGGCGAAAGGACGGGAGCTACTATCAAGGGCCCGATTCCATTGCCTGTAGAGAAGAAAAAGTTTACGGTGAATAGTTCAACTTTTGTGCACAAGAACGCGAGAGATCAATACGAAATGCGAACACACAAGCGGCTGATTGATATTTTGAATCCAGGACCCAAGACTATTGACGCGCTCATGAGTTTGAATTTGCCTGCCGGAGTTGATATTGAAATCAAGATGTAGCCCTAAATTTAGCCAATAATTGTAGGGTTGACAGAACTTGAAAAATGTAATAGTATTTACATAGTAAATTAAGAGCATTTGAAATGGGGTTTAATAGGAGATTTCCGGTAACCGTAGCGCATTGCCACGAAGTGCCGGGCGCCAAATATTAAGCTAGAGAAGTTGTCTTATTGAAAAATCGTAAATAAAATTCGACTTAAGATAACCCGATCTATCAATTGTCCGGGCAGTTAAGTCCGGACTTTTGATTTAATCAGGCGAAACAATGCTCTAAATCAATTTTGAAAAGAATAGAAGTTAATCCAGCCAGGCTAATGCCTCAACATTATAATCAGTTATGAAATTCCTAATTGGGAAAAAACAAGAAATGAGCCAAAAGTTTTTGGAAGATGGCACTATCGTACCAGTAACTCGGATTATTGCTGGTCCTTGTTATGTAACTCAAAAAAAGGAATATGACGGCGGGAGAGCCATTCAATTGGCCTGGGGAGAAATGAAAGACAGCAAATTAAATAATGCGCAAAAAGGTTTTTTTAGCAAGATATTCAACCGGGGCGGCGGATATCGCCATTTAAAAGAATTTCGGTTACCGGAAGGAGATGCCATGTATGACAAGCTAGAAGCTGGCCAAGAGCTCGGCGCTTCAATTTTTGAAGCTGGTGATGAAGTGGACATTCAGGGTATTTCCAAAGGCAAAGGCTTTCAGGGCGTTGTGCGCAGACACGGATTTAAAGGTGGCAAAAAAAGTCATGGACACAAAGATCAATTGCGCATGCCGGGTTCAATCGGCTGCAAAGGTCCGGCCAGGGTATTCAAGGGAACCAGGATGGGCGGTCAAATGGGAAATCAAACAGCGACTGTTCAGGGGCTGGAAGTGATTGAAATTAATGCTGAAAATAATGAAATTCTTGTAAAGGGAGCAGTACCGGGCGCCCGCAATGGACTATTGTTTATCGTTGCTGACGGTGCTTTTGAACCAATCAAACCAGAAATTAAAATAGTCGAGGAAGTGAAAATTGAAGCTGATAAAATTGATATAAAAGAAGAGGTGAAAGAGGTGAAAGAAGTGGGGCAAGAAAAAGCACCTGAAACCGTTGAACAAGAAATTAAAACAGCCGAGTAATGTTATCAGATATGCTCAAGGCAAAAGTATATAATCAAACCGGAGAAGACAAGGGTGAGGTCAGCCTCAATCCGAAGGTCTTTGAAATACCTGTAAAAGATGAGTTGATTCATCAAGCTGTAGTGGCGCTATTGGCGAATAGGCGGCAGGTCTTGGCTCACGCCAAAACCAGAGGCGAAGTCAGAGGCGGCGGCCGCAAACCGTGGAAGCAAAAAGGCACCGGCCGAGCTCGTCATGGCTCAATTCGCTCTCCTTTATGGGTGGGCGGTGGCGTGACCTTTGGTCCGACCAGCGACAGAAATTTTTCAAAGAAAATCAACAAGAAAATGAAAACCAGAGCTTTGTTTATGGTTTTGTCAGAAAAAGCATTAAACAAGAACGTTTCTGTTTTGGAAAAACTAGAAATAGCAGAAGCGAAAACCAAGCCAATTATTGAACTATTGAAAAAAATAAAGTTGGATAAAAAAGTTTTATTGATAATTGAAAAAATGGATAGCAAAATTGCGCGTTCGGTTAATAATATTCCAAAGATTACGTTGATATCAGCGAATAGTTTGAATGTTTATGATGTTTTGAACGCCAAGCATTTGTTGGTGACAAAAAACGCGTTAAAAACAGTAGAGCAAACTTTTTTGGTAAAATAAAAGCATATGGGATTGATTAATACAATTTTCAAATCCAAAAAATCAGAGACCAGGGCAAAGAAAAGCGATGATTTAAAAGAAACGGAAAAACCCGCAGTAGTTCAGGTTGCTCAGCAAAAAGAGGAAACAGAAAAGTCCGCGCCAAAGATTTCTCCGGAAAATAAATTGGAAAAATCAAATTACACACCTGCGATAAAGGTTTCTCAAAAAGATGACGCCACTGCCTACCGTATGCTATATTATCCGTTGATTACGGAAAAAGCGACTGATTTAGTTCAATTTGGCAAATACTGTTTTGTAGTGCCTGTTAATGCTTGCAAAAATGAAATAAAGAAAACAATTATAAATGTTTACGGAGTTAGCCCCGCCAAAATAAATTTTGTCCGGCGCGAGGGCAAGCGGGTACGAGCCGGCAGAAGGTACGGACGAACCAAGGCTTACAAAAAGGCAATTGTTACTTTACGGCCAGGAGACAAAATTGAATTGTACGAAGGCGTATAAAATTACCAAAATATGGGAATTAAAGTATATAAACCGATTAGCAATGCTCGCCGCCAAATGAGCATGATTGATTCTTCCGGTTACACAAAGAAAAAACCGGAAAAGAGTTTGATTAGAATCAAGAAAAAAACAGGCGGACGCAATGCCCAGGGGAAAATTACCGTTAGGCATATTGGTGGCGGAGCAAAGCGTTTTTGCAGAGAGATTGATTTCAAAAGAGACAAATTTGATGTGCCAGCGATAGTAAAAGCAATAGAATACGATCCTGGCCGCACTTCTAGAATAGCGCTGTTGCAGTATCGAGATGGTCAAAAAAAATATATTGTCGCTCCGACAGAGTTAAAGATAAACGAAGAAGTTATTTCTTCTAAATCAAAAATTGAAATCAAGGCAGGCAACGCAACAATACTGGAAAATATTCCGATTGGCACCTTGATTCATAGCATTGAAATGGTTCCGGGTAGAGGGGCTGAAATGGTCAGGTCAGCAGGCTCATGGTGTAAATTGATGGCGGTCGAAGGAAAATACGCCCAGCTGCGCTTGCCTTCATCTGAAATCCGTTTAGTCCCCAAAGAATGTATGGCGACGATCGGACAGGTTAGTAATCCTGAGCACATGCATATTAACATTGGCAAGGCTGGTAGGAAAAGACATATGGGAATCCGGCCGACAGTTCGGGGAAAAGCTATGAATCCGGTTGATCATCCGCACGGAGGCGGTGAGGGCGGTTGCCCTATTGGGTTAAAGCATCCGAAGACTCCATGGGGTAAGCCGGCGCTTGGACTCATTACCCGCAAAAGAAATAAAGCATCAAATAAATTTATTATACAGAGACGTAAGAAAAAAAGACGAAAATAATTATTGCGCAATATGTCAAGAAGTCTAAAAAAAGGGCCCTATATCGACTTAAGGCTAATTAAGAAAACCAGCTTGGTTAAGCAAGGCGAAAAAGTCGTAATTAAAACTTGGGCCAGGCATGCAGTGATTACCCCTGAAATGGTGGGCTTTACTTTTGGCGTGCACAATGGAAAAGACTTTGTTGAAGTAACGGCCGTTGAAAATATGGTTGGACATAAGTTGGGCGAATTTTCGCCGACTCGCAAGTTTGTTTCTCATGGTGGCAAAATCGCCAAAGCTCAATCAAAGGATGGAAAATAATATAAAGAGTAAATTATAAAAGCAAAAGGCAAATTAATATAATATGCAGGTAAAAGCTAAAGCAAACTATATCAGAATTTCTCCGCGCAAAGCACGCTTGGTTGCAGCCGTAGTGCGCAGTTTGGATTTGCAGCGGGCTTTTGATCAATTGGCAATGTTAAATAAAAAGGCCGTCAGACCAATTGTCAAGCTGTTGAAATCGGCTTTAGCCAACGCAGAACACAATTTTGAATTAGATAAAGGAAATTTATTTGTTCAGGAGATAAGAGTTGACGATGGTCCCACTCTTCACCGGTGGATGCCCAGAGCATTTGGCCGCGCTACCCCCATCCGAAAGAGGACTTCTATGATCAGTTTAATTTTGGCAGAGAGAGTTCCTAGCGAAGGAAAAGCTAAGACCAAAAAGCAAAAAATTGAAACAATCAAGACAGCTGCGGAAATAGCAACTAAACCCAATGAAACAAAAATTGAAACGCCTAAAAATGACGCTGTCATGAAGGACGCGGAAGCCGGACACCAAGAAGAATATTTTGACGTAAAGAAACAAGGCGGTTATCGCGATGCTCAACAGGTTGGAAAAAATATCAAAAAAGAAAAAGGATTATTTAAAAAAATGTTCAGACGCAAGTCTGGCATGTAATTAAGCAAGTCTTATGGGAAAGAAAATAAATCCAAGAATTTTCAGAATAAAACAGACGCGCGGCTGGGACTCACGCTGGTTTTCTGGTAAAAATTACGCCAAATTTTTAAGGCAGGATTTATTGGTCAAAGAATATTTAAAAAAGAAATTGCTAAATGCCTTTGTGTCTAGAATAAATATTGAAAGAACCGCCAAAGAGATAAATGTTATTATTTATTCCGCCAGGCCTGGGATAATTATCGGACGGAGTGGTGCAGGCATTGAAGACATAAAAAAAGAAATCAGGCAAAAATTTTTGCCCGATCGCACAGCTAAACTGAATATTAATATCAAGGAGGTCGCAAATCCAAATTTAGATGCAAATATTGTTGCGCAAAGTATAAAGTTTGATATTGAAAAAAGAATTCCGTTCCGTCGAGCGATGAAGCAAGCTCTTGGAAAAGTAGAGAGGGCGGGCGCCAAGGGTGTGAAAATCAGAGTGGCCGGCAGATTGAATGGCGCTGAAATTGCCAGGACAGAAAAGGTGATTTCAGGCAAGGTGCCACTGCATACCTTGCGAGCAGATATTGATTATGCTTTAGTTGAAGCAAATACAATTTACGGAGTGATCGGTATTAAGGTCTGGATATATCTCGGAGAAATTTTTGAAAAAAAAGAAGTTACAACAAAAGAAAAAAATTAATATATGTTGGTCCCCAAGAAAGTAAAACATAGAAAATGGCATAAAGGACGGAGTCTTCGCAAGGAGATTACGGCTTGTCGTAGCACAGAAGTTTCGTTTGGCGAGTATGGCCTCAAGGCCGTGACAGAGTCTTGGGTTTCTTCCAAGCAAATAGAAGCTGCCCGTCGAGCAATCACCAGACATGTAAAAAGAGGCGGCAAGGTTTGGATCAGGATATTCCCCGACAAGCCGGTCACGGCCAAAGGAACGCAGGCAACTATGGGTAGCGGCAAAGGAACGCCAGATCATTATGTCGCTGTTGTCCGACCGGGAACAGTTGTTTTCGAGATAGCGGGTGTAACTGAAACTATTGCCAGAGAATCAATGCGTCTAGCCGGGCATAAATTGCCGGTCAAAGTGAAATTTGTTACCAGAAACTAATATGAAAACAAAGGAAATAAGAGCAAAACAAACGGAAGAGCTGGAAAAAATGTATTTAGAGCTTTGTCAGAAAAGGCAGCAGTTAAATTTTAAGGTTGCCGGTAAACAGCTGAAAAACGTTAGAGAGCTAAGGGATGTAAAGCGAAGTTCGGCAAAAATTCTAACGATATTAAAAGAACGAAGCGGCGAATAATTATCAAATTTCAAATCAATATGGCAGAAGAAAAAAAATCAAAAATTTGCCGGCAGCACAGCGGCATAGTTGTCAGTGTCAAGATGAATAAAACCGTAGTGGTTTTGGTTGAAAGGATTGTGAAACATAAAACATACCTGAAGCAATACCGCGTCAGCAAAAAATACAAAGCACATGACGAAAAAAACGAATGCCAAGTTGACGATAAAGTTATAATTGAAGAATGTCGGCCGCTCAGCAAAGACAAGAGATGGAGAGTAATAAAAAGGGTCAGCTAATATATGATTCAAGCAAGCACAATATTAAAATGCGCAGATAATACCGGAGCGAAAAGGATCCAGTGTATTAAGGTTCTCGATGGATATAAAAAAAGATACGCTAGATTGGGTGACGTTATTACCGTTAGCGTAAAAGAAGCCAAACCGCATAGTATGGTAAAGAAAGGGGAGGTTTTGCATGCAGTGGTGGTCAGGACAAAAAAAGAAACAAGGAGAACTGATGGATCATATATTCGTTTCAGCGATAATGCGGTAGTAATAGTTGACAGAAAAAGCAAAGAGCCAAAAGGCACAAGAATTTTTGGGCCGGTGGCCAGAGAGTTGAGAAAACATGGATTTAATAAAATTTTGTCATTAGCGCCAGAGGTTTTATAAATTTGTTATTATTATGAAAATACGCAAAGGAGACAAAGTACAAATAATGAAAGGCAAGGATCGCGTCAAGCGGACAAAAAAGGGAGAAAAAAAAGAAAAGTCCAATCAGGGAAAGGTTGTCCAGGTGATTCCGGCCAAACAAAAAATCATTGTTGAGGGGCTGAATTTGAGATACAAACATGTCAGGCCGAAAAAAGAAGGAGAAAAAGGCCAGAGGATCGAATATCCATATCCGATTAATGTTGAAAACGTAATGCTGGTTTGCCCCAAATGTCATAAATCTGTCCGGGTGGCCTACAAACTATTGGATTCTGATCTGAAGGGTAGAAAAAAAATACGAATTTGTCGCAAGTGTAATGAGGCGATTGATTAATCAATAAATTATTTAGCCGAAAGGGTATATTATATAGAAAAGAAATAAATTATGAATAGCCTAAAAGAACAATACAGCAAAGAGGTTGTGCCGGCGCTCATGAAGAGCCTTGGTTACAAAAACAAGTTATCAGTGCCCACAATAAAAAAAGTTGTGCTAAATGTTGGAATTGGCGCTGGGCTAAAGGATAAAGAATATCTTGAGATAGTAAAAAACACTTTAAGACGGATAAGCGGTCAGGAACCGATTGAAACGACTGCCCACAAATCAATTTCAAATTTTAAGATTAGACAGGGAATGGTGGTCGGGATTAAAGTAACTTTGAGAAAAAGCCGAATGTGGGATTTTTTGGAAAAGCTGGTAAAAATTACTTTGCCTCGGGTTAGAGATTTCCGTGGATTAAGCTCTCAGGGTTTTGATAATCGTGGAAATTATTCACTTGGTTTTAAAGAAAATGTCGCTTTTCCGGAAATTAAACAGGATGAACTAGAAAGAATGCACGGACTGGAAGTCTGTATTTCCACCTCAGCTGAAACAAAAGAGCAAGGGAAAGTATTACTGCAGGAATTAGGGTTTCCATTTAAAAAGGAAGATAAATAAAATATTGATATGTCGACAACCGCGCAATACGCAAAATCACAAAAAAAACCAAAATATACCAGTCGGTTGATCCGGCGCTGTTGGCGTTGTGGCCGGGTACACGGCTTTATGAGAAAATTTGGTTTGTGCAGAATTTGTTTCCGTGAACTGGCTGACCGAGGCGAAATCCCTGGTGTTACTAGAAGCAGTTGGTAAATGATCTAATCGGAGAATTAATAGAAAAATTATCATTTTTTTAAGATCATAACTATGACAATGACAGATCCAATCGCAGACATGCTCACACGCATAAGAAATGCCTCCATGGCGAAAAAGGCAGAGGTTTTGGTGCCTTATTCAAAGATCAAGCTGGCGATTGCAAAAATTTTAGAAAAAGAAAGATATATTAATAACGCAACGACTGTTGAGGACAATTTTAAATTTATTAAAATTAAATTAAAATATCAGGATAAAAAATCTGCAATAAGTTCCATCTGTCGGGTAAGCAAGGCCGGGAGAAAAATGTATGCGGGCAAGGGCAATCTGCCCAGGGTTTTAAATGATTTTGGCATTGCCATCGTCACAACCTCCAAGGGAGTGATGACGAATAAAGAAGCCAGACGCGCCGGCTTGGGCGGAGAAATTATCTGCGAAGTCTATTAAGCTAGTTTTTACTAAGAAGATTATATGTCACGTATAGGAAAGCTGACAATTGAGATTTTAGATGGGGTTGAAGCCAAAATGAACCAGCGGGTTTTGTTTGTTAAAGGTAAAAAGGGAGAATTATCGCAGGAAATCCCACCAATGGTTAATGTGTCAATTGATACCGAAGGAAAAGAAATAAAAATTTCAGTGAACAAACCAGCTGATCATAATCAAAATGCGCTTTGGGGACTGTTTCGCAGCTTGGTTAATAATATGGTTGTTGGTGTGACGCATGGTTTTGAAAAAAAACTGGAAATAAATGGAATCGGTTACAAAGCAGCTGCCAATGGCAGAAAAGTAATATTGAATGTTGGCTATTCACATCCAATTGAGTTTAATTTACCAGAGGGAATTGATTGTCGGGTAGAAGGACCAGTAATAACTGTTTCTGGTTGCAATAAACAATTGGTCGGCGAGGTGGCCGCTAATATCAGAAAAGTCAGAAAGCCTGAGCCGTACAAAGGCAAGGGCATTAAATATGCAGACGAAGTATTAAGGCACAAAGTTGGGAAAGCTGCGGCCAAAGGGGCAGCATAATTAATATGAAAAACGAGCAAAAAACAAAATTAAGCAAAATATTCTTGCGCAAGCAAAGAACTAGGAAAAAGATATTAGGCAAAGAAAAATATCCTAGACTAACTGTGTTCCGCAGCTTAAAACATTTTTATTTGCAGATAATCGATGATGCCAAGGGGATTACTTTATGCGCGGCAAGTGACAAGAACGTTAAAGTAACAGGCAAGAAACCGATTGAGATTGCCGCTGAAGTGGGCAAAGAACTTGCCAAACGAGCGATCGCAAAAAAAATAGATCGAGTCATTTTTGACCGAGGAGCAAATAAGTATCATGGCCGGGTCAAGGCGGCGGCCGAAGGAGCCAGGGAAGGCGGCTTAAAATTCTAATTGAAATATGATTAAAAAAAAGGACAATAAAAAAGGATCAAGAGCAGGGAAAAAGCCAGAGCAAGAGTTTGAGCAAAAAATAATTGATTTAGCGAGAATTACTAGAGTAATGGCCGGTGGTAAAAGAATGCGTTTTCGCGCCTGTGTTTGCATCGGAGACAAAAAGGGTCGAGTAGCCATTGGATTGGCCAAGGGTGCTGACGTAACGGTAGCGGTTAACAAGGCGGTTAATAAGGCTCAAAAGCAGTGGATTACTGTACCGATAATTAATGAAACTATTCCGCACGAGATCCGTACTAAACTTGGGGCAGCCAGATTACTTCTAAAACCAGCGCCAACCGGAACAGGTGTACGCGCCGGTGGCGCAGTTCGCGTGGTCCTGGAATTGGCCGGTGTGCCGAATATTGTCGGAAAGATCATGGGGACAAATAACAAGGTGAATAATGTAAAAGCATTGATCAGCGCTTTGTCGTCATTTAATCCTGACGCGATTAGAAAAGCCAGAAATAAACAACAAAAGAAAGATAATAAAAATAAAGCTGAAGTGACTGAAGATAGCGTGAAGAAAGAAGAGGATAAGGAATAAAAATTAATAAAACAAGAAATTAAGAAAATAATAAGGAATAAGAAAATAAGAATATAATATGGCATTGGGACTAGACAAAATCGGAACGAGAAAAAAGACCAAGAAGAGAGTTGGCAGGGGCAATGCTTCCGGCCACGGCACTTATAGTTGCCGCGGATTGAAAGGGCAACGGTCACGTTCTGGCGGTAAAGGAGGATTGAAGCTAAAGGGATTTAAAAAGAATTTACTGAATATTCCTAAAATGAAAGGCATGAAGAGCAAAAGACCCAAAAACCAACTTGTAAACATTTCCTCTTTAGAAAAATTTAGCGCGGAAGAAAAAGTCACCCCCGGTAGCTTGTTTGAAAAAGGGCTTATTGATACAATGAATTTGCCGGTGAAAATATTGACTGACAAGAAAAATAAACCAATGACAAAAAAAGTAGAAATTTATAATTGTTTTGTGTCTGATTCAGCAAAAAAACTAATTGAAGCGGCCGGAGGAAAAATTATTGACCTCGAGACTCGAGAAAACAAATCCGAGAAAGTTTAACATTGATATATGTGGGAGAGAATCATTCAAATCTGGAGATTAAAAGACTTGCGGAATAAAATACTGTTTGTTTTTTCCATGTTAGTGGTTTTTAGATTGGCGGCGCATATCCCGATTCCGGGTGTTAATATTGACAATCTGCGGGAATTTTTTGGTTCAAACCAAGTTCTTGGACTGTTGAATCTGTTTTCAGGTGGCGGTATGCAGAATTTTTCAATTGTGATGATGGGAGTGGCCCCCTATATTACAGCTTCAATTATTTTTCAGCTTTTGGCCATGATTATTCCAAAGCTGGAAGAAATATCAAAGGAAGAAGCCGGCCGACAGAAAATCAACATGTATACCAGGATTGCCACGGTTCCGCTTTCCTTTTTACAGGCCTACGGCATGATTACTTTGCTAAAGCAATCGCCAAAGCCGATTATTGAAGATTTAAGTTTATTCAGTCTTTTTGCAATGCTTTTAACTATCACCGCCGGCACGGTTTTTCTGATGTGGCTTGGCGAGTTGATTACAGAGAAAAAAATAGGTAACGGTATTTCACTTTTAATTTTTGCCGGTATAGTTGTTCGCGTCCCAACGGCTTTGCAGACAGTGGTAATCAATTTTAGTCAAGAACAGGTTGTTAACCTATTGGTCTTTTGTGCCATTGCACTTATTACTGTTGTCGGAGTAGTGATTATTACGGAGGGTCAGCGAAATATCCCCGTGAGCTACGCCAAAAGGGTTCGCGGAATGAAAATGTATGGCGGAATGAATACTCATTTGCCGATTAGAGTAAATACAGCCGGCGTTATTCCTATCATCTTTGCCATTTCCTTAGTTTTGTTTCCGCCAATGATTGCTCAATTTATGTTGCGGGCCAATTCGGCCTGGATTCATTCGTTCGGGCAGGGGATTATTACATTATTTAACAATCATCTTTTCTACGGTATCTTATATTTTTTATTGGTATTTGGTTTTACATATTTTTACACGGCAGTAATTTTTCATCCATATCAGATTGCGGATAATCTGCAGAAAAATGGCGGATTTATTCCAGGCATTAGACCCGGTTCGCATACGGCGGAGTATTTGCAGCACACTATCAGCAGGATTACCCTGACCGGTGCTTTGTTTCTCGGTTTAATTGCGGTTTTGCCAATGATGTTGCAACAAGTTTCCGGACTGCAATCAATGGTAATCGGTGGAACCAGTATTCTGATCGTAGTAAGTGTGGCCATTGAAATTGTCAAACAAGTCGAAGCGCAAATGACAATGCGCGATTATGATGGATTTTAGAGCCAATATACAAACCTCAAATATTATTAAAAATGTTGGCTCTTTGCCGGCATTTTTGATATAATGATAAAGAAATTTGAAAACAGAAAATGGAAGCTGCCCGCCTTGACTAGACGTCAAGTCGAGGCGGGGAAATTAGGGTTAGGCTTAGTAGTCTCTGAATCATGGCGTTAACCCGAGTTTATAATTTCTAATCACGTATTTATGAAACAGGTTTATATTCTAGTAGGTCCGCCGGGTTCGGGCAAGGGAACGCAGGCAGAGCTTTTGGCCAGGGAGCTCGGCATTAAGAGTTTTTCTTCCGGCCAGATTCTTCGCGAGGAAATTATCAGAAAAACCGTAATTGGGAGGGAGGCTGACAGATTGCTTCGTCAAGGGCTCTTTATGCCTGATGATATAGTCTGCAAAATGATGATTGGCAGGCTGAAATCAGCGCGAAAAGCGGTGATTTTCGACGGGTTTCCGAGAAATTTAGCGCAGGCTAAAATCTTTAATGATTATCTCGAAAAGCATAAATCAATCAATACCGTGATTGACATCAATCTTAGTCTAAGTAAAATATTTGATAGAATTTTGGGTAGGCTTTCGTGCCAGTGCGGGGAAATTTTTCATCGCAAGTACCGGCCGCCAAAGAAAAAAGGACTGTGCGATTATTGCGGTGGTAAATTAAAAAAACGATCTGATGATAATGAGAAAACTTTGCGGGCTAGGCTAAGAGTATATCAGCGGGAAACCAAACCGATAATAAAATATTATCAGAAGAAAAAAGGCTACCAATATTTTCGGCTTAATGGCGGCGGCTCGGTTGAAGCGGTTAATCGAATGCTTATAAAAAAAGTGAAAAACAAATGATCAGATTAAAAAGTGAAAGTGAAATTCAAGAGTTAAAAAAGGGCGGAAAAATTCTGGCTGGGGTTTTGGCGAAAGTAAAAAAAGCAGCTAAAGCCGGGGTTACTACTGTCGAACTTGATAAGATGGCGGAAGATGAAATTTTATTGAGTGGCGGCCAGCCTTCTTTTAAAGGCTATGGCGAGGTAAATAATCCATTCCCGGCTTCACTTTGCACTTCGGTCAATGAACAGCTGGTTCACGGCGTGCCGGGTGGGTATATTTTAAAAAACGGTGATATCCTTAGTTTGGACCTCGGGATGCGATTTCCAAAAGATCATGGATTATACACTGATATGGCCGTGACTATTCCCGTTGGAAAAATCAGCCAACCGGCAAAGAATTTGATAAAAGTAACAAAAAGAGCTCTGGATGTTTGGCTCGACAATCTCAAAGCTGGCCGCGATCTTTTTCAGATAGCAAAAAAAGTTCAGGATTATGTGGAGGTGGCGGGATACTCTGTTGTTCGTGATCTAGTTGGTCATGGCGTGGGGCACGCAGTGCACGAAGATCCGCAGATTCCAAATTATTTTATACCAAGGGCGGAATTAATTTTAAAAGAAGGCATGGTGCTGGCGCTCGAACCAATGGTCAGCGCTGGTGACTATCGGATAAAAACATTGAACGATAATTGGACAATTGTTACGCTGGATAAAAGTCTATGCGCTCATTTTGAGCATACTGTTGCGATAACAAAACGGGGCTGTATTGTTTTGACTAAATAAAACATGAACTATCTTGGACTTGATTGGGGAAAAGCAAAAATTGGTTTGGCGATTGGCAGCGATGAAGTCAAAATCGCCAGCCCGATTTTAATATTGAGGTCAACGGGCGGGCAGGATTTAATTTTTAAATTGCGAGAAATTATTGAACAGGAAAACATTGAAGCGATTGTTGTTGGCAAGCCGGTCAGTTTAAGCGGGCAAATGGGAGAATCGGCTGAGTTTGATAATTTTGTAGCCGGTCTGGAATCTTTGGGTGTCAGGGTGGAGGTGGAAGACGAGAGACTGTCAACAAAAATGGCGCAAAAACTGCAACGCGGCGCAGAAAAAAAAGGAGATGATGATGCCCTGGCTGCAGCGATTATTTTGCAGTCATATTTTGACCGGCTATAATATGGAAAGAACTTATAAAACTGCGGCCATTGCGCTCGGCCAAAAACAATGGAGGGATGACGACCTCTTGTTTTATTTTTTTACGCAGGATTTCGGGCGAGTTGAGGCGGTGGCTACGGGCGCCCGCAAAATAAAAAGCAAGCTGGCTGGCCACCTGGCAGTTCCCGGAATTATCGAAGTTATTTTTATTAATGGTAAAGCGCAAAAAAAATTAACCCACGCATATTTAATTAAAAAATATAGTTTTGATAGTGAGCAAGATTGGTATTATTATAATTGTTTACTCGAGCTTTTAGTCAAGTCGTTGCCAGTCGGAGAGAAGAATGAGCCGGTGTGGAAACTATTAATGTGGACGATGGAAAGTATTGGACTGCAAAATACTGACGAAGGAAAAAAAATGATCTTGAATTTGTTTATTATAAAATTAATGACAATGCTTGGTTACGAAATTAGTTTTGATCGCGCCGGAACATATACGAATCGGTTCAATCTGCCCGATCAGATCCGGCAGACGATTGAAAACATTCAACAAAAGAGAGCGAATCCGCAAATAAGCATTTCAAAGGAAAATGTAAAAAAAATGGCCGTGTTTTTACGTAAATACTTAGCTTATTATTTAGAGCGGCCAATACACAGCTTGGAAAATGTTGTTTGATTGGGCTCTTGACATTGTTGTTTCTTTGATGTAACTTTAAATGTTGGAATAGTTCATTTTAACGGAGGGAACAATGAAACGTCTCGGATATATGCTGTTGATTTTTGTTTTGAATGGCTGTCTGCAAAAGCCGTCTCCCTGGGTGCCGTCAGGCGACTGGGCGGGAGAAGTCCTTGCAGAAGCAGTAATTACTATTCATCCTGATCTGGAGGGGGAAGCCGAACCGTTGGATCTCCTGGATCAGACAGAGGACAAGCATCGGCAGGAAAATGAAGACTTGTCTACGAAGGACAAGGATCTGTCGGTGGAAGTTTCGGATCTTGATTTCGTGGAACAATGCACTTCTGACAATGAACTTGCAGCAGACACGCCGGAAGTGGACTTTGAAACAGATGACGACACGGCAGATGTCTCCACTTTCGATGTCCCAGTCTGCCCGCCGGGCTATGTCTGGAGCAAAACGCAGGGTAAGTGCGTTTCATTCTGCGCGGCTGATCAGTATTATGAAGCAAACCTGGGCAAGTGCGTATACTACCCGTGTTGTGACCTTTCTGGTAGCTGGGAATTAAGCATACTTGATTCAGACACCATGCTCTTCACGATTTATCAGTTGACGATCAATCAGTTGATATCGTACTTGGAAGGCGATGCAAAATGTGTTTCGCTGTCGGAAGAGGCCAAGTGCTATGGCCTGCTGGAAGATAAAAAGTTCACGCTGAACTGTGTGAGCAATGAATACACACTTGTGCTCACGTCTGGCATTACGACAGTAACTTCATTTATTGGATTTTACAGTTACCAGTACACTGATGGTAATTTTAAAAATGGTTCGTTTAACGTAAAAAAATTATAAACAAAACAGGTCCGATCATCCGGGCCGTTTTATTTTGTTAATAATATGTGGCGAGGTCTTATTAATGGTTGTTGACATTTTTATTTCGCTATTGTAAAGTAATTGGTAATAATTGTTCTTTACCCAACAAGGAGAACGCGATGAAGTATTTTGTATGTTTCTTTCTGGCCCTCATTTTCAGTTCATGTATAAAACGAGTTGATTGGGGTGAGTTTGTCCCTTTGGACGAGCTTTCAGTTGATTCTGATATTAATGTTGGCGAAACAGAGATTTTTCAGCTATTGGATGGTAGCGGTGAGCAACACGAGAATTTGTTTGATTCTATCACGTCTGAGTTATTGGATACAAATATTGCCCCCCTGAGAGAGATAAAAGAGACCGTATCCGTTGATGTGCTGGTTTGTGCTCCGGGCTATGTCTGGAGCGAAGCGCAGGGCAAGTGCGTTTCATTCTGCGCGGCTGATCAGTATTATGAAGCAAAACTGGGCAAGTGCGTATACTACCCGTGCTGTGATCTTTCCGGCGACTGGGAATTAAGCATACTTGATTCAGACACAATGCTTTTTACGATCTATCAGGTAAAGATCAATCAGCTGACATCGTACTTGGAAGGTGAGGCAAAATGTGTTTTACCGTTGGAACAGGCGGATTGTTACGGTTTGCTTGAAGACAAAAAATTCGCGTTTAATTGCGTGAGCAATGATTACACGCTGGTGCTCACGTCCGGACTGGCGACAGTAACTTCATTTATTGGATTTTACAGTTACCAGTACACTGATGGTAATTTTAAAAATGGTTCGTTCAACGTAAAAAAATTATAAACAAAACAGGTCCGATCATCCGGGCCGTTTTAATTTTATTAATAAATTGTATATAAAAATTAATTTTAAAAAGAAAAAGAGGCGAATGTTCGCCTCTTTCTTTGTTGTGACAGAGTTATTTTTCTATCTCTTTTCTTTTGCCTTGGCCCTGACCGCCTGGCACCAGGGCAAGCCCCAGACGTACCAGGGGCAAGCGTTTTCCGGCTTGGACGCGCACATGCCCATCTGACAGAGCGCGGCGCGAGCCGGTTCAAAGGTCTCCGGACAAACCGCCACCTTGATCAGCTCGCAGATATCCGCGAGCGGGATCATGGTCGGCGTGGTGGCGGGAGCAGTGATGCTCCCGTTCAGCAGGAACTGGCCTTCGTGATGGAAATACCACACACCGGAGGGGCCCATGCCTTCGTCCGACAGTTCCCGCCAGTTGTTTACGATGACCTTGCCGCGAACCTTCTGCTCTTCATAGCGCAAGACTCGCGCCAGGGTGAAAAGCTTCAGGTTGGCACGGCGGGCCGTGTGAATGGTCACATGACCGGCCGGTCGTCTCTGGACAACGATGTCAGCGTTGGCGCCGTCCTTGAAGCGGCCGGCGCGGCCGATTTCGTTGTTGTCCGATTCGATGGCCAGGAGAACAAGCGTGCGCTCGTTCGGGCCCTTGATCTTGCTGATCTGGCCCTTTTCTTTGATTTCCTCGAGCGCGGCCTTGAAGGCCTCGTCCTGCGCCTTTTCCGCGTCAGCGGTATAGGCCAGCCAGTTCGCCGCGGAAATCTCAGGCTTGTTCGGATTCTGCTCGACGAGTAGTTTGCCGAAATAGTCCTTGCCGAACTCCTTGGTTTTCTTCTCCGCCCGAATCTTGGCGCGGATGGCCACAAGGGCCCAGTCGATGATCTCGGCGGTCTGTTCCGAGAAAACCCGGTGCAGCATGTTCACGTACGTGGCCAGCCCACCAGGCTGATCGCGTCCGTGGAGGTCATTGTCCAGGACATAGGACAGAACCTCCTTCAGTTCCTCGTTGTCCCGGACGCCGAGTGCCCTCGCCACCAGTGTGGCCGCGCATTCGTCCTCTTTCTTCGCCTCCCCGTTGGCGGGATGCTCATCAAACTCGCCACCCAGCACTCCGACGTGGATGATGCCGTGTGGACAGTGCGTTTTTAGAAACTCCTTGGTGCCGTACAGCTCAAGGAGGGAGATTGCCGCGATTTCCTCCACGTGGAGGGCGGCGTGAGTGAGAAACCAGATCTTCCGGCCTGCGACCGTGATCTGGAATCGGATGAAATTCCCTTGTCTTTCTATTGTTTTCAATTTTCCCCCCTATTTTGGTTGTCAATTTGCAAACTCTACGAAATCGTATTATAGCATATAAAAATTTAAATGTCAAGCTGTTTTAGCTATTTTTAGCTAAAATTGCTATTTATATTAAGTTCCAAAAAGACCATTGACAAGAATAAAAAAATTGGGTAAGCTTATTTGATATATTTGTTCATTTATTGAAATTTCTAAACGTTGTTCGAGCTTTACAAGGAGGCGCAATGGCAGGAAAAAGCAAAACCGGTTTTATCGAACGAGCTATGGCTAAAGTGGCCAAGCAGATTGAAAAATTGATTGAAGAAGAAGGAAAAATGCGGATGCGTTGGGTAAAGGGTTACCACCGCATGCAACGCGCGGCGCAGGGTTTGACAAAGATTACGAGACTGAAAACCAAGAGAGCTGAAAGTTTTGGGAAGATTGTCAATTCCTGGATGCAGGAATCAATAGGCATGACCAAGGCGCGTGACGCCAAGCGAGCGCAAAGGGAAGCCAAAGAAAAAGAGCTTCAGGAATTGAAGTTACAATTGGTTAAACTGCAGGCTGAAATCAACCGCGTGACCGGTGAAACCGATGAAATCGTGGACCAGGTTTTCAGTCTGAATGACGCAGTGGTGGCGGCGCTCGAGTCGCGGCAGGCATATCTCAGCAATCATGTGTTTCATCGTTTGATCGGCGACAATGGGGAGATGCGCAGTCAGATCACGTTTGACAGCAAGGACGGTTTGCGCCGGGTGGTGGTTATGGTGAATCATATAACCAAGGTTCAGACCGACTTGGCTAACGCGGCCATGCTCGAGATTGATAAGTTTTTCACCCGCTTTGGCGTTGAAACCGCAGAAGACAGGCTGGAACCGGAAGTGCAGGCGCTGTACAAGCTGACGCGCGAGATCTTGATTTCACGCCAGACATTCAAGGTCGGACGGGATTTGTATCGGTTCCTCGGAATTGAGATTGATGAAGGCATTTTCCCCGAATTGTACAAGGCTCAGATGCTCCTGCGGCGCAGTCTGCGCAGTGAGAAAACCAATTCATACATTCGCTTGTCCAAACGAGCAAACATGAATGACAAGTGGCAGGCATTGCCCCTGCACTAGATTTGAGATCATCCCCCCGCCGTTCGCGAATGGCGGGGATTTTATTTTTAAACTCTTGATAAAAAGGCAATAGTTTGTTATTGTGGGTTTAGTTTCAAGTTTTATGCTCGTATAGCTCAGTGGTTAGAGCACCGCCCTTATAAGGCGGGGGTCGATGGTTCAAATCCATCTACGAGCACCATTCTTCGCTCCGCTAAGGCGGAGCTACGAATGGCGCGCCAAAGTTTGTAACGTTCAGTTCAGGGCAGCTAGCTCAGTTGGTTAGAGCGTCTCGTTGACGTCGAGAAGGTCACAAGTTCGACTCTTGTGCTGCCCACCATAAGAAATAAATATATTTAACTGTTTATTTTTTTTTGCCTTTTTATGTTATAATGAAAAAAATCAAATATGATGATATTTATCTGGAGTATTATTTTAGTCACGAGCCTCTGGGTTCTGGTAAAGGCCGCTGACTATTTCACTGATTATGCTGAAAAGTTGGGTAAATTACTTCACCTGTCCAATTTTATTATTGGAGTTGTGATTGTGGCTGTCGGTACATCTTTGCCGGAACTGGCCACGTCCATCATGGGAGTTAGGCGGGGAGAGGTTGAAATGCTTAGTGGCAATGTGATCGGAACAATCATTGCTAATCTATTGCTTGGCCTCGGACTGGCGGTTTTATTTACTAGAAAAAAGGCGGTTTTCAATTGGGACATTGTGTCCAATGATTTTCCGTTTTTTGCCGGCGCGATATTTTTACTGGCCGTGACATTGATGGACGGCAAGTTCACTTTTGTTGAGGCGATTTTATTTTTAGTCGGCTATGTTCTTTATTTATTGTATGCCTTTTTTATTCAAAAGGAGGAAAGCGCTGTCACGCGCCAGGAGTTTAGAAAAGAGCTAAAAAAAGAAGTTGAAACAGGCATTGAAGAAACACAAAAAAGAGAAAAAAAAGCCGGCTTTCTTGCCACGATGATTAGTGAAAACACAAAAACGATTTTGGTTTTAATTGTCAGTCTGGGAATTGTTTCTTTCGCTTCTTATTATGTAGTGGAAGCAGTAATCAATATGGCTGTCTTGCTTGGCTTCGGAGCTTCGGTTCTGGCGGCAACAGTGGTGGCAGTGGGAACTTCACTCCCTGAAATATTGATTGCAATTTCAGCGGCGCGGCGCGGTAATTTTGACCTGGCGCTGGGCGATATTTTCGGTTCAAACATCTTTGATATTTTCGTGATTTACGGCGTGGCTGGCCTCATGACAACCTTAACAATCAGTCCGGCTTTGTTCAGCACTTTAATTATATTTTTAATTGGAACCTTTATCCTGCTCTGGTTGGTATTGATTGACAAAAAAATTACAAAAACAGAGGCAACACTCTTTCTTATTATTTATTTATTTTTCATCGGTAAAATGTTTTTGTTGTTTTAATAACAAAATAAAAACTTCTTTGGCGATTTAAACTGTCCCCTAGAAGGCGGACAAAACAATGAATTTATGGCCATGGAATTGTTTTTTTGAGCGGGGCTTTAATCGAATAACAATTCGTATGAACAAAGACATGGTTAAGCTAGTTGAGCCAATGTACCCTTGTCAGGATGTGCCAGTTGTTGTATTTGACGTCAGATGCCCAAAACCTTGCTTGTATTGCGATTTGTATCAGCGAGAATTTTCAGATGATCAGATAATTGCTGTCGGCGTAGACAATGTTTTAAAAAAATTGAAAAATTATAGCGGCGCATATTTTAGCGCGGTGTCGGATTGTTTTTTAGAAGAGAATCGGGAGCTGACCCATTATTTGTTGGAAAACATTTTTAGAATTATTCCGGATTTTGTGCCGTTGGTCGTTACTAAACAAATAATTCCGGATAAAACAATTGACTTGTTGATTGGGAATAAAGACCGAGTAGTTGTTCAGGTTTCAATTCCAAGTTTAAATGATAAATTGCTTTCAGTACTTGAACCTGGCGCGGCGGTAGTTGCTGATAGATTAAAACTAATTAAAAAATTAATCAGCGCCGGCGTTCCGGTTTTGCCAGTCATTATGCCGTGGTTTGAAATTTATGAGGCCGAAGATAATATTGAAGACCTGCCAAGAGCTCTGGCTGAAGTCGGTGTTACTCGTTGTACGCTGGGTACAAGTGTTTTACCGGAAAAACAGCGGAAGGCGATGATTGGTTCCGGAAATGGAGCGGTTATTGAAGCCGTTAATAGTATGACAGAATCAAGAGAAGTTGTAACCAAGACTGGCTATACCCTGCCATTAGGAAAAAGAATGTTGATATTTGGGCGATTGGTTGAGGCTTTTAAAAAACATGGTATTAAGGCTCGAATTTGTTCAGCGGATAATGTTGATATGATTGGCAAAACTGATTTGCCGATTTGTACAAAGTTTAAACATCCGCTGTTCCGAACAATTAATAAAGCAAGAAAAGCAAGTTCGCCCGCCCAATATGCCAGCCGAGGCAGGCGGGTGGGTTGCTAAGGTAAAAGTTTTTAATTTACAAAAACAGAGGCAATGCTTTTCCTTGTTATTTATTTATTCTTTATCGGTAAGATGTTTTTGCTATTCTAATGGCAAAATGAGAAAATAAAAAATTAAGAAATAAAATATAAAAACTTCCTCAGCGATAGCCGCGGAAGTTTGAGTTTTGGATTATAGCAGTTGTTTTAGTTTTTCGAGCACAACTTCATTTCCGGTATTTAATGGAAATTTAATCAGAGTCCTATTGCCCGTAGGTTCGAGAGCGGCAAAGTGGACGCGAAGGTCAAGGTTTTTTTCAGATTTCAGCAGGCAGTAGGCCTGTTCATTTTTTTTATAGAAAATAGCGGTCAGCTCAATAGTTGGGACGCTGGCGATTAGCTCGTCAATCGCGCCGACCAGGTCCTGCGGCAGGGCATTAGTTTCTCTGAAGTCTTGTTCATTTACTTCAGCCCAGGCGATTTTTTGCAAATCATCAGTTTTGAGACTGAGAAGCACTCTGCCCCAGAGACGCAGGGCACCCACAGTTTGCATTTGATAAAGATTTTTTACAATAGACTCGCGCTGGGCTCCGGCCGCCATCAATTGGCTGGCGATACTCAAACTTTTGGGAGTAATGGCCGGGGTTTTGAAACTTTTTGTTTTTTCAATCATGCCGGTCAGAAGATAAGTGGCAATGGTTTCATCGAGCAGATTGGCATCGGTTTGTTCAATAAAGTCATAAATAATTTCCGAGACTGACGAAGAAGCAATATTAATAATATTTATGTGGCCGTAATGTTCATTATCGGGCGAATGATCAATATTAACAATCGGCACATTGTAAAAAAAATCAGTATTTTTTTCATAAACATGAGACAATGATTCGAGATCCGGCGTGTTTACGGTAATAATCAGGTCATGATTGTAATGATTGTCGGTGATAGAAATGTTTTGTTTGGAAAAATTACTGTTGGTCGGATTGACATGAATGTGCATTTTATTTTTTTCAATTTTATAATCAATCTCCGGATGCTGGCCGTCAATAATATCCAAACTAATAATTAATTTTTTCAAATTATCTAGGCGGCTTTGAATGGTATTTGATTGCGCTAAAAATTGGTATGAATGCGGTAATTCAAAGTCCGGCGAGACGATTGTCGCTTTTTTATCCATCTTACGAAGGAGTTCTGCGAGAGCCAGACTAGCGGCAATTACATCGCCATTGTGCTCTTGTTTGAAAGCAATGAGCGGCGTATTGCTACTTTGTATGGCTTCGTATAATTGTTGGTGTTGATTTAATGACATATTAATTTAGTAAAATTTAAAGCGCAAAGCCCAAAGTTCAAAGGAAATTTTAAATTTAAAGTCTAAAATTCGAAGATACGCCTTTGTTTTTTAATTTTAAGTTTTAAGTTTCCTTTTGATTTTGCTTTTTGAATTTTGAGCTTGGATATAGCATCTTAGCTAAATAAATGTATAGTGTCAAGGCATTAGCCCACACAATTCGTCACAAATGGGTGATTGTGTCAAATATAGTTGTCATTACAGTATAAATATGCTAAAATCAAATAGAATTTATCTTTAATTTTCAATATGGAGATACCCAAAGCCTACGATCCGAAAGAGCATGAAAGCCGGATTTATAAAATGTGGGAAGAGGCCGGGCTTTTTAATCCGGACAATTTGGAGCCTAAATCCAAAAAGCATTTTTCCATTGTTTTGCCGCCGCCAAATGTTACCGGCACACTGCACCTGGGGCATGCGGCCATGCTCGCAATAGAAGATTTAATGGTCCGTTACAAAAGGATGAATGGTTTTGATACCCTCTGGATGCCTGGCACTGATCACGCGGCGATTGCCACGCAAAACGTGGTTGAAAAAAAGCTTTACAAGGAAGAAAAAAAGACCAGGCACGATCTGGGTCGTGAGAAATTTTTAAAAAAAGTTGAGCAGTATGTGGAAGGCTCAAAAAATGTTATTCATAATCAATTGCGCAAAATGGGTTCAAGCCTGGACTGGAGCCGCGAAGCGTATACTCTCGATGAAGTCAGAAGCAAGGCAGTAAAAAAGGTTTTCAAACAAATGTATGAAGACGGGCTGATTTATCGGGGTTATCGGATTGTCAATTGGTGTCCGCGCTGCCATTCAACGCTCGCGGACGATGAGGTTGATTACAAAGAAGAAAAAGCCAAGATTTACACTTTTAAATACGATAAAAATTTTCCATTTGCTATCGCCACAACGCGGCCGGAAACCAAACTTGGGGACACGGCAGTGGCTGTGCATCCTGACGACAAGCGCTATGCAAAATATATCGGTAAAACATTTGTCGCTGATTTCTGTGGTGTTAAGTTGAATATAAAAGTAATTGCCGATGATCAGGTTGAAAAAGATTTTGGCACCGGCGCGCTTGGCGTAACCCCGGCGCATAGTTTGATTGACTACGAAATGGCGCAAAAAAATAAATTGCCGGTGATTAAAGTTATTGACGAGGATGGAAAAATAACGGTGGCTGGCGGAAAATTTCAGGGATTAAGCGCGGAACAGGCAAGAGAAAAAATTGTTGAAGAATTAAAAAAGCAGGGGCTTTTGGAAAAGCAGGAAGAGAATCAGCACAATTTATCTGTTTGTTACCGTTGTAAATCAGTAGTGGAGCCTTTGCCGAGCGAGCAATGGTTTATCAGTATAAGTTCAAAGTTCAAAGTTAAAAGTGAAAAGTTGAGAAAAATAATCGGGAAAAAAGAGGCAAGCTTGAAGGAAATTTCGCTCGCCGTGGTAAAGAGCGGGTCGATAAAAATAATTCCAGAGCGTTTTGAAAAAATTTATTATCATTGGATGGAAAATTTGCATGACTGGTGTATTTCCCGGCAGATTTGGTTTGGGCACAGGATCCCTGTTTGGTACAAAAAGCAAAAACAAATTATTGTTTTGCGGCACGGACAGGCGGAAAGCAATGCCCGAGATCAGCTGAATTCCGATATTTTGCGGAATCATTTTCACTTGACCGTAGAGGGTAGGGAGCAGGCGGCCGCGGCGGCGGAAGAGCTGCAAAAAGAAAAAATTGACATTATTTTTTGTTCTGATTTCGAACGGGCAAAACAAACCGCCAAAATAGTTGCCGACAAATCGGGGATTAAGCAAATTATTGAAGACGCCAGACTCAGGGAAGTGGGAGTGGGGGATTTCGAAGGCAAATCCGATATGGACTTTACCAAATTTCGTCAGCAAAACTTTGACAAGTGGCATAAAGGAAATCCGCATAACATCGAGTCCTTTGTTGAATTAAGAAGCCGTGTATTTAATTTTCTTGACGAAATAAAACAAAAGTATGGAGATAAAAAGATTTTAATGGTAACGCACGGCGATGTGGCGCGAGTGGCGCAGGCATACGGAAAAATTTTATCGGATAAAGAAATTTATGGCCTTGATTATCCGGATACCGGAAAGTTTTATCGCGTTGATTTAAATCAAAAAACATCTGGAATCGAACTTAGTTTTCGTAATCGAAAAATATTTGAAGCGATTAAATCCGGCAGCAAAACCATTGAAACCAGAGCTTTGAATCCTGAAGAGCCGGATCGTTATTTTGGCAATATTAAAGGCGGCGATCAGATAATTTTGAATTATAAGCAAGGGGAGTATATTTTAGAAAGTTTAAAATCAAAAGTCAAAGCGGCGAGGCGGTACAAAACCATTGAAGAATTGTTAGCCAAGGAAAAGATGTCTAAAATTTTTCCCGGCAAAAACATTGATTATAAAAAATCCTATTCTGATCTGGTGCCCGGAAATTTGGAAAAAATAAGCAAGAACGGAATAATAGCTTTTGAGCTTGGAAAAGTTGAAAAGTATAATAAAAATATCACGCTTCGCGTTTCTGAAGAAGAACTGCCGGCTGCCGAATGGAAACAAGATGAGGATACTCTTGATACCTGGTTTTCTGCAGGTCTTTGGACTTTCAGTACGCTCTTGCCGAAGGATTGGGACGGAAAAGAATTTAAATCCAAGGATTTGGAACGATTTCATCCAACGACCGTGCTGGAAACCGGTTATGACATTTTGTTTTTCTGGGTGGCGAGGATGATACTCATGACCACTTATGCGACGGGCGAAATACCTTTTGAAACAGTTTATCTGCACGGCCTGATTCGCGACAAAGACGGCGACAAAATGAGCAAATCCAAACCAGAGACGGCGATTGATCCGGTTGAAGCCGGCAATAAATATGGATTTGACGCGGTGCGTTTGAGCTTGCTTATCGGCAATACGGCGGGCAATGATATTCGGCTTTATGATGAAAAGATTGAGGGGTACAGGAATTTTGTTAATAAGTTGTGGAATATTAGTCGGTTTGTGTTGCAAAATAACAAATTACAAGACACAAATTACAAGCAAATTACAAATAACAAATTACAAACAGTTGCATTGACTTTAGCGGATAAGTGGATACTTTCGCGATTCAATAAGTTAAAATGCGAGGTAAATAAATTGCTGGATGAATATAATTTTTCACAGGCCGGCGAGATTTTGCGGGAATTTACCTGGAATGATTTTGCCGACTGGTATTTGGAAATTTCAAAAGTTGCCCTTCGGCAAGATCAGGGTGACAATCGAAATTTAATTTTGAATTCAATTTTTCGGGAATTGCTGAAATTGTGGCATCCTTTTGTGCCGTTTGTGACAGAGGCTGTTTGGTCCCTCGCTATGCTCGGGATGACACAGCAAGCAAAAAGTATTATGGTTTCTGATTGGCCAGCGGTCGAAAAGGGATTAATTGATGAAAAAGCGGAAAAAGGATTTGAAAAAATTCAAGAAATAATTATTAAAATCAGAAATTTGCGGGCTGAATACAAAGTCAATCCGGGGAAGAAGATTTCTGTTTCCATCAAAGGCGCTTCAATTGGCGAAAATGAAATAGTTGTAAAAACCTTAGCTCGTCTGGAAAAAATTACTTACGTAAAAATAAAACCGGAAAAAGCAGCCGGCGCGGTTGTCGGTAAAAGGGAGATTTATTTGTTGTTATCAGATTTGGTTGATGTTGATAAAGAAAAAGAGAGACTGGAAAAAGAAAAAGCCGACCTTGAAAAATATTGCTTCGGATTGGATAAAAAACTTCAGAATAAAGAGTTTACGAAAAATGCTCCGGTGGCCGTGGTTGACGGAGAGCGGGCAAAACTCACGGAGGCGGAAGAAAAATTAGGAAAAACAAATACGCAATTAAGTGAATTAAAATAAAATTTATGAAAATCAACACTGACGAAAAAAAAATTAATGAACTCTTAACGCGCGGAGTTGAAAATGTTTATCCCAACCCAGAGTTTCTGGAAAAACTGCTTAAATCAGGCAAACAATTAAAATTATATCTTGGCATTGATCCGACAGGTCCCAGTTTGCATATTGGTCATGCGATTAGTTTAATGAAACTGAAACAATTTCAGGACCTCGGCCACAAAGTGATTATGCTTATCGGCAGTTTTACCGCCATGATCGGCGATCCGACCGACAAATTGGCCACGCGCCAGCAATTGACGCGCAAGCAGGTCATGAATAATTGTAAAAATTACAAAAAACAAGCAGCCAGCATTTTGGACATGAAAAAAACGGAGATTCAATACAATAGTCATTGGCTCGATAAATTAACTTTTAAAGAAGTTGTTGAATTGGCTTCAAAAATGACCGTACAACAAATGCTGGAGCGCGATATGTTTGAAAGGCGAATAGAAGACGGCAAACCAATTGGCTTGCATGAATTTTTATATCCGCTGATGCAGGGTTACGACTCGGTGGCCATGGATGTGGATGGGGAAATCGGCGGGAATGATCAGACTTTTAATATGCTCGCCGGCAGGACGCTGATGAAGGCGCTCAAGGGCAAGGAAAAGTTTGTTTTGACCAATAAACTCCTAGCAGACACTTCCGGGAAAAAAATGGGAAAAACAGAAGGCAATATGATTGCGCTTGATAATTCCATTGACGACAAATTTGGCAAAGTAATGTCCTGGACAGACGACATGATTGCCGGCGGGTTTGAAATGTGCACTTTTGAGCCGATGGAAATAGTCAAGCAAGTGGGAGAAAGATTGCAGCAAGGAGAAAACCCGCGTAATTTAAAACTGGAATTGGCCGAGGCGATTGTGAAAATTTATCACGGCGAAAAAGCTGCCAAAGCGGCGCGAGAAAATTTTTTGAATATGTTTCAGAAAAAAGAAACGCCTGATCAGCTCGATGAATTTGATCTGGCCGGAAAAAATATTGTTGACGCATTATTGGAAGGCGGATTAGTTCAATCAAAATCTGAAGCTCGTCGGAATATTGAACAAGGCGGAGTGAAAATCAATGAAAAAGTTGAGAAAAATGCGGCAGCTGTTGTTCGTGCCGGGGATATAATTCAGAAAGGGAAAAGATTTTTTATCAAAATTAAGTAGCAAGTTGTAAGGTTGTAAGTAAATTACTACTTACTCACTTACAACTTTTAAATATATGAAAATACTAGTTTTTACTGAAGGCACGGTTTTGAAGCATGTTTCAGATGACCGGATCAAGGATTATTCAAGCTATGTGCCGGTTGGTGGCGCGGTGGAAAAACTGACCGTCTGGACGGAAAATGGCGCGGAAATTTCTTATTTAACTTCCCGCGTCAAGTTTATGGAAATCAAACAAATCAAGGACGTCTTGAAAAATTTTGATTTTCCGGGCGACATGGTTCACGCGAGGCAGGAAGACGAAACATATAAGCAGGTAGTTATGACCGTTAAGCCGGATCTTTTGATTGAGGACGACTGCAAGAGTATTGGTGGCGAAGCAGAGATGATTTCGTTTGGCTTAAAATCAGAAGCAGGCATTCATGTTATTGTCGTGCCGGAATTCGGCGGTATTGATCATTTGCCGGATAATTTGGAGGAATTGAAAGAGTTTGGAAAAAAAGAAGAGGTGGCTACAACCAGAGATGATACTTATTAAGTAAAAAGTAAATTTAAAGCTTAAAATTGAAATCGCATGTTAGAGATAAAAAATAAATTAGCAAAAGTGCTTAGTGAGATTTTAAAGGTGGAAATCAATCCGGAAGATTTTACCGAGCCGCCGAAAAATGTTGAAGCAGACCTGGCTTTGCCGTGTTTTACTTTGGCCAAGGAACTAAGACGCGATCCGAATGAGATTGCCGGCGAGTTGGGAGCAATGGTCAATGCGAAAAATTTAGTTATTATTGAAAAAGTAAAGTCGCTCGGCCCTTATATGAATTTTTTTATTGATTCGGAATATTTGGCGCAAGCTGTTTTATATTCTCAATTAACGAATGAACCAATTAACCAATTAACTAAAATCATGGTAGAATTTGCGCATCCAAATACGCACAAAGCATTTCATATCGGGCATTTGCGAAATATTATTACCGGCGAATCAATTGTCCGGATTTTGCAAAACGCTGGATACAAAGTTACCCGGGCGAATTATCAGGGTGATGTCGGTCTGCATATTGCCAAGGCGCTCTGGGGAATTGATCAGCTTCGGAATGAATACAAAGAAGTTAAGAAAAAGGACTTAGACGATAAAGTCGGGTTTTTGGGCAAAGCCTATGCGCTTGGCGGCCAGACATTTGAAAAAGATGAAAAAGCAAAACAAGAAATTTACAAGTTGAATGAAAAAATTTATAACAAAGAAAAGTCGATTCAAGATGTTTATAAAACAACCAGGGCTTGGAGCCTGGAATATTTTGATAAAGTTTACAAACGAGTTGATTCACACTTTGACAGGTTATATTTTGAATCCGAGGTTTTTGAAAAGGGAAAACAAATTGTTTTGAAGTTTCTGGAAAAGGGCGTATTCAAGAGAAGCGAGGGCGCGGTCATATTTGAAGGTGAAAAATATGGCTTGCACAGCCGCGTTTTTGTCAATAGTTTGGATTTTCCGACTTACGAAGCCAAAGATCTGGCGCTGGCTGAAGCGCAGTTCAAAGAGTTTAAGCCGGACAGAATTATTCATGTTGTCGGCAAAGAACAAACAGAATATTTCAAGGTAGTATTTAAAGCACTTGAATTTACCCTACCGAAAAGCAAGGGCAGGGAAGAGCATCTGGCTTACGGCTGGGTTTCTTTGAAGTCCGGCAAAATGAGTTCGCGAACCGGGCAAGTTATTTTGGGCGAATGGCTTTTGGATGAGATTGAAAAAAGAATTGCGGCAATTATGAAAGATAGTCCAGCGAAAGATAAGGATTTAATTATTAAAAAAGTTGCGTTGGCGGCTGTTAAATACGCGATGCTAAAGATTGGCGTCAAAGTTGATATGGCTTTTGATATTGAAGAATCCGTGAATACTTCTGGCGACAGTGGACCGTATTTACTTTACATTGTGGCGAGGATAAAGAGCATTTTGAAAAAGGTAAAGGGTAAAAGTGAAAAGCATGCCCTGAGCATGGTCGAAGGGTTAAAAGGAATTGAATCAATTAAGATAAATGAATATGAAAAAAGTTTGCTTTTAAAAGTGGCAAAGTTTGAGGAGGCGCAAGAGCTGGCGGCAAAAGAGCTGGATCCGTCGCAAATTGCCAAATACTTGTTTGAACTGGCGCAGGAATTCAATGGTTTTTATCACGAGTGTCCGGTATTGCAAGCTGAACAGGCTATTCAGGCATTTAGAATCAATTTAATAAAAAAAGTTGAGCAGACAATGACCAAAGGTCTAAATTTACTTGGAATCGAGCCTGTTGATGAAATGTAGATAAAAATGATTGACGGCTCAGCTAGCTTACATTAAGATAAGTATCAAGGAGGGGTTAATAATAGGTAAAATGAAAAAAGCTTATGTTTAGATCAAATGACGAGGAGGAAAAAGATTTTAATGAAGTTGACGACACTGTTATCGGCCATTCAATTAAGATTGAAGGAGACCTAGTAAGCAATGGCAGTATTACCGTCGAAGGAGAAGTCGTCGGTAGTTTGAAAACCGAACAAGTTTTGCGTGTCGGAGAAAGAGCGAAAATTGTGGCTGATGTAAAGGCTAGGGAAGCTTTGGTTTCCGGAAAAGTAAACGGTAATGTAGCAGTCGAAGGTAAGCTGGAATTGGCTGAAACCGCAGAAGTGAATGGCGATATCAGCGCTGCAACATTGTCAATTGCCGCCGGAGCAGTTTTTAACGGCCGTTGTTCAATGACGAATCAGGGTCAGTCAGCGCCAGTCGTAGAAAAGGCCAACGTCGCCGCGAAATCGGATAGCGAAGAAGAGTAAAGTTAACTTCCGGTTTCTGATTTTGAATTTGGAGTTTTAAATTTCCTTTTGCGCCAGAGGCGCATCCGCCTATGGCGGAGGATTTTGGGCCTTGAGCTTTGAATTTTGTTATGTATTATTATATTTACGATACATTTCTTGCTGATAAAAAACACGAAAAAGTCATTGACCGGATCAAGACTCGGCTTTTGGATTTAGAAATCCAGGGCAAGCACGAAAAATTAACTTTGCTGAAAAGCATGGATGAATTAATCCGGGACGAGGTAAAAAAGGGCGTGGATACTGTGATCGTTATTGGTAACGACAAGACTTTTCTCAAAGCGATCGATGTAGCCGCGCAAAATGATGTTTCTCTGGGGCTGATTCCCGTTGGCGAAGACAATAATTTAGCCCCTTGCCTTGGCGTGCCAATGGAAGAGCCGGCATGTGAAGTGATCGCCGCTCGCAAGATTGTAAAGTTTGATTTAGGCAAGATTAATGCACAATATTTTTTCTCAAACCTGAGCATTACAAAAAATCTTGATCGGTTGAGCGTTCAAAAAGATAAATATAAAATTGTGCCCAGCCGGGAATGTTCGGAAATTGCCATTTACAATTTTTATTTTCCAAACAAGAAACAAAGGTTTGAACGGCAAATGAAAAAAGTTTCTGCTCAAGACAAAAAGCTTGAATTGGTAATAAGGTCAAAACAGGAAAAAGGGAGCTGGTTTTCTAAAAAAACAGAGACGGCCAGGATTGACAGCATTATTCAGGGAGAAGAATTTGAAATAAAAAGTTTTGAATATCTGCCGGTATTGCTTGATGGTTATAAAATTATCAAGACTCCGGTAAAAATAGAAGTTGAGCCGAAAAAATTAAAAGTAATTGTTGGCAAAGATAGATTGAAAACTATAAACTAAAATTTATACGAATAATGCGAATATGTATGCGAATGATGCGAATTGCGAATAACGCGAATAGTATAGTTCGTAATATTCGCGATTTGCGATATTCGTATTAAAATTCGCGAAATTCGCGTTAAACTATTTATGACACCAAAAGTAAATCAAGAAACTTGCATCGGTTGCGGCACTTGCGCCGCCGTTGCTGTAGATGTGTTCAAAATGAATGATGCCGGTAAAGCGGAAGTGATTGCCGGGGATTTTGCCGGCAAAGAAGATTTGATAAATCAGGCGAAGGATGCTTGTCCGGTACAGGCGATTACAGTAGAGTAACACGAATGAGCCGCAACGCGAATGACGCGAATTAGAAGTTTATATGATTGTCAGGCTGATTCGTGTCATTCGTGTCGAGTCTGTTTATTCGTATTTATTTATGCCCAGGTGGTGGAATCGGTATACACACATGGTTGAGGGCCATGGCTCTTCGGGGCGTGCGGGTTCAAGTCCCGCCCTGGGCACCATGAATTTTAGAATGAGTACAAAGCTAGATTTCATGGTAAAACATTTGTTTAGTTTTTCGGTAGATTCGAATCTCGGGTTCATGCTTGCCGTGTACCCGAACGAAGAGTAGAACTCCGGTAAATTACCACGCCAAGATGATTGGCGTTTTTTTGTTTTTATGAATTATGGTATAATTGAATTGAAAAAAAATAATCAATATTTATGTTTGTAAGAATCTTGATTGGCGCTGTTGTGTGCGCAATTGGTTTTCTTTTAGTAAGAAAAACGGATTGGGCGCTTGATACCGTCGGATCGATAAATTTTGCCGAAAAAATGTTTTCAGGCGGAAGCCGTTCATTTTACAAATTGTTCGGTGTAATTGTTATTCTGATAGGTTTCCTGGTGATAACAAATTTGCATGAAAGTTTTTTTGGAGGACTATTTCACTTCTTTTTTGGCTAATTTGCCGACGGCAAACTGTTTTTTGTTATGAAAGGTTATAAAAAAAGGATTGGCTCCTGGGGGGAAGAACTTGCCGAAAAGTACTTAGTGGAGCGCGGTTATACTTTGGTGGCAAAAAATTGGAGAGCCCGGGATATGAAAATACTGGGAGAAATTGACTTGATTATGACAAAAGATCAAGAGGTTGTGTTTGTCGAAGTGAAGACCAGAGCAACTCCGGCTTTTGGTTATGGCGAGCAAGCGGTAACTTATTCTAAAAAGCAAAAGTTAACAAAAGCGATAAATCAATATTTAACAGTCCATCCTGAATATGATGATTGTTTTCCTCGTTTTGATATTTTAGTGGTGGAAATTTTTCAACTGACGCCGAATTTTATTCATTTTGAAAACGTCGCATTAAATTGTTAAACTATTAAATCGCCAAACTGTTTAAACAATTTAGCGGTTTAACAATATATTTTATTTTTATGCAAACCCAACAATCTTCTACATCAAATCTTTCAGAAAACAAATTATTGGCGGCCATCAGCTATCTCGGAGTTTTATGCTTAATTCCGCTACTTCTGAAAAAAGACGATAAATTCGTCCAGTTCCACGCCAAACAAGGGCTGGTGCTTTTTATTGCTGAAATTGTTGTCAGCTTCATTAATATTATCCCTTTTCTTGGGCAAATGATCTGGTTGTTCGTCAGTTTGGCCTTTTTGCTGATTTCAATTATCGGCTTGATCAAAGCTTGTCAGGGAGAATGGTGGAAAATTCCGTTTTTGTATGAGTATTCGCAAAAAATTAACATATAAAATATGAAACGGACAAAAATCGTCTGCACAATCGGACCGGCGTCGGACAAAAAGAATATTTTGAAAAAGCTCGTTCAAAACGGTATGAACGTGGCGAGGCTTAATTTTTCTCACAATGTTCACAAATATCATTTGCAAGTGATAAAAAATGTTCGTGCCATTGCGAGAGAGCTGGGACAGCCGATTGCCATTTTGCAGGATTTGCAGGGTCCGAGAATTCGGCTTGGCGATCTTCCTGAAAAAGGAATTGAGCTGAAAGCAGGCAAGCAGATTACATTGACGACGTACAAGGGAATTCAGCAGGAAAAAATTCCAGTTACTTACGAAAAAATGCACGAGGATGTCAAAGCCGGCGAAAGGATTTTGATTGCCGACGGGTTGATTCAGGTAAATGTCCTTGAAGTGAAAGGACAGAACATTATTTGCAAAGTAATTAATGGCGGCAAAATTACTTCTCATAAGGGAATAAATTTGCCGGACACCAGCGTCAGCGTACCGGCTGTTTCTGGAAAAGACAAAGACGATTTGCTTTTTGGCGTGAAAAACAGAGTTGATTTTGTGGCCTTGTCTTTTGTGCGGACAGCCAAGGATGTTTATGACCTGAAGTATTTGATTCAAAAATATCAGCAAAAATTAAAAATAAAAGAAAAACAGCCGATAAAAGTTATAGTAAAAATTGAGCGTCGGGAGGCCATTGAAAATATTGACGAAATTATTGAAGCCACGGACGCTGTGATGGTGGCGCGCGGCGATTTGGGCATTGAACTGCCGGCGGAAGACGTGCCGCTCATGCAAAAAATGATTATTGACAAGTGCCTGGCCGCGGCCAAACCGGTAATTGTGGCTACGCAGATGCTTGAGTCAATGATAATTAATCCCCGGCCAACGCGCGCCGAGGTCAGCGATGTGGCCAATGCGGTAATTGATCATACTGACGCAGTCATGCTGTCCGGCGAAACCGCTTCAGGAAAATATCCGGCGGTAGCGGTTGAATACATGAAAAAAATAATTGAAAAAACAGAAAAATCAACATATGATGATTTGGTTTTGCAGGAGAAAGTAAAAAAAATTGTGCCTACAAGCGACGCGGTCAGCAGTGTGGCGAAAATGCTGGCTGAACACGTGAAAGCTAAATTGATTTTAGCCGCCTCGCTTTCCGGTTATTCCGGCCGAATCGTCAGCCGCTACCGTCCGGAATTGCCGATTTTGGTTGCTTGCGATAATGAGCGAACCGAGCGCCAATTGAATTTGAGCTGGGGCATTATTCCGTTTGTTCTCCCGCGCTGTGATTCCATTGAAGAGCTGCTTGATCGTTCAGTCGGGTATTTAAAGAAAAATAAGTATCTTTTTAAAGAAGATAAGATAATTATCGTGGCCGGCGAGCCGGTTGGCAGGAGCGGGAATGTTAATTTGGTTGAGATTAAAACGATAAACTAGGTATGACAAAGAAAAATAAGTATATTTTGTTTTTTCGGGAAATCAATAAAACCGACATTGGTCTAGTCGGCGGGAAAAATGCCTCGCTCGGCGAAATGTATTCCAATTTGGGGAAAAGAGGCATTCTGGTTCCGGACGGTTTTGCAATTACAGCCAAGGCTTATTTTGATTTTATTGGCGAGGCAAAGATAAAAAATAAGATCGCTAAAATTTTAAAAGGCTTGGATGTGCAGAACGTAAGAGAGCTGGCGCTTCGAAGTTCAGAGGTCAGAGAATTAATTATACAGGCCGAGTTTTCAGAAAAACTTCAAACGCAGATTATTTCTGCCTATAATATTTTGTCAAAAAAATATAAGGCTGGAAATCTCGATGTGGCAGTGAGAAGTTCAGCCACGGCGGAAGACCTGCCAATAGCTTCATTCGCTGGGCAACTGGAGTCTTATTTGAATATTTCCGGAGAAAAAGAACTTTTACTGACAATAAAAAAATGTTTTGCTTCTTTGTTTACCAATCGAGCTGTTTCTTATCGGTATGACAAAAAATTTCCGCTGTGGAAAGTTGGAATTTCAGTGGGCGTGCAAAAAATGGTTAGAAGCGACAAAGCCGGCGCAGGCGTAATGTTTACCCTGGAAACTGAAAGCGGGTTTAAAGATTTAGTCATGATAAACGCGGGATTCGGGCTTGGCGAAAATGTGGTCAAAGGCAGAATAATGCCGGACGAGTATTTTGTTTTCAAAAAAACATTAGTCGGTAAATTCAAGCCGATTATCAGAAAAGAAATCGGAAAAAAAGAATGGAAATTGATTTATAGTTTCAATAAACAAAAGTCCACGAAGAATTTATTAACCCCAAAAGCGGAGCGGCAGAAATTTGTGTTGAGCGATTCTGAAATTTTACAGCTGGCAAAATGGGGCGTGGAAATAGAAAAATATTTTAACAAGCCGATGGATATTGAGTGGGCCAAGGACGGAAATGACAAGAAAATTTATATCGTGCAGGCGCGGCCTGAAACGGTTCATTCTCAAAAAAATCAAAATATTTTCGAAGAGTATACGCTCTTGGCAAAATCAAAGGTTATATTAAAAGGTTTGAGCGTCGGCAATAAAATTGGCAGCGGGCAAGTGCGGATTGTAAAAAATCCCGCGGAATTGAGCCGTTTCAAGCAAGGCGAAATTTTGGTGGCGAAAATAACTGACCCAGCCTGGGAGCCGATTATGAAAGCGGCCGGAGCCATTATTACTGACAGCGGCGGCAGGACGTGCCACGCGGCAATAATCAGCAGAGAGATGGGAGTTCCCTGCGTGGTGGGGACAAAACAAGCAACTTCAATTTTAAAAAATGGACAAAAGATTACGGTTGACTGTTCCGAGGGAACAGACGGAACAATTTATCAGGGTGAGTTAAAAATTAACAAAAAGAAAATCAATCTGTCAAAAGTAAGCTTACCAAAAAAAGTAAAAATAATGATGAATATCGGCAATCCTGATATTGCTTTTGCCAGTTCTTTCCTGCCGAATAGCGGCGTGGGATTGGCGCGCGAAGAATTTATTATCAGTAATTATGTCGGCATCCATCCTTTGGCGCTCCTTGATTATTGCCGTTTGCCCTTGAAGCTTAAAAAGCAGATTGAAGAGTTAACGCCGAATTATAAAGATAAAAGCCAATATTATATTGATCGGTTGTCGCAGGGGGTAGGCCAGATAGCGGCGGCTTTTTATCCGAAAGAAGTAATCGTGCGTTTTTCTGATTTTAAAACCAATGAATATCGCAGTTTGGTCGGCGGCAATCTTTATGAACCAAAAGAAGCCAATCCAATGATCGGTTGGCGCGGCGCTTCGCGGTATTATGATCCGAAGTTCAAGAAAGCGTTCATTATGGAAATCGAAGCGATCAAAAAGGCACGCGAAGTTTTTGGTTTAGACAATATAAATGTGATGATTCCGTTTTGCCGCAGCGTGGAAGAAGCAAAAAAAGTCATGGCGATATTAAAGCAAAACGGTTTAAAAAGAAGTAAAAAATTGAAAGTATATTTGATGTGTGAATTGCCGGTTAATGTTTTGAACGCTGAATCATTCTTGCCTTTGGTTGACGGCTATAGCATCGGCAGCAATGATCTGACGCAGCTGACTCTCGGCGTTGACCGCGATTCTGAGCTGGTCAGCCATATTTATAATGAATTGAACCCTGCTGTTTTGAAAAGTCTGGCGCAGGTAATTTCCACCTGCCGCCGGATGAAGAAAAAAGTGGGAATTTGCGGGCAGGCACCGTCCGACTTTCCGGAATTTGCTAGGTTTTTAGTGAAAAATAAAATTGATTCAATGTCTCTAACTCCGGATTCGGTGATTAAAACCATAAAGAAAATAAAAAACAAATGAAATCGCAGGCAAAATATTTAATTTTATTAATATTTATTTTGGTGGTTATCCTGGCGATGTTTTTTATTTATTCAAATATTAATTCGCCGGAAAAAATTGTTTATTATCAGGAAAAGCCAAAAATATTAGAAAAAGTTTACTGCATTATCAGGGGCGGCGCGTTGGAAATTTTGGAGGATGGCGCGATCAACAGTGAAGACGGTCTTGCTGTTTATCTTTGCCATTTCCATTAGAAAAATAAAAAAATATAAACGGTTATGATTTTTAGCGAAAAAAAAACCAGTTTCTGGGAGGCGGTGGCCACGCTTGTCGGCACAATTATTGGCGCGGGAGTTCTCGGCGTGCCGTTTGTTATTGCTCAGGTCGGTGTTTTACCAGGATTTATAATGTTGGCGATTTTAGGATTAGCGGCAATGCTTATGAATTTAATGTTTGCCGAAGTGGTTCTGCGTACTCATTTCCGGCATCAGATAGCCGGATATGCAAAAAAGTATTTGGGAGTCTTTGCCTACCGAATAGCGACTGTGGCGGTTCTGATCGGCGGCTATGGCGCGCTAACTGCGTATTTGATTGGCGAAGGTGAAGTTTTGTCGGCGCTTTTTGGCGGGGAAAGTTTTTTGTACAGTTTGTTTTTCTTTGTTATTTGTGCAGTGGTTCTATATGTTGGTCTAAAACTGGTAAAAGTTTTTGAGCTTTGGATGGTGGCGATATTTATTATTATCATTTTAATCATCTTTGCCAAAAGTTACTTGTCAATTGATTTTTCAAATTTGCATTATGTTCACTGGAGCAAAATTTTTCTGCCGTACGGCGTGATTTTATTTGCCTACGGCGGCGCGGCCTCAGTCGTGCCTTTGCGTGAAATTCTGCGCCGCCGTGAAAAGTTAGTTCCTCATGCCGTCGCTGTCGCCAGTATTATTCCTATTATTATTTATTGCATTTTTGCTATTGTGGTCGTGGGCGTTACAGGCTTGTCAACAACAGAAGTAGGCTCGGTTGGTTTGGGGCAGACAATTGGACCTTTTATGATTGTTTTTGGAAATTTATTCGCAGTTTTTGCTATGGGCACCAGTTTTTTGATTATTGGCGAAACCATGAAGGAATTTTTTCAGTTTGATTTTAAAATGCCAAAGCCGGCAGCTTGGCTAAGCGTCGTATCAATTCCATTAATTATTTTTTTGGTCGGGGCCAGAGATTTTATTGCAGTGATGAGCATTGCCGGCAGTCTTACTTTTGGTTTGACCGGAATCCTTTTGGTTTTAATGTATTGGAAAGCCAAGAAGCATGGCGACCGCCGGCCGGAATTTAGCTTGCCAAAATTTAAAGTTGTTGGTTTGGCCTTGATTGCCATGTTCGCGGCGGGCATTGGTTATGCTGTTATTGAGTTGTTAAAATAGCGATTGATTACATCGAATACAGAATGTTTGTTAAATCGGTTCTATTGAAAATGGAGCTTTTTTTGTTTCTAAAATAAGCTTGATTTAGCTGTAATTTTGTGTTATGGTAATGAAGATTCACTCCTATGAAAGATGCGACCAAATTAAAAATTTATGAAATGATCCCGGGCACTTTGATCTGGACGAGCTTTATTTTGTCTTTTGTTTTGTCATTTATTTGGCCTATTTTCGTTATTTGTTTCATTATTGCTTTTGATTTATATTGGCTATTACGTGTTTTGCATTTTATTTTCTACGCCAGTTATTCATATTTCAAATACAAGAGCACGATTCAAATCGATTGGTTGGGTAAAGTCGAAAAGATCCCCGGCTGGGAAAAAATTTATCATATTATTTATATCCCGACTTATGGCGAACCGGTCGAAGTTTTGCGCACGACTTTTAATAGTTTGTGCAACAGCAGTTATCCTTTGAAAAAAATGATTGTTATCCTGGGCGGAGAAGGCAGGGTAGAACAAGATTTTAGAACCAAGGCGGCTCAGATAAAAAAAGAATTTGGCGATAAATTTTTTCAATTAAAGTTTACTATTCATCCAGATGGATTACCGGGAGAATTAAAGGGCAAAGGCGCCAATGCCAATTGGATGGGGCACAAGTCGCAGCAATTGATTGACGAGCTGAAAATTCCTTATGAAAATTTAATTGCTTCATATTTTGACTGCGATACTTGCGTGCACAAAAAATATTTTGCTCATTTGACTTACCGTTATCTGACTCACAAAACACCGACCAGAGTTTCATATCAGCCGGCGGTAAATTACAACAACAATATCTGGGACGCGCCGGCGGCCATGAGGGTGACAGCTTTTGGCACAATTTTCTGGCTACTGATGGATCTGATGCGGCCAGAGCGTTTGTATACATTTAGTTCTCATTCAATGAGTTTCAAAGCGCTCGTTGATGTCGGCTTTTGGCAAAAAGATATTGTGACTGATGATTCCAGAATATTTTTGCAATGTTTTTTCAAATACCATGGCAACTATGCGGTTGAGCCAATGTATGTCCCTGTTTCCATGGATACGGTGATGGATAAAAATTATTGGCAAGGATTTAAGAATCTTTACAAGCAGCAGCGGCGCTGGGCCTGGGGCGTGGAGCATTTTCCGTATATGATGCTGAATTTTGGCAAAGATAAAAAAATCCCCTGGTACAAAAAATTAAAATACACCTGGAATTTAACAGAAGGAATGTATTCCTGGGCAACTGCTCCGATTTTGATTTTTGTTTTAGGCCGCTTGCCCCTGTGGGTCGCCGGCAGAGGCGAGGTTTCCTCATCAGTAATTGTTCAGAATGCCCCATTTGTACTTGAATGGCTTATGTCCGCCGCTATGATCGGTATATTTTTTTCGGCAATAATTAGTTTGCTTATACTGCCGCCGCGTCCAAAGGATCATCCGCGCTGGAAATATCTGATTATGTTTTTGCAGTGGATTTTACTGCCCGTAACATTGGTTATTTTCGGTTCTATCCCGGCAACAGAGGCGCAAACTCGTTTGATGTTGCCAAAAAAATATCATTTGGGATTTTTCACCACGCCGAAAGTACGGTAAGTAAGGTCATTATTATTCCAAATAAACGTCAAGTTCCAAATTTAGAAAATTAGAATAATTGTAATTTGTAATTTTTGCTTTATCGTTTGTAATTTGTTTTTGTAATTTGTAATCTAAACTATTATGTCCAAAGTTTCCATCAACTTAGTCACCTGGAACGGCGCTCGTTATATTGAAAATTGCCTGCGTTCGGTTATGAATCAAACATTCAAGGACTATTCGATTGTCATTATTGATAATGGCTCAACAGATCAGACTTTGGAATTAATTGACGAGCGTTATCCTCACCTGAAAATAATTAAGCATAAGGAAAATTTTGGTTTTGCCAAGGCGCACAACCAGGCTATCCATTGGACAAAATCAGATTATGTTTTGTGTTTGAATCAGGATGTTGAGCTCGATGAAAATTTTCTGGCAGAAATGGTGCGCTTTATGGACTCGCAGCCAATGGTCGGGACGGCCAGCGCCAAGGTTTTGCGATTGCAGGAAGGCGAGAGAACCAATTATATTGACACTCTTGGTTTGAAAATATTTAAAAATTTTAGAGTTATTGATATGGCCAGCGGAGAAGTTGACGAGGGACAGTATGATGTTTCTGAAGAAGTGTTTGGCGTTTCTGGAGCAGTGCCATTTTTTCGGCGCAAAGCCTTGGAGGAAGCAATCTATCAGCAGGAATATTTTGACGAATCATTTTTCAGTTACAAAGAAGATGTGGATCTGGCTTTCCGACTGCGCCTTGTCGGCTGGAGATCGTGGCGAGTGCCAAAAGCCGTGGCTTATCATGATCGGACAGTGACAACGCCAGTGAACCGGATGACAAAAATACAGATTGCCAGAAACAGAATAAAAAAATCAAAGTTTGCCAATTATTATTCATACCGTAATCATTTATTTTTTCTAATCAAATGTCTGCCAAAATTAAATTGGCGGGTTTTCTGGTATGAGTTGGTAAAGTTTTTTTATGTTTTGTCTTTGGAAACTAGGAATCTAAGGGTTTGGTCAGAGGTACTTAAAAACCGGAAGCAACTACAGCTCAAACGAAAAGTAATCTGGAAAAATGCCAAGGTTAAGGAAGAAGATCTGGTGCAGTGGTTTAGTTAGAGGAAAAGCACAAATCACAAAATCCAAAACTCGAAGGAAATTCCAAATCTAAAATTCACAAATCATTTTGGAATTTTGAATTTTGCGCTTTGAATTTAAGTCTTCAGTACGCGGTAATCGCGTTAAACATTAATCTTCCATACACTATGGAGTTGAGCATAATAATTTTAAATTACAAAATGAAGGGCTTGGTTAAAAATTGCGTCAAGACTATTTTTGAGTCTGAATTTGATCAGCCCTATGAAATAATTGTTGTGGATAATAATTCCGGCGATGGAGTTGAAGCTATGCTTCAGGAGAGATTTCCACAAGTTAAATTTATCCAAACCGGCGCAAACCTGGGAATGGGCGCGGGAAACAACGCCGGAATTAATGCAGCGCTGGGAAAATATGTTTTAATAATGAATCCTGATATTTTTGTGTCCAGGGATTCTTTGCAAAAACTTTATGATTATATTAGCCAGCGGTCTGATGTTGGTCTGGTGGCGCCGCGCTTGTTAAATCCCGACAAAACCTTGCAATACACGTGCTATCGCTGGCATAAATTTTTAACGCCGGCTTTGCGACGTACTTTTTTTGGTAAAATTAAATGGGCGCAGAAAGAGTTGGATCGTTTTTTAATGCGGGACTGGGATCATGCATCAACTCGTGAAGTAGATTGGATCCAGGGCTCGTGCCTGCTCATTCCTAAAAAAGTGATTGATGAAGCCGGAGCTTTTGACGATCGTTTTTTTATGTATTTTGAGGATACTGATCTTTGTCGGCGAATTCGAAAAGCCGGATACAAAAATGTTTATTTGGCAGAGGCTGAAGTTGTTCATCTGCACCGCCGCCAGTCAGCTGATCAGAGCGGCCTGAAGTCTTTGTTCAGCAAACTGACCAGGATTCATATTGCCAGCTGGATGAAGTATATGTTGAAGTGGAAGGGGGAAAGTTAAAAGTTAAAAGGTAAAAGGGGAAAAGGGAAAAGGTAAAAGGTAAAAGGGGAAAAGGGAAAAGGGAAAGGGGAAAAGGGAAAAGGGAAAAGTAAGACAGCCTGGAGGCTGTTTTTTTGTTTGCTCGATGTTGTAAAATTAGCTAAAAGCAGTTGCCTAACTTGACAAATATGTAAATCTGTGCTATACTAAAACGTAGTTGATCTTTGTTAGACGTGTCCTTAACCTTAGAAGAGGTGTCGCATGAAAAAGGAAATGCTGTGGTTTTACGGCTCGTTGGCAGTGGTTGCGCTGGTAGCACTCGTTGTCGGGCTGAATGCGGAGGTTGTTTTCACCGCGAAGCTCACCGGCCTGTTGGTCGCCTTGATTGTCGGCACGGTTGTGGGAGCCTGGCGCGACGGAACCAGCTATCGCGCTGCGAGTGAGGGGGATCCTCTGATCGTCCCCAAGTTGTTCATGTTCGCAATGGCGGCCATTTCAATCCTTGTCGGTGCGTATCTCGTTGACTTGATCAACACCTACGGGGTGCGATTCTTTTCACAAGGGGTTTCAATCTGTTTTTCTGGAGTAATGGTGGTTTTCTTGCTTGCCACTGGGGCCAGCATCGGGATGTACTGGAATGACCGTCCCGCCGGTACCACCGTCCGCACAGCCATCGCCACCTGCGCCATCTACCTCCTGCCGGCGATCATCCTCACGCCGATGGTGATTTACATCTAAGTCGCCTGAAGCAAATTTTCACAACAACGTTTTGTGAAAGAACTCGACTACACAGTCGGGTTTTTTCTTTTAAATGAGCAATAGGCCTGCCCTGAATCTGACGGAGGAATGGTTCATGGCTCGTTTTTTATTTAAGAAATTGTTATAATGGTGACATGCACAGTAATAAACAAAATTTTATCCGGCCGGAAAGGCGGGATTACAAAAAGCACGCAATAACCGTGGGCCAGATTTTGTTGATTCCAATTCGTTTACTGCCGTATTTAATTCTGCTGTGTTTAATCATGGCGATTTTGATCGGCGTATTTGTCGGTATTTCTTTGGCGCCATATTATGCCTCACTAAAAGCTGTTTATGCGCAGGGAATAGAAGGGCAAAATCATTTATTGGCCGCGGAAAAGTTTTTGGGAGCGCAAAAATTTGATTTGACTGCGGCAGAACTGGAGAGCGCGGAGCAAAGTTTTGTCAATGCGCAAAAAGGTTTGAAGCTGGCCGGCCAGGCGGCGATTTTTCGGAGCGATCTCATAAAAAATCAGTTGGTTGTGGCTGAAGAAATTTTTTCAATCGGCGAAATTTTATCCCGGTCTTTAAAAAATATCACCGCTATTGGTCAGGAAATTCAGGCGGCATTAAAAGCAGACAATATTGTCTGGCTGGATATTACTCCGGAGAAAAAAGGCGAAATTTTGAAAATTCTGAATGATTCTGTCGGCGACCTGCAAAAAGTTCAGCAGGATTTTGCCTTAGCCAATGGAAAACTTCTTGATATCAATAGCCGCCAGCCGCTTTTCATTTTCAATAAAGCGGTAACTCCCCTGCAAACAAAGATTCCCAAGCTGCAGAAAACTTTTGACGGCCTGGTCACAGTCGCCAAGCTTTTGCCGGCTTTTTCCGGATATCCCGAAGCCAAAACTTATTTATTTATTTTGGAAAATAATCGCGAGATGCGTCCGGCCGGCGGATTTATCGGTACCTATGGCATACTGAAAATAAAAAATGCTGAAATGGAACAATTTTTTACTGACAATTCATACAATTTTGATTCTCCGGTTCACGACACTTTTCAGATCCCTTCACCGGAGCCGATGAAAAAATATATGAATCAGCCTCATTGGTATTTTCGCGATTCTAATTGGTGGCCGGATTTTCCAACTTCAGCAGAAAAAGTGGAGTGGTTTTATCACAATCAGGGCGGCGCGGAAAATCTGGATGGTATTATTGCTATCACGCCAAACGTGATCGAAGAACTGCTCGGCGTGCTGGGTGAATTTCAGGTGAGCGATTTGAAATTTAATAAAGAAAATTTTTGGGAGCAATTGCAGTATCAGGTTGAATACGGTTATTACAAGCAGGGGATTGAGGCGAAAGACAGAAAAGACATTATCAGCGATCTGGGCCAGCAGATGATTGCCAGGTTATATTTATTGCCAATGAATAAGTGGCCGATCCTTATTGACGCCATTTCAGAGCAAGTAAAGGAAAAGCAGTTTTTATTATATTTTAATGATCCGGAAATGCAGGCTATGGCAATTAAAAATGGCTGGGCCGGCGAGGTAAAAGATTTTTCCGGCGATTATATAATGCTCGTGGACGCGAATCTGGCGGCGCTGAAAACCGATTCGGTTATGAACAGAACAATGATGTACCGGCTGGATCAGAACGAAGATGGCGAATTGTTTGCCTCAACCAGTGTTAATTATCAGAACATGGGAACTTTTTCCTGGAAAACCACTCGATATCGAACTTACACCCGATTGTATGTGCCGGCAGGAAGCGAACTTATCTCCGTGAAAGCGGGTAATACAGAGATTGACCTGGAGAAAGACGTTGACATAACCAATGAATTTGGAAAAACCGCTTTTGGTTTATTTTTCGAGGTAGAGCCGCAAACTTCCAAAGTCATAACCTGGAAATATAAATTGCCGGCTCGAATTTTGCCGGGCAATGAATATGCTGTCATGGTGCAAAAACAGCCGGGCATTCCTCAAATGAATCTTCAGCTTGATTTAAACTTCCAGAAAAAAATAAAAAGCAATCAGGTCGGACTGCACGCCAGCAAAAACAATCTTAAACACGTGGAAGTGATGCGTCAGGATCAGGTTTATACGGTTTGGTTGGAGTAGGGGACGCGAAATAACGCTAAACTAAAAGCAAAACAACGCGAAACTACGCTAAGAAGAGAGCGTTTTTTTTGTTGAAAAATGGCATAATAAGTGGATAAATTGTCGCTTTGTTTAATCGGGTTTTGTGTGGTAAAATGGAGGCGAAAGAAACATCACGAATAACTCAAAACATGCGAATGATGCGAATTAGGAAGGCAAAATAAAGAGAAATACAGTGAATAGAAGTGTAATAATTAGCTCAGAATCGTTCCATGTTTCCTGTCACGTGTTTCGTGTTATGTGATTAATAATTCGTGTTTATGAAATATACCCCTCTCCATGTCCACAGCCATTATTCATTGCTTGACGGCCTGACCAAGATTGACGATCTGGTGGGCAAAGCAAAAGAAGACGGCATGACTGCGCTCGCATTGACCGACCACGGTGTGATGTATGGCGCGATTGAGTTTTATCAAAAATGCAAAGCCGCGGGCATCAAGCCGATAATCGGCGTGGAAGCGTATATTGTTAATGATCGAAAGGAAAAGAAAGCGTCTGAAGAAGAGCGCTTTCATTTGATTTTATTAGCCAAGAATTACGAAGGGTACAAAAATCTGATCAAGCTGACAACGCTCGCTCATTTGGAAGGATTTTATTACAAGCCGCGCATTGATTGGGAGATTCTGCGGAAATATAGTAAAGGACTTATTGGTTTATCTGCTTGTCTGGCCGGCGAAATACCGCGGGCGATTACCAGGGGGCTCGACGACGAGAAAATTGAATTAGTAATAAAAAAATATTTAAATGTTTTTGGCAAAGACAATTTTTATCTGGAAGTCCAGCACCATCCGAATATCCCTGATCAAAAAGTGGTAAATAATAAAATTTTTGAAATAGCCAAGCGCTTGGGATTGGAAGTCGTGGCCACGAATGACAGCCATTATTTAAATACAGAAGATGCGGAAGCGCATGATATTTTAATCTGCCTTCAAACAAAAAAATTGCTCAGTGATACTGACCGCATGAGCTATCTTGGCGAAGATTTTTCTTTGTATACTTCACAGCAGATGACTGACAATTTTCGCGGCAATCCGGAAGTTCTGGAGAACACCAATAAGATTGCGGATAAATGTGAAATAGAAATTCCGCTTGGCGAGATCAGATTGCCGTACTTTGAAGTACCGGAAGGGCAAACTGATTTTGAGTGTTTGCGTGACCTTTGTTATCACAATATAGCCCGCCGCTATAATTTTGATTATAAAAAAGAGCAATTAATTGAAGCTGAAAAAAAAGTTATCGGCCGATTGGAATTTGAGCTCGGCGTTATTCAGCGCACCGGTTACTCTTCATATTTTTTGATTGTGCAGGATTTTACCAGCTGGGCGAGAAGCAAAGGGATCATTGTTGGACCTGGCCGCGGCTCGGCAGCCGGGAGCATAGTTTCATATTTGCTTGGCGTGACCAATTTGGATCCACTTCAATATGATTTGTTGTTTGAAAGATTTTTAAATCCGGACCGTATTTCAATGCCTGATATTGATATTGATTTTGCTGATGAACGCCGCGCTGAAGTTATTCATTATGTCGAAGAAAAATACGGCAAAGATCACGTGGGCCAGATTATTACTTTTGGCACAATGGCCGCCCGGGCGGCGGCGCGCGACGTGGGCCGGGTGCTCGACATGCCGTATACGTTTTGCGATCAGGTGGCCAAATTGATTCCAATGGGAATTAAACTGGATGAAGCTATCAACAAGGTAGTTGAAGTCAAAGAATTATATCGCAGCAATGATGATGCCCGGCGGCTTTTGGATTTCGCCCGCAAGCTGGAAGGCGTGGCCAGACATGCTTCCACGCATGCTTGCGGCGTGGTTATTACCAGAGAGCCGCTGGATAATTATTGTCCCTGTCAATTTGCCAGAGATCAGGAAGACGTAATCGTCACTCAGTATTCACTTCATCCGGTTGAAGATCTCGGCCTTTTGAAAATGGATTTTTTGGGTTTAAAAAACCTGACTATTATCGAGAGAGCCTGTGAAATTGTGGAAAAAATGCATGGACAAAAAATAGTTATTGATGATTTGCCTCTGGGGGACATAAAAGCTTACGAACTGTTTCAGAACGGTCAGACAACCGGTGTTTTTCAATTTGAATCGAGCGGCATGAAAAGATATTTAAAACAGTTAAAACCGACGGAATTCGAAGACCTGATCGCCATGGTCGCGCTCTATCGTCCGGGACCGCTTAATTCCGGCATGGTGGATGAATTTATTGCCAGAAAGCATGGCTTGAAAAAAATTGCCTATGTTCATCCGTTGATGGAAAACGCTTTGAAAAATACTTACGGCGTTATTGTTTATCAAGAGCAGGTCATGCAGCTTTCAAAAGATATGGCCGGTTTTACCGGCGGTCAGGCGGACACTTTGCGCAAAGCTATAGGAAAGAAAATCGCCGACTTGATGGAAAAAATGAAAACTGTATTTATTGAAGGCTGTATAAAAAATAACATTTCCAAGCAAATAGCTGAGCAGACATTTGAATCAATGGAAAAGTTCGCAGAATACGGATTTAATAAATCCCATGCCGCTTGTTATGCGCTCATTGCTTATCAGACGGCATTTCTTAAAGCAAATTTTCCTACTGAATTTATGGCGGCCCTTCTTACTTCAGATCAGGGAAATTTGGACAGAGTGGCAATTGAAATTGATGAATGTCAGCAGATGGGAATAGAAATTATGCCGCCAAGTATTAATGAAAGTTATTCCACTTTTACTGTAGTCGCCGATTCATTAAAACAAGGAACTCCAAGAATTCGTTTTGGCTTGAACGCAATTCGTAATGTCGGAGAAAACGTGGCCAGAGAGATTATTCATGAAAGAAAAGACAACGGCGCGTATATAGAACTGGAAGATTTTTGCAGCCGGCTCGGCAACCGGGCGCTGAATAAAAAATCTCTTGAAGGATTGATAAAAAGTGGCGCCATGGATCTTTTTGGTTCGCGTTCACAGCTGTTGGATAATGTTGATAAAATTATAATGTTTATTCGAGAGGTTGAAGCGTCGCGCGCAACAAAACAGGTAAATATTTTTGATTTAAATAATTCACCTGACGCAACTTTACCGCGCATATTGCTCCGTCAGAGCAAAGATCTGGGACTCAAGCAAATACTTGCCTGGGAAAAAGAATTTTTGGGATTATACGTATCAGAGCATCCGTTCAAAAATTATGAAAAGAAATTACAGGGCCTGGTAACGCCGCTTTCAGAATTAAAAATCGGGGGCGACAGGCAATTGGTGCGCATTGCCGGCGTGGTGGCCAGCGTGAAAAAAATCACCACAAAAAAAGGCGATCCGATGCTATTTGTTTCCCTGTCCGATGCTTTGCGGGCGGTTGAAATATTAGTATTCCCTCGTTTGTACAAGGAAGATGAAGTGATCTGGCACGACGGCAAAGTTTTGATGGTAGAGGGAACAGTTTCCGACAAAGATGAAGAAATAAAAATTTTAGCCAATAAAGTCTGGGCCATTGATGAGATTGGCCTCGAGACAATACCAAAGGAAATGAACAGCGAATCACCGCGAGGCAGATTTAGTGGCGCCGGCCGGGGGAAAACGGTTTTGCGGGCGATAATAAATTACCCGGCCGGCGCAACTCATGATTTTGCCAATCAGGTAAAAATGCTTTTCATGGCAATCCCCGGCCGGCATCAAGTAATATTTCGGATTCAAGACAAGCTGATAAAAACTAATTTTTTAATCAGCGTGGATGAAGAAAGTAGGTTGAAAATAGAATCTTTGCTTGGCAAGGGGACACTGAAGCAATTATAAAGCAAAGGGCAGTTTTTACATCTAGTTTGAACACGGGTAAATTGCTTTTTTCTTTTATTCTGGTAAACTATAGGTGTGATATAGGCAGGTTCATATAAGTTTACAATTAGATTAATAAATAGGGAAAGCCGGACAGGGAGCCCCTCTATCTTATTGGCCTGTTTAGCCCCATCTTCCATATGTATATCAAAAAACATTCAAGAGTTACGGAGGGATACAAAAAAATGGTTTTCAGTTTTGTGGTAATCACGGTTATTTTGGTGGGAATAATTTTATATTTTTCAGCCAGCAAAGCCCTGATCAAAGTAGTGCCAAAAGCGTCAGCCATTGAAACTGATTTTGTTATTGATGTTATTAGTGATGGCGGTTCGGCAGAGGGCGCTATGCAGGGAGTATTGTATGAAACAGAAGTAGAGGGAACTATCGAAGGAGTGGCCACTGGGACAGAGATAGTTGATGGTAGCGCGATTGGCGAAGTGCTTTTGATTAACAAGCGGGCAGAATCGCAAACTTTGGTTAAAACAACGCGACTTCTAACGCAAGATGGAATATTGTTAAGGTTAATGGACAAAGTCAATGTTCCTGCCGGCGGACAGATTGAAGCGGCTGTTTATGCTGATGATCCAAATGCTTTTGAAGAAATTCAACCGACTACATTTACTATCCCCGGACTTTGGGAAGGTTTGCAAACGCAGGTTTACGCGGAAAGCACGACTGTGTTAAAAAGTACCGGCGATTCAATCAAAGTAGTAAAAGCAGTTGACATTGCCCGCGCCAAAGAAGAATTGACAAATCAGCTTTATGATCGGGCGATCGAAAAATTTAAAGAACAATTACCAAATGGAAATTATGTTTCGCAGGTAGTTTCAAAAAAAATTATTGAAGAGAGCGTAGACGCTTCGGCTGGCGACAAAAAAGACAAGTTTACGTCAAGCATGAAGTTGAGCGCGACATTAATCGGCGTTTCGCAGGACAAAATTATTGAATTGGCGGGCGAGAGACTAAAGGCCGCGGTTTCCGGCGGTCAGGATCTGGCTAATTTGGATCCTAATACGCTGTCATATAAAGTGCAGAGCTTTGACGAACAAAAAATGACCGCCAATATAAAAGTTCATGCCGCAGGTTCGGCAGTCGTCAAGGAAAATAATGAAATATTTCAGAAAGACAAGCTGATTGGTCTCAGTCCAAAGGGAGTGGAGCTGTATCTGGCCAATTTTGACGAAGTGGAATCAGTGACTGTTGAGCTTTCTCCTTTTTGGGTGAAAAATATTCCAAAATTAAAAGATCATATTAATATTGTGATTGTCAGCCCGAATAAATAAGGACGGAGAAGGGAGTAAAAGTGGAATACAAAATAATAAAACACAAAGAACGCTGCGAGATTGGCGTTCTTTTGGTAAGGCTTATTAGTTGACGAAAATTTTTCAAGTGCTATAATAAAAATAATCACAAGCGATTGGCCTGGCTACCAACCGGGCACCACAAGGTTTTGCAATAAAAAGCTAACTAAGTTTGTGAGAACAATATAAGAAATTAAGAGCTTTGGCGTTTGTTTGTCCGAAGAACTTGGGTGGAACCCCCTGGCGTATGCCTGGGCCCAAGACTAAGTAAAATTAGTCTTTTTTATTTGTATGAAGGTTTTATTACAAAGAGTAAATTTAGCTTCCGTTGAAGTTGACAATAAAGTTGTCGGAAAAATCGGCAAAGGGCTTTTGGCTTTTTTGGGCGTTGGCAAAGAGGATTCTGAAGTGGAAGTAACTACTTTGGTCGAAAAGTTAATAAACTTGCGGATTTTTCCAGTTGAAGACCCTTCGACAAGCTCAGGGCAGGGAAAACATTTTGACAAATCATTATTGGAAGTTGGCGGCGAGGTTTTGGTGGTTTCCCAGTTTACTCTTTATGCTAATTGCGAAAAAGGCAGGCGGCCTGATTTTTTTGACTCTGCCGATCCTAAAAAAGCAGAAGATTTGTACAATAAATTCATTGATAAATTAAAATCTAAAAACATTAAAACTGAAGCAGGAAAATTTGGCGCGTATATGCAAGTCAATTTAGAAAATGACGGGCCGTGTACTTTCTGGCTGGAGAGATAACGGGCACTCATTCTTGTCATTTCGACCATCGTGGAGAAATCACAAGAATGGAGAAGGGATTTCTCGACTCCTCCTTCGTCGTCGCTCGAAATGACAAAAATGGGGAAGCGGACGTCGCTCGAAATTGCCAAAGATCTTGGCTATGTTTCAGAATATGAATATAAAGTTCTGCTCGAACAGTCCATTAAAGTCCACAAAATCACCAAGGGCTTAATAAAGAGGACTCGCTCCCTCTCAACATGATTTATGCTTCATTCTTCATGTTTCATGCTTAATTCATAATTCATTATTCATAATTCATACTTCAAATTTTATGAACAAAGAACAGTTAGAATTAATGCGTCATTCGCTTAGCCACATAATGGCTGAGGCAGTACTTAAATTTTACCCAAACGCCAAGCTGGCAATCGGGCCGGCGATTGAAAACGGCTTTTACTATGACTTTGATTTGGGGGATGAAGCCTTTTCAAAAGATGATTTAAAGAAAATTGAAAAAGAAATGAGAAAAATTGTCAGTGCCGATCAAAAATTTGAGCATTTTAATTTACCGATTGACGAAGCTAAAGAAAAACTGGCGGGCAATCCTTACAAACTGGAAATGGTGGATCAATTGGCGGTTGAGGGAGAAAAAGAAATTAGTTTTTACAAAAATCTTGATCAGGATGGCAATGAAGTTTTTGTTGACATGTGCCGCGGTCCGCACGTTGCCTCAACAAAACAAGTCGGCGCTTTCAAACTGCACAAAGTTGCCGGCGCATACTGGCGGGGAGACGAAAAAAATAAAATGCTTCAGCGTATTTACGGGTTAGCTTTTGAAACGCGGGAAGAAATTGAGAAATATTTAAAACTGCTCGAAGAAGCGGAAAAGCGCGATCATCGGGTGATTGGCAAAGACTTGTTTTTGCTTGATCCGATGGTCGGACTTGGACTCGCCATGTGGAAGCCAAAAGGCGCTCTGCTCTGGCACATTATGGAAGATTTTTGGTACCAAGCGCATCTGCGGGCAGGTTATCAACTGGTTAGATCGCCACATATTGGCTCGCGGCAATTGTGGGAAACTTCAGGGCATTGGAATTTTTATAATGACAGCATGTATCCGGCGATTGAAGTCAGCAAATCATTGAAAGAAGTGCAGCTGGGACAAACAGTCGACCGGCCAAAAGAAGAATATCTGTTAAAGCCGATGAATTGCCCATTTCATGTTCAGCTGTATAAAGCAGAAATGTGGTCGTACAAGGATCTGCCTTTGCGCTGGGCTGAATGCGGTACGGTTTACCGATATGAAAAATCAGGAGAGCTTTCCGGCCTGGTGCGCGTTCGCGGTTTTACCCAGGATGACGCGCATATTATTTGCACAAAAGATCAGGTAGAGCAGGAATTAGTCAGAGTTGCGGAATTTATTAAATATATATTTGAAACATTTGGCTTCAAAGAATATAAGATCTGTTTGTCGCTTCGCGACCCTCAAAACAAAGATAAGTACGCCGGCAATGACAGCGGTTGGGAATTTACAGAGGCGGTCATGGAAAAGGTCGCTGGACAGCTGGGCGTGGAATATGAAAAAGAGCTTGGCGAAGCGGCGTTTTACGGGCCGAAACTAGATTATAAGATAAAAGATGTGCTTGGTCGCGAGTGGCAATGTTCAACTCTGCAGTTTGATTTTAATCTGCCTGAGAAATTTAAAATGACTTATATTAATAATGAAGGGAAAGAAGAACAGCCATTTATGTTGCACCGGGCTTTGTTCGGTTCGTTTGAGCGATTTGTCGGTTTATTGATTGAGCACTATGCCGGCGCTTTTCCATTGTGGTTGTCGCCAGAACAAGTCCGTGTTTTGCCGGTATCGGAAAAGTTTGATGATTATGCCAAAGAAGTTGTGGAAGAGTTGATAAAAAATGGCTTGCGCGCAAGGCTGGATAGTGAGAGTGAATCTCTGCCAAAGAGAATCAGAAACGGAGAAAAAGCCAAGGTGCCATATTTATTGGTTGTCGGAGAAAAAGAAGCGGCTGATCGGACAGTGGCGGTGCGTCAGCGGTCGCAGGGAGATTTGGGCGCAAGAGCGATTGCTGAATTTATTTCAGAGGCAGTTCAGGCAAATGAGAAAAAAATAATTTGGTAATAAAAAAGACCCCGTCTCTGGCGAGAGACTGGGGTCTTGTGTTAGTTCGTGTCGGCCAACGCCGACGTCTTGTCGAAGTGCCGGCGGAACATCCTGAGGATGATGAAGAAGAAGACTTCTCCCTTGAATAGTACGAAGGGGACATCCTCTTCCGGCACTTCTTTTTTGAACTCGGGCCGCAGAAAAAAGACCTTTTGGGGCCGTTCGTTTCTCGGCAGAGTGAATTGCGCGTGCGCGCTTTCCAGGTCAAAGCCCTGAATCAGGCTCTGGCCACTCACGGCGGCTCGACTCCACAGGGCCTGTTCTTCGTCGGCAATGTCATACTTGGTCGGCTGATGAGACTCTTTGAACTCAGCTCTCACCGACTTGATGATTTCATATTCAAGATCAGGGAACATGTCCATGAGCGGCTGCAACGCCCGGTAAAGCCGGTTGTGCTCGCGGGGCGAAACCAGTTTTTCACGGAGCAGCATGTCAATATAGGTGTCGAGAAGGTGTTCTTTTCGCACGGGCTGTCCACCTCCTTTTGGCTTTTCAATTTGCTTCTTCTCAGGCCGGCAAAACTGCAGGAGCTTGCCGGGCGCTTGTTTTTCTCTGTTCTCTCCAGTAATACCCGCTTCGTGGTTCTGGCTGAAAGAGATAAAGACAACGGACTGGTCAGTCCGAGCTTGTTTGTTCATCGTAACCTCCAATTGTCAGAGAGTAAACCCTAACAAGGTATTATTGCATTTTTTTACTGAGTTGTCAAGGCCTTAAAAAATTTATAAATTTAGGGTATAATGGGGACAGTTAACAAATAAAGCTATAATCAGAAAATATTGTATGAAAAAAGCATATTTATTAATCGGATTTTTAATCATTAGTTTTGTCATAACTAATAGCTCACTTGCGGCGGCTGATCCTTATTATTACAAACAGTGGTATCTGCCGCAAATAAAAGCACCTGAAGCCTGGACTGTTACCAAGGGGAGCACCAATATTATTGTGGCGGTTTTGGATACAGGACTCGACATGGAGCATCCTGATATCAAAGATAACATTTGGCGGAACCTTGATGAGATTCCCGGCGACAAAATTGACAATGATGGAAACGGTTATATTGATGATGTGAACGGCTGGGACTTCGTTGACAAGAACAACACTCCGTCTCCAAAATTAAGCGGAAAATATTCTGTGCCGGCTGTTGATCATGGCACTTTTGTGGCGGGATTAATTTCTGCGGTTCACGACAATGGCCAAGGAATAAAAGGCGTTACCGCCAATGTGAAAATTATGCCTCTGCGCGTTTTGGATTCAGAGGGCTATGGTACTTCAGCCACAGTTACTTCGGCAATGGATTACGCGATAAAAAATGGCGCTGATATTATTAATCTTAGTTTTGGCGGATATGATTATAGTAGCAGTCTAAAAAATAAAATCAGCGAAGCGTATAGCAAAGGCATTTTGATAGTGGCGGCGGCGGGCAATATGGCTGATTCTACGGCCAGCACTGGAGTTGATTTGACTGATAAACCGATTTATCCGATTTGTTATGATCAGCAATTTACTGAAAATAAAATTCTGGGAGTAGTGGCCAGCACCAAGCAAAATAAGCCGGCTGCTTTTTCCAATTACGGTAAGGGCTGTATTGACATTGCCGCTCCGGGCGAGGATTTTATCGGACTTGTTTATCATGATAATGAAAAAGCAAATTTAAGCGCCTATTACGAAGAGGGCTGGAATGGCAATTCTTTTTCCGCGGCTTTGGTTTCAGGAGCGGCGGCTTTATTAAAATCAGTAAAACCGGAATTAACGCCAAAGCAATTGATTGAAACATTAATGCAGGAAAGCGGCCTGCTCATCATTGACAATCCCAAATATAATGGTAAGGTAGGTGCTGGACTATTGGACATCAAAAAGGCTTTGGACAAAGTGTATACTCCGGCAGTGACTACGACGCCGGTTGTCGCGACACCGGTAACCGGAACGACCCCAACACCGATTGTTTCCAATGCGCAAATTATTGTTTCGACAAAAGCCAAGGGCCTTAGTTCAGTCATGATTTACAATTCAAGTTTAACTAGAATCAATGAAATAGAAGTGTTAAAGGGAGAAGAATTTCAAGGATTGAATGTTCAGGTGGCGGATGTTAATGGCGGCGATAAGGAAATCATAGTTGGAGCGGCCAGGGGCGCCACGCCTTTTGTGCGAGTGCTTGATTCAAACGGCACAATTGTCAGTAGTTTTCTCGGCTTTGACGCCAATTTCAAGGGCGGCGTGGAAGTGGCGGCTGGCGATATTGACGCGGATGGCCAGGTGGAGATTATTGTCGCTCCGGAATCAGGCTATGCTCCGGTAATCAAAATTTTTGATTTAAATGGTAAACTTAAAAAAGAATTTTACGCTTATAATGAAAGCTTTACAAACGGAATAAACGTGGCGGTGGGAGATGTTGACGCGGACGGCAAGCCGGATATAGTAGTGGCGCCGCACCAGGGTTTGATGCCCAAAATAAAAATTTTTGACGGGCAGGGAACTCTGAAAAAAGAACTGGTTGTTTACAGCCCGCAATTTACCGGCGGCGTAAACATTGCTCTTGCCAATGTTAATGGTACGGGGCCGCTTGAAATCATCACTGGCGCAGGACCTGGCGGCGGGCCTCATGTGCAGGTGCTGACTTATCAGGGAACAAAGCTGGCCAGCTTTATGGCTTACAGTGCGAGTTTTACCGGCGGAGTGGAAGTGGCGGCCGGCGACTGGAATGGCGACGGAAATATTGAAATCATTACCGCGGCCGGACCGGGCGGCGGGCCGCACGTAAAGATTTTTAATAGTTGGGGCGGCTATTTGAATCAATTTTTTCCATTACCAAACACTTTTACGAATGGAATTAATATAGCGATTAAATGAGAAGGTAAAAGCTAAAAAGTAAAAGTTAAAAGTTTTCGTCAAGGATAAATTCGTCTATGGCGAAAAGCAAGTTAACCAATTAGCTAGTTAGCTAATCAACTAGTCAACTGCCATATGATTGAAGGAGTGAAAATTAAACAGCTAAAAAAGTTTTGCGATGATCGTGGTTTTTTTGCTGAAATTATCAAGGAGGGCGAAGACTCTTTTTGCCAGGTAAAACAAACAAGCTATACGGAAACTCATCCTGGCGTGATCAAAGCTTTTCATTGGCACAAGCGCCAGTGGGACGCCTGGTTTGTAGTAAAGGGCATGGCCCAAGTAGTGCTTCATGATTTGCGCGAATATTCAAATACAAAAGGAAGCACTGTGGTTATTTGCGCCGGCGAAGACAATCCGGTCCTGATTTCAATTCCGCCGGGCGTGGCTCACGGTTATCGGGTTCTGGGAAAAGACAAGGTTGGTTTGTTTTATCACACGAGTGAAGCATATGATCCAGAGAATCCCGATGAAGAAAGAGTTGCGTTTGACGATCCGGGAATAAATTTTGATTGGTCAACAAAAAACAGATAAAAAAACTATGGAGAGTCAAGAGAAAATTGTTTTTGGCCCCTATGACAGAGTGGTCAAGTGGATTCTGCCCATTATCCCACGGAAATTAAAGCCAAATCATTTAACTTTTATCAGGCTGATTTTTTCGCCGATTGTTTTGGTGCTCTTGATTGGAGATGAAGATTTTATTGCGCTTATATTATTCGTTGTACTTGCGCTCACTGATATTTTGGACGGATCGTTGGCGCGTTTGCGCAATCAAATTACTGATTGGGGAAAAATCTGGGATCCGATTGCCGATAAACTCTTGATTGGAATAGTGGTGTCAGTCTTGCTTTTGCAAATAAATTTAAATTTAACGATTTTATTGCTGGCTTTTGAGCTGGCTTTTATTTTGGGCGGGACTTTTCAAAAGTTAAAAGAGAGGGACGTGGAAATCCAGGCTAATATCTGGGGTAAGGTAAAAATGAACCTTCAGTGCTTTGGCGCCGGTTTTTTGATGCTCGGAATAATTATGGCCGCGCCCATGTTTACTTACATAGCGCAGATTTTATTATACTTCAGTTTGTTGTTTGCCGCTTTGAGTTTGGTGAAGAGGGGAATTTAACTTATAAAAACAATATGTCAGACTGTTTGTTTTGCAAAATAATTAAAAATGAAATTCCAGCTCAAATCGTGTATGAGGATGCCGGCGTTTTGGCTTTTTTGGGTATTAATCCGAATAATCCCGGCCACACTCTGGTTATTTCAAAAAATCATTGTGAAAATTTACTGGACGCCCGCGGTGAGGATTTGCGGACTTTGATCAGTGTTATTCCGAAAATCGCCAAAGCAATCTGTGACAGTCTGGATTATGAAGGATTTAATCTCAATGTTAATAATGGCGCGGTTGCCGGTCAGGTTGTCAATCATCTTCATTTCCATATTATCCCTCGCAAAGCAGGAGACGGGCACGAGCTTTTTTTCGGCCGGCCGTATGAGGAGGGGGAGATAGAGGAAGTGGGGAAACAAATTCAAAAAAAATTAAAATAAAAAATTATGCCAGATTATGTTTTAGGTCTTAATTGTGCTTACCACGAAAGTTCAGTTTGTGTAATGAAAGATGGGCAAGTAATTGCTTTCATGGAAGAAGAACGTCTAAGCAGGATTAAACATGCAAAACCCGCTCATGTTAATAATCCCGATGAATTACCTAATAAGGCAATTAAATATTGTTTAGATGAAGCCGGGATTTCTTTGAAAGACATTGCGCATATTGGTTATACATTGAATCCACGAAAAAGGCTTGAAAAAAACCTTGATTATAAGCACTTATACAAAGTGACTCCCAAAGGTTTTGGTACAAAAGAAGGTGAAGAATTATTTTATCAGAAAAATCTAAACGTGGAGAAAAAAATAAAAAAACTTGGCTTTAGAGGAGTGTTTCATTACCTTGATCACCACGATTGTCATGCCGCTGGAACATATTTTTCTTCGGGGTACAGTTCGTCTGCAGTTTTAATTGTAGATGGAATAGGCGAATTTGAATCTACGACATGGTACAAAGGGGACGGAACAAGGCTTGAAAAAATTGGCAGTATAGATTATCCCAATTCATTGGGTTTTTTGTGGGAAAAGTTTTCAAAATATTTTGGCTTTAGTGAATATGACGCTGCTAAAGTTATGGGTTTAACATCATATGGCAACCCGGCAATTTATAGAAAAAAATTTCAAAAATTAGTGCAGGTAAAGTCGAATGGAACTTTTACAATTGATGATAGTATTATTCAATTTCGCAATGAGAACTATGCACCATTGGAAAAATTATTTAATTTAAAAAGAAATAAAAAAATTATCCGTAATGTAAATAAAGAAAACCAGAAATATGCAGATCTTGCGGCCAGCCTGCAAGAAGTTACAGAAAAAGCGCTTATTAGACTTTCAATAGCTATTCGTAAACAAACTGGATCAAGATTTCTCTGCATGGCAGGTGGAGTTTCTCTCAATTGTGTAGCCAATGCAAAGTTAATCTACAAAAAGATTTTTGATGAAATTTACATTCAGCCTCCGGCCAATGATGCGGGCGGAGCGATTGGAGCTGCCTATTATATAGAGACTCAAGTTTTGAAGCACAAGCATATTATCCCTTTGAAAGATGCTTACCTGGGCCCTTTTTTTACTGATAATGAGATACTAAAAGTTTTGAAAACATCAGGCCTTCAATACAAAAAAATTAAAAAAATAGAAAAAAAAACTGCTCAGCTATTGACTGAAGGAAATCTTGTTGCCTGGTTTCAGGGAAGAATGGAAGTTGGCCCTCGAGCGTTGGGTCATAGGACAATTTTGGCAGACCCAAGAAATAAAACTTTGTTAGATCTTATCAATGACAAAGTAAAGTTGCGAGAGCCATTTCGGCCTTTATGTCCAAGCATGTTGGAAAAAGAAACAGCAAAGTGGGTTGAAGTTGGGAAGCACTTGCCTGACGCTGCAAAATACATGTTGGCGGCAATGCATGCCAAAAAAGGAAAAGATAAAATAATTCCCGCGGTTGTCCATGTTGATCACACTGCCAGGATCCAAACGGTTAATAGAAAGATTTCTCCGAGGTTTTGGAATCTGATAAATGAATTTTATAAATTAACAAAAGTTCCGGTAGTTATGAATACTTCATTTAATATCCAGGAGCCTATTGTTTGTTCACCTGAAGATGCTATAAAAACATTTAAACGAAGTAAAATAGATTATTTAGTCATGGGAGACTATCTTTGCGAAAAAATATGAAAAAAGACTTAATCGATTTGACCAACCTAACGAAAAAAGAACTGCTCGCCGTAATTGATTTGGCTGATAATATAAAAAAACACCCGGCAAAATATTTACAAAAATTACACAACAAAACTTTGTTGATGCTTTTTGACAAGGCATCCTTGAGGACGCGGGTTAGTTTTGAAGTCGGAATGACTGAGCTGGGCGGACATGCAATTTATTATAATGTTTCTGATTCTCCATTGGGGAAGAAAGAAACAATGAGCGATACTGCGAAAACCGCATCCAGGTATGTTGACATAATTATGGCGAGAATCGGCTCTCATGAAGATTTAGTCGACCTGGCGCTCAACTCCAGCGTGCCGGTAATTAATGCTATGACAAATTTTGCCCATCCTTGTCAAATTTTGGCTGATTTACAAACAATCAGAGAAAAAAAGGGCAACTTCAAAAATTTAAAACTGGCGTATTTGGGAGATAGTAATAATAATGTGACTCATTCATTACTTTTTGGTTGCGCAATTATGGGCATACATATCAGCGTCGGATGTCCAAAAGGGCACGTTTATGAACCCCCAAAAGAAGCGTTAGTAAAAGCACAAAGTATCGCCCAAAAATCAGGCGCAAAAATTGAAATTACTCATGATGCAAAAAAAGCAGTTAAAGATGCGGAGGTGGTTTATACTGATTCCTGGATGAGTTACCATATTCCAAAAAGCAAAATGAAAGCAAGGATTAAAGTTTTAACTCCGTTTCAAGTCAATAAAAAATTGTTAAGTCAGGCAAAGTCAAATGCAATTTTTATGAACTGCCTGCCGGCAATGCGCGGAATGGAACAAACTGCTGAAGTAATTGATGGTTCCCAAAGTGTGGTTTTTGATCAAGCTGAGAACAGATTACATTCACAAAAAGCAATAATGTTGACATTACTTAACCTTCGGTAAACGTTTAGCATAATACTATTATGAAGACTTTAATTAAAAATGCTGATTACGTTGTAACGCTTAATAAAAAGCGAGATATTTTTAAAAATTGTTCAGTTTTAATTGAAGATAATAAAATAATTGAGTGTCCAACAAATAAAACGAAAGCTGATAAGATTATTGACGCCAAAGGAAAGATGGTTTTTCCTGGTTTTATTAATACTCATCATCATTTTTTTCAAACCGCTTTTCGTTTTGTTCCAGAGATGCAACGTGCCCCACTTGATAAGTGGGTTACCATATTAGGAAAGTATTCAAAAAAGTTTAAGGCTGAAGACTGGTATAATTGCGCAATGACATCTATGGCTGAATTACTTTTGTCGGGGTGTACTACAACCACAGATCATTGTTACTTGATTCCAAATAACAATAATACTTTTTTTGATGAGGAAATTAAAGCCGCGAGGAAAATAGGTATGAGGTTTCATCCGGTAAGAGGCAGTATGACGCTTTCAAGTAAAGATGGAACGATTTTTTCGCCACATATTTGTCAAGATTTAGACGTGGTTTTAGAAGAGATTCAAAGACTGGTAGACACTTATCATAATCCTTCATTTGATTCTATGTGCCGGATTGCTGCTGGACCTTGTTTCCCTGTTTTCCCAGTTTCTTCCAGTGAAAAAGAAATGAAACAAGTAATAAAACTTTGTCGTAAAAATAAAATAAGATTTCACACCCACTTGGCCGAGGAAATTGACGAATTTAAATTCACTTTACATAAACACAAGAAAACTCCGGTTGAATATTTGAAAAGCATTGGTTGTCTGGGGTGGGATGTTTGGTTGGCTCATTGTAATTTTTTAACTGAAAAGGATATTAAAATTATCAAGGCAACAAAAACAGCAATCGCCTCATGTCCCTCGGCAAATTCTCGCGGCGCGGGAATATCCAAAGTCACGGAATACTTACAGGCGGGAATCGCCGTAGGCGTTGGCGTTGATGGCGCGGCCGGAAATGATACTTCAAATATTTTGTCAGAGCTAAGGATGCTAAGAACATTACAAGGCGCGAGGGAGGGGGTGTTAGCTTCTTATCTTATTAATCACAAAAAAGATATATGGAAAAAGTTTGAAAAAGATTTCAAAAACATTTCATACTTGGAGATTAATAAACTTTTGGAAATTGCAACGCTTAATGGCGCTAGGGCTTTGGGACGAGAAAAAGAAATTGGCAGTATTGAACCGGGCAAATTAGCTGATGTGGTGATCTTTGATGATAAAACGCTTAGTCACGCCGGAGCTGTTTCCAGGATTGGCGCAGTTTTTTCATGTACTCCGCTTCGGGCTTGGTATTCCATTATCAATGGAAAGATTGTTGTAGGAAAAGGCAAGCTAAAAACAGCAAACGAAAAAGATATAGTTGACAGACAAAATAGGAGTACGTCTAAAATAATTTCTAAATAACATATTTTTAAAAGGTCAATTGCATTATTTGATGGTGGGGAATTATTTAATTATCCCCAAAAACATATTAGAATTCAAAAATAGAAAATTTAGTTTTAGATAAAGAAATTTATAATGAAAAAAGTCCTCGCTTGGCGAGGGCTTTTGAAATCATTTTTATTTGGCAATAAAAAATTCGCATTTTCCACACCATTCGCTCATGATTGCTTCTGTGATCGGATCGCCTGCCCGTTGCGTGCCCATGAAAACAGCAACTCGGCTGGTTCTGCCATTTTCGACAATTATCAGTTTTGTCGGGCAAGTTTCCAGCACTGTTTCATGAGAACAGCAATAATCCAAATGAACGGTTGCTTCAGTTTGTATTCTGTCGCGAGGCATGACAGAACAGCCGAACCGGCAGTGTTGCCATTTTCCCATTGAGCTTTGCATGATTGCCTCCTGCAATTGTAAGTCTATTAGTACTTTAACGTTTGTTTTAGGCTTGTCAAGCAATTTGCAATTTTAGAAATTAAATTGTAAGCTATATTCGTAGATTAGAATCTAATTCGTAACTGGTAATCTTATGAGAATGTTGGTCACCGGCGGAGCCGGGTTTATCGGGTCAAATTTTATTCGATATATTTTGTCCAGAGATCCTGATTGTTTTGTTCTCAATTTGGACAAATTAACTTATGCCGGCAATCTGGAAAATTTGCAAGATTTTGAAGGTCGGTCGAATTACAAGTTCGTTAAGGGCGATATTTTGAATTCTGAACTGGTGGAACATATTATTGAAGACAATAAGATTGAAATAATTGTTCACTTCGCGGCCGAGTCTCATGTTGACCGGTCAGTGATGGATCCTTTTTCTTTTGTTAAAACAAATGTGCTTGGCACGCATTCGCTTTTGGAAGCGGCGCGAAAATTCAAGCTTCGGTTTCATCACGTTTCCACTGATGAAGTTTACGGTTCCCTGAATATAGAAGATACGCACAAAGCGTTTCACGAAGAAACTCCGTATGATCCGAAAAGTCCGTACTCGTCTTCCAAGGCGGCGTCAGATCATTTGGTGCGCGCTTATCATCATACCTATGGATTGCCGATTACAATTTCCAATTGTTCCAATAATTACGGTCCGTTCCAGTTTCCGGAAAAAGTTATTCCTTTGTTTGTAACCAATTTATTGGAAAAGAAAAAAGTGCCGCTATATGGCGACGGCAAAAACGTGCGCGACTGGATTTATGTTGAGGATCATTGCGAAGCGCTTGACGCGATCATCCGGCGCGGGCAGATTGGACACACTTATTGCGTTGGCGGCAACTCGGAAAAATCAAATTATGAATTAACAATGACAATCCTGCAGATGATGGGCTTTGATGAAAATATGATTGAATATGTCAAAGACCGGCCGGGACATGACCGGCGCTATGCTATTCGTTCGCACAAAGTCCAGGCAGAGCTCGGCTGGAAACCGAAAACAGATTTTCAGCAGGGTATGACAAACACGATTAATTGGTACGCGCAGAATACCGGCTGGTGGCAGAGGATCAAGTCGGGGGAATATCAGGATTATTATAATAGTTGGTACAACAGGAAATAAGTTAAAAGTTTAAAGGATAAGATAAGTTTAAATAATTTATTTGAAAAAATGGGCGCGAAAAGCGCTCTTTGTTTTGTGAGACTGATTTTATCAGCTCTTGACAGTGAAATAAGAAAGTGATAAGTTTTTACTCTCACCGCAGGGGGAACCTGCAAGGAGGCCATAGTGTTCGAAGGGATCAGAAGTTTGTTGAAAAAGCTGGGGCCGGAAGATTCTTCCGGCTGGAAATTGATTGTTGACGGGAAGGAAGTGTCTGCTCGCGAAGTTGAACTTGGAAGCAAGTTCGGTTTGCTTCGCTGGGCCAAGACGGCCATTGGTTACGATTCCTGGGGCTTTGAAGAGCCCGGCGGCGGCGGTACGGTTCTCGTGCCGTTCGTCCGGACCTCGGCCGGAGAATTACTGATCGGCGTGGTGGAGCAGATGCGGCCGTTCCAGTCCGAGCGCCTGGTCATGAACCTGCCCCGCGGCTTTCTCGAGCCGGGGAACAGCCATTTCGAATCAGCGGTGGCGGAATTGACCGAAGAATTCGCCGTGGTGTCGGGCGAGCGGGTCTTCCTCTTGCCGGGCGAGCCGGGCAATCCGAACTCAACGTTCTTTGTCACGCTCGGAGCAGAGCAGGGCGTGCGCTATTACGGCGTGCAGTTCTCCAGCCAGGAAATCGAGTTTGAGAACGGCTCCTGCCGCCTGTCTTCGTCGGTCATCAAGCCGGTAACGCCGGCGGCGGAAAAGATCATTGGTTGTCTCTTCGTGCCGTGGAAAGTCGCGGCCACGATCGGCGATCAGTTTACCAATTGCGGTGTGGCCAGACTTATGGCCAAGGTGATGTAGAAGAGAAATTTGAGAAGATATGGGGTTACAATGTAGCCCCTTTTTTTGTAGATGAATGCATTTGACTTTTGGGGTCAGTTTGTTAAGCTGGACATAGTTTATAATTTTGTATTTCAACTTAATTATTTAATCAGCAGTTAATATGAAAGTATTAATAGTCGGCGCCAAGGGTATGCTTGGTCAGGAGTTAGCCAAAGCGTTTCGCGGGCATGAATTATATCTCTGGGACAGGGAAGAACTGGACATAACCGATGAAAAGTTGGTAAATAAAAAAATTAAAGAGCTTCAGCCGGATTTGATAATCAATTCCGCGGCTTATAACGCAGTGGATGATTGCGAAGAAAAATTTGACCTGGCAAAAAAAATAAATTGCGATGGGCCGATTAATCTGGCCAAAGCGGCGAGCGCACTCGGCGCTATTTTTGTTCATTATTCAACTGACTATGTTTTTGACGGCGAAAGGCAGGGCGGTTATCTGGAATACGATTTGCCGGCTCCGGTTTCCAAATACGGCGAATCAAAATATTTGGGCGAGCAAGTGCTGGAATATAATGATGCAACATATTTGATCAGATCTTCCAGATTGTTTGGCATGCCCGCCCTGATTGAAGGAGCAAAAAAAAGTTTTGTGGAGGTAATGCTTAAACTGGCGGATGAAAAAGATGAGCTGGAATTGGTTGACGAGGAAGTGAGCAGTCCGACCTATGCGGTTGACCTGGCCGAGCAGACAAGAGATTTGGTTGAAGGCGAATATTTGCCGGGCATTTATCATGTTATCAATAGTGGTAGTTGCACCTGGTGCGAATTTGCCTGCGAAATATTTCAGCAGGCCGGTAAAACAGTCAAGGTCACGCCGGTGTCCGGCGAGCGGTTTCCGCGGCCGGCGAAAAGGCCGAAATTTTCCGCGCTGATCAATTCAAAACTGCCCTTAATGAGGCCGTGGCAGGAGGCGCTCGGAGAATATCTGAATCAGTTGGGCGCGATTCAGTCGCTTTCAAACTTAGATCAGCCGCAAAGTTTTGAGAGTCCAGCGGAAGATGTTTTGGAAAGAGTAATCGTAAAGCAGGATCGCTTGTCCTGCGAAGCCTTGCTGAGAGTGTCGAAGAATGAAGAACAAGAAAAACCAATTAATATTTCAATTAATAAAAAAGAAAAAAATATGAAAGGCATCATCTTGGCCGGAGGAAAGGGAACGCGACTTCATCCGCTGACGAAAATTACCAGCAAACAACTTTTACCAATTTTTCATAAACCAATGGTGCTTTATCCGCTCGAAACCTTGATTAAGGCCGGTATTAATGATATTTTAGTAATTGTGGCGCCTGAATATGCTGGCCAGTATTTAAATTTGCTTGGTTCGGGAAAAGATTGGGGCGTGAAATTGCGCTATGAAGTGCAGGATGAACCAAAAGGATTGCCGGAAGCGTTTATTATCGGCGAAAATTTTATTGGCAATGATAACGTGACAATGATCCTAGGCGATAATTTATTTTTTGATCATGATTTCACGGATGATATCCGCACTTTTGAACAAGGCGGCCGGATTTTTGCCGTGGAAGTGGCTGATCCTGAGCGTTTCGGCGTAGTGGAATTTGACGCTGACAAAAGAGTGCTTTCAATTGAAGAAAAACCGCAAAAACCCAGAAGCAATTACGCGATTCCAGGAATTTATATTTACGACAGCCGGGTAATAAATATTGCCAAGGGAATAAAACCGACCTGGCGGCCGGAAACAGATATCACTGAAATTCACAAAGCTTATCTGGCGATCAATGAACTGGACGTGCGGCTGGTGCGTGGACGCTGGCTCGATACCGGAACTTTCGAATCTCTGCTCCAGGCCGCGAATATTGCCGCCACTATAGAATATCAAAAAAAAATGGGGTATAATGAGGAGGGGAAGAAATAACAAAAAATAAATTACAAAAAACAAATTACAAATTACAAGCAATAAAGCGGAAATTATAAATAACAAGTTAGAAAATTTGTAATTTCGTATTTAAAATTAAAAACAAACTATGCAGAATTTTCCATTTAAACAAGTTCTAAAAAAAGCCTGGCAATTGGTAAAAACAAATAAATTGCTTTGGATAATCGGTATTTTTGTCGGCAGCGCCTCAATGGCTCTTGATCCTCCCGGAGAAGATTGGCAAGGCCTACACGTCGACTCCGTTGGGCAGGTGCTCATTAATGTGAAAAATTTTTTAAGCAATCCTTTATTGGCTCTTTATGCTTTGATGGTATTTGTTTTTTTTATAGCGATAGTTCTGGTTAGCTTTTGGGCCAGGGTGGCAATGCTTGAGGGAATAAGAAAAGATAGGAATGGTGAGAAGTTGCAATTCGGCCAATTGTTAAAATTCGGTTTTGGTAAAATGCCCAGGATTTTATTGATGGAAATAATTTTAGGAGTGGTGAATTTGATTCTAGGAGTAATAATTTTTTTCACCTCGGTTGTAAATCAGGATAATAATTTTACGTTAAATATAATTTTTCTCATCGCAGTTCTGGCCCTGGTAATTTACAATGTAGTTTTGTTTATGTTCCGGCATTACGCATATTGTTTTGCGGTTTTGGAAGATTGCAAAGCGCTACCTGCCATAAAAAGTGGCTGGAAACTTTTTCGTCAAAATGCCAGGCCTTTGATCGTGGTAAAATTGATTGAAGTCGGTTTGTGGATGGCCGGAGGAATAGCCGCGATTATTATTTTGGCTGTTTGCACTGCGCCCTTTCTATTGCTCGGACTTATTCTCATGGTTGTAGTCGGCGCGCTGGCCTGGACAATCGTGGCAATGCTGGCGGTTATCGCTTTGATTATCGTTTTGTTGGTTATTAGCGGAGTGCTGAACACTTTTTTCCAGAGCTACCTGACTTATGCTTATTGGCAGGTAAAAAAATAATTTGTTTTGAAAATAAAAAGCGCCCCGCTCTTTGCAAAAGACGGGGCGCTTTTGTATGGTAATTATTTTAATGAAACAGACCAGAGTTGGTTTTCTTTAAATATAATTAATGCTTTTGCGTCCTGATCAAGATTGAATTTGGAAATATTGTCCATCGGCAGAGTAATGAAAAAATGGCCGTCGCGGTTGTCGAGTTCAATTATGCTTATCTTTCCTTCATGTAGTGTCAGTGCGTAATTTGAGGATGTGTGCCATTTGGCATCAACCAGCCCTTCGCTGTAGCGGGTGATAGTATTCTCTCTCAGCGTTTCGTCATTGAGATTAACAAAAGACAGTTCCTGGTCGGTTTGCAGTAAAAGTAAGTTGTCTTTTGAAAATAGAGAAGCGTTCTGAACTTGATTTTTGTTGAAAACAATTTTATCCAGTTCGAAGGCTACTAAATAGTAGTAATTGTTCTGCTGGTCGCGGAGAGCCAGTTTTTCATTTAGTACATTATCAAAATAATAAAATGAATTTTTTAGTTCAATGGTTTTGTTAACGGCGATCGGATTTTCCTGATTCATCGGCTGTTTGGTCAAAAGAACTTTTTGATTTAGTTGTTTGATAATATAGATTGCATTGTCATAAACAATATAGTCCTGGACTTTTTCGTCAGCTGACGGTGAATAAATTACCGCGGCTTTGTCCAGCAGAATATCTTGTTGATATATTTTGTTGCCGACCTGAAAATACAAGGCATTAAATTCGGTTTGATTCCACTTGAAGTTTGTTGGCGCAAGGTTGAAGTTTTTTGTTTCAATGTTTTTGAATTGTTTCGGCAAAAAAGTTGAAATCGCGGCGGCAAATTCGTTGGTTTTAAATAAAATCCAAGTGTCGTCCTTTGACCAGGAAATTTCCGGATTGTGAAAAAGATTATTGTCATTGAATAACAGGCGGCTTTTCTTATTATCCAAATTCAAAAGATAAAGATAGTCCTGTGAAAAATCCGAGACCGAGTAAACAGCGAATTTATTGCCCGGTGAAAAATCAATCCAGTCAACATTGTGCTCAGTAAGGAGTTCCGGAGCGCTCTCCCGAAAAAGAACAATGTCTTCCGCAAAAGTAGTTTCCTGTGTTTTGACTTCCAGGTTTTTTGTCCAGGTATAATAATTTTCTTTTTCCAGGGAAACCAAATATTCGTCCGGAATAATATTATTCAGCCGAACTGGCGTACTTTTTTTGAGATCTTCATTGTTCAACAAAATACGCGCGCCGGAAGGCTCGCTCTTTATTACCAGGGCGCCGGCTTTTTCCAGCTGGCCCTTTTTTATATTATAACGAAATCCAGCTGTATACAGGATCAGAATTGGCGCGCTGAGGCAAAATATGAGGATCAGGCTGGCGGCGATTAGTCTGCGAGTAATTAGATTCATAAAACTTGTTAGTTTAATGCCCCGAGGTGGGCGTTCGCGTGAATACATTAAAGCAGAAAAAAATCATTTTGAAAAGGCAAAAAGGGCTTTTGCTTGTAGATTTAGGCAAAAACTGGCATGTCCATTGATTTAAATAAATATATATGCTATAATATATTGGTAGGTAATTAAAAATTAAGACAAAATTATGAAACCACAGGAAATCATTGACGCCAACATTATTGAAATGTTGGGTTTGGGTTCTTTGCCGGAGGAGCAAAAAGTTGCCATGTTGGAAAAAATGTCCACGCTGGTCCAAAAAAGAGTAATGCTCAAAATCATGGAATCAATCGGCTCTGAAGACGCTGACAAAATGGTGGCGATGGAGAAAAACCCCCAGGAAATGTTGGCTTTTATCGCTGAAAAAGTCCCGAATTTTGAAGCTATCGTAACCGAAGAAATTGTCAAATTAAAACAAGAAGTAATGAAAGCCGCAGAACAAGTTTAAGCAACTTGTTTTTTTATTATATGGAGACAAAAACCAACAAGGCGGTAATAAAAAAAATGCGCGCTGCTTATCAAGAATTTGCAAAGCAAATGGCAATTTTGAAAAAACAGAGCGAAGGTTTATTGAAAAAGTCGTTAAAAAAAGTTGATACAGAAAAAATGAAGAAAGCATTAGATGAAATAAAAAATATTTCATAAGAATTTAATTAAAAAAATATGACGAGTAACAGCGAACAACCAAACCCAACGGCTGAATTGCAGGAAGAAGTAAAAAAAGAACTGGATCGGGCTGAGGGAGAAAACAGAGAAAAACCACAAGCTGAAGCAGAAGCAGTCCCAACGCCTGAACAAGCAAAAGAGGATTTTTCTCAAAAAGCAAAAGCGCTTTTAAAAGAATTTGAAGCGCTGGCTTCTAAGTTAGCTGCGGCCGGCAATGGTGAGCAGGCAAAGTCTCTTTTGCAGCAAGCAAGAGAACATCACGGCGCGCTCGAAGTAAAATTAAATAAATATCAGGAACAAGCAGAAGCTGTCGGAAAAAGATCAGCCGCTGAAGCCAAGGTAGAAGATTTGCACCGGCAGTTTAATGAAGCTGGTGGCGATGAAAAGAAAAAAGTAGCTTTACGGTCGCTGATTGAGCAGGCAGAGGAAGAATTAAGCAAAACCGTGAAAGTAGAGAGGGCAACTGATTTATCTGCGGAGCAAGCCGGACTGGAGCAGTTGAAATCAGGGGTTGATAAACTTGAAAATCAATTTGCCGAAGCGACAGACTTTGAATCATTAGTCAGCGCAATTGAAGCGGCCGGCGAAGTTCGCGGTTCGAATGGTCAGATTTTTAAAGCGGAAGAGTTGGCCAAAGCCGTGCGTGCTGTTGAATCCTGCCTGCCGGCAATAAATAGCCCAATGATACAATTAATTACTCGTACTGGCGGGCTGAGGGCAAAAGTTATTGAATTATTGCGGCCAAAACGACTTGAAAACAAAAGGCAAGAATTTGCCAAGCACGACACTGAAGTAGTTAAAAAATACAGCGGTGTTACCGGCTGGATTCGGCGATCCATGGGAACCAAGGGATATATTGAAGATATCGCGGCAAAGAATGAGGCTTATGAAGCGTATGACCGCGAAAGAGCGGAGGCTGTTTTTGGTAGTGTAGATAAAATGATGGATGAGCGCATTGCTTTGGTTGACGCTCGAGCCGAGGAATTTCAGCGGACAAAGGGCTGGGGAAGTAAAGTGCTTGACGTATATCGCAATCATCCTCTAATGAAAAAATTCAAAAAATTCAGATTAGTTGCGGGCGTTGGTTTGCTTGGTGCTGGCTTGGCCGGCGTACCGGTAGCGGCTGCTCTTGGCGGAGGATATCTGGCCTGGAGGCTGGTTGGCGCGGGTATGGGTACTGCTGGTTCCTATGATCTCATGACAGTGTCAGCAGAGAAAAAAGGTACAAAAGTCGCGCTGTCAGAAGAAAGCGAAAAAGAATTAAAATCATTCAAAAAAGGAGCTAAATCCGAAGCTAAAAAAAGCAAGAAGCAAATATCAAAGGAAATGAAAGAATATTTGAAAGCTAATAAATTGACTCGCGAGCAGAAAAAAACGGATCCTGGTTATTTAGCTTTGAAAAAGAAGCTAGACAGCTGGAAAGAAGCGGTGGCGGGGAAAAAATTTGAACTGCAAACCGGAGAAGCAAAAAAACTTTCTGATGAAGATTTGGATAAAACAATTGATTATTTTGAATCAGCTGTTGCGCTTGACGGCAAAAAACCATCTGAAAATCCTGTTTATATGATGCTCATGAAAGAAAAGGCTAGCCGGTATAAAGGCGCGCTTGGCGTGTTGAAAGGAGAAGCTGAAGGCACGCAAGCTGAAAAACAAAAAGGCGAGGACAGACAGCGCCTGGAAACAATGATTGGACAAAAAGCCGAGCAAATAAGAGAAGTGTATATTGAAGCGACAATTGATTATTATAAACAAAACTATTTAGTTACCAAAAAACTGTTTGAAGAAATGAAGGCGGTTAAAGGCACGAAAGAGCAAAGAAAAAAGAGCCCGGAATATGCTGCTTGGGACGCGGGTAAGGAGAAATTGCACAAAATGTACGCGGATTTGCCACCGGAAGTGCAGACGGTTATTGACCGGAGTATGCGCGATGAAATGTCCAAGGGTAGAAAGCAGGAATTATTGGATATTGTTGACGAATCAACCACAGACAAAATAATGGGCCGACGAGCCTCGGAAATTAATGAAGAGGAATTTTGGAAAGAAGAGTGGAAACTGCGACCGGAAGTGCAGGCAGAGCTAAATGAGCTCATGGCTCAAAATGAAGTGATCAAACAGCAGGCAAGAGAAGTGGCTGTGACGGAAATGGAGCAGTTTGTCGGCAGTGTCGGAGAAAAAGAAAGAAGAGTTGAGGCGGTGGCCGCTGCGGTGAATGCTTCACTTGACTCCGCGCTTCAGCAAATTGACGCTGATATCAAGTCGGCGGACGCGGCCAGAGTTGAAAAAGGCTGGACAGCTGTCAGACAAAAAAGGGTCAGACAAGCTTTGGCTGTAGCTCTTGGTTTAGTAATTTCTATCAGTGCTATTAGTAGTTGGGAAGCGCAAGCGCATGCTTCCGGTGGAACAGCGGTTACAGAAGCCAAACCCGGTGGCGGACCTGTGCCACACGATACTCCAGAAAAGCCAGTCGGACCAGCGCCTGAATCAGAGCACCCAGCGCCCGCTGTAGAAAAAACCGGACCATCGAATCCAACTCCTGAATCGACTCCCGCGCCAGTTCATGAACCGACAATTGAGCCTGAAGTTGCGGCTGGAGCGGGGATTGAAGAATTGCCGGATAAACTAAGTGGAACAATTCATGGCGGCCAGGGAATTCATAATATTATGGATCCGATTTTGGAAAAAAATGGTGCGGATATGTTTCCGGATGTTCCGGATGATCAGCTTGATAAATTTGTGCATACTTGGAAAATCGAGCATTTGAAAAAACTTGGTTTTGCTTTTCAAAAAGGAACTGACGGCAATTGGCATTATGGCTATCCGGTAACTGTTCATGAAGGGGCGGAAGTGAGTATTGTCAAAGACGCGGCCGACCCGAGCGGTTGGAGATTGGAGCTTGGTTCGGAGCATGTGACTCATCATGATCACTTGAGCTGGCCGACTTTGCCTCATGAAGCGCCGTCAGTTGAAGCGCCGTCAGTTGAAGCGCCGTCAGTTGAAGCGCCGTCAGTTGAAGCGCCGTCAGTTGAAGCGTCGCCAGTTGACGCGTCGCCGGTTGAAGCGTCTTCTGAACCGCCTTTTCAAGTTGATCTGCATAAGGCTGTTTATAATCCAGGTGCTGAAGTGCCTGTCGACCATCCTGTCGAAGCGCCTGTTGAGCATCCGGCTGAAGGGCCGGGAGCAACGGCTGACATTTCAAGAGCCGGTGGCTCAATTACAGAAACTCAAGGTGGCGGGATAACTGAAAGAGCAGTAGAGAGCTATTATAACGGGACTATTTTTGTTTCTAATGAGGAGTTGGTTTCAACGGGTATATTAAAAGAAGGTTGGCGAGAGATTGCGAAGTTTGGTGTGAACAGAGCTTTTGGACAAAACTCTTTATTGAATAATGCAAGACATATTTTCGCCATGCGGGAAGCGATGGAAAACGCTGTAAAGGCTGGCGATACTGGAGCGGCAAGCGCTTTAAAGGAAAATATGGAAACTGCAGTTCGCATGGCAGAGAGAGGATATGGAGATGTTTTTCAATTGTAACGATTAAAATATAATAAAGACGGGGCGGTTTTCGCCCCTCTTTATTTTTTGCGGGAAATATGCTAAACTTTTATTGAATTAAATTTTATCTATGAGCAAGTTTATCATCAAGGGAGAACAAGTTTTACGCGGCGAGATCAAAGTCAATGGCGCCAAGAACGCGGCTTTGAAGATCATCGCGGCTTCTTTGTTGTCCGAGGGAGAAATTTCAATTAATAATGTTCCGAATATTGAAGAAATCAATCGGCTTTTGGAATTGTGCGAAAGCATGGGTAGCGTGGTAAACAGAATTGATGGCCAGATCAAAATGAAAACTGAAAAAATTAAGGACGCAAACCTAAATCCTGATTTAGTAAAAAAAATTAGAGCGGCTCTCCTGCTGATTGGACCTATTTTAATTCGACGAGGCGAAGTCAGACTGCCTCATCCCGGCGGTTGCGCCATTGGCCAGCGGTCGATTGATATTTTTATTGACGGCTTTCGCAAGTTTGGCGCCAAAGTGGAAGAAAATGAAAATGATTATTATTTCAAGGCTGATAAACTGGAAGGCATGGAATTTGTGTTTCCGAAAATTTCCGTTACTGCCACCGAAGTTCTGATGATGAGCGCCACACTCGCCCGCGGGAAAACAGTTTTGAAAAACTGCGCTTGCGAACCAGAAATTCCGGCTTTGGCTGAATATTTAAATCGAGTCGGCGCGAAGATTTCCGGCGCCGGTACACATACAATTGTTATCGAAGGCGTTGATAAACTCGGCGCCGGTGTTTATGAAGTTATTCCAGACAGAGTGGAGGCTGGTAGTTTTGCCATCCTCGGAGCATTGTGCGGCGACTCGGTCAAAGTGACCGGCTGTCGGCCTGATCATCTGGAATCACTCTGGTGCATGTTTGATAAAATGGGCGTTGAATATAAACTGGGGGATGATTTTGTGGAAGTGAAAAAATCAAAGAAAATAAAAGCCGTGGACATTGTGACGCATGAATATCCTGGTTTTATAACGGATTTGCAGCAGCCATTCACGGTTTTACTGACTCAGGCAAGGGGTGTCAGTCTGGTCCATGAAACAATTTTCGAAGGCCGGCTATTTTATACAGACAAATTAAATCAAATGGGCGCGAAAATTATAATGTGCGATCCGCATAGGGTTATTATCAATGGCCCGACGGAACTTCATGGCCGGCATTTGGAAAGTCCTGATTTGCGGGCCGGATTTGCCCTGATTCTGGCCGGACTCGCGGCGCACGGCGAAACAGTGATTGATAATATTTATCAAATTGATCGTGGCTATGAAAAAATTGAGGAACGTTTAAGTAACTTGGGAGCACAAATAAAAAGAATTGATTAATAATTATTATGACAGAGCTAAACAAAAATAAAAAAATTACTAAAAAAATTGTTATCACTTTGGTAGTGATTGCTTTTATATTTTTATTTTACATGGCCGGCTATATTAGCGGCAAACTGGGCGAAGGAAAAATCGAGCTAAAAGTCAACCCTCAATTATATCAAGAAACCGATCTGCCGGAAATGTTTTCCGGAACACTTTTACAGCAAATATGGAGTGTAATCAAAACCGATTACGTTGATCAGGAAAATATTGATGAAAAAGAACTTTATTACGGCGCGTTGAAAGGTTTTGTGGCCGGAGTGGGCGATCCTTACACAGTGCTATTAGATCCGGAAACAGCCAAGGAATTTGATCAGCAAATTTCTGGCGAGTTCGAAGGAATTGGCGCGGAAATCGCCATTAAAGACGGAATCGTGACTGTTGTCGCGCCTCTGCCCGATACGCCCGCAGACAAGGCCGGCTTATTGGCGGGAGACAAGATTTACGCAGTTGACGGCACCGAGGTTATTGGCATGAGTCTGGACAAGGTGGTGCGAATGATTCGCGGGCCGAAGGGCACGGAAGTGACCCTTTTGATAGTGCGCGGTGATGATGAAGCAAAAGAATTGATAATCGCTCGCGGAGTGATTGAACTTAAAAGCGTGAAATGGTCGTTTCGTCCAGACGGATTAGCCTATATTGAATTAAATTCTTTTAATGGGGATACTACCGATCTTTTCAATCAGGCGGCGGCTGAAATTGTCGCTAAAAAACCAAAAGGCATAATTTTGGATTTGCGAAATAATCCCGGCGGGCTTCTTGATACGGCGATTGATATTTGTTCTTTCTGGCTTGATTCAGAGGTGGCAGTAATTGAACGATTTGGCGATGGTCGGGAAACAGAGTATAAAACAGAGAATAAAAGTCCGTTAAAAGGATTCCCTACGGTTGTGCTGATAAACAAAGGCAGCGCTTCCGGCTCAGAAATTTTGGCCGGCGCGTTTCAGGACTATGGTATTGCCACCACAGTAGGCGAACAGAGTTTTGGCAAGGGGTCTGTGCAGGTTTTAAAAAAGCTACCAGACGGCTCTTCAATTAAAGTTACGATCGCCAAGTGGCTGACGCCAAAAGGAACCAGTATTAATGATCAGGGGATTGCGCCTGATGTTGCGGTCGAAATAACCAAAGAAGATTTTGATAACAAAAAAGATCCGCAACTCGATAAAGCAGTGGAACTATTACTAAAAAAATAAACTAGTAGCTGTTTTCTGGCGGCACATTTATTGTTGGTGTGATGTTTCATTTAATAACAATAAACAGGAGGAGGGGAGAGGCTCTCCTTTTCTGATTAACCAGCAGATTGTTTAATAAATAATTGGTATTAATTATAAAATTTTATGAAAGTGATTTTACTAAAATTTATTGACCGACTTGGCAGACAAGGTGAAACCAAAAATGTTGCCGACGGTTATGCTTTGAATTATTTATTGCCTGGAAAGTTGGCCGTGGTATTTACTCCGGTGAACGAAAAAAAATATGGCAAGCAGACACAGGGACAAGCGGAAGCAAAAGTGCAAACAGCGCAAAACAAAAAGCCGCAAGATCTGGCTAATCGTTTGAGAGCAGTGGTTTTAACTTTTGCTGAGAAGGCGGATGATAGCGGCACTTTGTTTGCCGGAATAACTAAGGAAAAGCTGATTAAGGCGTTGAAAGCCGAGGGAATTGTTTTAAAACCAAAACAAATTGAACTTAGTGAAGCAATAAAAAAAACCGGAGAATATAAAATACTTGTGATGGTAGCAACAAGTTTGAAAAGTGAATTCAGGGTGAACGTGCAAAAAGCGAATTAGTGAATTAGAGAATTAGTGAATTGGTGAATTAAGCGAATTGAGCGAATTGAGCGAATTGGTAGTTAATAAATGAAGCGAGTCAACATTTTGCATCCTTGAGCCCCAACTTTTACCTTTTAACTTATAAATTTTAACTTTTTTTCATGTCAAAATTCATATTTATTGTCGGCGGCGTGATGTCGGGCGTTGGCAAGGGAGTGGCCGCCGCTTCAATCGGCCGCGTACTGCAGAGTAAGGGGTATTCTGTTTCGGCCATAAAAATTGATCCCTATATTAATATTGACGCGGGAACCATGAATCCGATTGAACACGGTGAAGTTTTTGTTACAGAGGATGGCGATGAGACTGATCAGGATCTTGGAAATTATGAAAGATTTCTCAACCAAAATATTTTGTCCGGCAATTATATGACTACCGGCCGCGTTTATCAGTCAGTCATAGAAAGAGAGAGAAATCTGGGCTATGGCGGTAAATGCGTCGAGGTGGTGCCGCATATTCCGGAAGAAATAATTTCCAGGATACAGGCGGCGACCAAAAAAACCGATGCCGAAATTATGCTGATAGAAGTTGGCGGCACGGTGGGAGAATATCAGAATTTATTGTTTTTGGAAGCCGCCAGAATGATGAAAATGCACAATTTTCATGATGTGCTTTTCATTCTAGTCTCATTTTTGCCGATTCCTTCAAAAGTGGGCGAAATGAAAACAAAACCAACACAATATGCGATACGAACTCTAAATTCAGCCGGCATTCAACCGGATTTTGTCCTCTGCCGCAGCGCGCGGCCGCTGGATGATTCGCGTAAACAAAAAATCGCGGTTTCCGGCAGCATGTTGCCTGATCATGTCATGTCTGCTCCGGATGTAGATTCAATTTACGAGATTCCGCTTAATTTTGAAGCGGAAAAAATTGGCGAAAAAATCTTAATGCAATTTGGCTGGGGGCCGAAGTCGGGAGCGCGCGACCTGGATGATTGGCAAGAGCTGGTCCGAGTTTCTCGGGAAGCAAAAGAAAAAGTAACAATAGGCATTGTCGGAAAATACTTTAGGACCGGCGACTTTGTGCTTAAAGACTCATATATTTCTGTGATTGAGGCAGTCAAACATGCGGCCTGGTTTTTTGGGAAAAACGTTGATATTCAGTGGCTTGATTCAGCTGTTTATGAAGCTGAGCCGGGAAAGCTGGAAGAATTAAAATCCTTTGACGGTATAATAGTGCCGGGCGGATTTGGCAGTAGGGGAATTGACGGAAAACTGGCAACCATCAGATATGTTCGAGAAAACAAAATTCCATTTTTTGGTTTGTGTTATGGACTTCAGCTGGCAACTATTGAATTTGCCCGCAATGTCTGCGGTATTACAAGAGCCACTTCAGAAGAAATAGATCCTGATTCAAAAGAAAAAGTCATTCACATAATGCCTGATCAGGTGGAAAATATAGAGCACAGCCGTTATGGTTCGACAATGAGATTGGGCGCTTACCCCTGTGTTTTGAATGAAAATTCAATCAGCTTTCGGGCGTACGGACAAAAACAAATTTCCGAACGACATCGCCACCGATATGAGGTTAATAATGAATACCGGGAAAAATTAGAACAAGGCGGTCTTTTGTTGGCGGGAGTTTCGCCGGATAATCGCCTGGTGGAAATAATTGAAATTCCCGGTCATCCTTTTTTTGTGGCTACGCAGTTTCATCCTGAATTTAAATCCAGGCCGATAACCGGCCACCCGCTTTTTAATGCTTTTATCGCCGCTTGTATGAAAAAAACAAAGAAAATCGATGACTGTCCGGAGAAGCAAGTTGCAGATGGTTTGCAGGTAGAAAGTTACTAAAAACAATGAAAAAAAGGACCCGTTGCGGGTCTTTTTTAGTTTGGAATCCTTGGATACTGTTTGGTCGGTGCTTCTTTGGCGCGCGTAATGGTTTTTACATGCCGGCCGAGCTTGTATTTGCCGAGCACTATTTGGATTATACAAAGCACTTTCACAATTCTCGGGTGTTTTAGTTTTGTCCCAATATGACATTCCGCCGACACGATGGCTGATTCGTCTGACGAGTGCGGTTCGTCAATATCATTGCTGGCCGGTAAATAGTAAGTTTCTTCGTCCCAGCAACAAAAATCAAATCGATAAACAACTGGTTTTTTTCCGGGTGGGTCTGACATTTTTGCCTCCTGGAAAGAACAAACTGATGTTATTAATCAATATTGCAATATTTTTTTGACTTCACCGAGTTCTTCTTCTTTGTGCGCAATTATTTTTTTAATATTTTCTGTTCCGTTGGTTGACGCTTCCAGAAAACCGTTCATGGCCGCTTCGGCAAACCAGCCGTTGTCCAGCCAATCAAAAAGCCACTGGTCGGTGTATTGCGGATCTTCCTGATTAATACCCGAGCCGATTGCCCGGAGCCACCGTCTATTGAAAAGTTCTTGCGAGCCAAGCGGTGGTGACATGACGATCGGCAGACCAAGGGCAGTATAAAAACTGAGTTCACTTGGTTTAGTCCAGAGAATATCGGTACATTTCAAGGCTTTATTAAATTTTGTAAAATATCCAGGTTTTGTTTGACTGTAAATAATTTCAATTGTTTTGCCGATTTCCGGACCAATACCAAGAGAATTGACCTCCTTTAGAAAATATTTACTTACTTCATTATGAATGCCGGCGACCAGGATTACTTTAATCTTTTTTTGTTTAATTGATTTGCGCAAGCTTTTTACTATTTCAATGCCAAGTTCCCTTTGCGCGCCGGCTCCGCCCACAGCAAACATTAGCGTGAGCGGGTGATGCTTTTTTCGTGGGAAATTGTGCGCGCCGAGATGGCGGCAAATTGTTTCTTCGTAGTTTGATAAATAAACTCTTTTTGGATCAAGACTAAATAGCCTGTGCCCCAGATTTTCTCGAAGAATAGTTTCTTTTTCTCCGCCGACGAGTTCTTCCGGCAGGGGAAAACCAGTGACAAAAATATTTTCCGAGCGTACGCCGTAGAGACGGAGTCGTCGTTCAACTCTTGGATTTGGCGCCAGATATTTAATTTTGCTTTTGCGTGGATCAATCGGCACCCAGGCGCGGCTAAGATCAGTGTCCGTGCCAAGGCAGTATATTTCTCCGGGATAATCAAAAATTTCCGCCATGAAAGCGGGAATAAAAAAAGTGCAAATAAGAGGCAACGGCTTTTTCGATAATTTCTCAATCAGATGTTTGCCCCAGTTTTTTCTTTTGATAAGAGAAAATGTTGACTTCACCTGAATATTTGGGTCGGATAAATCTCTTTTTGGATAGAACGGGGGAATCTCCTGCAATTTATCAAAAATATCCCAGACAATTTCACCAACAATTGGTACTTTTTTGAAGCGTGAGACAAATTCATAGCCTTGTCGGCTGTGCTTCCATATTTCTCGATCAGCCTTTGGAATACCAGGGTAATCATTGGCATTAAGCACTTCATTATTGTGAGCCAGCTTGCGCAGGGGCCAGGCGGCGCGCTGATGTCCGTACCCCATATCTACGGCAATGACATAAGCTTTTTGTTGATTGTTTGGCATAGAAGAAAATTAATCAAGTTAACCGAGTTAATCGAGTTAATCAAGTTAATCAAGTTAATCAAGTTAGCCTTGGATTAGATTCACTATTCCCATTTTAGCATATTTTTTTCAAAGAAAAAAGCTGCTCATGCGGCAGCTTGTGGGTGAATGTACAACGTTATCACTTGGCAGAGACCAGTGCCCGTTTGATTTTGCTGAAACCAGTCTGGGTGGTTTCAAAAAGCTGTTCTTCAAGTTCGGATTTTTCTTTCTTTACCTCTGCTAATTCTCTCGTGACATCTTCCAGTCGGTCATTGGTGTTGCGCAGGCGTCGTCCTTCAATGCGGGCGATGTTTTTCCACAATATCCCGACGGTTTGTGGATAGGACCTGGCAATTCTGTCCATGACATCGCTGGTTATTCCGTAGAGGACGAGGTCAGTTTCAGACAGCAGATCAGCGGTTCTGGCAGACCCGGGTTGGGTCAGGCAGACCTCGCCGATGATATCTCCCTTAGAGAGAGTACAGATATTTTTTTGGGCAATCTTGACTACGGCGCGGCCGGAGTGGATGATGAACATTTCCTCGCCCGGTTCGCCCTTGTGAATGAACGTTTGGCCGCGGAAAATCCGCCGCTGTTGGAAAAAAGACAAAATCAGTCGTAAGTCGTCACTCGGAACATCCTGCAAAAGTTCGCACTGCATCGGCCACCTCCATTTTAGCCAAGGAACAAATGAACTAACCAAATGAACTAACTATATATTAGCATTTTGTTATTAAAAATAAAAGAGAAGAACAACTGCGCAGAAATTCGCCAAATACAAAAATTTTCTCATTACAAACTTGACAAAATTGAAAATATTTGCTATACTGTAATGGTAGAGTGAAAAGTCTCAAACAGGAGGGACTTTTCATTTATTTTAAATATTATATATAACTGTAACTTTATGACAGAACCAATGATGGGCGCGGTTTCAACGCCGGCACAAGAAAAGCAGGAATTTCCCTCAGTGAAATACGAGGGTTGTTTACCGTCTTTACCAAAGGGCGCTAAAATCAATCTGGAAGAAAAATTAGCGCAGGGGTCTTTGGTTACTGACACGGGAGTGTTTACGGAATTTTTAGAAAAATATAAAGATAAAACAGAATTTAGTCAGGAAGATATTGATAATATTTATAAAGAAAGTATCTTGGCCGGCGCAATTGATCACCATTCTATAGATACTTTTTTTAGTGCCAAAGGAGTTGATTCAAAAAAATGTTCAACCCAAATGGTTTTTGATTATCCCGAGGCAGTTTTACAGTTAATTCGAGAAAAAGGAATCACTAAAGTTGAAACTCATTTTGACAGTGATCTTGATGCCATAGCTTCGTCATATTTAACTCGTAGTTTGATTGAAAATGGTGAAATGCCGGTTATTGCAGAGGATTTGGCAAAAGTGACCAACATTGAAGATTATGGATTAAATAGACTTGATCCTGAACAATATGCAGCCAGTTTGCCTGGAACAGTTTCAGCAATCAAAAGTTTACTTAGCGACAGAGGCCGAGCCGAGCTTGGCAAAGAAGTTTTTGGTAATCCTGAAATGAAAAGTGACAACGGAAGGTTAAATGCCGAGGGAGTTCAAAAACTTCAGGAAATTCAGACAAAGTATGAAAATATGCGCAATCAAATGGTTTTTGAATTAATTAATGCAGCCAATGCGGCAAAAGTCAAGGATTCAAGCTTTGATATTTCAGCTGATGTTACAACCCTGGAGTTGTCAGAAGAATTGCAGGAAGTGGTTGGGCAAGGGCGGGAAAATTTAAAAGCATCATTCGCTGAATTTTTACAAGATTTTGAAAAAGCGGAAAAGGGGAAAATGACAATTAAAGATAAACAAGGAAATGATATTGTGGTGAATGTGGTGATTGGCTCCAGCAAAAAACCGCTTATTTTTACAAATATGGCTTATAACCGGGTTAGCCCAGACACTGTTGTCGCTGTTTATGCCGGAGAAGGCCGAGCGTTTGGCGATAATTATGATATTGGGATTACACCTGATATGGCCAATGTTATGGATTTAAGCGCAATTTGCTTGGGTTTAATTAAAGCGGAAAAACAAAAAAGAGATGAGATTATTGCCAAGCCGGATAAAACAGAAGATGAACAAAAAATGGTTGACGGCTGGGAAGGCCAGGCAGACAGAGAAGCATTTTTTGGCCTAAATGACAAAGTTGCTTCAGGTGAAGTTAATGCAGATGATATTATTACCAAAGATCCAACTGTTTTGGTTGCCGGCGGTTCTTTGATTGCGGCTTCAAGAACTTCTTTATTAAAGGAAGAAGACTTTAACAAAGTATTTGAAGAATTAAAAAAATAATTTTATGCCAAACGAAGATTTCCCAAAACTCGCTTCGGTAGTTCAAGAAAAACAAGCTGAAGATTCAGAAGAAGATTTATATGACGGGCTGGCCTTTCAATCTGAAGCCAAGGCGCTGGAAATGAAAGAGTCAAATATTGATGCTATTGCTGATTGGGCAAGCAATGAGCTCTCGGATTGGGAAGACAGGAGTTCTGATTTTGGTATGGGGTATCGAGCAGTGGATGAATTGGTCATAATTTTTGAAGTAATCGCCGGTAAAGCCGGGATTAGCGGAATAAATTTCATGGATATGATTCAATACCATGACGATACCACATATAATAAATACGGCGAGGGAAGCACAGTGGGTTCGGTTGATTTTTTCGGGCAGACAATTGGATATAGCAGCCATGATGATGGATACGGTTTTTGTTTTAATTCTTCGTCAAATCAAATAAAAGCGGCAATAAAAGCGGCGATAAAAAAAATATTTGAAATGGCTAAAGAAAAACAAGCGTAAATTAATTTTAAATTATAAAGCTATGTCAATGGAAAATGATTTGTTAAAAGCCCAGCAAAACATGGGCGTGTCGCCGGACAGAGAAGAAGCGGCGAAAAAAGAGCTGGCCGCGTTCGGGATTGAAGCATTACCCGCAAATATTGAAATGGTTTTGCGTTCAATGGAATCAAAACAAGTTAATGAATCAGAGAGGCCGATTTATGAAACAGCGAAACAAGTTATTGCCGGTGATTCAGGAAAAGAGGAAGAATTAAAAAAGTTAATGACTGAAAAAGGAATTAAAGAAGTTGTGCATGCTGAAGGCCCGGCAATCTGGGATCATGTAAAATTTGGCTTGGAGAAAATTGAAAAGCTGGAAGCGGACGAGAAAAAGAAAAAGTTTTACCAAATTGTATTTTTATTCCACGATATTGGCAAAACCGATCCGGCAATAATAGCGGCTAACGCGCCTAAAAACGAAAATCCGTTAAACGCGGCTACTGGCCAGTACAATATCAAGTTTGTCGGACACGCTACCTTTGAAAAAATGAGCGCAGGCGCCGAAGATACAGTGCGCCGGGCTTTTGAAGCAAACGGTTTTTCACCGGAAGAAATTGAACTTGGAATTTGGCTGGTTGGGAAACATATGTCCGCCGGTATTATTGAGCCGGATTCAAAATTGGCCAATGCGGTAAAAATTTATAACGAAACAACACCGGAAGGATTCATTGATTTTATTGAAGTAGTAAAATTGGACGGAGAAGCAACGGTTCATTACAGCGCTGAAACCGGGTTTGGCGAAAATGAAAAAAAAGCCACGCTGAATTCTGAAAAATTATTGGCTAACATTAAAACATATAACGAAGTAATAGCCGGCTTGGCGCCTGATCCAAAGATCCGCGGCAAACAAGAGCAGGCGGTGAATGAGTTTTTTAATAAAGTAAAGAATTTTGATAATATTGATGAAGCGGCGCTCGCTGAATTGCGGAAAAATCTTGATGAAATTCAAGCGGCCGGCAGTAAAAAAATTGAAGTCCCGCCCGAATTAAAGCGGCTTGGCGGAATACTGCGCGACAAAACCGCGGCGGTGGCGGAAGTTTATCCCAGTTTGGTAAAATTAAAAGACAACGAAAGGGCATTGCAGGGAATTGTTAATGGCCAGCTTAAAAATAAAATCGGGCTGACTGATGAGCAGGTGGAAGCGGTTTTGAAAACTTTAGAATAATTAAGAGCATATTACAGTCAGGCGCGCCCTAGAAGGCGGGTCTGATTGTTTATTTATTGTTTTTAAGGTTGATTTTTGCCGGTAAAATTGCTATGGTGGTAACAGCTTTATAATTTACAAAAATTTATGACTAGCCTTAAACAAAATTTTACCCTGCAAAATTTAATCAGCACAATCTGCCGGTTTCCGCTGGTAAGTTTGTGTTCTTTGATTGCAACAATTATTGGCGTCAGCTGGATATTGGTTGAATTTGAATATCCGGTTCTGATGAAACTTTTTTTACTTTGTGTTTTGGGAATGCTGTTGTTTTTAGCAATCGCTTTATTTTTAGAACAGCAAAATTGGGAGTTATGGAAAAAATGGCTGGTTCGCGTAGCGGGAATAGTTTTTCTGGCTTTATATTATTTTATTCTGCCCGGTGTTGTAAATGACGGGCTGACTAAAAACATTATTCGTTATGTGATATTATTCGGCTGTTTTTGTTTAACGGTTTTGTTTATGGGGTATTTAAGCAAATGGCACAATAAGGATTTTTGGCATTTTGTAAAAACTCTGGCCATTATGTTTGTAATTACCGGCGCGATTTGCGGATTTGTTTACGGCGCTTTGTCGGTCGCGCTGCTGACTGTTTCAGCTTTATTTATGTTTGAGTTTTCCGGAAAGATATTTTTCGCAGGTTGGATAATTATGGTAATGTTAATTGCCGTGCATTTTTTTCTGCTTTTTATTCCGAAAAAAATAAGGAATTTGTCAGAAAATTCAGAACCTCCCGTTTGGATCAAGGCAATTGCCAAGTTCTTATTAATTCCCCTGGTTTGTTTGTATTTTTTAATTGTTTATGCTTATTCAATAAAGATTTTATTTGTCGGTGAATGGCCAAGGGGGATTGTGGCCTCGTTAATAATTGGTTTTTCTGTTTTTGGAATTATTACTTGTTCAATTGTTTGGGCGTATAAAAATAAAAGCAAATGGCTGCGGGTTTTTTATCGCGCCGTATTTATTGCCATTGTCCCGTTAACCGGAATTTTATTCTGGGCAATTAAATTGCGAATTAATGATTACGGTGTTACTGAACGCCGATACTTGGTTGTTTTACTGGGAATCTGGTTGTTGGCAATCGGGTTGCTGTTTGCTATTTGGAAAAACGCGGCCATTAAAATTATCCCGATTTCAATTTGCGTAATGTTAATTTTAAGTTTATTCGGCCCGTGGGGAATGTTTGAAGTTTCTATGAATGCGCAAATAAATCGACTTCAGGTTTTATTAGAAAAACATCAAATATTAGTTGACGGTAAAATTACCTCTGAAGAAAAATTTGTGCAAAGCGATGAATATAAAAAACTGAAAAATACTTTGAATTATATTGTTTTAAATTATGGCTACGAAAATTTACAGCCTTGGTTTGAACGTAATCTCGACCTTGTTTTAAAAGATAAACGTAAGTATTTGTGGGATAATCAGTTATTGCAGGAGATGGGAGTAAAAAATGATTTTGTGATTCATAAGGACTAAAACTGAATTAAATAACAAAAGTTTTATCAAATAGTTTTTTGGTTTAAATGGTGGAGGCGCGAGTGTCCGCCCGATTTAGTAGGGGCTATCGGCTTGCGCCGGCGCGACTAGGCACTGCGCCATGACTTAAGCCAGGAGTAATAATAATGCAACGGCCGATGGGATTTTTGGCGGAGAAAGTATATTATAAACACATGCGGGTCCCATATCGAAAACCACTTAGCTTCAAACAGACCAAACAAGATCCTTATTTAACGGAAGGGAAATTTGTAGAATTGAAAAATAAATTGGAACATTTAAAGAATATCAGTCAACCGCAGGCGGCGGCCGAGGTCAGAAGGCTGGGCGAAATGGGAGATTTTTCTGAAAATACGGCCTATCAGATGGCGAAGGGGCGGCTCCGAGGCATTAATTCGGCGATTCTTCGAATAGGGAATCAGCTGAATCACGCGATTATCATTTCACCTCAGGAAAAGACCGACTCTGTTCAGATTGGCCATTGCGTGACGATTGAGGGCGCGGGCCAACAAAAAAAATATCAAATTCTCGGCTCTACTGAAACCAATCCCGGCGGTGGTATTATTTCTCATAATTCGCCGATAGGCGCGGCGCTCCTCGGTCGCCGAGTCGGCGAGACGGTCAAAATAAAATTAGCGAGCAAAGAAATAGAATATAAAATTATAAACATTGAGTGAGTTGAATTGGGGAAATCGACCTGGGGTTTTATTCAAAGAAAATAAAAAAAACGAAATGATGTTCGTTTTTTTATTTGGCCGATTTATTTATTTCACAATAGAATTCAATGTCTGCAGCAGCAACTCGCGCCCTTTTGTTGCCCAGGTATTCTCATTGATTTCATCCATTTCCATAATATAATCCGCAATAATTTTTTCACGTTGCACTTCCTCTGAAATAAAAGCCACGTATTTGGATATAATTTCATAGTGGAGGGTTTCCCTTTTTTGCGTATCTTCTATTTGAAACCATAGTCCGTTGTCAAAAGCCCAGGTTATAAAGGTTTGGTCTTGTTTGTTTTCGTTAAATGCGGCCAGGATTTTTTCTTCCATAGCCTCTTTCGTTGTGGCCGAGTAATCAGCTACCGGTAATAGGTGTTTTATCGGTTCAATTCTTGATTTTAAGTATTCGTCAACTTTGGTTGGATCATAGGGAATATCTTGTACGGCGTGTGGCGGTTTCATTGCCAGCGAAATATTTTCAGGCTGGGTAGCAAGATTCATTTTTGCTATTGCCGCGACGATTTCCCTTCCTTGCGAAAAAGATAGGTCCGTGTGAACCATTTTGTATAATATAAATTGCCATGGGATATTCATTGTCGAATTAATCTTCGGCGATAAATTGATTAGCTGTTGTTTTATAAAGGTGGAATGATTGCGGGCGCGTTGTGGCTCTCCAATCGCATAGCCCTGTCTCAGCCGCAGCCATTGGAGCGTTTCTTCAGCAGGCAATTCCAGTCGTCTCAAAATTCCCATTGCCTCTGAAAAACCCATAGCAACAATATAATCGGTTTTTTTGCCAAGAATTTTTTCGATTTTTTCAATTCCATACGTCAGCCCACCGATTGCGCAGGCATTGGAAACATAATAATCACTGGCAAGGTATTTTTGCCCTGGCGGAAGCTGAGCATAAGTACCTCGGGGAACCGCAGTGATAACGATCTTATTGGAGGCGCGATCAATTTCTATCAGCTGAATAGCGTCACAGTGTTGTTTTGTTTCTCCTGTCCTGGTATCCAGGCCTATTAAAAGGATGCGAACAAGATTGTCTTGCCCAAAGGGGTCTTCTGATGATCCCTCTGTTAATAATTCAGTTTTTCTAGCTTCTAGTAGGGAATCAATATGTTGTTTTGTGGTATTTTCCTCGAATTTTGGTTTTTGGGTCAAAACCCAATAAACCACGCCGAAGATTATCGCAGTGGTTATAATTATTAAAAGTAAAGGCTTTTTGACCGGTTTTATCATAAGATAGGTAAACTTACTAGAATTATACTTCTTATTCAAGCAAAAACAAGAGCAATGAAGATAATTCCTCATCGCTCTTTGGGTTTGGCTAGGAGTCGTAAACAAAGTTATGATTCTATGGTCAGGACTTTCTACTGATTGGGTCTTTTAATTATTTGGCAACAAATCCTCCGGCTTTATCCATTTGGCTATTGGCAACGCGTTGCAGGCTCCAGCTGCGTAAATAACTGATTCTTCGTTGAATCCCGCGTTGCCTTCTTTGTAATGCCAGGTAACAATTTCAGTAATTGTGCCCGGGCCCATATTGCAGCCGCCAAGTTCGGAGTATTTGCAAGTATTTTTTGAAAATGTCATGCCGTCTCCGCTGCAATTTAACTTCATTTGTTCTTCGGTCCAAAGGGAGCCGATATAATCAATGCAGGTGCTCTCGGCAAGCGCGCTACAGCTACCTTTGATTTTACCGTTGCCATCAATTTCTTCAATAAGATCAGCCACCTCGTCTTCGCTGATATTAGTTCCCGGGGCCGGGTTCCCGGATTCACAGCCGGTAAACAGGACTAAGCCAAAAATTAGAATCAGAAACATAACTGCTCTTTTCATAGAATTGATTTATAATAAATTGTAAGTTAGTTTATTGTCACCTTACTTTTAGTATACTATAAAAATACAAAAAGTTGTATTCATGGTTTTTGCGGTTATTTAATGCCAAAATATTAGGTTTTTAAAATTGATATTTTTATTTCGAATTTGTATTTAGCCAGTTCAGTTTTGCAATTGATTTTTGTTTTATCAAATGTCTGAATTGAATGAAACAAAAGCCACCCATTTCCCGAAAGAAGTGAGTGGTTCATGGCTCGGGGTTAGGGATGCGTTTAGAAATATTGATATTTATGATATAGTATCTTTATAAACAAATAAATTTATTTTTATGAAATTTAATAAATTATTTATCTTGCCCTTGATTATAATGTGTTTTTTTGTATTGTGTTCTTCTGTGGATGCAATGACAGCTCCTAGAGCAGCCAAAACTTTTTATTTTACTCAGATAGAGGCTGTGTCTACTATTGAAAACAAGGCAACTATATTCGAGAAACAATCATGTTTTAGTGGTGGGTATGAAGAATGTGCAGAATATAATAATGATAAAAAAGCCGACAGATTATTTCAGGGGTCAGGTTACAGTTCAGAAAAATATACAAAATTAGGTGCTTATGATGCCATTCCAATTGTTTCTTTTAATTTTAATAAAGAAAATTGGGAGATTTATGAAGATGAAAATGAAAATCAAGTATTGAGAAGTTTAGATGGAGACAAAGAAATATTTTTATATGGGGAATCGTTAGGCTTTTCGCAAAATTTTGATTTAGCATCAGAGATTGTGGAAGAGTCCAACAAAGGAAAGTTAAATAAAGTAAATATATCTGAATACGAAATTATCAATGGTTTAATTTTTGTTTTTGGTGATTCGTCAATTAATGATTCACAACTTTATTATACAATTACTCCATTTCCTATCATAATGAAAGCAAACAATATTTCTGAACAGGATAAGCTTGATTTTAAAAAAATAATTAATACGCTTGAAATATCAAAACAAGAATTCGGTAATTTAATATGGCATACTTATCAATATCCACAAGGAAGTTACCCTCGTTTATTTGATAATTTAGATGATTTAACAAGATGGGCTCAATTTGATGATAAAACTTATGCTGAAAAAGAGGCTTTGAGTCTATCTGTTTTTAATGGTGAATTTGACGTTGATACTCTTTATGCAAGAGATGTTCCTGCTGAACTAAATATTAAATTGCAAAATAAATTTGATTATTCTCCACAATATAATAGTAAGAACGTTAGTTTTGTTGGAGCAACGGATAATTGTGAAATTAACAATGAAGTTATTTGTATTGACGATGGAGATTCTTGGGATTATGTGGTAAAGGAACAGCCAAAATCTAATTTGAATGTGAATAATGATATAATAAAAGAAACTTCTAACAAATCATTTTTTCAAAAGTACAAATATTATTTTCTTTTTGGCATGATTTTTATCGCCATAATTGTATTTGTGATTTATTGGATAATTCGGAAAAGAAAGATGAAAAGTATAGTAAATGTAACCATTGAAGAAGAGATGAGCGAAATTGATGAAGCTAATAGTAAAAACGAACAAAATGAATAAGTTTGAATTAATAAAAAAACAGCCCCGCAAATTACGGGCTGTTTTTTTATGTAAAAACAATTTAATCTGGCTCGGGGACGAGGATTGCCTTCGACTCGTCGTGCCTCCTCGCTCAGGCCAGGCTTCTCATCCTCGTGTTTTTGTAAAAGAAAAAAGCCAAGCTAACGCTTGTCTTCTTTCTTTGGCTCCGGGACTGCGATCCTAACTTGTCATTATTTGGCTAACATTATTGAAAATAAATTTTTAGCAAAACAGCACTGGGATTCGAACCACTTTTTATACCAAAAATTTAATTAAGATATAAAAATAATATAAACCTGTTACCATAAAGACAGAAGCAACAATATACCTCATTATTTTTTCAACTTTTTGAACAATTTGGAATGCTCGGCTGACTTTTTGCATTGAAAAAGCAATAAAAAATGAAAATACAATAACAGGCAAACCTGTACCAAGAGCAAATAATGGTGGAAGAAATAAACTTTCAGTTGATTTTAAAACCAAAGGGATCAAAACACCAAAAAATAAAACCCCACTATAAGGACAAAAAGCCAAAGCAAATAAAACGCCCAAAAACAATGAGCCAATATATCCTTTATTGGAAAGCCATTCTTTTATTTTTTCAATCTTCTGGTTATGTCCGCCAATATTAATTTTTATCACTCCAAACATAATTAGACCAATAATAATCAAAACAGGTCCTAAAATCTTATCACCCCAGCCCTGAAAAATTCTTGAAATTTGAAATGACGATAAGCCAAAATAAATTAAAGTAGCTAGTAGTGTATAATTAATACCACGGCCTAAAGTATAAAACAAACCGTTGAGTAATGTATTTTTAACTGTTTTTATTTCTTTAGAGATATAAGCAATGGCTGTAATATTGGTCGCTAATGGACACGGACTAATGGACGTTAAAATACCCAACAAAAAAGCAGTTAGAAGCGGTATGTTATAACCGTCAATTATAGTATTTATAAATTCCATAGTTTTACATTCCTAGATAAGAGTTTATTTTATTTTCTAAATAATTTTTAAATTGAGTTTCATTATTTAGTAATCGCCAAACATTAGTATCTTGTTCTATGTTGTCTTTATTATTAATAATACGATTAATAAACAAAGAAGACCCAGAAGCTCGAAACTTTTTAGCTACCTCTTTATTTTCTGCTAAATCTACATTTATTTCTTTAAAATCAATTGTGCCATTACTAGTTTGTTCACTATACTTTTCTTCTATTGTCTCTTTTACATATTGCCCGATAGTCTTACAAGAATAACAACGAGCCGTGCGATGAAAATAATAGACTTCCAGTTTATTTGCAATGGTTTCCGCATTAGACATTGGATAGTTATTTGTTTTTTGACTATTCACATTAGTAACTTGTATATTTTTGCTTACATCATTTCCGTTCCCTCCAACAGATATTTGTTGACTACAGCCAGAAAGAGCGAAAGCAAAAATGCATAATAAAAAAACTGATGATAATTTTTTAAGCATATTTTTATTTAAAAAGTAAAGAAATTAAAGAAATATCCTATAATCATAATACCTATTGATGTAACTATAACAAAAGCCAATAACAGTTTCCAATTCATAGCCTTCTTAAGGATTAATAGCCCTGGAATTGATAAAGTCACAGTAGCGGTCATAAAAGCCAGAGAGGTACCAATCGGTATTCCTTTTCCTGTCATAGCCTCAACCACGGGGATTATACTTACCGAATTAGCGTAAAGTGGCATACCTAAAATTACAGCCATTGGAACTGCCCACCAATCTTTAATTGATAAATACATTTCAACAAAATCTCTTGGTACAAATCCGTGTATCAAAGCACCTAAGCCAACTCCAATTAAAACATAAGGGAATATACTCTTTGAAATATGCATACCGTCATTCCACCAGATAATTAACCTTTTCTTAAGTGGAACTATTTCACCGCCATTTTCTTGTATAGCTTCTTTCTGTGTTTTAAATTTTAGAAAGTCTGGATTTACATTCTTGTCCATTTTTAATTTTTGAATTACTAATCCCGCTAACATAGCAACAGCGATGCCAATACTGTTATAAACTAAAGTCATTTTTAGTCCAAAAATTGATGGAAATATAAACAGCGAAGCTTCGTTTACTAACGGTGAAGCAATGAGAAATGCAAAGGTTACACCTAGAGGAATGCCAGAACCAACAAAACCAATAAACAGAGGAATTGAAGAGCAAGAGCAAAAAGGAGTTACCACTCCAAGCAAGGCGGCTAAAAAATAATCAAAGCCATACCATTTTCGACTTGCTAAGATAGATCTAATTTTTTCTACTGGTAGATAATAACGAGTGATAGCCATGAAATAGTTAATTACAATTAAAAGTAATCCTATTTTTATGGTGTCATAGATGAAAAAATTAATTGCATCGCCCCAATATTGATTTGTGATATTAAACCAGTTATAAGTAACAATATCAGCAAATATTTGAATAGGTTTAAAAATATCCATATTATTCTATATTAACATTTGCCACCACAAGCACACCCACTTGTGATATCTTTTTCTTCTGACTGTTTGTTCTGTAAAGCTTTTTTTATCTCTTCTTCTGTTTTACCTCCCCCAGTTAAAACTGGCTTGCCATCAACTGCTAATACAGGGCTAGTCATTATTCTCATTTCAATCATTTTGCTTACATCAGTAATATATTCAATCTCCGTATCAATATTTAATTCTTTGACTACTTTTTTAGTAGTTTCTAGTAGTTGTTTACAGGTTGGACAACCTGATCCTAGAACTTGTATAGATTTTATTTTCATAGATTTAATATCAATTAACATTGATGTTTAATGTAAAATTATATCCTTTTTTCAAAGGATAATTTAATTATTATATATAATGTGATAATAACAAAATATACTTCTTTGTGTTTTTAGAAATCAAAGAGTATATAACTTTTGTGCCTTCTTTTTTTGACTCAACTAACCCAAAATCTTTTAACACTTTTAGATGGTGGGAAACTAGATTTTGAGGCAAATCAAGATATTGCCAAATATCACAAACGCAAAGCTCACCTTTCTGAAGGATACACAAAATCTTAAGTCGATTTTCTTCAGAAAGGGCTTTCAGAAAATTAACAATTCCATTTAGTTCTTCTTTGGCTTTTTTGCTATCACAACAATCTAATTTCATATGTGTGGATAAATATCAATGTATATTGATATTATATAATGTTATAAAAATATAGTCAATTTAACTAAAATTATTAAGAATAAATTCGATGGCAGACAGAGCTGGGGTTCGAACCGTTATTTTTATGTAATGTTAGGGCAATATTGCAAAATCATTCTTTCCGACGGGAACGGGACGGAAATACAACAAATTTTAATCCCTGTCGTTTTCGGCTAATATTAAACTAAAAACAACCGACGCACGTCGGTCGCTTTCACAGAAATATTTGGCTCGGGGACGAGGATTGCCTTCGACTCGTCGTTCCTCCTCGCTCAGGCCGGGCTTCTCATCCTCGTATTTTTGTAAAAGAAAAAAGCCAAGCTAACGCTTGTCTTCTTTCTTTGGCTCG
>CAZPYM010000004.1:0-40008 GCA_964590105.1 uncultured Gammaproteobacteria bacterium
ACCCATATTTGCCTCCGCTACGCTACGGCAAACATCAGATATGCCGAAACGTTATACCGCTCTCACCAACTCTAATTTTACGTCAGATCGGCCATCCACACCCGGCCAATGGCAAGCCCTTGCCAATTTCTATTGTTTGTACTACAATTCTGTTGATGGGCCAAAAGGCCTTTTTAGAATACAAAGAAAAACATTATGAACCTAAAAGAAAATCGATTGGTGAAATACCTGATCGAATCAAAAAGAGAATTAAAAAAAGTCACCTGGCCGACGAAAAAAGAAACAACCAAGCACACGCTAATTGTAATCGGGCTAAGTTTGTTTGTGGCCGCCTTCCTTGGTATTCTTGATTTTATTTTTTCCAAGCTACTGGCAATCTTTATATAAAAGGGATAGAAGTGTAAGAAGTGTAAGAAGTGATAAAAGTGTTTTACCTCTATCACCACTATCGCTTCTACCATCTCTAATTCTATGGCAAAACAAATACAACGCGGGAGACGCTGGTATGTGATCCACACATATTCCGGCTATGAGGAAAATGTGGCTGAAAATCTAAAACAAAGAATTGAATCAATGGACATGGAAGAAAAGATTTTCAACATTCTCATTCCCACGGAGAAAAAAATCAAAATCAAAAACGGCAAAAGAAAAATCATTACAGAAAAGATTTTCCCGGGTTATGTTTTCGTTGAAATGATTGTTACCGATGATTCCTGGTACGTAGTGCGCAATACGCCAAACGTCACGGGCTTCATTGGCACGGGCACCATACCCACGCCGATTTCAGAAAAAGAAATGAAAGAACTGCAAAAACGCATGGGCGTTGAAGAACCCAAATACACGATCGACGTATCAATTGACGCTCCGGTTAAAATTATTGACGGGCCCTTCAAAAATTTCGAAGGCAAAATATCCGCAGTGGACGAAGATCGCGGCAAAGTCAAAGTGCTGGTCACCATGTTTGGCCGAGAAACTCCGGTTGAGCTTGATTATTTGCAAGTCAAAAAAATTTAGCAAAAACTGTTTTTCTTGTTCCCCTTGTTTTTCATGTTATATATAATCAAGTTGCTAAGATTTCGGTTCAATAAAACATTCCCGCTTCACGCTTCAGGCGTCCGCGCGAATCTTTTTCAAACCAATACCTTGGCTCTTAAATTTTATGGCAAAGAAGGTAAAAACGCAGATTAAACTGCAAATTCAAGCAGGCAAAGCAACACCCGCTCCTCCGGTCGGCCCGGCCCTCGGACAGCACGGCGTGGCTATTCAGGATTTCTGCAATCAATTCAACGACAAAACCAAAGATCGCAGCGGCGACATTGTTCCGGTTATTATCACTGTTTACGAAGATCGAACTTTTGACTTTATAATGAAAACCCCGCCAGCTTCCGAATTAATCAAAAAAGCTGCCGGCATTGCAAAAGGTTCCGGCAAACCGCTGGTTGAAAAAGTCGGTAAGATCAGCAAAGCTCAATTGCGCCAAATCGCTGAAACTAAATTGACAGACTTAAATACTACTAATATTGAAGCCGCCATGAAAATTATCGCCGGCACTGCCAGACAAATGGGCGTGACAGTAGAATAAACAGCTTGACAAAAAATACTGAATACAATAGCATATAAAAATGTTGTGGGAGTCCCCAATCGGACGGGACGCCATTACCACGGCCAGAACGCTTGAATAAATTTTTTGTTCAAGCGCCAAAGGTCGCGGCAACGCGATTCTTTTTGTTACTTAAGTCCTGTTTTCCATAATTTGCGCCAAAGGCGCATCCGCCTATGGCGGACATAATTCATAATTCAAACTTATGTCAGTAAAAAAACGCGTTAAAACTCTTTACCAGTCTTTTGACAGAAACAAACTTTTCCCGATCGAAGAAGCAGTGGAAATCGTAAAAAAATCAGCCACTGCTAAATTCGACGAAACTGTCGAAGTTCATCTGCGGCTCGGCATTGACCCGAAAAAAGGCGAACAGCAAGTGCGCAGCACAGTTGTACTGCCTTATTCTTTCGGTGAATCAAAAAAAGTAGCGGCTTTTGTCACGGAAGACAAAGCCAAAGAAGCAAAAGAAGCCGGCGCTGATATTGTTTACACTGAAGGCGATATTGAACAGCTAAAAAAATCCGGCAAAATTGACTTTGATATTGCCGTGGCTATTCCTGAAATCATGAAAAGCTTGTCTCCGCTAGCCAGAATTCTCGGTCCGAAAGGTCTGATGCCTTCACCAAAAAATGAAACCATCGCCACCAACCTGAAAAAAACAATCGGCGAATTAAAAAAAGGCAAAGTGGCCTTTAAGAATGACGATTCCGGCAATATTCATCAGGCCATTGGCAAAGTCAGCACCGACGCCAAGTCGCTCGTGGAAAACATCAGTACCTTTTTGGAAGCTGTAAAAAAATCCAAACCAGAAACTTCAAAAGGCGTATTTATCAGAGCGCTCACGATTTGTTCAAGTATGGGACAGGGAGTCAAAGTTGAGACCAAGTAAAATTTTCAATTTACAATTTTCGAATTTACAATAAATTTTCAATGAAAAAATTTTCAATTCAGCTCGCGATGCGTTGAAAATTGTCAACTTAACGTCGCCAAAGGTGACCCGCCTCTGGCGGGAAAATTGCAAAATTGATAATTGTAATTATTGTATTAAAAAGGCCGTCGCAGTGTTTCACTGCGGCGGCCTTTGCTTGTCAACGCCTATCGCGACCAACACATTCTTCTATCTGTTCTTCATCCGTAAGCGGCAGAGTCCCCTCCGGTTGATTATGTTTTACTTCTTCCCCGCGCGCCCACAGGGCCAAACGAAGTTCAATGGTCTTTTTTAATGTCCAGCCAGCAGTTTTTGCTTCCGCAGTCAGTATCCTGGCTGTGTCTGCGCTGAGTTCGATTGTTACACGCGTCTTACTCATGAATCGCCTCCTTTGAATCAATCGGCCGGCGCAAAGCCGCCGAGATTGTCATCAACCATTAATTCAAAACAATCCAGACACAAGGCACGGTCATTCCCCATCTTGGAATGGATAAAGCGCATAACCTCACGCACAAAGCCGCTGTCCAGCCGCAAATTCACTGCGCCGCGCCGAATCCTAGCCGCTTCAAACGTCCGATGCAGAATTGAAGAATCTTCTTCCCCGCATTCAGAACACAGGGTTCCGCCCTTTTCTAAGACGTTCAAATAGACTTCCAATCCATTGAATTTTCTACCTTCTTCCGTCTGATTAACGATTCTCAGTTTGATCATCTGATCACCTCCCTTTTTGTTGTCAAAATTCCCGATTGATTTACTCTAACACACTCGGAGCCTCTCGTCAAGCTTATCAACTTCCCGATTAATCTTATATTTGGTAAAATAAACAGGAACGTGGCACCTGCGCCTTTAACACCTTTATCTTCTTTATCCCCTTATCGCTTCTTTGTCTATCCACATGACCCAATTTGACTCACAATTCAAAGCCGCTGTTCTGCGCATTATGAATGAAGGCTTTGATGAATACAATGAACGCACCGGCCACACCTGCAAGGTACTGCCCGGCATTACTTTTGAATTGGACAAGGGCTTTCCTCTTTTAACCTTGCGCAAAATTCCGATTAAACTTTTTGTTGCCGAACAAATATGGTACATTATGGGAAGCAAAACTCCTGGTGACTTTGTTAATAAATTCACCAAAATCTGGGAAGACTTCACAGAAGAAGACGGCACAGTGCCGGCGGCTTACGGACACCGCTGGCGGCATGCTTTTGGCCGAGACCAACTTGGTCTCCTGGTTAAACATTTAACGGAAAATCCCGGCTCAAGACACGGCGTTGTCGTAACCTGGGATCCGCGCGAAGATGGCCTAGGCAATCCCGAAGGCAAAAAAAATGTTCCCTGCCCCTATACCTGGACCGCCAATATTATTGGCAATAAACTGCACATTCATTCTGTAATCCGCTCCAATGACATGATGCTCGGCTGTCCTCACGACGTAGCTGGATTTGCCCTCCTGCTGGCAATCCTAGCCGGCAAGCTCGGCGTTAAGCCTGGCAAATTAACTCATACCATTTCCAACGCTCATATTTACGACACGCATTTTCAGCAGGCCTGGGAACTTATTGAGAGAGAAAACAATCATTCGCCGATTTACTTTGAAGCGCAAGCTGATTATTTTGACCGCGCCGAGACTGGCGACGAAACGCTGGTTGAGGACATTACCAATCTCTTGCAAAAACAATATAACCCGCTGGAACCGATTAAGGGGATTAAAATAGTGCTTTAAAATTATGAAAGTAATTTTGATGATGGTCATCACCGCCGACGGTTTTATCGCCAAGAGCGCCAATCAGCCGTCAATTGAATGGACGTCAAAAGCGGACAAAGGAATTTTTGTTGAACGGACTAAAGCGGCCGGTGTTATTATCATGGGACTATCCACCTACAAAACCATTGGCAAGCCCTTGCCCGATCGGCTGAACATGATCATGACCTTCAAGCCAGAGAAAGAAATAAGCATCCCCGGTCAATTAGAATACACAAACAAACCGCCGGACGAACTGCTCGCAGAACTTGAAACTCGCGGATTCAAAGAAGTGATTCTCGGCGGCGGCTCTATGGTCAATTCACTATTTTTAAAAACTGGGCTGGTTAATGAATTACAGATCACGATTGAACCGATTTTATTTGGTGGCGGACTCACATTATTCAAGGATTTAGATTTAGATATTAAACTTGAACTTATAGAAATGAAAAAATTAAATGATAATGTAATTAATCTAAGATACAAAATAATTTCCACCCCACTTTAGTGGCTCTCCCGCCCCGGCAGTCGAACTGACTAAAGTCAGGCAGAAATTTATCTCATTATGTCTATCCTCACCAAGAAACAAATTCTGGAACGGCTTAAAAATCAGCAAATTTCATTTTCGCCCGAATTGGATGAATATCAGCTGTCGCCAAACTCAATCGACCTGCGCGTCGGCTGGAGTTTTTATGTGCCTCACTCCTGGAAAATGAGCGACAAAGGACGCGTGGCTGTAAATGCTGATTATTTAAATTATCAAAACACAGAAGAATACCTAAAGTTAATTAAATTAAGCCCTGGTCAATACTTTGAAATTTTACCAAAAGAATTTATATTAATTTCTACGCTAGAAAAAATCACCTTAAATTGTGGCGACGTTGCCGGCATGTTATTGCCAAGAAGCTCTGCTCTTCGCCGCGGACTGCAAATTGAAACCGGCATGATCGACTGCCGCTACAATGGCCAGCTAACAATTCCCGTGGTAAACAATTCATATCACATAATAAAGATTTATCCGGGCGAGCGAATCTGCCAGATGCAACTTTATAAACTTGACGGTGAATTAAACGAAGAAGACGCAAAAAAACACGGTAAGCAGGAGGCCAAATATGTTGGCTCAACTCCCTATAGTTTAGAAGCTCGACACGACGCCGATGAAGAGATCGACTTATTAAAAGCCGGCAAAATTAATGAATTAAAAGATCAGTTTAGAATACAAACCGAAGAACAAAAAAATGCTTAGCAGCTATGCCTCTTCCAAACCATATCCCTTCATCCATCCTAATGGAAAAATTTTTTATGTTTCTGAGAAAAACAAGTTCATTCAAGCGGCTCAGTGTATTGCCGAACGTTCCGGCTGTATCAAACAAGCAACAGGGGCTGTAATTGTTATAAACGACGAAATAGTGGCTTCGGGCAGTAACGCAGGAATTCGAGTCAAGGTCTGCCCCAGGGTAGAGGAAAAATGTCCGACCGGAACCGGCTACCACCATTGCCGAGAAACCTGCAAACAAGAAGGCCATGCTGAACAAATGGCTATCAAAGATTTACTGAACAAAAATATTGTTCACTCTGAACCGGCGCTGTATCTCTGGGGGCATTGGTGGTGTTGCGAGCCATGCTGGGATGCTATGATGACAGCAGGGATTAGAACTGTTTACTTGGTCGAAAAAGCAACAGAACTTTTTGACCTTGACGCTTCAAAATAAAAAGCCAGTAATAAGTTAAATAGTGAATCTTGGACTCCCTACTCACCAATCTTATGAACAAAATTCTCGCCCTCGTCGGCATGACCGGCTCGGGAAAAAGCCTGGTCGCCGACTATCTGGTTCAAAAAGGCTGGGGTTTTGCCCGCTTCGGCCAAATCGTGCTCGACGAAGTAAAGGCTCGCGGGCTGGAACCGACTGAGGCAAATGAACGACCAATCCGCGAACAAATGCGCGCCGAACACGGCATGGCGGCCATGGCTATTTTAAACATCCCAAAATTTAACAAAATTCTACAGGAGAAAGGTCTAGTCGCCGACGGACTATATTCATGGTCCGAATATAAAGAATTAAAAAAATATTATGGCGATCGATTATCAGTCATTGCCATATACTCACCGCCCAAATTGCGCTACGAAAGACTGACCGGTCGCACGCTCAAATCGACTGACAAAGAACTTCGCAATCGCCCGGCAACCGAAGAGCAAGCTCAGGCTCGCGATTTTGCGGAAATTGAAAATATTGAAAAAGGCGGACCGATCGCCATGGCTGATTTTACGATTCTGAATATCAAAGGAAAAGATTATGTGTACAAACAGCTTGATAAAATCATCCAGATACTATGCTTTTAGATATAAAATTAATCGACAAAACTCTTCCCCTGCCAGAATACAAAACCAAAGGCGCGGTCGCCTTTGATCTATATTCGAGAACTGACATTGAAATTCCGCCACAAAAACTAATTTTAGTTCCCCTGAATGTAATAATCAAAATACCAAAGGGTTATTTTTTATTAATGGCGGCGCGCAGTTCTCTTCCTGTCAGAAAAGGCATAATGTCAGCTAATTCAATCGGTATTTTTGATGAAGATTTTTACGGCAAAAATGATGAATGGCGATTTGAAGCCTATAATTTTACTTATGCTCTGATAAAAATAAGCCGAGGAGAACGCATTGCTCAGGCAATGCTGATAAAATTCGAGCGAGCTGAATTCAATCAGATTGAAATAATAAAAGACAGTTCGCGAGGAGGCATTGGTTCGACAGGATAAATCAATATATGAATATTCAAATTCAAGGGATGAGACCAAACTTGCTGATTTTTAGATTTGAAAAAATTTCCAGGCTGGCTTTTATTAAAATCATTACTGAATTCAATATTTTTTCTTATAAAACGCAAAAGCTGTCTGAAAATTATATCGATGCCGCCCTGGAACAAGACGAGCTCTATAAATCATTGCTACCGGAGCTTGAAAAGCTAGAAGCCATAACCAAGAAGGAGCATTTTCAAACTCTCGGACAACTGCTTGACGCAGAAATCGCTATTTCAGAATTTGCTTTTTCCGGCTTCATAAAAAAATTATCAACAAACAGTTTGCCGGAATTAAACCGACTGGCTGAAAACATTTGTTTGCAAAGAGGCGTCAGCTGTCCGGCCAGGCAAAACGATACAATTAAAAACTGCCAGGTAAGCGAAACGCCACGACAGCAGGAAATAAAACTCCTTGATGTTGACCGTTCATTTGAAAACAAAATTCTTTTTTATTATCTGCGCGCCAGTAGCACTGAAAACACTGAAAAAGTACTGGAAAGAGTTGAATTACTGACAATGGAACAAAAGGAAATTATGTTTCAAAACATTTTCAGCGCCGGAATCAGCACTTGTCTGCCCAAAATTATCCTTGAACACCAATTTTGTTCACTTCAGCTAAGCGACACACTGCACAATTTTCAAGCGCTCATGCTTTGCCCGCAAACCCGTTTATTTTTTGAACCTTTTTCTACAAAGCATGGCTACCTAATGCCGGAGTCAATAATTCCAGCCGGGCAACAAGAGCTCTTTCTGACAACTATGGAAAAAATTAAAAAATACTTTTTGGAAACCGGCAACCAATATATTATTCCGCAAATTTTCAGGCAAAATGCGCTGGTAAGCTTAAACCTATTGCAATCATTCATAATCAAACGCCAGCAAGCTCAATCAGTTCTCATTAATCAGCTACTCAATCAAATATATCAAGAGCTTCCGTTTTTAAAAACTCTTAACTGATTTACTATGCAAAATTTTCCGGGAAAATTTATTGTGTTTGAAGGCGGCGAAGGCACGGGCAAGACCACACAAATAAAACTGCTCGCCGAAAAACTAAAGCAAAACAGCTTCAATGTTTTCCTGACCCGCGAACCGGGCGGCACCAATTGTCCTATTGCTGAAAAAATTCGTTACATGCTAAAAGATCCGGAAAACAAAAACATGTGCACGGAAACTGAATTATTCCTGTTTCTGGCTTCCCGCGCCCAGCATGTCAAAGGCGTCATCCTGCCCCATCTGCGCCGGGGAGACGTGGTTATTTCAGATCGATTTTTCGGTTCCACCCTTGCATATCAACATTTTGGCCGCGGACTATTCAACCTGGAAGAAGTAAAAAAAATCAATGAATTCGCTACCGGCGGCTTGGAACCGGAACTGACAATACTACTGGATATTGACCCCAAGAAAGGCTTAGAAAGAATAAAAGAACATATTGCCAGTGATCGACTGGACAGTGAGACATTAGCCTTTCACGAAAAGGTCCGTGCCGGTTACCTAACCCTGGCCAAAATAAAACCAGACTGGCAGGTCATCCCGGCCGATTCAACTATTGACGGCGTTCATTTGCGCATTTGGAATAGCGTTTGCGAAGTCTTGGATTTATAACCGAAAGGAGGCCTATATGTTTCGACGAGGCTGTATAGAGCTTATTATTGGCGGCATGAGGGTTGGTAAAACAGCCCAAGGGCTGGAAAGATTGAAACAAGAAAGCTTTGCCAAAGGAAGAAAAGCAATGATTTTCATTCCCCGCGGCTCTGACCGAGAGGTTGAGCTGGACAGTTGAGAAAAAGTAAAAACAAACGGTCGTGCAGTCTGCCGCAGCGGTATTATCATTACTGAAACCGTCGAATTTGACAAAAACAATCCACGGGAAATTCTGGCGCACATTACGCCGGATTTGACTACGGCTTTCATTGATGAAGCTCACTTTTGCTCTGACGAACTGGTGTCAGTGGCCAAAGAACTGGCGGAAAAACATAGACTGCGCGTCATCATTGCTGGCCTTGATCAGACCTTTGAGGAAATTCCATTCGGACCAATCCCAAAACTGGCCTGCGAAGCAGACTTTGTCACCAAACTCCAGGCTGTCTGCATGTACTGCGGCGACGCGCCGGCTACCAAAAGCTGGCTCCATCCAAGGCTGCGCTCGCAAGTCAAAGAAGGGTCTGTCCATGTAGGCGACAAAGACTATTTGTCTGTTTGCCGGCATTGTTTCCGGCTACTGGAGGAGAATCCTCCGACATGTTAATTTCAAAGAGCCCCGTCCCTCGAAAAGGATCGGGCTCTTTTTTTTTCATATTTTTCATGCTACGATAGAAAAGCTTCTAGAGGCACAAAATCTTGCGTCTCTACTTTCCGCACCTCTATCTCCTTTATCCCCTTTATCTCCTTTTTTTTATGAAATTCCAAACTATAATCGGCCTTGAATTCCACGTTCAGCTGAAAACCAAAACAAAAATGTTTTGCGGCTGTGAAAACAATCCTGACAATGACAAGCCTAATGAAAACATCTGCCCGATCTGTCTTGGTCATCCGGGAATTTTACCGACCATCAATCATCATGCTGTTTTAATGGGCATCAAAGCGGCGTTGGCTATCAATTGCCAAGTTGCTAATTTCACAAAATTTGACCGCAAAAATTATTTTTATCCTGATTTACCAAAAGGCTATCAAATTTCTCAATACGACAAGCCGCTGGCTCTGCACGGCTGGCTGGCTATTAATGTCCAAGCCAGAGATGGACTGTCTGGCCGACTGGATGATGAAAAACAGCTCAAAAGAATCAATATCATTCGCTTGCACCTGGAAGAAGACTCTGCCAAGTCAACTCATCAGCAGGATTCCTCACTCATTGACTACAATCGTGGCGGCACTCCGCTCATTGAAATCGTCACCGCGCCTCACTTTTCATCACCGCAGGAAGCCAAAACCTTTGCCCAGGAATTGCGTCTGATCATGCGCTATCTGGACATTTCAGACGCTGACATGGAAAAAGGCCAATTGCGCTGTGACGCCAATATTTCCCTTCGGCCAGAGGGAGATTCCACTCTTTATCCGAAAGCTGAACTAAAAAACATTAATTCTTTCCGCTCGCTTGAACGGGCGCTTGATTTTGAAATAAAAAGACAAACAATATTATGGAAAGCCGGAAATCCACCGACAGTGGAAGAAACTCGCGGCTGGGATGAAGGCAAGCAGGAAACGTTCTCCCAAAGAACAAAGGAATCAGAACATGATTACCGCTATTTTCCGGAACCTGATCTGGCGCCATTAACTTTTGACCAAAAGCAGATTGAAGAAATAAAACAAACCTTGCATGAATTGCCTCAAGTCAAAAGAAGACGCTTCATGGAAATGTATGGTTTCACGGGCGAACAGGCCAAAATATTAACTGATTCAAAACAGCTGGCCAATTACACTGAACAAATTATTTCAGAACTAAAAGACTGGCTGCAGTCTATAGAAGGAATTGAAGATGAGGAACATGAAATCTGGGCGCGCAACAAAAAGAAACTGCTCAACCTTGTTTCCGGCTGGCTAGTAAATAAATTTTTACCGTTATTGGATGAATTAATAATTCCGCTTGAAAAAAATAAAATTACTGCGGAAAATTTTGCGGAATTCATCACCATGGTTTACGAAAGCAAAATTAATAGCGCCGCGGCGCAACTTATTTTAAAAGAAATGATCAAAACTGGTGCTGACCCATCGCACGTAATGGATGAAAAAGATTTAAGTCAGATGAGTTCGGAAAAAGATCTGGCACAAATCATTCAAAAAATTATAAAAAACAATCCCGAGCAGACCGCGCAATACAAGGCCGGCAAAGAAGTGGTAATAAAATATTTTGTTGGTTTAGTAATGAAGGAAACAAAAGGCAAAGCTGATCCGCAAAAAGCAGAACAACTGCTAAAAGACCATTTGCTTAAATAATTTTTTTCTAAAAAGAACGAATCCAAAAAATTCGTTCTTTTTTTAAAAAAAACCGCTCCTGCCCTTTGAGAAAAGGCAGGAGCGTTCATGAGATCCACGGGGACTAGTAACAGTACCCGTCGTTTGCGCAATAGTACTCGTACGGACAATCATCGTCCGTATAGCACCAGTCGTACTCGTAACAGTAGCCGTCCACTGCGCAGTATGTGTCTGATGGGCAATCATAGTCTGACTGACAGCCATCTTCGTACACGTAACAGTAACCGTCACTGCCACAGTAGGTATTCACCGGACAATCGTAGTCGTCCCAGCACCCGTCGTCAACGACAGTCACGGACACTGTCTTCTCGTGACAGTACCCGTACGAATCGCAATACGTATCGCTAGGGCAATCGTAGCTAGAGTAGCACCCAAAATCCTCGGCCTCGTAGCAGTAACCATCCGTGGCGCAGTACGTGGCGTAGGAACAGTCACCGTCCGAGTAACAACCGCCGCCAGAAACGGCGACAGTCGTTCCGCTCGAATACCCGCCAGCCGAATAGCAATAGCCATCGCTGGCGCAATACTCATCTGAATAGCAGTCGTAGTCATCCGAACAGGCAGGGTAGCTATCGACAATACACCCCGACAACAGGATAGCCATTACTACCAAAACCAACCAGTATCTCATCTTTCACCTCCTGGTTTGTTTGTCATTCTAATTATACTCCATTTAACTAATGACTATATCACGAACACTCAGTAAAGTCAACTGTCACCCATAACATACACTAAATTTAGTAAAAAACTACCGACATTTCTGCCGGCAATTTAATTTATAAACACACTCACTAGTTCTGTCGCCTCTTTGCTACCATTCACCCAATGAATTGTTTTATCGCGCTTGAACCAGGTCATCTGCCGTTTCGCATATCGCCGCGTATCGCGTTTAATCAGTTCAATCGCCTGCTCGCCGAAAATTTCGTGATCTAAAAACTGACAAATCTGGCGGTAGCCAATACCGCTCATGGCCGCTGATTTGCAATCATAACCTTCCGCTATTAATTTTTTTACTTCATCAACCAATCCTTCATTCATCATTGCATCGACTCGCGCATTGATCTTCTCATACAATTTTTCACGCGGCAATTCAACGCCAAGTTGCAAAAATCCATATTCACTCTCCCCTGTTCCGCGCGCTAGCGGTTTTTTTGTTTGCATTAGAATTTCCAGCGCACGCGCCACTCGACGCGGATTATTGAGGTCAATCTTCTCGCCAATGTTCGGATCTATCTTCTTAATTTTATTTATTAAATAATCTAAACCATATTTGGCCAACCGTTTTTCCACTTTTATTCTAAGCTTCTGATCAAAACGCCCTGGCAGTTCATAATTATTTATCAAAGCTGAAATATACAAGCCAGTGCCGCCGACAATAATCGGAAGTTTATTCGAATGAGCGTTAATCGTTGACTTCACGTCTCTCAACCAATTTTCCAAACTGTAATATTCACCCGGGTCAATCAGATCAATCAAGCACTCTTCTATTCCTTCTACAAAAAAATTGCTCTTAATCCAAACGCCTTTATCTTTATTTGTGCCAATATTCATTTTTTTGAATACCTGTCTCGAATCTGCGGAAATCAAAAAGCCATTAAACTTTTTTGCTAGTTCAAGCGCAATGGCTGATTTGCCGCTGGCTGTGGGGCCAAGCACGATAATCACTTTTTGTTTAGACATATGGCAGAAAAGTAAAAAATTAAGCAAACAACATCCATTCCCTGGCCTGTTTAATCTTGACTTGAACAATATCGCCCGGCATTGCTTGGCAATTCTTAATTCTGACGCGTTTCATTTCCAAAGAATTGCCATCGCAAAAATCTTTTTCCTTGGTGTCGATTAATACACTGACCATTTTGCCAAGATATTTTTGATTTATTTCCAGAGTAATCTTTTCCATGATTATTTGTAATTCATGCCAACGTCTTTTTTTTTCTTCATGAAAAACATCATCGTCAAATTTCGCAGCGGCCGTTCCCCTACGCAACGAGAACATTGCATTATAGGAAATATCGAACCGAATTTTTTTATAAAACTTCAAGGTATTTTCAAATTGCACGCGAGTCTCACCGGCAAAGCCAACGATAATGTCCGTGCCAATGGCAATTTCCGGTTTTACTTTGCGAACTTTGGTAATTAATTTTTCAAAATCTTTAATTGTGTACTTACGATTCATTTTTCCAAGGACCTGATTGTCGCCGGATTGCAAAGCTAAATGCAAATAATTTACCATTTTTGGCAGAGCCAAAGCCCGGATCACATCGTCATGCAAATCCTTGGGGTGACTGGACATAAAATTAACCCGTTCGATATTTTCAATTTGATTTATTTCCCAGAGCAATTTGGCGAAGTTTTGCTGAAACGGATTTTGTTTTGAAAAACAATCTTTGTCATCGGGCTCATATGAATTAACATTTTGCCCGAGCAAATCAACTTGTTTACAACCGTTTTTAACCAATGCCTGAATCTCTTTCAAAATATCCTTAACTTTTCGACTAGTTTCCCTGCCTCGGACATACGGCACAACACAATAACTGCAATAATTGTTACAGCCGGTCATAACCGGAACGTGCGCTTGAAAATTCACTGCGTATCGAGGTAAATGCTCAAAATACTTTTCCTTGCTTTCACTTTCACGCGCGTCCAAAAAGTTTTCCAGCTCCAATAATTTTTTTATATTGAAAACCAAATCAAATCTTTTTCTAAATTTAATCCTGTCGCTAGGCAGGAGACAGCCGGTCAAAATCGTGGTGTATTTTTTTTCGCCTTTAAGTTGTGAGAATTTTTTTACCACACCCCAGATCCGATCAATGGCCGTCTGCCTAACGGAACAAGCGTTGACTACCAAGATATCAGCCGCCTGCATGTCCTCTGCCGGCTGGTAATTTAGACGTTCAAAAACACCGGCGATTCTCTCGGAATCAGACTTATTCATTTGGCAACCAAAGGTAATAATATGATATTTTGCCATAACAACTTCTTAGTTAACATAATGAATCCCGCACCCCTTGTAACATATTTTAGCCAAAATTTCAACCTCGCCCCCGCCGCTCGCGAGCGGCGGGGTTGACATAACACTTCAATTCAGGCAAAATACATGCTACACTATCATAGCATTTGAATCAAATAAATCTCAATCGCATGCTAATCCACTTTTATAAATTTATAGACAAGCTGAGAGCCACGCCAGCCAGAAAAAACAAACTGATCATAGCCGCTACCGCAGTTGGATTTGCAATCAATGTTTTAATCTGGGCGCTGATATATTTTAAATTTTATCCGGCAGTGTACAGCCTGCCCGAGGAGCAATCATTTATTCCTCTGCACTATAACATATATCTTGGGATTGATCTTTTCGGCCACTGGCAAAGAATTTTTATTTTACCAGGAATCGGACTATTTATTTTTGCGCTGAATACAATTTTGGCATTGGCTTTGTTTAACAAAAAGGAAATCATCAGTTACTTTTTGTCAGTCGGAGCGGCTCTAATCCAGATTTTCCTTTTTATCGCCACACTCCTGACTATTTTAATCAACATCTAAAAATTAATCGCCTGTCAGCTATTGCGTATGGAAACAGCTTTTGTTTTTAAAATCGGCATTCTTTGTGTATTGTCTTTTTTAATTGCCTTTTTCTTTACTCCCCTACTCTCCCACTTTTTATATAAATACAAGATGGGCAAACAAATCAGAGATTCCAAATCCGCTCCGATTTTTTCCGCCCTGCACAAAAATAAATCCGGCACGCCGACAATGGGCGGCATATTAATATGGTTGACAGTGTTATTTCTGGCAATGCTTTTTTTCATTATTGAAAAATTTTTTCCAGGCAGTTTTCTCGGCAACTTAAACTTTTTAACCAGAGAACAAACATTACTGCCGCTCGGCGCGCTGGTGATCTCGGCTATTATCGGCCTGATTGATGACTACCTAGGGGTAAAAAAAATCGGCCCGAAAGGAGGCGGTCTAAGCGTGCTCTACAGATTGGGGCTATATACTGTTATTGCGCTCGGAGGAGCTCTCTGGTTTTACTTCAAGCTTGATTGGGATGTTTTCCATGTGCCTTTTCTGGGCAATTACGAAATCGACCTCTGGTATATTCCTATTTTCATTTTTGTATTAGTGGCTTCTGCTTTTTCTGTTAATGAAATTGACGGCCTCGACGGATTGGCTGGAGGCACGTTGGCCACGACTTTTGCCGCCCTAGGAGCAATCAGCTTTTCTCAAGGAAAATTTGAATTAGCTGCGTTCTGCGGCGTCATCATGGGCGCGCTTGTTGCTTTTTTGTGGTTCAACATCAATCCGGCGCGATTTTTCATGGGCGACACGGGCGCCATGAGCCTCGGAATTTCCGTCGGCCTCATAGCCATGCTTACGAACACAGCTCTTTTACTGCCGATCATCGGGTTTTTATTTGTGATAGAATCACTGTCAGTAATTATTCAAGTGCTGTCAAAAAAATTCCGAAATAAAAAAGTTTTTCTATCAGCGCCGATACATCATCATTTTCAAGCCAAGGGCTGGCCAGAACCAAAAATAGTTATGCGCTTTTGGCTAATCTCAAGCATCACGGCAGTCGTAGGCGTTGTCGTCTTTCTACTAGACAAAGGATGGTATTAATCACGACGGCGCTAACAGGTTGTATACGGGTAGGTCGGTAGGTTGACGAACTGGAATTCCTACATCCTACAACATCATATACCCTTAAAACAATCCATACGAAAGAAAAAAAATTCCCAAAATTTAATAACAAAAAAGTCCTGATCCTTGGATTGGGCTTGCTTGGGCGCGGATTAAAAGACGCGATTTTTTTTGCTGAAAAAGGCGCGCAAGTGACTGTCAGCGATCTAAAACCAGCCGATGCATTAAAATCTTCAATTGAAAAGCTGGAAAAATATCCAAATATAAAATTCGCGCTAGGGGAACACAAAAAAGAAGATCTTTTGAACGCAGAACTGATTATCAGGAATGCGGCTGTTCCGGCAGACTCGCCATTTCTTAAACTTGCGAGAAAAAATAAAAAGAAAATAGATATGGATGAATCGCTATTTGCCGAATTCTGCCCTTGTCCCATTATCGGCATCACCGGCACCCGAGGTAAAAGCACAACTACGACGCTCATTGGAAAAATTCTGCAGGACACCTGGCAGACCGACAAAAGAAAAGTTTATATTTCCGGCAATCTACAGGGTAAAGCAACTTTGCCGCTGATTGATAAAGTGACCAAGAATGACTTGGTTGTTTTGGAACTCTCCAGCTGGCAACTGCAGGGCTTTGGCTGGAAAAAAATCAGCCCACACATTGCTGTTTTCACCAATATTTTTCCTGATCATTTGAATAGTTACAAATCAATGCGCAGTTATATCAATGACAAGAAGCTGATATTCCAATTTCAAACCAAACGCGACTACTGCATCGTCAATAATGAAAATAATTACACCAAGCAAATTCAGGAAGAAATAAAATCAACTGTTGTGCCGTTTTTCAAAGGGCAAGTGCCGACCAGCTGGGATATAAAAATCCCCGGCCGACACAACCTGGAAAATATCGCCGCTGCGCTCGGCGTCTGCAAAGTACTGGGAATTTCAAAGAAAAAAGCTCAAAAATCCATTGAAAACTTTTCCGGACTGGAACACAGAATGGAAATCATTGAAACAATAAACGGCGTAACTTTTATTAATGACACTACCTCCACAACTCCGGCCGCCGGTCAGGCGGCCCTGGCTTCAATAAAATCACCAGTCATTTTATTGGCTGGTGGCGCAACAAAAAATCTCAATTTGAATCCATTTGCCAAAGATATTTCCAAAAAAGTAAAAGTCGTCATCTTGTTAGAAGGCTCAGCCACTGACGAACTGGCAACAAAAATCAGTCGAAATGGCGGCGAAAATATTATTGCCGGCCGTTTTGACAATTTTGAAAAAGCCATTCAACATGCATACGGACTCAGTCTTGCCGGCGATACGATCCTGCTCTCCCCCGGCTGCGCCAGTTTTGGCATGTTTAAAAATGAATTTGACCGCGGAGAACAGTTTAAAAAAATTGTCAGCAAACTGAAATAACTTCGCTTCAAACTTCTGATTCTTGTTTTCAAATTAATTGCCACCATGAATAAAACATCCAATTACCACGCTCCAGACTATATTTTAATCGGCGCTTTCGGCGCTTTAATTTTACTCGGCCTCGCCGTCCTGTCGTCCGCCGGCACGGCTGTCGGGTTTGAAAAATTCGGCGACAGTTATTATTTTATTAAACATCAGGCCCTTTACGGCCTGTTGCCGGGAATTTTGCTTTTTATTATTTTTTCCAAAATCAACTACCAAGTCTGGAAAAAATTCATTGTACCGCTATTGGTAATTTCAATTCTTTTGCTGATCATTGTCTTCATTCCCGGAGTTGGTGCGGAATACGGCACAGCCAAAAGTTGGATAAACATTGGCAATTTTTCATTTCAACCTGCGGAATTGGTCAAGCTGACTTTCCTGCTTTATCTGGCAACCTGGCTGGAACGCCGCGGTGTTTACGGTGTCAAAGATTTTTATTCCGGGTTTTTGCCATTTTTGTTTTTAATTGGCATTATCTCCTCCCTCATGCTTTTACAGCCCGACATGGGCTCGCTTTCAATTATTATTTTCATGTCAATCGCCGTCTTCTTTGCTTCGGGCGCAAAAATGAAACATGTGCTGGCTATGGTGGCGGCCGGCGCTACCGCGATTTATCTTTTAATTATCAAGTCACCATATCGAGCCGCCCGCCTGACAACTTTCCTACATCCTGAATTAGACCCTCAAGGTATCGGCTATCACATTAACCAAGCTTTTCTGGCTATCGGCTCCGGCGGCATCTGGGGACGCGGCTTTGGACTATCTAGACAAAAGTTTCAATATCTGCCAGAAGCAACCGGCGATTCTATTTTCGCAATTTACGCAGAAGAACTTGGCATGATCATGTGTTTTATTTTACTGGCTTTATTCATCCTGCTAATATATCGAGGATTAAAAATTGCCAGACGCTCTCCGGACCAGTTCGGCAGATTGGCCAGCGCAGGCATAGTTTCCTGGCTGGTTTTCCAAGCATTTTTTAACATTTCTTCCATGGTCGGCCTGCTTCCCATGACCGGCATTCCCCTGCCATTCATCAGCTACGGAGGCACCGCGCTGGCCGTCGGCCTGGCGGCTATGGGAATTCTGGTTAATATCTCCAGACAAACAAAAACATAAAAGACGACACTTCAGGGTGTCGCCTTTTTATATAAAATTTTCCGAATAATTATTTTGGCGCCATTTGACGGAGTTTTTCTACTGTCCTGGTAATCTCCTTTATAAACGGCGCCACATCGCCCAGTGAATTAAATCGGCCAAGTGAAACACGAATACTGCCATGCGACCATTCCGGTTTAATGCCCATTGCCGACAAAACATGAGACGGTTCGAGAGAACCGGACGAACAAGCAGAACCGGTTGAAACAGCGATCCCGGCCATATCGAGCATCATTAAAATGCTTTCGCCCTCTGCGTTTTTGAAACTGACATTAATAATATTTGGCAGTTGATTTTCAGGATTGCCATTAAATCTAATATCTTTAATTTTATCAAGTCCCTCGACTATTTTCTGCTTCACTTGTTTTACTTTTTCAATTTGTTTTTTCTGATTAATCAGCCCCATGGCGGCTCCCAGCCCGACAATCCCGGCTACATTGTGAGTTCCCGGCCGCAGATTGTATTCCTGATGCCCGCCAAATATTATTGGATCAATTTTCACTCCACGACGAACATAAAGAGCTCCAATGCCCTTTGGCCCGTAAATTTTGTGACCGGACAAGCTCAATAAGTCTACGCACAACTTGTCAACATTGCAATCCAAATAGTTCATCGCCTGCACAGCATCGACATGAAAATAAAGCGGCAGAGATTTTTTATTTTCTCTATCTTGTTTATCCCGTTTAGCCCGAATAATCTCCCCAATCTCTTCAATTGGCTGCACGCTTCCGACTTCATTATTGGCGTACATTATTGAAACCAAAATAGTATTTGCTTTAATTTTCTTTTCCAGCTGGTCAATTTTAATCACGCCGTTTTCATCAACGTCAATGTAATCAGTTTCAACCTGATTATTTTTTTCTAAATATTTAAAAACTTCCAACACAGCCGGGTGCTCGATCTTTGAAGTAATAATATGAACTTTCTGCCCCTGTTTTCCAAGTTTCTCAACTAATCCTCGAATAGCCAAATTATTACTTTCTGTGGCGCCGGAAGTAAAAATAATTTCCTGCGCTTCACAACCCAAAAAATCAGCGACCCGATCTCTCGCCTCATCGACAGCTGAAAGCGCGGATTGTCCGAAAGAATGCACTGATCCGGCATTGCCAAATTTGTCCTGCAAATATGGCAGCATAGCATCAAAAACGCGAGGATCTATCTTTGTGGTTGCTGAATTATCAAAATATATTTGCATAAAATATAATGATTAAACTGAAATAACTTCTTTGACTTCTGGAATTTCTTTTTTTAGCGCCGCTTCTACACCTTGCTTCAAGGTTATTGCGGACATTGGACAATGAGCGCAGGCGCCCTGTAATTTAACTTTTACCACCCCCTCTTCTGTTACCTCAACCAATTCAATGTCTCCCCCGTCCATTTGAAGAGAGGGTCTTATTTTTTCAATAACTTTTTGAACCTTGTTTTTCATAAATTTATTTATCATGGAACATATAGCATTATTCATAGAGCCCCCCTTCTCCTTTCAGCTGCTCTATGTTCCGTGTTCTATGTTCTATGTTTTATGTCTTATTTTTTATGGTTTTCATCTTCAAGATACTTTTTAATCGCCTGCTTCAATGCTTCCTGCGCCAAAACTGAACAATGGTGCTTGAGCGGCGGCACGCCTCCGAGAGCTTTGACAATATCATCTTTCGAAATGTTAAGCGCCTGATCAAATGTTTTTCCTCTTGCTAAATCGGTCAACATCGAAGTAGCACCTATTGCGGCTGCACAACCAAGTGTTTCAAATTTAATATCTTTAATTATGCATTCGCCTTTTTTATTTTTTGCAACCCTGAGATACAGTTTCATAATATCACCACATTTAATATTGCCAACCTCGCCGATAGCATCGGCGTTTTTTATTTTTCCCTGATTGTGGGGATTTCGAAAATGTTCCAACAGTTTTTTTGTATACATCATATGTTTACATTATTGATTTTAGACTAATTGAATTGAGTGTTTTTCTTACTTGAGCATAAAGAGCCTCCCAGACTGGGTGAACCTTACAGCCGCATTCGCAACAAACCTTTTTGTCGACGCATCCATATGGCGCGACAGTGCCTTCCAGCGCTTCAATTATTTGTAGGGTTGTAATTTTCCCGGCCGGCGCAGCCAATAAATATCCGCCGTTGACTCCCTTGACTGATTTTACAATGCCGGCTTTTTTCATTCTGGCAAACAATCTCTCCAAATAAGACAAAGACAGCCCTTCATCTCTCGCAATCATAGCCAAAGAAACCGGTTTTTTACCGGCCGGATCAAGATGCACAATGGCTCGGAGCCCGTATTCTGTCCTGGTGGAAAACTTCATAAAGAAAAACCAACTAATTTAGTTGGTTTTATAATAGCACATCTTTTTCAGAGGCGTCAAGAGCCTGGGGACAAGTCCCGAAACACGCCTACTTTGCCGGCAAACCGGCTGCTTCTATTGCCCTCGCCTGCTCTGAAGAAAAAGCTACGCGATACAAATTTGACGGTTGAATTTCCCTCATCATTTCCCTGATGGTCGCGCCTGGACCCAGCCGAGAGAGCACCTGGGCAATGTAGGGAGTAATGTCGAGAATCGACACTTTTTTTTGCAATTCCCCGGTACGAAGAACTCTTTTCGTAAAATCGAACAAGCTGTTCGTTGTCACGAATTCATCCAGACAGGATGCATTCAGTTTTTCCACAAACGTTTTTTCGGCACCATCTTTGTCAAAGCCAAGCGTATGAGTAACAAGCGCAATCACGTACTTTGCGCCCTTGTCCTTGGCATGTTCAGCAGCCGCAAAAAGAGAGTCGCCGGAAGCGCACAAATCATCCCTCGTATACACGAGGCAGGAAACCACGTCGCCCGCGATTCCCATGCTGACGACTGAATGAGCCTGCGACCAGTCGCGCTTTTTCAAATGAACAGCAAGTTCATGTTCCATGGCTTTGGAAATACGATAGTTCGGACCGACAGCCCCTTCGTCGGGCGGCATCGCCCTAACTTTGTCTGCCTGAATTCCAAAATGCGAAACAATCGCCGGCAGCCGCGCGCCAAGATAATCCAGGTAAATGTTATCCATCCACAAACCGCGGACCTTGGCGTGAGTGAAAAATCCCTCAATCTGATCCGCATGAATATCAACGTAGACAATGCGCGCCATGCCGGACATTTCGAGCACATCAGCAACCCAACGGGCGCTGATCGGCTCTCTCTTGCCATGGCTTTTGTCCTGACGGGCATACGGAAAACACGGCACCACCAAAGTAATTTTCTCCGCCTCGCCTTTTTCAAGCGCGCGGAGCAGGAGACAAACCTGCACCAGCTCATCATTGGTGTTGTACGGCGACCAGACCACTGCGCAATCGCGTCTTGACACGTTGCATTTGATTTCAGGCTTGGTTTCACCACCGGTCGGCACAGCTCCCTTGAAACGAGACCATTGCAAGGGCGAAAGAGGTACGCCGATTTCCTCGGCCAACCTTGAGGCAAACCCATCATTCGGAACGCCGGCAAACAAAAGAAACTGATCAGAACCCCGTCTTCGTTGATTCATGTTCTCCCCCTGTTCTAAGTTACCCAGATTATAATTAGCGCCATATATCATAAGATTCAACAGCCCATATAATGAGCTTACGACAGGCTTGCTTATTTGTCAAAAGCTTCACTGCCCCTTGATTATCAACATGTTTTTCCCGCCTTCCAACATTTTAGCCTGCTTTATTTCATCCTCGTCCTGTTCATCATACGGCCGGTAAATTTCGCCGCTTGTTTTCACTGACAAATCATGATTAGCATTGATTATAACTGAATAATCGTATTTAAATCCCTCTCCCCTGCGCGTGCCCACATCATTAGTAATAAATTGTTTTTCTGTATAGCCGCGGATTAAAAGAAAATGATATATCGGACCGGGCTGAGTATAATATGGATTGCCAAGCTCTCTGCCGGCCATTGGCATTAAAATCAAATAACCCTGATCAAGCTGATTCTTTATATTTTCAATTGTTATGTTTTGCGTTATTTCACTTTGCAGACCGAAATATTCATCCGCCATAATCTTCACTTCTGATAATGTAGTGTCAGAATACAAACCAAACTGCTGTTTTTCCCATTCAACCAATTTTTGGATTTCCTGATCCATTATTTCCGGAGTTAGATTTTCTTTGGCAAAATATTTTGCCGCCAAAATCAATGCCGACTCTTCGCAAGCTTCCTGATATGGCAGGTCCCAATTGGCCATCGGAGCTTGCGAGGCAAAAAGCACCGGGATATTTACTTGTTCGCTTTTGCCCGGCTTCAACTCTTGCGCAGTCTGCTGAAAATCCGCTTTATCCAATTCCATTAATTTATTGCCAATATCAAACAAAGGCGCCGCCGTGCAACCGGTAAGCATTATCATTATAAAAAAACATAGAATTATTCGCTGCATATATTCATTGTAGCAGATATTGGGCGAAAATAGCAAAAATTGCCTAAATTTGATGACCAGACGTGTCAGACCTTTCTCGCTTGACTCAAAGAACTTATTCGCAGACCAGCTTGACAAGTTCTTTGTTTTAATATAAAATGATAACTAGTTATTATTAGCTAAAAGAATCAAACAATATGGCACATAAAAAAGCAGGCGGCAGTACCGCGCTTGGTCGCGATTCAAATGCCCAACGGCTGGGAGTAAAAGTATATTCCGGCCAACAAGTAAAAGCTGGAAGTATTTTGGTCAGACAACGAGGGACCAGGATTCACACCGGCAAAAACGTGCTCAAGGGCAAGGACGACACTCTTTTCACGACCGTTGCGGGCATTGTCAAATACAACACCAAAAAAGTCAAAAATTTTACCGGCCGATTAAAGGCCAGAACCTTTGCCAGCGTGACTGCGGAAAAAAAATAACTTCATATAAAAAAACCTGGCGAATAAGCCTGGTTTTTTTATTTTAAATTGATTATAGAATTGAAAAAGGCGGAACTTGGTTCCGCCCTTATTATTTACTCAGGGAAGCATTCGAAGTCTGTAAACCACACTTCCCCTTCACCGGCCGAATCTATCAGGCCGGGAATTTTTGTTTCAAACTCATGGTCGCACTGAATCACAGCCTCTGCCGGATCAAAGCACGCCCACTCGTTTGGATATTTGCAGGCGCAGTTGAAATCAATCCAGGCCGCGCCTCGCTCACATATTTCCCCGATTGTTGAGCTAAAGCTAGCCGCGCCCCCCCCGCTCGCTTGGCCAGAAGCGCCATACCAGACAAAAGCCTTCATGTCAGAGGGACAAATGACAGTGCAATTAACGCTGTCGCTTTTTTCTGGTTCTTCGTCGCCTTCAGGCTCATCTATCGGCTCCGGCACAAACTCCGGCTCCGGTTCATTTTCAGGCTCTGGCTCATATTCCGGATCTGGTGCCGGATCTGGTGTCGGATCATCTTCCGGTTCAATTTGTATTGCGACGCAAGCGCCGGCAAAACAAAGCTTTCCGGAAGGACACAGCTCGCCCTCGTCAATCTGGCCGTCGCAATCGTTGTCAACGGCGTCGCAGACTTCGAACGGAACAGATCCGCATTGGCCGCAAGCGTTTTTCACGCCCTCGTCAATCTGACCGTCGCAATCGTTATCAACGGCGTCGCAGATTTCAATCGGAACAGCTCCACATTGGCCGCAAGCGTTTTTCACGCCCTCGTCAACCTGGCCGTCGCAATCATTATCAACGCCGTCGCAGATTTCAATCGGAACAGCTCCACATTGGCCGCAGACGTTTTTCACGCCTTCGTCAATCTGGCCGTCGCAATTATTGTCAACGCCGTCGCAGATTTCCATCTGGCCGGGAAAAACATTCTGATCGCTATCGTCGCAATCACCGGCGTCCGCTGAAATGCCGTCGCCGTCATTGTCGATTGTCAGCTGAAATCCCTGCCAACCCTGGCCATACTCATTGCTAGGGTTAAGGCATTGCTGACTTTGCTCCGTCGTAATCAAACTGCCAATATTCTGCAGGCTGGCATAGAACTGATCCTGTCCCACCAGTGTGACCGGCAGCTGATCATAGCCCATCTCGCAAAACAGGTTCCAATTTTCAAACGGCAAAAGTTCGCCATTGTGGACAGCCACGAAAACCGCGCCCGGACCATAGCCCGGCACGCTAAAGGTCGGCTTTACCAACGTGCCATGACGCACATAGAGCAGGCCGCCACTCGCATACTTGCTGAAATATTTTACTTCCGCTTCTGAAACGTTCAGCTGTTTGACCATTCCCTGAATATTCCAGGAATTAAAGCTGACAGCCGATGAAAACTGATAGACAGAGCCGCCGCTCGAACCGAGTGACTGCTTTTCCATCAGATAATATATTTCCCCCACTTTGAACAGCTCGCGATACGGCTGCCAATTGATTTCGCCGCCGTACGAGTAACATTCAAATTCGCTCTCTGAAATCTGAATCACTTTTTGCCAGTCAAAGTTATGGGCGTTGAAAACCGCCTCATTGATAATCCAATGCGCCTTGCCATCGATCAAAACATAAATCTTGGCATCGCCCGCAACCTGAATCAGCGAACCGTCAGGATGCCAGGAAACCGGCGAAGTGTCTACAAACAAGCTAGCGTAATTGGATGTCTGCCATGAAGCCAAAAATTGGTTATGGCTGTAATAATTGTACTCGCCGAGGGTCTTGCCCGGGTCGTGCACAATCACTTCAGTTTCATTCAGGCCGACCAGCAGCATGAAATGTCCCTGCTTTTGCGGATCCATCTGAATATTGACCGCCACAATGATTGGATTGCCTTTGGACAATTTGTCCGCCAGAAGATCCAGATCGTTTTTGTTTTGCTTGACCAACGGGCCCAGCTTGAAATACCCGGCCAGCACATTGGACAAAAGAGCCATGGTCGTGGCATTGCCGTCATAATAATCAGCGCCCGGCTGGGGGCTGAGATAATTGTTTTCGTAGAGCCAATCAATAACAGCCTTGAGGCCGTCTTCTGTTGGCGCGAAGTCAAGGTAATAGCCGGCCAGCATAAGAGCTGAAGCCGGACCGCAGTTCATATTCTGGCTCCAGTCGCCGGGCGGTGACTGAGATTTGAACTGCACATTGTCGAGCTGAATGTCCGCGGCTCTCGCCGGCAGAACAAAGACAACTAAACTGCCAAGAATCATTAGCCAGCTTTTCATCGCTGCCTCCTTTTGCCGAAACAATCCATCCTTATCGGATGTGTTCCGGCGGCTTTGGGTTTGCGGTTTTGGCACGCAAAGCAGAAGCGCAATTTCGCTTCTGCTTTGCGTGCGATGTTTTGTTGTTAGAACTGGAAGTCAGCCAGAAAAGCATTGAAAACTGAATACGCTTCCTGCTTTTCTTGGTCGCTGTAATAAAGGCTAAAGTCGTAGATCTTGTCGCCACTTCTGGCGAAAAACCTCGGTTGGCCGGCTAGCACGCCGCTAACGTTCGTAGGCGCAACGCCCTCGATCTCAGGCTGGAAAGGCACTTGATAAGGATGAAACTCTGTGACCACATCAGTATAGATCTGATCAACAAAGTCCTGCCAAGGCCGCCCCTGATATCCGCTGTATATTGACACAGAAATCAAGATGAATCGGTCAGCATACTTTTCCGTATTAATCTTGTTTGTGCCATCCACTTCCACGTAATAGTCGTCCGGCGCCGCGCCGCCAAGCATGACCTGCTTATCAGTGCTTTTTACCTGCAAAAGCAGAACGCCCGAAGCCTCTGTTGTTTCCACCTGCCAGTCGGCCGGATAACGGAAACCAAGACCGACTTCTGAATAATTTTGCCAATCATTCTGACTGGCTTTGTCAGCGCCAAGGTCAACCGGCTGAACCGGCTGACTGGCCGGCTCTTCATTGCCAAACTGTTCGTCAGGCACCGAAATTGTGCGTGTGCAAGCAGAGCCGAAAATCATGATTATCGCCGCCAGCAAACAAGTGTAGAGCATAATGCCCAATTTTTCTAGGTTCATAGCGTTGTCTCCTTTGCCCTGAACTTGGAATCTTCCTGTTCCAAATTTCAGAACGGTTGATTTGTTATTTGTAGGTAAATGCCCGTCATGGGAATTTGGTCATAATCTGATTGACGTAAGTGCGGCTGGTGCCGCTGTAAATCAGAATCAGCTGAAAAACCTTGTCGCCATGCCGCACAAAAACCGTTGGCGCATTCCAATAATAATCAACATCCCAATTGAGCTGCATTGCCCGGTGCTCTCCGATGTCAACCGAACGATGGCTAAAATATTTCGTGCCATACATTTTTTTCAAATACACTGTCCAGTCAAAATCGTCCTCGCTAAAAGATTCGTCCGTTTTGACGACAAACAAATTGTACACGGCGCGATAACTGCGCTGTTCGCGACTCTTGAACTCTTCCGGTTCAATCAGGCAAAACAACAAAGAACTGCCCACCTGCTTCACAATGTAAATCTGATCATCCAAAGCCTGCGCATCCTTTAACCATGAAATTGGAACGTTAAACGCTTGCAAATTTGCCTGTTCAAAATTCCGTGGATTATAGCCAAAAGCAGACACGCTGACATTCTGGCTAGTTTTCAAAGTAACATCCGCGTCCTCCACCACGATCTTCTCATAATCCCACGGCTCTTTCAAAAGCGGCCGCGACAGGTCAACTGCCTGCACACCGCCGCACCCAATAAGCATAGCCACCGCGACAATCAACTGCCACTGATTTGTCTTCATCGCGTCCCCCTTTCGGCCGCCATTGGCCGTAAAATTTTAATTGTCAAAGTGCGATTATTTTTTGCACTTTAATCATAAATCAAAAAGTTTCCGCTTCCTAACAAAATGTTTTCCACACTCGTCAGATTTTTGTAAAACGACTTTTTCCCATAGAAAAACAACAAAAAACTTGTCGAGCTAGGTCGACAAGTTTTCAGATAGCGGACGGTAACTTCTTATTTGAATTTCAACCAAGACAGATACTAGATATTACTTTTGTAACCAAAAGTAACAAAAGTTTTGGGGGTAATTGATTCGCGTCAGAGCATCGCGTTCGTGGTTATCACTCCTTCTTGGCACATTCGCAAAAATGATATTGAACATCTCATTGATGCTGCTTCGTACGACAGCCGCGGCCACTGGCTCAGCAATTACCCCCAAACCCCCACCATTTAAACAAGTTCCACTCGTAAACTCGAGAACAACTCTCAATGAAATCCGGGTTCTATTTCTAATATGAACTCAACAGCAACTTGACAATTCAAGCTCAACAGTTAAACTAATAAAAATTGTTCATTGCCAACCAAGGAGGACGCTATGACCAAAGGTCTTATACTATTAGACCTTGACAAGACTTTAATTGGAACAAATTTCGTTTACACCAACACAGGCATATTTGACGCTGTCAAAATACTACAAGCCGACGGCTGGACAATCGGCCTTAATTCAGATCGCGCAATTATCAATTTGAGAAAATACAAGGAATTGTTTGGCCTGAACGGCCCGTTGATCTGCGAGCTGGGAAACATCATTGAAACTGATCAAGACTCCGAGCCACGCTGGACACAGCCGAGACTACAAAGCCTCTTTATCAAACTATTCAAATCGCTGGTTCAATTGCTTCGCACTGATTACCCGCAAGTGATTGCCATAATCAGCGACAATGAACGGGCGCAAAAAATACTGGCCGGCGCCAGACTTGACACCACAGTGCTGCTTTTTCTTTTGAATAGCCTGCGCCAAGCTAGTCTTGCTTTCAATGCTTTTTATCTTGAAGCATACACTCTCCGAGGATTTTCATCCGCGCCCGACCTACTGCAAGAAATTGCGGCGGAAGTCACAGAAATGTTTATTTCGATTTTTGACTGCAAACCGATATGCTCTATGGATGCGAGAACATACAACCTCTGCATGCTCCATCATCCCGATTCCAGCAAAACACTGGGCGCGGCCGCTCTTTTGCAGAACAGTGACTATTCGCGCGTATTCATGGTCGGCGACACCACATTTGACTATCTTGAAATCAAGGGCGTGACCCACTGCGCAGTTGGAAACGCTTCGCCTGAATTCAAACAGCTCTGCCAATTTGTGGCTCCTCACACGCTAACAAGCGGGGTAATTGAGTGTCTCGAATGGATCAATCAAAGCTCCTAATAAAAAAACGCTAGGCTCACACTGCCGGCGTTTTTCTTTTTAAACTTAAATTTGTCTTAATATTTTCTTCAACCGCTCAACCATTTCATTATACAACCACAACCGCTCGGGCGCTATGCAATAATCGCATTTGCAAGCGGAATAAACAGAATACCAGATAGCCCGACAAAGCTGCCAAAAATCGCGATTAAAAACTTTATTTTTAATATATTTTTCCGCTTCACTTTCAATTTGCTGAATCAATGATTGCAGATTCACTTCCGCTCCTGACCTTTTCAATTCCAAGTCTTTGCGAATAACTGAAACATAGTAACCAGCCAGATCAATGGCAACATTCCCTATGGCTTTTGATTTTTCCAAATATGGAACAGCCTGGCGCGGATCAATAAAATAGGCCTTGTCGTCTTTAACAATGATGTTGCCAACACTCAAATCTTTGTGCGCCATTGAACAGATATTATGCGTCAAGAAATGTTTTTCATTTTTTTTAATTTTTTCCAAAATCTCCGCCGCTTCGGCAATCGGCCATTCGGCCTTTTCAAAATTTATTTTCAATGCTGACAATAATTCATTAAAAAATAATTTAGATTGAACAACATCTTCTCTTTTTGTTGCTTCATGAATTTGACGAATCAACCGCAGAACCGCCTGATTATATTTTTCCAAATTGATTTTATCAGCCGCAACGGCCAAACGATAGGCTTGCTCCAAATTTTTCTCGCCCAAAAATTCAATCTCCAGGATTGCCGCTCCATCTTGTTCGAAAATCAGCTGAACGTCGGGAAAAGCTTTACAGCCGTTAAGCTTTTCCGCGAAGCGTTGGTAATTGTCCAATTCCTGCCTGATTTTTTCAACAGCTCCGACTTTGTAAATCTTTTTATTATACAAAAATACCCGTGAATCAGACGAGCCGGACAATTTTTGCAATTGCCCTTCCTGAAAATCATTTTGGCCAAAATAATTAGCGAGAATATCTTTTAACGGATTATCCTTGCCCATTAAAAATTTTTTTATTTGCAAAATATCATTAATAATATAATCGGCAAACTCTGACTCATTGCCGCCGACCAGAATAGTTGTCATGCCCAGTTTTTTTGCAGGAGCAATGTCCGTGCATTCCTGATCACCGACGGAAATGCAATTTTTGCATTCAATGCCGTATTTTTCCGCAATGAACTGAAAGCGATTATTATGATCTTTGCGAATATCACTCTCGCCCGTGAAAAAATTTTTTTGAAAAATATTTTCAATTTCCAATTGTTTCATCACGCGTTCCACCCAAACTTTAGGGGCGTCGGAAACCAGCGCCAGATTATATTTTTTGCTGAGGCTCTTCAAAATAACATTAATGTCCGCTTGCTCTTCCATCAAAGGCGCCGGATCAATGTCCCAGACAAAATTAAAATATTCATAACGATCTATTCCGTGCTCTTTTTCAAGACCAAGGCTGATTCCTTGTTTATATTTATCAATCACGTCTTTTAATATCTGTTCCGCCTGCTCTATGCTTTTGTTTAATTTTTTTTGGATATACAGCCGCGCATTTTCAAGAACTTTAACTTTTAATTGCGAATTGTCATAAGACCCGCCCTTTAATTTGTAAAGGGTGCCGTCAAGATCGAAAATTATCAATTTTTTGTTTTCCATATTAATTTAAACTTACCAATTTTAACCTCGTTCGTCAACATAAACCCCCTGTCTAAAATAAAAAAAGCTGCACATGGAGCAGCTTGCTTGCGAATTAACAATTTATTTTTATGAACCAGAACTCATGAAACAACGGCCTTTGGCTGGCGGGCTGGATTATACCCGTTCGCTTGAAGCCAAATCGCTCTGCAGTTTTAATTGAACCAATGTTGTCAGTTCGCAATCTGGTCAACACCAGTGTTTTTCTGCCAGCGCGTTCAAGCTTTTTCAAAAAATTCCGACGAAGCTCGGCGCTGATGCCGCGGCGCTGAAAATCCGGATCAACGAGTAATTCCCTTTCCCAGACAAGAGCGCCGTTCAAGTCAAACCGGCGGATTTGCTTTTCAGCCCAGCCAGCCAAATCTCGGCCTCTTTCTTCTGCCAAGCGAGCCAGACTTGTCGTGTCATACCAATGCGCGCCGGCGATCCGGCTATCAACCTCCGCCACAATTGCCGTAAAACCGGACATGGCCGACTGCTTGTTCCAACGAACCGTAACTTCCTCGTCTGATAAATTTTCATGCCAAGGAAATCCAGCAAATGCTCTCTGGTACACTTGCAGAACAGCATCAACATCTTCCGTCCGAAGCAGGCGTATTCGCCTTTCCATGAGCTCCTCCTTAAAAATGTTCCATGTTTCGTGTTAGGTGTTAGGTGTCCAGTGAACTTTAATCATTTTATAACAAGCTATTTCATATTCGCCGGCCAACAACGGATAAAATTCTTCGTCGTCAATTTTTGTCAATTCAAAATCTTTTAATTGCCGGTCACATTTTTCCAATTTGCCATTAACAAAATATATATTTTTACCGGCTAAATTTTCTTTTGTAATCGGCCGGCTGTAATTCCCACAAAATTCTTTAATTATTTTTTTTAATTCTCGCGCTACACCCGGATCGTTTTTCGGACCGGCTTCAATTTCAATGGCCGGCTCAATGAATTCGACCAACGGACCAAAATCGCGCGTAGTTGACGGCAACCAGATGACAATATTTTTTATATTAAATTGCAAAGCCAGCATTAAATCATTGAAAGACAATTTGGTTAGAATAATAAAAAGCCCGGTATCCACTTTACTGCCGTGCAGATCAATTATAGAATTATAATTTTTCGCTTGTTTTATAATTTCAGCGGCTCGGCGCTCTTCATGTTTTTCCGACCTGGAATTTCCCGGCCCGGCGCGATTCAGATCGCAGTCAACAAAACGTTGGTTCAGTTCAAGCGCTTTTTCATTGGCAATTAGCCAGTCAAAATCCGCGCTTTTGCCCAGATCCTTCAAAACTTCAATGCCAATACTCTCATCGCCGTGCGTAGCGGCCAAAAATAAAATTGGTTTTTTTACATCTACTTTTTCCAATAAAACATGGCTATCTTCTGAAATCTCAAATGCCTGCAATTTTTTGTAAAACTGATTAAATTTCTCCTGATGAAGAGGGTTTATTTTATTAAAAAATTTGTTTGGCATTTTCTTGTTATTCAATTTGACAGTAAAACATTTTCGAATGATTGTCAATTAAAATCAACCGGCACGGCATACAACTCCCCTCATATCAAAAGCCAATCTTGAATCCCGCCGCTAAGATCAAGAACATACTGCCCCGCGGAAATGCAATTTAAACAGTATTTGTAAAATTTTGAATACTCATTAATTTTATGCATTACAAGGCCTGCAAAACAATTGCAAGCCTTTTTCGACCCGGCCTTTTCATGGTTCACCTCCATTGCCATTGACTGAATCTCAAAATGCCTTGCCTGCCCACAAACAGTTCTGGCCTTTCGTTTTTTAAGGCTCGCTGATATTGTCTTGTGAATCCTTGTGTTTTACACTAAATTATAATATAATTTTATAAGTAGCGAATAAAACGGTTTGCGAACAATGGAAAAACTGCGTTCAATATATGTCTCAAATAAAACTACAATTCATAAAAAATTTCCAAAAAGAATATTGGTTTATAAAAAATAAACTCAACGCCGCAGAGAAAGAAATTGGAAAAAAAAGATTTGCTTTAATTGTTAATTATAATATTCCAAATTGCTACAACAAAGACAAAAAAAAATTATTTCAGGTCTAATTGTATATTTTGACCGCAACCGTGAACAAATTCAAAAACAAATATCAAAAAAAGCAACCGCAATGGAAAAAAGATGGAAAAAATATGGCAATGCATTCTTTGAGCAAGTAAGAGAAGCAACAAAAGTTAGATGGCGCCATAGGACATACAAGAGCCACTTCGTATATTCGTGTTTTTGGGGTGGAGATTATGATATCAATAAAAACAACATCTATATTAATCCCCTCATTCCCCAGGGAGATCCGCTGTATGTTATTTTTCATGAACTGTGTCACTTGCACTACTGGGAATACATCTATTCCGAACACTCCGCCAGCTTCATTAAAAAAAACCATCAGTTATTATGGAAACTATCAGAAGTAATGGTAAACTATCCCCTCCGGAAAATAAAAATCAATTATCGTTTTCCAATGGTAATTCCGCCCAATCTAAAACATTTCAGTTCCGCCATCATAAAATCATTCTCCACTGAAGAATTCGCAAAGATTATTAAACAAACAATAAATATAAAAGCCAAGTAGATGCCACTTGGCTTTTATCTGTGAGATGTGGTGAATTTATTTTATCAAAAAAGTTATTTTGCTTTTTTTATTTTTTCTGCGCCATTACAAACAACCGAGCCGCGCCACGAATTTTTTTTCTTCCATTCAAATCCGAACAAAACGATATTGAGCCGAATCCACTACCTTTGGCTAATTTTTGTATTTCTTTCATGGAATATAATCTTTCTATATGTCTTTCGCGAAAGACTTTTCCTTTATCCGCAATTATTATGTCTGCCTGCCAAAACTTTCCCTTTACCTTATTCACCATAGTAATATTATCTTTTTTGATCACTGGCGGTAATATTTTAAAATTAGTATTAAAATCAAAAATAAAAAAACCTTCGCTCTCCAAGTGCCCGGAAATATTTTTAAAAAATGCTCCCATTTCGCTCAAAGTCAATAAATAGTTAATGGAATCAAACGTTGAAACAATTATATTAAACTTCTCTTTTATCCGAAAATCGGCAAACGATCGCGTATAAAAAGCCACGCCCTTATTTCTTTTTTTGGCAATTGAAACCATACCCGGCGAGCAATCAAACCCAGAGATAGCCGCGGCCGGAAATTGTTTTTGAAATTCTTTAATAAACAAGCCGGTACCGCAAGCCGCATCTAATAACTGAATCTTGTTAATTCGCCGTTCAGTAATTATTTTTTTAATAAAAATCACATAATCACGGTAAAAATCGCGATCATAAATTTCGTCATAATGTCTTGAAAACTTTTGGTAGCAGTTTGCTCTCATAAATATAAATTCCTGGCAATCCGAAAGGCTGCCAGGACGTGAGCGCTATAATCCCTCTAAAGGGATACCATTCTTCTGAAGAAATGGTCTTGCTACTTCAACAAAAAACCTAACTGCCTGGCAAGCATAATCATCGCGAGAATTGTAAAAATCACCATGAAGAAAATATGCATTTGCCCGACAACCCGTTGCACAATATTTCCGCAATTCGCAATCCTTACACCCCTCAACGTCACCAATCCGGATTTCTTTTACTTGCTGCATGGCCGATGAGTACCAAATTTCAGCAAGTGAATTTTTTCGAACATTACCGACTGGGAAATCCGAACAATAGGCACAAGAAACAACATCCCCGTTCGGCTTAATACAACAAGTTTCTCGTTTATCTTCATAATCACAAACGAAATCCTTATCAGATAGTGCTTGTAAATTACCAAACAGTTCTTCACGATAAAGATATTCTATCTGTAAATGAAACGTACGACCTTCGTGAAAATGGTGTTGTAGCAAAGAAAAGGCTGCATTCGTCATTTCTACCCAAGATAGGCCATACTCTTTGGCCCCAACATCCTTAAAGTACCCCATTTCCTTTGGGTAACCAATTCTCCAGCTTTTGACGCCCATGCTTTTTACGATATTATACATCGCAGGAAGAGTATCAATATTAAGTCGGTTCATTACTGTATTAATCACCACTGATATACCACTAGCAACAAGAGCCTGAATGTTTCCAAGGATTGTGGCCAGTGCAACTTTAGCATTCGTCTGAGAAAGACCACGGAATCGCATACCTTCAACTGTTATAGAATCCAAACTGACAAAAACCGTTGGATTACTTCTTGTTTTAAGAATATTTCCAATTTTTTGCTCATCAAGCAAAATAGCATTAGTAAAAACAGAAATAATTCGGATCTCCCTGTCTTCAAACAGCTTCATCATCGGAAATAAATCATCCTGTAAAAATGGCTCCCCACCACTTACGCTAACACCCTGCACAAGCAGTTCCCTCATTTCTTCTGCCAGCCGCTCGATTTCAGCGAAAGTCAAATTTTCGTCTTTATTGTATCTTTCCCCTTGGTAGCAATGTACACACCTAAGATTGCAACTGCTACGAACCTCCAGATGCACAATCTGGAGTCCCCTATTAGGCGGTAATTTGTTCGGAAGTATGCGCAAGGCTGGACCTTCTGTTTTTTTAACAATGCCCTTCTTCACAAGCTCATCGTGAAATACTTGCGCCACCGGGCGTGATTCTACGTCAAAAAGCTTAAGAATGTCTACGCCTCGGCGTTGACCATTGCACATTGAAAGAAACTCAAATTGTCCTTCCTGTAGCTCAAATCTCAATCCATCCGTGACTCGCATCAGTACAGGACTTGACTCATATCCCTTGAGTGAATACTCAGGTGAAAGAATCAGATATTTTTTTGTCATTGCCGTCCCTCCTGCTCCAAAAAATATTGGCGGGGTCTATTTAGAACAGATCCCCGCCATCGTTGATGGTTTCACTGACAGGACCACATTCTACGTGCCGGGAGGGCTCGCATTCAGCGCCTGTGTCAACCGATAGTTGATCAACTTCTTGCGAAGTTTACCAACCGTCATCCTGAACTTCGGTTTCTTTTTCATGCCAATCACCTCCTTTCAATTGGCTCTCATTCTTAGCGACCGCTAAGGTTAAATTTAAAGGACACGTCAATTCCCTTTATTTTATTGTAAACCTTCAACCTAATTTGTCAACTGTCAATTCACTTTGATATCCGCCATCTATATCAATTTCATCGCATACTCAACCAACTTTACTAAATTTTAATTTTCCCGGGCAGGCCATTCGACCTGCCCGTTTTTTTTTCAAACGCCTTAATGCGGACTTTCATATTTGGCCGCGCTAACCGGCGGCCGCAAATCAACTCGGCTATGCGCCGAATTAAATATTCATCAACGCCTCGCCCTTTTCCTTCCGGCCAGCGCCAGAAGACACATGATGATTATGAATTGGCATCGCTTTTTCTGTTTTGCCTCTTCATAATCGAGCGGCTCAATGTCAGCCGGCTCATGATAGTCAAAGAACAAAGCCTCAATGGTTTTACTTTCACTGTCTGGCCATTGGCCATCGGATCCTTTGACCATGATTCCCCTCCTCGCTCAATCGGCGGCTAAAAATTATCCGCCCGTTACTTTCCGCTCCGTTCATCTGCGCCGGATCGCGCCACGCTCCACAAGCGGAAAAACATCCGCCTCATATCCTCGGCAAAAGAAGCGTTGTCAATCACGAAGTGTTCATCGCCGTCCGATACGGCCACGCTCTCGCCAAGAATCAGCATTTCGGTTTTGAAATCGTACTCGCCAACCGGCAAATATCTGATTTCAACTTTGGAATCGCCGACCAGCAGAGCTTGCAAGCGCGGATTCAATTTCGCTTCATGAGCGACATAGAGGATTTTGAATTCCGAGGCTCTTTTCAAAAGCGCCTCAACATGTTCAGCTTCATAGAAGCGCCCAAAGCGCTCCTCATTAAAAATGTTCAGGGCTTCGCCCTGCGCGCGAGCCAATACCGCCTCGCGTAAACCGTTGAGATCGACACTTTTCTTTTTCATCTCTCGCCCTCCTGACTTGACCGTGCCGAAAAAGCGCCATCATTGGACAACTCCGCTATAGCGAATTATATCGCCATAACGCCACATAATATCACACTCAAAAAATTTGTCAAGCCCCACGCCCTCCCGATACAGTTAAATGGCTATTTTTAGCTAAAAATAGACCTACTATTTATCAAGTTTTTTAACCGCCATTGACAAATATTTTTTGTCGTGCTATCCTTTTGTGTTTATTTCACTATACCAAATAATAGCGCTATGAGGCCAGGCAATAGAAAAGATTTAATCTCTATCAAATCAACCAACAAATTGCGCGTCAGCTGCATTGTTGCTTATCTTAGAATTTATGCTAAATATAGAAAAGTTAAAGCTATTCTGTGTCATTATTTCATTGAAAAAAAATAATCGCGATTCTTTTACTATTCAGGCAAATGTGATAAAATGATTTTAGGAGACAACTAAATATATGCCCAAAAAACAAAAAAGCGCTTGGATCAATGAAGCCAGCACGGACATGTTCCGCACGATTTTGAAACTAAAAACGCTGACTGAAGCGCAAAATTTTTTCCGCGACTTGTTGACGGAGGCGGAAATTCGCGAATTTTCCAATCGCTGGAAAGCGGCCCAAATGCTGCATAAAAAAATCCCCTTTGCTCAAATCACAAAAGCCACCCGCATGAGCCCGAATACAATCGCCAGAATAAATCGCTGGCTGAAAAAAGGGCATGGGGGATACAGGAAAATGCTGAAACGGTAATCATTGCAACAAAAAACCGAGCCGTCAAACAGGCTCGAGTTTTTTATTTTTTAATCTTATTTTGTGATAACCATTCAAAAAGTCAACCCTTGCCAACCAAAACTTTCAGCCGAGCGTTTTGCCGTCGCCCCAGTCAGCCGTCTTGTGTAGGCGGGATTCCCGAATCCCGCCACCCTCCCCGACGTCAAGATATTTCATCCCTTATTGCAAATTAATCCAAAGTCATTCCATCGAAATAAATTACAAAATAAAACTTGTCAAACCACCTCGACATAAAAATTGTTAATTAAAGGAACAATCATCTCCCTATAATAATTATTGATGAAAGTGGATAACATTTTTCTGGCGTTTCGAAAAATTAAAACGCACAATGGATATGTATGCAAATACGAGAACGAAAATTAAACCGGTATGGCGCTATTGATTATTCATTGCCGGGATTTTATTTTATCACCATTTGCATTGCTGAACACGAGAAATATTTTGGTACAATAACCAACAAAAAAATGTACTTTAATAAATACGGCGGTCTGGCAAATGTTTATTTGCAAATGATCCCCAATTATTACCAAAATGTGGTTGTTGATTGTTTTGTTGTTATGCCGAATCATATACACGCGATAATACAAATCAAACCGCCGTCGTCAATCGCCATCCGGGTAGGGACAGAATTTAATTCTGTCCCTACCAACCCCGACGCAACCAACCCCGACGCAACCAACCCCGACGCAACCAATCCCGGCGCAACCAATTTGACGGCGCGCACAAAACAAACCAGAAATTATGGGTTATTATCAAAAATCGTGAAATCATTTAAACATGATTTCACCAAAACAATCAAATGTTTATATAAAAATCACGAATTCAAATGGCAGAGGTCATTTCATGATCATTGGATACGCAATGAAATCGGTTTAACTAATATCCGTTCATACATCCGGCGTAATCCGGAAAAATGGAATTCGGATCGAAATAATGACGCCCATCGTAGGGACAAAATTTAATTTTGTCCCACTTCTCCCGCCGCCCTTCTCCCGCCGCCCTTCTCCTGTCAATTATTTCATGTTCTATGTTCTATGTTCTATATTCGCCCCCGCCGTGGCGGGTGGCGAGCTTGACAATCTTTTCCCCTCATGCTAACTTGTGATATGATATATATGGTTCTTTTTGCCAACTTCGCTCACCAAAAACAGAGGAGAAAATCATGAAGAAGGCATTTGTGTTCTTTGCAATTTCGATCTTTGTCGGTTTCGGCTTCTCTGCCTGTTCCGGCTTCTCGGCTGACGACGGGGGCGTCAAATTCGCCTGCGCCGACTCCTGCGACATGATGGTCAAATGCGGCGCGGACAGCGACGCGGACAAATGCAAAAAAAACTGCTCCGCTGATTACGGCGATGAAAATTCCCTGTGGACCTGCAACGCCGACTGTTGGCTGAATGCCGGCTCGTGTTCGGACGGCGAAAGCTGTGTCAAGTACAAATGCGATGATCCGGAAAATCCTAACCCTTGCGATTCCATCACCCTGCCCGGCTCTTGCGGCGACGGGTGTTGCGATCAGCAGGGAGGAGAAAATTCTGAAAACTGTTGGGACGACTGCCAAGACGCTCCCTACTATTGCGGCGACGGAAAGTGCGAAGGAATCATCAACATATATCATAGCGAAACCCACGGCTCCTGCCCGGCTGACTGCGGTCTCTGCGGAGACGGCAAGTGCGAGCTGGATGAAAATTGCAACGACTGCGAGGACGACTGCGCCTGCGCAGATGGACAGCTTTGCAATGAAACCTCGTTCGTCTGCGAAGACGATCCTCTGGCAGAGTACTACTGGCTGGAGGGAATGTGGAAACGCACAGAAGTAAATGGAATCCCCGATGGCCAAATTGTAGAAGTAACCATTGATCACTGGGATGATGAAAAAGGCGCAATGGTAAAAAACTTCAAACCACTTGGTGGGTGCTGGATAAAAAAAAATTCTGAAACTTCAGAATTCTCATTGTTTGTAGAATTCGATGACGGCAACTATGCCGAAGGTTGGGCAATTGAGGCCACCGAAACGGTTGAGTTTGACTCTTGTGATGCCGGTGGGACTCTCTGTTCGCACACCGTTTACATAAAGCTCAAGTAATTAAAATCCGCCAGCGCGCAACGCGCGCCGGCGGATTTTTTATACATCACTCATTCTAAGGAATTACATAAATAAATCCATCATAATATTCAGCCGCATTTTTATTATCCGAGTATTTTAAATCACAATCATCATAGCCATTGTTCCCACTATCATCATAATACCCATCTTCATCAACCGCATCTCCATACGCATCATGATCCGCATTACACCAGCCCCAATTGTCTTTGATCTGCACAGCCGGCTTGAAGCGACAGCCGCGCTGGCCACCTTGGCCAGGAACCTCGGTCTGGCAGTATGACGCTGTGGCCGCTTCCGAGGTTCCGCACTCCGGCACGCCGGAGATTGTCTGGCACATATACATGTGCTTGTAATTGAAATACCCTTCCTTGCAAGCGTCGACTGTGTCGCCGAAGCGGTCGGCTTTGCACGACTCCTTTAGAGTTGCGGCATCCGAATCATAATCACAGTCAGCGTCAACCCAACATTTCATTATTCCACCCTGATCGGCTGTTAAATGATCACATTCATCACTATCCGGTGAACAAGCATAGCCATAATACAATCCCGGTCCCGGCTTGTTACAAACACCCAGTTCCTCCCCGGCCGATCGCTGGCACCGCGGCTTGTGGTTTTGGTACAAACCTTCCAATGGCCCCAGCGTTTTGCTGTCGCCCCAGTCAACCGTAACACTCCGGATCGGCATCTGATCATCATCAGCCCATGCATAGAACTTCAAACTAATATCCAGTTGGCCGTCAAATCCTACAACATCGCCTTCAAGCGCAGTAAAGTCAGGCGTTGATACGGTCAATTTATCCGGCGCCGCCGCGTAGAGCGGATTGCCGGCTTCGTCGGATTTCTGAGTATTTACGAATCCTGCCACGGTCGGAGGATTTTGAAGCGCTGTTTCACTAATATCCCAAATATTACCGGCATCTTTATTCTCATAAAATGTCTCTACAGAATTGCTGGGATATGTATTGTTGTATATATGGCAGACAGCGGCTTGATCTTTTCCGGACACTGTCTTTGCACTGCCGCATGCGCTATTATTTAATGTAAAATACCCCTTTATGCAAGCGCCATTCCAGAAG
>CAZPYM010000004.1:40108-41455 GCA_964590105.1 uncultured Gammaproteobacteria bacterium
TACCATTGTCCATTATTCGCGGCACACTTGTTTTGTGCATCTATAACATTAATGTCAGTTGTGCAATACTTCAAGCATTTTTCCATGTCATCCTCGCAGTCTGCCTTTGCGCCAGCTAAAATTTTATCTGCTCCGCACTCCATGTCAGTAAAACAGTACTGGTCTGCATTTTCCACAACACAATGATTATCAGGATCATCACCGCCTAACACGGGGCCACAACAATGTCCGTCTTCGCCATCACCCGCATTGTTATCGCACGTGTCATTAGGCCAGCAAGTCTCCCCTGTCTGCTTACATACCCCGTTCTCACTGACCGGCGACTCATCATTGCATTTTTTTAATTGAAATGATTTGCATGGCTCAACAACAGGGATTATTTTGCAATCACTATCCGTTTGGCACTCTTGGCCATCCACGCTGGAGTAGTAGCTTAAACATGAACCCTTTACCGTATCATCTATTCCAACTTTCATTTTCCAATAACCGTATGCTTCGGCAAACCACGTTTCTAAGACGTCCTTGGTAAAATCCGAATTGCCACCTTTATAATAACCCTCCGTTCCAGTTCCGCCCATAACGCATGCGTCAATTGTTTCATCATCCACAAATAAATTGTATGGTTTTTTGTCCGGCCCCGAACTAACTTTTGACACTTGCATATCCAACGGCAGAGCGCCGTTCAGCGTCCTTCCCTGCGTACAATCGAGAGAGGCGTTTTTATAAACTTCATTTGTAAACGCTTTATTTTCACCTTGCGGTCCGGCCATAGCGTAAAATTGCTCACAACTTTGTTGTTCCTCTTCTGATAGATTTTCGCTTATAGATCCACCTACATCCTGATACCAGCCTTCCCCTGTTTTTTCTTCGTTTTCCAGCATTGGCACGCATAAAAAGGAAAACGTATACTTCTGTTGATAATCAAACCATGCCCAATCTTGTTTCCCTGAGAGTTTATATAAATACTTTGCTCCATATCCTTCAACGCACGCAGTCGCGGGATTAGGCGGGAAATCGCCCCCATAATAATCATTAAGTTGCCCGGACTTTTCTCCCAGACAGTTACGAATCGCGAGAGGATCCGCGCTGTTGGAAATGCACCAATTTTTGCTTTTATCACGACCTTTCTCCAATCGCACATAATTATCTTTTATGGCTTGGATTGCTTCTTCTCCCGATTGCGCATATATAGGATCACCATTGGATGCCCATTTTTTGATTGGCGTCATATCCTCGTTAGTCTTGTCCCACTTTACTGCCTCGATCCAATCAGCTTCTCCGCCATATGGCCCCCCCGCTTCCCACGCCAAAGAATTAAGCTCCTCAATCCCGTACTTTGTGGCATAG
>CAZPYM010000004.1:41555-116449 GCA_964590105.1 uncultured Gammaproteobacteria bacterium
AACTGCAGGTTTTTTCAGGATCATTCTGGCAAACTCCCTGCGGAATATCCGGGCTGAACAGTGGCGAATTAGGAATATATTTGGTAATACTACCACCGCCGTAGGTAACTTTGCGATAATAACAGCCAAGGTCAACATCTTTTTTCGTGACATCCGCCGGCGCTAATCCGTCATTGTTCAACGGCAAATACACGCGATTGGCATTGGCAAAAGGCATATAATCTTTAACATTCCACGGGAAGGGCGATTCTTTTTCAGGATATCCTCGGCACTCTGGCGCCGGTGACTTGGCCAGCTCCGTGCCCTTTTGATATGACCTGACACAGGATTGCGACAAACACTTGCACTTATTATCTGCAATAGTCGTACCACAATAATCCTGCGCTCCTGGCTTACTCACGTCTACGCAATCATCATCTTTCTCACAATAAATATTTGAACTGTTCAACAAATGAAAATCAACAACTTTTTCACATTGAATATTTTCACTGCAATCACCGTCATCCAGACAAGCTGTACTTTCAACAGCGCCGCCGCAAGTTTTATTTATAAACATTTTGCAGGCAACCCCATCATCGCAATCGCTGTTAACTTCGCATGTTACTGCCGGCGTTATTCCATCACAATATTTTTTCGGCGCTGACAAATCAAAGGCTGAATAATACTGCGCCGGCGCCAGCTTTGGCACGCTAAGACCAGAATAATCAAAGTCAAACCAGCCCACTCCGCGGCCGGCATAATCAGTTTTGTCGCCAATTGCCTTCTCACCATTCAACGGCTTATTCATAGTCAGTAAATTGCCCGTGTCTTCCAGCCCGCCGATAAATTTACTACACTTGGTTGATTCTGATTTTTCATCCAGCTGACTGCAGAGGCCGAGCTCATCGCAAACTTCTGTGTATTCGCCCTTGTTCTCATCCCAGTGCCAGCTGGATCCGCTACAGGCAAACCAATTGGCGCATTCACGGTCTTTGACAACTTTTATAATTGAATTGGTGTCTTTTTCTTTGATTAATCGAAGCGCGGTACAATTGGCGGCCGCATTTTTTTCCCAATCAGTTCCGGTAATTCCAACATCACACCACTGCTGGATGCCGTCTAATGACGGATCAGCGTCTGTCGCAACATAAGCAAAACATTCTTCCGGAGATTTGTCTCGCGTCAGGCAGAGTTTCATGGCTTTGCAGTCTTCGATCGCTAAACATTTATTTTGCCACAAATTATCTAAGTCTGATTGATTCGAAAGATACCAAGTCGACTTGTCCGTAACAGCCGGAACAAATTTACCTTCCAATGTGCTCTTCACATAAGTATCAAATGAATAATACATCAAATCAGCATTGCCATCGGCTTTTGTAATTGAAGTGTCATTAAATAATACGCACCCCTGTTTGCGGTCAACTTCACTGCAAGTGCCCTTGTCAACCAGTTCATTATTCAAATAATAATATGCTTTTCCTTTTGCTGATTCCATGATATCGGTCGGATCCACAAAAGCTGTGCAAAGATCGGCATTTTCCTCGCAGGCGCCGACCCAGCCTGAATAAGCAAGGTCATTGGTATTGATCGGCTGTTTTTGCCCATCTTCATAATAATCCTTGACAACGCAAGGCACGTCCGGATCGCCTTTGGCTGTTTTCTCCACATACCAACCAAAAACTTTTTCCGCTCCCTGCGCCACTTTGCGGTATTCGCAAATCTTATCGCCGGGATTTTTGAAATAATATGGCCCGCCGTCTTTTGTGCTATATTCTTCACAGCCGGTTTCAGAGGCGCCGCAAAGCGGAGACCCGACAGCCTCAAACTTTTCCGGATCAAGCTTGTAGAACATGTTGTTCCATGACGGTTCCATTGTGTCGGTTTTTTTGTTTTTAACTTCTTTGACAATATAATCGCCCTTATAGAATAATATCGGTAGATCAGGGTCATCGTTTTCGTGAACATCCGCCGGCACCACTGTTAAATCAGGCAGGCCAAGAGCAGTACAACCTTTTTCCGAGCTGTCGCAAGTTGATTTGTCGTCTACAACCAGATACATCAGAGAATCCTGCGGAACAATCGCTAAATTGTCATAGCATTTCTTTTCGTCAATAGACCATTCAGGAGCGCTTCCGGCATAATCTTTATCAATATTTTTTAATTGCGAACAAAGATGGCTTAATTCAACATCAAACACCTCACTGTTTCCACTTACGTTGATAACATTAATCTCGCATTTATCACCGACTGCTTCAGCTTCTCCTGTTGCAGTTGAACCTAGCATCAACTGAAGAGGTGGGTAACTATTACCCAAAAGGACCACTAAAGAGTCCAAAACATTTGACCAATTTCTGGAGGCGGAAACGCACACTTCTTCATTGCTAATCAATTGTTTGTATTTCTTATCAAACGGATAAATATTATTTTCCGTATCAACCACAGCTTCACAGCCGACTTTGTCCATCGGGCACAAACTGGTAAAGCTCTTTAAATAATGAATTGAAGTTTCTTTGTCCTGGAACTCGCGACAGCCAAGCTGTGCTTGAGGCAAAGCATTGACCGGATCATTAAGGTCAGTGTTCAACTTGTAATCGCAAGATTTAGGAGTTGTCCATGAATTACCGATTAAATAAAATAAATCTTCTGTTTTAACAATCCGCAAATTATCAATATCAAAAGAATCAGTAGCATTGATTCCCACTGACGAACCGTTATTAACGAGCAGGCTTGCCGGGATATCAAAATTGAAAAAGCTCCAATCGTTGGTCAGCGCCTGGTTAAATCCAACAGTTGAAATCAGATTGTCGCCGTCGCGGATCTCAAAATTAAAAGCCGCGCTATTTGCGCTCCTGGCCCAAAAAGATACATTATAATTATTGCCACTGAGCTCGGTGGTTTCATAATTCGTAAACAAAGTCGCTTCACTGCCGACCTTGGAAACCGCCAGATAAGCGCCGAATTCCGGCGATACATATGGAGTCGCGCTCGAAGGAATTAATTTCTTCAATGGATTATCAATATCTTTGTAATCTGAAAAAGTATAATTTTCCACGTCAAATTCAATGCCCGCCTGATTGCCACGATATTCTTTACAGCCGGCGTTCGGCGCCGTGCATTTCTTGCCCTTGCTCGGGATAGTCATGAAAATACACTCGCCGTTTTGCCATTCGCCCAGACGATATTCGCACTGCTCCGCCGTGTCAAATGGCAAAGTACGGCGCAGTGGATGACAGTCGCTCGAACATTCAATTGTTTTTGAAGCCAGCCGATAATACGCTTTGCCACCCTCGTCAAAAAACTGACGGCAATCAGGACTTTCCTTGGCAATAAATTTTTCTTTGTCGCACTTATCAGCATAACTAGGCAATGTCAAAGCCGGCCCCAAATTTTCCGGGTCATATTTCAACGAAAAAGCCTGCAATTGATAGCCGGTCACTTCTCCGCCCTCCCAAGTATAGAAATTTTTGCAAAGTGAGTCATTCTCAGGCGCTTTTATACAAAGCTTTGGTTCAATATAATATTCTCTGGCTTCTCCGCCCTCGGCCATTACGTCCAGATTGGTATATTCTTCGCAACCAGCCTGCGCCGCGGAACATTGTTGTCCGGTGCTCGGAATAAAGTAAATCGGGAATTCAGAGTCCTCCATGAAAGTAGCTGTACGGCTAAAGCTCTGATACCCGGCGCATTCCTGCGGACAATAATCAGGATATGATGAAGAACCATAAATTGTATTACCTCCGTCACTCGGATCATACGAGTCGCAACCAACTTCCTCGGCAGAACAAGAAAAAGCAAACTTATCACAACCTTTTAAAGTATCAGTTGAAGCCACTTTATCTTCAGGTTTAGGATCATATAGTTTGCATTTATAATGATTTCCAATGGCGCCAACACAATCAGTGTCGCTATTACACTCTTCTTGCACTACGCCAACATTAAGATAAGTTTCATCAACAGGGTTATAACAATATTTCGCGCCGTAACAATTTAGATAATCAGGCGCTTTTTTCAGATAAACAGGATTTTGCGCCGCGTAATCATTGTAGGCGTGACGAGAATTAACATCCGGCTCGTCCAGTTCTTCCACCATTACTTTGTCAATATAAACCGAGCCGGCATCTGAATTGATTTGTAATTTAACAAAGCCAAAAGTGTCCAGGCCTGAAATAGAAAGCGCTTTCACTTCAAACACCGTAGATATCTCGCGCCAATTAGCCACGTCACTTTCTCCAAAACTTTGTCCGTCAGCAATCGGCTCCAGTGGAATCTTGGCAAAGTTAGAATCATTCTCCGTTATAAAAGTAAAAAATATATCGCCGCTCACCTGTTTATTGATCGCCGCGGAAACCGCGAAATATCGCGGGCCAGTTTTCTGCACCACCGGAATTTCCGCTGAAGTCAAGGCGACGTCATTTAACTCCAAAGCCGCCACGCCATTGTACGACTCTTCAGTCAGAGAGTGGAACCCATCCCAACCGGGAACTTCAACTGCAGTTGACGGAAAATTGGCCGGATCATCATCGCCCGGGAAAATTTCAAAGCTGGAATTGGCCACCAGATTGGTGCCGAGTCCCGGTTTGGTTCTGATAAATCTGGTACAGCCCTCCTGCTTTGGATCGCATTCCTGGTCAATTATTTTTTGATTCAAATATGTTCTGTTTGCAACAAGATCTGACCACTGCCAGGAATCCGCTTCAATATTTTTCCAACCACTGTACCACAGACAGCCGACATTACCCTCGTTACAATATTTTTGTTCTACAGTATTTTTTAAATAACTGACGGTTTTGTTTTTGCTATTTATAAAAGTGCGACAGCTATTATTACTGCCTTGACATTCCTGCCCGTTGAATCGAAAAACATTTTTTTCCGCCGCGCAATATCCCCAGGCCTGGCAAGTGCCGTCATCAGACATTTTGATACAGCTCTCAGTATCAGCGCAACTTTCCGCCCGCTCAGTGGCGCCGGAAGCAATCAAGAGCGGCCCATTGACCACAGCTTGGCACATAGTCTGCGGATAGCGGAGGATCCAATTCGGATCAATCAGATGGCAAAACTTAGAAGCGTTCGGCGCTTCACAATTATTAAAATTGGAAATAACTTCATTCAAAGAAACATTTTCATTTTCCAAAACTTTGTCAGCGGCGATTTCCCAGCCGATCGGAATTATTCTGGCTTTGCGCAATTTTACCAGGTTTGAATAGCAATAGTTACCGGCATAGCAGTTATCGCCCAAATTTCTGTCATCTTTGGAACTAATTAATATGTTGGTGCCGTCCAGATAGCCGAGGTCAATTGCTTCTCTGACTGACAGCGGCTTGTCCTGCGACGCCTGGCGCACTGCCTCGGCAAAAGAATTGTCCATCACGCAATTATTGATCCCGCGATACTCGCCGCAGCTGCTGAAATCGCCCAGCAAATCAATCTGCTTTTGGGCAAATGAAAAATTTATCTTGGTCAGAGCCAACTCTTTTTCAATGGCTTCTTTGCCTTTGAAAACTTTTTGAATGGGATCGTATGTTTTGGCCGGATCAACCAGACCTTTTTTGAAATATTTATCAATAATCATCTGTTGCCAAAATTGAGAGACAAAAGTATTCAAAAAAGCAATCGCAACCTGAAAAGGAATTTCCGTAATGACATTTCCGGAAGCTTCTACCTCGCCTTTTGTTGTTTCCTTGGCTTTTTCCAGTTCCGCCTCACTATGACTTTTGGTAAAAAAACTAGGCGTCTTAATCGTGTCTCCAGTTACGCCCGTCACACCTTTGGCGCCCTGATTTTCCAGCCTTTGCTTTTCTTGGGCGTCCACTTCCTTGGCCATATTCTCTTCCAACTTGGCTTGCGTAGTGAGAATTCCGCCCATCTCGCTCTGCGACGGAGTAAAGCTGACGGAAAAAGTTTCCTGGAGCATAGCCACGCTCGTAGCGTACGGATCTTTGACCTTGGCCAGAGCGTCTTTGTACTTATCTACCACCCTGTCTTTTAACGCTTCCCAATTATTAGTTAATTCCGACAAAGAACAATCCGGTTTTTTCAGGTTGGCGTGTCCTTCTTCCAGATATTTTATGTTCAAATTCATTTTCAAACTAAGTTCGACATCAGGCAAGGCAGGATGGCACAAATCAATGCCAAAAAGATCATTTATATTATCCAAAAACTGGCCAACCATCTGGTCCTGTAAATCTGTCTTAAAATCCCCCCAAGCGCTTTCATAAAACATTGATCCCTGCCCCCAACTGCCGGTCGCCATGTAGGTAACGGTCTGCTCCGCTGCTTTTTTTGCCATTTTAACCAATAAATTTTTCACGCTAACTGAAACAGTCAGCATCATTCCTTTGAAAAGGCTTTGCCAGACGCTATCCTTGATTTTGACCGTTGCTCTTTCAATTTTTTCCTGAATCTTCATTGATAAATTAGCGGGATCAATATATTGAGCGTTCGCCGCTTTTGGCAAAAGTAGGACAGGAATAATCAATTGAAAAACAAAAAAGAAAATCACAAAACTAGTGATAATCCTGGTAGATTTTTTATGTTGGCGAAAAAACATAGGGAAAAGTTATAAGTTAAAAGGTAAAATGTAAAAGTTATAAGTTAAAAATCATAATTTCATGCCCGAGCTCCACTTTTACTTATCATCTTCCCCGCCAGAGCCCCAACTTTAAAATTTTAACTTTTACCTTTTACCTCATCACTCATTCCACTCCCTTACTCACCTCCTTCAAGGCTTCTTCGTATAGTATTTTCAAAGTTTCATCATCCACCTGATCAAGCGTTGCCTGGTCAAATCCCTGCTCGAGCATCAGCTTGCGAATCTCAGCCGGACTCAAAGTCTGCATCTGCTGGATCGCCTGGTCCATGGTATCGACGCCGGAAGCAATATCGTCAACAACATCTTCAGTTGTGTTTGCGGCCGGCTCTATTGTCATCTTGGCAAGATCAGGATTGTCCGCCAAAACCTGCTGGTATAAATCCAACAGAACCTGATCATCAACTTCGGCTAAGTCCTGCAATGAAAATTGTCCGGTTTGAGACAGCACTTTTCGCAAATCATCGGCCGACACGTCCGTGACGGGAAGCGCTCCGGCAGAGCCCGCGCCCGTTGCAGTACTTGTAGTAGAAGAACTACCGGAAAAATCGCTACCGCCACTATCTGCCGGCGCTTCATTCGCACGGAAACAATTCTGTCCTTTCGGACAATTAGGATTTTCATTGCTCATTATTTCATCAAAATCAGAAACGCCATCGCTGTCTGAATCAGCCAGATATATGCTGGTTTCATAAACATAATATTCGTCAAAATCATTGATGCCGTCTCCGTCAGTATCTTGTTTTTTTAATATTTCCGGATCTTCCTCCGCGGGTCCTTGCGGCGCCTCCGGCGCAGATTGTACAACCTGACCTTCTTTTCCAGTAGTAGGCAAAGGAACCTGTAAAATTTTATTTAATTGCAAAAACCCGAGAACAACCACGCCGATTCCCACAACACCAACAACAGCGAGCGCAATGTTTTGACGCTTATTAAAATCCTTACCGCCAAGCAAGCCGCCTCTGTTTTCCGGTGGAATATTCAAAGGCTCCACCGTATTTTCGTCCGGCGATTCACTGGAATTATTTTCCAAGTATTCCTGTTCCATAGCAATATTATAAAACGCTCAAAACACGCAAAAGCAATTTTATCTGCTTGCGACACGAAGAGAAATTTTACTAAATTTATTATATCACATTTATCATTGTTTCCCAAAAAAACAGTGGATAAAAAAATGGAGTGGACAATTGATTGTAACAAATCTCCACCCCATTCGATGAAAAAATAACGATTAAATAAATTTACACAATTTTACCCAGTCAGCTACTGTCAGTTCTTCTGCTCGGATGTCGCCCCTCAATCCTGCCTCAACCAAAACAGCGCCCCAGTCAATTTTATTTATTTTCATCAGATTATTTTTCAATTGTTTTCTTTTGGCGCTAAAGCCGGCGCGGAGTAATAAAAAAAACTTTTCCGCCTCGCAATCCGGCATATTCTTTCCAATCTCTGAAAGCCTGATCACCACGCTCTCCACGCGCGGCCGCGGAAAAAAACAATTGGCGGACACGCGGAACAGCACCCGCGGCCGGCAATAAAACTGAACAGCATTGGATAAAACGGAAAATTCTCCCGGCTCCTTCTCTGCGATTCGCTCGCCCACTTCTCTTTGCACCATCAAAATCATTTCGCTTGGGCAATAATCGCTCTGCAAGAAAGTTCTCAAAAACCTACTGGTAATATTGTAGGGGAGATTAGCCACAATTTTGTATGGCTTATTTTTAAACTCTTTTCGCAATTCAGCAAAGTCAATTCTTAGGATGTCCTGATTTTGTATTATTAAATTAGAAAATTCCGTTTGTTTGTTTTGAAGTTCGGCAAAAAGCATTTTATCTTTTTCAATGGCCACCACTTTTTTCGCCAGCAAAACCAATTCAAAAGTCAAAACGCCCCGGCCCGGCCCGACTTCAAGAATATTTTCGTTTGCCTTGATCTCCGCGACCTTGATAATCTTGCGCAAAATATTTTTGTCAGTCAAAAAATTCTGACCCAGACTTTTTTTGGGAAATATTTTTTGATCGTTCATTGAATTTAAATCTTTCTTTTTCATTATTTTAATTTTTTATTGATGATAAAACATATTTATTGCCTTTTAAAAATATTATATTCCCGCCAGCCGAGTTTTTGCAATATATATTGACCGGTAACCGAGAGAACTCCGAACCCGTATTTCAGACTGCGATGAAAATTAATACTTGATGATTCTGATTCATAACGCGCCGGGCAGGCAACTTCGCAAATTTTAAAATTGAAATATATTGCCTGCGCCAACAATTGATTATCAAACAAAAAGTCGTCGGAGTTTTTTTCAAAATGAATGGTTTTTAAAAAATGAGAATTATATGCGCGATAGCCAGTATGATATTCTGACAATTTTAAACTAAAAACCAAGTTTTGAAAAATGGTCAGAATGCGATTGGCCATAAACTTATAAAACGGCATTCCCAGGGACAAGGCGCCAGCCTGCTTAAATCTAGATCCCAGGACTAAATCGCCTTTACCCGAAGCAATTAATTCAGCCATTGGTCTAATCAAGGCAGGATCATACTGATAATCAGGGTGGAGCATAATAATAATGTCCGCGTCCCGCTTCAAAGCGTGATTATAACACGTTTTTTGGTTCGCGCCATAACCGAGATTTTTTTGATGCTTGAAAACCGTCAAGCCAAGCCCAGCAGCCAAACTGGCTGTTTGATCTAAACTGCAATCATCAACCAGAATAATTTCATCAACAATATCATTTGGAATTTTTTGATAAGTCGCGGCCAAAGTTTTTTCAGCGTTAAAGGCCGGCATGACTACGATTATTTTTTTTCCATTTACCATAGGCCACAAAAAACATTAATTGCTTTTCTGAAATAATTCTTAAATTTTTTCAGGGAATCAATGTCTTTTAATTTTTTGCTGATGTATTTTTTTCTCAAATAAAATTTGCGCATGGCCTTTTTCCGAAACTTATGCAATGTTTCCCGGTCAAGCTCAAAACTCCTAGCCGGCGAACAAAAAACATTGGTTCCGGCCAGTTCATTTCGTTCAAATAAATTATTTTCCAGCGCCAGCTTGTAATAATCCGTGCCTGGGAACGGATAAGCCTGATGAAATTCGACAAAGTCGCCCTCAAGCGCCAGCGCGAATCGCAAAGTTTTTTCCAAGCTTTGCTCGGTTTCCCAGGGCAAACCGTAAATAAAAAACAAATAAGTTTTTAAACCGCCGGCTTGACAAAATTTCACTGCCTTTTCAATTTGCGCCAAGTTAATCCCCTTCCCCATTTTATCTAACATGGACTGGTCGCCGGACTCTAAGCCAAAACCGATCATCCAACAGCCGGCTTGTTTCATTATTTGGATTAATTCCTGATCAATCGTATCAACCCGGCTATTGCAAACCCAATTTATTTTTAAATCAGCTTTGATAATTTGCCGGCACAAATCAATCACCCAACTTCTGTTCGCAGTAAACGTATCCGCGCGAAAATAAAAATCTTTTATGCCAAATTCACTCAAGCATTTTTTAATTTCACTGACAATGCTCTCGGTCGAACGAAAATTAATTTTTTCGCCGGAAACAGTTTTTACCAGACAAAACATACAGCCTCGGCCGCAGCCGCGGCTGGCCAGAATGGAAGTTTGAGGCTCAAGGGTATCCGGCCTGACATACAACTTATTGTTTATCAAATGCCTGGCAGGCAAGGGCAGCCGGTCCAAATCCGATAAATATGGCCTGTCTTGATTCTCGTTGATCAAGCCATTTTCACGATAAGCAATCCCCAGAATATTCGACCGCGCTTTACCTTGGCCGATTTCTTCAATCGCCATTTCATATTCTTGTTTAATTCCGATATCAACCGCCGAATATTTTTGTAAAATTTCCCTCGCTTCTACTGCCACCTGGGCTCCTTTTATTACAATCAAAAGTTTTTTATCAATTTCTCTGGCTAGAGCGCAATCCGCCAGATCATTTTCAAGCGTCGGCGTTGTTGTGCTGACCACCAAAATATCAGGTTCAAATTCTTTTAACTCTTTGATGAAATCAAGGGCTGTCTGCTTTTCCGCCGGGTAATCTTTGATGCGGCAAATAAATCCCGCTCGTTCCAAACCGGCCGCCATATAAGCCAGATCCAGTGGCATACGCAGGCTTGAAGTCAGCCCCCTGGCCGGGACTTGACAGCGGTCATCGCGAATATATGCCGCGCCCGGAGGATTTATCAACAAGGCTTTTTTCATAATCGCGTTTTAACCAAAATAAAAATATGTTGCAGCGGATAGCCCCAAAAAGGTTTCCGCACCGGCTTGATTTCAAAAACGCAATCTAATTGCCCAAGCAAATTTTCCCATTCTGAAATTTTTAAAAAATTTAATGGAACCGGCATCCCCTTGTCATGAAAAAAATTTAAAGCCACATCAGCGATTCCGGCCGCCAAACTAGGTTGCATTTCAAAAATTAAAAGCCTTTTTCCGACCCGCAATCCTTCGCGAAGCAATTCCAAAATATTTTCAGAATGATGCAAAACATCATTAAATAAAATCCAAGTAAACTCATTATCCGAAAAAGGCAACTTGTCCGGCCGCACCATTGTTTTAAATTCAAATTTTTCCAGGCGATAATCCTTGATATCCGTCCCAATAATTTTTATTTTCAATCTTTCTTTCAATACCTTGTCAACAATTCCATTCCCGCAACCAACATCCAAAACACAATCTCCGGCGCCAAGGTAATTGCCGTATAAGTCAGAAATTAATTTTGCCCTAAATTTTGTGGTAAACATTATTTCTCAAAAAGAATTAACTGAGTCTGCTGAACACCGGTGATCTTGTCGGGAAAGTAATAGTATTTTACAGGTTTTAATTTTTGTTTCAAGTGGCCAACCAAATACCCTCCTGGATCCTGAACTGACGTCTTTTGGGGCAAATAATTAAACAGCCAGATGCGTTCATAATTCTGAATCAGTTCTTCTGCTAATTTAACGTTTTCCTCCGTCATAACGTTGTAATCCCAATATAACCAGCGTTTATTTTCATTTTCAGAGACTAATTCATTGTTCAAAGGCAAAAAAAACTTTTTCTCCGCTCCGCCGTGATAGTAAAAAGGCAAAAGCAAATCATTGAAATGGTCAACTAGAATCAAATCGCCCGGCTGTTCATTGTTTTCAATAAATTGAAAAGCGTCCCTGGCATAATAAAGAAAACTGTCTGCTCGCGGCGGGAAATATGTCCTGGCCGTTGAGAGCCCGCTGGCTGCGATTATCAAGACCAGGAGACAAACTTTTGCAAATCTTTGGCGAATCTGAAAAAATACAGCCGCTATAAAAATTACCACGGGAACAGTGAATATCAAAAAATATTTTTCAGCATAAATAAACTTTAAGGCAGCCAGCCCCAAAAACCCTCCGACAATAAACCAGAACAATATCCGCATTTTTACTTCTGAACGGTATTTGACGGCCAAAACCATCAGCAAAACAAAAACAGCAAACCCGCCGGCAACAACCAACCAGCTCGATCCGCCAGTACGGCCGAACATTAAATTGTAAAAATATTTTCCGAAAATCAACGGACTGCCATGCGTAAATATTCTTGAAAAAAGCGGCGCAGGGCCACTACCGCCCGAAAATATATTTGACCAACGCCCAAAAATTAAAAGCTGTGGCAAAAATAAAATAAAGATTAATATATAATAACAAACAATTCGCTTAATTTCTTCTCTGCGATAAATTACCATCAAAAAGCCTTGCAAGGCGACTAAAACAAAAGCCGTATAATGCGTGTACAAACAAAGAGTAGTAAACAAAACATATAACAGCCAATTTTTTTGGCTGGGTTTTTCCAAAATTCTCCACCAAAAGATCATTGACAAACAACTCAAAAAGACCAGCAAAGAGTAAGCCCTTATTTCAGTGGAATAATCAATATTCAACGCCGACAAACTAAAAAACAGACTACTGAGTAGGCCGATCTTGTAATTAAAAATTTGTTTTCCTAAAAAAAATATTGCCAAAACGCTTAAAATACTGAAAACAAAAGGCAAAACTGCCAACCCGATGATATTACTGCCAACAACCTTGTGCCAGCCCCACAAAGACAGATAAAATAAAGGCGGCGTGGAATCATAGGAGGACAATTGAATAACCCTGGAAAAATTCTGCTCAGCAAAATAAATTGAATAAGCCTCATCAAACCAGATAATTTTTGACGAATTTATTCCTTGTTCCGGAATTATGGTTCTAAACTCCGGCAGCCGGGCAAAAATCGACAAGACCACGATAAATAACAGCCAACATCCGAGGTGAATTTTTTTATTCGCAGTCATAATTTTAATTGTTTGATCCGTAAATGTTTTACCCCAAACCGTAATCAACGCGAGGCACTCCTTTTATCCACGTGTTAAAGCACATTAATTACCAACGCCGCCATCGCCGCCAAAAAAAACGAAGCAATCAGAGATCCGGTTAAAAAGAAAGTCAAAACAACCAGCCCGAGCATCACCAGCCGCCCGAGAGTCAGGGCCAGCTCGCGCACCACTGTATATTCGTCGACATAATGCCCCGAATCAGCCGCTCGCTCATACATGAGCGCGTCAAAAGGAGTGCGCATGATAATATTGGCAAAACTGTGATAAGTACTGGCAATAAAAATCTGAAAGCCCGTGCCAACAAACATTTTTGCTATCCAACCAATAGAATTTAGAATCGTGCCAAAACGCATCACCCGGCGCTTGTCAAAACGGTCTGAAATATCGCCGAGCAATAACTGCAACACAATACTGCCAAGAATTATAAGTGAAGAAATTAAACCAACCGCCTGATAGTTTTGATTGAGCAAAAGCCAAATGAAAATCGGCCAAATAACGGTCCCCACTATCTCCTGCATACCGTCAGCGCCGTATGACAAGAGCATGCGCCTGTGCTGGCGACTAAAAACTTCCCGATAGCTCTGCAAATAAGTAAAATCAAATTTTTCTCTGGTGTCCGGGATTAAAAAAAGCGGCACCACTGACATGATATAAATAATAAGCCCAATTAAAAACAAAACCCCGTATCCGTACACAAAAATAATTTCACCGGCGACAAAAGGCATGAAGATACTGACCAGTGAAGCGATTGAAATCAAAAATGCCATCTGCTTTCCCCGAGTTTTCTTGTCGGTAAAGCTGGCAAAATCAGTGTGAAACGGCACCCAGTAAAAAAATCTGTCAATATTTACCGCCACGATCGCCAGCCCGAGGAAAATCAGCGCCCCATTTACTTCAAATGAACGCATGAAGTAAAACCACGCCCAGCCAAAACAAACAGACAAAATCAAGGATTTTTTCATGCCGATCCTAGACATTGTTTTCGCGCCAAGCGGCACAATAAAAAACCAGATCAGCAGATTTATAAAATAATAAACAGCCACTTTGTACAAAGAAAAATCCAGCATTTTATAAAGAAGGATCGGAACAAAAATCCCGATCAGCCCACCGGCCACCTGCTGGATAATGCGGTTAGAATAAAGCGCGGTCAGAGCGCCGGACAATTTCGTGTGCCTGAAGTTCTGAACAAATGATTCCACCGATTGATTGTGAGGAAAATGTTTTTCGTGCCGATACATAGGCTAAGAAAGAGATAGAGGTGTGAAGAGGCGAGAATTGAGAAAAAATTACAAAATACAAACCACAAATTACAAACAATGGGGCCAAAATTACAAAGTCCAAACAAAAATGCGGAGAATAAAATACTAAAGCATAATCTATCACGGGACAACTAAGTTTATTATTTCAATTTATGATTTGTGATTCGTAATTTATTCTTTGTAATTTGCTTGTAATTTGTTATTTTCGCCATAGGCGGACGAGTGCAATTTGTAATTTACTCCTCCTTCCTCTCTCGAACCCAATCTATTGTTTTTTTAATCCCCTGTTCAATAGAAGTTTGCGGTTCCCAATTTAATTCCCTTTTAATTTTTTCATAACTAAGACAACTGACTGCTTGGCCTGAAAAAACTTCCGCATGCTTAGGGGTCAGAGGAGAATGCAATTCATCTTTAATAAGCTTAAAAAGTTCATTAACAGTTGTTTGTTTAGCTGTGCCGACATTATATGTGCCCGATCTTTCGCTTTGAAAAGCCGCCATATTCGCCCGGACAATGTCGCCCACATACACATAGTCGCGCGTCTGGTGGCCGTCGCCGTGAATTATCGGGGTTAAGTTGTCCAACATTTTCTCAGCAAAAATGGAAATCACACCGGCTTCGCCCTTTGGATTTTGGCGCGGGCCGTAAACATTGGCATAGCGCATGATGGCAAATTCCAAACCAAATTGCCGGCGGTAAAAACGAATATATTTTTCCAGCGCCAGCTTGGCCAGGCCGTATGGTGACAACGGTTCGCAGGGATATTTCTCGGGTGTTGGAACAACTTCCGCTTCGCCGTAAAGAGCGCCGCCGGTGGAGGAAAACAAAATTTTCTTAACTTTATTCTGAAGGCAAAGTTCAAGCACGTTGAGCCCGCCGAGGATATTTACATCCGCGTCAAACAACGGATCTTCAACTGAACGATTGACGCTGATCTGGGCGGCAAAATGAAACACATATTCCGGCCGCTCCTTTTCAAAAACTTCAGCTAGCGCTTCTTCACGAATGTCTGTTTTATATATTCTCGCGTTCGGATGCACATTTTTTTCCGAGCCACTGGAAAAATTATCAACAACGGCGACGGAATAGCTTTCTTTGATCAGGGCGTCAACCATGTGCGAACCGATAAACCCCGCGCCGCCGGTAACAAGAACAGTTTGTTTGTTTAATACCATAAGATTAAAGTGTTAGCTGTTGAAAAATGAGAAAGTTAATTAAAGTTAATGGGAGTTAATTGATAGTTAATTTAAAGAAGGTTACCAGGGAGGGAAAAAGTCTACTCTTGTTTCCCCTTTTCTTTAAATTTCTCTTTTGTTTCTTGAATATATTTTATGTACTTATTGATCCCAAAAATTAATTTTTTGTAGCGCTCAATTAAATTATTACAAACATTTAGCCTCCAGACACGCTTGATCTCAAGCTTTTTTATATGGCCGATAGTTTCATATGCTTCTTTTCTAGAAATCCGCAGGCAACTGATTTTTACGTTAAAGTAAAACACCCCATGCATTTCTGCAATATTATCTCCAATGGATTGCGATGATCTGTCAATTTGATTTTTATTTCCGCTTTGTCCTTTTATTTCTTTCAATAGTTCAGTTATCAGCCGATGCAATTCAATCGCTTCCGCCCAAATCCATAATTTTTCCAGCGGTTCGTATTTGCTTCTCTGCTTTTCCATAACTTTTTCTATTATTAACTCTCAGTTTCCGCCATAGGCGGCCCGGCCTATGGCTGGAGCTTTCTCCATCTTCATTTCTCCCATGTTCTTTAGTTTCTCTAATTAACTTTCTCTTTATTAACTCCTAATTAACTTCTATTAACTTTAATTAACTTTCTCCGTCTTTTCGTCTTCTTACAAATTCAACCTCCCCCATAATCTTTTGTTTCTCAATCCCGGTAAATTCTATTAACTTTCTCTTGTCAACTTTAATTAACTCTTATTAACTTTAATTAACTTTCTCCATCTTTCCATCTTTCAAGTCCATGCGCCCCACGATTCTTTCTTTTTCTTTTTCGTCCGCCGGTCGTGGCTGGCTGTAGTCTTCAATAATGACCGGCAAATATTCAATGTCTTTCACTTCATTTTTACTAAGAATAATTTTTACAGCTACGCCCTCGCGCGTTTCCTCGGACCACATTTGATCAAAAACAAAATTGCCCAGACTGTAAAAAATATATTTACCCTTGTATTTTTCAACTTCCTGCACCACGTGCGGATGATGGCCGACGACCAGATCGGCGCCACTGTCAATCGCCAGCCTGGCAAAATCCTGCTGGTGTTTTGAACTTTTATTCTGATATTCCGCGCCGTCGTGCATGGAAACAATTACAAAATCAGTCTGTTCTTGTGCCGCAGTTAAATCAGCTTTCAACTGCTCGCTATCCATGAGCGCCATGCCCGGATTTTCCGGCCCGACGGCATAATAGTCAGGCCCGTAAGCATAACACAAAAAAGCAATCTTTCTGCCTTTAATTTCTTTCACAACCATTTGCGCCAAGGGATCTTTTGAATCTTTCATCGCGCCGCAGTAATCAATCCCCTGCGCGCTCAGGTAACCGAAAGTTTTTGTCAGACCGTCGGTTCCTTTATTTAAAATATGATTGTTCGCCAAGCTCAAAACATCAAAGCCCGCCCAGTCCAGCCCCTCGACGCTCTCGGGATCAGCCCGAAAAACAAAAGAACCGGTCGGCACAGGAGTTCCCGGCGCGATAGGACTTTCCAAATTGCCAAAACTTATGTCCGCGCCGGAAATTAATTCTTGCACTTTTAAAAAGGGATAATGATAATCGCCGTATTTTTTCATTTTTGCGCCCACATTTCTTGACAACATTATATCACCGACCAGAACCAATGAAATCTCCTGTTCCAGCTCCTGGTTTTTTTTGTTTTCTAAATTTTCTGCAGCCTGCGAAACCAAATCAGATTCCCATTTATTAAATGGGACAAATTTGCTGACATCGATCTGCCGATTTTCTTGCTCGACCTGATTAATTAATTGAAAATAAAAATAACCGGACGCACTGACTGCGACGAGAACAACAATTGCAATTATCAACCATTTTTTCATGATTTTTATTTTTTTTATTTTCTTAAAAAACTTTTAACTTTCAACTTTTACCTTTTTACATTATGTCGCAAATAAGCTTCAATAAATTCAATCAAATCCCCATCCAAAACGGCGTCCACTGAACTTGTTTCAAATTCTGTCCGGTGATCCTTGACCATTTTATACGGATGAATCACATACGACCGCGCCTGATTGCCCCAGGCAGCCTCGGTATATTCGCCGCGCAATTTTTGCCGCTCCTCCTCTAGTTCGGTGGCATAATATTGCTCCAGTTTTGCGGCCAAAACTTTCATGGCCGTTTCCCTATTCTGTTGCTGTGAACGTTCATTCTGGCAGGAAACCACTATTTTTGTGGGCAAATGAGTAACGCGGACAGCAGAGTCAGTGGTATTAACGCACTGTCCGCCATGTCCGCCCGCTCGAAAAGTATCTATTCGTAAATCTTCAGGTTTAATTTCAATTTCCAGTTTTTCTTCCTGGAGCGGCAGGACTTCCACCAGTGCGAATGAAGTGTGGCGCATTTTTTCCGCGTCAAATGGCGAAATTCTGACCAGTCGATGCACACCAGCCTCAGCTTTTAGATAACCATAGCAATTTTTACCTTTAACTTCAAAAAGCACGCTCTTGATGCCAGCTTCAGCGCCGGCGGAAATATTGAGAATCTGCGTTTTCCATCCTTGTTTTTCTGCAAAACGCAAATACATACGCAGGAGCATCTCTGCCCAATCCTGCGCATCCGTGCCACCCGCACCAGCATGAATAGCCATGATGGAATCGCTATGGTCATATTTGCCGCTAAATAACAAACTAAATTCCAATCGTTCAAATATTTGTTCCAACTTTTCCAGCTGCGCTTCAACTTCTTTTCTTAAACTGACGGCTTGGTCATCTTTGTCCAACTGGGTTATTTCCAATAAATCAGAAATTTCTTTTTTGATTTTTTCCCAATCAGCCACTTCTGTTTCCAAGTCACTCGCCTGCTGGCTAATCTGCTTGGCCATGTCCTGATTGTCCCAAAAGCCGGGCTTGCTCATTTCATGCTGCAATTCAATTATTTTTGTGCTTTTCTCATCAACCCGAACCAGCGCCCAGGCTTTTTGCAGACGCTCCTTCAATTCCATTATTTTATTTATCAAATCCTGCATATAATAAAGCCCAAAATCCTCCGCCATAGGCGGATGCGCCTCTGGCGCAAAAGGAAATTTAAAGCTCAAAACAAATTCCAAATTAAAAACTCAAAGCGCCGCAGTTTATTTTATTAATCTATCAATATTTTCCGGATACAATAAAAGATCCTTCAATGCGGAAAGGCGGTGCCATTCCAGGAAATAAATATTGTCTTTTGATTGCCTTGCCAATTCCGGACCACCAAGAGCTAATTTCCCTTTAAATTTTTTTGCGAGAAAATAATATCCAATTTTTGTCTTACCGTTGACCAATTCTTTTCTCCGGCACAAAAGTCTATCAAGCTCAATATCAAGATTTGTCTCCTCCTTAACTTCTCTAATAGCGGCGACCCGAGTGGTCTCGCCCTTTTTAATTGATCCGCCGGGAAGCACAAAATATTCTTTACCATTTTTTCGCCGATGAATCAGCAAAACTTTACCGGTATGCTTGATTATAACCCGGGCGCCGTTCAACATAATAAATAATTATTGTCCCTTCCGAAGAAATAACCATAGTTCTTTTTATGTGTTAACAAAAAGGGCGATGGTTCTCATCATGGGGAATTGTAAAGCGAACCTTTATCTACCCCTATTGGGTTCCACAGTGCTACGCAACTATAAAACTCTCTTTTGAAAACATTGACTATTCCTTGCGCTCTTCAAGAATCACTTTAACTTCTTTTTCTACATTATCATGAACTATCTTCAATGTCACCTCGTCGCCGGGCTTGTATTTGGCAACTTCATTAACCAAAGAATTTTCCTGACTTACTTTTGCTCCATTTACCTCCAAAATAATATCATTTTCTGTGAGGCCGGCTTTTTCCGCCGGGCTATCGGCAACTACTGCCACGTCCGTGGCATTCTGCCCGGGCAAAACCAAAGCGCCATATTCGTATTTCAACTCATTAGCTTTGGCTATTTCCGGATTTAACTGAATATAACGCACGCCAAGCCATGGACGGATTATTTTGCCAAATTGTTTAACGCTATCAATAACGCTTTTTGCTTGGTTAACAGGAATAGCAAAGCCAAGCGACTGCCCCTGCCAGTTTACCGCTGTATTAATGCCAATAACCTGCCCGTCCAAATTTAGCAACGGACCGCCAGAATTCCCGGGATTAATTGCCGCGTCAGTTTGAATCGCGCCCTGAATCAATTCCGATTGTCCACTGCCGTCGCTCGCCGTAACACTCCGGTCCACTCCGCTAACAACGCCGCGGGTGATAGTGTTACGATATTCGCTAAGTGCATTACCAATAGCAATCGCTGTCTGGCCAATTTCTATTTTGTCAGAATCACCAAGCTCAACCACCGGTAAATCATTGGCATCAATTTTTAAAATCGCAATATCATTAACCGTATCACGGCCCAAAACCGTAGCGTCATAGCGAGTTCCATTATTTAGTATTACTGCATATTCTGCGCTTTCATCAGCCGCCACATGTTTATTGGTCAAAATCATACCATCGGCTGAAATAATAAATCCTGTGCCACCGCCAATTTCTTGCTTTTCCTTGGTTCCTTGTTCCGGTAATTGCACTCCATAATTCCAAAAATCAAATATATCCGGACCGGTCAAATTATAAAAACTATCCAATTCTTTTGAGACCACGATACTTACCACGGACGGAGAGACTTTTTTTACCACTTCAATGGTGGCGGAATCCTCCGTCACTTCGAAAACTTTTTTCTGACCGGTAAGCTGCTCCGTAACATTGCTGTGAAGAAAACCCCGCCCCCAATCAGTATTTTCCATGTAAGGTTTGAGAAAAAAAGAACCGCAGGCGCCGGCAAATGCGCCGACCACCAGGCTGACAATGATCGTGAGGGCTAAATAGCCGCGAGTGCTTGTTGACATAGTGGATCAATTAATAATTAAAAATTAGTGGTGCGTGGTGAAAAATCACAAATTACAAACAATAAAGCGGAAATTACAAATTAGGATCATCAATCTCTGTAATTCCCGCCATCCGGCGGGCAGGCGTATATTCATAAAATCCGCACTTTCGCATCCTCAATAATTCCCGCCATCTGGCATCCGCCGGACAAGTTCGCCGCACGATCCCCATTTATCTCATCTTTTTTTATTTTCTATTCGCTTCAATCTTCTTTATCCTCTTTCCCATAATAGCAAAATTTTAGGTTTTTCAAAACAAAAGGCTGTCTTTCGACAGCATAAGGTTAAAGCTAAACTCATTTTAAAAACGCTTTGATCTGATCGTCGCTCAATCCACCCGACATACCACCGATAGCGTTTGACAAACCCGAAGCTTGATTGTCGGTACCCTGGAGCTGACCGACGGAACCTATCACCTGCTTGTATGAATTCGCCGCCTGCTGAAAATAAGGCATGGCGTAAATGATCGCCAACACAATCGGCACGACAATTAAAACTAATTTAATAATTCCAAATACTTGCTGAAAAATAATATAGCGCCTGATTTTTTGGGTCATCTCATGAATCTCTCTGGTATATTCCAAGTTTTTGTACAAAAGTTTTTTTAGCTCTTCCATATATAAATATAAAAATCACAAGTCACAAACAACAAATTACAAACAATAAAGCGGAAAAAGGTGAAAGTTAAAAGATAAAAGGTAAAAGTTAAAATCGAAATTCAGTTTACACAATTAACCTAATTAACTTAATTAACTTTCCTACATTAACCCGAGCGAGGAGGAACGACGAGTCGAGGGTCGCGTTTTTCACCGCACCCGACAATCGAGGAACCACTCTTTGAACGGCTGCAAAATCTCATTAAGTTCCCTCTTAGTATAGGTTTTTTCAGAAGTAAAATTCTGATTGACCAGCTTGGCGGACGGACGAAATTGCTGCAGATAATACTTGCGCGATCCCTTGAGCTGCTGCGCCATCGCTTCAATATCCTCATGGGAATGCAGCGCTGGCAGCACGGTAGAACGAAATTCATAATCAATCTTGCCCTGCTTTAATATCATAACACTTTTTTTGATTTTTGATAAGTCTATCGGCCGGCAAACAACTTTGGCGTATTTACGCCAGGGCGCTTTTATATCCATGGCTGCGTAGTCAACTAATTTTTTATCAATCAACTTTTGCAAAACTTCAGGATTTTGTCCGTTAGTGTCAATTTTAATTAAATATCCAAGTTTTTTTATTTTTGTTAAAAAAGAAATAAGCCCGGTCTGAATAGTCGGCTCGCCGCCGGTAATACAAACCGCATCAAGCAATGACTGGCGGCCTTTCAAAAACTTCAACACTGTGTCAGTGGAAATAACCCGAGCAATTCCTTTTACAATATCCGGATTATGACAAAAAGAGCAGCGAAAATTACATCCTATGGTAAATATTGTCGCCGCTACTTTGTCTGGATAATCAAGTAAAGTTGTCTTTTGGAGTCCGCCAATAAGCATAAAAATCCATGGTGAGTAGTGAGTGAAAAACAGGGATCTACCCTAATTTCTAGTTCCCAATTTCCAGCTTCCACCTATCTTCTTTATCCTATTCAAATTTTTGTTAAAACTTTGTTAAATGTTTTACGATCGTTGAATTCTGCTTTTTTACCGTCGTTCCAACGATGAATCGGACTCAGATAACCAACTACCCGAGAATAAACTTCACATTTTTGTCTTTGCAGTTTTTGTAATGACATATCTCCTCCTTTTTTTTACGCCGACGCGCGAACCAGCCACGAACAACCGATAAGCTTTGCCTTGGCGCATGTTATGAATTATGTTCTTTTTTGATAATTAATTATTCTAATTATTCTAATTCCTCTAATTGCCCTAATTATTCTAAATAAGCTCCGGGCGCCAAATCCCAAATTTCAATTTTCAGATTCAGAAATTAGAATAATTGGAATATTGGGATTTATTTAGGTTAATTATCCCAAAGGGATCACTTTGGGATAATAATTAGGTTAATTAGAATAATTTACTCAGCAAAAGTCAAACGTTCCTCGCGCTACGAGTTATTAATCACTGATTTTTGTTCTGTTTTTATTACTTTGTCAATATAGCCCATCTCTTCATCGCAGTAAGGACAGAATTCATGCTCACCTTCAATATATCCATGCGTCGGGCAAACACTGAAAGTCGGCGTAATAGTAAAATATGGCAAACGAAAATTTTCCGCTATTTTTCTAACCAAAGATTTGGTGCTCTCGGCCGACGGAAGTCTCTCGCCCACAAAACCATGCAAAACAGTCCCGCCGGTATAACGCGTCTGCAAATCGTCCTGCAAGCGCAAAGCCTCAAAAATATCATCAGTATGGCCGACCGGCAGCTGGGTGGAATTGGTATAGTATGGAGCCGCCTTGGTGCTTTTGTAAGATTCTTCATTGGCAACTATTATGTCTGGAAATTCTTCCTTGTCAATCCGGGCAAAACGATAAGCCGTGCCTTCGGCCGGGGTGGCTTCAAGATTAAAAAGTTCATTGGTTTCATTTTGATAATCCATCAGGCGCTCCCGCATAAAATCCAATATCTGGCGGGCGAATTTGTGGCCTTCCGGAGTGGTAATATCATTGCCCCCCCCTAACAGATTCAAACAAGCTTCATTAACACCATTTAAACCAATTGTATTAAAATGATTTTTCCAGTACTCACCGAATCTTTCTTTAATCCCACTAAGGTAATGCCTGGAATAAGGATATAAACCTCCTTCAGTGAATTTTTCAAGCGCATTTCTTTTTATTTTCAAACTCTTTTTCGCGAGGTCCATCAGGTCAGCCAGCCGGCTGAAAAATTCTTCCTTGTCTTTTGATAAATAACCGAGACGTGGCATATTGATCGTGACTACGCCAATACTGCCGGTAAGAGGATTGGCGCCAAATAGTCCCCCGCCTCTTTTTCTGAGTTCACGATTGTCCAGGCGCAACCGGCAACACATACTCCTCGCATCTTCCGGTTTCATATCTGAATTAATAAAATTGGAAAAATATGGAATGCCATACTTGGCTGTCATAGCCATGATCTTTTCAATAATCGGCGCGTCCCAATCCCAGTCAGAAGTCACATTATAAGTGGGGATCGGCCAACTAAGCACTCGCCCCTTGCGGTCGCCCTCTGTCATCACTTCGACAAATGCCTGATTAAACATGTCCATTTCTTTTTGAAATTCGCCATAGGTCTCTTTTTGCGGCTCGCCACCAATAATTACCGGCTCTTTTGCCAAAGTTGAAGGGACAAACAAATCAAGTGTTACATTTGTAAATGGGGTTTGAAAACCAACTCGCGTCGGCACATTGATATTGAATAAAAACATCTGCACTTGCTGTCTGACTTGTTCGTAATTAAGTCCGTCATAGCGAATGAATGGCGCGGCCAAAGTATCCAGATTGGAAACAGCCTGAGCGCCGGCAGCTTCCCCCTGCAAGGTGTAGAAGAAATTAACCAGTTGACTAAGGGCGGTGGTGAAATGCTTTGGCGGCTTGCTTTCTACCTTGCCGCGCACACCGCCAAAACCCCTCATTAATAAATCCTTGAAATCCCAGCCACAGCAATACGGAGCCAAAAGCTGTAAATCATGAATGTGAAGATTGCCTTTGGTATGAGCATCTTTGATATCCGGCGAATATACTTTGTTCAGCCAATAATTGGTGCTGATGGATGAGGCTACGAAATTATTCAACCCTTGCAAAGAATAGTCCATGTTGCTGTTTTCTTTGACTTTCCAGTCCAGCTGCTTCAAATAGCTCTCCATCAACTCGTCCGAATTAATAAGCGACTTGATATCCCTCATCTTGGCATGCTGGTCGCGATAAATAATATAAGCTTTAACTACCTTGATCAGCTTGTTTTCAATCAGAATTTCCTCAACAATATCCTGAATCTCTTCGACAGCAGGGATAGATCTTTCGTGAAATTTTTGATTTAAACGCTCAACAACCTGATCTGCTATTTGTTCAGCTTTTCCCTTATCTGGCTGGCTGGTTGCCCTCATGGCATTGAAAACAGCCAGAGCAATTTTGCTCTGATCAAAATCAACAATCCGATCATCGCGCTTTCTGATCTGAATAATTTTGTTTGCAGTGTATACCATATATTAGTTACGGATTTACAAATTTAGATCGTACCAATTATACAGGTTGAGTCTATTAACTTTTCATCAATCAATCTGCAAAATCTGTATATCGGTACCCCTAATAACAATAAAAAAATAGCCCCCTTAATTTGCTGCTCCTGTTTTAGAGTTCTTGCTTACATTATATATCAATTTCAAGCTTCATTCAAAATTATTAAAATAACTGCTCTTTCGCCTAAAATTTGGGGAATTACAAGTGTCGCCAAATCATTCTGAATAAAATAAATTTCAACTGTGGATAAGTTCTCGAATTATAAAAAAAAACAGACGACGCTCGCCTGTCCTACTTACAATAAATCAATGGTTTGCAAGAGAGCCAGGTGAAATCCTTCTTGTTTCAGGATGCCTCTCGCACAAAATATTTCGCTTAGAATTGTTAATCTGTCTTTTTTAACATCTAAAATTATGCAGATCACTTTTGGGTCCTGTTTTCTCGCCCATTCAATGAGATCTGTGCCATGACGATGGTCTTGTAACTCCCAGTCAACTACCAGTACCTCAGGGGAAAAACGCAAAAAAGCGTTTTTCCCAGACGGAACATTGTTCGCAATTTCCACCTCGAATCCTTCATTTTCCAAAAATCCTTTTAGCGTTCCGGTGACATTTGACTGATCATCAACAATCAGGACTTTATTTATCACAGCTCCCTCCTATCGCTAAAGAACAATCTTATTATAACTCGTATATTACATTTTTACGTTCCACCACGACTGACCAATTGCGGCGCTTGGCTTCCTGATACAAAGTCAAAGTCGGATTGAAACATATTGGCTTGCCAACTATTTCAAGTAAATTGATATCGCTCTCACTATCGCCGACACCCCAGATATTTTGTTTTTCAATTTCAGAAAATTCCGGACGATTTATTATTTTTCGCGCAATACTGGCTTTGTCGCGCGGCACGTGCCGCATGGCGGTGTACCTGCCATCAATTTGTTCAATTGTCGCGCCATGGGACTCATGAATGCCCCAGGCTTCGGCAAACGGCTTTACAGCCTCTTCCGGCGAACAACTGATCGCGACCACGTACCAATTATCCCTAATTTTTTCTTTAATTAAATCTCGAGTATAACGATAAACCAAATCTTTGTGCTCTTCAACCATTTCCCGCGCCAGCAATTCAAAGTCAGCAGCATATACTCCGGAAATTCTGTCTTCAAAAATTGTAATCACTTTACTCAAATAATCATCATAACTGCCTTTGCGCTCGCGCCAGATTCTTTCCTCTTTTATAAAATGTTTTTTAATTGTCTGATTAAAAACCCCGACCTCTATCAATTTATCAATTAGATATAAAAATAATGACCAACGAAATAGCGTGCCGTCAATGTCTAAAAATAATAGTCCGCGATACTGCATAGTTTTATCAAAAAAAAGACGTTAATAGCGCCTCCTTTGGTATCAAACCCAAAGCCCAAAACTCAAAATTCAAAGGAAATTCTAAATTCAAAATATAAAATCAAAAGTAACACCTTGGAATTTTAAATTTTATTTTTGGAATTTCCTTTGTGCTTTGGATTTTGAATTTTGGGCTTTAAAAGTTACATCATTTTTCTCCGAATAAACGCCGGGATTTCCAGATCCTCGTCATCGCCAGTGCTTGGTTCTGGTTCGATCATTACATCTTCCGGTTTAATTTTATCCGGATCTTCTTGTTCAGGCTCCAATGTTTTATGTTCTAATTCTTTGGCGTTGAATCCGGATTTTTCTTCTTGAAATTCTGCTTTTTCAATCGGCCGAGAAGCGGAAAAATAGCTTGGCGCGCCCTTTGGCTGGACTCGCAGTAAATGATTTTTTGTCGCTTGATTGTCAAACCCTGTCGCAACTACCGTTATTCTAATTTGATCTTTTAAATTTTCATCAATCACCGCGCCAAAAATAATCCTGGCGTCATTGTCAACTGATTCGGTAATAGTTTTGGCCGCTTCACTCACTTCATACATAGTAATGTCAGGCCCGCCCGTTATAGTGAAAATGATTCCTTTTGCTCCCTCGATTGAAAGCTCAAGCAATGGGCTAGCAATAGCTGCTTTGGCCGCCTCGATTGCCCTATTGTCACCGGAAGCTTCACCCATACCCATGAGCGCAGAGCCGCTGTTTTCCATAATTGTTTTTACGTCAGCAAAGTCAACATTAATAAGTCCGGGCATGGTAATCAGCTCTGAAATTCCCTGCACGCCCTGCCGCAAAACCTCATCTACCACGGCAAAAGCTTCCAAAAGCGGTGTTTTTTTATCAATTATTTGCCAAATTCTATCATTGGGAATTGTAATTAAAGTATCAACGCGACTGCTCAGTTCATTTAACCCTTCCTCCGCGACCCTTCTTCTCGGCCCGCCTTCAAAAGAAAACGGCTTGGTAACGACAGCCACAGTCAGAGCGCCAAGTTCTTTGGCGATTTCCGCGATTTTTGGTCCGGCGCCCGAGCCTGTGCCGCCACCGCACCCATAGGTGATAAAAACCATATCAGCACCCTTGAGCATCTCTTTTAGCTCGTTTTGAGCCTCCTCAGCCGCCTTGCGACCGATAGAAGGATTCATACCCGCGCCAAGTCCGCGCGTAGTACTCTTGCCTATATGCATTTTACTGTTTGATAAACTAGCATGCAAAGCCTGAAGATCAGTATTTACAGCAATAAAATCAACTCCCTTTACGCGAGCTTGAATCATGCGATTAATGGCAGAACCACCCCCTCCTCCAACGCCAACGACCTTGATCTTGGCGAAGGTCTGAATTTCCGGTTTTACTTCTGGCATAAGTAATGAGTGATGAATAATGAATAGTGAGTGGTGAGTGTAAGCCTATTCTAGGTTCCCTTCTTCCACCTCTAGCTTCTTCCATCTTCTTTATCCTCTTGAAACACCACCTTATCACAATGAAATTAAGATATCAAATTTTTAAACCAGCCCTTCATTTTTTCGGCTACTTCGCGGACTGAACGTAATTGACTGGTTAAACCAAAGGTCTTTGGTCCTTTTTCGTTCATAGTATTGTAGCCCCACATCACGAGGCCTAGCGCAGTACAAAAGCTGAGGTCATTAACCTTGTCAACGGCCGTATTGAATCGACGGCTGCTACCAAGGGAAACCGGCAACATGGTTTTCTTTTTGCCAACTTCCACCATTCCGGCGAGCTTAGCGCCACCGCCAATTAAAATGATTCCCGCCGGCAAAAGTCCGCTGCGATTAATTTTTTGTAGCTCCTGATCGATTTTTGCAAATATTTCATCAACTCTGGCTTCGATAATTTCAGCAATATATTTTTTGGAAAAAACCTGATCATCGCCGCCAAAATCCCGCAGATTTATTTCATTACCTTTTTCAAAATTTTGCGGCAAAGCGCTACCGAGCTCAATCTTGATGCGTTCAGCCACGTCGAGAGAAGTCTGCAGGCCTATAGCGAGATCAGCGGTAATATGATCGGCTCCGATCGGCAGAACAGCCACATGAATTGCGTCACCTTCTTCGAACACGCTGACTTTGGTTGTGGCTGCGCCAATATCAACCAGCGCCACTCCGAGTTCTTTTTGTCTGGTGGACAAAACTGCTTCTGCAGCTGAGAGACTCGACAGGACTAAATCATTTATATCAATTCCAGTGCGATAAATGCATTTTGTTAAATTTTTAACTTGCGAACTCAAACCGCGCACCACTTGCGTTGTTACTTCGAGCCGTATCCCGGACATGCCAATGGGATCCTTGACGCCTGTCTGATTATCAATGGAAAATGTTTTTGGGATCACATGCAAAACTTCATAATTCACCGGCGCGGCCACAGCTCTTGCCGCTTCAATCACTCGCTCAACATCGTTTTCCTGAATTTCACCGCTGGTTCTGGAAATCGCAATCACGCCATTGCTTTCCTGCGAACTGATATGCGTTCCACCAATGCCAACCCAGGCTGTTTCAATAGGCAGGCCAATCATGCGTTCAGCTTTTTCAAGGCAAGCTGAAATACTCGAGACAACGTCTTCGATGCTGACGACTGAACCTTTGTTTATTCCGAGAGAAGGCACTTCCACCACGCCGATAACATTCAACTGTTCATTGTCGCCTGACTTTGCCGTCTGGCCAATAACAATCCTGATGTTCGCCGACCCGATGTCTAATCCTGTAATTATATTTTCCGCCATAAATATTTAGTTGATTGGTTGACTAGTTGATTGATCTACTGAACGAAACGTTGGTTTCGATCAACAAATAAACTAATAAACAAAGAAACTCTGACTACATTATAATATACTTTTAGCAAAACACCAACAAGCGGATAAAAAACCCCAAACTTAGAGGCTTTTTCAAAGTTTTGTACACAATTTTAGTTCAGCCAAATTATCGGCCCGAATATGAGCAAAGCAACCGCTACGCTAGCCAAGGCGGTAATCAAAACTACAGCAGACATTATATCCTTTATTTCTTTTACATATTGATGTACTCTCGGCTGCAACATATCAACCAGCCGTTCAACAATTGTATTCAGCATTTCCAAAATAAACACAGCGGTAATCATTAAGATTATCAAACACCATTGCCATGTTTTTATTTGAAAATAAACTGACAAAAAGATAACCGCAATGGCGGCGATTAAATGCAGGCGAAAATTCTGTTCTTTCTTGATTACGGAAAACAAACCGCTAAAAGCGTTTTTAAAACTACGAAAAAGTTGCTTAATATTAACCATAAAATTTTTCTAGTATTTGGTTTTCCATTGCCTTCATTTTGAGAGCTTCACTCGCCCGCCGATGGTCAAACCCATACAAATGCAAATAGCCGTGAACAATGAGTCGGAGCAATTCGCCAATAAAACTTTCACCAAATTGCTTGGCTTGTTTTCTCGCTTGCAATGGGCAAATTATTATTTCTCCGGCAAAGTTTCCGGCCGGAGCGCCTTTTTCAACTTCAGCAAAAGCCAGTACGTCCGTTACTTTATCTTTTTTTCGATACAGTCGATTCAATTTTCTGATTTCGGCCGGCCCGACAAAAGCCATTGACAATGATTGCTTTTTTTTAATTTTTAATTGCTTTTGCGCCAGCAACAAAACCTGCGAGATTTTCTTTCGAGGCGTGGAAAATTCGGTTCGATTATTTATTTCAATTTCAGGCATAGGAGGATTTATTCTTGCCGCGCATTTATTGTTCAATGCTGACCGGCGGCGGAGTATACTCTTCTTCAGCAACTGCCGGCGATACTTCCGGCTCAACACTGATTTCCGGGACATCGACTGTTGATAATTCGGCTGGCGTAAATTCAAAACTATTTACCACCATTTGAAAAATATTTGGGAAACTGGCTTCTTCCTTCAGTCCGATATTATAATTAATGATAAAGACTCGTCCGTCCTTTTCCAGATATACTGTAAAAGCATCAGGACTTTCCAACGCTGAATATTCATTAAACGTTTTGTATGTCTTCAAATCTTTTTCCGCCACATTTGGAACTTGCGCCAGATACCATTCTTTCAAACTTTGCTCGGCCGGCTTTTCATCAATTAGAATATTAATAAATTCATTTTGATTGGAACTGATCATCAGATCACTCGGATCCTGACTATTCAGCGGTTGGATAAGCCAGCTGACCGGGTACAAAATTCTATAGCCGTAATTGCTATTGGTATAATATTTAAAATTTTCCATTTCCCACAATCTGACTGAACCCGCGTCTATCGGACTATAAAAGTTTTCAATTTCTTCCTTGTCTTTGTAAACATCGCCGTCGCTGTCGATCATGTTTTCTTTGGTGCCAAATAAACCTTCTTCAACATCAGTCAGGCCGTCCTTGTCAGCATCCGGTCCGCTAAGCAGGGACAAGGTGAATTTGTTAATCTTTGACGGATCAAATTTTTCAACTGTCTCGACAACAGGTGTTATCGGCTCTTCTTCCGGCAAAACAACTTCCGCCGGCTTTTCCTCCTCCACTACCGGCGCTGGTTGCGCGGGCATTGGCTGAATTTCAGCGATCGGCTGCAATTGGGTTTCCGCCGGCTTTTCATAGCTCTTGTAGAGCAAATAAGCTGAAACACCCACCACGATCACAAGCACGGCGATTATGATAACATTCAAAATCTTTTTTTTCTTGCCTGGATCCATTGGCGGCCGCGAAACAGCGCCCAGCCTGGATTTTTTTATCGGCTTGCCGGCGTTCGTGGATTCTACAGTCTTGCTTCCCAAATAATATTCCATCGGCATGGTATAAACCTTGCCATCTGCGTCACTTTTTGCTTCAGGCGTTGCGCCGGCCGGCGTTGGAGCGGCGGGCTGATTATTTTTCTTGTTTTCTGCGTCTTCAAACATAGGATTATGTTAGAGTTAAAAGTTTCCGCCAAAGGCGGCTGCGCCTATGGCGCAAAAAGGTAAAAGGTAAAAGTTGAAAATCAAAATTTAGTTTACACAATTAACCTAATTAACTTAATTAACTTGATTAACTTTATTAACTTTACAAACTTTCTTGCGCATTTTTCAGCGCATCTTCAAGGTTCAAAAGTTTGCCCTCGCCCTTTGGATTGTAACCTTGCAAAACTTCTTCACCGTCAAGATAACCGTCGCCGTCTGTGTCAGGATTCAAGGGATCAGTAAAATATACTTTTACTTCATTAAAATCAAATAAACCGTCGCCATCGCTGTCAATCTGCAAAAAGTTTGTACCAAGTTCTTTTTCTTCATTATCAGTCAGGCCATCGCTATCGCTGTCATATTCAGGCAAGACAATATCATCTTCAATAATTATCTTTTGTTCCGCTTCTTTCACTTCCACTTTTGGCGCAAATTCCGCTTCCGGCGCCGGCTGAACCTCCTCCGGCTGATCCACGACCGGCGTGGCCGGTTCCGGGGCTGACATAAATTTATAGCCAACAAAACCAATCAAACCCAACACTACAATCGCCGCAACAGCAATTATAATAATCATTTTTTTATTATTACGGGAACTAGGACCGGGAAATCCGGCTGAACCTGCCGGCTGACTTACTGCCGGAGCTGGCTGAACCGAAGCGCCGGATACTGGCGCGGCGGCCGCTGCTTTATCAACTTCGGCAAACATATCATTCACTCCCGTACTTGGATTTTGAGAAGGTAAATTTTTTTCTTGTTCTGGCATAAATTTTTTATTAAATAATATCGATTAAATTATAAGTCACAATATACAAATGACAAATTACAAGCAAATTACAATCAATATGTCTCAATAATTCGTACATTCGCAAGACTCGTAATTTCGTATTATAAATATCAATTAATTTTATCGTTAATATATTGCCGGCCCCTTGCAGGTGGCAACTGCGCCAACTAAATCACCAAGGTTTGCCGAAAGAGTTGTCTCGTCCCCGAGGAAAAATAATCCACCTGTATCATCGGCATATTTTTTGAAAAAAGCCTCTTGATTCACTGTCGGAGGACTCCCGTCTTTGCGAATATAAATCAAATGGATGTTAGCATTCTGCTCTTGGGCCAAAGCAATGTCCGCATTTCGAAGCGGCTCATCACCTGTGTCACTAGCATCAGTAATCAAAATATAAGTTACTCTATCATAATCACCCTTAATTAAATTTGCGGCCTGAAATTCAACATCTATCCATTTTGCCATATTACCTGCGCCAACATAGCTTGATGTATTTATTTGGTCCTTCACAAATTGAGGCTCATTGCTTACCGGATCAACTAGCTTAACCTGACTATTTGACGTCCAGCCAGCACTCCCGGTAAAACCCGCTCCTGATTGCTGCACCAAATAATAATCGTCCCCATCAAGAACTGTATGCGCCGCATCAACAATTGTGTTCAAAATTGTTCGATGATACTTTGTTACATCGTTTCCAGGATTATTGTCCATACTTAAGCTTCCATCTATAAAGAATACAAATAATGTCTTGTCGCAACCAGCTTCTGATTCCGCATCATACTCGTCATTGTCATCGGAAGTTGCGCAACCGAGATCATTGGGATAATCAATAAGTCCGTCACTGTCATTATCAAGCCCGTCTTTGCACTGCGGCACCTCACCCACTTCTGCCTGCGACGGCAGAGGCTGCCAACCGGAGTCTCCACCGCCCCAGCCTGGCACGAATTTATAGGAATACATAGGCGATGCATCCTCTTCTAAACTCGGGACTTCAAGGCTGAATTGCAGATCATAAGCAGAGGTATTCCCGGTTTCAAGAGGGTCAACTAGATATGAATACACTGAATGCAAGTTTGGGTTTGTATCGTAAAAATTGGAGAACTTCTGATTGGCGCTATTGTAGCAAGTTTGCATATCATAACCAACCGGACAATTAACGCAAAACTCCTGCGGAACCACGCACTGATAGTCACTGGCTGATCCGCCCACCGGACAAGAATACGTATTTTCACCCGACCCGCCGCATTCCACGCCAGGATTTTCCTTGGTCGCCTGTTCCCAGGCAAAATGATTAAGCGGATCTGTTGGCAAAGTTTGTCCGAGCGCTTTGCCCAATTCTTTTTGCCACGACGGCCAGATACTGAAACTGCGTCCGCGCACGTATGTGCCCGCGTCAAGCAAAGGCGCGGCTCCATTGTGCGGCGGCGTTTTTTTGTACAATTCAATGTAGGCGCGCGTCAGCACCATATCGCTGATTCTCTGCGTGTCCCTGATAAGCTCTGGTTTAACAATAGAAAGATTATTGGTCACTATATCAGTATTAAACCACAACAAATTTACCAGCTGGCTATAAATATTTTGAGTGGCCGCGTTCGATCCCTGCGAATAGCCGAGAACATAGATATTATTATAAATATTTACCACATCATCAGCATTGACGGGCGCCATATTGCTGGCCGCCGCGTAAACCGTGGTGCCGTCCTTGGCGCCGGTATAACAATACTTGCCAAACCGATCCTGCTGACAGTCAATTTTTACCTCTGCGGTAGTAGGCGCGGGATTTGGCGCGTAGCGCTGATACCAAATATCAGGCGGTAGAGCTTCTGGGTTTTCATAAATTCGAAGTGAAATCACGTCTGATGAATAATCATTGGTCGGGCCGGCTGATTTGTCGCGGACAAAGAAATATTGTTCAAAAAGCTCCGGATCTTCCCAAGGATCAGTGTCACTTTTGCATTTATGATCGCCAATATCAATCAGCCCGTCGCTGTCATTATCTATACCATCATTGCACTGGTTTTCCGTGTCCTGCGCCAGCTCTTCCCAGATATTTTCGGCTCCGCCAATTAATCCCTTTTCTTTGGCCAATTCAGTCAAATTAATAATATAAAAATTTTCGTTCGGATCGCATTTTGAATCAATATAATCAACTGTGCATTTTGAAATCGAAGCCAACCCTTTGACATCATTTATATTTTCATCAAATTTCCAATAGCCAACCAAATTCGGCTCGCCCAACGGATTGACGAGATCTTCTGTCTGCGGATCCTTGGCAATATTCCAAATACGAAAATCATCCACATAGCCAGCCAGAGAAACCAGAGGGACTTGCGTTTTACCAAGTCCGCCGATAAACAAGCTTTGATAATCATTATCAACGGTGACGTCTTTTTCCGCTTGATTTCTGGGCCAGACATGCAAAACAGTATTTTCATTATCAGCCGGTGTTACGTCCACGCCATTAACATACAAGGTTGTATTACCGCCAGCACCATCATATTTTAACGCAATGTGATTAAATCCTTTGCTCAATAAGCCAACTCCATCAGTTGTTGCGCGAACAATACCATGAGTTGGCGTCTTTATCGTATAGATGATTGATGCTTTTTCCTCAGCGCAAGTGCAATTATTTGAGTTCGGCCCGTTTTCATACGACCACTCGCAATCATCGTCGCAATCCAAGCCCCATTTTCGCAAAGCCATCTGCACATGATTATTTGTTTTTCCGTCCTCAAAAGTACTGCTATCGCTTAAATTTTTATAAAATATTCTGGCATATCTGTCTTCCGGAATTTCTTCGCTGTACAACCAAGTTTCAATTGTCCATGGATTATTTTCATTATTCATGAAACTCAAATTGCCGCTTCCTGAATCAGGAACCTTCACATAATCAAATGACTTGTCAAAATATATGCCGTAGCGCGGTTTGGGCGCTTTGCCGGCAAACTCAACTTCGCCGATTTCCAGTTTTGGCAAATCGTCTTCAAAACCAGGTCCGCCAAAATCACGGCAATAGAACAAGCCGACGTTAAAATTATTTTCGTAAATATAAGTTGTGTGATACTCGCCCGGCTTTATTTCTGATTGCATTTTTGACCATTTATTATTGCCTTCCTTGTCCGGCGCATAGGCTGCCGGCTCCCACAAATGATCGCAAAGGGTCACGTTCAAAAGCGCGGTGCCATATTTTTGCGCGCCGAGCGTACCGAGCGCGCCGCCGGTCAGTGGACTCGCTTCGGAAATGTTATCCTTGGTCACCACAACATTGGCCATAATAGTGGCCGAGCCATTTTTCGCCAGATTACGAACATTGACAAAGTCGCTATCTTTTTTCTGGTTTGAAAGAGGTTGAATCGGCTCATCAACGCAATCAGAACCATCCATTTTACAAGTATGAACAGAATCAACAATAGACATGTCGCTAGCCGTCCAGTCCCACACCCATTCATACGTTCCTGGCATTTCTGTTAATTTCTGCTCTCCGCTTCTGGCCGTGGCCCTGAATGTATTGGTTTGATTGGCTTTTGTTACGAAAACCTGTTGCGGCTCAACAATCACATTATCAAGCAGACAAATACTGTCGCCGGCAACAAAATTTAATTCAAGATTTACCGGCTCATAGGTTTCATCGCAATTATTTTTCAAGTTTGAAAATTTTAACTTATACTGCTTGCCGACCTGTAGCACTTGCTTTGGCGTAATGCTAAAATTAGTGTTCCCGACTATATTAGTCGACTCATTCATAGTCATCCCGACCTCGCACTCCACAGTGGCTGCAAATCCGACTTTGACTAATAAATTTCGCACAAATTCTTTTGCTTTTGAATACCACGATCCCGCGCCCTGCGACAAGCCTGTCGGACAACTACCGTCAGACATTAGATATAATTTTATAATAGCTTCGTCAGAATAAACTTTTTTATTAAAAGAAGTATAAAGCATAGCATTCGGACAAACATCAACCGAGCCATTGACCGGTGAGCTCGCGGCATCATCAAAACCAAGCCCCGCCGTAGCTTCGCAAATTATTGGATCAATTATCGAATCATCTTTTTTACTCCAATCATCAATATGCGGCAAAATATCTTTATATTTATTAATCAAATCAGGATCATTGGTTCTGAATGCAAAGTCTCCCATTCCGACCTGCGCCTCATCAGCTGGGTTTTCTTTAGTTGAAGTTTGAATCTCAGTATCGCCGATAATATATCCGGTTGCTACATCATAGAAAAAATTATTTTGCGTTGCGCCGGACTTCAAAGTTCCGTCCTCATTAAAGTAAACAGAATCCAAATAAACTTCCAAACCGCTCGGAACTGAAGTCGCCATTTGATACGGACTGCCATTCTGTCCATTGCTAAGGCCTATCGTGCACAACCCGGCATTTATTTCTGCCTGACTGCATTCGCAAATCAGATCCTCTCCAGCCTCCGGCGTACCATTGTTGCAATATGAAGGATTATCATACGCATATGAAGAACCCAGATTTAAACATTTGGCGCTACAATAATCAGGCAGGGCGCAGGCACAATCATCTTCACCAAATAAACAAGAGACATATTCACTGCCGTCCAATTTTTTGCAAGTTGCTTCGCACTCTTCGTCATTCTTGCCATCGCCGTTATAATCCTCGGGTATTCCGTTGCCGCAACAATTGGAACACTCACAATCAGGCGAACCAGCTAAGCACGCTTCGGTCTTGCTACCGGTAGCGCAATCTTGGGCCGACACAGCGCAAGACAAGGACAATATTTGTTTTCCGACCTCGCCTTGACATGCTGCACAAGAAATCTTTTTCGCGCCGTCTTTTTCACAAAAAGGATTTGTCCCTTTATCGCAACAATCCGCATCAGTTCCTTTGTTGCACAGTATTTCAATCTGGCCACCTGCGCATTGATTGCAGTCAAGAATTTTTTGGCCGTCACAATCAGGATCATCTTGAAAACACGTTTCTTCTTTATATCCGTCAGCGCAGCCATTTGTAACACCCACAATACAGTTGATTGTTTTTGTCTCGCACTCCTCGTCTTCTTGACACGGAATATCCACCGTACCGATACAGTCCGCTCCCTCGTTGCAAGCGACCTGTTTTTTGCCCACGCATCCGGGATCGCCGGCTTCACTAGCAGAACAAGCAATTTCCTTAGTACAATTACTAGTGCAAGTCGGGAAGCCTTTCCAAACGCAAGTATTGGTGCAATTGGACTCGCCTTCGCATTCTTCGCCAACCTCTAGAACGCCATTGCCACAAACTGCCGCGGCTAATTGTTCGCCGAGCTTATAGGCAGATCCTTTATATAAACATTTTTCATTTAATCCTGCTTCGCTGTTTTGCCCACCGAAATCAGCGTCTTCGCCGGATTCTTTTTTTCCATTGCCACAAACAAAACCAGCCGCTGTTCCGGTATTCAAACAACCGGCTGTGCAGGCTGATCCCTTGGCCACGCAAGAGCAACCTTGTAATCCGGACACCGGCACACAGGCCTGGCCATTAACATCCAGATAATCACAACCTTGGTCGCATTCTTCACCGGGCTCGATCTCGCCATTACCGCAACAATTAGACTGGGTCTTCGGATCAGCGCAATTGGCCAATGGTTCGCGGAGGCAAATCTCACTGCAGCCATCTTCATTTTCTATATTGCTGTCATCGCATTCTTCACCCGGCTCAATCTCGCCATTGCCGCAAACAGCGGCAAAGGGAGTACTGCCAATCGCCTGGCATTTGTCATTGCAATACGGTTTAGTTTCCACCCCGAGGAGAGTATTGGTAATGCTGGCCACTACCGGCTTGGTACTCAGCCAATCCCAATCATAAGCAAAGGCGTCCAAAAGCTGACCGCTGGCACTGCATTCATCAGGCGCGGAATATGGCGCGGCCCAGTATTCAACTTTTTCTTTTTCCTGCTCCGACATATATTCTACCGGTGCGGTTTCCACGCGGTCTATTTTGCATTCTTCAGGATCATCTTTTGTTTTAAATATCCAACTAAAAGCGTCATATTGTCCGCTCGCGCCAATTTCAAATGATGACACAAAAGCGCACTGCGGATCCGGGGCTAGATATTCGTTTTCTGTTTGAATTGTTTCCAGTTCTGCCTCGTCAGTAATCACAGCATTATTTTCTTTTAAATTAACACAGGCAAACTGGATATTTTCGTCATCCTGACAATTCGGAGTTTTAGAAATTTCAGCAAAAGAAACAATTATACCGGCCGCCTGGTCATAACAGCCGCAGAGATAATCAAGGTTTTTGTCTTCCGCTCCCACAGCTGAATAACCGCCGCTCACATCCGCTTTGCCGTCGGCGTCATCGTCTTTTCTATTGCCGCAGTCTCCGCCGGGCGCGTTCCCGGTGCTATAATTCAGACCGGTCAAATTAACTCCGCTGTAACTTTTTACTCCATTCGTCACAACCATGCGATAATAAGTATTTGGCTCCATTTTATTCGGATGAAGAGAAATTTTCAATTCATGAATTGACGTGCCGTAATATGGATTCTCCACTTCCTGATAATCAATCTTGCTTTGATCCAGACCAAAATCAGTCAAAACTACGCAATCTGACGAATAGCACGAATAAAGCTTGACTGTTTCCGGCATGAAGCTGTCCTTGTCCATGAAAGTATTAAAATTCGCGCCAATACTGGCATTAATACAGGCAAAATTGCAATTAGGATAATAGGAAATTATTTTCGGGTCAGCAAATTTAACTTTCAAAAAACCTTTTTTATATAAACTGTCAAATGTATCTTTTAATGGATCATCTTGTGTCAACTCAGCTTCAGCCGCTATTTCCATTGGTTTGCCCGGAGGAGTTTCAAATGTCTGCCCCTGTCCGAGCTCTGACAAAGACTTCAACTGAAAATACCCCGAACTGCTGATAAATTCTTTAGGAGCTTGGCAAATCAGGCCATCCGCTGGCTCAAAACAAGCATAGCCGGCAAATTCTGCTTTCTGCTTGTCTATGTCTTTGACCATATCCCACTGCCAATCCTTGTCGCTAAGACCGATTTCCTGGCACTGGTATTGGCCGGAAACAGTATATTTTTGCTTGCCGTCAATAGTTTTAATCAATCCGACCAGCGGACTCATTAGCAATTTATCCGGCACGCAATTCTCGCTTTTGGTTTTAAATTTCCAAGTGTAATCATTGAGCATATTGACATAGCCCTCGAAAAAATCGCTGTAAGCGCTCACGCCGCCAGTACCGCCTTTTATTGTCACTTGATACCAAGTGTTTTCGTGTAGATTATGATTGCCTTCCTGCACGATAGAAGGAACCAAGTCATTTCCTTCGTTTAATAGTGAAGAATCCAAGCTGAATGCTGTCACCTGGTCTCCAATACAAAAACAATTATCTTTATTTATTTCCGGATCGCAAGTTTCATTACCCGGCTGTCCGTCAATATAGCAAGACAAATTAAGGTTAGTTAAATTAAAATCATTGGAATGCGCGTTGGTTATTGTCCGCGAAACGCAGTCATTTGGATTGCAAATATCAAAATTACATTCCCCGCCTTGAGTATTTAAGCATCTTTTTATTATAATATTATTTTGAAAACTATTTGCCTCGGGATCAGTCTTCATTATCATGTTGAAAGTAGCTGAAATAAGGCCGTTCGGACAGGCGTTAGTAGTATTTTTAAATGGCGACGGCGACTGCGTATACTGTCCCGGCCAACAGCTCCTCTCAATCACTCGCGGATAAGTCGGCAAGGGGCCAGTACTCATCATCCACATGTATTCGGATGGCTCATAGCCAACCTCCACCGTACAAGTACCAACCGTCTGACAAACGCCGGTAGAACAACATTCTTCGCCCTCTGCGCAAGAGTTGGCGCTACAACTGCCTACAGTAAATGAAACTGAATTACTCTGTTTTTGATCACTTTTCACAAAAACACCGCCGGACAAAGCTTTCTCCGGCACTACCGCATTTTCAATCAATATGGCCGACCAATCGCCAAAGCTGGTCGCGATCCCCGGATCCGGAACCTTTGCGCATTGGCAAGTTTCATCCTCGTCTATGTCGCACGGAGCCACGCCATCCGGACAATTGATCTTTGGCCCGCCGGTTTTGGAAAAATACACCTCACCTTCATTACCAAAATATTCGCCTTTAAAATCCACGCCAATGCCTTCAGGGCCATTATTCGGATCAAGGAGACAAAGCCCTGGACCAGGAGGCCCTTCCACAATTTCATAATCATACGGATCGGTGACCAAACCCTGAGAAGTATATAAAACTATTTTGTATTCATCGCTGTAAGCGCTCTCATCGGACAAAGCAGGGCTCGCAAAAGTGTTTAATATTGTTTCCGGAATTTTTATGACAACCTCACTGTCAGACCAGCTTTCCGGTCCGCAGCCAATCGCCGTAATCCAATCGTAATTGTCGCCGCCAATTAATCGATGAATCTCCACGTGTCCTGTATCATTACCAAAATATTGTCCTGAAATAGTAATCAATTGCCCGATTGGCGCGGGCGCCGGCTCCACCATGTCAATTTTTGGCAGATTTTCTGATGGCACTATTTCAAATCGCACTGGATTGCTATACAGATTTTTGCAAAGGCAATCAGCTATATTTTCTGGTGTTTGCTCGCAAACTGCTTTAGTTGTTTTATCCAAGCATTGTGGGCCTTTATCAATTACTGTATTTTTTTTGCCTTTTTCTAATAACGGAATCTGCAGACTCAAAATTGTTTCCGGACTCCAAGCAAATCCAGCCCCCTGCAAAAAGTTAATGCCCCCGAGAAATGCGGCATCGTCATCATCTTTCTGGCCGAAATTATTGCCGCCAACTCTTACTAAATTATTTACCGCCCCTTTATCGCAATGAACTTCAGGTGTCGGTTGACAGCCCTGTAGTGTGACAGAACACAAACCAGGATAATTAATATTTGAATCAACAATAAAATCGCCTACCCAGCCGTCGTCATCATCAGTCGTGTCTTCATTATTTAAATAATTAACAACCTTAATTGGGCCGGTAATCGCCTGCGCCGGCACTTTGGCAATTATTTGATAATTATTCCAAGCTGAACTAGCCTGACAGCCAAGCTCAGCCGGAATATAAGCTCCGCCCGGTCCGGTAAAATAAACCTTGCTGCTATCCGGGTCATAATTCAGAAACCCAGCACCAACAATAGAAACCATATTCCCCGGTCCGCCGGTTTTTGGCGCGACATCGGCAATCACCGGTTCAGTGGCGCAAAAACCAAGGCAAGCCGCGCCATCGCAGTCACTGTCAGTTTCGCAGGCGTTGGCTTCTTCATTGTCACAATTTTTCACACAAATTCCCGCGCATTCATCGTCACTACTACAGACCTCTCCGTCGCACTTGCCGCAATCCGGATGATCCTTGCTACAAACAGGCAGACCATCCTGATCAAAACAATATTCCGGCAAAACTGAAACCTGAATTGTTTTCTCTCCCTTGTGGTCGTTAATATCCTCCACCTCGGCTTTCAGGCTGTGTTTGCCAATCTCCACGCCATCGGTGTCCCAGATGAAAAAACTGGAATATTCTAGCGGCGATTGACCGTCTGGAGGCGTGTCAATATCATAATAGGCGCCGTCAACAAACAAGCTGACATTACTCACTCCACCATCGTCAGTCGCATTAGTGTTTACTTCAACATCAGCATTCTGGCTGACCGAGGTTGTGGGCGCTGTAAAATATACCTCCGGCGACTTGGTGTCAATTAATTCGCCACTGGTAAAGCTAGTGGAACACAAACTGCCGAGCGAACATGAGAGCCCCAGATCGCCGGCCAATGTTTTCACACCACCAGATTTCAGAGTTACTTTATAGGCGGTATTTTTATCAAAACAGAATAAATCCTGATTTGGTTCGGGACAAGCCACGCTCGGAGTAAAAGTAACTTTTTGTTTATTGACCGCGTCAACTTCCAGGTTGCCTTCGACGGCGATTTCTTCACTTTCCACAAAACCTTCATATTCAACATTCAAATTAATATAATCAAATTTAAGACAATTACCGCCCGTCCTGTACCAGGAAATATAAAACTCGCCATTGTCAGCATTTTCATAGCAAGTCGCCGGCACATCTACCTCGTTAATGCCCGGTGGCGGCAACCAATCAGTTTTTATCGCTGTTGAAACATCTCCGTTTATTTCATCGCCGCATTTAATAGTCATCTTCGCGTTGCTACCAGAATTAGCACTCTCAAAAATCAATTTAGCGGCCAAGGGTTCGGCGCTACCTATTTCCGTAATGTCAAAAAACACTTTCATCGGCGTGGCACCCAGATACTCATTACTACAAACCACCCATGTATTATTCCATATGTTATCGTCCTTTATTATATCGCTCAAAATTGTTTCGCCGTTGCCATTGTCTTCCTGGACTTCATAAGGTTCCAAGTTTTCATTCAACACGCCCTTTTCGCCCTGCTTAGTAATTGTAATATTATCAGCAGTAACCGAGTCAGGATTAACTGCTTTGGAAAAAATCATCTTTACTTTAACATTTCTGATTGGTACATTGCCCTGCGGCGATACTGTCTTGACAATGAATGAAATCCCCGGCGGACTCGGAATATAGCCCCCAGGAGTATACTCGCCAGTTCCGCCGCCGTCGGTTGCCTCAGACAATTTGGTTAGAACAAATGAAGTGATGGCATAAGCGGAAAAAATAATCACCAGTCCTATGAGACCATTGATCAACCACTTTTTGGCAGTAGTGACTTTTTCGGCATCGCCACCAGCTGTCATGTACAAAAATCCGGCGTATAAAACTATTACCAGTCCTATCACACCGATAAATCCCAAAAATATTTTTATAATTTTCCCGATCGTTACTTTTAAATCCTGATTGCCAAGGCCGGATGCAGTCCCCACTTGATCAAGGCCGGCAACTGCTCCGTTGTCAGCAAAACTAATTCCGATAGAAAACAAAAATACGCCGGTAATGAGGAGAATCATCATCAGACTAAAAATTTTCCAATATTTTTTGCTCGGTCTGACCAGCATGGACAGTCAAGTTATATTTTAAATCAAGATAAATTTACAAATTTCTACAAATGTTACTAATGAACCGGCACGGAAAGCTTCAATAATTCGTAAATTCGTATTTTCGAACTCTTATGTAAATTTGTCTTTCGGTTTATTTTCAATTAATCTTTTAAAACTCTAATGCTCTGGCACACTACACTCAGTTTTGTCTTCTCCGACCAAATTGAACTCCCCCTTTTGTGGACAACAGGAAGTACCAGGGCCACCAATACTTGAACATATGCTCTCAGCAACTCCCCCAGTATCTTTTGTCGGGCTATAACAATTCATTCGTGTATCTTTTACTTCTGATTTAATAACCGGCGCGTAAATCGGAATCATGGGACTGGCTTCATCATATTCAGCAAAAGGTCCATGGCTAATGGATATTTGGGTAGCCAGAGGCTGAATCATCCCCCCGGCATCAAGATATTCTCCCATGTTGGGATCATACCAGCGACTAAAATCTGACTCATCAGAATTCTTGCCGAGAAGCTCAACCTCGGTATCAACCGAATAAGCGTCCAAATCTTCATTAAAATTCGCTGTAATCAATATTTGTAAATCCTCAATATTTTCAGTCTTATTATCCGGCAAAACATTTTCGAGAAATGGCGGAGTCAGGTCGAGCGTCTTGCCGGTTAAAAAATCCCAAAAATAATTATCTATTTGAGCTACTTTGTCGTCGGCGTCGGCATTGATATTGCCTGGGCCCTCGGCTTTGTCATTGGCATTGCCGTCAAGAGAATTGCCACCCATGTCCATGATGCCCGTGCCGGGTAGAGCCACGCCCTCGCCGACTAATTTCGCCGCTAGAATTTTGGTAACCAAAGTGGCGTCAGTAGGCAAGCAAAAGGCCGGCTCGCCGCAGGAATTTTTCGCGCCGCCGGCGCACTCGGTGCCTGAAATAAACTGAATGGTTTTATATTTATTGATGCCGACTTTCCACTTGCCCGGCAAATGGTTGGTCGAACAATCGCCAATATTTCCGTTCAAAGAAATAATTTGCGCTTCATTATCTTCATCCCCTCCTTTGCACCCTTGCGTCTGGGTCAAGGGCGGAATTACCGGTTCATTAAAATAAACATAAACACCTTGATTTAAATAGACTTTGTGATCGCAATCCACTTTGGAACAGCCGATTTCTTTTGGCGAACATTTACAGCCAGCCGGATTACTGACCGGATAGCTGACATCAGCCGGCAAAACCGCGCTGATTTTCGGCGGAGTCAAGTCAAGCATGGTGCTGGTGGTAAACCGCCACTTGTAATCAGGATTTTCCGATGTAAATACTGTTTGCGCCGGATTATTTTCTTTTTTAATGCCATTTTTCAAATAAACAATATAAGCCATATCTTCTTCAGGACTACCCAGATGATCTTTTTTGCTATCGCCATAAGGATTGAAAATAATGGTCTGATGATCTTCAGTCAAAATTGCGTAACCAGGAACCAATTTTAAATCATCGTTTATATCCTTAACGTCTGACGCAAGGCAAGTAATCTCAGCCGGATTATCATAATTTTCCGCAATCATATCCGAGCATTTGAAAACGCGGAAAGCATCTGCTTTCAAAGCGCCGCAATTTGCCAGCTTCGAACCGTCCGGCATATCAGGGCAAAGTCCATTAACATCCATGTCAATAACCGAACTCGGCAGAACCGGTGTTTTGAAAGTAACAAGAATCATAGTATTGCGCGGCACGCCGGTTTGTTCCGGCGCCGGATAATGGCTTTGGATCACATCGCCAAAAGCGCCATTGGACAATCCATATCCGCCGCCAAGAAAACCCGCTTTTTGATATACGGTTCCCGCCGGACTCATTTCCTGGCCGGAAAACATTTTCAATAAAAATGCTGTAATGGAATAAGCGGAAAATATTATCGCAAGACCAATGACAGCATTTATCAGCCACTTTTTGGCTTTAGTGACTTTTTCAGGATCACCGCCGGCCGTCATGTACAAAAATCCGGCATATAAAACAATACAAATAGCGATAATACCAATCACGCTTAAAAATATTTTTATGATATTGCCGATTATTACCCGTAAATCCTGTTTTACCATTCCCGCTTCCTGCGCCACAATATCAAGATTGGCCGCGGCATCATTGCTCTGCGCATGCGCAATAACCGGAACAAACAAAAAAACTGCCAATATAAATACAAAACAACCGGCAGTTATTTTTGTGGCTAACTGAAATGAGTTTTTGCGAAAAATCATTGTCCCCTCTGCGTTTGACAACCAGTCAGCTCTCTCAGGCGCCAAAACGCTATTATTCTTTTATTTTTGTTTAAGCTGACAAAACCTCTTTTACAATGGCGGAAACTGCCGCGCCATCTGCCTGTCCTTTTAGTTCGGACATAACTGCGGACATTGCTTTGCCAAAGTTGGCTCTGTCTTCTTCAGTAAGTGCTGCTATTATCCTTTCAACTTTTGCTTTTAAATCTCCTGTGGATAATTCGGCAGGTAAATATTTTTGCAGAACTTTGATTTCTGAAAGTTCTTGGGTCTGTAAATCCGGCCTCGATCCCTGCGCGTACGCTTCTGCAGAATCTTTTCTTTTTTTGATTTCACTTCTAATTACGGCAATAATATCCGCTTCCTGCAATTCTTTTTTTAATTCAATGGACTTATTTTTGAGCGCAGCTCGAAGCATTCTGAGAACAGCAAGACCAGCCTCATTTTTTGTTTTCATGGCTTCGATAAAATCTTGGTCAATGCGTTTTGCCAATTCCATATTCATTATACTATAGTTTTAAAAAATAAAAAACTTTTTACCTGCGCCTGCCTTTTTTCGGTTCTTCTTCAGGCAATCGCCCAGTTTTTTTCAGGTATTCTCTTTTGCTTTTGTACACCTTGCGAGCCAATGTTTCCGTTTGCCGTCGATTGCGACTAACCGGCTTTTTTTTGTAGCTCTTTTTTTTGAAATCCAAAATAGTACCGCTTTGCATCATCTTGCGATTAAATCGTCGGACAAAAGATTCAAAAGTTTCTCCTTTTTTTCTTTTTGCTTCTACTACCATGTTGTAACCCCTTTCTTATTTTTTAAACTCGTGAAATGTGAGATTTGAAATTTAAATATCACTTCTCACTTCCGGCCCATACACTCCTTAATATTAAACGAATTTAAGCTAAAAGTCAAGCTTGTTTTTCTTTGAGTCTTTTTCGGAGTTCTTTTATAACTTTACTAATATTTACGACTTCCTGTATCCCGCTGTCAAGGTCGCGCAATAATATTGTCCCCTCGACTACTTCTTTCTGACCGAGGATTACTACGAACTTTGCTCCCAGCTTGATGGCTGAATCCAATTGCGCTTTTAGACTACTTTTGGAAAAATTAGCTTTGACGCTAAAGTCTTCTTTGCGCAGTTCCTCAAAAAAGGCAAATGCTCTCTGCCTAGCCTGCTCCCCAATCTGGGCGAGAAAAACATCAGGCGCCGGTGGCAATGGAATTTCAATTTTCCGCGTCTTTATCTGATTCACCACGCGCTCGAGCCCCATGCTAAAGCCGGCTGCAGGCATCTCGGGTCCGCCAAGCATTTCCGTCAAATAATCATAACGCCCGCCGCCGACCAAAGTAACTTTTTCCTGATCCTCGCCGCCCACCGGATCAATTTCAAAAACTGTTTTTGTGTAATAATCATATGTCCGGACCAAATTTGAATCCAAGCGGTAGGAAATTTTTGATTCATCTAAATATTCCAACACTCGAAATAAATGATTTCTGCAATCGTCGCACAGCCAATCCACAGTTTGCGGAGCCTCTTCCTTTAATCGCACACACTTACTATTGGTGCAGGTCAAAAATCGCGACGGATCCTTGGTTGCCCGTTTGCGGCAGTCGGGACAGAGAGCGCCGCGCTTTGCTTTCAAATAACCGCCTAGCGCTTTGTTGTATTCCAGACGACACACCAGACAGCCAACGCTATTCAATCGCACCTCTGATTCTAATTTAAAATTTTTCAATAACGAACAAGCGATAATAATCAGCTCTGAGTCAATGGCCGCACTTTTGTCTCCGAGAATTTCAAAATTGACTTGGGTAAATTCCCTCAGCTTATTTGTTTCAATTTTTCCTTGCCGAAAAACCGGCCCCCATGAATAAAATTTCAAAGGCATGGTTTGGCCGGACATATTGTGCTGGATAAAAGACCGGGCGACTGATGAAGTAAATTCTGGCCGCAAAATTAATTTTTGCCCGCGGTCGATAAAATAAAAAGCGTCTTTTTCCAATGTTCCGCTTTGTTTAAATAATGTGTGATTAAACAGCTCATACTTTTCAATAAGCGGCGTGGACATTCTTTTAAAACTATAATCATTAATCACCGCTCTGATTTTTTTCTCCATATACAGCCAGTATTTTTCATCAGCCGGCAAAACATCTCTCATACCGTCAACCGAAGCAGGCGTTTTTATTTTTTTAATTTCTTCTTGTGGTTGTTCTTCTTTTTTGCGTCGAGGCATAAGTTAAAAGTTAAAAGGTAAAAGTTAAAAGTAATGAAGGGTGGGAAAAGGGAAAAGATGAAAGTGAAAGAGAAAAACAAAAAGGGAAAAATTAAAAGGGAAAATCGAAATTCAGTTTAGTCAATTAACTTAATTAACCTAATTAACTGAGCTTACTCAAATTATGCGTCCCGTGCTACACGCTACGCGCTATGCGACTCTACGCGCCATAATCAACTGCTGAAAAATGCGTAAACCGCCAGAACGGCCAACCACGAAGCCAGACTCTGCCGACAATAAGATCGCGAAAAACCGGTCCAAAACTTCGCGAGTCCAGACTGAATTCGCGATTATCGCCAAGAACATAATATTCATCAGGCCCGAGCGTCCATGATTTGTTGCCAACTGTTTTAACTCCGTCCGGAATATATTTTTCATCCAGCATAAACTTGGTCATGCCGACTTTGTTTGGATAAATATAGATTTGATTATCAACCATTTCCACTTTTTCGCCCGGTAAACCAATCACACGTTTAATAAAATATTGCGACGGATCTTTTGGATATTTAAAAACAACTATGTCCCCGCGATCTGCTTCTGAAAAACGATAACTGATTTCATCAATAATCAAATATTCATGATCATAAAAGCTCGGCTCCATTGACGCACCCTTGACATAAAAAGGTTGAATCAAAAAATATCTGACCGGAATTATGATCGCGAGCGACACGCAGACAACTTTCAAAAGATCCCAAAAAAACTGGATCGTCTTTTGAACCGGCGTTAAAGTTTTTTCATATATTTCCTTGTCGACAAAACCCATTTTTTTTTGCGGCAAAACTATCTGTACTTACCGCCAATTATAAAATTACTTATCCACTTTTCATGAACTATTAACAATAACTTCTAAAACAGCATATCATAAAATTGAGAACTAGTAAACTGGCCCAACCCGAGCCATCCGCCCGCCTTGCCATAAGCTGTTTTTTCTTGTACAATCAACTTCAGAAAGTGCTTTGTTTTTATTTGTAAATTAATTTGACCAAAAAAACTCGTTTTCAATTGACAGCTAACTAGCTATGGACAATTATCCCAAAAACAGCAACCCCATAATAGATCCCCGTATCAATCTGCTCAACCGACAAGACAACCAATATCCCCGGGGAAAAAAAATTTTTAAGGTCAGCAAATTTATTCTTTATCTGCTGATCGTTTTGATAATCGCTTTTCTGGTCTTTTCATATCAAGTGCTGTTTACCAATAATAGCGTATCGGAAATATTCAGCGGAAAAATAAATATATTCAAGCAACTAAACACTCTGGCGCGAGAAGGGAGTAGATTGCAAGGCGAAAATGAAGATCGCATCAATATCCTGCTACTCGGCATGGGCGGCGCCGGACATGAGGGACCATATTTAACAGATACGATAATTCTTGTCAGTATCAAGCCGTCAACAAAAAAAATAGCCATGATCTCTATTCCACGAGACCTGCTGGTGGAAATCCCCGGCTATGGCTGGTGGAAAGTTAACAATGCCAATGCTTTTGGCGAACAAAAAAGTCCGAGCCACGGAGCCGAACTGGCAAAAACAACTTTGCAACAAACTTTTGACCAACCAATTGATTATTATGTCAGAGTTGACTTTTCCGGCTTTGAAAAAATCATTGACGATCTCGGCGGCCTGAAAATTTTTGTTGATAATGGCTTTACTGATTATCAATATCCAACTGAAGATTTTAAATATCAAGTTGTTTCTTTTGAACAAGGCTGGCAAACAATGGATGGCGACAGTGCGTTGAAATTTTCCCGGTCGAGGCATGGCAACAATGGCGAAGCGTCCGATTTTGCCAGGAGCCAGCGCCAGCAGAAAATTTTGCAAGCATTAAAAGACCGCGTTTTTTCCTACAGCTTTTTGCTAAGTCCAAGCAAAATCAACAAACTAACAAAAGAATTATCCAATCATTTAAAAACAGATATGGAGCCGTGGGAAGTGGTCATCCTAGCCAAACTCATGGAAAAAGTTGACACAGAAAACATCATCACTAAAGTCTTAGATGATAGCCCAGGAGGACTGCTGTATGCAAGTATTGTCAACGACGCTTATGTTCTCCAGCCAAAAGGCGATGACTTTGCCCAAATAAAATATCTTATTGATAATGCATTTAAAACCCAAGAAACGCTGGAAGAAAAGAAAACTGTTTTTGCGGAAATATTAAACGGCACGGAAACACCGGGACTCGCGTCAACAAGCGCGCAGGAATTAAAGCTAATCGGCTATCGAATTAATAAGATCGGCAACGCGCCGGAACAAAATTATTTAAATACAAAAATATATAAATTATCCGCGAAAAACTTAGAACAAGAAATTACCTTGCTCGAAACAAAATACAAAACATCGGTTGAAACCAGCCAAATCCCGGACTGGGCAAATGAGATTACCGCGCCGGAAACTGATTTCCTTATTATTCTCGGACAGGCCGCAAGAGAGTGAGAGGTGAGAGATGAGTAAATTACAAATTACAAACGACAAATTACAAACAATAAAACGAAAATCACAAATCACAAACGCGAAAAAGTAGTGAGGCGTGAGAAGTGAAATGTGAAATAGAGAGAAAAGATAGTAACCCCAATTTCTAGTTTCTAATTTCAGGTTTGCTTTATGAAAACAATAATTCAAAACTATCCGATTGCCGTGATCATCGGTCGAACCAATGTCGGTAAATCAACTCTTTTCAATAAACTGACTGACAATCAGCGGGCTTTGGTTTCCTCGATCGCCGGCACCACCAGAGACAAGCGATACGGCCAATGCCTGTGGCAAGGAAAAACATTTTTACTCGCCGACACCGCCGGCCTTGACGTGGAATCAGAACAAGACATTGACGAGAGAGCGGTCAAGCAGGCAATAAGCGGCATGGAAGAAGCAGACCTGGTATTATTTATGGTAGACGCGCGCGACGGCGTCATGCCGCAGGACAAGGAATATAGCCGTTTGATAGAAAAATCCGGCAAACCAACTATTCTGGTAGTCAATAAAGTGGATTCGCAAAGGCTAATGAAAAATCTACCTGAATTTTATCAGCTTGGATTTAAAGATATGGAAGCCGTCTCTGCCAAAACCGGCGCCGGCACCGGCGATCTATTGGAAACGATTCATGAAAAATTTAAAAGTAAACTTGCCAAACAAAAAAATCCTGCGCCAACGACGCCGACAACAAATATCAAAACAGCAATCATCGGCAAGCCGAATGTTGGCAAATCATCATTATTAAATAAATTGATCGGAGAAGACAAAGTCATTGTTTCCGCCATCCCCCACACTACCCGCGACAGCCAGGATATAACAATCGCTTATGCGAGAGATGATTCACCTCTCGCCACCAAGTACTCCCTTACTTTCATCGACACTGCCGGAATAATCAAACGAAGGAAAATCAGCGACAAATTGCAAGAAATGAGTATTGAGCAGAGCTTTTATAACTTGCGCAATAGCGACCTGGCGCTTCTGGTAATTGACGCTTCTGAACCAATAACTGTGCAGGACAAAGTTTTGGCCGGTGAAATTATTGAAGCCAGTAAATCCATGATTTTTGTTGTGAATAAATGGGATCTGGTCGAAAATAAAAGCACAAAAAGCGACAAAGAATATATTAATTTTCTACATGGCCATTTTCCATTTTTAATCTGGGCGCCGGTAATATTTGTTTCTGCCAAAACCGGGTTCAAAGTCCCGCGACTAATTGAAACGGCAATTGAAATATATGAGAATCAACACAAAGAAATATCATCTACGCAGCTACATGAATTTTTACAGCATTTATTAAAGAAAAAAGCACCGCCAATTAGTAAAGGAACAAAGCGCCCATTCATGCACAGCATCAAACAAACCAATACTGATCCGCTCAGTTTTGAAATAATCGCCTCGCAAGCAGAAAACATCCCTACTTTTTACCGCCGATTCATTATCAGTAAACTGCGAGAATATTTTAACTTTGCGGGTTGTGGCATCAAACTAGTGATCACTAGTGATACAAAATAGCGCTATTCATGACAAACATATGAAGCTCATCATCGGACTTGGAAATTTTGAAAAAAAATATTTCAATACCCGCCACAATATCGGCTTTGCCATGCTTGATTATATTTTTGATGAATATCTGAAGGCCGAGGGCTTTTCCGATTGGAGTGAAAACAAAAAATTTCAGGCCATAATTTCCGAAGGAAATTTAAATGGCGAAAAAATCATTCTTGCCAAACCAACGACTTATATGAATAATTCTGGGAGCGCGGTCCAAGCATTAATTTCATTTTATAAAATTAATCCAAAAGATTTAATAGTTATTCATGATGAAATTGATTTAAGTTTTGGCAATTACAAAATTCAAACTGACAAATCCAGCGCCGGCCACCGCGGCATTGATTCTATTATTGGAAGAATCGGCACGCAGGAATTTACCCGCGTCAGGATCGGCATTGGCAAAGAGGATCGGAAAAAACAAGGCGACACAGCCGATTTTGTTTTGAATAGGTTTAATTTATTTGAAAAACTTAAACTCAAAGAATTAAAAAAGAAAATTCTGCAAGACGTCAAGAATGAATTGAAAATTTAATTAGCAAAAAATTTATAAAAAAAAGACCCCGTCGATTGCTCGACGGGGGTTTTGTTCGATTTACGTACCGGCTAGCGCCGGCGACCTCCTCGCGAACCGCGAGACGATCTGCCTGCTCCGACCGCCGGCGCAGAACGCCCTCGACCGGATCCACGCACACTAGCGCCCTTTGCCTTGCCGGACGAGCGCTTCTTGCTCGACTTCGCAGCCGGCCGCGAATGCGACCTTGCCCGCGAATGCGCACTGTAGTTCGTGCCACGGCTACGGTGCTGACTGCTCCGAAACTTCGGCTTGCCCTGCACCCGTATCCGCGTAGCGGCTGAATGGTGCTGGGTTTTTCCCTGATACGTGGCTTTACCCTTGGACTTGGCTTTGCCCTTGGGCTTGGCTTTGCCTTGATACGTGGCTTTGCCCTTGGGCTTGGCTTTGCCAGAATTTACCTTGTGCTTCTGGTGGCTCGAGTGAGCCGCCGTCTGCTTGTGGTGAGCGCCGTGATTGCCGTGCCCCTTCCACTGAACTCCCCAGTGATGGGGGTGGGCGTAGGACTGATGCGGCCGATGACGCCAGTACCACGGATGCACCCAATAGCTGTGTCCGCCGTACGAGTAGGAATGGTACCGGTGATAGCCGTTGTGATACCAGAAGAACGGCCAGCCGGAATAGTAGATGTACGACCCGACATAGAATCTGGGCCAGGCATCCACATACACCACGGTAGTCGGCTCTTCAAAGTAGTAGCCGTTCCACCCCTCGCACTGCTCCCAGCAGTCACACTCTTCCTCTTCCCGGTTGGAACACTGTTCCCAGCAAGGACATTCTTGCTCGCTCTCGCCAGCCTCGACAGCCGAGTCAGAGTCTCCAGCGGAGCCCTCTTCCTGATCCCATGACGACTCATAGTCGCCGTAGGACTGCCCGCTGGCGAACGAACTGAACGCGAACATCATCGCGAACACAAAATAACAAAGAACTGTTCTCATTTTCTCACCTCCGTGTTGTTGTTTCAAACTCTATACTTCATTCTAAGTTTAGCACAAAAGAAAAAATTTGTCAAGGGTGGCAAATGTCCAGATTACTCGCATATCAACTTCGAATCTGTATATAGATTTGTAGATCTGTACCCTTTAAAAAAAATGGAGCCCCGTCGGTATGAACGACAGGGCTCCGTTGAGAACTAGTAGCGATACGCCCAGCGGGCGCGATGGGCGCGATGGGTACGGTGGGGACGATGAGTGCAATGGGCGCGGTGGGCGCGATACTTGCAGTTCAAGGATCGGTAACTACGGTGCGACCGGTAAGAAGAACGGCAGTAATCGCCGTCGTAGTAGTAACCGTAGGAACACGCCGGTCGCCGGTAGGAGGCGTCATCGTACGTGTAACCGTACGTGCCGCAGCAGCCACCGAGGCCCAGAATTACCAGAGCGAAAAGAACAACGATCAAAAGGACTTTCTTCATGACGATCTCCTTTTTCCCCGCCCATGGCGGGGATCTTTGTGGATTTTCCTTCTTCAAGTTTGCTTCAGAGTCCGACAGTGCTCATGTCGCAGAGCAGATCCAGTCCCGGTGTTTGTCCCAGGAAACCACCGCCGGCAACTATGCACGCCTGCAGTTTTTCCGTGTAGAAGGCATTCCCCTCCATTCCGGGAATCACGCAGATGACGGAATTTCCGCTGCCTTTCAACAGTTGCCCCTGTCCGGGAAACTCCTTGCAGAGCTTTTCCAGGCTGTCGAGGCGGACGTTGTTGTAGTGGAATGTTGCGCCTTGCTCCGACGCCTCGCTGGCCTTGCTCATCTGATCTCCGGCATCCACCGCGCCGAATCCTTCCGTTGCGGTGACCACGACACCAGTGCCGAAATCGCCGACGACCGACTTCTCCGCCAATGCCGTCGCCGTCTCGATCTGCTCGACCGTCGCGCTACCACACCGACCCGTCACTTCCCGCTTGATCTCGTCCAGCCTACGTAACGTGATTGCACCGAAACACACCACGAGCGCATACACCACTATGCCACAAAGCATCACCACTGATTTCGTCGACATGTTCCTTTCTCCTTCCTCCGCCGCAGGCGAAGAGTTTTGGTTACTTCTTCATTTCACTCACAAACCGCACAAGATATGCAATCCTCCATACCGCACCGGCATTCCTCCTTCCCGTTCACAGGCAGCCCACTTTTCATCGAAGCCGTTCCCAGCCGCCTTGGGAATGACGCAAATCTCCACATGGCCATTGGTAGACACTGTCGACCAAATCTCGCCCTGAACTCTTTCGCAGTCTTTCGCCTGCGCCGGTGTCAGCCTCTCTATCGGAACCGCGGCCATCAGACGCGCGCCATGCGCCATCGGGACCTCCTTGACGTCGCCCAGCGACGGCTCCTTCACCTTCTCGAACACCGCTGGCCGCCCAGTGGTTTCTTCGTCCGGTCCGAGCAGGCAAAAGAAAAACATCGCAACAATCGCCACAAAAATTCCGCCAACTACGATACCAAGTGGTCTCATCGCTTCCTCCTTAAAATGTTAACTTCAAAGCTCAAAGCTAAAAACCAACATTCAAATTGATTTGCAACTTTCAACTATTAAAATACTTGATTTACGTGATTTATTACGTGATATTACATGATAATCACGAACAATATCTTGGCGCGAAGCTATCACCTCTCATTACGTAGCCATCACGTAAACCACGTCTTTTATAAAAAAACAGCTGACCCGCACAATCAAGCTTACCAGCTCAAGTTCCTTCAGTAAACTGACTGAACTTGACTTGCGGTTACTCCACAGCATAGGAGGGGACACTGCTTTTCTCCACTGGCAAGCATGATTTCACGGACCAGCTTGTATAATATGATACAGAATTGCTGATCAAACTTGTTTCATCCAGATTTTATATTATCCCCGATTAAGTTGTCAAGGATTTCTCATGTAATTAACCATTTCATTATATCATATTTTTGACAAAAAGTCAATAGGCGATTAATAATTCAAAATGCTTTGGCTTAAATTAAACAAAAACGCCCCGCTTTGGCGGGGCAGTTTATTAAATGCTTTGGGCTAGAGCCCACATGGAAAGAACAGAACAAAGCGGCACGAAAAAATTGTCCCAATTCACGCACCAGAACTCAACCAGTGTTGCCACCAGACAGCCGGAGGCAATTACGTTCCAAGGAACAATATAACCAGCTAAATTACAAAAAACCACAGCTGAGAGCAGACCGAAAAAGAAAAAAGAAATTGAGCCAATCATGGTTTTCCTGCCAAATGTCAGCATCTCGCGCGTGGCCGAATCAACCAGCCCGTTAAAGCCGGTTTCTTTCCACTCTTTGCCGATCAGCCGCGCCATTGGATCGCCCACCGCCAGGAACATGGCCGCGGCAATCATAATGAACTTCGGCAAGCCGCAAAACAGATACAGGCTGACAATGATCAACCCGGCATAAATAAAATGGCTGGAAGTGCTAAGATGATTTCTTTCTTTTTCACGGAGCGCATTAAAAAACAATTGGCCGGTGAAAGCCCGAATGACTGCCTTCATCCAACGGACATTTCTGGCTCTGCCGTAGTCAAAAGCCAGAAAAACCAGACCGAAAACAATAAGTCCAAGCAGAGCAGAACTGTCTGCCAGATGAAAAATTATCGCTGCGCCGGAAATGCTAAGCACGTGCCATATCCCTCGAACTAGCTCTTTACGCTTCAATATCTGTTCAAAGAACATGATTACCTCCTTGGTGAATTATTCTAATTGTTCTATTTGAACTTTCCGAAAACCAGTGTTATCATAACATAATGCAAAAGAAGGGCAAGACACCGTAAATACAGACGCAAAATTTTACGTCTCTACTCATCACCTATGTCACTGAAATTCCACGTCGCGTTTTCGCAAATAAATCGGATCGGCGCGAAAAAATTCACTTTACTTAAAAATTATTTTTCCACTCTGGAACAAGCCTGGAATGCTTCTTGTTTCGAATTAATTGAAGCCGGCATTGAACACGGTCTGGCCGAAGAAATTGTTCTGCGCAGAAAAAATATTAATCCTGATGAAGAACTTGAAAAACTTCAAAAAGAAAATATCAGCGCCGTGGCTCTTGACGATGAGCATTATCCTAAATTATTAAAACAAACTTACTCGCCCCCTTTCCTTTTATATTACAAAGGCGATTTAAATAATATTCACGAACAATCACTCGCAGTGGTCGGCTCGCGCAACATTACCAATTACGGCAAACAAATAACTCCACAGATCGTAGAACAATTACTCGGCCAGAACATCTTAATTGTTAGCGGGCTGGCGCTCGGCGTTGATTCACTCGCCCACTTAACTTGCGTTCGTAACAAAAAACCAACTGTCGCCGTGCTTGGTTCCGGTCTCGACAAACAAAATATTTATCCGTCAATCAATCGCTCGCTCGCCGGGGAAATTCTTGCTAACGGCGGGCTTCTGGTTTCTGAATTTCCGGTCGGCATGATGCCGCTCCGCCACAATTTTCCCGCGCGCAACCGAGTTATTTCGGGCTTATGCCTTGGAACCTTAGTCATTGAAGCCGGCGAATCATCGGGCGCGCTCATTACCGCGCATTTTGCTCTGGAACAAAACCGCGAAGTGTTCGCCATCCCAGGATCCATCAATCTGCCAATGTCAATCGGCACAAATAATTTGATCAAACGCGGCGCCAAGCTGGTAATGTCGGCTGAAGATATTTTTGAAGAACTTAATTTAAAACAGCTAAAACAATTTCAAACCGCGGAACAAACAATTCCTGATTCGCCGGAAGAGGGCGCAATTATTAAACATTTAAAAACAGAACCGCTTCACATAAACGAAATTGTTAAATTAAGCGACTTAACAATGCAGGAAGTTAATTCAACGCTGATGATGTTAGAAATGAAGGGGAAGGTTAGAAATTTGGGAAATAATTCCTATATCGCGGCAGGGTGAAGTTCAAAATCCAAAGCACAAAACCCAAAGTAAATTCTAAATTTAAAATTCTAAATTCCAAGGTCTTCCTTGATATTTTAAATTTTTGGCTTTAAATTTCCCTTGCATTTTGAATTTTGGGCTTTGGGTTTTAAAACAAAAAAGGCTTCTGAATTCGATCAGTTGCCTTTTGTTGTAGTTATTCCACCCGCAATGCATCCCCGATTTCAACCGCCGCAACGAGAGTTGCGCAGCGATAATCAATGGACATGATGCAACCGACTGCGGTTCCGAAATTGGAAACAGTTTGCGAAACACCGAACCGATATACATCCGAACCAAGGCCGGCAAGAACGGCCAATACAAACAAAACGATTGCTGTTTTTTTCATGGCTTTTCCTCCACGGTCAGATTTTTGACTTTTCTTCCCGAATCGTCAAATTCAACAACCACAACATTCCCCTTTTTCAACTTCTTGCACCGCGCCATCATTTCTCCGTCTTCGAGCAAAAGCATGAACGGAGCACCGGTTTCATCCTCGTTTTCATCAGGATGAAGATGCAAAACACCGAACATTTCATTGTTCACACAATATCTAACTTTCATGACGCCCTCCCATTATTTCAATTGTTAAACAACAGACATAAAACAATATCACTCTAAATATATTTTGTCAATATCTTGCATTTCGCAAGTAAATTTAGTATATTAGTAAAATAAAACTGATAATAGTTAATACCTGATTTACAAATTTATACTGATATACTGACTGAATCTAGTTATTCAGTATCTCATGTAAAAGTCACGTATGTCATGTATTACTCTAATCTTCCTATGAACTTCCAATTATATAAACAATATTTAGAGGCTGAACAATATCTCGAATCCATCGGCAACATGAGCAATGTTAATTTTTTCGAAGGAACGTCCAATCCGGAGCACCATTTCGCGCGCGCCAAATATCTTTTGAAATTGGCCGGAAATCCTGACAAAGGCCTGAAAATAATTCATGTGGCCGGCACCAGCGGCAAGGGCTCGGTCGTGAATTATATTTATAACATTTTGCAAAAAGCGGGTTATAAAGTCGGGGCCCACTTCTCCCCTTTTATTTCCGTGTCCACGGAAAAAGCGCAAATCAACGGCCGCTTCATTTCCGCAAAAAATTTCATTGAGCTGGTGGAACAAATAAAACCGATCATGCAAAAATGCCATGAAACTTTTGATACGCCGAGTTATTTTGAATGCTGGCTATTAATTGCCCTGCTCTATTTCAAAAAACAAAAATGCGATTACGTCGTGCTTGAAACCGGCTGTGGCGGGCGCTATGACGCCACGAACGCTGTTCAAAAAACACTTGTTTCAGTTATCACCAATATCGGCCTTGATCACATGCATATACTCGGGAACACGATAAAACAAATCGCTTATGAAAAAGCCGGCATCATCCGCCGGCGCGGAAAAGTTTTTACGGCCGCGCAAAAACCGGCGGCGCTGAAAGTTATTCAAGATACGTGCGACAAATTATTTGCTGACCTTACAATCGTGATTAACAGTCAAAAAACAAAAAATCAAAAAAACGAAAAACCAAGCCGGCTCGATCAACCAATCAACCAATCAACCAATCAACTTTTAGCCGCTGAAGTCGCCGAACACTTGGAAATTTCTCATAAAGACATTGAACGCGGCATTGAACAAGTTAATCCCCTGCCGGCGCGCCTCGAAATCATCCGGCATAATCCTTTAGTTATTCTCGACGGCGCGCATAATCCTGACAAACTTGACTATTTGGCAGAAAAAATTAAAAATCTGAAATTCAAAAAGCTCCACTTAATCTGCGCTTTGGGTCAGCACAAAAAACCAAAAAATTGTTTTAAAGAATTAATTAAACAAACCGATTCTCTGTATACAACTCGTTCGCTTTTGGCTTTCAGGAAGTTCATTGATCCCATTGTGGTTGCCAAAGAGTTGAAAAAAATAAAACAAATTCCAACACAAATTTTTCTCGATCCGCAAGATGCGCTGGCGACCGCTCTAAAAAAAGCCAAAAAAAATGATTTAATTTTAATCACCGGTTCATTTTTTCTTTGTAGCGATTTAAGAAAAAACTGGGTCAGCGAGGAAAAACAGCTTGAGCAGAGAACAAGTTTTCCAAAATAAATTTTTTAAATAAAAAAACCCGTCTCGAATATTATCAAGAGACGGGGTTTTGCATTTAAACGATCTTTTTCCAGCCTTTGTCAGTTTTCGCAAAATAGTTATAACCGAATCGAATAAGCGCGAACTCACTCGAAAAAACTCGCCACGACACCAAATACTTGAACAGCTTTTCCGACAAAGTTCTTGCCCTTTTCAATTTTCTGCCGACCTCGCTATTCACGTCAAAACCGACCAAAAGCATTTCTAAAGACAGCCCATTGACTGAACGAGTCCTTTTCTTAATTTGCATCTCCACTCTTGATAATCCAAAGTGCGAACGCGCATCCTCGTCAACCCAAATCATCACGCCGCCGCTTTTCCAGAATTCATCATTAGCCTCTCCGGCCACTGCGGCATATCCTTCTTTTTTATTGCGCAGATTTTCTTGCGCCGCCGCTATTGCCTTTTCCGCTTCTCTTACCGCGGCTTTCTTTACCCGACATTCCTGCAATTTTGCCCTTAAGGCTGTTAAATCTTTCATCTTCAACCTCCATCGTTCACATTCAAAATATCTTCCAACGCGCCGGCATAATGCCTCCAAAACTCTATCCAATTTAACAGCAATTTTGTATAGGCATTATTAAACCACACAAGCGGAAAAAATGCCCCGGAAAAAAGGAAAAAAAGTCCCAAAGACCCGAAAGCATCGTGAAGACCGCACAAACTCAAAACAACTGCTACGAAGAAAAACACAATTGCCACCACGACCATCCAATGGATCATTCGAATACGACCCAACAAAATTCGATCCCAATGCGCCACCTCTTCCATGTCAGCCGTAAGCCGCTCTTTCACCTTTGAAGAAAGTCCGGTTCTTACCAGCGTTTCTTTCCACTCGGACAGATCAAACACTTCTAATTGCCCGAACATCAATCTAGCGCCAACCTTTTTGCCGGTCTGTTCGGTTTTTCTGCGGAATTCAAGTATGTTGTTCTTGTCATTCATCTTTTACCTCCGCGTAGATTTCAAGCCAAGTTAAGAGATCATTGTCAACAAACAATATTCATCCGAGATTACCACGCAAAAATCGTTTTGTCAATAAGGCAAAAACTAAAAATTGGAAATTGGAAATTAGGATTGAAGCCGATAAATTTTTCAGCCAACCGCAACCCCGGTTTCGAATTTCCAGTTTCCAATTTCTTTCCCCGCATTTGACAAACTTTTTCATGTCTGTCATATTAACACGTGAAAAACGCAAACGAATTAAGAGATTAAGTTAATTACGTTAATCAAGTTAATTGAGTTAATCGAGCCCCCTTAAATTCTCTAATTCGCTAATTCTCTAATTAGCCAATTCACTAATTCGCTAATTCACTAATTCGCTTAATCTCTTAATTCGCTTTTTTATGAAGCTAGTCATCGTCGAATCACCGACCAAAGCCAAAACAATTTCCAAATTTTTGCCGAGCGGTTACAAAGTCGAATCTTCATTCGGCCATGTGCGCGATCTGCCGGCCAAGCAGATGGGCATTGATATTGAAAATAATTTTGAACCGACCTATGAAGTCAGCGAAAAATCTGAAAAACATGTCGCCAAACTAAAACAACTGGCCAAACAAAGCGAGCAGATTTTGTTTGCTTCTGACGAAGACCGCGAAGGAGAGGCGATTTCATGGCATTTGAAAGAAATTTTAAAACCAAAAAATTACGAACGCATTACTTTTCACGAAATCACGAAAAAAGCAATTGAACAGGCGCTGGAAAGTCCGCGCGATATTGACATGAATTTGGTTGACGCCCAGCAGGCGCGCAGAATTCTCGATCGGCTGGTGGGGTTTGAATTATCCCCATTTCTTTGGAAAAAAGTGGCGCGCGGATTGTCGGCCGGACGAGTTCAATCAGTGGCTGTGCGGCTGGTCGTGGAAAAAGAACGGGAAATTGAAGCATTTAAAACTGATGAATATTGGACGCTGGACGCGATTTTTAGTCCTGATGAAAAAAATAAATTCGAAGCCAAACTCCATGCCAGAGACGGCCAGACATTAAAAAAGTTTGATATTAATAATGAAAAACAAGCAAAAGAACTGACGGATGAACTGGAAAAGAAAAAATATCAAGTCGCCAACATCGAAGCAAAAGAATCCAAGAAAAAAGTGCCTGAACCATTCCGCACCTCCACCCTTCAACAGGCCGCCGGCAACCGACTTTATATGTCAGCCAAGGACACCATGCGCGTGGCGCAACAATTATATGAAGGAATTAAGCTCGGCGAAAAAGGCGCTGTCGGACTTATCACCTACATGCGCACTGATTCATTAAATCTTTCCAATGAATTTTTAAATCCCTGCCACGACTACATAAAAGAAAAATTCGGCAAAGAATACGTCCCGGCCAAGCCGCGCATTTTCAAAACCAAAAGCAAAGGTGCGCAGGAAGCACACGAAGCGATCAGGCCCACACACGTACATTTTGCGCCGGACGAGATCAGACAATATTTGGACGACAAGCAATTCAAAGTTTATAATTTGATCTGGCAGAGGGCAGTGGCCAGCCAGATGAAGGAAGCGCTGGTCAGCTCAACTACGATCGACATCAATTCAGATGATAATAATTTTACTTTTCGCGCTACAGGGCAGACAATTAAATTCGACGGCTATCTAAAAGTTTACCCGACAGACACAAAAGAAACTCTTTTGCCTGAACTAAAACAGGCGCAGGTAGTTGATCTTGACGAACTCAAACCAAACCAGCACTTTACCCAGCCGCCGGCGCGCTATACTGAAGCCGCGCTGATCAAAGCGCTGGAAGATTACGGCATCGGCCGGCCGTCGACCTATGCGCCGACCATTTCCACTATTCAGGAACGCAACTATGTTATTAAGGAAGAAAAAAAACTAAAACCGACCGACATGGGAAAAATAGTCAATGACATTTTGGTGGAACATTTTCCCGACATTGTTGATTATCAATTCACCGCGGAAATGGAAAACAACCTGGATAAAATCGCCGACGGCAAGAAAAAATGGCAACCGGTCATTAAAGCTTTTTATACTCCATTCCATTCCAACCTCGAAAAAAAGAGCAAAACATTGACTAAAAAAGAATTGACCGAAGAAGCGACTGAAGAAAAATGCGAAAAATGCGGCGCTCCCATGGTTATCAAAACCGGCCGATTCGGCCGCTTCATGGCTTGCTCCGCTTATCCCGAATGCAAAACAACAAAACCTGTTCCCGGGTCAGAAGAAGAAAATCATGAGCCAGAATTGGTTGATGAAAAATGTCCTGATTGCGGCGCTGCGCTGGCCAAACGGCGCGGCCGATACGGCGCGTTCCTCGGCTGTTCAAATTATCCTGATTGCAAATTCATAAAAAAATTCAGCCAATCAACAGGAATCAAATGCCCTGAATGCGGCGAGGGTGAAATTGTTTCGCGACGAGGCCGCAGCAAACGAATCTTCTTTGGTTGCGACAAATATCCAAAATGCAAATTTACTCTCTGGGGCAAACCAACAGGCGAAAAATGCCCGGCCTGCGAATCGCTCATGATTCAAAAGGGCAAAAACGAAGTTTGTTCAAACAAAGATTGCAAGACTAATAAAAAAGAAACTCCTGAAGAAAAAAGTTAATTGGGGTAGTTCAGTTTGAGAAGATCTAGTTAATCAAGAAGATATCAAAAAAGATCCGGCTCCGCGCCGGTCTTTTTTGATTTGTAAGTTGAGTTGATTTTGAATTTTGAACTTTGGGTTTCTCAAAAAGCTGCCGCCTGCATTTTCCCCTTTGGATTTGAAGCAACTTCCTTTGAATTTTGAACTTAGACTTTTGGATTTCTCAAAAAACCCGCTAATGCGGGCTTTTTGAGTGTAGGGTTCTGGATTGAAACCCCAATTAAAGTTGATGATAGGGTATCACAGAGACCCTACGTGACTATAATAACAAATGATTGACAGACTGACAAGGGCATTAATGTAATTCAGAATCTTTTCCCTTTACATTACAAAAAATAACTAAATTAACTATTTAAAACGAAAACTCCTAGATCAGAGACCCAGGAGCTTTCAAATTGAGATTCTAACCTACCATCAACAAAGGCATTATAGCAAACTTTAGCCAACTTGTCAAGTGCCCCAACAAAAACGAACCCCGTAAAACTAATCCTCTATTGATTTTTTCCTAAAATATGCTTAAATAATAGTATATGCCGGTCAATGAAATAATCCAATCAATCAGGAAAAAACAACCCGAATCCTCAATTAAAAAATTTGAGAACAGTTATAATCTACTCAAAAAAAATACCTCGGACCTGACTTTTATTGATAAAAAAAATGTTATTCGCAAAGCGCTTGAAAGAGCGCTTTTTGCTGCCAAAGAAAATGCTTGCATTGAATACACTTGCGCGGTGATGTTTTTCGATCTCGGAAAAAGAGACAAAAATATTTATAAGGAAATAAAATCAACTCTTGGCGAAGACATTGAGCGCGTTGTCAAAAGTTACAACTATGCAGAACAGCATCTGGGACCGGAAAAAAAATATTTGCTGGATCATTCCGAGCGCATCGCCCTCGACCTCGCCTACGCCAAGCTTGACTCCGCCGCCATCTGCACCGCGCTTTTGCATGAAGTACCCAACAACACGCAAATAACAATAGAGGATATTGAAAAATTATTTGGCAGTGAAATCGGAACCCTGTCGCGCAATTTCCAAAAAATTCGAGCCATCAAAACCACCAACAATCAGCAATACATTTCTCATTTACGGGAAATGACCGTGGCCATGGCCGCTGACTTGCGGGTAATTATTATAAAAATGTGTTCCAATATTGACCGCATGCTAAACCCCACAGTGGAATCAGAAGAAAAACTGATGAACATTGCCCTTGAATCGCGGGAAATATTCGCCCCCCTGGCCGACCTTCTGGGAATCTGGCAGCTGCGCTGGCGACTTGAGGATTATTCTTTCAAAATTCTTGAACCGCAAGAATATGAAAAAATTTCCCGCAGATTTCACGTTGACGAGAAAAAAAACAGGAACAAATACATTCAAAAAACAATCAGCCTCCTGCAAAATGCGGCCAAAGAAAATAAGATCGTCTGTTCAATTGACGGCCGCTTCAAACATTTTTATAGCATTCACGCAAAGATGAAAGCCAAGAAAAAAAGTTTCGATGACATCTGCGATGTTTTTGCTTTGCGAGTAATTGTTGAAAAGGTTGATGACTGCTATAGAATGCTTGGTCTTATTCATAATCTCTGGCGCCCCAAAAACCGGCGCATCAAAGATTATATTGCCGCTCCAAAAAGCAATAAATATCGCAGTCTGCACACAACTGTTTTCGGCTTGAACGGACGAGCGACTGAATTCCAAATCCGCACAAGAGAAATGCATGAAGAAGCCAACTATGGCATCACGGCGCATTGGCATTATAAAAATCCAAGAAAAAAAATCCCGCCATGGATCCAGGAATTACTGCTCAAACAACAAGAATACACGAGCGATGAAGAATTTATAAACAAATTTAAATCAGATGTACTGGGCGACAGAATTTATGTTTACAGCCCAAAGGGAGATGTCATTTCCCTGCCGGCCAATTCCACCCCTATTGATTTTGCTTATCACATTCACTCTGAAATCGGACACAAATGCAGTGAAGCTCTGGTCAATGATATTCCCGTGCCGCTAAACTACAACCTGGCAACTAATGATATTGTTCAAATAATACTGGATCGCAATCAGCGGGGGCCAAAAGCAAACTGGCTCGATTTCGTCAAAACAAACGCCGCCAGAAATCATATTGAAGACTATTTAAAACGCAAGCCAGTGGAAAGAAGCTTTAGACTTTGATATAATGGTAAAGCGATAAAGAAAACTGGGACAGTGATAAATGAGAAGTGAAATTTAAATGTCACTTCTCACATCCCACCTCCCCCCGCTATATGACAATCCGCCAATTGATTGAAACAATGAAAGAAAATTATTCTGCCGACGAGATTAGATTAGTCGAGCAGGCTTATGATTTTGCCGCTGAAGCTCACAAAGGGCAAAAAAGATCAACCGGCGACGATTACATTGAACACTCTTTGCAGACCAGCAAAACCCTAGCCGAGCTAAAACTTCCGGCGCCAATGATCGCGGCCGGCATGCTCCACGACGTACCGGAAGACACCAAAAGAACGCTTGACGAAATTACAAAATTATTCGGCACAGACATCGCCAAAATGGTTGAAGGCATTACAAAAGTTGGCCGCGTTAAATATAGAGGGATTGATCGATACGTTGAAAACCTGCGCAAAATGTTTGTAGCCATGGCCGAAGATATCCGGGTGATAATCATTAAATTTGCTGACCGCTTGCACAATCTGCAAACTCTCTATGCCCGACCCGCCGATAAACAAAGAAGAATAGCGCTCGAAACTCTGGAAATATATGCGCCAATTGCCAATCGACTAGGAATTGGAGAACTCCAAGCCAGACTTGAAGATGCTGCATTTAAATACGCTTATCCGGAAGAATACATCAAAACAGAACAAATGATAAAAAAGAATTTTCCGATCAAAAAGAAAACGCTAAATAACATGATCCGAAAAATAAAAAATAAATTAGACAAAGACTCTATTAAATATTATGATATATATGGACGAACAAAACATTATTACAGTTTTTACAGAAAATTTCTTAAATACAACAGGGACATAAAACAAATATACGATTTGGTGGCCATGCGTATCATCGTGAACTCTGTTGCTGATTGTTACGCTACGCTCGGCGTGATCCACAATCTCTGGCGGCCAATCCGTGGTAAAATCAAGGATTACATTGCTCAGCCAAAACCAAACGGCTATCAATCACTGCACACTGCAGTATTTGGCGATGATCAGGAAATTGTTGAAATACAAATTCGAACGCAAAAAATGCACGAGCAGGCAGAACTCGGTATTGCCAGCCACTGGCGCTACAAAGAAATGCCGAAAGCCGGCAAAAAAGAAATTGAATGGGTCAGCGAGCTAGCCAGCTGGCTAAAAAATGTCAAAAACAACGACCAACTTTTGGAAGGCGCAAAAATTGATGTTTTCCAAAACAGAATTTTTGTATTCACGCCACAGGGCGATGTTATTGATCTGCCTGACGGCGCCACACCGGTTGATTTTGCTTATCACATCCACACGGAAATCGGCAATAAATGCTCCAGGGCCATGGTTAATACTGAAATCGTGTCGCTCGACCGAAAACTAAAAAACGGCGACGTGGTGCAAATTATTACTGACAAAAATCGAAAAGGGCCAAATCCTGAATGGCTTAAATTCATAAAAACCAGAACCGCCCGCGCCCACGTCGAATCTCAAAAAAATAAAAACTGGAAAAAATTCATTCCAAAATTTTCCAAATAAAAAATAAAAATAACTTAAAAAAAATATGAAGCGATTGCCGGCTTTCCTGTTTATTTTTACGATTAGCATTGTTTTATTTATCTTCTTACCGATCGCTCCGGCCGAGGCGGCTATTTGGGACATCCAGTACAATGGCGCGAATTATTGCTGCAACAGTTCTTACAACACTTGCTACAATGCTTTCGACTGGGCCTACTTGATTTACAATGATAATAAAAGCAAAAGCGACGCCAACCCAAATAACGACACAAATATTGCAACAGACACTGCCAGCATGTGTCGTGAAATCGGCGACTGCATAGCAACAACCTGCGAAAACAAACCTGATCCGCTGACAGCCAAATGCAGTATTAATAAACCATCCGCCTGCAAAAATGAATTCCAATGCGACCAACAAAATCCTGACGACGCCCTACCGACAGATCCTAAATTAGTCTGGGACGGCGCTAAATGTCTCTCAAACGGCATTAACTGCAGCAGTAAATCAGATTGCCCTGCTCAACAATATTGCTGTCTCAGCAAACATGACGACTGCACACCCTACACTTGCACTATCGTTAAGCCAACTTATGATATTACTTGCGACGAAAACATTAGTAATTGCTTGAAAACCGCGCCACAGCAGTGCGAAGAGGACTGTATACAAGCAAAACAAGACAAATGTGACGAATGTAGACAAGAAAAAATAGAAAAATGTAATACTGCCTGCGACGACCTAACGGAAAACCAAGATGACTGTAAAACCGGCTGCCCAGACGGAGTAGACGACGCAATAGATAACCTAGAAATATGTCAAAATGACTGCCAAAACATACAAGGCGCAGCAACCTATGTGTGCACCAAGCCCTGTCTAGATCAGGCGCTCAAAGATTGTCGAAACGAACAACCTGGAGGGGCCTGCAAAGAATGTGAGCAAGATTATGAATGTATTACAGAAAACTGCGCTTCCATAGACACCACTATAGGAGAACAAGCGATAAGCCCACTTGAGATGGTAAAATTTGTCTGTCGAGCAAAACCATGTGTAAAAAATAAAGATTGTACAGACGCCGGACTCTACGGAACATACTGCCACATTGACAATTTAGACCCGAACCATAATGAATGTCTTCCGCTAAAACAACTCGGGGATTCATGCCTAAGCAGTGACGACTGCGCACCAGGATTGCATTGTCCGAATTTTGTTTGTGTAGCCGAATGCATAGATGACGCTGAATGTCCGAAATCTCAATATTGTAATTGGTACGGACTTAATGGTAGCCCGACTATAAAGGGTGATCCAAATTCAGATCATATATGCTATGACCTAGTACCAGTAGGAGGCTCTTGTAAGTATTCAAATCAATGCTTGTCCGGCCTCACCTGCAGTGGCGGAAAATGCTCCAAAGCCGGCCCGCCACCACCGCCGTCTACCGATGAAAAATATTTCACCGGATCCAAATGCTACAATGCTATCACCTCGCTAAAAGATCTATGCCCAACGGAAAAATTTCACATGTGGGATGGCATCAAGTGCAATAATACTATTTTTCTTATAAAAACATATTGCAACACCTCGTTTTCTTACGACAGTTATACTCAAATGGACGCTGCGGTTCTGGCCGGCGAGGACGTGTCCCAAATGTTAGCTGCAGAAGCAAACATGTTTGATGATCCGGCGGACGCAGATCTATATATCAATCCCTTGACCACAATTTCGTTCCCCTGCGGAATTATAGATGATCAATTAATCAACTGCGACACGAAAGGAAAATGCGATATTTTATTCCCCTTCCCTCTGGATAACTGGTACGACGATCAATGCCACAAAGACGCGCAAGCTTGCGACACGCACGCCGACTGTACTGTAGAAAAATATTGCGACCCCACGACAAAAAAATGCTTTGCTAAAAAATACGCAGGAGAATCAGCGCCGGATGTTTTTGCCTGTTTTGGCGGTTATTTTTCCAATAAATGCACCTGCACAGGAGGGACAACTGTCGGCTGTCCTGCCGGCCTGGAATGCGAAAGCATGTTCAACTGCGCCGCGCCCAAAGCCTGCGGTCCGAGCAATCCCGACTGTCCCGCCGGAAAATTCTGCAATATTGATAATCAAAAACTACCGATAAATCAGTGTTTGGCAAAACAAGAAAAAGGAAAAGGCTGCGTTTCCCCTAATGAGTGCATCACTGATATGTGCTTTGATGGAAAATGCGACGATGCATATGCACCGGGAACAAAAAAAGAGGGTGAGTCTTGCACAGCTAATCCCAAAACGCCCGACTGCGTCAAAGGATTTTACTGCGATCCCGCCGGCAATACATGCTCTGCTCAAAAAAAGACAGGAGATGAATGTGCGTTTGCAGTTGAATGTCTCTCCATAAAATGCACAGCCAATAAATGCGAGCCCATGCCGGGAGAACAAAAATATGGCACCAAAGCAGAAGGCGTCGCCTGCACTGACTATGCAACAATCAAACAAAATGATTGTAGCAGTGGTCTATTCTGCTCCGAAGGAACTCAAAAAGTTTGCGTTAAACAAGCTCCGGTCGGTGAAAGTTGCTCCGCCAATTATTATTGCATATCAAATTCCTGCGATCTAGCGTCGGGCGGAACAAAAAAGTGTCTCTCTGTAGCCGGCGCGCCAGGAGAAGTCTGCTCCCCCGCCTGCAATGCCTGGGAAACTTGTTCCAATAGCGCCTGTAAACTAAATGCCGGCGCCTGCAAGGTCGAAGCTGACTGCGCAGCTGAAGCCACAAATAAATATTGCAATACCACAACAAATAAATGCGAAGCGCCAAAGCTATGCACTGATGCAAAGGACTGCACTGATGCACAATATTGCGCCACTACCTGCAAAGATAAACTGACGAGTGGCTTGGCCTGCACTGCCCCTGAACAATGTTTTTCTTCGGAAGGTTGCCTTGAGAGCAAATGCGCCTGTACTGACACCAAAGAATGCCCGAAAGACAATTATTGCGCTGCAAAAAAATGCACCGCTAAATTGGGCGAGGGCGGAGTCTGCACCGACGCCACCAAAGATATCTGTCTGTCCGGCGAATGTAAAGATGAAAAGTGCGTGGCTCCGGCAACCGGACCACCCCCGCCGGCCCCGGTCTGCACTCCTACTTGTACTAATGCCTGGGAAGAATGCCAGGCCGGCACGCCCAATGCCTGCAAACTAAAAGCCGGCATGTGCAACCTAGAAGCTGACTGCGCGGCGGCTACCGACAAAAAAACCTACTGCAATACGACAAAACATGAATGTGAAACACCAAAAGCCTGCAAAAAAACAAGCGACTGCACAGCGACACAATATTGCGACACCAAAGCAAAAGCTTGCAAAGACAAACTGGCTTCAGGATTAGCCTGCGAAGATGCTACTCAATGTCTTTCAATCAACGGCTGCACGAACAAAAAATGCGCCTGCGAAAAATCAGCTGATTGTCCAAAATCTCAATACTGCGGTGGGACAACTTTTGAATGCATCGAAAAAACAAAAGTCGGAGACTCTTGTCCGTTCAGCACTACATTTTGCAAAGATATTTGCATCAGTGGTATCGCCAAAGCCGATCCCGCAGATGCAACAAAAAGTATCTGCATTTGTGATAATACCTCTCAATGCGAAGACGGCAAATACTGTTCAAATAACGGCGCCGAAAAAGACAAATGTGTTGACAAGCTGGCGGAAGGGGCAAAGTGCGCAATGGACGGCGTGTGCAAATCAGGGAAATGCCTTATAGATAGTGGAAGTGGAAAAACAGAAGGCGTGTGTTCAAAACCGGCGGCAGTGGCGCCAGGCGGAGCAGGCGGCGGAACGCCGGTTGTCTCAATCCTCCTGCCAAATTTTCTCGGCACTGATGACCCGTCCGATGTTATCGGCCGTGTTATCAATTATATTGTCGGACTAGCCGGCACCGCGGCCATGGTCATGTTTATTTACGGCGGAGCGATGTGGCTGATTTCAGCCGGCCGGCCGGAATATGTTAGTAAAGGGAGAGACACCATGATGTGGGCGGCGATCGGACTGTTTCTGATTTTTACGAGTTATGTGCTGATTAAATTTATTGTTAAATTGCTCGGTTCAGGATAATAAACAATTCATTTCAAATAAAAAATTTCCCGGCAATATCTTTGTCCGGGGAATTTTTGTTTTTCTTTATTTTCCCTTTTCCCTTCTCGCGTCCAACTTTTACCTTTTACCTGATTCTTTCCCTTCGGCAATTGAGCTAATACTTTTACCTTTTACTTTCCTCCTTTTCCCCCTATTGACAAAACACTATCATTAAGTTAAGCTATCATATTAAAGTAATGTTCATTGACAACAAAACCCGAGGAGGGAAGAATGAGTCCAATAACAATCAGTGCGATAGTTTTGGCCATTGCCCTCGCGGCAATGTATATTTCAAAATGTCTGCTCAAAACATCGAAAATCACAATCACGGTACTCGATGAATTCGGCGCCGAGCCAGTGGACATCCGTATGCCAGGCTGGTCCTGGATCTGGTGGCCAAAAAATACTGTTCACGATGTAATCCCGACTGACGAGCGGGCCTACAACGTAACGGAATTTGAAATGGTTTGCCTGGTGGAAAATGGCGATATTCAGGTTGGCTCTGCTCACAGACAGCACGGACTCGGCCGAGTGGCGTCCGATGAAATCAGCTTTGGCTACAGAGTCAAATTTCATACAGAATATGAGCAAAGAAACTATTTAAGGACTCTGGGAAAAAATAACCAAAGGGTTTTCACTATCAAAGAACAGCTGGACAAATACTATTCGCTGGTAAAAGTCGCGCCTGATGGCACGAGAGATATCAGCCGTCTGGAAAATGAAAGAATCCGAGACTTGATTCAATCTCTCTTTAGAAAAGAAGTTTCTGCCATGTTTTTGTTTCATGCTATTAAAATCACCTCTGCCGACGTAAAACATCTACGCGGCATTATTGAAGAGCGTTTCCAAGAGGAAGCTCTTCCTCTCGTCTGCACTGACCTGTCTATCAATAATCCATTTGAACCGGCGACTAAAAAACTTCAGGATGCGATAAGCAAGCGCTCTGAAGCGGCGCTGGAAATGGAAGCTGCCGTTGTAAACGCGGAAAAAGACAGAAAGCTGGCGGAGATCGGCATCAAGACTGCCGAAGCCAATGCCAAGGCAATGCTGGTTTCCGCGGAAATGCTGGCCAAAGCCTGGGGCATTGACAAATTGCCGCCGGAACAGCAGGTTACCACTTTCCTGAAGAAAGAAGCGATTCAAGCATTCCGCGACATCGGCTCAAGTCAGAGCACAAAGATCTTGATTGGCACCAATCTGATGGGTGAAATCAATTCAGCCCTGGGAAAAGTGCTGGACTCGGGAGCTAAGTGATGAACAATAAACCCGCTCGAATCTTTTTCGCATTCATTGCCGCGGCCGCTGTCAGCATGATAATCATCGAGCTGACAGTGGCCACCTGGCCGTTTGAACACAAGATCATCCTGCCGCTGGCGATCGTCATCACCGGCCTAATCAAATTGCTGACTGACATTTTCAAAACCAAAAAAAAGCCGGCACCGGCTTCTGCCGCTCCGCCCGCAACTCCCGCCGAACCGGCTCCGCCAAGAAACGAAACCGGAAGTAAAGCAATCAACTTTTTCGTCGGCCTGGTGTTCCTGTGTTTTTGGATTATAGTTCTGGCTACCATGGTGTGGGCCGGCATCTGGCTGTACAACTCAATGCGAAAAGATATCCGGGAAATCATTAACTCCAGTCATGAAATCAAAGCGATTGAACCACTACCCATAGGACACTCTAATAATCAGCAAGTTGACTTTGAAAAGGATCTCTGGCTGGTGCCGGGCACTGTTTACGACGCTTTTACGCTTGAGCAAGGACAGCAGTGGAAATGGAGTGTGCTGTCGAAAGATATCTACTACCGCGTGAAGCAAACTGGCCAAGAAGAATTTTCGCTGATTGATCGCGAACAGAACCAAGGCCATAACCATTCCGCTAATTACGACGGTATATTGCAATTGAAAACAGAACACCGCCACACGCATGTGACGGTGATCAGAATGTTCCGAACAAAATAAAAGCGCTCCGATGCAAGATCGGAGCCTTTTTTATTTTTCTTTATAAATAACTATTTATCAATCGTAATTGAATTATTATCATAAAACTTCAAACTATTAACAATAATTTTTGAAGTTTCCCAATTGCCACTGATTTCGACTTCAACTATTCTGTCGCCAAGATCGAAGACAATCAGGTCAACCAGTTTTTCCGGATAAGCAGCCACCCGGCCTTTGACATTTTTTAACCACAAGCCAGCCTGGCCGTTAATCTCCACATCTTCTCTCGGAGCATCTGCCTTCAATATATCCACCGACTGATTTTCATAAAACTCCTGCAAACTAAATTGTTGCTTCCAATTGGTATAGCCCAGGATTTTGACCGAATCATCAGCCGCATTGGCTGAAAAAAATCTAGCGATCAGACCATCTTCACCGCTATCTGTGACTCGCCAGCCTTGCGGGAATCGCAGTTCATATCGAAAAGCCGGATTAGTATACAATTGCCAGCCTTTGACACTCTGCTTGACGGCTGATTCCTTCATTATTAATTCATTGGTAACTTGCTTTTGCTGTTTTTCACAGCCTATAATGAAAAATGCCATTGCGCAAATAACCATCACGGACAAAAATTTTTTCATAATTATTTTGCCCCTCCGTTATATTATTTTATAATTTGTTCAATAATATTACCCAGCTCTTCTTCAGAATAAAATTCTATCACAATCTGCCCCTGCTCTCCTCGTTTTATTATTTTTACTTTGGTGTTTAATTGACTGCGCAACATATCTTCTTTTTCAGCCAGCAAAGGATCTTGACTTGGAATTCTTTGTTTTCTTTTTAGCCCGCTTTTACCAATTCTTTGCTCAGTGTCGCGAACAGTGTAGCCGTGCAGTAATATTTTTTGTAAAAAATTATTTTGTTCTTTTTCGTTTTCCAAACTAACCAAAATTTTTGCGTGCCCCTCGGATATTCGTTCTTCGGCAATTGCTTTTTGTGCTTCTTCTGTCAAACCGAGCAATCTGACAGTATTGGCCACAGCAGAGCGACTGACCCCGAGCTTTTGGGCTACTTGCTCCTGCGTTAAATTAAATTCATCCATCAAACGCTGGTACGCCACGGCCTTTTCAATTGGATTCAAGCTTTTTCTTTGAACATTTTCAATAATGGCCAACTCTAATTTTTCCTGTTCCTCGGCTTGGCGCACAATCGCCGGTACAGTTTCAAGGCCAATTATCCTAGCCGCTCTGAGACGTCTTTCTCCAGCGATTAGCTGATATCCACCCTCAACTTTGGTAACAATGATCGGTTGAATAATTCCATAAACCTTGATTGATTCAATTAATTCTTCCAAATCTTCGTGACCAAAAGTTTTTCTTGGTTGCATTGGATTAACCTCGATCGCATCAACAGGAATCTGAAATATTTTACTACTGTCCTCCGCTAATAAAAATTCCTTATTTTTTTCAGAAATAATATTTTCAGGAATCCTTTTGGGAATCAAGGAGCTAAGCCCTCTGCCTAAACCTGTAAGTTTTGCCATGTTGTTTGCGTTTAATTTTTATTTTAAATATTTTCAATCAATTCGCGCGCTAATTTTTGGTAAGCCTTGCCGCCTTTTGAAAAAGGATCGTATTGCAATATTGATTGTCCGTGGCTTGGGGCCTCGGTCAGTCGGACATTTCTCGGAATCACAGTGCGAAAAATTTTGTCCGGAAAATATTTGTATAATTCCTGCATTACTTGCTCAGTCAGCTTCAACCTTTTGTCAAACATAGTGATAACTGCGCCAAGAATGGACAATTCCGGCTTGATGTTTTCCTGAACAAGATTAATAGTATTAATTAATTGTCCCAATCCCTCGAGCGCATAATATTCCGCCTGCACCGGAATCAAAATATAATCAGAAGCAACCAAACCATTGATCGTTAGCAAGCCAAGTGAAGGCGGACAGTCAATCAAAATAATGTCATAATCGCCTCGCACTTCAAGCAATGCTTCGGAAAGACGGAATTCTCGGTTCTCTAGATTGACTAATTCAACATTTGCTCCGGCCAGCGCCTGAGTAGCAGGCGCTATGCGATAGCCCAGATGATTAGTTGATTTGATTATTTCACGAAGCAAAAACTCGCCGGAAATAGCTTCATATATACCCTTTTCCAAATTTTGATAATCGATGCCAAGTCCAGAAGTAGCATTCGCCTGCGGGTCAAGATCAACCAACAAAACATACTTGCCGTGGTCAGCCAGATACGCGCCCAAATTAACTGCGGTCGTCGTCTTGCCGACTCCCCCTTTTTGGTTAACCACCGCGATAACTTTTGCCATAATTATAAAAATTATGAAGATAACTTCTTTTGATATTATATTACATAAACATGGCTTTGACAAGCTGGTTTTTATATTCTATAATCATATCACCTTTGTTCTGCCGCCGTGGCGAAACTGGTAGACGCGCACGACTCAAAATCGTGTGGAGTTCCTCCATGTCGGTTCGACTCCGACCGGCGGCACCATAAATCACTCGACCATTCGGGGCTCGGGTTCAGGGTAACCCAATCAGACTTTACAAAATGATTTTTTTGTATTATAATTTCGAAGCGCATTATTGACGCGGGATAGAGCAGTTGGCAGCTCGCCAGGCCCATAACCTGGAGGTCGTCGGTTCGAGTCCGACTCCCGCTACCAAAAAATATAATTTTACATATTTTCTGAAATAGTCGGGCGAGAAGCCTGTCCCGAGAGAATCGAGGGAAGTCCGACTCCCGCTACCAA
>CAZPYM010000005.1:0-98222 GCA_964590105.1 uncultured Gammaproteobacteria bacterium
TTGGCTCGGGGACGAGGATTCGAACCTCGATAGCCAGCGCCAAAGGCTGGAGTCCTACCATTAGACGATCCCCGAACGATTAAAACACAAAATCCAAAGTACAAAATTCAAAACAAATTCTAAATTTAAAATTTAAATAAGTTGTTATCCTGGGCGAAGTGTAACGGAGTCGAAGGACAAAACAACTAATATCATACTAACGCAAATGTTTGGAAAAGTCAAGATGCAGGTGATTGTCAAACAGGCGGGTTTTTGCTATATTATTTGGGTATGAAAAAACTATTATTGATTAGCGTCTTTATAATGATTCTTGCCCCTGTATGCGTTTTTGCGCAGGAGCAGTCTTTTGAAGCCAAGGTTATTGAAATTGTTAAAGAAAATACCATTGTCAGAGAGGACGGCACAAGCGTTATTCAGCAAGACTTAAAACTTCAAGGGCTCGAGGGCGAGTGGCAAGGCAAAGAAATTGAATCTCACGGCATCAGCGACCTGGACGTTGTTAAGGGCGTTGTGGCAAAAAGGGGCGACAAGGTCGTTGTGTCCGCGTCTATTGGCCCAGAAGGAGATCAAGTATTTTATATTATTGATCAGGTGCGGCGCGGTTGGCAGTATATTTTAGCCTTGCTTTTTGCGGCGCTGATTATTGTCATCGGCAAAGGGAAGGGGGTAAAAGCCTTAGTAAGCTTAATTGCGACTTTTTTAATAATAATGTGGTTCATAATTCCAAGAATTTTAGCGGGCTGGAGTCCTTTATTAACCAGCATCATTGGCGCAATTGTTATTTTAGCGGCCATAATTTATATTACCTGGGGATTTAGCAGCAAAGCGCATATTGCTATTGCCGCCATTGTCATCAGTTTAGTACTTACCGGCCTGATTGCGATCATATTTACAAAATTAACTCACTTGACGGGATTGGCCAATGAAGACGTTATGTTTTTGATTGGGCGCGGCGGAGCGCCAATAAATTTTCAAGGGCTTTTATTGGCCGGGATAATCATCGGAACCTTGGGCGTTCTTGATGACGTTGTTATCAGCCAGATTTCAGCCATTGAACAATTAAAAAAAGCTAATCCTGGTTTTACCCGTCATGAGCTTTTCAAAAGCGGCTTGCATATTGGGATTGATCACATTAGCTCCATGACAAACACATTGTTCATGGCTTATGCCGGCGCTTCGTTGCCATTACTTTTACTTTTTAGTGTTGGTTCAGAGCCCTTTGTAACTTTTTCGCAAGTAATAAATAATGAGATGATTGCCACGGAAATCGTGCGAACCTTGACCGGCAGTATTGGTTTGATTCTAGCGGTGCCGATTTGCACAGTGCTCGCGGTAAAATTTATTAAATCCGGAAAATAAAAATAATTTCGGATAATTCGGATGTTATTCGAGTTATTCGGAGCGCAATTTATGATTTGGTTTTACACATTAGTCAGCGTATTCATCGTCAGCTTAATATCTTTTGTCGGCGCCCTGGTTTTGGTTATAAAAAAGGAAAAGCTGGAGCATTTTCTGTTGTATTTTGTAAGTTTTTCAGTTGGCGCGCTTTTGGGCGATGTGTTTATCCATATCATCCCGCATATCTCCGAAGAACATGGATTTTCTCCGCGAATCGGTTTGTGTCTTTTGGTGGGGATATTAATCTTCTTTGTTGTTGAAAAATTTGTTCACTGGCATCACTGCCATCATGTAGAGCATACGCACAAAATTAAGCCCATGGCTTATACAAATTTAATCGGAGACGGATTTCATAATTTTTTGGATGGCGTAATTATCGCGGCCGCTTTTGTGGTTAGCATTCCAATTGGCATTGCCACAACGCTGGCCGTTATTTTTCATGAAGTGCCGCAGGAAATCGGCGACTTCGGCGTCCTGCTTTATGCTGGGTTCTCAAAAGAAAGAGCTTTGCTGTTTAATTTTTTATCAGCGACCATGGCAATTCTCGGCGCGGTGGCAACGCTTTTGATTTCCAATTCAATTGAAGGGCTCGAATTAATCTTGCTGGCAATTGCCGGCGGCGGATTTGTGTATATTGCTGGCTCGGATTTGATTCCGGAGCTTCACAAAGAATCCGAATGGCGCAAATCGTTTTATCAGTTGATAATGCTGATCCTGGGCATCGGCATTATGATGGCGCTGGTTGTCCTGGAATAGGGTAAAATTATTGTAAATATACGAAAAACAGAGCCTTGATAGGGCGCTGTTTTCTTTGACTAAATCAGGAATTTTAGGTAAAATTAAGGTGGAATAAGAATGATGCGAATAATGAGAATTAGTACGCGAATGCCGCGAATATGCAAATTACAGATTATTGATATTCGTATATTCGTGTCATTCGCATTCCCCGAGCTATTCGTATTTATATGCAATCAGAAAACAATGTCTGCTGTCGAAATATAACAATTATCGCGCGCTACGTGCAGCAAATCGTTGGCAGCGATGTTTTATTGTTGGAAAATTTGCCGTATTCTGTTGAATATTTAAAAGATGAGCACAATTGGGTTCCTTTGGCTGTTTATGGACAAATTATGCGGCGGGCGATTGAATTTTTGAAGGATCCAGACGCGCCGTATAAAATGGGACTTTCAGCGCAGGAACTCGAATCATGGGGAGCATTTAAATATTTGAAAAAAGTTTTCGGCAGCGTGATTTTTGGGCCGGTGGAAGTTTACGATCAAGTCGGTAAATATAATGAATTTTTCAACCGGACCAAAGACTTGATTGTTGTCAAAGCAGGCAAAGATCATTGTTACATTAAAGTAAAATTTAAAAACGGCGTAAATCCTGTTGACGATTTTGTGAGCGATGCTTTTATCCGCGGCATTCTCTCCTGCGTGCCGAAGATCTGGCACCTGCCGCTCGCACAGCTGGAAGAGCCGTTGTTTGAATACGATCTTGAATATTTGTTGGAAAAAATCGGCGAAGTTTCGAAAGAGCAAATTAAAATTCAAAATAATAAACTGTTTGTTAACGGTGAAGAATATGGAAAGCAGGTGGTATTATTATCGGAAATATTTAATAAGGAGCCGTTGTTTCTCGGGCAGTATCGCGATATAGATGCCGGCGATCATTTGGAAACATTTAAAATCGGGATTTTAATTACAAAAGATTTAGAGGTTAATGATAAGCTGAAATTAAAACAAGGACAAATTTACAATGCGCCGTATTTTGTATACAAGCTTTCGTGGCAAACGCTAAGTTTCTTTCGAAAGATTTATCAGCTGACAGTGCATTCTTTTATCAGCAAAAAAGCCTATCGCGAAGGAATTGAAAATCAGCTTTTGACAATCCGTGATTATGTTGAAACTTTGGAAGACAAAGTTATTCAGCGCACGGAACAATTGAATTTTGCCAAAAAAGAGGCAGAGTATTGGCGGGCTGAAACGGAAAAATTGCTTTACAGTATGGTGCCTCAGCACATTGCTGAAAAAATGATTAAAGGTAAATTGGTTGCCGAGGAGATACAGGGTACGGTTGTTTTTACGGATCTGACCGGTTTTACCGAATTCAGTCGCAATCTGGAACCGCAACAGGTGAGCGATGTTCTCACGAAATATTTTACTAACATGAGTAAAATTATCAGTAAGCATGGTGGCTGGGTGAATAAATTTATGGGCGACGGCATTTTGGTTTTGTTTGGGCTTCAGGGCAGGGAAGATTCTGTCGGGCGGGCGATTGATGCTTCCATTGAAATGCAAAAAGCCATGGAAAATTATACCTGGAAAATGCGTATCGGCGTGGCGACCGGCAAATTCATTACCGGTGAATTTGGAACAGAAGATCTGCGCCGGTTTGATTGTCTCGGGCATGTTGTTAATTTGGCGTCGCGCTTGCAGAGCCATGCTGATGCCGATGATATTTTGGTTTGTGAGAGAACTTATAGTTTGGCTAAGGACAAGTATAGATTTTCTGAGGCAAAAAAAATTAGCCCAAAGGGCGTGGGGGAGATTGAGGTATATACTGTGGAATATAAAGACAAATTTTCAATTTAGAGGTGGTTTGTTTGAAAATTCGGGAATTAGAAATTTTCAAACCGAGATTTAAGGCAAGGGGCAATAGGAGATTACGCAGATCAGTCGTGCCTTTGAATTTGGAATTTTTAGCTTTGAATTTCCTTTGGACTTTGAATTTTGAGTTTTGGATTTTACTACGAAGCGTCCAACATCACCGCCCAATCATGATCAACAGCATAATCCAAAAGCGCGTCGTCTGGATTTACCGCTGTCGGGTATTTGATTAAACTTAAAAATGGAATGTCCGCCGAACTGTCAGCATAAGCAAAACTTTTTTTCAGATTAATACTAGCTCGCTTGGCAAATTGTTCAACCAGGCGGGCTTTTTGTTCTTTGTAGCAAAGGCAATTGGTTTCGCCGGTATAACAGTGATGCATTGATTCCAGCCGGGTATCCAGACTGCCACGGGCGTGAAGTAATTTTTTGAATTCGCGGGCCAGCGGATGAATGGCTTCTGAAACAAGCACAATCGAATGATTTTGTTCGCTGTGATCTTTTAAAATTGGATAAAGTCCGTATTGAATTTTGGCGGTTAATTTTTTGTCAAAAGTCTGGCTGATTTCATGTTGCAATTCCGCCACGTCCCAGCCTTTTAAAATAAGTAAGGATTTTTTCATTAGGTCTTTGTGCTGGATCTGATGCATTTTTTCCAAGAATAGCCAGTAAAAAACTTTAAACGCTTCTTTGGCTTTAATCTTGTGAAGCCAGACAAGATAGGCGATCAGATCTTTTTGCGACAGGCTTTCATATATTGTGCGGTCAATATCCACAAACACGCCGACATTTTTACTCCGCTGATTGTAAAGATATGGCAGATATCGAGAGGGAAGCTGATAAGAGATTGCGTGTTCAAACTGTTTTCGCAAATTCAAAATTGTTGATTTTGAAGCGGCAGTTTTATTCGTGGCAATAACTTTTCCAAAAGTGATAAGGACTGTGTCCGGGTAAAGATGTTTGCCGTCCGGAAAAATTTTATCAGCATTAATCAGAGACACCGGCACAATCGGCGTGTGGCTTTTGAGACTAATCCTGGCGGCGCCGGTGTGAAAATAATGAAGCACGTGCATTATTTCAATGTGCCCTTCTGGAAAAATAATTAAGTTTTTTCCCTGGCGTAAATAATAAGTGGCCAGGTCTATTGCTTCTTGTTTTGAATATCCCTTTGGATAGCGGCGGTCGTCAATCGGATCTCGGCGCACGTCAACAGCCTGCATTTTTTTTAGCCAGGTTTTTAAAATTGCGGGGAATTGATCGAGCGGGGCGGTAAAAATAATTGTGTTGTGCCCGAGAATGGACAAGAGCATAAACCCGTCCATTTCGCTTGGATGATTGGCCGCGTATATTGCCGGCTGACTTGGGATGTTTCCCTGATGTTTTATCTTTAGTTCGACATTATTAAGTTGCAATACAGTTCTAATAATCCAGACAGCTGTTCTCCGCCATAAACTGGCGCGTTTCTCCGGAGCAATGAATTTTTCCGCAATTAAAACAAAAGGCAAGAGGACGATTGTCAAAAGTCCGAGGTCAAAGTGTAATAAAAATCCATGAAAACGACCGAGCCGTTTGTGTATTGAATTTGTCATATATCTATCAGTTCATTTATAATTATACACTAATATCTTAATCTAGAGAATTGTGGACAACTAGTCTTGACAGCTTTTCATTTATGAAGTATAATCTCGTTTGTCATTTATTTAGATTTGTTCATTGATCCAGCTTGCCAGGGAGGAGAGAATACATGGCGAAAAGAGTGCAGCAGGTTTTGTTGGTTGAAGATGACAGAGCAGTTTCATCTATGCTCAGTGAATACTTGCAAATCGTCGGCATCAGGACGATTTCGGCATTTACCGTAGCGGAAGCAGAAAGGGGGTTGGCTGAACACAGCGTTGACGCCATCCTGGTGGATGCTTGTCTGGAAAGGGACTTTGACGGTGTGCAGTTTTTGCGGTCAGTCAGGCCGCAATTCAGCGGACCGATAATCGGCATTTCCGGCAGTCCTGACGGCAACAGCGCGCTGTGCCGGTCTGGAGCTACGATGAGTTTTCCCAAGACAAGCTGTATGGCTATTATTGGGGCTCTCGTCTGTCCCTGAGTGAACACAAAGAGTTCATTGCCAAGCAATGGCTCTTTTTTTTTGTTAATTTATTATAAAGGTTGACAAAATTTATATGATATGATATATTTATCCGTTAAAGAACCCTGAAAATAGGAGGCCAAGATGCCACGGGGACCATATGTTTTGAGGTCAGGCAAGTTTAAAGGCAAAGCCATTGAAACACTCATGTTCTCTGCAAAGGGATATGCGTTTCTCGCCGGCGTGGCCAGGATGGCTGAAACTGATGCCAATCGCAGTTTTCTTCGGCGGGTCAGAAGCCTGATTGAACTTGGAAAAAATCCGGAAATCAAGGTTTTTTGCAAGTGCGGCCGGCCGGTTGCATTCATTAGCGTGAAAATCGAAAGAAGCGACATCGGTTTTATCGGGTTATGCTGCGCCGAGTGCCGCTGTTCTTCCAATGGCTATTCATACGTTCCGTTGAAGTTTTCGTCAGTACTGAACTTCAGCGTGGTAATGGATCAGCAGCGTTTCTTGCGCTATCTGAAGCAGGCCTGCGGTCTGGCGGCTGATGAGCGCATGACCGCGCAAAAAGCCCATGACTTTTTCTACCCGCCTTGCCAAGTGGCAAAGGCCAAGCAGCTTGAACTGCCTTTCTAAATTCAAATGTCGGATGCAATGCGTCCGGCGTTTTTTTTTTGCGGAAATAGTCAGTTTCTGGTATAATGATATACAAGCTTAAGCGGTTTAATTATGAAAAACCATTAAGCGATATTAGAAATATTAATAATAATAAATTTGTGGAGACGAATTTTCCTCCGAGGAGCGAGCCGTTAATAATTCCTAAATTTTAATTTATGGCAAGAACATTATTTAGTCGGAAAAGTTTGTTGTTTGTTTTTGCGTTATCAATGGCAATTCTATTTATCGGCAGCGCGGTTAGCGCTGTTAGTTATCAGGAAACGCAGATCACCAATGACGCGGCTGATCAGTGGCATCCAAGGATTTCTTATCCCTACGCCGTCTGGATTGACTGGCGGGCTGATGCGGACGGCGGCTGGGTGGCGGGCGGTGGCGTGGACGGAAAAAACAAAAGGGATGGTTATTTATATAATTTTGCAAATGGCACTCAGACAAAATTAAGCGGATTAAATAGTCTTGTTACTCATATTGATTTGAGTAATAGCTATGTGTTTTGGTTGGACGCGGGAACTGATCAGCCGGGATTGCATTACTACAGTATTTTTGAAAATAAATTTGTTTATGCTGTGCCAATTGCAAACTTTCCGGAGTATTCTAATTATGGTGGTACATATTTAGCCGCCTGGACCGACAAAGTGGCCTATACTACGGCCGGCAGTGATGGAATATTTTTGTATAATGCGACTACCGGGGAAAATAAAAAGTTTTCCGATAGTTTTATAAATGGGTTGGATTATGAAGATGATATTGCGGTATATACTGATACAAATATTTCTGGAGGGAATGTGTATAAGCATACAATAAGCACTGGCGCAGTGATTGAAATTTCCAGCGCTATCACCAAGGCGGCGTCTTTCAGCGATAATATTTCGATGAGCGGCAATAAAGTAATCTGGCAAACAGGCGGAACAAAACCAAATATTGCTTATTATGATTTGCAGACTGGTAAGGGAAAACTTTTGACCAGTGGAGAAAAAAACCGGGTTTATCCGCGAGTCGGCGCCGGCAAAGCGGTCTGGACCACTTATGAAAGCGATTTGGAAAAATCTGTTTTAACAATTTATGATTTTAATTCCGAGCAATTGATCAATCATGGAGTTGAACAGGCAAATTGGCCGGATGTTGCTTCCGGACAAATAATTTTTTCCAGCAATCGCGGAGGGAAAACAGAAATTTATGTAATTGATCCGGATAAATTGGTTGAAGTCGTCGCCCCGCCCGTAGCAGAGCCGGTGGTCATTGAAGAACAGCCGGCAATAATTCCGGGTATTCAGGGCGGAGATTTAATTAAGGCCAGCAAGGCGGCAGTGTATTATTACGGCGCGGACAGCAAGCGTTATGTCTTTCCTAATGAAAAATCTTATTTTACTTGGTACACTGGTTTTTCCAACGTAAAAATCATTACCGACGCGCAATTAGCCAGTATTGAAATTGGCGGGAATGTAACTTATCGTCCGGGCGTAAAGATGATTAAAGCGGAAACATCAAGTAAGGTTTACGCTGTTGAAAAAGGCGGCGTCAGACGCTGGGTTGCTACGCGGGAAGTGGCACAGGCTTTGTACGGCGCGGACTGGAATAAAGAAATTAGCGACATTCCTGACGCATTCTGGATCAATTACACTGACGGCTCGGTAATCAATTCCGCGGCTGATTATGATCCGGCCGCAGCCATGACAGCGGGCGCGACAATTAATATTGATAAGGGGTTGGAATAAAAAAATGGAAATTAGAAATTGGGGGCGAGATGAAAAAATACGATTTAAATATAGTAGGTGGATAATGGGGCTAAATCAGTTGAATGAAATATTTTTTAATTTATTTTTTGAATTTTGATTATTGTAATCTGTTTGTGTTTTGTGGTTTGTAATTTGTAATTTCCCCAATTATGCTTTGGTTCTGGATCGTCATTGTTTCACAATTCGCTAATGCGGGCGCTCAGCTCCTGGATAAGTTTTTGCTAACAAAGAAATTTCCGCGCGCTTCGGTTTTAACTTTTTGGACAGCGGTGGGCAATTTGCTCGGCGTAGTTTTTGTTTTTTGGAATTTTAATTTTTTTCCCGGCTGGTATCTTTTGGCCATCTCAATTTTATCCGGCGTAGCCTTCACCGTCGCCCTGCAATTTTTTTACATTGCCATGAAGAGCGGCGAAGCTTCACACGTGGCGCCACTGGTTGGCGGCGCGGTGCCGATTTTTACCTTTGCAGTTTCATATTTTTGGCTGGCGGAGAGGCTGACTTCATTTCAAATGATGGCAGTCGTGCTATTGGTGGCCGGAGCCTTGCTTATTTCATTTGAAAAAAGCCGTCAGCACAATGGTCTGCATATCGGCATGCTGTATGCGGTGATTGCCGGCGCTTTTTTTGCGCTTTCCTATGTAATGATGCGTAGAGTTTTTCTGGAAGAAAGCTTCAGCACCGGCTTTGTCTGGGCCAGGCTCGGGTCGTTTGCCGCGGCTTTACCGATATTATTGTCACGGCCGGCCAGAAATATAATTTTCGCCAAGTCAGAAAAACAAAAAGAAAAAGCCAAGTCCGGTTTGGGCATTTTGGCGCTTAACAAAAGCATGGCTGCGGTATATTTTATCGGTATGAATTATGCGATTTCTCTTGAGAGCGCGACTCTTGTCAATGCTCTGGCCGGATTGCAGTACGCGATTTTATTTATTTTAATTTTTGTTTTTACAAAAAAATTGCCGCAGTTTTTCCGCGAGCAATTTACCAAAGCTGAAATTATTCAGCAAATAATCGCCTTGGCACTCATTGTCGGCGGCTTGGCCTTGTTAGTGTTATGAGAACAAAAAGAAAATGTGCGCTTGAATATTTGATCGTCCTGCTTGTCCTTGCCATAATAATAATTTCAGCGGGAACTATTTTATATTTCAAAAGTTTTGAACGAGCGGATTTCCGGCTTGGCGTAAATTTTTCCAACGCCTACGCCGAATACCTTGGATTGGATTGGCAAAAAACTTATCTGGCTATTCTTGACGAATTGAAAGTAAAAAACATCAGAATCGCGGCGCCCTGGAATGAGATTGAAACAAAAAAAGACAACTGGGATTTTAGCCGACTGGATTGGCAGGTGGCGGAAGCGGAAAAAAGGGGAGTAGCTTTAACAGTTGTGATTGGCCGCAGAACTCCTCATTGGCCGGAGTGCCATGATCCGGAGTGGATCCAGGGATTGCCTGAAGAATATGTTGTCGAAAGGCAATTAAAAATGATGGAAAAAATAATTACGCGATATAAAAATAATAAGAGCATTGAAATTTGGCAAGTTGAAAATGAGCCGCTCCTGGATTTGTTCGGTGTGTGTCCTCAGGGTGATATTGGCCTACTACGGCGGGAAGTTTCTATGGTGAAAACAATGGATACGCGTCCAGTATTAATCACTGATAGCGGAGAATTAAGTTTGTGGCTTTTGGCCGCCAATACCGGAGATTTATTCGGCACGACAATGTATCGGGTGACTTACAATTCAATATTGGGATATTCTTTTTATCATTTACCGCCGGCTTTTTATACGATCAAGGCCTGGCTGGCCGGTCGAGCAGTTAAAGATGTTTTTGTGTCTGAATTGCAGGCAGAGCCGTGGTCTCCTGCTGGAATTTTAAATACTTCATTGGAAGAACAGCGGCTATCTATGGATGCTGAACGGCTGATTAATCATGTCCGATATGCCCGTCGCACAGGTTTTGGCGGCGCGTACTTGTGGGGCGCGGAGTGGTGGTATTGGCTGAAACAAAATAATAATGATGAGAGTTTATGGCAAGCCGGGGAGAAAATATTTAAAAATCTTTAAAATAGTGTATAATTTCATCAGATAATATGTTAAATAAATCCCAAAAGGTGGTCATGCTGATCAGTCAAAAAGATTTTCGCGACGAAGAACTGTTTGACAGCAAAGCTATAATTGAACAAGCGGGCATTGAGGTAAGGATCGCGGCGCCCGAAGAAAAATTGGCCGTCGGCAAATTGGGCGCTGAAATCGAACCGGACTTAAGTATTGATGATATTAATGTTGGTAGATTTGAGGCGATTATTTTCATCGGCGGGCCGGGAGCATATGACTTTATTGAAGATAGTGCGATGCACCAATTAGCTTCAACTTTTTTTAATAGCGGAAAAATAGTGGCGGCAATCTGCATTGCGCCGGCGATCCTGGCCAGGGCTGGATTGCTTCGCGGACGGAGAGCAACAGTGCACGCTTCCGGAATAAATTTTTTGCAGGAGGGAGGGGCAATACTTCTGGATCAAGATGTTGTAGTTGATAAAGATATTATTACCGCCAATGGTCCGGCGGCCGCCTCTGCTTTTGGCCAGGAAATTGTCCGCGCTTTGGAAAAAATATCTTCAAAATAAATTTGGAGTTGAAACATTAATTTCAAAATATATGTTTTTATCCAGATTTGAACCGCGAAATGTCGGCAAGGTAGTCGTTATTTCAGCAGCCGTATTGGTTGTAGCTTTTGTTTTGATAATGTTGACTTTTCACGTTAGACCGGTTAATAAGAAAGTAAATGAGTTTGATGATTTTCAGCTAGCGGTTATTGCCAAAGCCAAACAAATTTTTGCTGAAAAAAAAGCCGCTGGAATTGACATGAGCGCCGGTCCCTGCCTTAGCAATGAGCTCGATATAAACTGGGTGCTGGACGTGGCTCATAATCCTCGCGATTCGATTGATGATTTGCCGGAAAATCAATGCTCGGCTTTCCGCGAGGGGCGCGCCAAACATTTTGTTGAACTGGATTTAACCGGTGGATTAATCAGATTAAAATAAAATATGAAAACAAAAATTATAATTGTAATTATTGCCGGCGGAATGTTTTTCTCAGGAATAGTTGCGCCCGTCAAGGCTGAAGACGGCGCAGAAAATCCAGAATATAAAACCCAGAAATTTTTAGAGCAAGAAGCCAAGATTATTGAGCCGGGTGTCCTGCCAAATTCTTTTTGGTACTGGGCTGACATTTTTTCCGAGCAGATCCGTTTTGTGTTTACAGTTGGCAAGGAAAGCAAGGGCGACTATTTAATTGACTTGGCTGAAGAGCGGTTGGCGGAAATGAAAGCGCTAAGCGAGCAGGGCATTACCAAATATGCGGAAGAATTAATTAGTCGGCATGAGGATGAAGTAAAAAAAGCCGAAGAATTTTACAAAGCCGCAAAAGTAAAAGGCTGGGAACAAATTCAGCAGAGCCAAGAAGATTTGGAAAAACAAATTTTAAGGCAGGAAGCAGAATTGAAAAAACAAGCCAAAGTAGCGCCGCAAAAATACGAGCAAGGCAAGCAAAGCGCAATATCCAGGATTGGTAAGTGGTTTGGCCAGGTGCTTAGTCATTTATCATGGAAAAAAACAGAGATTCAAGGGCAGGAAGCGGAGATGTGGGAATAATTAGGGAACTAGAAATTAGGGTTGAGTAGAAAAGGAGACAAGCTAATTGATTGGATAAATAGTCTTAAGGGGCTATTTTTTTTGCTAAAAATACTATAATTTTGCTTGGCTATTGACAAAAACCTTAATACGTGCTATAATTCTATGTTAAATATGGCGGTGTTTCCCAAAAAGTGTCCTGGCGGACAGCCTGCAACGGTCGGGAAAACCACTGGTTAGGGTTCGAATCCCTTCATCGCCACTAAATTGAGGGGTATGTTCAGCTGAACATTACCCCTCTTTCTTTTGTTATTTTATGATGATTTGCTATAATGGGTTTAGTTGTTTATTTATAATGAATGGTTAATTATGTTTGAAAAAACTGTTTTCTCAAATGGCGTTCGGTTAGTAAAAATTCCGTTTAAAGATACCAGAGCGATTACTGTGCTTTTTTTGTTCGGCGTTGGCTCTCGTTTTGAATTTAAGCAAATCAATGGCGCTTCTCACTTTATCGAGCATTTAATGTTCAAGGGGACAAAGAAACGTCCGACAACGCTTGATATTTCAAAGGAGCTGGATCGTGTTGGCGCTGAATTTAACGCCATGACTTCAAAGGATTACACAGGATTTTATGTAAAAATAAGCCGGGAGCATCAGGATTTGGCTGTTGATATTTTGGCTGACATTTTACTTAATTCCAAATTTGAAAATACGGAAATCAAGCGGGAGCGCGGGGTGATTATTGAAGAAATAAATATGTACCACGACAATCCGCTCATGTATATTGATAACCTTTTGGAACAGGTGATTTTTGTCGGCAATTCACTGGCCTGGGATATCAGTGGGCCCGTTTCCGTAATCAAAAAAATTTCGCGCAAGCAATTGATTGATTTTAGGGATACGGTTTATCGGCCGGACAATGTGATAGTCGCAGTATCGGGAAAAGTTTCTGATGAGCTGATCAAAATAGTGAAAAGCAAATACATTGATAAATTAAAGAAAAATAAAATAAAGTCGAGCGCGGGCTTCAAGCAGTTTAAAATAAATCAAAATGAACCGCGCATTAAATTGCAATATCGCAAAACAAAACAAGTGCAATTAGCGCTTGGTTTTCCGGCCGGCGGCTACGATGACCCTGATGCTTATGCCTTGCATCTTTTGAGTATAATACTTGGCGGCAATATGAGTTCGCGTTTGTTTATTTCGGTGAGAGAACGGCGGGGGCTGTGTTATTTTGTGCGTTGTTACCCTAATTTTTACCAGGAAGTCAGCAGTTTTGTTGTTCAGTCCGGCCTTGATATTACCAGGCTTGAGGAAGCTCTTGGAGTAATCCAGCAGGAATTGAGAAAAATAAAAAACAAGGGAGTTACAGATAGGGAATTACATGACGCTACAGAATTTATTCGCGGAAAAATAGTATTAAATCTGGAAGATTCATCCAACTTGGCGGAATATTATGCTAAGCAGGAATTGTTGGTTGGCAAAATTTTAACTCCGGAGCAAAAAATGAAAAAATACGAAGCAGTAACGGTTTCTGATATTCAGCGGGTAGCTAGGAAAGTATTTGTCAGAGAAAAATTCAATTTGGCATTGATCGGACCGGTGAAGTCAAAGAAAAAATTATTCAAGCAAATTAATATTTAATTGGCAATATGAAAAAATTATTAGTAGGTAACTGGAAAATGGAGCTTGATCAGGGGGGGACATTAGAGCTGGCTTTGGAATTAAAAAAAAGGCTAAAAAAAATTACAGCAGTGGAAATTGCGCTGGCGCCAAGTCTGATCTATCTGCAAGAAGTGAAAAATATTTTGGTCAAGTCGTGTATTGAACTCGCGGCGCAAAATGTTTGTTTGGCGGACAAAGGAAAATATACCGGAGAAATTTCCGCGCTGCAATTAAAATCGCTTGGTTGTAAATATGCCATTGTCGGGCATTCGGAACGTCGGGAAAAATTGAATGAAACCGATGAAATGGTTAACAAAAAAATAAATCAGTGCTATCATGCTGGTCTGATACCGATTGTTTGCATTGGCGAAACCTTTGAACAAAAAGCCAATGGTCAATCTGACTCGGCGATTGCCAGGCAGCTGCAACTCGCGCTGTCAAAAGTCAGCGGCCTGCCGGAAAATGAGCTGGTGATTGCCTATGAACCTGTCTGGGCGATTGGCACGGGGAAGTATTTGGAAACTGAACAAATTTATTCATGCCAGCGCACGATCAAGAGGAGCATCAGCAGTCTTTATTCTGAAAAATTTTATGATGAAAATGTCCGGCTTTTATATGGCGGCAGTGTGAATAGCATTATTGCCAAGGGGTATTGGGCCAATGAATTTTTGGATGGAATTTTAGTCGGTGGCGCCAGCCTTGATTCGGAGGACTTTTATAATATAGCTTTTGAGGGAGAATAATAATTTGTAAATTTGTCTTTATGTTAGTTCACATCAAAAAAATTATCAAAAAAGCAGAACAAGGCAAATACGCTGTCGGCGCTTTTAACGTTAATAATTTAGAAATTTTGCAGGCGGTTATTTTGGCGGCGGAAAAATTAAAATCGCCAGTCATAATTCAAACAACCGAGGGCGCGATTGAGTATGCTGGGCTGGAAGAGTTAGTGGCGTTAATCAAAGCGGCGGCGGAAGGGGCCAGTGTGCCGGTGGCGCTGCATCTGGATCATGGACATAATTTTGAGCTGATAAAAAAGTGCATTAAAGCTGGATATTCATCAGTCATGATTGACGCTTCGGATAAACCGTACAAAGACAATGTTCGGATTGTTAAAAAGGTTGTTCAATATGCTAAAGCAAGAAATGTCTGGGTGCAAGCAGAACTTGGACGTTTAGAAGGCGCAGAAGATTGGATAAAAGTTGGCAAGGGGCAAGGGTTTTTTACCGAGCCGTCGGATGCCAAACGTTTTGTCAAAGAAACAGGAATCAATGTTTTTGCCGTGGCTATCGGCAATTATCATGGAGTGCAGAAAATCATTGGAAAAAAGAAATTAATGCTGGACTTGAAAAGATTAGGAAAAATTGATAAGCTGGTTACTGTACCTCTTGTTTTACACGGAGCCTCTGGTTTTCCGGCCGGGCAGATTAAGGGAGCAATTCAGCGGGGCATTCGAGTAATTAATATTGACAGCGAGCTCCGGATTTCTTTTACCCTAGCGGAGAGGGGTTTTTTGCAGGATAATAAAAATATTTTCGACCCGCGAAAAATATTAAAACCGGCGATACTAGAAATGCAGAAAACAGTTGAAAAAAAGATAAAGATTTTTGGCAGTCGGAACAAAGCATGATTGGATTAAGGGGCAAAGATAAGTTTAGAAAGCAAAGAAGAAGGGATAAAGAAAGCGCTTTTGCTTGATTAACATAATATTATGATCCTGAATATAATTTTAGGTTTAGTAATAGTAATTTGTCTGGGGCTAGTGTTTTTTTTAATAGTAAGAAAATTTCCCAAATTGCGGACGCTTGATATTGAAACCGTTCCCCAGGCGCAGACAGCAAAAGTGAGGGACAGAATTTTATTAGAACGAATGAAACGGCAGACTGCCAAAAGCAAAGAAGCAATAAAAAAAGGAGCAACGCCAATGTCAGCCTGGTTGAAAAGAAAAATCAAAAGCGGCTTTGGCAAAATTTACGACCTTGAAAAAAAATATCAAAAAGAAGCTGAAGATAAAACGCCGTTAAAGGGTAAAGAACTGCAAAGCAAAATTAATAATTTATTGCTCGAGGCGACAAAATTATTAAAAACCGAAAACTATTCTGAAGCGGAAAAAAGATTTATAGAGATCGTCAGCTTGGACCCCAAAAATGTCATTGCTTATCAGGGGTTGGCGGATGTTTATTTGGCGCAAAAAGAATACAAGCAAGCCTTGCAGACATATTTATTTATTTTACGATTGGTAGAAAAGAAAAGTTCAATTGTAGTAAAGCAAACAGAGCTTGGCCAGCAGTTCAAAACCATTTCCAATGTCAGCGAAGTTGCTGATGTTTATATGGATATAGGCTATTTATATCAGCTGATGGAGAAACCAGAAAAAGCAATGGAGCAATATCAAAAAGCTTTGGAGCTGGAACCGAATAATCCACGTAATCTTGATCAGATGATACAGCTTTGCCTGCAAGTAAAAAATAAAAGACTGGCCATTGAAATGTCTTCACGACTGGAACAGGTAAATCCGGAAAACCAAAAATTGCGAGAATACAAGGACAGAATCCGGGAGATGTAATTATATTTGTGCCGTCGTAGCTCAGTCGGTAGAGCACTTCCATGGTAAGGAAGGGGTCAGCGGTTCGATTCCGCTCGACGGCTCCATGCACCAGTCGGGGAACTTCGTTTTCCCTCCGATGCATGGCAAGCCATAAATCACTCGCTTCTTTTGAGAAAAGGGTGGTTTTTGTTTTAAATCTGGACATTGCTATTACCTGATTGTTTTTTATTTGATATAATTTGGATAATAATATGACGCTTGCCGCAGAATTGCAAAAATTCGGATTGTCAGACAAAGAAGCCAAAGTTTATTTGGCGACATTGGAATTGGGACGCGGCACGGCGCAAAACATTGCTATCAAATCAGGCGTTAATCGAGGCACAACATATTCTATTTTGGAAACTTTGATTGAAAAGGGCCTGTGCCGAGAGCGCGAGCAAAACAAAATGGCTTTTTATACGGCGGCCGAACCGGATGATATTTATTTGATGTTTGATCTGGAAAAAAAACAATTGATTCGTAAGGAACAACTGTTGGAAAAGATTTTGCCACAATTAAAAGCAGTAAACAATAGCCATGCGGACAAACCAGAAATCAGATTTTATGAAGGCAAGCGAGGAATCTTTGACTGCCGGGCTGATTTAGTCAGTTCATTGGAAGGAGAAGATAGGGAATTGTTGATCGCGCGAGACCGAGACTTGTTTGATAAAGTTTTTTCCGGTGAAGAACAAAAGCAATATGCGAAAATTCTTTCCAGCAAAAAAATAAAAGTCAAAGAACTGTACAACTATTCAGCGGGCAAAGCAAAAGGCGCGCGTAGTGGCTCCCGAGTGGAAGTGACGGCCGGTGAATATAAGCTTGCCGATGAAATGTCCTTGTTTGGCAACATTATTCAGCTCAGTTGTTTTCGAAAAAAACCTTCTGCTGTTTTAATTAAAGATAAAGGTTTGGCCGAGACACTCGGAGCGCTTTTTAATATGGCCTGGGAAACCGGATTACGGCGGTTCATTGAACGCAAGAAAAAAGAACAAGAACATAAATAATTTAAAAGGAACCGTTTGTTTGTGAAAACGGTTCCTTTTGTTTTAGAAGAAAAAACATCAGTGCCGGCGGAATAAGTTTAGGGGGGGGGGCTTCGTAAAATGTTGGGGAACCAAATAGTTTTTCCCCTTCGGGGGGAGTTACTTTTTGGCGGCAAAAAGTAACCAAAAACCGCTGGGGTTCCGAATTCGCGTGGGTGCCATTACTGTTTGTAGGAAATGCGTGGGCGAACTTCGCCCCAGACCCCGAGGAATGCTAAGTAATATGCGTTGTTAATATATGCAGGAAGTGAGTTTCAATAATGATAGAATTTGAATTATCATTATCTGCAAACAATTGATTAGAATGAAAGAAACCACCAGTATTGAGCTGGTGGTTTTCATTTTACTTTTTTCCGACCAGGACAACAGCATCCCCGGCCAGCGGATTGATCAGCTCGATCAGGTTTTTTGAAAATGGTGTTTTTGGCTCAATCGGCCGGCCGGTGAGACAGCGGCCGTAAACGCCGGTCATTACCAGATTTCTCCTGCGAAACCGGGAAAATACCAATTCCACGATTTCAGTCGGCACTCTCTCGAGCGGAGAAATCAGTCGCATGCCGGAGAATTCACACAGCCAGGCGAAAAAGGTCATGACTATCGGGCTTTGCGTTCTGACCATGATGATGTCTTCGTCGTGAGTCAGCCGCATACTGCCGAGCATTCGGTAAAGCGCAATTTGCTTTCTGATTTGAGGCAGGATGAAAGCGCTGGCAAAGTAATTGACTTTGAACTTTGCGTCTAGGCATTCAAATTCGTAAATGTCATTCAGCGCGTAGGCAACGAGCGTCCGATTCGGACCTGATCCGATGTAGACAAAGTGTCCGAGATTTGATTCGGACAAGTGATCAAATGTTTCAATCATCGGAACTTCTTCAGCAGAGCCAAAACTGGCTGCGGTCACCGCGTTGACTTCGGTCACAAACTCTTTTTTCATTGGCAATTGTCCTTGAATACGTGAGATTTCAAGTTTGTCTAGACATGGACGCAGCGTAGTGATCATGAGGCCCCTCCTTTGTTTTGGAAAAAGAACAGACCAGACGCGCGCATGCGGGCCTGGTCTGAAGATTTAATTTTGAAAATAAAATCCTCAATCAAGCTCGCATGGGGCTGATTTCGGATAATATGGAAGTTTGTTAGCGAAATTATGATTCATATTACAAAAATAAAAAATCAGATTCGCGAGAACCTGACTGGAATTTACCGGCAAAAATAAAATCCCGCATCAGATGCTCGCTTGAGCAACCGGCGGGTAATAGTTTTGCTGGCAAATTATGGTGAATTTCATATAAAGGTATTGTACTGGAACTGTTTATTTTGTCAAATTTCCCAAAACCGCAATATCAGCTTGAAAAAAAACAGCTGACATTAAAGCAGCGCAGACGAATTAAAGCAGATGACGTTACAGTTAATCAATAATCTTTTGTTTTGAAAATTATTCATTGTTTATTGTTTGTAATTTTCGTCTTCGGCAAGTTTTGTCAAGGCGAGGTTTTGATGATATAATCAAATAGGATTATTATATATGTTAATTAAGACATTATCGAAAATTGCGCGAAAAGATGCTAGATTAGCAGGAGGTAAAGGCGCTTCTCTTGGCGAAATTAGGAAGGCGGGTCTGCCGGTGCCGCCGGGTTTTGTGATTTTGGCCGGGGCATTTGAGCGATTCCTGACGGAAACAGATTTGAAAATGGAAATTGAAACCGCTCTGAAAAAGATTTGACCCCAGGAATAATTATTTTTATAGTATGAAAATCTCAGATTTGAAAAACATTGAATACTGGGCGGAAGAATACAAGCTTCCTTTGTTTTTGCTTAGCAATAGCTCCGGGGCATTTTCTGATAATTTAATATTTCTTTACAAGAATAATACTATCGGTCTTTATGCTTTTGGAAGTCGCAAAAAGGCTGATGAGCAAAAAGGGTATACTTATTTCATGAAAAAGGACGGGTTTCAAAAATATTTTTTCAGGGTAGAAAAAATTGAAAAATTAGTTAACGCTTTTGTCGATCGAGTTAAAAAACAAAAATTAAAACAACTGGATAATCAAGAATTACAAAATTTATTTTGGGAAAGTCTACGGGTTTTAGAGAAATATGGCAAAGTGTATGACAAGGCAGAGCCGATTTACCTAAAAAAGTTTGAAAACATAAAAAATAGAAAAGTTCAAAGCAAATTAAATCAAGTCGCAAAACATAGATTAAAATTAAAAAAGATGAGCAAGGATATTTTTTATGTTTTGATTGAAAAAATATTAAAAGAATTAGCCGGAAGATCTAGGGTAACGTTTAATGATTTGTACTTTTACACCATGGATGAGTTGGTTGCGCTATTATTAAAAAACAGAAAAGTAAATATTCAAAAAAGAAAAAATGGTTATATCTTATTCAAATTTAAGGGTAAAAAAGAGATTATTGTTGGACAAAGCTTTATAAAATTTAAACAGTATATAGCAAAAAAAGAAAAATCAGATTTTCAAAACAAAGAGCTTTTTGGCACGGTGGTTAGTAAAGGAAAAGTACAAGGCAGGGTTACTTTACTTTTACATAATAAAAAGAATTTAAATAAAGTGGTTAAAGCTTTTAAAAAAGGAAGTGTCTTGGTTACGGAAATGACTAGACCAGATTCAATTATGGCGTGTAAAAAGGCAAACGCAATCATTACCGATGAAGGTGGCATAACTTGTCACGCTGCAATCATAAGCCGTGAATTCAAAATCCCCTGTGTTGTTGGGACAAAGATCGCAACCAAGGTTTTGAAAGATGGTGACTTGGTTGAAGTTGATGCTGATAAGGGAGTAATTAAAATTATAAAACAATATGTTAATGAAAAATTTTAAACAACTCTCAAAAAAAGATGTCGCTTTGGCGGGTGGGAAAGGCGCTTCTCTTGGAGAAATGACCCAAGCGAAAATGCCGGTGCCAGCCGGTTTTGTGATTTTGGCCGGAGCTTTTGATCGGTTTTTGGCGGAAGCTGATTTAAAAATGGAAATTGAAAACGCTTTGAAAAAAGTAAATCCCGATAATATCAATTCCGTGGAAAAAGCTTCCAAAGCAATTCAGGACATGATTTATGATGCCATTATGCCGGAAGATATTGCCAGGAAAATTGAACGAGATTTTGCCAAGTTAAAAGCAACTTACGTGGCGGTTCGCAGTTCAGCTACAGCGGAAGATTCAGCCATTGCCAGCTGGGCAGGGGAGCTAGACAGTTATTTGAATGTTACAAAAAAGAATTTGCATGAATCTGTGAAAAAATGCTGGGCCTCGCTTTTTACGCCTCGAGCAATATTTTATCGGTTTGAAAAACAATTACATAAACAAAAAGTTTCAGTAGCCGTAGTTGTTCAAAAAATGGTTCAGGCAGATGTTTCGGGAATTACTTTCACTGTTCATCCAGTTACGGAAGATAGAAATCAAATGGTGATTGAGGCGGGCTGGGGATTGGGAGAGGCGATTGTTGGCGGGAAGATTACGCCGGATACTTATATCGTGAAAAAACCCAAAATTCAAAATCCAAAATCTAAAAGAAATTCAAAATTTAAAATTCCAAACTCAAGGAACCTTATAATAATGGATAAAAATGTTTCTGAACAAAAGATGATGGTTGTCCGGGGTGCGAAGGGGACGGTTGGAAAATCAGTGCCAAAAGCAAAACGCCATAAGCAGAAAGTCTCCGATAAACAGATTTTAAAGTTGGCTGAAATTTGTTTGGATATTGAAAAGCATTACAAAAAACCGCAGGATATTGAGTGGGCGATTGAGAAAAATAAGATTTATATTTTGCAGGCGAGGCCGATAACAACGTTGAAGTGAGAAAACGAGAAATCAAGAAAATAAAAAAACAATTATTATGAAAAGCATAATACAGCAAATAAAAAAAACAAAGTGGTTCTTTGGCATCAGAAGAGAAGAGTCTTTGTTTTTTTATTCCGCCAAATATTATAATCGAGAAAAATTAACAAAAAGGCAATATGGGAGCAATTTTGTCGAGAGCGTTTTGTTTCCCAGGGAAAAGCATAATTTAATTAGGCTTTTTAATTTGAATCAATCTAAAATCTTTCATAGTGAATCAGAAAAAAAGATTTTAAAAGACCCGACTGTTTTAGAGAAAAACATAAGCAAAGATTATACTTTGTGGAAGCGAATAGATGCGTTGAGTAATAAACTTAAAAATAGCATTAAACAAAATGATTATAATTTTAGTTTGAAATTATTTAAAAAACTTATTGAAAAATACGGCGTTTACGGGACAGACTTTTTTGTTATATTTTCACAAGGCATGAAGCTTGAACAAAACAAAGACAACGTCAACAAATCTGCGTTAAGAAGTCTTGAGAAACATAACAAGTGGAGAAACACAGTTGCTTTTGAAGAAGAAAAGTTAGGCAAGGTCCTGTTTTGTTTTATAAAGTTTTTAACAAAAAAAACTGGTTTAAAAGTAGCGCCGCTTCAATTAATGAAGTATTTGTCAGTAAGGGAAGTAATTGGTTTTGCAGAAGGACGAATTAATAATAAACAAATTGAGAGTAAAGTAAAAGCCAGAAAGCAAAATGGTTGCGCGTTTTTTTATTTAAGAAACAAAAAATATCAAGGCATAGTGATTGACGATAAAAAAACAACAAAACAATTAACCAGTCATTTTTCAAAGTTGTTAAAAGTTCAAAAAGCACAGTCATTAAATGGCATTATTGGGCAGTCAGCGTTTAGTGCAAAGAATAAAGTTAAAGGCGAGATTATTGTTATAAAAGATAAAAATATTTTGCAAAAAATAAAACCAAATCTTGCCAATAAAATTTTAGTTACTACGCAGACTTCGCCACATTTTCTTCCTTATCTTAAAAAAGTTAAAGCAATTATTACAGATGAGGGCGGCATTACTTCGCATGCGGCAATTATTTCGCGAGAATTTAAAATTCCTTGCATCATTGGTACGCAAAATGCCACGCGGGTGTTGAAAAATAATGATATGGTGGAACTGGATTTGAAATGCGGCACTATTAAAATATTATAGAATTATTTCGATAATGTAAGGGCTCAAGATTTTGAACCTTTACAGCATTGGAGAGATTTTTTTGAAAAAAAACAGCGGCTTACCAAGGTGTGGTAAACCGCTGCATGTTGCGGTCGAGTTCTAGGCGAACTCTACGACACGGTAGCAACCGAGTCCGAGAGCATCGGTTGGCCGAGTGCCCGTGAGTCCCTCGACGATCAGGCGATCGTGAGGGCTGTGGTTGATGATGATGGTGAGCTCTTCGTTGCCCTCCCTCGTTGCCGTCAACACACGAGCAACCGGAGCCTTGAGCAGGGGGAGGTGAAGACGAAGCAAGGCTTCATCCCAGCCGAGCTCAGCGGCGGCTTTCTGGAAGGCCGTATCCTGGCGCAGTGAACGCCAGATCGGGCCGTCTTCAGCCGAGGAATAGAAGTCCGTCCGGATTTCTTCCCTCGGGAAACAGAAGCCTCCTTGTCGTCCGGCTTCCTTCAGCCAGCCGGCGAACCTGAGATCTTCCTGGATGACACGCAGGGTGTCAAGCCCGCGCAGGCTGCCGCTGACCAGGAAGGCGATCTTCAGCGGCGGATTCATGTCAAAGGGGTCGTAGCGGAACACCTCGCAAATGACACGGTAAACTTCAGCGGTCATTTTGCGCATTTCTTCGCGAACCCTTTTCTTTCCATTTTCGGTCAGCGGGCCGTCATTGGCCATCTGTTTCTCGTAGTCGCCATGTCTGAAAATCACTGCAATTCGTTTTTCCATCTAGATCCTCCATGTTGAAAAAGTACAAATCTGACTAACTACAGAGTATATCAAATTTTTTAGAAAAAGTCAAGGGTTATTTTGGTGTTTATTGTAAATTTAGATAAATTGTTCGGATTAAATCGGTAAATTAACATGCAAATTATAAGGAATTGAAGATGAATATTAATGGTAGAAAAATTTCAAAATAAATACAGGATCGCGACAACCCGCATGCAAAATTGGGATTATTCATCGGATGGATTTTATTTCATCACCATTTGCACGTGTAATAGAATAGAATATTTCGGGAATGTTATTGATGCAAAAATGGAATTAAATGAATATGGGAAGATTGCGGATATGTTTTGGTTGGAAATGATAGAACATTTTCCGTTTGTTGAATCGGATGAATATGTCGTAATGCCAAATCATGTGCATGGGATTATTCGTATTAACAATCCCGATTTTTTGACGGAAATAATTCATGAAAATGGTCATGCCGGCGTTGTAGAGACAATTCATGACAATGGTCATGCCGGCGTTGTAGAGACAATTCATGAATTGTCTCTACAACAACCGGGGGCGACGTGTATTTCCCGTCGCCAAATGTTATTGTCAAAAATAATCGGTCGGTATAAAATGCAATCGGCGAAACAGATCAATCAATTGCGCGAAACAACAGGCCAACCATTTTGGCAATCGCGGTTTTATGACCATATAATACGAAATCAGGAATCATTGGAACGGATAAGGCATTATATAAGAGTGAATCCTGAAAAATGGTTTAGGGATAGAAATAACGAATTCGGATTAAATATGTAATTCTTTTTAATATGATAACCCAAATAAAATTCGAATTAAAAAAATACGCCCGACCGGATAAAGTCGCCATTTTCCAAAATTTTTTTAAAACCGGCAAAGGGCAATATGGCGAGGGTGATGTTTTCATTGGCGTGAATGTACCGGATACAAGATTGGTCGCAAAAAAATATAAAGATGCGCCATTGAGCGTGGTTGAAAAATTATTCAAATCAAAAATTCATGAGGAACGCTTGCTCGGCGTTTTTATTCTGGTGCAAAAATATGAAAAAATAAACAACGATACGATAGTCGAATTTTATTTGAAGCACAATCAGAAAATTAACAACTGGGATCTGGTGGATATGAGCGCGCCGAATATTGTCGGGCATTATTATTTTAATAAAAATAGAAGTCCATTGCGCCGACTGGCAAAATCTGATAACCTTTGGGAAAGGCGTACCGCCATTATTGCCACATTTTATTTTATTCGAAGGGGACAGTTTGATGAAACCCTGGCAATCGCGCAGATATTATTGAACGATAAACATGACCTGATTCACAAAGCTGTCGGCTGGATGCTCCGTGAGGTCGGCAATCGCGAGAGAAAAGTTGAAGAAGAATTTTTAATAAAGCATTATCGGAAAATGCCACGGACAATGTTGCGCTATGCGATTGAAAAATTTGAAGAACCTTTGAGACTGAAGTATTTGAAAGGGATAGTTTGAATTATGAATTATGACGTATGAATTGTGAATTAAGTTTAAAGACAAATTTACAAATATTATAAATAAGAAGAAAACATTATGAAAAAGATTTATTTGCTGGCAAGTTTGATTCTAGTTTTTGGTTTAACCGCCTGCACAAGCGTTGCACCTGACCAGCCAAAAGTTGATTCGGAAAAAGTAAACATTGAAAAGGAAGTTAAAAAAGCAACAACCGAAGCCGATACAGTTGAAAATGACGGCCTTGAACAAGTCGAAACGCCAGAGTACGATTTGACCGGCTGGCGTGATTTTGAATCAAAGGTTGTTCCGGTGAAGTTTAAGTATCACAAAAATTGGTATTACGGCCAAATCAAAACTGAAGCTGATTTCAAGTTGTACCGTTTTGCCGCGACTGAGGATGAGCTATCTGCGGAATATATCAATCCGGAAATAGCTGAGTATATTGAATTGTATATGTCTGAGGTGAATGCGGTGTCAGACGAATTTTTGACTGAGAATTCAGATAACCCAACTTATAACGAGAAAAAACTTTCAAATGGGGCAACTTTGGTTTCGGTTGACCTTGGTGATTATAAAACGTATCGTTTAGTGAAAGATAATCAAGCATTTGAATTCAGAGCTTACCAAGAGGAACATAATGAGATTTTAGATAAGATGATTTCGACATTAAAATTTGTAGAGTAGCGAGTGGTGAATGATTTATGCCAATAATTAAAATTGAAAAACTGGTAGCGGGCGGGCAGGGGCTGGCCAGACACGATGGCTGTGTTTATTTTGTCTGGGATGCATTGCCGGGAGAAGAAGTGGAAGTTGAAGTGATAAAAAAGAAAAAAAACTATGCTGAGGCTGTGGTCACAAAAGTTATTTCAGCTTCGCCCGAAAGAATAGAATCGCGGGAAGCGCATTATTTGAATTGCAGTCCTTGGCAGATTTTATCCTGGCCGGAAGAATTAAAGTGGAAAAAAATAATCGCCACGGAAAATTTTTTACGGCTGGCAAAGATTGAATTGCCGGCGGATTTGCAAATCGTGGCGGATAAAAAAAATCAATATCATTATCGCAATAAAATCGAATTCAATTTTATTTATTGCCGAAGCGAATTGCATTTGGCACTTTTTGAACGAAAAACCAATGAGCTGCGACTTGTTGAGGAATGTTGCTTGGCGGATGAAAAGTTGAACGATGCGGCCAAAAATATTTTGGCGTGGCTGAATACGCGAGTTGATGCGAAAAACTTTCAAAAGTTGGTAGTGCGAGGCGACAGCGGCGGCAGAATATTGGCAGGATTATATGCCAGGAATAAAATTAGTGATTTTATTTGTCCTTTGCTGGACAAAACATTGGTTGGCGTGAGTTTTTTTCAGTGGAGCGGCGATGATAATTGGCGGTTGGAACGTCAATTGGGCGAAAATTATCTGGCGGAAACAATAAATAACATAGAACTTCGCTATGGAATTGAAAGTTTTTTTCAGATAAACACGCTGATTTTCAAGATAGCTATTGACGACATGGCCGGATTCATTGATTCAAATGACAGCGTACTTGATTTTTACTCGGGCGTCGGTTCAATCAGTCTCATGCTCGCCAAAAAGTTCAAAACTGGGCAATTGATCGAATCGAACGATGAAGCGGCAGGATTTGCCGAGCAAAATATTGAATTGAATAAAATTAAGAATTGCCGGGCGAAAAGAGTGAGAGCGGAAGAAGCCGCTGATTTGATCAGCGCAGAAAACGTTGTGCTCCTGGATCCGCCGCGCGCCGGATTGGAGAAAATATTGACGGCGGAGATTATCAAGAAACAACCAAAGCGTTTAATTTATTTATCTTGCGATATCGCCACGCAAGCGAGAGACATTGCGCAGTTAAAAGATTTTTATAATCTGGAGTTTATAAAATTGTATAACTTTTTCCCGCGCACGCCGCATATAGAAAGTTTAGTTATTCTAGATAAAATATGAAAATTACTATTTGTAGCAGTTTGTCTTTTGTTGAGGATGTAATAAAAGTTCGAGATAAACTGGTTCAATGTGGCCATGATGTTTTGTTGCCGGAATCTATGAATGAATGTATAGTTTTGGGGGTAAAAGATGCAAAAGCATACTCAAAAGAAAAGCAAGATCAAAGTGTTCAAAATATTACTGATAAAATGCGTTTACATTTTGAAAAAATAAAAGATTCAGATGCAATTTTGGTTTTTAATCATTTTAAAAAGGAAGTTGAAAATTATATCGGTCCAAGCAGTTTTTTGGAAATGGGAATTGCTTTACATTACGGAAAGAAAATCTTTTTGTTAAACCCAATTCCAGATATGGGACTTAGGGATGAAGTTCATGCTATGCAGCCGGTAATTTTAAATGGAGATTTAAGTTTAATAAAATGAAACTTGAAGGAATAGTTACAATCAATAAACCAAAAGGACCGACTTCGCATGATATTGTCGATCAGGTTAGGAGGTTAACCGGCGAAAGGCGCGTCGGGCACGCGGGAACGCTCGACCCCCTGGCAAGCGGTGTTTTAGTTGTCGCTATTGGAAGAGAAAATACAAAAAAAATAAACGAAATTGTGAAAACCGAGAAAGAATATGTTGCCAAGATTAAATTAGGTGAAACGAGCAATACTGATGATGAAGAAGGAGAAAAAGTTAAAATTTTGAATGTAAAAGGTAAAAGTATTGAAGACATAAAACAAATATTTGGTGGTTTTGTAGGAGAAATTAAACAGGTGCCGCCGGTGTTCAGCGCTATTAAATTAAAAGGCAAAAAATCATATGAGTTGGCGAGAAAAGGAAAGGCGGTTGCGCTCGAACCAAGAAAAGTTTTAATAAAGCAAATTGAACTTCTTGAGTATGAATGGCCCTACTTGGAAATTAAAGTTGTTTGCGGGCCTGGTGTTTATATTCGCGCTCTGGCCAGAGATATTGGCGAAAAATTGAAAACTGGGGCATATTTGGCAGAGCTGCAAAGAACCCGAGTCGGTGATTATACGATAGAACAGGCGATTGACTTGGATAAAATATAATTAACACCTAAAATTTAAGTTAATTGCTATTTTGGTGTATAATATAAAGGAACTAAAATTCATTTTATGGTAATAGATAAACAGGCTAAAATCATTTTTGATGAAGAGACGGCAATGCTGGACCAGCCACAGGGAGAAGGAAGAGAGGCGCTTGACCGCGAACAAGGGGCAGATGAAGCCGTTGAAAAAGCAGCAGAAAGAATGAGAGAACTATCACGGCCGGAAACATGGGAAAGAGAAATACAAGAAAACCTGGAACAAGCAGGGCGAGACTTGGAATTTGCAAAAACTTCATTGCAGGCAAGAGTCGGCGTAGCGGAAGCAACCGGTGAATTGCTGGGTGCAAAAGTGTCAGCAGAAGAAATTGCCGAAGCGCAGGAAAAAATGCAGCAAGTGCGGCAGGCTTTGGAAAAAATCAAAGCCATGGATCTGCGGCAGGTATCGCGAAGCGCGGCCGAAGGCATCAAGCAATTTGTGAAGGATAATATGCTAACCCTGAGCCCGCTTTTGATTGGCCCATTGGCCGCTCTGACCGGCGGTAGTGTTGGCATTGCTGTTCAGGCCTCACTTGAATTGACCGCCGGTATGTACGCGCTGGATAAAGTTTTGGATCGGTTGATGGATAGCGCTGAAGAAATTATTCCGCCGCAGTATTTCGTGGCTCTGGTGGCCGGCACGACCAATCTGGCAGAACTTGGCACCTCACAGGCCGCGGCTTTTGCCGGCGATTCGATATCAGAAGTGGCTTCTACGCCACTCGGGAGCAATCCGACTAACTTATATCTGACTGGCTTTGCTTTAATGTCGGCAATGAAAAAAAGGGCGGTGGCAGAAGGAATTATTCAGCCGGGAGAAAAATTGGGTTTATTAAATATTAAAAAAGTGCTTAAAAGTATAGACTGGAAAAGTGTAAAAGAACAAGGGGGATCTGCTTCTCTATTTGCGCTTGATGCTTTGATTTTCCAATTTTATGTGCGGCCGGAAATGAAAAAAGCTAATTTTATTCCATTTGCCGCCTGGTCGGCGATTAATGCGCCAATCATGTTTGAATATTTTCGCCGTACAACTTTTTCGCGCGAATCTCAGGTTGGAAATTATGCGGAAAGCATTGGCGAAGTCCAGTCAGCACAATTACAACAGGTGATGTTTGAAAATCAGGAGGGAGCCAGTTGCTTGTTTGAATTATTGGAATCGATCCAGTTGTACAAAGGGACAGAGGATAAAAAAGAAAGAAAAGAGCTGCTGGCAAAGTTGCGCTCATTGACCAAAAATTTGCAAACAAGAGTAGAAGGTGACGGTAATTTTCGTCGAGCAGTCCAGACTGCGACAGCCGGAGCTTCAATGGAAGATGTACAAAAATTTTTAAAAATCGCCGGTGTCGGAGAAAAGATGGATGTGCTACTTGGAGTTGACGAAGCGCAAATTAATGAGGCGACTGAGGCAGGATTGAGATTGGGTGAAAATCCCAAACATGCTGATGCCAGCCGCGCCTTTATCGGTATTATCAGCGTGTTGGAAAGTTATAAAACGGCCAAAACTAAGGAACAGAAACAAAAAGCAAAGGAAAAACTGGAACAAGCATATTATGAGTTAGATATAGAAATGCAGTGGGATGAGGAATTTGCCGTTGCAGTGGAGAATTCACTGGCCGATGAAAAACTTCAGGACGTGAAAAAAGCTATTGATTATTTGAAAACCGGCAAACAAAGCGATGACAGCATATTTGAAAAAATTGATAATCTGGGTGTTTTGCAGATACGCAATTTGCAAAAATTTGCGCAGATTACTGAAGTTCGTTCGCGGGACAGGGTGGAAAAAATTCAGCCCTTTGTTGCGGTTATGTCGCAAATAGCTGCTTTTCGGCGAGCCAAGAATGAGTCAAGAAAAAAAGATTTACTTTATGATATTAAATTAAAGCTTGATCACCTAGAGCGGCGAGGCGATTTGGATGAAGATTTTGCCGTCGTTAAGGAGCAGTTATTAGCGGCTGAAGAAATGGCGGAAATTCGCGAGCTGATAAAATTAAGAGCAACCGGCAATGAATTGGAGGACAAATTAACGGCCGGAGATTTCAAAGATGCTTCCTTTGCTTTATCGCGGCATCAGGAAGTGCACGCAGAGCTCGCGCCAAAGATCGGCGAGCTGGCGGAAGCAATTCAAACACTGCATGGTTTAAAAGGCGAAGAAAAAATTCCCGAGGTAGAAAGAACTTTACGCAGTCAGATAAAGGATGTTTTGTCAGAGCTTGGGAAAAAAATGCAGGAAGCGGAAATAGTTGAACAGGAAATGGGGAAAATACTTGCGGTTGGCGGCGGCGAACCGGTAAAAAATTTAATTGAGATGAATTTGGCGCGCCAGAAAAAAATAAAAAATGTTGCAACAATTGCCGGCGGCATAGCGGCGCTTATGGGATTGTCGGTTGTTTTAGATAAAGGGGTGACGCACATGGCTGAATCAGTAGACTGGCTTGGTAAAGGAGCGGCCGGGTTTTTTATTATGTCGTTTTTAACCAGCGTAGGTGAATTTTTAACGACGAAAAAATTCTTCCAGCGTGGCGAGGACAGAGCGGCAGTAAAAAATATTGCTGACAGCAATGCCATTAATATCGGGCTGGCCAAATGCGCTGTTGCCTCGAGCGCCATTCGTAGCTTATTTGTTTAAAAAAATATGAATCAAAATAAAATATTGGGACAATTCATTGATTATAAAAATGATGAACACACCAGGTTTGTTGAACTCCTGCAGGATTCGATAAGTTTTAGCGCCCGCGAAAAAGCGTTTATGATTATTGATTTTCACAGATATAATCAAATTCAAAAGCAAAAGTTGGTCAAGGCGTTGGAATCAGACCGCCGGCTGATCAAGGATTTGGAGCATGAATATCCGGAAGAATACGCGCAAAGAGAAATAAGGTCGAAAAAGGCCTGGATTTTTATGCTGGAAAGATTAGCTGAATATATTCAGGAGCAAAAAACTCGGCAAGCAAAAAAGTTTGATTATGAAGAATTGATGAAACTGCGGCAGAAGCTGGATCAGGATTGAAGTCAAATAAATATTGTTTATAATTTTAAAAACGTCCTTGCTATTGCTCGGATGTTTTTATAATTGCGCGCTACCATGCTACACATCATGGGAGCGGAGCTTTCGATGGCAAATTAGCAAATAAAAATTAATGGATTTTTCTGAGACTCCTCTGATAGTTGATGGCAAAGCGGTGCGCTTCGTCGCGTACTTGAATCAGAAGTTTTTTGTTTTGCAATATCCACGACTCAATTTTTTTATCAGTAATAAAGAATTCGTTTTTTTTGCGAGCCGGTCCCTTGGCAATGCCGATGATTGGAATGTTTAATTGAAAAGTTTTCAAAACAGCTTTTATCGCGCTGACTTGCGGCTTGCCGCCGTCAACCAGAAATATGTCCGGCAATTGCCATTCTTTGTGATTTAAACGGCGTTCCAGCACTTCGGTAAGGCAGGTCACGTCGCTTTGGCCCTGAACAGTTTTAATTTTGAATTTTTTGTATTCAGATTTTATCGGTTCGCCATTGACAAAAGTTACCAGACTGCCGACTTTTCCGGTTGAACCAAGATTGGAAATATCATAGCCCTCGATTCGCGTAACGCGTAGCGTGGAACGCGTAGCGCCGGAATGATAAAAAAATGATTTATTAAGGAGCGCGGTATCGTGAATTTTTTTTAGGGCGAGGACTTGATCTCGCAGGCGAGAGGCTTGTTCAAAGTTTTCCTGCTTGGAAAATTTTTTCATTTGTTTTTCCAATCCTTTGATAACCTGTTTCTTTTTCCCTGATAAAAATAATGATAAAGGCCGAATAATTTTTTGATTGTATTCTCTGGAAATAATTTCGCCGGTGCAGACTCCCTGACACTGTCCGAGCTGATAATAAAAGCAGGCTTTGCCGCTGTCTGGTTTGCAGGTCGAGAAATGAAAAAGTTTTCGCAAAAGTTTCAGTGTTTCTTTTGTGTTTAATCCCGGAAACGGCCCCCAGATTTTTGAATTATTAATTATGAGTTTTGTATTAATTAGTTCGTGCTGGCGGATGCTTTTTAACTGCGGGAATTTGTCCTTCGTTAAATATAAATAATTCCAGCTTTTGTCATCTTTGCCTAGAACATTATATTTTGGTTGATGTTTTTTTATGTAGTTTGCTTCCAAAATGATCGCTTCCAAAACCGAATCAGTTTTAATCCATTTGATATTACTCACTTCGTGTATAAATGTCTCAATCGGCCGAGGCGATTTTTGTCCGGTGAAATAACTTTTGATTCTTGATTTTAAATTTGTAGCCTTGCCGACGTAAATCAAAACCTTTTTGGCATTATAAAAAATATATATACCCGGAGAGTTGGGTGCTGATTGGATTTTATGACTTATCGCGGACATATTTAATTTTTACCTTATAAATTTAGCCAAATATTGAGGTTAAACGTTAATAATTTAGCAAAAAAATAACTAAAATGCAATAGAGGTAGAGTCTTAAATCAGTAGAAAATTGCAGAAATTCGAATAGTTTTATGATAAACCAGTTGGTTTAAATTGTTAAAATTAGTTAAAAAATAGCTATTGACATTTTAATAGTTTTGATATAATATAAATTGTTCTTTGGACTTTGAAAATATAATATAGTTATTATTTGTTTGGGATTTTTTATCGGGCAAGTATAATCGCAAGGAGGATATCAATGAAAGGAAAAAAATTCCCAGAGCAGCCTGTCGTCAGAACAAGTCATCGGCACAGTGGGCCGGTGAATGTCGGGCCAAGGGTGTACTGGAGCGTGCGCCAGAAATTCACGCCGCATGAGTTTGGACCGCAAATCAGCCTTTCCGGTAGCATGCCGGAAGTCTTGATTGTGCCGGAAGCCTTGGCAAAAATGTATGCCTATATCTGCGCCGCCGGCAGTGATGAAATCAGCTGGCTCGGTACGGTGGAAGATCGCGGCAACAAATATATCATCAAAGAGATATTTCTTGTTGAACAGACTGTCAACGGCGTGGAAACGGAAATGACCGCAGAGGGAATGGCGGAGCTGTCAGAAGAATTCATGGCTCGTCCGGATGGAGAAACTGTGTGGAAAGAAACTCGCTTTTGGGGACATTTTCATCCGTTTTCCGATGCCGGACCGTCCGCTCATGATGAGCGCCAATTGCACGAATTTCTTAATTCCGGGCATGAGTTTTTCCTGCGCGGCATTTGCAGCGCAAATGGAATAATCCAGTTTACGTTATACTTGATTAACCGCGGAATCATCATTACCGATGTTCCGTGGTCGTTGAACATTGAGGATAACGATGAATTGCGGCAGCGTACTCTCGCTGAAGTTAAAGAAAAGGTGCGCAAGCGCATTGTTGAGACCGTCAGAGTGATGGGTGGCGGTCACTCCGCTATTGGTAATCCGCCATATGGCCGGACATGTACCAGAAGAGAAGTTGATAATGCGATTGAAAGCTTTAACCAGGAGGGGAGGAATCATGGGCCGAGCGACGACGACCAGCTTGAAGAATAATAAAAAGCCGAAGGCACGGGTTCAGCCGCCGGTGGAAGCCGAACTGGATCTTGTTCGCCAGCTTTCAATATTTGATCCCACAAAATTCGCCGAAGAGCGTATTGACGTGATTGGCGTGGGCGCGGTCGGATCGCATGTGGCTTGGTTTTTGGCAAAAACAGGATTCAAAAACATTCATGTCTGGGACGACGACATTGTCGCCTCGCATAATGTTCCGAATCAGCAGTTTTTCCTTGACCAAGTCGGTCAAACAAAGGTTGCCGCGCTCGCTGAAAATATCATGCGCGCCACGGGCGTCATGGTTGCAATGCATCCGGTTAAATTCATCGGACAAGAAGGCCTGGGCAAACATGTTTTCCTGGGTGTTGACAGTATGGAAGCGCGCAAAAGCATCTTTGACTTGTCGATTAGAATGAAGCTCGGCATTGAAACAATGTTTGAGACTCGAATTGGGTCGGACATTTGCCGCATCTACCTTATTTCACCCATCAGCCCAGCGCAGATCAGAGGCTGGGAAGAAACACTGTATTTGGATAGCGAAGCGGAAGTTTCTCTTTGCGGTACTGTGCCGTCAATCATTACCACAAGTTCTCTGGCGGCCGCCGCTGCTGTATGGCAGTTCATCAAATGGCTGTCCAGTCGCGACGTGGAAAATGAGCTGGTCATTGGTTTTCGTCCGGCGTTCAATGTCTTGACAAGAAAGTTCATTTGATGTAAAAGGAGAATAGATTATATCAAGTTTGTCCATTTTCCAATCACAGGAGGTGCAAAATGGGAACTGCGCGCGTTGGGAAGTTGCCTGGACCGCCGTTCAAAGAGGTCGAATTCCGCGACGGAGACTCCGCGGCGGACGTCCTTAGGAATGCCGGTCTTTCAACCGACGGCGGCTATGAGTGCCGCGTGAATGGTTCGTCTGTTCCGCTGAACACGCGGATCAGACCGGGCGACCAGGTTCTGCTGGTCAAGAAAGTAAAGGGTCAGTAAGGCCACCTACTAGTATAAGGAATTAACAACAAAGAGCTATCCAGCATTGGCTAGCTCTTTTTTAATTAAAAAAAACAGGGGCGTTCCTTTATAAGGATCGCCCCCTTTTCACCGTGGCTGGTCAGTGGCAGTTAGCCGTTCATTGTTATCAGCCGCGTCTTGGCCGTTTACCCACGCTGGGGACTTGAGGCTGTCTTGACGCCGCAATGATTCAGAACGGTCTTTTTTGCCTGGTAGCGGGTCTGGCCGGAGCTCTGGCTGATCAGGCTTTTTTGCGACCCTACTGCTCCTCACAAAGGGCAATATGCGTCGCAAGCCGGATGAGTCATTGGCTTTCCTGCCCAGACTGGCTATGACCATTTGTTCCACGGTATTTAGATATTAGTATAAATAAAATTTTTGTCAAGAGGGGTCGTGTCTATGGCGTATCCCAGCTTTTATAGCGGGTATTAAATATTTAGATAAAAACAAATAATATTAAACAAAAAAGCATGCGAAATGGTTCGCACGCTTTGTTTCTATTGGGAGGAAGCTATTCGGCTTCCTCGAATTCCTCGGCTACGCCGACAAGGCAGGTACCTCCTCCCTGTCTCGCGCCGCTCGAGCCGTCGTTGCGGCCGGAGAGCAGTTCATCCCACTTGATCTGCTGGCCCAACTGGAACAGCTGGGACAGGAACTTGTACTCGTTCGGTTCGTCCTTGCAGTTCGGCAGGAGCAGGATGGCAAGAGTGAATCTCGCGAGACTCTGTTCCAGGCGAACATCGTTCGCCGTTGCCGCCACGCCGAGGATCCGGAGCATCTCGTCCCTGGTCGTGGCCCCGATGGCCTGCGGCAGGTCCTTGTTGTCCAGGAGTTCCTTGATCTTCTTGGCTTCCGTGGCCATGGCGACTGCCACGGGCAGGCGCATGCCGCTGAAGAGCGTGTTGATGGCATCGTTGACCGCTTCGGCCGCGTCGTAGAGCATGCCGGTGTCGGGTGGGGTGACCAGGCCTTCCGGCATGGCCGTTCCGTCCGTCCGCTGGCTCAAGGCCACGGCCATGGCGAGCATCTGGTTTTCTCCCATGTCCGCGAGCCAGGCCTTCTTCCAGTCACGCATGGCGCGGTGGAAGTCGCGCAAGGCGACCCAGAGCACCATCTTGACGCGGTGGATCAGGTCGGTCTTCCGCCGCTTGGTCACGAATGCCGCTTCGATGTCCATGGCTTCGAGCACTTCCGCGTAGCGCTTCCTGCGAACCAGCTTGAGCAGGGAGTAGAACTCCTTGCCGCACGGTTCGCTGAGCTCGTCGGCTCGCTGAAGCATGAGGTCGACCAGCTTCTCCGGCACTTCGAAGAGTCCGAACTGGTCGGCGAGACCGGCGCGGTTGGCGAAGAGCACGGATACGGGCTGTTCGATCTTCAGCACGCCGCCCGCCTTGATGGTCTTCATGAAGGAATCGTCTTCCTTGACTTCCGGCAGAGCGTCGAAAGCGCCGACCAGGGCAACGGCCGTGCCGGCCGCTGTCGCGACCTGAGTACGGCCGCGCAGAACGGACGTGAACTGGCGCAGGAGCGCCACCGGAAGACCGAGACCGTCGTCGCAGAGCACCTTGCGCAGGTCGCCGAACGGCGTCAGATTCTCGTCTCCCAGCATGTTCAGCGCGCCTTCGCTCGGCTCGCCGATGAGCGGCTTCAGCGCCGCGTCCAGTTGTTCCACCTTTTTGCCGGCCGCGCTGGCAAGCGCGCCCACTCGGTCATTCCATTTCTGCTTCCAAAGTTCTGTTTCCATGGCACTCCTCCTGTTCACACACGCAACCGCACTGACCCGGCGGGTTAGGGCAGACCCAAAAGAGTCTGCGTAAAAAGAACCATTAAGATATTAGCAATCCGTATAATTATTGTCAAGGGGGCTTTTTTGGCTAATATTGCAGGACGATATAGCTTGGTCTCATAATTAATATTCATCAATTTGACAAAATTATTAATTGTGTTAATATGGCACCTTTGTGTTCTTTACAAAAAGGGAGGTGGAAATGGTCAGCGAAAATCAAGCGTATTTTTCCGACAGCCTGACGCAGGAGGCGATTCAGGCGTTGAAAACAGCCGGGCTGGTTATGGAGGAAAGGTTTGGCATTGCAGACGGCGTGACCGGCGTGCTGTTCGGCAAAGTCGGCGCGAATGAAGTTTTGATGAGCGTCGGCCTTGAAATTGTTTCAACGAAAAACAGTCTCTATGATGGCATCAATTTCGTGGTGTTAAAAAAAGTTGGGCAAAAAACTGATCAGAATCAGCCAGGTCAGGTGCAGATTGAATTTGATAAAAACACGAACTGGGGTGATACGACAGGCTGGTTGAAACAGGCGGCGATGGATTATCTGGCGCCGATTTTAGCGCCGGAAATACAAAAGATAGTGTTTTATCATCATCACGATGACTTTGTGGAATTGTTTCGATATCAAAACCAGGATACGATATTTAGGGTTTTTTGGGGCCGTATTGCTGACGGCACAGAAGGAGTTGTGAAGATTGTGGAATGCGTATCGCTGGTTGGAAACAATATGTTTTTGTCCGGCGACAATGTGCGTTTGAGCGGATATAATGAAATGACGGAAAGAGTGCGCCGGGAGTTGAAATTAGCGACAGACCGGATGAAAAAGCCGGATTTTCAGCAATATGTTGAACTGCGGAAAAACGTTGTTGCGCATGGGCGTTTTTCATCCTCTGATAATTTTATTGATGCAATCATTCAGAAATTGCTGAAAAAGTCATCGCTCATCAAGCGGGTGGAAATGCATTATGAAAAAACTGTTCAACCGGGAAAAGAGATGAAGGACACTTTAGTCGTTTGTCTGTTCGCCGGATTGGGACAGAATCACGCTGCGTCCGTAAAGGTGCCGCAAAAAATTTTTGGCCGGGCAGTTTCATGCTTAAAGCATTGCGGCCATATGTCATCTGAGATGGAAGAAGGCATCGTGTTCATGGATGGCGACTACGCGGTGGCTGAATTCATCGGCAACACCCTGTATGTGTTTCATCATCTTGGTTGTCAGGGTGACAAACATGAAACGGAAATTTTCTGCCATCTGCTGGGACTGGTGGAGGGAGAGTTGACTAAGCCCGAAGAGCAGAAAGCGGTCGAGCGCGATGCAAGGCGCAGGGCGATTTTGGAAAGATCCCGAGAACAATATGCGGACATGTGCCGCGAGCGTTATAGAATAGAGGTGGAAAGCCTGCAACGACTGGTAGGACAAATGAGTGAGCAGGCAGTTGAGTTTCGGAAAAAGTACATTGAGGCGGTGCGCGAGATGGAGTTTTCTGAGCAAAAATTGGTAGTTCTGTCGCAATCCGGAAAGCCGATTTTGGAAAAATACCGGGCGGAGTTCGATCAGATGACCGCATGGCCAAACGTAAGAATGGTTCAGACTGATAACCAAGGTATTTTGACGGTAATGACCGATGTTTTGTTCGCGACCGATCCGCGGAGCCAGAAAGTTCACGAAATAGGCGAATTCAAAATCGTCATCAATGTGAAAAACGGTGACATTCGCTGGTACAATCAGACGCGTTTGGTTGTCGGCTATGATGGGATACAATTCAACGCGCCTCATGTAAGGGAAAACGGCGCTGCTTGCCTTGGTAACGCGTCCGGCCCGATCGCCGAGATGGTGGCGCGCCATGAATTCTCGGCGCTGGTGGCGCTGGCTATCCAGTTCGTTGAAACAGTAAATGTTGATCCGGGCGAGAATTGGGGACCGTTCATTGACAAATGGCCGACGGTGGGCGGACAGCCTGAAAAGGAGAAAAGAAAGCCGCCTAAGAAACGGACAAAGAAATAAGACAAAAGCCGACTCGCAACGAGCCGGCTTTTTTATTTAGATTTTTGAATTTTATCAAAAATTTAAAATTAATTATTTTATAACGCTTTTTAAATATTTTCCAGTCCAGCTATGCGCGTATCTGGCAATATCTTCCGGCGTGCCGACTTTCACGATTTCGCCGCCGCCGGTGCCGCCTTCTGGGCCGAGGTCAATGATCCAGTCAGCGCATTTTATCACGTCCAGATTGTGTTCAATTATCATGACAGTATTGCCTTGCGAAACCAGACGTTGAATTACTTCAAGTAATTTTCTAACATCATCATAATGCAAGCCGACTGTTGGCTCATCCATCAGATACAGAGTTTTGGTTGTACTGCGCTTGGCCAGTTCGCGGCTCAATTTGATTCTCTGCGCTTCGCCACCGGAAAGAGTGGTGGCTGATTGGCCGAGAGTCAGATAATCCAGACCGACTTCATTCAGCATTTTAAATTTGTCGTAAACAAATGGCACGTCTCTAAAAAAATCTTTGGCCTGCTCAATGGTCATATTCAATACATCGGAAATGTTTTTTCCTTTGTAATGAACTTGCAGAGTTTCTTTATTAAATCTTTTGCCCTTGCAAATATCGCAGGTGACCTCGACGCTTGGTAGGAAATGCATTTCAATCTGCAAACGACCCCGACCCTCGCAATGTTCACAGCGGCCACCGGGACGATTGAAACTAAATCTGCCGACTTTGTAGCCGCGAATTCTAGCTTCTTGAGTGGAAGCAAAAATCTCACGGATATAATCAAATGCTTTGGTATAGGTCGCCGGATTTGAGCGCGGAGTGCGGCCGATCGGGGATTGATCGATTTTTACTATTTTGTCTATATAATCTGTGCCGCTGATTGATTTGTGTTTGCCAACCCATTTATTCATTCTGAATTTTTTATTTTGAATCGCCCGATAGAGAATGTCGTGCATAAGGGTCGATTTTCCGGAGCCGGAAACGCCGGTCAGGCAAACCAGTCGGCGTAAAGGAATTTCTACAGTAATGTTTTTTAAATTATGTTCAGCCGCGCCGACTATTTTGATTATTGGCGTATTTTTGTCAACCTTGCGCCTTTGCGCTGGTAGGGGAATCATTAGTTCATTGCGTAAATATTTGCCGGTTAGGGAATCTTTTGCTGAGCCCTGAAGCGCGCAATCAAGCTCGGTTTTTGCCTGAACAATTTTGGTGTTCAAAATGTTATTCAACGGGCCGTTAAATACAATTTGTCCGCCATGAATTCCGGCGCTCGGTCCGATATCAACCAGCCAGTCACTGGCAAGAATCGTATTTTCATCATGCTCCACAATAATAATTGTGTTGCCGATATCGCAAAGGTCGCGTAGGGTGGAAACCAGCTGGTCATTGTCTTTTTGATGAAGTCCGATTGTCGGCTCGTCCAGCACATAGAGCGCGCCGACCAGTTTGGTGCCAACCTGTGAAGCCAGTCTTATTCTTTGCGCCTCGCCGCCGGACATGGTGCCGGCGCGGCGATTTAGCGTCAGATAATGAAGGCCAACATTTAGCATGAATTCCAGGCGGTTTTTTATTTCATTCAGAACCACGCCGCTGATTTCCAGTTGTTTTGTGGTCAGCTTTTTATCCAGTTTAGAAAAAAAGTCAAAAGCCTCGGCAATGGTAAAGTCTGAAATCTGCCAAATATTTTTTTCGGCAATTTTGACGCTTAGCGCATTTTTATTCAGGCGTTTTCCTTCACACTTCGGACAGGGTTCATTACTGAATAATTCTTTTATCCCAAGTCCGGTGCAATAGTCGCAGTAGCCATAAGGGCTATTGAAACTGAAAAGCCGCGGTTCTATTTCCGGAAAGCTGTAGCCGTCATTAACGCAGGAGTATTCGGTGCTGAATATTTTTTCAGTTTTGTCGGGATAAATAATAGTGCAAAGCCCATTGGAAAGTTCGATCGCGTTTTCAACCGCTTCGGCAATTCTTTGCAAAACTGTGGGCGTATTATCAATCGCCGAAGCATTGAGCATGGTGATTTTGTCAACAACAACTTCAATGGTATGTTTGTCGTTTTTTGCCAGCAAAACGCGGTTTTTTAGTTGTTTAAATTTTCCGTCGAGACGCGCTTCGGCAAAGCCATTATTATAAATATCATACAGGAGCTGGTGATATTCGCCCTTGCGTCCGCGGACGATTGGCGAGAGAATTTGCATTTCAGCTGGAGACAAAGTTTTTTCATTTTTAAATTTATTAATAATCCGGTCGACTATTTCATCTGAAGTTGTTTTTTCCATGATCGCTTCGCAAAGCGGGCAGTGCGGTTGGCCGATTTTGGCAAAAAGTACTCTTAAATAATCATATACTTCAGTAATAGTGGCGACGGTTGAGCGCGGATTGGCGCTGTGCGCTTTTTGATCAATCGAAATGGCGGGGGACAGGCCGGTTATTTCGTCCACATTTGGTTTTTGCAGGCCGCCGAGAAATTGTCTGGCATATGACGACAAGCTTTCAATATATCTTCTCTGGCCTTCGGCAAAAATCGTATCAAAAGCCAGGCTGGATTTTCCTGATCCGGAAATGCCGGTAAACACGATCATTTTGTTGCGCGGAATTTCCAGATTAATGTTTTTTAAATTATGTTCGCGCGCGCCTTTGATTGTGATTTTATTTTCCATAAGTGTTACGGATGTACAGATTTGCAGGTACGGATTATGCAGATTCATTGGAGGAAATAGATAACAGGGGTTCACTTGAAATTATACGAAGCCATCGCTAATTCAGCCGCAATCTGTACTATCTGTAATCAAATTTGTACATCTGTACTTGTCTTAAGTTGGCCGCAGGCGGCATTGATATCCTCGCCAAATCGATGGCGGACAGAGGTTTCGAGGCCCCTTTCAATTAAGATGTTTTTGAAGTTTTCAATGGCCGCGGGAGTTGAAGCTGTGAATTTACCGGTGGAATTGTATGGTACCAGATTGACAACGCAGATTCTGCCTTTTAATAAATCTGCCAGTTGTCGCGCCTGTTTTCCTGAATCATTAATTTCCTGAATCAAGGTATACTCAAACATGACTTTGCGGTTGGTGTCAAAGATGTATTTGTCGACAGCGTCCAGCACTTTTTTTAACGGATACTTTTTATTCAAAGGCATAAGGCTGGAACGCAGTTCGTCGTTCGGCGCGTGCAAAGAAATAGCCAGATTGACTTGCGGTTCTTTTTTTGCCAGTTCTCTGATTCCGTCCACAATGCCGCAGGTGGAAATGGAAATCCTGCGACTACCGATATTGAAGTAATTTTTATCTTTGAAAATTTTTATGGCCGCGAAAACATTTGCCGAATTTAGAAACGGTTCGCCCATGCCCATGAAAACAATATTGGTAACTTTTTGATCTTGAGATTTTAGAATTCTAGCAAACATTAAGACTTGTTCTGCTATTTCAAGAGTAGAGAGATTTCTTTTGAATCCCATTTGTCCGGTGGCGCAAAATTCGCAGGCCAGTGGACAGCCGATTTGCGTTGAGACGCAGACTGTGTTCCGGCCATCTCTGTGGCGCATGAGTACGGTTTCAACTTTTTTCCCGTCTTCAAATTCAATCAGCGCTTTGGCGGTAAATTTATCATTGGAATAAAAAATTTGAGCCTTGATTTCCAAGGGACATTTTTCATTTAGCTCTTGCCGCAATTCTTTTGGCAGGCTGGTGGCGTTTTCCCAGTCATCAATCAGTTCATTAAAGATTGCTTTGTAGGTTTGCTTTTGGCGAAAAGCCGGAAGCGTTTTTAATTCATTATTCAGATTTTCTAAATTCATAATTAAAATTTGCCCCGTTCCTGCTCGTACTAGGGGGTAGTGAATAGATTATTTGTCTGCAGTATACGATTATCAGAGTGTTTTGTCAATTTGAGAAAGTCGGCGGTTTTATGTTTTCACTAAATTTACTAAAATAAACCCTAGAGAGGTTGACAAAGTGTTTTTTTATTGATATATTAATTTGTCAGTGCTCTTTGAACGGCGAATAAAAGGAGGTGATAAGATGGAATGGTTGATTATTTGGACGCCTGTGATTGTCGGAGGAATTGTTTTCATCTATTTTGCCGGCAAAATGGTTGGACTGTATTTGAACAAAAATCAGAAAAGAAACAGGCGAGTTTTTCTTGTTTATTTGTTTAGCTTGCTAGCGGTTGCCATGATTACGGCAATCTATACCGTTAGCGTTTTGACAGAAAAAGACGAGAAAGAAGATCAGCCGGCAAAAATTTCTGTTTGCGAACAGTTTTTCCGCGTGGGTGATATTCAGGTTCAGCTGATGCGGAATAGTGTGCTTTTGGAGAACGATGGGCCAGAACGCATGGGCCGGACATACTATCAGTTTGAAACGCGGGAAATGACGAACGGAATGTACGGCGATGCCAAAGTCTGGAAACACAATACTGTGTTTGCCGGATTGAATCCCGGAGAATATTATCACTATCTTCAGGGTGCGCGCATGGCTGAAGACATTGAGTTTGTGCGCATCCGGCCGGAAGGCGGGAGCAAGTGGTATGAGATTGACGTCTCGAAGTGCGAAATGAAATCTTTTGCTGTTCAGCCGGGGAAGCCGCCCTGGTAGCGGCTAGAAATACAAAAAACCGGACGCGACCGAGTCGTTGTCCGTTTTTTTTTGTTGCAAAGTGAGAAGAAATATTATCGCGTGCGGCGGGGTTTTATTGTTGTTGCGGCGGGATTCTGGAATCCCGCCTACACAAGAAGGATATTGCGGCGGGATTTTATTTGAGCTTTAACCGAAGCAGGCGGATCTCATCGCGCAGTACAGCGGCCAGTTCGAATTCCAGTTTATTGGCCGCCTGCTTCATTTGCATTTCCTTGTCTTTTATAATTATGTTAATCGGCCGATTGTCGCCTTGTAAATCCAGTTTGAGAATTGATTTTCTTGTTTCTTGATTTCTTGATTTTTTATTCTTCATAACAGTGAGTCCGAAGTCAGCCAAAATATTATTAATTGCCTTTTCAATTGTCTTCGGGGTAATGCCGTGTTTTTTGTTGTAGGCGATCTGAGTTTTTCGACGGCGATTGGTTTCCGTGAGCGCTCGCTTGATTGAATTGGTTATTTCATCGGCATAAAGTATAACGCGACCATTGATATTTCTGGCGGCTCGGCCGATTGTTTGAATCAAGCTGGTATCGTTGCGCAAAAAGCCTTCTTTGTCAGCATCAAGGATCGCCACCAGCGAGACTTCCGGGATATCCAATCCTTCGCGTAAGAGGTTTACGCCAACCAATACATCAATCTTGCCTTGCCGCAATTCAGTGATGATCTGAATGCGTTCCAGCGTATTGATATCGCTGTGCAAATAGGAGACTTTGAAGCTCAGCTTTTTGAGATAATCAGTTAAATCTTCGGCAGTTCGCTTTGTTAAAGTTGTGACTAATGTTTTTTCCTTGATTTTTATTTGTTTGTGAATTTCAGAAATTAAATCCTCGACCTGTGTTTTGCCTAATTTAGTGTTATTTGTTCCAGCTTTGGCAGTGATTGCTTTAATTACAACGTCCGGGTCAACCAATCCTGTCGGTCGGACTATCTGTTCAACGATTTGTTGGCTTGATTTTAATTCATATTCAGCCGGCGTGGCAGAGGTGTAGATTACTGAACAAATTTTGTGTTCAAACTCGTCGGAAGTCAGTGGCCGATTGTCCCCGGCGCTCGGCAGGCGGAAGCCATGTTCAATCAAAACACTTTTGCGTGCTTTGTCTCCATTGTACATGCCGCGGATTTGCGGCAGAGTGACATGAGATTCGTCAACCACCGTTAAAAATTTTTCAGAGCATTTTTGAAAATAATCAAGCAAAGTAAAGGGCGGCCGGCCCGGCGCGCGGCCGTCAAAGTGCCGTGAATAATTTTCTATGCCGGAGCAATAGCCAATATTGGCAATCATTTCAAGGTCATATTTAACCCGGCGAGACAATCTCTCATGTTCTAATAATTTGCCTTGTTTTTTGAACTTCGCCAGCTGTTCTTTTAATTCCTGCCGAATATTTTTGAAAGCGGTCTCTTTTGTTTGCTCTCCGATAACATAATGCTTGGCCGGAAAAAGCCAGATATCTTCAACTTGTTTCAGGGCGATGCGGGTGACAGGATCCAGTACTTCAATCAAATCAATCTTGTCGCTGATTTCAAAACGAATTATTTTTTCTTCATTGATCGGCATGATTTCAAACACTTGTCCGCGCATTCGAAAGTAACCGCGCTTTAGATCAGAATTAGTGCGGTTGAATTGCATTTCAATCAGCTGTTCCATCATCGCCCGGCGATCAAGTTTTTGATTTTTTTTCAGATGCAAAACAATGCGTTCATATTCAGCCGGCGAACCAAGGCCATAAATTGCAGAAACAGAAGCAACAATGATCACGTCCCGGCGGGTTAAAAGCGCTTGCGTACACGCGTGTCTTAGTCGGTCAATTTCTTCATTAATCTGCGCTTCTTTTTCTATATAAGTGTCAGAAGACGGTAAATATGCTTCCGGCTGATAATAATCATAGTAGCTGACAAAAAATTCTACCGCATTGTCCGGAAAAAACTGGCGGAATTCATTGCAAAGCTGAGCGGCCAGAGTTTTGTTGTGCGCTATTACCAGAGTGGGTAATTGAACTTTTTCAATCACATTGGCAATGGTAAATGTTTTTCCAGAGCCGGTTACGCCGAGTAGTGTTTGTTTGTCAAAGTCCTTGTCCAGTCCCTGAACAAGTTTTTTGATCGCTTGCGGCTGATCACCGGTCGGCTTGTAATCAGATTTTAATTTGAATCGGTTCATATAGAACGATTGTACATAGTCTGAAAATTATTTTCAACCTATTTTCAAAATCAAAAAGAGCGTTGAAAAATGCGCTCTTTTTGTTACCTCAGTCTATCTTTTGTCGTCTTTTTCCGGCTTGGCGGTCTTGCGCAAAGATAGTCTGGGCTTTTTCTTGTAGCCCAGATATTTTTCTAGTTTTTTTTGTTTTTTTTCTCGATAACGCTCCAGCGGAGTTTTGTATTTTTTTTGCATATTTTTTTAATGTGTTATGAAATGGATAGTGGCTTAATTTCATTATATACAATTTTGTTCAGGTTGACAAAGGAGGTGGTAGACAGTAAGATGAATTTGATAGCCTATTTAGGAGGTGAATAATGGAAAAACTCCAGCGAGTGATGGTTAACTATGCTGATTGGAGCCAATATGGTTGCCCATATTGCCGGCGTCAAGAGTCATTGGCGGGTATTTCCAGAGGAACTGTGTATTCGGTGGTGAGATGTTCAGGATGCAGAAAACTTTTTGCCATCCTTTTTTCGCCGGATTACATGAAGGTGCAGCACTTTTCCGGCCAAGGAACAATTGATCTTTTGGTCCGTGAAGATGACGGCGATAAAGTTCGCGTATTCAATTATGAAGATTTGGTTCAGGCGGCAGAGAGGTTCCAGTCGATCGTTGCGCAATTCCGTGACCGTGAATTTGTTCTTCAAAAGCATCCGCAACCTGAAAAGGTTAAGCGTCGCTAAAATCAAAAATCCGCAAAACATTCGCGGATTTTTTTTATTTGGCGGAAAAATTATTTATTATTGATTTCTTTTTCCAGTTCAATCAAAAAATTCTGCATTTTTTTAATTAATTTTTTTGACAATCGCTTGGCGGTCTCAGTGTTCAAATTATCAAAAAAGCTTATCTGAAAATTAATTTGATCGGCAACAGTGACTATTGCTGTTTTTTTTGCACGAAAGTATTTGTCAAAATTAAAATTATTAAATCCCCAGGATGAGCCCTTTGTATTTCCTGTTAGGTATTCAGGCAAATAGTTTTTTGACATACAGGCTCGCATAATCCCGACATTGCCAAGTGAATCAAGCATGTCAGCGTCGCGCAGAATAGCTAATAATTCCCCTGGTAGTTTTTGGATAGTATTGTGATGCCTGATGGCAAAACAGATTTCATTGATTTTCGACTTGCTGAAAAGGTTTAAGTCGGCCAAAATTTTTCGACTGATTTTCGCGCCGGCAATTCCATGGCGATTGACTTTTCTTACCCGCGACAGACCGATGTCATGTAGAAGGCAGGCTGCTTCGAGTAATTCGCGTTGAGGAAATCCTTCTTTTTCTGCAATGATCAAGGCCCAGCGTCTTACGCGTTCAACGTGTTTGTAGTCATGGGCGACTTTGGTTAATTCTTTCTGCGCTATTTTTTTTAATATTTTTATTTTTTTCGTCATAGTTTAATGAATTTATTTAGTCGCTGTTTTGTTTTCTTTGCCCCCCTGAACATAAATGATTTTATTCCGAGAAGCTTTGCGACTGCAATGTTTTTAGCTGAATCGTCAAAGTACAGACATTCGTTCGGTCTTAATTTGTTTTCTTTCAAAATTAGTTTTATCGCCCTTGGGTCCGGCTTGATGAATCCGGTTTTCCATGAATAGTAAATTTTATCAGGCAATGATTTAAGGAAGGGAAAGTTTTTTTTGTAATAATTTGCTCTTTCCGCAAAGTTGTTTGAAAGGATAAATATTTCAATGCCTCGGCTTTTTATTTCTGTGGCTAATGTTGTCATTTCAAGGACTTGTTTTTCCGCTTTGAACCAATAATCGTAAAATTTATGTTTACTTAGATTAACGTTCCATTTTTTTAGATATGGTTTCCAGTGGTAGTAAAGGCTTTTCGCTCCTGGTTTTCGTACTTGGGCCATAATTTTTTTTAATGCGGGCATGAATTTTTCATTGGCAACACCAAAGTCCTCGGCAAAACGTTCATTTAGCAGTTTGCTTTGAATAAAGACGCCGTTTAAATCAAATATTACAGCCTTGATCATAGTAGTATTTTTAAGTTAATTCTTTGTTTTATATTACCATAATCTTGATTATATTAAAACATTGTGCTAGAATAATTTTGTTGTTATAATAATTTTACAATCTCGGTTTATCGGGGTTGATTCTGGGGCGGTATTAAAGTAGCAAACTGGAGTCCCGCCATTGGCGGGATAAATCTGCCGGCTCTAGCGATTGTTGAGGCGACTATGTGTTTTGTCTATATATTGAAAAGTCAATTAAGAAATCGATATTATATTGGCTCTACATCTGATATCGGAAAAAGATTAAAAGAGCATAATTTGGGATTGGTTCGCTCAACAAAATATTATTGTCCATGGGAATTATTTGTACTTGAAGAGTATGAAACAGTAGAGCAAGCTCGAAAAAGGGAAAATCAGATTAAAAGTTATAAAGGGGGAGAAGCATTTAAGAGACTTGTGCAAATTAAAAAATAATTTTTGGGTCGGTACCAAAGCAGTCAACTGGGGCAGACTGTAAATCTGCTGGCTTTAGCCTTCGTAGGTGCAAATCCTACCCGGCCCACCAAAAAGTAAGGAAATAAAATATCAAAGCAGTCAACTGGGGTCCCGCCATCGGCGGGATAAATTTGCTGGCTTTAGCCTTCGCAGGTGCAAATCCTGCCCGGCTCACCAAAATTTAATTTGAAATAGGAAAGTCGCCTGAAGCGGACTTTTTTATTGCCAAAATCAATTGTTTGTGATATCATCCTTACATAATAATAAACCACATATCTTTCTTGGCTATTTTTAGCTGAAAATTAGTGTGCCTGCTCGCCTGGCGAGTTCCACTGATTGGAAAGATAGAGGAAAAAAGGAACAATTTATGTCAAACATTCCGAGTCTAGAAGACTTGATGAAAGCCGGAGTTCACTTTGGACATCAAAGATCAAAGTGGTATCCGAAAATGGAGAGATTTATTTTCACGGAAAAAAACAACATCCATGTAATTAATTTAGAAGAAACGCAAAAACAGCTGGCAAAAGCTTATGAGTTTATTGCCCAAACTGTTGCCACCGGCGGAACAATTCTTTTCGTGGGTACAAAAAGACAAGCGCAAGAGATTGTCAAAGATGCGGCTCTTTCCTGCGGCATGCCCTATGTGGTTTACCGTTGGCTTGGCGGCACTCTGACAAACGCGGCTTCTGTGCTTGGCTTGGTAAAAAAGTATAGGAAATTAAAAGAAGACAAAGCCACGGGCGCCTTGGCCAAATTCACAAAAAAGGAACAGTTGGATATTGATCGCGAGATCGAGCGGCTGGAAACAATTGTCGGCGGCATTGAAAAATTGGACAAGATTCCTGACGTCATGTTTATTGTTGACATGAAAAAGGAAAAAACAGCAGTTCAGGAATGCCTTCGCAAGAAGGTTCCATTTATTGCAATTTGCGATACCAATGTTAATCCGGATTTGACTGATTATCCGATCCCTGGAAATGATGACGCGACCAGCTCAATTAAAATTTTAGTAACTTCAATAGCAGCGGCAATCAATGATGCCCGCCAGCAAAACGACAAAGCCGGAGAAGGAAAAACTGTTGGCGAGATCAAAGAAAATGCTGAGGTTCCACAACTTCCAAAAAATAAAACTTTTAAGCCAGCGACCAAGGAGTAATATTCCCGCCAAAAAGCAGGGGGATTTTCTTGTTGTTCGCAATAAAAATTTATGACAGACGTACAAACTATAACAAAACTTCGTAACCAAACCGGCGCCGGCATGGTAGATTGCAAAAAAGCCATTGACGAGTCTGGCGGCGATTACGAAAAGGCAATTGAAATTCTCCGGAAAAAGGGGGAGATCAAAGCGGCAAAAAAAATCTCGGAAAGAGAAACCAAGGATGGGATTGTTTACTCTTATATTCATTCAAACAACAAAGCCGGCTCGATGCTGGAATTGTTTTGCGAAACTGATTTCGTGGCCAAGACTGAAGACTTTCAGGGACTGGCGCGCGACCTGGCCATGCAGATCGTGGCGATGTCGGCTGAGTATTTAAAGCCGGAAGATGTTCCGGTAGATATTATTGAAAAAGAAAAAGAAATTTATCGGGAACAGCTACGCTCCGAAGGCAAGCCGGCGGAAATTATGGAGAAAATAATGCAGGGAAAACTGGACAAATTCTATGAAGACGTTTGTTTAATGAAGCAGGCCTATATCAAAGATGACAAAATTTCCATTGAATCTTTGATCAATCAGTTGATCGCCAAAACCGGTGAAAAAATTGAGATTGGCAGATTTGTCAGGTATCAACTTTAGAAAAACCCCGCGACCTAATTGCGCGGAAAAATATTATGAAAATTGCTGAGATACAATTTAGCCCTTGGGACAAAATATATTATTTTAGCCTGAGCGAAGAACAAATTGCCCAGGGTGATTATGTTGTCGTTGAAACTAAATTGGGAACTGAAATGGGGAAAGTTGTTGGTTTTTCAGAATTAACAGAAGATGAAATAGGCAAATTACCAGAGCCGCTCAAGCCGATTTTGCGCAAAGCCAATAAAGAAGATTTGGAAATAGTTCTGCAGAACAAACGGAAAAAATCCGCGGCATTTAATGATTGCCGCGCGCTGATTAAAAAATTTGGCTTGCCTATAAAATTGGTTGACGTGCATTTTACTTTTGACGGTTCGAAAATAACTTTTGCTTTTATTGCCGATGGCCGGGTTGATTTCCGCGAACTATTGAAAGAGCTTATTAAAATTCACAAAAAAAATATTCGGTTGCAACAGCTGGGCATCCGCGACGAAATCAAAGTCAGCGGAGATATCGGATGTTGCGGACGCAATTTGTGCTGCCAGTCTTTTTACAAAGATCTGGGCAATGTTACTTCAGATTACGCGGATTTGCAGCAGGTGGCTCACCGCGGTTCAGAGCGGCTTTCCGGCGTTTGTGGCAGATTAAAATGCTGCTTGACTTATGAAAAAGATTTGTATAATGAGCTGGCCGACAATTTGCCGATGATCGGTGACAAAATCAAAACTCCGCATGGACGCGGAGAGGTAATCGGCTGGCATGTTTTGAAACAAACAGTGGATGTTTTGCTTGATGACAAAGATACGATTGTCGAAGTGCCTATTGAAAAATAAAAATAGGCATTTTTTTGTTTTGTGGTATAATGTATTGGATAGAATCAACTATTTGAAATTTTATATTTATGAAAAAAGAGCTGGAACAATTAAGCCAAAGCGCCAAGCAGGCAATTGAAAACGTTGGCACTTCAAAAGAATTAGAAAAAGTTGAACAGCAATATTTCGGGCGCAAAGATGGGGAACTCAATAATATTCTCAAGTCGCTCAAAACTTTGTCGGACAAGGAAAAAAAGATTTTTGGCGAAGCGGCCAATTCCATCAAGCAAGAATTAAGAAATTTGCTGGAACAAAAGAAAAATTCTTTGGGCGACAAGCAAGTCAGCGAACAAATTGAACAGGGCGAGCTGGATGTGACTCTGCCCGGTAGAAAAAAAGATTTAGGATCATTGAATCCTGTTTCAACTATTCAGTATGAGTTGGAAAATATTTTTCGTTCGCTTGGTTTTATGATTTTGGATGGCCCGGAATTGGAATCAGAATATTATAATTTCGAAGCGCTTAATGTTCCGGAACATCATCCGGCCAGAGACATGCAGGATACGTTTTATATCAAGGGCAAGGATCAAGGAGCAAGGAGCAAAGACGAAGAAAGACTATTGTTGCGAACGCATACTTCGCCGGTTCAGGTGCGTGCCATGCAAAAGTACGGCGCTCCGTTGCGGGCAGTGGTGCCCGGTCGGGTTTTTCGTTATGAAGCTCTTGATGCGTCTCATGAAAATACTTTTAATCAGCTCGAGGGGTTAATGATTGGCAAAGATATTTCAATTGTCAATTTAATTGCGGTAATGAAAACATTGCTAAAAGGAATATTTAAAAAAGATATTAAAGTCAGATTGCGCCCGGGATATTTTCCTTTTGTTGAACCGGGTTTTGAACTGGATATTCATTGCCTGATCTGCGATGGTCGCGGCTGCAGCGTCTGCAAAAATTCCGGTTGGGTGGAGCTCCTCCCCTGCGGCATGGTTCATCCGAATGTGCTTCGTGCCGGTAATATCGATCCGGATGAATTTTCCGGTTTTGCTTTTGGACTTGGTCTTACACGGCTGGTGATGATGCGTTATGGCATTGATGATATTCGACTGATTAATTTAGGCGATTTGCGATTTCTAAAACAGTTTTAATAATTATTATATATGAATATTTCACTCAACTGGTTAAAAGAGCATGTCGAGGGGCTGGAAAATATTGACCCCGCAGAACTTGGCCTAAAACTGACCATGTCTACGGTAGAGGTTGACAGCATGAAAAATTTGGCCAGCACTCTGGACAAGGTTGTCGTGGGGCAGATTGTCAGCCTGCGAAAACATCCCAATGCCGATAAATTAGTATTAGTTGAAATTAATATTGGTGACAGGCGAGTCAACGTTGTTTGCGGTGGCAGCAATCTCCGGGAAAATATGCTGGTGGCGCTAGCTCTGCCCGGAGCAAAAGTTCGCTGGCATGGTGAGGGCGACTTGGTTACGCTGGCGCCGGCCAAAGTCCGCGGTGAAGACAGCGAAGGCATGATTTGCGCCAGTTCAGAACTTGGCTTGGCTGGTCTTTATCCTAGTACAAAAGAAAATGAAATAATTGATTTGTCGGATAGCGGATTTACAATTGGCGATCCGCTGGCCGAAGCAATGGGTTTTGATGATGTTATTTTTGAAATTGATAATAAATCCCTGACCAACCGGCCGGATTTGTGGGGGCATTATGGTATGGCCAGAGAAGTCGCCGCTTTATATGGATTAAAATTAAAACCTTATCAATTGGCAAAGATTAAACCGGCAAAGCAATTTAATTTAAAAGTTAAAGTGGAAGATTCCAAACTGTGCCCGCGTTATATGGGCATTGCGCTCCGCGGAATAAAAATCGTTGAATCTCCGGTCTGGCTGAAGAAGCGTTTGGAATCAATCGGCCAGCGGCCGATCAATAATATTGTTGACATTACAAATTTTGTAATGAATGAGCTTGGCCAGCCCTTGCACGCTTTTAGCGCTGATAAGATTAAAGATGATGAAATTATTGTGCGCAGGGCGGGGGATGGCGAGAAAATTATAACGTTGGACGGAGAAAAAAGAGTTTTGGCTGAGGATGACCTGGTAATTGCTGACAGCGACAAGGCAATCGCCTTGGCCGGGGTAATGGGGAATTTGAATTCACACATTGATGACAAAACCAATACGGTAATTCTTGAATCGGCGAATTTTGACGCCACAACCATCAGAAAAACTTCAAGCCGGCTGGGACTGCGCACCGAGGCGGCCATTAGATTTGAAAAAAGCCTGGACCCGAATTTATGTGAAACAGCTCTGAAAAAAGCAGTAGCTCTAATCCTGGAAATAATCCCAACCGCTGAAATTGTCAGCCCGCTGGTTGACGCCAAAGATTTTGAATTATTTCAGGGGCCGATTGAACTAAACTGGGATTTTGTGAACAAAAAAATTGGTCAGGCGATAGGTCAACAGCAAATAATAAAAATTCTTAGTAATTTGGGTTTTGAAGTAAGCGAAAAGAAGTCAGGTTTGCTGATTAAAATTCCAAGCTGGCGGGCGACCAAAGATATCAGCATTAAAGAAGATTTGATTGAAGAAATCACTAGAATTTTTGGTTATGATGAATTAGACCCGATCATGCCGAGCGCAATAGTGGAATATACAGCTGAAAATAGCCTGCGGAGGCTTGAAAGAGACATGAAAAATGTACTGGCGCTGAGTCTTGGCGCCAATGAAGTGTACAATTATTCTTTTGTTAGCAAAAAATTACTGGAATCTTTTGGCCAGGCGATAAATAATTTGGAGTTGGAAAATCCCTGGGATCAGGATTTGTGCTATCTGCGCAAAAGCTTAATCCCGAACCTATTGCAAAATGCAGTTGATAATTCCAGGTTTTACAATCAGTTTTCTTTATTTGAAACAGGAAAAGTTTTTATTAATGATAAGAGCGGCGAGCCGGTAAAGCAGGACGCAAAAGTTAATTTGCCGACACAGGATTTAATGGCCGCCGGCGTGATTGTATCTGACCGAACAGATAATTTTTTGGATTGCAAAGGAATTATTGAAACATTGTTTAATAAAATGAAGATTGAAGTTGACTACGATGGAGCAGTTCCGGCCTTTGCCTGGTGTCATCCGAAAGAGTGCCTGACAATATCCATTGGCAAAGAAGTTGTCGGATATGTTTCAGCCATTCATCCGGCTATTGCCAGAAAATTGGATTTGCGCGGGCAAGCGGCAATATGGGAAATAAACCTGACCAAGCTAGTTGACCATGCTTATCAGATAGAAAAATTTAAAATTTTGCCGAAATTTCCGGCGATTGAGCTGGATATTTCAATTACAGTGGAGCAAAATGTTCCCTGGAAAAATATTCAAGGCATTGTTGATTCTGCGGAACCGAAAATTATTCGGCGGGTGGAGTTGTTGGATGTGTTTAAAAATGATAAAATAAAAGCAGGGAATAAGAGCCTTACCTTTCGAATTACTTACCGCGCCGACGACAGGACACTTGAGATGGCGGACGTCAATAAATTGCAGGAAAAAATAATTAATCAATTGAAAAAGGGCGTGGGCGCGGAAATCAGGCAATAGTCGCTCAAGTTTCAAAAATAAAATAAAAATAAAATATGCTGGAAACAAGCCAGGATTTATTCTATCTTGTATTGGCTTTTTGTGTTTTGTGGTTTACGGTCTTTGTTTGTTGGATGTTGTACTATTTTATTAGAATGTTAAAGCAAACAAACCAATTGTTGACAGATATTCGTGAAAAGATTGAAAGGGTTACAAGTGTTTTTTCGTTCATCCGCTCAAAAATTGTGGAGCAGGGAGTAAAAGGACTGATGAGCTTTGTGTCGGCGGTCACGGGCAAGAGTGCCAGGAAAAATAAAAACAAAAAGTAATTTGCCAATATGTTTGATTTTGAAGTAGATACTTCTAGCGTATTTGATTTATTTTCCGACCCTTTAGTTTTAATGGGATTAGGACTTGTAGTTCTAATTTTTTTGTTGGTTATTGCGATTATAATAATTAGGCATATTGTTTTAGGAAAAAATAAAGTTTCCAAATCATTTGCCCGCAAAATATTACTGGTCACAGTGCCAAAACAAACCGAGGAAAAGGCTGACGCGGCCCTGCCTAATTTGCAACAGATACAGGAAAAGATAGGCGTGACAGAATCATTTTTTTCCACTATTGCCGGCCTTCCATCAGAAAAAGGGATTAAAGCTTGGTTTTCCGGACATAAAGATGTTTTTTCTCTGGAAATTGTGGTGGTGGACGGCAAAATAAATTTTTTCATTGCTGTGCCGGCTCATCTTCTTGAATATGTTCAGGAGCAAATCAATGCTCAGTTCACTCATGCTTTTATTGAGGAAGTGCCAGATTATAACATGTTTTCACCAAAAGGATTTATCAAAGGCAGAATGATGCATTTCAAAAGTCCGGATTTTTTACCGATCAAAACATACAAGAAAATGGAAGCTGATCCTTTGAATGCGCTGACCAATGCGCTTAGTAAAATTGATGAGCATGATGGCGCGGCCATTCAAATCATTATAAAATCAGCGCCGCCGTCATGGAGAGCGCTCGGCGTGAAAGTGGCGTCAAAAATGCAGCAAGGTAAAAAATATGAAGACGCGTTAAAAGACGTCAAGGGCGGTCCGTCCAAGTGGATCAGTGATATTTTTAAGACGACAAAAACCAAGAGCCCGGATCAACAGCAGACCCAGCCGGAACAATATCGTCTGACGCCGCAGGAAGAAGAAATGGTCAAGGGGATTGAAGAAAAAGCCAGCAAAGCAGGCGTTAATGCTAATATCAGAATCGTTGTTTCGAGTGAAAATCAAACCAGGCTGGATGGGTATCTAAATAATTTAACCAATGCTTTCAGTCAATACAATATTTATAATTACGGAAATTCATTTGAGCCGCTGGACCGGCCGATGAAAAAATTAATTAATGATTTTATTTATCGTAATTACGATGAAGGCCGGAGTTTTGTCCTGAATACCGAAGCCCTGGCCAGTATTTATCATTTGCCTATTCCGCGAATTAATGACGCGCCAAATATCCGCTGGCTGGAGGCCAGAAAAGCGCCACCGCCCTCGAATATTCCGAAGGAAGGCGTCCTGCTCGGATACAATCTTTATCGTGGTAAAAGAACAGATATTAGAATGACTCGTGAAGACAGACGACGGCATGTGTATACTCTTGGTATGACCGGAACCGGTAAATCATGGTTGATCATGGGTATGTGTATGCAGGACATTGCCAATGGCGATGGCTGTTGCTATATTGATCCGCACGGCGACGCGATAGACCATATTTTAAAACGGATACCAAAAGAAAGAGCTGAAGATGTTGTTCTTCTTGATCCGGGAGATATTACAAGACCAATCGGTTTGAATTTGCTTGAATTTAAAACGCAAGAACAAAAAACATTTGCCATAAATGAAATAATGGCTATTTTTGATAAGTTGTATGATTTGAAATCTACCGGCGGACCAATGTTTGAACAATATTTCAAAAATGCCGCCGCACTAATTATGGCTGATCCAGAGTCAGGTTCTACGTTAATGGAAATTTCTCGCGTCTTGGCGGATGATGATTTTAGAAAATATAAATTATCAAAGTGCGCAGATCAACTGGTTAAGGATTTTTGGGAAAAAGAAGCGCAAAAAGCCGGCGGCGAAGCTTCGCTCGCCAATATGGTTCCATATATTACCAGCAAAATGTCACCGTTTATTAGTAATGATTTTGTGCGCCCTATTATTTCACAGCAAAACAGTACTATTGATTTTGCTGAGATAATGAATTCACAAAAAATATTATTGGTTAAGTTGGCTAAAGGTAAAATTGGCCAGATTAATTCTGATTTACTGGGTATGATTGTTATAGGCAAACTTTTGATGGCTGCGCTCGCTCGAGGCGATATGGCGGAAGAAGAAAGAAAAGATTTCTATCTTTATGTTGATGAATTCCAGAATTATTTGACAGACAGTATGGAAATTATTTTGTCAGAAGCCAGAAAATACCGTTTGTGTTTAGGCATTGCTCATCAGTACGTTGGTCAATTAGTTAAAAGTGGAGACACGAAGTTCAAGGACGCAATTTTTGGCAACGTGGGCACCAAATGTTCATTCAGAATCGGCGTTGATGATGCGGAAGCTCTGACCAAGGAATTTGCCGGCGTGTTTAATGAAAGCGATTTTCTTAATTTACCGGCTTATAATTGTTATGTGAAATTATTGATTGATAATGCGAATCCGCCCGGCTTTAATATGGCGTCAAATACTCCGGATCAAATTCCCGGTTTACCAAAATCTAATCCGCAGTTGGCTGAGGCTATTAAGAAATTATCAAAATTAAAACATGGCAAAGACCCAGAGATTATTGCTATGGAGATTAAGGAAAGACAAGCGAAGACGTTTAGCTAAAAAGAAGAAGTGAATATTAAAAAACAAAAATAAAAATAAAAACAAATATGTTTTGGTTTTTCAAAAAAAACAAGATTGAAGAAAAAGAAGTAGAAAAAGAAAAAGTTACCAAAAAAAGCGTCGGTAAAAAGGCTAGCTCAAAAATGACTAATGCCCAAATTTTGCAAGCTTTGAATCAAATGCAAAAAGAACTTGAGCGATTGAAACTGGCAGTGGGCGGTGGCGCGGTAGCGGTACCTGAAAGCGATGCCGACAAGATTGTGGAACAAGCTTTGGGCGAAATCCAGAGTCGGACTGAGGCTGTGCAGAAAAGCGGCAGTGAAAAAATTATTGAAGGAGTTTTTGATGGTCAGGGCATGGTGGGCGCGGATGGCGCGCGTTATGACGTGCCGGCAAATTATGCTTCCAAGTCAAAACTGGTTGAGGGCGACATTCTGAAGCTGACGATAAATAACATGGGAGCTTTTGTCTATAAACAAATAAAACCGATTGAACGTGAACGGATTGTTGGAATATTGGATCAGGACCCGCAAAATCTACAGTTTTACGCTACGGCCGGCGGAAAAAAATGGAAGCTGATTACCGCCAGCGTTACATATTTCAAGGGCGAATCCGGCGACGAAGTCGTTTTTCTGATACCGGCAGAAGGCGGGAGCAAATGGGCGGCAGTGGAGAATATTGTTAAAAAGTAGAGAGGATGAATAATCCCTCGATTCGTCGTTCCTCTTTGCTCGGGACGACAAAGAGGAGGAAGAAACAGGATAAGCGATTCACGCTACGCGATTAAAAATAAAAAGCGCTCCGTCATGGCGGGGCGCTTTGTAGTGGTTAAGCCAGCAAAAGCTGGTATTTTTCCAGCTGATATTCGGGAACTGCTTTCAGATCAGAGTGAATGGCGAAGCCGCTAAGGGCCCGGCCGCAACCGCATTGGTCTGAAACGATCACTTTGGCAAGGCCGGTGATGATCGGCGCTATGAGCGGCTTGAAAGGTTCAAGTCCGGCAACCACTTCATCCGCGTCAACGCCTTTTTCGTCCATTCTCCAGGAATCATAGTCTGCCGGCAGGCAAATGACTGCGTAGCACAATTGCGCTTCGCGCGCCAGTCTGGCTTCCGGCATGGCGGTCATGCCGACCACGTAAGCCTGGAGCGAATTTTTGAAGAAAAGCGATTCTGCTCTGGTTGAATAATTCGGCCCCTCAATGACTACATAGGTGCCATTGGCTTGTAGCGCGGTGGGGTTTCTTGAAGTAGACAATAGTCTAATCAAACAGGCGTGGAAAGCTGGACAGAACGGATCAGCCAGACTGACATGCGCCACCACATCATTGTCGCCTTGAAAAAAAGTGCGCGGACGAAGGCCGCGGGTAAAGTCAAACAACTGCGTTGGAATAACCAGGGTTTCTCCCGGCACGATATGTTCCTGCAGACTGCCCACGGCGCTGATAGACAGCAGGTGAGTGACGCCGCAGTGCTTCATTGCCCAGACGTTGGCCCGGTAGTTGATACTCGACGGACTGTAGACATGTCCGGCCCCATGCCGATTCAGGATGAAGGCAAAGTAGCCATTATCAAGCTGGACTTGCTTGATAGTGTCAGATGGCTGGCCAAATGGGGTTTCAATCTCGAATTCATCAATCACGGGGAAGGGTAAATGAACAAGAGCTGTCCCTCCGAAGATTCCTAGAATCGGCGATTTTGCGGTCATGATTCCTCCATTTGTTGTTCGAAAAAAATACACAAACAAAAATATTTTACAGCAATAACTGAGATAAAGCAAGGCATTTATCCGGGTTGATTTTAAAGTATTTATTTGGTAAGATGTTCCTGTAACGCATAACGCGTAGCGTGTAACGCATAATGCATAATTTTTTCTATGTCAATCGCATTATATAGGAAATACAGGCCAAAAACTTTTGCCGAGGTTTCCGGACAAAATCATATTAAGATTACTTTGCAAAATGAAATTGAGTCCGACCGGGTGGTCCATGCTTATCTTTTTTGCGGTCCTCGGGGAACCGGCAAGACCACTTTAGCCAGACTGTTGGCCAAGTCTGTCAATTGCCTGGATATTCAACCTGGCGGAGAGCCTTGCAACAAGTGCCAGAGTTGTCTTGACCTGATTGATAATAAAGCTCTTGATATTATTGAAATTGATGCTGCTTCCCATACCGGAGTTGATAATGTGCGCGAAAACGTTATTCAAAACGCTCGTTTTACGCCGACGAAAAATAAGTTTAAAGTTTTTATTATAGATGAAGTGCACATGCTATCCACTCAAGCATTTAACGCGCTGTTAAAGACTCTGGAAGAGGCGCCAAAGCATGTGATATTTATTTTGGCTACTACTGAAGCTCACAAAGTACCGAGTACGATTATTTCGCGTTGCCAAAGATTTGATTTCAAAAAAATAAATTTCCCTGAATTGGTGGATCGTCTGAAATGGATTCTTAGCATGGAAGAGGTGCGAGTTGATGAAAAAGTACTCTTCATGATCGCCAAACAATCCGGCGGTTGCGTACGCGACGCGGAGAGTTTATTGGAACAGGTCATGTCACTTGGTGAAAAAAACATTACCCTGGAACAGGCAGAATTGATTTTGCCGCAGGCGGATTTTGATTTGCTTTACAATTTGTTTTCCTGCATTGTCAAGAGGCAAACCGCGACGGCCATTGAGCTCGTTAATAAGTTGGTGGCCGATGGAATTGATATTGTGATCTTCACTAATGATTTTATTGAATTTTCGCGCCGGATTCTATTGTACAAAATCAATGGCAATCTGGAAGAATTTTCCAGAGAGATTGAAGATTCAGTAGCCGAAAAAATATTGCAATTGCTACCTCAAGTTTCAGAAGAAAGAATTGTGTCAATAATTATGAAATTTATCAGCAGTAAGGAACTATTCAAGCAAAGTTATATTGTTCAGTTGCCTTTGGAAATCGCCATATTTGAATTGACCAGTACCGGCGGTGGCAGTCGGGTCCCGGAACCTAATTTAAAGCCAAAGGAAACATCGCCTGCTCAGCCGGTTTATCAGTCATTACCGGAGCCAGACAAAGCAGTGGCGGCGGAAAAGTCGGTCGTAACCTCGGCGGAAGCAACCGGGGAAGCTTCCGCGCCCGAAGAACAACAGCCTGAAGCGCAGGCGCAAGTAACCGGTCCGATTGATTTGACTGTGATTAATAGTATGTGGGGCAAGTTTCTAGAACTTGTAAAAGTGCAGAATTATTCTCTTTATATGTCGCTTCGCATGGGCAAGCCGATTTCTTTTGAAGGCAATGTTTTGTGTTTGGGCTTTATCTTTGAATTGCAAAAGCAAAGAATTGAATCCCATGAAAACAAAAAAATTATTGCCCAAATTTTTCAGCAGCTATTTTCCGAGCGCATTGAATATGAAACAAGGATTGAGCCTAGTTTGACCCTGGCTGATTTTTCCAATCACCAGAATGACAGTTCGCCGGCGCCAATGTTTGAAAATTCAATATCTGACTTGGCCAGCGAGTTTGACGGGGAAGTGGTTGATGAAATCTAATTTATCTGTTATTATATTTTCGAAAATAAAAGCTTTTCCGTAGAGCTCGGAGGTCGTCTAATGGTAGGACGACAGGTTCTGGCCCTGTTAATCTAGGTTCGATTCCTAGCCTCCGAGCTTTGCTGAAAAGTTTAGCCCAATTCAGAGATATAAGAAAAGAGCCTCATGATCGAAGGCTCTTTTCTTTTTTTTACGTTTTTTTAATTATTGAACGGACCTTGTATCTTGATTTTTTTACTGGCATCTTTGCGGGCTTGCTCAGTGACCCAACGTCGTTTTGTAGGATCAACGTTGGCGCTGTGCTCTGGATAAGCTTCTTCAGCTTCCTTGGCGGCCACTCGGTCTTTTTTTCGGCTGAATAATTTTTTGAACCAGCCAAATGGACCTTTCAGGCTTTTTTCATATTCATTAGCCCCAGCCTCCAGCTTTTGCGCGGCAGCGATTCTGTCAGCTTCAGCTCGAGCCAATTCTTTTTGTCTGTCTAGTTTAGCTTTGGCCGCGTCTTCTACTTCGCTGGCCTCAATGTCGGTTTTTATTTCCGCCACTTGCTGTTCAAGGCTTTTCTTTTTCGGCAGTTCAATGCCTTCCCAGCGGGCTTCAAGCTCATTTCTGGCTTTGATGTCATCAGCTGCGCCTTCGTTTAACAATTTTAGGGTTTCCTGTAGATCTGAAATTTCTTTTTGCATTTCAGCGGCCTGCTTGCGTAAGCTATTTAGTTCAAATACCTTGTCCGTTGCCTCTAATCTCTGGGCGGCGGTACTATTTTTTTTGTCCATTTGCATGGCATCGTACTTTTCATAATCAGCATCAATGTCGCCGTTCAGTTCATAAAATTTGGCTAGTTTTTCCGAAGCCTGAACCAATTTGGTGGTGTTGTACCATTTTTTGTAAAGAGTTGTGGTTTTGTCCCAGCCCTTTGTGCCCATTGAGCGCATGTATTTTTGATTTTCCTGAAATAAAGCGTTTGCCTCAGCCGCAGCTTTGGTTTGTATGTCTTCGTACAGCTTAATTTGAGGAGCTGATACAAAAATTGATCGATCAACAGCTTCTTTTTCACGGCCTTCACCTTCGACCGTATCTAGAGCGGCTTTTTCCTGATCAGCTAATTCACTTTTACTTTTTTTTAATTCTTCTGTTTTCATAGGATTTTCTATTGACATAATTATTTCTTAGTTCGATGAATTAAATTAGCAAAATTATATAAGTTAAATACTTTAATTTATTATATCAAAATTAAAGGAAATTATCTAGTTTTTACTATATAATTATAGCATATGTAAATATATTTGTCAATACGTTGGCTAAAATTAGTTAAAATTGCTCATTGGCAGGATAATTTTTTTGTAATATAATAGGGGCATAAACCTGAATGATCAACAAAGAATCGTAGATTATTATCAGCTCTATTAAAATATGGATTATTTTAACGAACTCAAATTATTAAACTTGCCGCCGGGAAAATTTGCGATTTTTGGTAGTGGTCCCATGGCTGTCAGGGGAATTAGAAATTCCGCTGATCTTGATATTATTGTAAAGCAGGATTTATGGCAAGCGCTCGTTATTAAGTTTCCGCTGGCTTTGCAGCACAATCCAACTTGTCTCGAAATTGGCAATATTCAAATTTACAAAGATTGGCTTGAACTATCAGATAGAATTGATGAAATGATTGATAGCGCGGAGATAATCAAAGGATTTCCTTTTGTTCAGCTTAAATATGTTGTGCAATGGAAAAAGCAGTTTGGCAGGGAAAAAGATATTAAGGATATCGAATTAATTCAAAAATATAATAATGATCATAAATAAACATTGTAAAAAACATTGGGATTTAGAGACACTTATTATTCGGGAAAATATGTATAAGCAATTTAACGCAATTATTATTCACTACGATGAAATAGGTTTAAAAGGAAAAAACCAGAAATTTTTTATTGGTCGCTTGATCAGTAATGTTCAGAAGCTTTACTCGAACATTGATTCGGCAAAAAAGATACAGGTTAAAAAAGGCGAGGGCAAAATAATTATTTCAGGGAATATTCAGAAAGATAATTTTGATAAAATGGCTCTGTTGCCGGGAATTTCCAATTTTGCGCCGGCAATTGTCTGTGGCACTAAGCTGGAGGATATTAAACAAGCAGCCAATCAAATTGTTCAAAATTATCAACCAAAAACATTTAAAATTGAAACAACCAGAAGTTATAAACAGTTTGAATTGAACTCACAAGAATTGAGCAGGGAAGTCGGCGGTTATGTTCTTGCCGGGGGGCGTGATTTGAGTGTTGATCTTCACAAACCAGACCTAACCATAAAAATTGAGCTGGCAAAAATTCAAACCTGTGTTCTTGGGAAAAAAGAGCAGGGGATTGGCGGCTTGCCGGTCGGGACTGCGGGCAGGGTGATTTGTCTGCTTTCCGGCGGCATTGATAGTCCGGTGGCGGCATCGCAAATAATGAAAAGAGGAGCGCAAGTGATTTTCGCGCATTTTCATAATCAAACTATTAATAAAAAAGGAGTGGAGAACAAAATCAAAAATATTGTCCGACGCTTGGCGCGGATTCAGGGAGAATCGACTTTGTACATTATTCCATTTGCTGATTTGCAGAGGCAGGTGATCGCCGGCATTCCCGCGGACTTACGAATGATAGTCTATCGAAGGTTAATGTTTAGAATTGCCGAGCGGATTGCTGTCAATGAAAAAGCCAAAGCTCTTGTCACTGGCGATAGTTTGTCGCAGGTCGCTTCGCAAACTCTGGAAAATTTGGAAGTTATTTATAATGCTTCAAATATGCTGAAGCTGGCGCCTCTGATCGGTATGAATAAAATTGAGATTACAAATTTGGCTAAGAAAATTGGAACTTACGATGTTTCCGTGGAGCCGTATGAAGATTGTTGCAACCTGATGATCGCCAAGCACCCGGAGACTCATTCTAAGCTAAAAGATGTGTTAAAGGCGGAGGGTAATTTGGATGTTAAGAGTTTGATTGAAGAGGCTGTTATTAATTCACAATTATTAATTGAATTTCCAATGTAAGTCGTAGTTGAAAATTGAAAATTATAAATTTATTGAAAAATAAAAATTGGAAATTCGAAATCATATGGAATGTAGGCAAAACAAAAATCTAAAACATTGCAACTGCGCTTATGAGCCTTGCCCGCGCAAGGGAATTTGCTGCGAGTGCTTGAAATATCACTTGAAGAACAGAGAACTGCCGGCGTGTTGTTTTTCAGCTGAAGAGGAAAAGACTTTTGACCGGTCAATTGAGACCTTTATAAGGAGTAATTCTTAGGTTTGGGGAAGTGCGGGGGAGTCGGATGTTCATTCTTCTGAGGCGGGGGAGTAGCCACTTCCTTTTTTTATTTTATTCGTAGCCATTTGTAGATTTATATCAGATTAGTAATCGGGCGCTTGCCTGTGGATAACTTTTTGACCCGCAACCCTATCAATAATACAATGCAGATAGGAATTATTCTTAATAATGTAATTTGTTTATATACTTATGCCAGATTTTCAGTTTAAACCTCGCACAACCAATCAACGCCAAGTGATTTACGATTATGTTGTGGCTACTTCCCTATCGCATCCGACTGCTGAAATAATTTTTCAGGCAGTGAGAAAGAAATTGTCGCGGATCAGTTTTGGTACTGTTTACAGAAATCTGCTGGTTTTGGAAGGGCAAGGATTGATTGTACCTCTATATTACACAAAAGATCACGTCAGGTATGACGCGATAGTTGACAATCATTATCATTTTATCTGCCAGAAATGCGATAAAGTGAAAAATGTTAGTTTGGAGGAGATGCTGGAATTGGAAAAGCAAATTGCAAAAAGGCATGGTTGGGAAGTCACGGGGCATGCTTTGTATTTTTATGGTGTTTGCGCGGATTGCCGGCAGGTAAAATAAGAAGTTAAAATAATTTCAAATAAATAAAAAAACCTGCAAGACGAGGTTTTTTATTATTTTAATTATCAATTGCAGGCAAAAGATTTCTCAATGCTTTCAAAAGCATTTTTGTTTTTGCTATGATCTTCGTTTGCTTCCTGAAAAATCAAGCCGGTAGATGCGCTAGGACAATCTTTGGCAATAATATATCCTTGATGCTTGATGTCCTGCACTTTGAAACTGTAATTAACACGATTATTTTTGGCATCAATTTCCCCAAATTTAATTTCTATGCCGTGATCTTCAGCGTATGTTTTTTGATAATATACTTTCAGTATTTCAAGCATTTGTTCTGCCGGCAGTGAATTGGTTGTCCATTTGACCAGCACTAGCCCGCTTTCGCTTGATCCTTGTTTTTCGCACACTGCGAAATATTCATTTTCCAAAATTTGCTTATCTTCGGTTATTTTCCATTCCGCCGGACAATCAAACCGAATGCCGGCCTTTGAATAAGTGGCGCCTTTTTCTTCAACGGTTTGCTTCGGTTCGGATGAACAGCCAGTCAGCAGGACAAGCAGAACGGCTGATAATATAAATAAAGTTTTATTCATAAAGATTATTTGTTTGTACATTTTGATTGATAACATTGACAGGGTTCGGGATCGCTCGATGCAGTCCAGGTCTTTGCCACAGGTTTTTTCCCACCATTTCAGATTAACGCATTCAGTTGCCCCTTTGCAAGCGCAGTAGCCGTAATCTGAGGCTAAAAGGGGTTATTTGCCTCGGGAATCGTGGTCTCGGCACTGTTTTGCGCCCTGGAGTAGCCGCTGACAATGAAAACCAGGAATATAATTAAAATGATTTTTTCATAGGTAATTAAAGCTCAAATTCTATTTCCATTTTAGCATAATTCGTGTATTATATGAAGGATGGGAGAAAGAAGATAGATTCTTTTTTTATGTGCTTAACCAAGCCTGTGCAAATAATTTCAATTGATAGTGAGACTGCTGAGATTATGGACGATCACGGCGCTCTACGAACCATTATTGTTGCCGCGGTTCAGGATGTTCAGGTCGGCGATTGGGTTTTAGTAAATGCAAATCTGGCAGTTCAAAAGATTAATGAAAAAGAAGCGCTTGAACTTAAAGAGCTTGTTAAGTTGATGGACTCAAACCAGTTAATCAGTTAATCTAGTTAATCAACGAATTAACTAATTAACCAATTAACTAATTAACATTTATATGACCAACACAAAAAAGGGAATTTATCTTGCTTTGGCCACAGCGCTCGTGAGCGGCGTGGCTGTTTTCCTAAGTAAATTCGCAACCGCCGCAGTGGGCGATTCAAATGTTTTTACGACCGCGAAAAATATTGTCGTGGCTTTGATTTTAAGTCTGCTAATCCTGACTCCGGCGCTCTGGACAAAACTGAAAAGTTTGAAAAAGGGCGATTGGATCAGATTGGCGGCGATTGGAATAGTGGGTGGGAGTATCCCCTTTCTGCTATTTTTCAAGGGGTTGTCAATGTCCGGCTCGGTAAATTCAGCTTTTATTCACAAAACATTATTTATTTGGGTAATGCTCCTGGCAATTCCCTTTCTTAAAGAAAAATTTTCCAGGATTCAATTGGCGGCGTTCGGGCTACTTGTTGTAGGGAATTTTTTGTTAGTCGGCATCAAATCATGGAGCTTTGGCAGTGCTGATTTGATGATTCTCGGCGCCACATTGCTATGGGCTGTGGAATATATTATTGCCAAAAAAGTTTTGGTCAGGATTGAGTCCAAAATTGTTGCCTGGTCGCGAATGTTTTTTGGTTCAATAATCCTGATTGGCTTTGTGTTATTTATTGGCAAGGGAGCGGCTTTAGTCAGTATGAATACGACCCAATGGGCTTGGATTGGCTTAATTTCGGTCTTTTTGCTGGGCTATGTTTTGACCTGGTATGAAGCCCTGAAACTCCTGCCGGCTTCTATTGTCACGAGTGTTCTCGTCATTGCTTCGCCGATTACCACGCTTTTGAACACAATTTTTGTTCAGCACAAATTTTCTTTGAATCAGGTTTTTGGCAGTCTGATTATAGCTGTTTCGGTTGGCTTGATATACTATGGATTTGTGAAGTTTCAGGCGCAAGAAAAGCTTGAACAGGTGGCTCTTAAAAATTAGAGATTATATAAAATTACAATTAAAAAACGCCCAACTAAGTTGGGGCGTTTTTTTGATTATATATAAGTTATTGAAATATATTATCCCCTGCCGAATACCCAGTACTCCAGGCCACTTGTAAATTATATCCGCCGGTCGGGCCGTCAAGATCCAGAATTTCGCCGGCAAAATACAGGTTGTCAAGAATTTTTGATTTCATGGTCTGCGGGTCAACTTCTTTTAGGTCAACGCCGCCGGAAGTTATAATGGCTTTTTCAAAGCCAACAAGACCTTTGACTGTAAGTTCAAACTCTTTGAGAAGTTTAAGTAATTTTTTCCGTTCGTCCTTGGTAATTTCATTTACTGCTTTGTCCGGCTTGATTCCCGATAATTCAATTATAACAGGGATGAGCTTTCCCGGCAGTAATTTGTCTAAACTGTTTTTGAATTTTTTGTTTTTTTGTTCTTCGAAATCGCGTAGAATTCTTTTATCCAGAGTCGGATAATCCAGGGCCGGTTTGAAATCAATTTTTATTTTTAGGTTTTTATTAATGTTGGAACTTATTTTTTTGCTTAAATCCAGGATAACCGGCCCGCTCAAGCCATTGGCGGTGAAAAGCGCTTCGCCAAATTCAGATGCCAATTTCTGCCCCGCCCATAAACTGACCTCAGCGTTTTTTAAACTTAATCCTTCAAGTCTTTTTACAATTTGTTCTTTAACAATAACGGGAGTAAGCGCAGGTTTTGGCTCGATGATTGTGTGACCGAGTTGTTTCAGCCATTTGTAAGCTTCGCCGGTAGAACCCGTGCCGGGATAAGATTTTCCGCCGGTAGCGAGAATATAATTGTCCGCTTGAATTTCTTCGCCGTTCATCAAGATGATTTTTTCAATTTTATTATTTTTGGCTGTTATTTTTTTGACCGAACTATTAAACTTAACTTCCACTTTATTGATTTCTAAATATTGAACCAAACAATTAACTACATCTCGAGCCTTGTCTGAAACTGGAAAGACTCGGTTGCCCCTTTCAATTTTTGTTTTTAATCTGTGTTTTTCGAAAAAGTCCACGACTTCTTTGTTGGGAAATTTATTTAGGGCGGAATACAAAAATTTTCCATTTGGCCCGTAAGCATTAATTATTTTTTTCAAATCTTCCTCGGCATTGGTAATGTTGCATCTGCCTTTGCCGGTAATGAGAAGTTTTGCGCCGAGAGTATTATTTTTCTCGATCAAAGCAACGCCGGCGCCGAGTTCTGCCGCGTGTCCGGCGGCCATCATGCCGGCCGGTCCGCCGCCAATAACGGCCAGCTGGTATTTATTCTTGGTCATAAGCATTGATAATGGCTTCGCTGACTATCATACCATCTACGGCAGATGAAACAATGCCGCCGGCATAGCCAGCTCCTTCGCCCGCCGGATAGATGCCGGCAATATTTGATTGCTTTGTTTCATTGTCGCGTGTAATGCGTAGAGGCGCGGAAGATCTGCTTTCAATTGCCGTTAAAACAGCGTCTGGGTGGGCAAAGCCTTTTAGTTTTTTTTCCAGTTCCGGTAGTGCTTCTCTCAGGCTATTAACCACAAAGTCCGGCAAACAATCATCCAGCGATGCCGGAGTCACTCCGGGTTTATAAGTTGGAATTATGCTTTTAATTTCCTTTGATTTTTTCATGTTTAGAAAATCGCCAACAAGCTGAACAGGGGCAAAATAATTTTTACCGCCGATTTCAAAGGTCTTTTGTTCCCATTTTTTTTGAAATTCAAGGCCGGCTAGCGGATGATCTGATTCAAAGTCTTTGCTGGCGACATTTACCAGCAGGGCGGAATTTGAATTTTCTCCGTCCCGAGCATATTTGCTCATGCCATTGGTGACAACACAGCCTTCTTCAGATATGGCCGGCACTACGTAACCGCTAGGACACATGCAAAAGGTGTATACGCTTCGATTTTTGGCGCTATGGCTGACTAATTTATATCTGGCGGAACCTAATTTTTTGTGATTGAAAAAGTTATCGTATTGAGCTTTGTTTATGGCTTCGGCTTTGTGCTCTATTCGTACGCCGATTGAAAAACCTTTTTGTTCCAGGTTTAATTTTCTTTTAAATAGCATTTTATAAGTGTCGCGGGCAGAGTAGCCGATGGCCAGGACCAGCTTGTCAGTTTTTATTTGTTTTTGGCCATTTAAAATTACGGCAGTTAATTTGCCGTCTGAGATTTTTATATCAGTTAATTCTGTGTTGAAGCGCACTTCGCCACCGAGCTTAATAATTTGTTTTCTGATGTTTTTGGCAACTTCCCTTATTTTGTCCGTGCCAATATGCGGCTCGGCATCCCAAAGTATTTGTTCCGGCGCGCCGGCCGTCACCAGTTCGTCAAAAATATATTTTATGCGCGGATTGGTGATGAGGGTGTTTAACTTGCCGTCTGAAAAAGTGCCTGCCCCTCCCTCACCGAATTGAATGTTTGATCTGGGGTTTAATTTTCCGGTTGAAAGAAAAATCTCAACATCTTTTATCCGCGAATCAACATCAGCTCCGCGGTCTATAACCAGCGGATTCAAGCCGGCTTTTGCCAATACTAGCGCTGCAAATAGGCCGCAAGGACCTGTTCCCACTACGATTGGGTGGCTTTTGGTTTTTGCCAGATCAATCGGAGGAATCTTATAAATGTATGGCTCTTTAATTTTTATTCGATGGCGGGTGATGTTTTGTTGAACAAGTTTTTTGTTCAGTGTTTTTTGTTCATCTTTTACTGCAACATCAACAGAATACACAAAATAAATCATCAGGCGTTTTTTGCGCGAGTCTATGGCGCGTTTTGTTATAGTGAAGCGTGTTATCTCGGCTAAACTTAAATCCAGAATCTGAGCAATTTTTCTTGGCAGTTCGCTGTCCGCGTGAGTGATTGGCAGGGTAATTTGTTGGATGGAGATCATGTGTTTTTGGCAGTCATTATTTCTGTTTGTGGTAATACCAATCCGGAGTATAATCCAAAGAAATTCCGCCAAAAGCGACCGGTTGACCTTGTTTGTGAGTTTGGCGATTGAAATTTAAACTTTGTTCCGCAATTTTTTTGATTATGTCCAGCTTTCTTTTTAAGCTTTCATCCTGGATCGATTGTTTCCTTTTTTCTAAAAATTTCAGATAGGCTAAACTAATACTTTCAGATAAAAGCCAGCTAACTCCGGCTCGGCCCTCGTTTGTGTTTGTTTTATTAATTTTTTCAATAAATCCTTTTAGTTGCGCCTGCCAGTCTGCCGGATTTTCCTTTTTAATTTCTTCAATCAGAAAAGCCAGGCTTACTCTGGAGCTTGTAGTTTCTATGGCCAAACCCTCGACGTTTTTAAGTTGTTCTAGTAGATTATCATATTCCGTAATTTCAGTTTTGAAAGGTTCTTTTTGCGTTTTATTTCCATCTTTCGTAATGGAGGCACGTGAAATTTGATTTTTAAAACCTACCATATTTTTATTTTTAAAAATATTAAATTGTCTAGATCCCCATGAATTCTTTTTCTTGTTTTGTTATATAAAATTTAAGTGCTTGGATTGTCTTGTCGAATTCATCAGGATTGTCTATGTTTGACCTAATTTTTTCTTGAAGCTTCATTATTTCAAGAAGATCCTCCTCGTCCACCTGTGCGCCAATAGAGGTACTGAATTCTGTTAAAAGTGTTTCAACTCTATCAGGGGTACGTGTTTCGAGGGCTTCAAATCCTCTAACTAAATCTCTAACTTCGTTACTAATGGTTGCTTGCTCGAATGATTGGAAAAGTTCTTCAATGTCTGATGTATTTTCATCAAGCTCTGGTGCAAATTCGAAAACCGCGTTATCGCTTGAATACCTTAATTGACCTATAAGTGATTTTTTTTCTTCCTCGGTTTTGGCCACTCTTATTTGCCTTATGATTTTCGCCATGTGTTCCATGACATCTTCCGAAACGCCAAAATCTTCCATAGCTTTTTTAAAGGCCTTGGTTGAAATTTTATCACCAAAGAGATCACCGATTAGTGCTTGTGACCTGGAAATATCCATAGTAATATGCGGAACCATCCTGCCCTTGTTTTCTGCTATTTTAATATCTTTTAATACACCGGCGTATTGTCCTAAGGTCATTTCTACTGTGACTGGGTTAAACTGATTCTCAATAGCACTGTGAAATCCTGATTTTCTGACCGCATCAGGCTCGTTATCTGCTAGTGTGCGTAACTGAGCTTTGTACATTTCCAGGGCTTCAGACGTGACTTCTCCTCCGTGTTTATCGGCAAAAAGTTTTACTTTTTGTAATATTTTGATAACCCTTGGTTCCCTAAAGAAAGCTGGGCATTTTGTTTCCGCTGTGACTCCCAGGGCGTCAACTGTTGAGGTGATTGAGCGAATCAGATCAGGATTAAACCCTTTTTTTGGATCGGCTGGAGTTCTGTATTCTGATTTTGGATAGCTGTGTTGTAAAATTCCGTCTCTGATCATTTCATAACCATCTTTACCGAATTTTTGTGTGTAATATTCTGTATTGGCTTCTATGAATTTTGTGCTGAAAAGAGGATGGTCTTTGGAAGCGGCAAAACTTGCTTTTGCCTGCGCCACACCGACTGTGTAGCCTAAATCGTGATCAATGATAATTTGATGAATTAAAACTTTGTCTTTGGCTGAAATTTTATTGCCCAAACTGGCCATCATTTTGTCAGCCATTGTCATATTGCCTTCCAAAATATGTCTTGTGCCGTGGTCGCTGCCGGAAAAAACCTGTTTGTCTCTCTCTGTCTGGTAAGCTAATTTTCTGGCATTATCCCGAGTTACTTCAAAAATTTGTTCGGGCGCCGCATCTGGGAAAGCCTCTGCATAAACGGCTGTAAACTTTTCCGCTTCTGCATGAATTAATCTTGCTTCATCTTCTTTAATAAAACCTTTTTCAGTTAGTTCTTTTAGTTCTGAAGAAATTTGTTCGCTAATTTGTTCAGTCCTTTCAATAGTCACCTCAGGTCTATGTCTCAATTCCAACCGGTCAAGGATATCTGAGGTAATGGAATCCGGTTTTATCGCCCCGGCTTCTATTTTTCCGGCCAATGCGTTGTAAGCTTCACGCTGCGCCGTTTCGTGATCTTCTAATGTTTTTGCTCCTCGGTGGGCTTGACTAACTAGTCCTTCTCCGTAATCATCTTTAGTTTTTGCTCTTAATTCAGCTAATTGTTCCCGCGTGTAAGTATCTTTAAGTCCGGTTGATTTTTCCGTTGTCTCTTCCAGCGCTGCTCCGGTCGGAACTTCGGCAATAATTTTATTCAGCGTTTGTGAGGAAAGTGCCAAGGTTTGTTTCTGGATCTTGGCAATGGTCGTTTTTCCCGCCTCAACATCTTCAGTCCCGCCAATTGAAATAGCAGCTTTTTCCACGCGGGAAGAACCTGCTTCAATGGTTTCGGCAGCTGTTTCTTCAACTTTTTTTGCTGTTTGACCTGCCAATTCGATTAGATCTTCTGGTGTTTCAATCTTTCCTACTGGCCTTTCTGCTAATTTGGGCAGTTTTTCTGTTTTTGGCTGGATTTCTTGATGTTTTAATTGTTCTGCCTGTGGCATATAATTATGGCCTAGTTGCTCAGGGTTTTTCTAATCTCTTTTATCTTTTTTTGTTCCAGTTCTTTTATGAACTGATTGATAATTGTATTCTGTTTAATTTTTAGCTTGTTTAATTTAGCCAAATATTCCGCATAAATAGCTTCAATTTTTTTGGCTTTTTGTTGGAGCTCTTTTTGGGATATTTTTGGATTCATACGTTAAAAGTTATACATGGCGGCGAGATAATCATTCTGGTTATTATAATATTACTAGAAAATTCGATAAAATACAATAATAATTGTTTTACCTCGGTTAAATTATGAGCTCCTGTTGTTTGGATTTTTTTCAGGATAACAACAAAGCACATTGTCGAGATATTCAATCCCGCAAAAATATTTGCAGATGGAAATGTTTTTTACAGCGCACTTGTGTTTATTGTTTTTTTCAGCTTCGTTCCAGGGGCATTTTATTTGTTTCCAGGATACCTTGTCTCTGGAGGTTAAGTCAATGTCCATGTTGGCGCCGTCTAGTTTTTTAATTATTTTTTTATTCATGTGTTTATGGTTTGTTTTATTATGGAAATCCAAAAGTTTGGTTTTGCCTATTTAAAAACAAAACAACTTATTTATTATAAATAGGCTGCTTTGTAATGTGACTTGCTTACTCATTCATCTTTGTTCTTGTTTCTGATCCGAAATGTCCGATAGCCGGATAAAGGTTATTGGCTTGTTGAAATTTAATCAGGGCTGACCGAGTCAGGCTACCGAAAAGATCGGTTTCATTGCCGGGCGAGCCCGGACTGGAGTCAGTTAATTGAAAACCATTGTTATTCAGATATTTTTGTAATTCTCTGACGTCTTCTCCCTGCATATTTATTTCCAAATCCCTAGTAAATATATAACCCTGCGGTTTTACAATATTTTTGCCGTCCGCGAAGGAAATACTATCTTTTATTGTTAGGATAGCGTCCCATTTGTAGTTATAATAATTAAAGGCAGCCTCATTTATGATCAAGCTCTTTAAATTGTTTTGGATGAGATAAACTTTAACCGAATTATTGTATTTGATTAGTTCCCCTTCATATGACGGGATTTCTTCGGTAATAACTTCTCCTGTGTTGAATATAATATTATTTTCTACTGTTTGAATATCATTCCAGTCATAGCCAAGATTTTCAAATGTTTTGGCGTCAACAATCCAGCGCACTTCCTCGTTTTCAACCAAGTAAACTTTTGGCGAATCAGGATATTTGATTAGTTCCCCTTCATATGACGGGTTTTCTTCGGTAATAACTTCTCCTATGTTGAAGACAATATTATTTTCTACTGTTTGGATATCAGTCCAGGCATAGCCAAGATTTTCAAATGTTTTAGCGTCAACAATCCATCGCATTTCCCCGTTTTCAACCAAGTAAACTTTTGGCGAATCAGGATATTTGATTAGTTTGCCATCGAGTGTGGGTTCGGTATTTGGAATCGTCACAATGGGCAAAACAGTGTCAACCGGTGGCAGGCTGGTGGTGGGCGGAGGCGTGGAGACTGGCGCGCTCCCACTGCTTGGAGCAACGACAACGGGCGCCACATATCTTCTGCCGGTTGAGCCGGTAGTAAAATTCCAGGTTGTTGTGTCTGCTATTCCTGCAAAACTATTGCCTATGGCGTTATCAAAAGCAGAGGCGTCTATTTTTATATAATAAGCAGTACTGCCGGACAGGTCCAGTGTCGGATCCAATGTTATTATTGTTGTGCCGGAGCCGGAAATGTCGGCGGTGACATCAAATGTTTGGATAATTGTATTGTCTGATTTATACAAAACAATATTGCCAGTTTCCGCATCTACGGCTTCCGAAAAGGTAATAACTAAATTTGAAGTAATGCCAGCTGATTCCGCATCGTCGGCAGGCGACAGTGTTGCTACAATTGGCGCTGTTGTATCAATAATCAAGGCTTTGGACGCGGCCAGAGTGGTCGTGGGGGTGTAATTTGATAATGCGTTGCCCGCTTGATCGGCGATGGTGCCGGAGATGGTGGCGTCAAGATCAAGCGAGGTATCTCCGGCCTGCACCGTGTAATTGCAAGTTCCGGTGGCCTCATTCGTGGCCGTGAAAGTGCAAGTGCGATCAGTGTCGCCGGTCTCAAGTGTAATTGTTATATCTCCCGTAGAAGTAATTGCTTCGGAAAAAACAACGTCAATGTCAATTACCGTGCCTGCATTGTAGGTCCCATTAGTTTTACTTGAAGAAATGGATGTAATGGTCGGCGCGGTGGTGTCCCAAGTTAAATTGAAGGTGTCCGTGGCGGAATTGCCTGCATTATCCGTTGAAAGTAATTGAATAACATAGTCATCGTCCACAGAAGCGGAAATGGTTGTATCCTCAGCCGCTGATGTGCCAAAAGTAATTGTGCCGGAACCCGAAACCTTTGACCACAGGTAGCTGGCTATGCCGGAAGTTGCGTCCGTTACGGTGGCATTTTGAGTAAACTGGCTTTTTTGAGTCGAATTTGTTCCGGCTTCAACGGTGGGAGTGGTGGTGTCAATGACCAGCTCTTTCGACGCGGCCAGCGTGGTCGTGGGGGTGTAACTTGATAATCCATTGCCTGCTTGATCAGTAATGGTGCCGGAAATCGTGGCGTCAAGATCAAGCGACGTGTCACCGGCTTTGACCGTGTAGTTGCAAGTGCCGGTGGACTCATTCGTGGCCGTGAAAGTGCAAGTGCGATCATTATCGCCCGTTTCGAGGGTAATAATTATAACGCCGCTCGAGGTGACTGCTTCGGAAAAAACAACATCGATGTCAATTACCGTATCTACTGTATATGAGCCATTGGTTTTACTTGAAGAAATGGAGGTAATGGTCGGAACGGTAACGTCGGTAGTGAAAGTGGATAATTTGGGATTGGCCGCGGATTCAAACCCGTGATTGTCAATAATGTAAGCGTAATAGTTGTGCGCGCTGTCGCCATCCTCGAATAGAGCGGTGTAAGAGCAGGAAGGGTTGGAAGCGGAAGCGGTGGAATTGCACCACTGTCCGCCTATGCCGCAAGCGCCGCCGGCAAAATCATTTGATTTACAAACATACAAAGTCACGGTGTCCGCACTGCCATCGATGTCAGGATCAGAGGCGGTCGCGGAAAAGGTAACGTTTGCACCAAGTTTTGTCGGATCCGGGGAATCCGCTATGGCTGAAAAGCCGGGCGCATGGTCGACTGTGAATGGAGATCCGGGATCCTCCGCGCCTTGGGCCGATGCGGAACATTCGGAAAATTCATTATAATCGCAGACAAAAGCATACCATTCGTTTGATTCATCATCTCCTATGAGTGTGGTGTAGGTGACAGTGGCCGGTGCTCCGGAAGCGGTCGATGTGGAAATCGCCCAACTGTCCCCGTCGCAAGTGGGCGCGCCGTTATTAACTGCGGTTACGGCATCGGTTTTACAAATTGCCAAATAATAATTATCTGACTGGGTGTCTGTGGCTGTCGCGGTAAATGTTACATTGCTTCCGACTTTGGTTGGGGTGGTTGAACTTGAATTGCCGTCCGATGGTCCAGCTGAAATGGTTGGCGCGGTATTGAGATCATCCCAGCCGGTGACGCCGGAAATGGCCAGAGAGTGCGCGCCGGCGTGCCAGTCTGCTCCGCCGGTAGTCGCTGAGTCTTGCAAAGATAAATAATCGCAACTAACAGTATCTGATGCTTTGCTCAACGTGGCCTGTGTTCCGGCTGAGGATGAATCTATGACGATCTCATTGTCGGCCGTGCCGGTACAGGAAAAAGTATTGCCGATTATTTGAGTGGTACTGGCGGGAAAGGTTATTGCGTTTGAAGCGTTAACTGTTAAATTGTAAAACGTGGAAGCGCCGGTGAGCGCATGAGTGCCGGATAAAAAGGTGACTGTGCTCGAATTGGCTGTAAATAAACCTGAATCATTCAAAAAATCACCGGTTAAACTGACTCCGGTAGTTCCGGAAATTTCCAAGGTTCCGTCGGTAATAGTAATATCGCCGGTCACACTTGAGCCATTGCCGGACAAAGTGAGCTGGGATGTAGCGCTGTTTTGAGTAACACCCGTTACATTTGAATCGATAACGCCGCTGATGGTTGTGGCGCCGGTGGTTGTTCCTTGGTTGGTGATGGTTCCGGCCATGTTTATCGAAGCGCCGGACAGCGTAACATCGGACGAGCCGGTACCGTTCATGATAATATTTCCGGTGCCGGAAATGGATCCGCTTAATGCAAGCGAGTTGGCGGTGGGGGCTACTGTTAGGTCGTTGGCCAAAGTAATGGCTCCGTTAAAAGTCGCGTTGGCAGACCCGGTAATACTCAAAAGGCCACTGCAATCGGCGGCTACTGTAATCGGATTGGCAAAGGTGAGCGCGCCGGCCGCGTCCAATGTAGCGGCTTTGGTGCCGCCACTCTTTCCAATGGTGATGATATTGGCATCATCACCAAAAGCATTAACGTCATTTGAACCTATAATCGTTCCGACATTAAGGCTTATTCCGCCGGTAAAAGTATTTACGCCTGATAGGGCAAGCGTGGTGGTGGTTATTTTTATTATGCTTCCAGCGCCCGATATGGTAGAGGAAATCGAAATATTGTTTGGTCCGCCTATGGTAAGCGCGCCGCCGGCAGTTATTCCGCCCTCGCCGATAGTCAGGGTGCCGCCGTTATTATCAATTTCTCCTCCGCCTGCGCTAATCGTAAAGCCCCTGGTGTATGTGCCTGCTTCGCCGGTGTAGACCAATGTTCCTGTGTTAAAACCATCACCCAAAACTATGGGAGTAGCGGCGTTTCCCAGGGAGCTGTTTCCTCCATCAACAACAATCTTGTTGGCGCTGATTGTTCCCTGATTTATGATCGTGGCTCCGGTATAAGTATTCGCGCCGGTCAAGCTGACAGTGCCGGTGCCGATTTTTGCTAGATTATATTCTCCGGAAATGACACCGCTGATTGAAAGCATGGCCGCCTCGCCAGATACATTTAAGGTGGCATCTGCGGTAAGGGTGAGGGGGCTGGAAATGGTGCCGAGGCCGGAAATATTATTCATCGGTGAGCCGGAAAATATTACGGCCGTGGCTCCGGAGATTGTGCCCATTACGCTAAGGTTGCCGGTGACTGTAATGCCACGGGTGCTGGTGGCAATCTCTATGCTTGGATTCATTATATTAAGTTGTCCCACTGATACGCTGCTGGCATCAATTGTTATCGTTCCGGAGCCTGAATTTTGATCGAAAAAAACAAGATCGCCCACGATGGGAATATTTTCCGCACTGGCAGTGCCGCCGGAAGTGGGAGCCCAGTGATCGGGCGCATCGGACCAATTGCCCGCTCCGCCCACCCAATATCGAGCCATCGGATCAGGATCCACGATCCAGTCAATGTCCATGTCTCCGGTGATTTTTAAATCAAATGTAGCAGTTGATTTTTGGAGATCAGTAAGTAATATTTGATAAGTATTTTCCTGGTTTATTTCTGGGAAAACGATTAAAGGATTTTGGCTATCCGGCAGGTAAACGGTCACGGTTTTTTGCGCGCTTTCGCCTCGCGGTCGAGCAAATAGCGTGATGTCGTTTTCCTTGGTTAACGGCTTTTCAAAAGTCACTCTGATATATTGACCGTCCAGCATTTCCGCCCAGTTGTTGTCCTTTTCTTTGACCGTATCGAAAAGGTCTTCAATTGCGTTTTTATTTTCATCTAACCTGAAAGCTTTGGATATAAGAATTCTGCCGGACGGGGATTGCTGAGTCTCTTGCATGGCCAATACTTGTTGGTCAATTAATTGACTGCAAAATAGTAAAATAAATAAAATAAAAACCAGAAGCAGTTTGAGCTTTAACTTCTTTTGTAACGCTGTCATAATTTTTTACCAGTTTGTTAGTCTTGGGTGGTTAAATATATATAAAATTATAGCACTTTCGCTTGGATAATTGAATAGGACTAATCCACAGGTGTGGTAATTAAATAAAGTTTGCCGTCGGTAAAAAATAAATCACCCAGGAAATTAATTCCGAGCTTTGGTGCGACAAATTGTTGTTTTGTCGCGTTGGTTATCATTCCGGTGCTTTGCAGATCGTTATACAAAAATTCCCGCTCAGTGTCTATGTCAGGGCTGATTTGGTGGGTTATACCCCATTTGATACCGCTGTCAAAGCTGGCCGTGCCAACGTAAATGGCGGCTCCATTTTCCATAATATAGTTTGTTTTCCAAAAACGCGCATGGTGCCTGGTGCGGACATTATTCGCGTCAGTCGCTTTTTCAAAACCAAAGTCATGCACATTGGCATTCCAAAAGTCTGGCGTTATCGGCGCTTGGGAGTATGGATTTTTCCAGAAAGCCGCCCGCGCCAGTTTTGTTATGCCGGGAACGCTGATATTGTCAGCCAGTTGCCAGCCGGCTTTTTGAAACAGATCAAGCAGCTGCTGATCATTCTTGGCAATAATAACGAAACTTAATGGTTCCTGAATATTGCCCAATAATGTTTCAGTGTATTTTAATTGATCGGGATTAAAAATATTCATTACTTCAGTTGTCGTGACGGCGGCGGAAGCTTGAAACATCATCAGCTCAGGCGTTTGATAATTAAAACCAAAAATAATGTATAAAAATATTGAAGCGAAAATAAGGCCAAAAGTGGCTAGGCGTTTTTTTGTTTTCGGGAAAAAAGTATCAGGTTTTTGTTTTTTATGCAGAAAATACTCTAAAAAACCAATAGCAATAATCAGCCAAATCGCGCCTACTAAATATCCGCCCCAGACATCGCTCACGTAATGAACGCCCAGATACAGGCGGCTAAAACCGATTAGAAATATCAGTATGAAGGTGATAAAAAAGATATTTATTTTTCTTTTCCATTTTTTTGAATGTTTTATTAATACATAAGCAATAAAGCCATATAGAGCAATGGCAATAGTGGCGTGTCCGCTCGGAAAAGAAAATGAATTTTCAAGATAAAGGGCAACGCTCGGTCTGGCGCGATGGAAAATCAGTTTTCCGGCAAAGGTAAAAATTTCGCTTCCCGCGATGCAAAGTAAAAGCGGAATAATATATGATCGTTTGTTCCAAAGCCATAAAATTAAAATCGCGGCAATTGTGAAGATTAGGACAATCTGCCATTTGCCAAGCAAAGTAACCCAGAAAAAAAATCTTGTCAGCGCCGGATGGCGAAAAGCCGCCAGTAAATTGGCGGCGCGAATGTCAGCGGAAACAATAATTTCGGAATTGATAATGCTTTCAATGACGCCTCCGAAAAGAAAAAGAATATAAAGCAGGGCGAGTGAAAGAAGCGTAAGCGGCCGGCCATAAAAGTGGTTTTTCTTTAGTCGATTCTTTATGAATTTAGCAAGAATTTTATGGCGTTCAATAAATTTTATAACTTCAGGATTTTCAGCTATGGCTTGTTTGATTGATCGCCAAATTGAAAACAAAAAAGAAAAAAGTTTTTTACCTTTTCTAATAATAAGCCATTTAAGCAAATAGATAACGGTCAGAAAACCGATAAAAATAATGATAAAGATACTGGCCCTGGTTGACCATGGAATAATCATTCGTTTGTTTTTAGAATACTATTAATTAAATAAATCTTACCGTCAGTAAAAATAAATCATCTAAAAATTAGCGCCGATTTTCGGATTGACAGAGAGTTGTTTTTTTTAGTCAAAAAATTCAGGCGATTGAAATCGGGCCAAGGCGCATTTTGTAGCATCCTTGAATTCATCCACTCTGTTATAAAGGCCCTTGGATAGAATTCCATTTGTGCCATCGTATTGTCTAATCTTGCCACCTGTATCGTTCATCAGATTTTTGATCAAAGGGCCTAATTCTTCGCCTCCCTGAATTCTTCTCTGAATAAATTTTGGAAGTTGCATTTTGGCGCTCGTGCCTACGCCGACCTGGCCGCGCTTATTCATAATTGCAACAATACCGCCAAGAAACATCCCGTACTTATTAGTATCGACATAACCTTCCATCCCGATATAATAGTCAGCATCCGAGTATTTCAATTTTGCGTTTTTTGCTCTATTAATGGCGCCATTAATTCCTTCTTCTTCGGTCAGGGGTTGCTCGGAAACATTAGAGAAGAATTTTTCGCCAATCATTTCAACATTAGACCAGATTTTGCCAAGCACCTCTTCAATTGCTTGAATTTTGGCTTTATTCTTTGTGCAAATTATTATTTTCATACGAAATGCTTAAATAGAAGCTATTTTTTATAACGCTCATTAAAGGCTTCCTCGTCGCCATATTTTACAAAATTTTTGTGATGTTCCGGCGGTTTGAAGCCAGCGTATTTGTCGTGCATTATGCCGCACCAATATTTTTCTGTTTCCCCTGCAATAACTGTCCAGTATGACATAAGGCCGTTTCCATAGCCGCAATACGCGCAACCAATCTTTTCATACCAGGTGAGGTACTTTAATTTGTGCCTGTCGATTCTAATGTGATCGGATCTTTTGATGTACTTTATTCCGTACAGAAGAAAACAACTTCGATGATAAATTTCAATCCAGAGATCAAAGATTACCAGCGGAACGACAATGCTCCAAATTATCGGTAAAGAAATAAGTTCTTGCATTTTTCTGCTTTTGTCATTTAGGTTTTGCATTTGGTCAAGTGTTAGGATTAGTTTTTAGTATTCAATTCTGTCTCAGCGGCTTTTGTTGTTGTAAAAAGATACGGTAAATTCATCCTGCCAAGTTACCTTTCGTCATGGGTACTTTTTGACAATTGCAGGACTTGGGACACTTAATCTTTTTTAGTGGCAAAATATAATTTTGTTTGGATTAACGTTGCGCCAAGTTGTATTATAAACATTGTTAAAAATAAAATTGTAAATCCCCATTGATTTATAATTAATGTTCCAATGAACGAAGCGATGCCAACGGCCAGGTATGCGCCACCGCCCTCGAGTCCCCATTGTGAACCCTCTTTTCCTTTCTCAATATGTTTGGCAAACAAAGCAATGAGTGGCGCCGATAAGCAAGCTGTGCCTATGGCAAAGATAATTTGGAGAATAAATAATTGCCAGGGACTTGAAATTATCAAATATAGCAAACTGCCAAGAGCATACATCCCATAACCCAAAATTGTAATCAATTTTTTGTTTAGTTTATCAGATATTTTTCCGACCAAAATCATTAGCATGCCGGTAGATAGGCCGAAAACCGTGACTGTAAAGCCCATATCCAATATACTGCCGCCAATTTTTTCAACGAAAACAGCATAAAACGGACCAATTAAATTGTCGCCGAAATTCGCCATTAGACTGGCGCTCAATAATATTTTATAGGCCTTTTTCATTTGGTGGATTGTTATCCTGGCAAGGTTTCTTTTTGAAATCCTTCTCTGATTTGTTTTATCTCGTTGAAAGTTTCGAGCGACCTTCTGACTTTTTTTATTTGTTTGCGTTTTTGATTATTTTTTTCTTCAATTTTAAATAGCTCCATAGCTATCCTTATCATTTCGTCGGCAGACATTTCAGCTGATTCGTGAATTTTTTCAGCTAAAGGTTGAAAGGATCCTCTCATTTGTTCGGCGCCTTTTTTAAATGCCGGTTGTTGCAATATAATTTCTAGAATTTGTTCGGGTGTCATTTCTGGCGTCAGCTGTTCGGCCACAGCTTCAAAAATTTTGCGTCCGTGTTTGGTATGGGCAGAAAACTCGTTTTCATAGACTTTTTCAACATCGTCAATGTCTTTTTCCGTAATAGCGCCTGTTTTTATGAGTTTTTGAATATCGGTTAAATCATAGTTTCTGCCTTGATGCAGTTTGTAATAAAGAACTTTGCCGGGGTGCGACTGATTGAGAGGTTTTCCTTGAAATTCAATTGGATATGGCTTTCCCCATTCTTCAGGCAGGGCGACACCTGAGCTTCCCGTCGGTTGACCGGCGGCGTTTTTTTCTACGACATGAACATCAACAAAGTTCAATGATTTATCCCGGCGAATTTTTCCTTTTGCATCAATAGCGGCAATGAGCATATGCTCTGTGTCGGAATCCTGAAATTTTTCATGGCCCACTCGCTTCATAACTTTTTTTTTCGTTTCAGCCAATGTTCTGGACAAAAACAAGCCGTACCCCTTTTTTAATAACAGCGCCTCCAATTTGGCCAGCTCGTCTTTTTCAACTGAAATGTCAACGTCTTTGTGGTTGCCGATATAATTTCCATTCAACAATGAAATATTCAGCGCGCCGTCAATGTGCCAATTTAGTTCGGAATTTTCAAAAATTTCACTAAGTTCACTCAGTCGTCTGTCCATTTCCTGCGCTTGCTCCGGTGTTACTGGTTTGCGTTCAAAGTTTTCATCAAGATTTTCTTGATCAAAAGGTTCCCAAGGCGGTTGTTCTTGTTCGAAATATTTCTCCCGATTTTCTGTGGCCTGCCGTTCTTCAGTCGTCATCATGCTTTCGGCCAGGTCAGTTTCTTTTTGCGTTGGGTTATAGAGCTCTTTTTGCATCATAAGTATTGTTGTTTTGTGTATGTCAGATGTTTTTTTAAGAAAAAGCGGATTAGCAAAGCTGATTAATTTATTTGGCAGGGGTTGTTTTTCGATTTTTAAACCAACCAACAAGAAATAAAATTCCAATAAAAAAGGCGATTCCGGCAATTTGTATGATCCAAACTATATAGTACCATCCAAAACCGGTGGTAATAATATTTTTCAAAACAAATCCAATATATAAAATTCCTGCAAGCATGAAGACGATTCCCCCGACAATCTCGCGTTTCCAGGAAATTATTAAAACAATCAGCAAGATAATTGCCGGAATGTTGTGCATAAGCAATCCCAGGATTGTTCCCCAAAATCCATAATTTCCTTCAAAAATATCCAAAGACATCAAAGACAAGAACAATACAAAAATTATTGACAATACTCTCGGCGTCCAAAATATAAATTTGTTGATTTTTTTCTCCATATTCATTCAGTTATAAACTTGGGATATTATTTTGGTGGCCTATTTCTGGTATTTATAGTCATAGGTCCCATAGGAGACAGTTAATTCCTCGCTTTTTTTTATTTTTCTTAATGCGACGAAAGTATTTCCGTTATCAATTGTTTTTAGATTCGGGCGCTGTGAATCATTCAGGAAAAAAGAAATATCCATGCCGTTCAGGGCGCATTCGGGAACAAAAACGGTTTTATCTTTTTCAATTACATAAAAATCGTCAACCATTTTTTGTACTTCTTTGTCCAGGTTTTTTAATTGGGAAAAGTCAAATTTGTACCACCGTTGCCTTATTCCCTTGAAAGGATTGGTGTTTTTCGGAATGTCTCTAATGGCAAAAACGCCGACTCCTTGGGTGGCAGAGGGGCGCAATCTGCAGTAGGTATTTTTTAATCTTTTCAGAATTTCATTTTTTTTGCTTGGCATAAATGCGTTTCGTAATTATTTTTTTAATGTTTTGCCGGGACAGGCTGGTTAATCCTTGGTTATTGGACATAACGTTTGCATTTGTTTGATCAGATCTTTTTTTATATAAAATTTATTCAAGAAATAGCTTTTTGTATTCGAATTTATTAAGACTATTTTCAATATCCTGGTAGGTTTTGCCGCAGATCATCCCGCCGGCAACAAAGACTTCCTGGGTGATCTCAACAAGACAAAAGTCGGGCATTTGAAAATTTTCTTTCTCGGTTAAAGTTGGAAATTCAAAATCTACAATAACGAGGCCTTTTAAATCACCTTGAAAAACATCAACTTCAGCAACTCGTCCATTATAATCATACAAGTATCTGATTTTATGAACTCTTTTCCCTTCAAGTTGTTGATTTAAATCATTAAACTCAGTTTCAGTGAGGATTATTGTTTGTTCTTTTTGCCGCGAAGCGTCTCCGTCATTGATCGGCTCTTTTTTTGTTAATTCAAATTTATCTCCGTTTTTTCTCAGTCTTAATTTGGGATGCTCGCTGGTTTTGGGCAGATAAACATCAATAATTTCCTTGAATTTGAACCCCTTCAAATTTTCAGGAAGTTTTTTTACCAGGTAAGTTTTTTCTAATTCAATCATAATATTACGGGTAATAAATAAATATGAAAAGTCATTTGATTTCGATTGTTATTTGGTTTGTTTTTTGAATTGATTTTTGAGTTTTGGAATGAAGAGTGCCGCGAGCCATATTATGAAAACAGGAATCAACATCAATATACCCAGTAATATTCCGCTTCTAACTAGACCGGCAGTTTCTAATTCTAGAAATTGACCGCCTTCATATCCCAACAAATGATCGACCAAGATCATTATTGCGGCGCCCCATAGCATTAAACTCAAAAATCCCAATTTATATTTCTTTTTCAAAATATACCATAGTAAAGTTGCTATAAGCGCGGAAATGAGTGTTGTAATTAGCCACATAAGTTTAGGTTGTTGAGGTTAGAATTTTTTTTGCGCGTGTTTTTGTCGCCATATTTGCAATCAAGACCATTACTGACCAAACCGCAAAAATCGCAATTGTCATTGCTGTCCCAATAGTTGCAATTTCTTTAAGCATTATGGAAATATCAGCAGGGTTTTTCATCGCCGTTAAAAATGGTGGAAACAAAACTACTTCACCATGAGCGATATGTTCAATCATCAGCATGGCGACTCCGCCCCAGAGCATGGCATTCAGCCACTCTAGGTGATATTTTTGAGGAATTTTTTTCTTCAAGCTGGTTGTTACTATTGCTGCGGTTGCCGGAGCTAAAAAACAAGCCATATTTTTAATTGTTAATAATAAGTTAATATTTTGAATTGTAAAATTGTCGTTCTAAAAAGCAGATTTTTTTAAGAGATTTTCGTCGTTTTAAAGAAAAATATATATTTTAGCTAACGTATCGGTATATCTGACGTCCCGATGTAGCAAAGCGAAATTGGGATATGGGCTGAGGGGCGAGCTGAGCCCCGAACCAGATATGCCGTGTTATATGATGTATGCTTTTCTTTTTGTCTCGCCTTAGCGAGACCACTTTTCTGTAATGAACAAATTTTATTTTTGTCTTGGCGTAGGGGCAGAGGGGCTGGGGGTGAATGCCCCGAAGCCAAGACTCCTTATTTTGCTGTTCCTATTTTAGTTTGATCAATAACATTTTCTAATGGTCTTATTTCATAATCCCATAATCCAGAATATCTACGTTGTTGGTCTTTATTTTTTTCGATATAATCAGAAATTAATTTTTTAAGTTGATCTATGTTTTGTACTCCAAAAAATTCTTTGATTTTATTAAAATGTTGAAGTGATACAAGTCTATCAAATATTTCAACAGTACCACCACGAGAACTATATACTGATGTTCTAGGAAACCAAGCAAATCTATTGCCTTGCAATTCCGTAATATAGTATAAAAATAAATCTGCTTGTTTTATTTCCTCAAAACTTACATCTTTTCTGGTTGTATGTTCTTTGATTAAATCGGCAGTTACACTTACACGACGAAGATTTAATCTTTTATTCCTAATTTCATCTAAAGAGCGTGGGAAAAGATCAAATATCTCAATTCCGCTGTATGTTAGTTCGCTAGAGTTTGGATGACGATAAAAATATTGCGAATTTATGAAGTGTGCTAATTCCTTATATTTTTTTAATTGTAGTAATATAGCGACAAAATTAAGTATAAGTTCATAAATAAAAAACTTATAATTATCATAATCTACTTCAGTATAAGTTTGAACATTTTCGGGACGATAACAAAAAGGAATTAACCGTTCAAAAAAGTTTTGCAATTTTTCAAGATCAATAGATTCTTGATATTTAAAAACAACAAAAACAAAATCTATAAAATCATCTCGCAAGGGGAGCATTTTTTCTATAACCTCAACAACTTTATCATCAAAATCAGTGGTTGAGCCGCCGGTTAGTCTAAAGTCTTCAAATGAAACGATGAGTGTGTCAAGATAATCGGCGATTAAACCATTTGCACTTTGTCTGTCGTTTAAAAGCGCATTTTTAATTTCAGCAACCTTATGCGATGTTTTTAGAGTAAATGGCTCTGTTTCAAGAATATACACTGGTGGCGTCCCCAGCGTTGGTTTTTTTAGAAGAGGTTTATCATATAAATTTCTTATCAGTTTTTGATAATTTTCTTCAAATTTTTCATCCGAGGAAAGATCAATATAAATTCTGCTTGCCACATAATGTGGAATACATGGGTTATTTGGGCCATCATGTTCGCGAACAATAGGAATAAATTTTTCTTGCCCCGTGCTTTCGTAAACTTCCTTGGATATTAACTGAGTTTCAGTACCTACTCCGCCTTTCCTATTGTCTGCTTTTGTTTGATAAACTTTATCACATATAATTAGAACTTTTTTGATACTTTTATCGTTTACCATTTGCTCCATAAAAACATGTTTGTCCTGTCCTTCTTTCAAATCCCATTTATCTAAAATAACAATTACGCCATCACCTGATAGACGTTCTGCCAAATCTAAAACCCACTGCTCATGTTGCGGACTTGACCAGCTATAAGAGATAAAAATTTTCGGTTGGGTTACGCTTCCTTTCATGATTGTATTTCTTTTAAAATTTTTTATTTTACCATTGTAAATGGCAGAGGGGCTGGGGGTAAATGCCCCGAAGCCAAAACTTCTTATTCTATTTTATCTGATTTTGCTAAATTACATTTTGCGCAAAGTAACCTTATATTTTTAGCAGTTAAGCTGGTTCCACCTCTTGAAAACGGCAAATCATGATCAAAATGTAAATTTTTTGTTGAGTCGCACAAAACGCATTTTCCACCATCTCTTTTCCAAACTTCTTTCTTTACTTCGCTCGGTATAAGCCTTGTATGCGCAAGATCAATGTGTTCATTTGTGGTTAAATCTTGTTCGTCTGATAATTTTAGAGTAAAAACAAACACATTTCTTTTGCCGTCATTTTTAATATTATAATCAATCAAATCAAATAAACCTTTTAGCGACCACACGCCGGGCAAAATCTTTTCATAGACCTTGACTCTTTCAGCTTCAGAAATTCCATTTTTAAAATCTTTTACTGCTTTAATAAATTTTCCATTTTGAGTTAGTGTGCCATTTCTGGTTTGTTGCGGCTGGTCAAGTAGTTTTGGATTCATTTCATAGGAAGTTTTTGGCTCGTCGTGTCCTTCATATTCAATAGTAATTCCATCATCAGAAATGCTGTCGCTATAAGGCGCGTTTGATCTTCGCGACATTAAAATAACTGAATATCTTGGATTCATTCTAAAATTCATACCTCGTTGTAAGGTCTGAACGTTTTCTATATCGCACATTTCTCGGTATGAATAAATTTGATCTAACATAGCTAAATTATTATTGTTGCCTTCTCATAAAGCATAGGTAAGCAATCCTGCCTCATTCTAAATTTTGTTCCGTGGTTGTGGCCGGTGCGTGCGTCAAAATCCACCAAAATTTTACCTTCTTCTAGCGCTTTCAAAAATCCTTCAAAACTGAATTTCTGTAACATCATTACTTTTGTATAGTGGTAAAATTCTTTTTTACGTCTAATTTCAACTTCTGCCTGAACATAAAAAGTATTAAGTAGTTTTGTTCCGGCTTTATGTTCCAAATCGTCAAAGCCCCAATATGGTTGCGGATTAAGCTCATCGAGGCCGACACGTTTTTTAACTTGTTGTAGCCATTCTTTATGTCTTTTATCAACGCACTTTGAATCAAATGAAATTAAAATTTTTCTTTCTTTGCGATCAATAACAACTTTAAATCCTCTATCACTGCAAGAATTGCCGTGAATAGTTTGGCGAAAACTCATTTCTCCTTTCGGATATTTTTTGCCGTCTTCTTTGTGTGCCCAGCCGTAAAGGGGCAATAAAACTTGTGGAACAAAACGAATTGCCCGAGGCGATGGCTCAATATGAAAAAGCGTTGTAAGCGAGGTTGAATTTAATCGTTGGGCTTTCAATTCCCATTCGGCGGCGTTTGGAATAGGTAAATTGTTTTCTTCAATCCCAAGTAAATCCTCAAGAGTGTTGCCGATACCTCCGTGATTTCCTTTTCGAGCGTTTGGCACAAACCCCATTGCCGAAATTTCTTTCAACTTTGCGATTAAGGCTGGTTTTGTGTAGATAATTTGGTCTGTCATAGTTATAAAAGTTTAGCTTGTGATTGATGTTGTTTTATCCGTTTTTTTGCTGACTCACAATAATCCGGCGAAATATCAATCCCAATATAATTACGTTTAAAATTTATTGCTGAAATTGCTGTTGTGCCAGAACCCATAAACGGATCTAAAACAATTTTTGCAGTCGTTGATGAAATTATCCGGTCAATCAGTTTGACGGGGAAAGGCGCTGGATGTCCATTTTTCATTTCTTGTGGTATTTCCCAAATATCTCCGTATGCGTTGGCCTTTGGCGCAAGTTTAAATTTAGGTTTGGCGATCAAATAAATCACCTCATAAGTAGGCAAAAAATATCCAGCGTTAAAATTCAAACCACCGGCACGTTTCCAAATAATAATTTGGCGAATTGGAAAGCCACTAACAATATCTTGCCGGTCTTGTAATTTTCCAGCTTGAACTCGCCACTTATGATTGTAAAAAATTGCTCCGTCTTCAGGAATTAACCTCATCATTTCCGTGAGACAATCTCTTTGCCACTTAACATATTCTTTGTGCGGCATATTATCGTTGTAATGCGAGTAGCCTTTTTGCAAGGCAGCATTTGCCCATTTTCCACCGCGGCCATCTTTCATTCCATTGCCAGTAGAATTTTTGAGGTTATAAGGTGGTGAAGTTACGATTAAATCAACCGAACCCTCCGGCATTTTTTTCATTATTTCAACCGTATCCCCGCAAATTATTTTGTCTATGAATTTTGTTATATCTGACATATTTTGAGTATAGCTTTTATAAAATTATAAATAAATCATTTTCGGAGCGAAGCGGAGAAAATACCATATACCCCCCTCTAAAAAAATAAAAATAAAATTTGTTCATTATAGAAAAGTGTTAGGCGTTAGCCGTAAAAAGAAAAGCATATTTCATATAACGTATCGGTATATGAGATGTTTTGCGAGGTACGAGCAAAATATGGGAGAGCGATGGCAGGAGCGAATCTCATATACCGTGTTGTCCGACCCGAATGACACGAAGTGCATGAGAGCGCAGCGGGGGAACGTACACTTTTCTCTTTCTTTAAAACTATATACTTTCATTATATCACACAAAACAAAATTTTTCTCTAGATCTAGGGCAGAGGGGATTAAGGGGTGAATGCCCGACGATACAAATATATTAACTCTTAATTATGAATTTAAAAAGTAAGAATGAATAGACTGTAAATAAAAAACACCACAATTAAAATCGCGGTGTTTTTGTCTTACCAATTTTGTATATTATTGGTTTTCCGTTGAGGTAGCGTTCGAATTTTGTTCAAGATTTGCTGAATTTTCTACGTCCGTCACATCATTTAGTTGTAAGTTGTCTTTCTGTCCAACGTTTGCATTTTCTTCCTCACCTTCGGATTGCTCATTTGAATTATTTCCATTTTCATCACAGTTTTTTTGTTCTTGAAAAAATCCTTTTTCACCACAATCATTTTCTTGCCATTTACCTCGTTCACCACGATCTCCTTCATCTCCAGCAAATTCATGTCCAATGGCCAAACCAGCCACAAATACGCCAATAAATAAAAGGACAATGACTAGAGGAAGTATAATATGATGATGTTTGCACCAAGTAAATTTATCACAGCCTTTGTTATTGTCCGATTTGTCGTTTTCCATAAATTTTATGTTAATAATTTTAATCAGTTTGGATACATGATTAAAATGTTTAATTAAATAAAGTGAGTAATGTTTCAAGTGATGATTTGCATTTTGTTGCATCCTGATTTCTGGCACGTAAATTTTTTAAGACTGTGTCAACAACATCATCAATTTCTGTCCATTTGCTTTTGTCCATTGACTTAAGACGCGCCGTGGCGTTATCCCATTCATATTCCAAATCATTGGCTCTTGTTTTTGCACCTGACAAATCGCCCAAATTTACAAGATCCAGTGTAGCTTGGGTGATTATCTGAAAATTTGACAAATCTCCCAAATTTGCTTGATCAGAAGAATCATTTTGTGTTTGGGTATCTGCAAAAATATTATTTGCCCCAGCCTGAAGTGAGGCTTGTCGCCAGTAATATCCTACACCCGATATAATTACTAATACAGCCAAGGTAATTGCCACTTGCCAGACTGTATTTGGTTTTTTTAATTCTATTTTTTCTTCTACAATTGCTTCTTTTTTGATGACATCTTTTTTAGTTATAGAAAGAAAAACAACAGTTGCCAAAATTGCTAAAAGAAATATAACACTAGTAATGGTTGCGCCTAAATCTAAACCACCATATTTAGCCGGCTGGGATAAATAATCACCGAGAGATGCTCCCAGCGGTCGTGTCATAATATATATGAGCCAGAATGATAATATGGAATCAAGGCCAATCTTCCAGGCAACCGCAAAAGTAGCAACGACGCCACAAACTATTAGACCAGTAGTCAAATAACCTAGACCAAGCCCTTCTGCCATCAAATCTCCCGAAGCCGTACCAAGTGCAAATGTAAAAAGAATCGCCAACCAATAGAAAGCCTCTCTACGTCTGGTAAATATCGAATGGATAGCAAGGGTTTTTTCATATTTATACCAAACAGCAAAGGTCAGGGCTAACAAAACAGTAAACACAATGGTGCTGGTTTCAAGCGGTACCCCCATGGCATCAGTAAGATTGTCTGTCACCAGCGTACCAAAAATGCTAATTAAGACAACTGTTACCCAATAAATTCCTGGCACATATTTTTTTCCTCTGAATTGGAAAAATAGTATAATTGCTAGTAAAATTCCAGTTATAATAGAAGTACCCGTCAAACCAAGATTTAAATTGATGTTTAAAAAATCTGAGGCAGTTTCACCGACAGTGGTACATAAAACTTTGATAATCCAGAAATAGATGGTAATTTCTGGCACTTTGTTAAGCATTCGCTTGACTTGGGAGATTTCAACTCCAATTTTTTCTTGCATAGCTTTAAATTACATAATATTTAAAATATGCACATATTATATTTGATTTAAATGAATATTCGATGAATAAAATAGCTATAGTTAATCCGCATTAAAAAATAACATAATTTTAGAGAACCAAATTTAAAAAAGAATATCTGGTGGAAGTTTACAGATTACGAAAGAGTTAGAGTATATGAACAAGGTAAAAGACATCTAGAAAAGAATGGCTTTAACATTAAAGCCATCATATTAGACGGAAAACGTGGTGTTAGAAAGGCTTTTGGTTACGTACCAGCCCAAATGTGTCACTTTCATCAAAAGCAGATAGTACGAAGATATTTAACAAACAAACCAAAACTAGAAGCGAGTATTGAGTTAAAAGAAATTGTAAAAACACTAGCCAATACAAATGAAGAAGTATTTAGTGAACAGTTGAATAACTGGTACAAAAAATGGAAAGATTTTTTAAAAGAAAAAACCACTGATTCAGAAACAGACAAATGGCATTTTACCCACAAGAGATTAAGATCAGCTTACCGAAGTTTGAAAAATAATTTACCGTATTTATTTACCTATTTAAAATATCCAGAATTAAATATTCCCAATACTACTAACTCACTGGATGGATACTTTAGTAGTCTAAAAAACAAACTTAATGTTCACCGTGGACTTACCAAAAAAAGAAGAGAGAAAGTTGTTGTTGAGTTGTTGAAAGGAGATAAATAACCCCTCAAAAGTTCTATTAAGCCCTTATTTATATTGTTAATATAACAAGTGGAAATGAGTATTTCGTGAACATAAAAACACTACTTTTTCATAGTAGTGTTTTTGTAGGGTTATCTTCAAAATTTAAAATTATTAGTCGGCAGTTTCTGCCCCACCTTTATCTTTTTTAACGCTGCTTTCTTGTGCTTGATGACCCGTAGCGCTAATTATAACTTTGACATCTTTAGCGTTTTGAGATTGGTAGTATGAACTATTAGGATTGGTACGAAAATGTCCAGGTAAATCACCTGTATCCAAGTGAACTGATTTTGTTTCACCGGCATTTAAAACAAACCCAGTTAGAGACATTTCATATGATTGTTTGGTATTGTCTACTAAATCATTGTATTCATAATAAATACTAAAATCTGTAATAGTTACTTTGCTGTTACTTTTTAAGAAAACTTCAAGATGATCTGATGTTCCTTTTTGAGTAATCGCATCAACGTTATTTTCCACTAAAATACTCTGAATAGAAAAATCATTGGCTCCAGTAGATTTTTGAAAAATATTATCCACTAGTACTGGATTCTGATCAGTTTTATCATCAATACCATCACCATCTGTGTCAGTATTTTTTGGATCGGTTCCAAGTACTACTTCAGCATTGTCTGGAATCCCATCCTTATCGGTATCTGTGCCGACGGGCTGTTTAACAACTCCCGTTGTTTGGTCTGTTGTTTTAACAGCTACGCTATTACTGCATCCACTTAGGGCGACTACAGCGATTAGGGCAATAAACAAAACTGCCCCTTTGCCCCATTTGTTTTTGATTTGTTCAATCATATTTTTTATTAGTTAATTAATAATTAAATATTTAAGAAATTTTTACTTTTCCGTAAAAAGATAATATCAGCCCAAATGCCAATCAATAAAAATAGTAGCACGGCCAAAACATTACCCCATTTATCGTGAAAGATTTCCGTCAAGGTTTTGCCGTTATAATTGCTCTTAATGCCGAAGAGAGCAAAAACTGTCCTTTCATAATGTTTGGTAATTGAAATTTGCTCCACGCCGGTTCTAATTGTTTCATAATTTTTAAAATTACCCATAACTTTTAATTCTTGCGGTTTGGTAAGTGCCATGCTTTTAAAAAATCCTCCAGGTACTTGATTATCTGGATCCATGGTATCTCCAATTTGAGGCAAAATTAAAACAAAGACGAGCCAAACTGCAAAAGAAATAACCAAAGCATTGGCTATAACCTTTTGCTGAAGTGACAACAAAAATGATAGAGTAAAAAATATTAAAATATACAGAGAAGAAAGAATAATAAATATTCCTAACTTAACAAAATCAATAAAATGCAAATTCGCACCGCCTACCAAAGGGAGCGTTAAAATAATTAACAAGACAACTCCTATCATTAAAACTAAAGTAAATATAAAGTTACCAAGTATTTTACCAAAGATGATATCGTTTTTTTTAATAGGTCTCGTCAGAATTAATTTTATGGCTTTGGTGTTTCGTTCCTTAAACATGCTGATATATCCCAGGAATATTCCCAAAATTGCTCCAATTATTTCTATGTAATCAACTACTCCCCGTAGTAAATTAAGAGGGAAAAGTTCTGGGGCTGCGGTTGTTGGCATTTTACCGATACTCCTTAACATTTCTAAAGAACTGTTATATTGCCAGACTTGATCTTTAAAAACTAATTCTGACACAAACAGAGAAACTAGAGTTAAACCAAAGAGTAGTAATAAAACATAAATAAATATCTTGCTTCTAAGTATATCTTTAAGTTCTTTTTGAGCGATAATAAATATTTTACTCATATAAATCATTTTGGGCTGGCTTAATTTTTTTGAAAAGAAAATAGGCTAACATAAAATTTAAAATACCCCAGAACAATAATACTAAAAAATTAAGTAAGTTTGAATAAGTTGTTCGCACAAAGTCTGATATTGGTTGAGAGTTTACTTCCAGAATAGAGGCACTTATTTCTTTAAAATGTTCAGAAATAGAAAAGGGGTAAGTTACGTTATGAATATATGACAAAGTTGATGATTGTAATATGTTAGTCGGAGGCAAAACTGGATTAAGTGAACCGGTTGGGAAAAGCGCGGATCCGAGTTCGGGCAAAGCAAAAGTAATTATCATCCAAACAAACAAAGCATATAGAAGTGCTGAGGCTGAATTTTTCATTGATATCGCAAAAGCCATGGCCAGTAAAGCAAATCCAAGCATATAAATGAAAGAAATTAGATAGAATTCTGAAATTTTTAGTCCATTAGCAAAAGACAAAACATGAAAAATTCCAGCTGACAACAAACTAATAATAAAAGCTGATAAAACAATAAACAACAAAACAGTCTTAAGTGCCAAGACTTTGCCAAGTAGCAAATTTATGCGACTAATTGGTCGAGAAAAAATTAGTCGAACAGTCCCTGAAATACGATCATTAATCCCAATAAAATACCCTAAAATAATAGCTAGTAGTGAACCAATTAAGATAACATAGATAATCATGTTTTTTACAATAGCGAGCGAAGATGCATTTTCAAGGGGATAAGCAGGAACGGTTTGCTGGTTGGTATTCAATTCATAAACTGCCGCATCATAAACATTTTTAATAGTATGTTCTGTTGCCCAGCCAATATAGGTAGATAATGAGGCCATTAGAATAAAAATTGCCAAAAGTAAATAGAATGTTTTTTCTCTAAACAAATATTTTATTTCCTTTTTGGCTATGGTTTTAATTATTTGCAGATTCATCTTTTTTTTCAATGCTTAAATAAATATCTTCTAGAGAATTTTCGTTTTTAAATTTTTTTAGAACATTTTCCATACTGTCGATAAACGCTAAGTGGCCATGGTTTAATACCCCAATTGTTTTACAAGTTTTGCTTACTTCTGATAAAAGATGGGTATTCATAAAAATTGTCATGTTTTTTTCTTTGTTAAGGCGTAGAATAATTTCGCGCAACTGTTTTACGCCCAGGGGATCAAGTCCTGAAGTTGGCTCATCTAAAAATAATATTTTGGGATCATGTAAAATTGCTTGGGCAATACCAATCCGTTGTCGCATGCCTTTTGATAAATCTTTAGCCTTTTTATTAGCATAACTACTAGAGCCTAAAAATTCTAGAACCTCATCTATATTTTTTTTAGGATTTTTAATTCCAGACAATTTAGCAAAATATTCCAAATTTTCAGAGGCAGAAAATGATTGATATAATTCAACATTTTCTGGAACGTAGCCAATTATTTTTTTAATTTCAAAAGGTTCTACAATTAAATTAAAACCAGCAATTTCTGCTGTACCATAACTTGGTTCGAGCAATGTCGTCAACATATTAATTGTAGTGGTCTTACCAGCGCCATTGTGGCCTAAAAAACCAAAAATATCACCTTGGTCAACAGAAAAAGAGAGATTGTCAACCACTAGGGTATTATCATATTTTTTGGTTAAATTTTTTATTTTGATAATTTTTTCTATCATAGGTAAAATTAAAATAAATATTTTAGATGAGTTTTAGAGGTAAATTAACAATAATTTCTGTACCCTTGTCTAGTTCACTTTTTATATCAATTTTTCCATTATGCAATGCAACAATTTCTTGGATAATAGAGAGACCTAATCCGGCTCCGCTAGATTGTCTAACGCGCGCCTGGTCGGCTTTATAAAAACGATCAAAGATATGTTCTAAATCATTTTTTGAAATACCTATACCAGTATCGGCTATTTTTAATTCAATTTGCTGTTTCTTTTTTTGTAGAGATACAACTACCTCACCTTGAGGTTTGTTATAGTCAATAGCGTTTTTAATTAAATTAACCAATAAGCGTTTTAAATAAATTTTATTTCCGTCTATTTGAAATTCACCTTGAATATTATCACGAAGAGTAACATTTTTTTTGCCAGCATACGGGTTCATCAGTTCAATTTGTTTATGAGCTAATTTACCCAAATCAAATTTTGAGAATTCAACTTTTTTTAAATCATCACTGTGCGCTAAAAATAACAAATCATCAACCATAGATGACAAAATATTTATTTCCTCCAAGGAATCTTGAGTTAATTTTTTATATTCATCCTTGTTGCCATTACCACTCAAGGTAGCCTCTGCTCCTGTTTTCATCACTGCTAAAGGCGTTCTTAATTCATGTGCGGTATCGGCCACAAATTTTTTCTGTCTTTTGTAAGATATTTCAATCGGTTTTAAAGTTTTGCCGGACAAATAATAACTGAAAATAATAATTAAAATAATAACCAATCCATCAACTGTGAAAAGAATGGTTTGCAACTGGTCTTGAGCTTTATCGATAATTTGCAATTCAACATTGGCATTTTCTTCTTGATCAGATCCTTCATATTCTAAATTACTAGAAATATTTTTAGAAAAAAGTCCGTAAACTGCCAAACTATAAACAAGTAGGATAATAAATACCCCGATTGTATAATAAACCGTTAACTTTAAACGCGCTCGTAAAAATGGATTATTCTTGAAATTGATAACCAACCTCGCGAATGGTTTTGATATATTTGCCATTTGTATCATTTAATTTCTTGCGTAATTGTTTAATATAAACATCAACAATATTAGAGAAAGAATCAAAAGCAAAATCCCAACAATGATCAAGTATTTGTTCTCGATTTACCACTCGTCCTTTATTTTTGATTAAATATTCAAGCACGGTGTATTCTTTTAAAGTCAATTTTAAATCTTCACCAGCTTTTTTAACCGTATGGGTGGCGTTGTCTATGGTAATGTCTTGGGAACCTAAAATTTCTGTTTCTTTTTCTTTTGGTCTACGTAGTAGTGCCCTAATCCTAGCTAATAATTCTTCTAACTCAAACGGTTTAACCAAATAATCATCTGCTCCACTGTCAAGCCCTTCTACTCTGTCATCTAGCTGACTCTTGGCTGTAAGCATAATGATCGGTAGGTTGATATTCTTTTCTCGTAGATTTTTACAAACCGTAATGCCATCTCTTTTCGGCAACATAATATCCAAAATCATCAAGTCATATTCGCCAAAAATAGCCCGTCTTTCCCCAGTTTCGCCATCATAAATACAGTCGACAGAATAGCTTTTTTGTTCTAAAGCCTTTTTTATATAGCCGGCTAATTTTTGGTTGTCTTCAATAATTAATATGCGCATGTTTGAATGGTAGTATATAAAAATGAATATTTGATGAAGGCATTATATTTTATTAAAATAATCGTCCCTCCCGAGTATACGGCGGGACATCATATTTCCCCTAAATCAATCACTAAAAATTTTGTTTTGTCCGTTGTTATTTCACTCACTTTCAATTCAAATAAATCTAAAAGAGAAAAGTGTATGTCGGACAACGTTCCAGCGTATGCGATGTTTTTTGCCCGCTTCCTTATTATTTTATCAGAAAAGAAGGGCAAAAAATATGGGTGAGGGGCGAGCCGAGCCCCGAACCGCATACGCTGTGTTATATGATGTAAATTTTTATTTTTCTGATTTAAGCAGTAATTTTAGTCATATCAGTAACCGCTCTTTCTTGTAGATCAAATTTTAAATTCAAACGCTTTGCCATATCTGCTAGTTTTTGCTTATAGCTCATATCTCCAGAAATGTATGTGTCATAACCTTGTTGACGATTAAAAAATAACAAAATTTTTAGTAGTTGACTAATATCTGCTCCATTTGCCTGAGCGATTTCGAGACCTCTAGCAGTCAGTACTTTAACAGCGTCAGGTCCGCCAGCGTGTGTAAGAAGATGAAAACCATCGTCAGTTTTTAATGTTGTGACACCGCAAAACTTAACATCAGTTGTTTCAGCCATACTAAATTCACCTTTTAGCGAAGGCAAATCATATACACAGTTTTGAGGTGCACCATATATTGAAAAAATTTTGTTATTTCTATCTGGAGTTACTAATACCCCTAGCCCAGTTGGTATAAAAATAGAACTGTCTGAACTTCTTCTGAACTGGACATTTTTAAGATATTCTTCAGTCTCTCGCAATCGCTCTGCTTCTGGAGATATGAGCTGGTATTCAGAATTAAGCGGAATAGTTTCGCCTGTTTCATGTTTGAATTTAAAATTTTTCATAGTTTAGTTTGAGAAAATAAAAATTTATTTCATATAACGTCAGGGATATACGAAGTTTTGCGACTGAAAGGAGCAAAATTTGGGTAAGGGGCGAGCCGAGCCCCGAACCGTATATCCCTTGTTAGGCGAGGGTGAGCGAGGAACGAGCGAAAGCGCAGCGTCCCCTTGCGTATGACGCAGACCAACACCTACCATTTTATTGATTTTATTTTTTCGTTCAACTTATTAGCAAGTGAAATATGACTTTCTTTAGTAAGATGAACACCATCATCTCCTACTTTTAATTCGCTTGCGTCAACAAAATGACAATCATTAGTTTTGGCGATTCCTGAATAAATTTCTTTTAATTCTATAGATTTTTGGGTACCGCCGATATATCTTTGAGAAGCATATTCGGTTGTTTCATTAATAGTTGGTAAAGAAATTATCAATACTTGGGGATATTTATTTTGAAATTGAGATTTCCTATTTAGAATAACTTTGACAAAATGTTTTTCAAAAAGATTTCCGATTTCTTCTGGAGAATTTTGAAATTTATGTTTAAGCTCATTTGTTCCAAGCATTAAAATAACCAGATCAAGAGGATCATGTGAATCAAGGCAAGGGATTAAGTATTGACTTCCATTCCTACCTTCCTTGCCGGGCCTATCATCTTCATTAACCAAAGTTCTACTATTGAGTCCTTCTTCAATAATTTCAAAATTCTCGCTCAATAATTTTTGTAAAACTTTTGGAAATCTAACATTATCAGGAAATCTTTCATGGTCTGTATTAGGAATATATCCCCAAGTATAAGAATCGCCAAAACACAATATTCTTTTCTTTGTCATTTTGTTCATAATAGAAAAAATAAAATCATTCTAATATATAAATCTGGTGTTGGTCGAGTAATATGTCGCCTAACGTTTCGGCATATCTGATGTTTGCCGTAGCGTAGCGGAGGCAAATATGGGTGGAGGCTTTTGTATAAAAGCCGTAACCAGATATGCCGTGTTATGTGATGTGCATGTTTTACTTTAATCC
>CAZPYM010000006.1:0-7072 GCA_964590105.1 uncultured Gammaproteobacteria bacterium
TAACGTTTCAGTATATGCGATGTTTTGCGGAACGCAGTGGAGCAAAATATGGGAGAGCGAAGTGCAACGAGCGAACCGCATATACTGTGTTAGGCGAGCCGAACGGAGCGATAGCGGAGTGAGAGTGCAACGTGCCTTGCGTATTTTTGAAAAATTTATCCATATTATTCCGTTTTTGGTGGGCTTTTTATTATTGTATTTGATTTTTTTGTTTTGAAAAATGGAAGAGGGGCTGGGGGTGAATTCCATTTTTCAAAACTCCTTATTCTTTTACTATCAATTCGTATTCTGTCTTAAAGTTTGTATTTTGATCTTTATTAAAGAATGGTAAACCAATCAATCTGTAATTTGGATTCTCCGCTTTGATGACTTTTTTAAATCCGTACTTTTCAGATATCTCTTCTAAAAACTGTTCCTTCCAACCTTCTTTTCCAGTTTTGAAAGTTCCATCATCTCCAATATATTCATTTCCTTTTGGTTCAATAAATATTTGATAATAAAGCTCTGTTTCAGCGACTCCAATTTTCTTTTTATCTTTTGTCTTCAAAAAGAGAATAAAGTCAGGCTGGAAACCTCTTCCTTGTTCAAAATCAAAGATTTTATAAACTTCTTCATTTCTCAAAAGATAAATCTCTTTGTATTTGGTTTCTAAATTACCAATCGTTTCTTTGATAAATCCAATAAGTTCTTTTTCTTCACTTGTACCATGAAAAGAATCCAAAACATACCAGCTTTCTTTTTCTAAATCTTTAGCAATTCTTTCAGAATCAGTATCTGCTTCAATAGTCTTTGTTTTTGGTTCTGTAAAGAATTTCTTGAAATCTCCCGAAATAAACTCACTTCCAATTTTGGGTGCAATTTTGTCTTTTAGCTCTGCGAAAATATTGTCTAAAAACTTAATTATTACACCCAACTTGTCGCTGTTCTCAATATCTTCATACTTCGTATTCTTACTCACAATGATTTTTACATCAAAATCTGCAAGTTTCTCACTTTGTAATTCCTCAATACTTTCAATTTCCAGTTCTTCTTTTAGTTTTTCAAATTGAAACAAAGAATTTTCTTGTTTTGCTTTGATATTGATAGCTTTTTGAACAATGTATTTCTCAATATTCTTAAATTTTATTGATATTGTTTGTAGTCCTTTTTCTTGCAAGTTTAGTCTTTGTAAATCTTCTTGTTTTTCAAAATCAATTTCTTGTTCTGTAAATTCTAAGCCTTTGATTTTATACGGAACAAAAAAATCTTTTTTAATGTCTTCCAAAGTCTTCTTTTTCCTGTTTGGATTATCAATTTGTTTGTTGTACCAAATTTTTGTTTCTTTATAGAATTTACTTTCTTGAAAATCTTTTTTTAGGGCAAAGGTTTTGATAACTTTATCATCTCTAATATATCCGTCTTTTCTTAATTCTTCTTTAAGGTGAGAAATATATCTTGATTCTTCATCATACGTGTAATAATACAATTCTTCTAAAATTCTCAGTTCGTGTTTCAAGTCATCATCAAATTTTCTTTTATTTTTGATCTTGTCATTAAAATCAAAAGGGAAATATCTAACACCTCTTCCGATAAGCTGTTTTTCTTTGGTCGTTGCTTCTGGAGTCTTCTTTGTGCTTCCTCCAGTATTTTGCCCTTGATAGAGCCTCACAATATCAAAAAGATTTAAAACATCCCAGCCTTCCGTCAATCTATCAACGGTAAAAATAGCTCTGATATGATTATTTTTGTCTTCTAAGCTATTAAGTAATTTTTCTGTTTCTTCATCTGTTTTTTCTTTTTTCGTTTTATTGGTTTTGGAGTTGGTGATAATGGTGTTTTTCTCTGGATAGCTTTGTTTGATCCAGTTTGCGACATCTCCAAAATGAAGATTTTCGTTTTTAATAAAATTCAAAACTTGCTCGGTTCTTGATTTGCCTTGTTCATAAAGACTTTTACTTTGTGCGATTTTGTCCGATATGTTTTTCAAATAATCAAAATCACTTTTTGAAATAGTGTCTATCCAATTCAAAAACTCTTCATAATCTGCTTTTGATTCTTCAATAGTCTTACTTCTAAAAAGAATAACTGGTTTAAAGTTAGCAATATCATTTCTAAGTGCGATTTTATGCCTGTACCACTGGAAAAGTAGTGCCTGTAAAACTCTCTCTTTTTTATCCAAAGTAGAAGAAATAAGGTTAATTTCTTTGGTATAGCCTGCTTGCAAAAATTCTTTTAGTCCAAATTTATAGATGATTTTGTCTTCGTATTTTTTAGCAATATTTTCTGTTGCTGGGATTGTTGCTGTAAATTCTAAAAGCACATTTTTATTTTCTTCTTTTTTTCCGTTTTTATTCAAAATTAATTCTATTACTGTATGCTCCCAACCTCTTTTTTCAATTTCTGCATCGCTTGTTGTTCCTGTAATTTCTGTCGGGATCAATTCTTGCTGTGCCGTTCCTTTTTTGTTGGTATCTGTATTAAGGTGGTGAGCTTCATCGGCAAGCATTACAATATTTTTGCTATGCAAATCGTCCAAAGTAGTCTGATTTTCTCTTTGTAAGTGAATATCGTTATAGAGTTTTTGAATAGATGTAAATTTGATTTCTATGCCTTGTGGATTATCTGAAAATGCATCTACTTTTTTGATATTTATAGTTTTATCATCAATCACAATTTTTTCTTTGAAAAGATATTTTGTATGAGTGTTATCTATAAAATTATTTTCCGTTTTATCGACAATATTATTTTGATTTACAAAGAAAAGAAAATGTCTATATCCTTGATTGTAGTAATACAAAATGGTGCTAGCCATGAGTAGTGTTTTTCCTGTTCCTGTTGCCATGTTAAACATCAGGTGTGTTGGATCGTTTGGATTTTCTCTTTCTTTGATGGCTTGATAAGTAAGAAAGTTTTCAAAAGCATTTTTTTGCCAATCAAAAAAGCTATACTTCAAATTGTTTGAAATATATTGAGGTATTTCAGGAAAGGGCAGTCTTAACCTAAAAGCCTTTTCGCCGATTGTTTCATAAAGATTTTTTATATCTGCCATAATTATTTCTCACTGTTATAAAATTCAGAAGTTAGTTTTTGATCTTGCTTATCAATGCCAAACTTTTTATCTGCCATTTCGGTTTTGTTTACATACATTTGATTATTATCAAGCATTGCGATAAACATTTTCTTTTGATCGTCTAAAACGAGATTTTTAAACTCTTCTTCTTTGATGACTTTCTCTTTAAACTCTTTGATTTTAAGATTGTAATTCAAAAAATATCTCTCATACATTTCATCAAAAAATGTTTCTAATTCTTTCAAACTTTTTGCTTTATGGATTTTTTCTTTGGCTGTTTCGTTCCATTTTGCAAGTTCAAAATAGATGAAAGAGTCATCAATATTGTCGTTTTCCATGACTTTTTGTACTCTCGGACAAGTAACGGTGTTGATATAATTCATCTGTTCAATCATGATGAATTTTCTATTTCCACCATCTTCCTTGTTTAATTCTAAAACTGCATGAGCTGTTGTTCCAGAACCTGCATGATAATCTATTACTATATCATTTTTATTAGTAAGTATTTGAAGTATATCTTTTAGAAGATGTATTGGTTTTGGATAGCTGAAATTATCATCAAGTTTAAATTTCTGTAATAATTTTGTTCCATGAGACGAAGCATCGTATTGAGATCCATACCATAAAGTTTTTGGTTTTTTACCCTTTTTTATTCTATCTTTTACAAAAATAGCATATTCATCTCTTGACTTTTTAATTTCGATATCTGAGATGTCTCTTGTTATTTTATTCTTTGACCATCTCCATACTCTCATAATACCATTAGAGCCTAAGGGCATTATTTTGATAAAATCTTTTTTTTCTTCCAAAGAAATTTCATCATTATTAGGATTATAGTAGATTGGAAAATTTAGATTTGGTCTTTTATCTGGAGTTGAGTTACTTCCTGTTCTTCTTAGGGGAACTAGCTTATATTCTGAAATACCATCATTTAATTTATACTGTTTTTTTTGTTCATCTGTTAGATTTAGATTATTTATTTTCGCCAGATTAATATTTTTTGCATAAACAATAAAATACTCATGAGAAGTCGCAAAAAAACTTGAATCACTTCTTCCTCCTGGATTGGTTTCAACTGCGATAATCCCAACCCTATTTTCTCTCCCAAATAATTCATCTAATAAGACACCAGTATAAAAGACCTCATAATGGTCTATTGCAATACAATATAGTCCATCATCATCCAAAATATTTTTAGAAATTTCAGCCCTGTTTTTTATAAAAGTAAGCCATGTTGAATGATTGAAATTGTTATTATAAGTAAAGGTATTTGCTACTGATTCAGGATTATACGGCGGATCAATATAAATCAGTTTTACTTTTCCTGTAAATTGTTTTTTTAGGCTATGTAAAGCCAGTAAATTATTTCCTTTGATAATTAAATTTTCTTTGATTGTTCCGTCTTCATCTCTTTTAATCTCTTTGACTTTGTGTTCTCCGTCTTTGGTAAATCTTTTCCAGTTTGTGAGTGCTTTATGGTCAAAAAGTCTGTCTATCTCATCATGAGCCAAAACTTTATTGAAAAATATTTCTTTTCTTTTGCCTTGCTTTTCTTCGTATTTTTCAGCTTTTTCAGAGTATTCAAAATAAGTATCTGTGCCTTCTTCTGTGCTTTGCCCACCTTCCAAAACACAATCTTTATAAGGAAAGTCCAAAACTACATCATTTGTATCTTTGAGAAACTTTTTGCTATCTGTTAAGCCAATTCTATTTTTGTATGCAGTATATGAATTATCTACTTTGTTTTCTTCCATAAAAAAACGAAAATCGTTTGTCTTGAAAACATAAACATCTCTGATTTTCACAAAAAACTTTTCTCTCAAGCCTTTTTCTTGGAGCAGTAAATCAATAACCGTTTCATCAATATTTTCTACCAAATCCAAAAGAAGAGTTTGGTTTAGCTCTGTTTTATCTTCATTCCAAAGTCTCTCGTCTTTTTTTAAGACTTTGAGTATTAGTTGTTTTAGTTTTGCTTGTTCCATAGTTTATTCCTTATAAGTAAAAGTTATTTCTATTATATAAGTATTTCTCTTATTTATTCAATTTATAATAAATCGTTTTCGGAGCGATAGCGGAGAAAACACCTTTTACCCCCCTCTTTAAAAATTAAAAAAATCAAATTCCTTATTTCTTAAAGCCCACCAAAAATATTTTAAATACAAATTTTTCAAAAATATGTCGCCTAACTCCTTTTATGCGAAGTTGTTGGAATTCGCATAAAGATTGTAGTATAATTAGATTATAAAAAACATTGGTTTGTGGCTGTTCGAGCATTCATACATACCATATGATTATACCAGATCAAAAAATAAAATCAAAGCAGATCGATTCATTGATCAGTTTGAAGAACCGGCTTAAATTGCGTAATTATTCGCCAAAAACATGCAAGTCGTATGCTCAGATTAATTTGCGCTTTTTGGAGTGGCGCAAAAAATCGCCAAAAGACATTACAAATAATGATATCAGACTCTACCTGGAGGATTTAAGGCACAGGGGCGCGTCCGCTTCCACCTTGAGCGTTGCTCTGAACGCGCTGAAGTTTTATTATCAAAAAATACTAAAAAGAAAATTTTTCGTTGACATCAAACATCCCAAAAAAGCGCAGACCCTGCCCGTTGTTTTTAGTCTCGGAGAGGTTATGTGTTTTTTGAATTCCGTTGATAATGAAAAATACCGCTTGGCTTTCAGTTTAATGTACAGCAGTGGCTTGCGTGTGTCGGAGGCGGTTAAATTAAAAGTTGGAGACATTGACTTTGAAAGGGAAACGATTCATGTCAAAGGCGGTAAAGGAAATAAGGATCGCATCACGATATTGCCGGTAAAATTGGTGGAGCCGCTGGCTGTTTTTGTCAAGGATAAGGATTTGAACGGCTATGTGATCGCCGGCCGGAACAATGGGCCGCTGACCAGCCGGTCATTGCAGAGCTATTTTAATTCAGCTCTGCGAAAAAGTAATATCAAAAAAAACGCGACCTGCCATTCTTTGCGCCATTCTTTCGCCACTCATTTATTGGAAAATGGCACCGATATCCGATATATCCAAAAATTGCTCGGTCACAAGAAATTGGAAACAACCCAAATTTACACGCAGGTCACCAATAAGGCGCTCCGCGGCATTGTCAGCCCATTTGACTTAATTTAATTCTGATTATGAATTTTGATAAATCGCAGTCCGGTGTTTTATTGTGCGCAAAATACGCCTTCATGCCAAATAAACTGCAATACTGCGGCGGCGATCAGAACGCGGCGATTTTTGAATTAACGGCCATAAATGATCCGGACGGAACTCTAAATTTTGCTTTGCGCGAATTTGAAACGCTTTATCCGTATTTGAAATTGATTGCCGCGGCCAATAAAATAAGTGATCCATTTGATCCGGCCGTGGTGGAAGCGTATTGGCTTGGCAATGAGCTATTAAATAATGTTCAAATGAAAAATTTGTATAATCATTTTGTTGACGGGCTGAAATTAAAAAAAAGAATGAAACTGGATCAATTTGAAAATATTGTCGCTAAAATTCCGCGGGGCGCGATTCCTCATCACAGCTTTCATGTGTTTAATATTTGGCAAAGGACAGGTCATACAGCTTCAGCTCATACGATTGAAACAATGGATAATTGCCGGATCGGCTGGGGAAAGATTATTGACATTGGTGAAAATGAATTGGTTATTGAGACGAAAAAATTACAATTGGCCGACGCGTTTGGCGCCACGGGGACGGCGACGGTCACCGTGCAATTTTCCCCACCGCAAATAAAAAAAATTATTTACAAAATGTTCGGCGAATCATTTATAAAAAATCCCCAGATTGGCGACTGGGTTTCTTGCCACTGGGGCTGGGCGTGCGATGTTTTAACTCTGAAGCAAGTTGAGAATTTGAAAAAATATACTTTGCATAATTTGGCGCTGGCGAATTTGGCGGATTAGCGAATTGGCGGATTAGAGAATTGGCGAATTGGCGAATTAGTGAATTGGCGAATTAGTGAATTGGCGAATTAGTGAATTGGCGAATTAGTGAATTGG
>CAZPYM010000006.1:7172-23120 GCA_964590105.1 uncultured Gammaproteobacteria bacterium
CGAATTGGCGGATTGGCGAATTAGTGAATTGGCGAATTGGCGGATTTACTTCCACTTTCTTTCCTGTTCAGACAAACTGTTAATAAAGTCATTTAATTGTTTTGTCAATTATTCATATTGCGTCTCGAAATAGTTCCATTCTTCTTCCGCAATATATCGCAAACTAAAAGCAACACGCAAATGGCTCCTTGTTTCTTCCAGTTCACCTCTTGCGATGTAGAGCACCTTTATTTTGTCTTTGTAATAAAAACGCCCATGACTTTCGGCAATGTTCGCAATAAGGGAATTTGCTGATTTACGCGTCTACTGCGTTAAACAATATTTTTCTTCACTTGGATATCTCTTTGTTAGCCGGTAAATTTCTATCAACAAACCGTGCCCTTTTTGCCAAATTCTTAATTCATAAAATGATTTTGCCATACGCAATCGGCTAATTAACTAATTAACTAAAATTATTTAATTAACTAATTCGCTAATCAACTAATTCTCTAATTCAGCCACCAGTAGAAAAAGTTGAGAATCATGGCAAAAGCCACCCAAACAGCATAGGGTAGCATTAAAATTCCTGCCCATAAGTTGATTTTCCAGAATGATTTTATTGTCAGGATAATGAAGATCAGCAAAAATATTATTTCAATCAAAGCAAAAAATGGATTGTGCAGGCCGAAGAACAGCGCTGACCAGAAAATATTTAGAACAAGCTGAATAATAAAAAACAAAAGGCCTAATCGGGCTTTTTTGAATTTATTTTCCCAGGCCAAAAACAAGGCAATGCCCATTAACAAAAACAGCGCTGTCCAGACCGGCGCGAAAATCCAGTTTGGCGGCGCGAAGCTGGGCCGATTTAGTGTCGCATACCACGAACCAATGTTCGGCGCAGTAAAAATTGAACCGACAAGGCCGGCGAGCTGGCAGATGACGATGGCGATGAGGAGTTTGAAGATTTTTGAGAGCCGCATAGAAAATAAATGACGAATAAAATTATTCTAATTGTTCTGATTATACTGAATTTTGAATTTGGGATTTGGCGCTTGAGGCTTGTTTAGAATAATTAGGTTAATTAGAATAATTAGAATAATTTGTTTTTATATAAATGCAAATATTTTTCCAATAAACAGAACGTAAAAAATCACCAGCATCCAGCCTTCCCAGCGGGTGATTTGTTTGTCTTGGGTAATGAAGAAATAAAGCAAAGTGGCGATGATCATTATTGGCAAACTAAAAGTAATGATGGAGGTCGGGATAATTAGCGTGCCAAACAGAGCCGGAATGCCCATGACAGCGAGCGCGTTAAAAATATTTGAGCCGAGAACATTGCCGACCGCCATTTCCGGCTTGCCGCGTCGGGCCGCGCTCACTGTAACAACGAGTTCCGGCAATGAAGTGCCGAGCGCCACGGCGCTGACAGCGATCACTTCCCGGCCGATGTTTAGAAGTTCGGAAAGCGCAATTACTGAATCAATGGTGTATTTTGCGCCGACATAGAGGAAAAAAGCGCTGCCAAATAAAATAGCGAATGTTGACCAATGAATTTTTTTATTTTTTATTTCTCCTTTAATTTCCTTTTTCATTTCCGCGTCGCCATTGCTTTCTGCTGATACTGTATATAGTAAATAAACAACAAGGCTGACCAGGCAGATGATCGCTTCGCTAAAAGTAAATTTGCCGTCCCAGATCGTTATTGCCAGGAGAAACGCTGAGCCGACAAGCAAAGGAAGATCAACATGGATTAGCTCGTGCCCAATTTTAATTTTTTTGCCAATAATGGCGGCCAGGCCGAGCACTAGGAAAATATTGGCGATATTGGATCCGACAACATTGCCGACCACAATTTCCGGGGCGCCCGCGAAAACAGCAATAATTGAGGAAACAAGTTCAGGCAGAGAGGTGCCGATAGCCACAATGGTCACTCCGACAATAAAAGCGGGCATACCGAGCGCCAGCCCGATTTTTTCCGCCGCCTCAGTAAAATAATCCGAAGATTTGACCAGCACGGCCAGGCTGGCGATGAAGACGATTAGCCAAAAAATAGTTGGGAGCATAGAATTATAAAATTACAAATTACAAATAACAAATTGAGCGAATTGGCGAATTAGTGTATTCTGCGCCTGCCCCCCCTTGTCTCTAACGCCCCACGCTCCACAATTTCGGGAAAATTATTATTGAAACGTCCGGCTGATCCATTCGCCGACAAAGTGCGTGATTATAATTACGGCGACAACAGTTGCGAGGTGCTCGCCGATGACTTTGTAGGGTTTTGTTTTTTGCATTTTTGCGAGGTAATAACTGAAAACGCCTAAAAGTAAAATTCCCCAGGCAATACTTGCGATGATGGCGGTGTTTAGCGGCAGTAATAAAACAGGGACAATGAAAGTCATGGCAAAAATAAATTTCGCGAGAAATGTTGAAATGGTGGCGGTCCAGATTTGTTTTGGCGTATGATGATTTTCTGATTCTTCTGAAACGTGAATTCCGAGCGCGTCGGAAAAAGCGTCGGCAATGGCAATCGTTAAAATAGCGCCAATGATTATTAATTTCGAATGAGTGCCTGAATGCAGTCCGACCATGAGGCCGAGTGTGGTGATTACGCCGGAAGTGAGTCCGAAGCTGAAGCCGATTTTTAGAGAATGTTTCATATGGGGAGGCGAGTAATTCAGTAATTAGGTAATTGGGAAATTATGTAATTGAGGGAACTGCAAGTTAATTTTTGAGTTTCCGCATCAGCGATTCAGCATCATCATCGTCATTGCCCGGCTTTGATTTGCCGTGGAACTTTTCTTTTAGCGTACTAGACAGCGCTTGACCAAAGCCGGCGGTCGACTGATTGGCGTTTTCTTCTATTGCCGCATCAATTCCTCGTCGGATTTCTATGCCGGTAACAACGGTTGATTGTACTTTTCTTCCCTTGCCCGGCGCTGTGATAATCGTGGCGGCCAATTCTTCGCCGACTTTCGCGATTTGCCCTGAATCATGCAGAGGATATCCGACTTTAAAACCATCGGCTTTTTCATTATAAAGTTTTATTCCGCCGGCGCTTTTTGACTGGCGTAGCATGTATCTGTTTCCGCTCCCGGTGGTAATGATTACTCTGTCGCCTGGCTGAATATCGCCCGCGGAAAGCGATTGCGGCCGCTCCACTTTGAATTGCTTGCCCTGAAATTCGCATGATTCCTCTTTCTTTTTTCCGGTGGAAGGAAAGTCAACTTTAGACATAAATGGGTTTTATGATTTATTAAAATGGAGATAACAAAGTAATTATAGCAAATCGCGCCGTAAAATCAAAGTAATCGAAATTTTTATCTGCGTCTTGACAATGCCGGCAGGTTACGTTAATCTTAAGTGTTGGAAAACAACATGGAGGGGTGATATGAACTGGGCCAGCGTGCTTTTCTGGGGAATTGCTTTTGTTGTAATAATGATAATCATCACTGTCTGGTGGGTAAAGCGGGATACCGGTGACAATGATTTTTCCGAAGTAGCGGAAAAAATTCAGCCGCCCGAAGCTGTTTCAAAAGACGGGCCGGTCGGGTACAATGGAACGCAGTTTCAGTAAATGAAAATTATTCAAAAACATCGAAGCCAAGCTCGGTGTTTTTCATTTTGAAATTAAGTATAAGTTGATCGGATCATCCCGAGCAAAGCCGAGGTTTTTTTTGTTGGATTGGATTGGTTGAGGTATAATGTAAGAAATGGAAGAGGGGGCAGAAGGGGACACGAAAATGGAAATTAGAAACTAGAAATTAGGGTTGATTGGAGGATGGAGAAAATTGAAATTTGTTGCGAATGAATTTTTCCCAGCTTTATCTTGATCCTGAGCATAGTCGAAGGATAGCCGTGGGGATTCAGCGGCGGGATTAGGGATTCTCATTGGCGCGAAGGTTAGCTTGCCGCAAGGCGGCGGGATTCGGGAATCCCGCCTACACAAGATGGCTGACTTGGGATTTGACAAAAAACATTGTATGTGCTATGATTGAGTATTAATAAAGCCTAGTATTATTCGCAAAATTTAGTCATTTTATGAAGATAGCTTTCATTGGACAAAAAGGAATACCAATGAAGTTCGGCGGTGTGGAAAAGCACGTTGAACGATTGGCAGTGGGACTCGCAAAACGGGGTCACCAAGTTTTTGTTTACACGCGTCCGTGGTATACGCCGCGGAGTTTGAAAGTTTATCAGGGCGTAAAATTAATTAGCTTGAAATCAATAAAAACAAAAAACTTTGATGCCATTACGCATACTCTCAGGGCTTGTTTTCATGCTTTGAAAAAAGATTACGATATTATCCATTTTCACGGCGTCGGACCTTCACTTCTAGCCTGGATTCCGCGCCTGTTCAAGCCGAGCGCCAGAATTATAATTACTTTTCATTGCATTGATCGCAGGCATCAAAAGTGGGGTCGGTTCGCGCGTTTTATTTTATATCTGGGTGAAATTACGGCAGTGAAATTTGCTCACGAAACGATTACTGTTTCCAAAACATTGCAGATGTATTGCAGTGAAAAATATAATGCCAATACAACTTATATTCCAAATGGCATTGATTTGCCGAAAAAAATTGTGGCAAATCAGATCAAGAAAAAATATGGCTTAAAAAAAGACGGATATATTTTATTTTTATCGCGTTTGGTGAAACACAAGGGCGCGCAATATTTGATTGACGCTTATAATCAACTTAAAACTGACCTGCCTTCGTCCAGCTTAGCGGGACTTCGGCAGGCAGGTAAAAAATTGGTGATTGCCGGAGGGTCAGCTTTTACTGATGATTATATAAAAGAAATAAAAGAGCAAGCCAAGGGCAATCCGAATATTATTTTTACCGGCAATGTTACCGGCGGCAGTACGCTTTGGAAAGAGCTTTATTCAAATGCTTATCTCATGGTGCACCCTTCAGAGAGCGAGGGCTTGCCTATTGTGGTTCTGGAGGGAATGAGCTTCGGCCTCGGAGTACTGGTTTCAGATATTCCTGAAAACATGGAAGCAATTAACGGCGGCTTTGGATTTTCATTTTATAATAAAAACATTCAGGATCTAAAAGATAAACTTCAATATTTGTTTGATTGTCCAGAGCTGGTAAAAAAAGTTGGCGCTGACGCCCGGGCGCATGTTGAGAAAAATTATAATTGGAAAGACATTGTGGTTTCAGTTGAGCAGGTTTACGAAGAAGTCTTGGCTGATCACGCCCGCGTCGGCAGTCATCAGGTTCGGTGCGTGAAGTGTTAAGGACTTAAGAAAATAAAAAATTAAAGAAATAAAAAAATTTCCGCGGAAGCGGGAATTTTTGTTTCATTTGTCTGATTTGTCAGGCGCGTTTTCCTCCGAGTTATTCGTGTTTAATTCGTGTCATTTGCATGTTTTGAGCTATTCGCGTTGTTAGTTTGTTCGCTGATTTTCCATTTGTCCACAAATTGCCCAATGCCTCGTTGTTCCATTTTGTTCTTGACAGTCGCGCGTTTTTGTGACCATTCTACCAGGCTTTCAAAGTTGATTTTATAGCGGCCTTGTACTACAATAAAGCGCAGTTCTTGGCTTTTGATCGCCCTTCGTATAGTATGCTGATCTACACCAAAAAGTCTGGCAGCTTCAGAAACTGACACTCGGACTGGGTAGTTTGGTTTATTGTCAGGCATAGCGGGTATAAATCACAAATTACAAATAACAAATTACAAACAATAAAGCATAAAGCTACAAATTATAAATAAATAATTACGGGAACATATTTGTAGTTGTTTGTATACACTAGTGTATACAACTGGGTCTATTTTGAGCATAATTTATCTATGGAAATATGTCAAGTTTTGGCTATCTATTACTGGTGCCAAGATAGGAGATTTTACAGTCAGCTGGTGCTTTTGAAGGCGCGGCTGACTGCTATGGGCTAAAAGCGCACTTGACTGCTAATTTTAGTAAAAAGACAGTTTGAATCACAGAATTTGTTACATGTGGATTAGGTGGATTTCCCCTTTACAAAGGCATTAAAACAGTGTATATTCTTGAACAGCTGTAACTATTATATATAATCAACGTCTAATAAGATGAATAAAGCATCTCTCAAAGAAAAATACCTGATTTACAAGGTTCGTCAGAATAAGGACGCGGAAAGCTATGGCCAGTTGTACGATTATTATGTTGACCGGATTTTTCGGTTTATACTGTTCAAAGTGTCGTCCGTTGAAACAGCTGAGGATTTAACATCTGAAGTATTCCTGAAAACTTGGGAATACATTAATACTACGGACAAGAAGATCGGCAATCTGAACGCCTTGCTTTACAAAGTGGCGAGGAACGCGGTCATAGATCATTATCGCAAAAAAAGAAATGATGTTATCGGTACGGACGAGGATTTCATGCATTCAATTGCTGACCATCGGATAAACATAGAAAAAGATGCAAACCTGAAAATTGAAATTCAGAGCATTGAAAAACATTTAGGAAAGTTAAAAGATATTTATCGCGAAGTAATTATTCTAAAATATATTGAAGAATTTTCTGTAACTGAAATAGCCGAGGTGATTGACAAGAGCCGCGGCAATGTGAGAGTTCTCTTGCACCGGGCATTACAAGCATTAAAGGAAATAGCAGGCGAGGAATAAAACAAGTTGGCTAGTTTAAGCGGCAGTGGATGGGTCCAAGAACTGCTGAATAAACCAGCCAACTAAAAATTATTACATGCCAAATATTACCGAACAATTAAAACAGCTAAAGCAAGTCAAGCCAAGAAAAGAATGGGTTGATTCTGAACGCGAGCTTTTGTTGTCCCAGATTACCAGACAAACTGCAGTTAAACAGCAGTCTGTTTTTGTTAATAGCTGGTATCTGGCCAAGTCGCTCATGCCAGGCAGTTTGCTTCGTTTTGTTGCTCGCCCGGTCGGAGTTTTGACGGTGATTACATTATTCATTTTTAGCTCGGGAATTTTTGGCGTCAACGCGTCCAAAAATAGTTTGCCCGGCGATTTCCTTTATTCAGTGAAGCTGACCAGCGAAAAAGTTCAAGTCGGCTTTACTGTGGCAGAGGAAAAAAAGGCGCAAATGCATATGGGTTTTGCGGAGGAAAGAGTAAATGAGATTGAAGCGGTTTCCCAAAAGGCCATTACCCCGCAAAAGAAACAGGAAAAAATAGATGTTGCGGCCGCGGGCTTGAGCCAGGAAATGAAAAAAACCCAGCAAACATTGGAACAAGTAAAGCAGGATTCGACCAAGTCAAAACTGATAGTGGAGGCAGTTCAAAAGGTTGATCAAAAAGCAGAAGAGCTGGGAGATAGACTTGAACAGCAAAAACAAGAATTATTGCAAAATGATGTTTTGGTCGGGAAATCTATGGACATAGCCAAAGAAGCGACAGACGTAACCGCAGTGAAAGCAGTAGAAGTGATTGTAGACAAACGAGAAAAAGGCGATGTTAGCGTGACTGACAACGAATTGGTTGAAACAATCAATAAAAAAATTAATAAAGAACAAGAAAAAATAAAACAAGTTGAAACGCAGGTTAAAGAAGCGGCGCAGGGCCAGGCAAAGCTGATAGTGGATCAGGAAAAAGATGTTGAAACTTTGGCCGTTGATCAGAAAAATGTTGACCAGAATATTATTCCAAATCAAGCAGAACAAAAATTAACCGAAGCAAAAGATTTTCTAAATCATGGGGATTTGGGATCTGCTTTGGAAAAAATAAAAGAAAGCGCCACTTTGACTCAAGAAGCAAAAGTCGGAGCGGAAACAATTGTCAGTCAAAATAAAGAAGCGGCCGAACAAGCAGAAGAGGTTGCAACGGACCCCTCCGAGATTTTACCAATAGAAGATAAAAACGCAGAAGGCGAGAAAGAGACGACTATTGAAAACAAGGGAACGTTGAAGGTGGAGTAACGGGTGAGACATTACAAAAAACAAATAACAAATTACAAACAAATTACAATACATAAATTACAATTACAAATAAACAATAAATTGTAAAAGAAAATGTCAATAATGATGAATGAAGCGCAAATCGTTTCATAATAAAAAAGTGTTATTTGAAACTTTTGTTTTATAGCTTGTGATTTGTTGTTTTATGCATTATTGTTTGTAGTTTGTGTCTTGTAATTTGTAATTTATATAGAAGTCACTAATTAATTTTATAATATAAATCCTAAAGAACTCTCTCTAGGTTGTAGCGGTCAGAAAGGTCGGCCCGGTTTCCGGGTGGCGGCTACATAATAAAGTATATAATTGTCAGTGTTTAATTATTTCTCTTTTTGGGAAGCGATTAAACGTTGGCTAAAAGAAAACTATTTAAGTATGAAAAAAGTTTTAACACTAGGTGTTGTTTTGACAACAATCTTGTGGACTATAGGGATTGCCGCTTTTGTTCCAGTTGCTTCTGCTGCCACTTTGTCAGCGGGCGATTTGATCAAAGCTAGCGGAGCCGCAGTATATTTTTATGCTGCTGACGGCAAACGCTATACATTCCCTACAGAATCCACATACAAAACTTGGTACGCTGATTTTTCCAGCGTAAAAACCATTACTGATGATGAATTGGCGGCTATTACTTTGGCTGGCAATGTAGTTGTCCGTCCTGGCACCGAGCTTGTCAAAATCACCACAGTTCCAAAGGTTTTCGCTGTATCGCCAAATGGTAAATTATCCTGGGTCAAGACCGAGCCAGCTGCCAAGGCGCTTTATGGTGACAATTGGAACCAAAGGATAATTGATATTCCTGATGGATTTTGGGTAAATTATATAGATACAGGCGCTGAATTAAATGGCACAGCCTTCCCAGAAGGCCAACTTGTTTCTCCTACTGATTCCGCAAATATCTACTATGTAGGTGCTGAAGGCAAGTGGAACCTGATCAAGGACGAAGCTGCTTTTACAGCCAATAAATGGGCTTGGGGAAATGTAGTTGAAACATCTATTGCAATGGTTGCCGACGGTACAGAAATTACTGCCGTTGTCAGCGCTAATATTGATGCTTCACAAGGTGGCGGAGGTGGAACCGGGGTTGTTGTAGTTGCCGCTGGCAGTCTGTCAGTTGCGCTTAATACCACTACTCCTGCCGTTACTACTATTCCAACCAATGCAACAGCCGCGGCCGCTAATGTCCCATTCACTTATGTGGACTTTACTGCCGGCAGTTCAGCTGTTACAGTTACTGGTTTGAAAGTAACCAGGACCGGACTAAGTCAGAACGCCGCTTTTGCAGCTATCAAGCTGTTTGATGGCGATACTCAAATTGGCACCAGCCAATCATTGAATTCATCAAACCAGGCTGTCTTCAATAATATTTCTTTTGAAGTTCCTGCCAACAGCACAAAGACGCTGACTCTTGCGGCCACTATGACTCTTTCCGCGGCCTACACCAATCACATTCTTGCTTTGGGAATTGCCGCAGCTAGCGATATTACAACTACTGCTACTCTTTCCGGTTTATTCCCTGTTACAGGCAATTCAATGACATTGAATTCCAGCATCACAATCGGTACAGCTACCCTTGCTAATGGTTCACTTGGAACAAGAAATACCACGAACCTAACTGTTGACACTGATGCCAAAGATGTTCGGTTCACACAGGTTAAGATTAGCGGCGGTTCTGGTGAGGCCGTAACTGTAAAATCAGTTACAGCTCTAAAGAATGGAACAGCGGCTAGCGCTGACATAACAAATATTCGTTTGGTCAATGACACAACAGGCGAAACATTGAAGACTGTTACTACCCTGGATTCTTCAGGCAGAGCTGTTTTCAGCGGATTAAATGTTGCGATTGCCAAGGGCGAGTTTGTGGAATTGTCAGTTTTGGCTGACATGAACAATTCCGGAGCCGGTCGAACAATAGCGTTTGACCTGTATGATGGTAATGCCTTTACAATTTCTGTTGTTGGCAATACCTATGGATTTGGCATTACGCCGACTTCATCCGGAACAAACTTCTGCGGTGGCACTCCTTGGAACTGCACAGCGCAGACTATTAATCAGGGTTATTTGACAGCCAGTTTGAGCGCCAATACTCCTGCCACAGGTAATGTCGCGCTTGGAGCTTCCAAAGTTCCATTGCTGAAATATAATCTGACTGCAGGTGGTGAAGGTATCAATGTAACTTCAACTTTGTTGACAATTACAACCGGTACTGCCGAATTGAGCAAGATTACCCAGATTTCGATTTATGACAAGGATGATAAGATCGTAGCCGGACCGCAGGATGCTACAACAGCTTCCGCCGGTTCACAGAATTTGACCTTTACTGACGCTTATACAGTTCCGGCTGGTATTAACGAATATACCATATACGCCAACACAGCCAGCGACATGTCAGCTCTTGATACTGTTTACGTTGCTTTGACTGTTAATGGTATTACTGCCAAAGGCGCTGATTCAGGCAAAACTACCTACACTACTTCAGCCGGTGCTACTGTTCCGCCTGCTTCTGTCATAACTGGCAAAACGCAGACGATCAAAGGACCGACTTTGAGAGTTATTACTGCCGCGACTCCTATTGCTTCAACTTTTGTGGTAAATTCACAAGATGTTGACTTGGCTTACTTTGATTTGGATGCTACTGCTGGTGGTGAAGACATGAAAATAACTTCACTTGTTGTTACTCAGACAGCCGTCACCCCGGCAAATCTATTGAATCTTGAATTGTGGGGCGATGCTGATAATACTGATGCTGACAATACAGTTGCTAAACTGGGAACAACCAGCTCAACAGCTACTGGCGCCGCTACTAACACCTTTACTTTTCAAGTTCCTTTGAAGATTAGTAAATCAAAGATTAGCAGACTGACCTTGAAGGGTGATGTTATCGGAACAAGCGGAACAAACTTGTTCAAGATTGTTTCTGACAATGCTACAGCTGTTGGTTGGACAACAGGACAGACTGCTAGCAAGACTTACAGTGGAACTGGCCAGGCTCATACTTTGACAGCATCTGGTTCTTTGATAGTAACTGCTGCTGCTGGTAGAGCTGCTGCTGCTCAATTTGTAGCCGGCGCTACCGGTCAGTCAATGATGAGCTACAAGTTCCAAGCAACAAACGAAGAAGTCAGTGTAACTGATTTCTACATTGCCACAACCGGCACAGCGGCAAACGCTAATATTGGCGTAGTCAAGCTTTATCTTGACGGCGCGCAAGTCGGTTCACTCAATGGTTATTCGCTTGACGCATATGGAATTGCTCACATTGTTCTAGACAGCGGAGTATTCACTGCCAAGAAGAGTCCTAGCTATACAACTTTGGATATTAAGGTTGACTTGGCTAGCAAAGATAACTTGGCTGATATATCTACCATTGAGATCGGATTAGGCGACTCTGACGGTGATGATTCAGTTCTTGGTTATAACAGTGAATTTGATGGTGAATGGGGCGCAAATGGCGCTGCTGCTGCTGGCAGTTATTTAATAGTAGCTACTGGCATAAGTTCAGGCGCGACCGTTACTCCTGCTAATATTACTTCTACTGGCGCTGCAGGTGGTACTGTTGTGGCTTCTTACGTCAATTACCTGTATGACGGTATTCCAATCGTTACAGCCAATACAAGCACTCCTAGCGGTACAGCAATTGCTGGCGCGAACAAGGAAGTGTTCAGATTTGACGTTGAGGCTGTTGGCGATGATGTCAGTATTGATGAGTTGGAATTCTGCGTGGGCGGTACTGCGACAAACAACGGCAATTTCGCGGCTGGTGCAGGTGATGTAACTCTAATGAGTTCTGACCTGAATACCACTTATGCGACTTTGACTCAAGCTTTGTTTGACGCTTATTGGACAGCTTCTGCGTTAGGAGCCGGGGTCTATCAGCCATTGGCTCCAGATAATGCGGCTGGTTCAACTTGTTTCTCACTTGGTGGCACAGCAGGGGTAACTTCCAAGACAACCACTATGGTTGATTGGACTAACTCAGTTGACCCTGTAATTGCTGCAGGTACTACGTCGACCTTTAGATTGTTCGGTGACACAACCGGTATTGCGACAAACGAAACATTGCAGATCAGTTTGAAAGCTAATCCAACAGCTGCATATCAGACTACGGCCGCTGGTTTGGAATGGTATAACACATCTGCTGGAATCGTTGATAACTTTACCTCTGGTTCTGAGAGTGTTGCCGCAGCTGAAGGCGCAACTCTGACAAAGAATCTACCTATCCAAGGTGGAGCACTTGTCTACTAATTACTGCTAGAAATTCAGATATTGGAAAGGGTCCCGCCATCGGCGGGACCCTTTTATTATTGGAAAATATGTTATATAATGAAATTAAGAAACTGGAAACTGGAAATTGGGGTTGATATTGAAAGTTGGGATTTGTTTTAATTTCCGCTTTTCATTGGTTTATTTCTCACCCATTTACCTAGTTACATAAGTACTTAATTTCTTTATTCAATTTTATGAAAAAACGAAACATTGCGATAATCATTGTTGTGATTATCCTGGTAATAGGAGGATTGGTTTTTGTTAAGCTTCATGGCGCTGATTTGCAGGTCAGCGAGTTGATGAAAATAAATACTACGCTTGAAATGAATGAGGCTCAACAGGCATTGTTTAGTGAACTGGAAGGTAATCTTAAAAATGACCCAAGTGATTACAGTTCGTTATTTAAATTAGCTAGACTAAAGCAGGACATGCTTGATTTTGATGGCGCGGCTGAGCTGTATAATAAACTTTTAGAAACAAAACCGGGCGATACTTTGGTTATGAATAATCTGGGTTCAATATATTATGATTCCAAGCAGTATGACAAAGCCGAAGAACTACAATTACAAATTATTGCGAAAACGCCTAAATGGATAGGTGCATACAAGGAATTGATGATGATTTATCGATATCAGTTAAAAGACAAGGCGCCGACTTTAGAAGATAAATTGCTTTATGGCTATAATAATTTTGCCGAGTATAAACTTGATTTTACCAGTATGTTGTCTGTTTATTATGATGAAATAATGAATGATCCTATGAAAGCAAAGCCGTACTATGAAGAGCTGGCAGAATTACTTCCGGAAGATGCACAGGTCCAGGCGCGGTTGATTGAGATAAAGAATATAAAGTAGTAGCGGCGCGGATTGGGAGACGGAATTTAATCCGAATGTTCGTGTGCTGAAATTAGAAAATTTATATTTTAAATCCGAATAATAACGCAAATAATTTAAAATAATTTTACTTGTTGCATGGAAATTTGGATTTGCAGTCGGCTATGCAAAATTGCGCTATGACGAAGCGCGGCGCGCGTTAACAAAGGGCGAACGACCCCGCCGTAGGCGGGGGAGAGAGACCGGCCGGCCGCCAGGCCCATTTCTTCCCCTCCCGCGGGGAGGGGGCAGGGGGGGGGGCTGGGCTACCTGCCTGCAAAGCAAGTAAAGGGCAAAGAGCATGAAACTTTAAGAGTGGAACTTAGAAATTTACAAATATAAATATAAAAAAATGAAAAATACGCATTTATGATTAAAAAAATTACATTTTTATTGGTCATTGCTCTCATGATGTTTCCTTTTCTTGGCAAGGCGTCAAATGTGGTTATTGTTAATTTAAATCAGGTCAGCATGGAAACTTATTTTTATCCGTTGACTTTTGACAACCTGGCGCTGGACTTTTCAGTTGTGCCGGCGCAGAGCGATGTCTTGCAGACTTTGGTCATAAAAAATTATGGTAGCGCTCGGTTTAATTATGAAATTGAAAAATTGGTTTTGTGGTCAAGCGCCGGAAGTGATTTTATGGGATTCGCCGTTGACACCAAGCTTGGCGAAGCGACTTATGATTCTGGCAATCAAGTCTGGGTATTCAAATCTCTGAATGCCACTGTGCCACTTAGCGGCAAGCGATTTTTTGTAACAGCTGAAACCAAAAAGAACGGTAGCGATAGCAAAACTTTTCAGTTTTTAATGCCGGCATATTCTGATGTGGACGCTGATGGTGTTTATGATATGGGAGATACGGGGATGTTTTTTGAATCAAAAACTATTTTGCCGGAATCAGGATTATTGAACATTGATTTTGCCACATATAAAGCAACTACCCATGATTCGTCCGGCCCGGTGACAGTTATTACTAATCTAAAAAATGGACAAACAATAACCAACTCCACTGATTTTACCATCACAGGAGAGTCAAGAGATCAGGGCGGCTCAAACCCTGATACGCTGGAGGTTTGCATTGATGGGGGCTGCGCCAGCGCGACTAATACTAGCTCGTATTTTTTGAAATGGAAATATGACTGGACAGATATTAGCGATGGCAGTCATTCCATTTATACAAAAACCAAAGATTCGAATAACAATTTGACAACTTCAGCCACTATGACAGTGACTAAAACAACAGTTCAAGTGGTATCAACCGCCAATTCGATCGTGTCTTTGAATAAATCTGCAGCCAAGGCGGACGGCAGCGATTCGATTCTTGTTACCGCTATAATCAAGGATTCAAACAAGCAGGCAATGCAGGGAAAAACAGTTTATTTTTCTGAATTTACTGCCGGCGGAGTCGGCGTGGTTGACAGCGAAAAAGTTACTGATGCCAGTGGGCAGGTAGTTTTTAGCGTCAAATCTTCAGCGGTCGGGACTTTTCGGGTCAGCATTATTGTTGAGGGCGGCAGTATTATAGATGATAATATCCAGATACAGTTCATCAAAGCCGCGTCGGAAGCAATCAGTTATACTGATGGTGAATTTATCAAATTGGCTGATCAAAAAGCAGTTTATTTTCTTGACAAAAAAAATATTCGCCATGCCTATCCTTCGCAGGCGATTTGGGAGAGCTATTGGGGAAATGATTTTTCGTTTGTAAAAATTGTAAGCGCGGACGCGATGGCCGGTTATTCTCTCGGCGTAAATGTGCCATTCAAAGCCGGCATTCTGATGAAAATCCCGTCTGTGGCAAAGGTTTATAAAGTTGAAGCCAATGGCGTTATCCATTGGATCAAGACAGAAGCAACCGCAAAAAGTTTGTACGGCAATGGCTGGGCCGCGCTGGTAAAAGACTTGTCAGAAGCGTTTTTTACGGATTATACGGTGGGGGCGGATATTGATTAGCGGTAGCTGAAGGGACAGGACAGAATTTAATTCTGTCCTTACTGTTCTGACTGTCCTTATGAGGGGGCGAGAGGCAAGCAAAAAGTTATCCACAGTTGAATAAAAGATGTTGAGGCGACTCGACATCTTTTTTGTTTTTTAAAAAATGCCTCTGTAAAAACGCGAAAATTTTTGACGAGGCGGGTCGACAAGATTTGGTTGTGGGTTAAATGTTGGGTTGAGATAATAAAGTAGTAATTGATGGTGGCGTTTTCGTTATTGTGTCGTCGCGCCTCACTTCGTTCGGTGCTTCTCGCAATGACAAAGGTGGACGGCACGGCGATGATTGCGACAACGCCACATTGTCATTGCGAGGAGCCGCGCGCAGCAGCGGCGACGAAGCAATCACGCCCCCATTAGCGCTTTCTAAAAGGGTGGCGTCATAATCGCTTCCTGAAAAATATAAGTTATGAGGCGAAGATTATACAGCACATATATACTGGCGAATAAAACTAATTCAGTTCTATATACCGGTGTGACTAATAATTTAAATGTAAGAATTTGGCAACATAAAACTAAATTGAACCCAAAATCTTTTTGTGCCAGATATAACGTTAATAAATTAGTTTATTATGAAAATTACCAATACGTAATGGATGCGATCAGAAGGGAAAAGCAAATTAAAGCTGGTTCGAGGAGAAAGAAGGAGCAATTGATTCAGAGAGAGAATCCTAATTATGATGATCTTTATGAAGAATGGCTGGAATGAGATTGCTTCGTCGTTCCGCTCCGCGTGACTCCTCGCAATGACAGAGGGGAGAAGGTGGCTCCGCGTGACTTCTCGCAATGACAGAGGGGATAAGGTGGCTCCGCGTGACTTCTCGCAATGGCAGAGGGGAGAAGGTGGCTCCGCGTGACTCCTCGCAATGACAGAGGGGAGAAGGTGGCTCCGCGTGACTCCTCGCAATGACAGAGGGGAGAAGGT
>CAZPYM010000007.1:0-22637 GCA_964590105.1 uncultured Gammaproteobacteria bacterium
AAGGGGGAAAATAAATCTGTAGGCATTTATTTTTTTTCTTTTCCTCCAGCTACTGAGATGTTTCACTTCGCTGGGTCGTCTTCCGATACCCTATGTATTCAGGCACGGATGTCTGATCTTCAATCAGACGGGTTTCCCCATTCGGATACCCCCGGGTCAAAGGTTGCTTATCACCTAACCGAGGCTTTTCGCAGATTGCTACGTCCTTCATCGTCTTTTAGTGTCTAGGCATCCACCATATGCTCTTGAGTATTGTATAACCACTATAATATCAATATTATAGTTAATTCTTTTTTCACCTGATTCTTGCGGGATATCCCTGAATGCAATGTTCAGAATATCAGCGCAAATCAATAATTATTTCTTTTGACGAAATCACAATAATGTTAATACATTATCAAAATTGTCAAAGTACGGATTATGGATTAATACTGACTCGGCAAATTGATACTTTTTTATTTTATCAATCCACGCGTCCGGGTCAATCCGCAATTCGCAAAACAAAAAATACTCCCGCCTGAGCTCTCTCCATCCCTGTAAGAATTCAGATAGAAATATTTTGTTGTGGGAAAATTTTTAATTTCCAAGTTGCAAACACTATTATATAGGAATAATAAATAATGTCAAGGGCACATATCCCGAGGTTACTCACATAGGCCTTCTACAGTAAAATTAAAGAAAAACAACTCAATTAAAAAAGGCAAGAAATTAACGATATTTTGATCTCATCATTGACAATTTTTCTTCTTTGTACTAAGCTAGATTAGCAAACGTTTCTTTCCTGAGGCGTTTTTTCAATGATTTTGCTAAATTATTACAAAACAACGCGATTATTAATAATTAAAAAAGGTCGACCTCGCGTGTAAAACTAACCAACAAACCCTTATGATTTTATTCATTGTAGGGGTCGTCGAAATGGTAATTATTTCTGCCTGGACCAATGCAGTGACTGAAACCAAAGTCCTGGCCAGCGGCGCAATTACAGTAGTCAATGTCTTGATTTGGTATTTTGTCCTAAACACTGTGATTAATAATATCGCGGACTGGACACTAATCTTGCAATACACAATTGGCTGCGCGCTCGGCACCATGGCCACCACTGCTTATTTTTCCAGTAAAAAGAAACGCAAGTTCAGCTCAATTTTTAAAAACTTTTTTAGAAAAAGAGCAAGTAAAAAATATGAACAAAGAGTTACCTCCAGCGTCTGAAGACGTCCCGTTAAGTTGAAGCCGCCTTATTGCGAAAACGATGAGGCGGTTTTGATTTAAAACAAAAACCACCGCAAAACTAAGCAGTGATTTTTTATTAAATTTTAAACTGAAGTTTTATCAATGTTGGCCGTCTCCCCTGCTCCGCCTTCCGCTGATTTCTCCGCGTCCTCCGCCGGCGATTCCTCATCTTTGCCGTCTTTTACTTTTTCCTCTGCCGCCTTTTCTCCTTCTTCCGCCTCTTTTTCTTTTTCCGCCATAGTTTTCTCGGCACGCGCTTCTGCTTCTTTTGTTAATTCGGCATCAAAAGATTCCATCAATCCCGGCAATGCTTTCAGAATTTGCGGCAAAAATTTGAGTCCTTCGCTAAATGCCTTCGCAAGCCCCTTGGCAGTTTCCGGGTCAATTGAACCCATGGAACCGCTCTCCATGTTTTCTCCGGATTCTGTTTTCCCTGTTTGAGCCAGAGCCTCGAGCGCCTGCGCGCCCATTTTTTCAAATTCCTTAAATAAATTAGAAACCCTCTCTTGTAGAATTTCTTTTTTCGCTTCCCGCATCAGTTCTTTTTTTTCTTTTTCCAATCTTTCTTTTTCCGCTTCTAATTTTTCTAGTTCCTCCTTCCTGCCTTGAAGCTCCTTTGGCTCTTCTGCCGGTTGAGGCAATCCCATTTCTTTTCTAATATCGGCCAATTCAGTCGCTGTCTTTCCCACCGAACCGGCTAATTTATTAATAGATTCTGTTTTTCCTGCAATTGTTCCTGACAGGGCGGCAATTTTTTCTTCCGACGTTTTGGACTGTTCCTCTTTGCCTTTTTCAACAGCTGTCTCTTCGCCGGTTTTTTCTACTCCGGGGTCAATGTTATCAGCTACGCTTTCAAATTTCAGCATAATAATAAATTTAGTTTTGTAAATTGGCTCTTTCTATAGTCTAACTATATTATATCCTTACGAATTCTACAATATTACTTTTTGAAAATGATCTCTGATTCATGATCTTGCGACTCATCTAAATCAAAAAAGGTTTTAACAAAAAAAAGAGCTGGGGTCGCTCAGAATAAACTTTTTATCCTATATTTTTATTCTTAAAAATAAATTTTGGTGGGCGAGGAGAGACTCGAACTCTCACGGATTGCTCCATTAGCTCCTAAGGCTAACGTGTATACCAATTTCACCACTCGCCCTTATTATCAAGTTCAAAATTCTCCGCCAAAGGCGGATGCGCCTATGGCGCAAAAGTTCAAAATAAATTCTAAACCCAAAATTTAAAATTATAATTCTGAATTTAAAAACGCAAAAAACATAAAATCATATCTAAAATTCCATTAAAGAATAACAACTTTATAAGATAACGTCAACTGTAAATGAAAACCGGCAACCACAGGGGGGCCGCCGGATTAGTTATTAATTTTTTGCCAAATGTCCCGGCCGGTGAATGAACGCTTCGCCGATCGCCTGATGCAGGAGAACGTTCGGAACATACATCAGCGAACCAAGGTAGGCCGCCCGCTTGCGAGGATCCGTCTCTGTCTTCAGCTTGTCCGAGAGACATTTCTGATATCCCTTGGCCGGACAAGACTTGAGCTTGCCGTTGTAGCTGATCAAGCCGTAAACCAGGTTTTCCTTCACACCTTTGTCAAGCAGGATCTGAATGGCGCAGGCCGCGTTGTCAACCGGGTCGTACAAACTTTCAAACGCCGGGGCATCAATTCCACAGTGCGCTTTAGCTGTCCTGGGCGTAATCTGGTAAAGACCAATCGCGCTCGAGTAACTCTCGTCCCACTGATTTGCGCCGCTTTCGTACAAGCAAAGAAACATCACATGCCCGAGACCAGCGTCTTCAAACATGAAGATGATCTTCTGCCGCGCGTCCGCCGGCAAGCGATACCAGTTGCGCAGTAGCTGATTGACATGGCCGTGGCTGACCTTGCCCACGATCCGGCCGACCAGACTGTATGGCATGTCCCTACGATCAAACCGGCGCCTGATCTTCTCGCGCTCTACTTTGACTTTCGCCGGAGTAACATACTCCAGCTTGGTCGGTTTTTGCCGCCACGATCGGGCAGCCGGGGCAGATTCCACAGGAAAGAAATTCAACAGCAATCCCAAAACAGTAATCACGGTAATCATGTGTCCTCCTTTAATGTTTGGTCTTGCCTTGCCGAGTGAAAAGTATAGCAAATCAAGAACAAATTGTCAAGCTCTGGCACTATATTACCGCCCGATATTGACAACTAACGACAAAAACGCTATAATTATATTTCAATGTTTGAACCTTACAATAGGAGAATAACAAAATGGAAGAAACCATTTTTTCAGTTACAAAAGAAATGCTATTTCTTTTGCTAATCATCGGACTGGGTTTCATCCTGAAAAAATGGGCCGTCTTCAATTCGCTGTATAAATTAATCAACGCGAAAAACCTTGAAACCGCGAAAATAACCTTCTGGCGACGACTGGCAAAACTCACTTACAATGTTTCCTTCCCCGCGCTGATGCTGGCCAAACTCGGACAAAAAGAATGGCAAGCAGATTATTTCCCTTTTCTTGGCGGATCACTGAAATTGGGGACGATCTATCTCGCAACCATCGTCACGCTAGCCTACGTTATTCCACAACCAAAACGATTCAAGCAACTATCCGCGGCCATCGCCCACCAAGGCAATACCGCTTTTCTTGGCTTTCCACTAATCATCGGCGTTATGGGCGAAGAGTTCTTGCCATATGCGGCCATGTTGTCCGCCCTAATGCTTGTCCTCGGCAATGCCACCGGCATCATCGTCTTCGGCCTTTCGCAAGGAAAATCAATTCCCAACATGATAAAACAAACAGCAACAAAACTTTGCCTAGATCCTGTCATACTGGGATGTCTTGCAGGCGCTTTCGTCGCTTATTTCAACGTCGGACAAAACGCTTGGTGGCAACCTGTCCAAACAACGACCAATATCATTGGCTGGACAGCCACGCCACTCGCATTGCTCTGCATCGGTAGCAATCTGAAATTTCAAAAAACAAATGCCAGTTGCGTGGTTATCAGCAGTTTTCTAAAGCTGATTATTGCACCCCTTATAATTTTCACGGCGATGCGATTCTTTTCCGACTTGAAACAAGAGTTCAACCTACTCATCATCCTACTTTTGAGCACGCCGGTCGCAGCATCCATGACAATCTTTGTGGAAAAGTACAGTGGCGACAGAGACCTTATCACCGCGACATCGAATACAATCACCCTTTCGACCCTGCTCTCAATCATCACGCTCTCTTTAACCGTTCTACTAGTATAAACGCATAAACACCCGCCACACACCAAACACGGGTGTTTTTTTTATTTTAAATGTGGTAAGATGCTGGTAATCCAAAACATTAATGAACAGTGAATAGCGCGCGACAAACAAATTACAAAACACTTCATCGCTTTCCCGACCACTCACGGCAATATTCGTATATGCCAAGATGCGCTCAAAAAAATTCTGTAATTTGCTCCGCACTAGCCACTCACTTTTTTATGGCTACGTTACAAACAATATTACTCCTTGCCGCTCTAGCGCTGGTTATTTATCTAACCTTTTTCAGAAAAGACAAACCAAAACAAGATGATCAATCAATGATCATGATGCAGGATCAATTAAAAGAAATCCGGCAGTCGCTAAGTTTCCAGCAAAGCGATTTGCAAAAACAAGTCCAGTCGCAATACGCGCAAAGCTCGCAGATAATAAAAGACGTGACCGAGCGACTGACCAAACTTGACGACACCAATAAGCAAGTCATGGGTTTTGCCGAACAGTTGCAAAGCCTGGAAAATATTTTAAAAAACCCAAAACAGCGCGGCATTCTCGGCGAATATTTTCTGGAAACGCTTTTAAAAAACATTTTCGCGCCAAGCCAGTATCAAATGCAATATAAATTTTCCGACGGCTTGATTGTGGATGCGATCGTTTTCATGAAAGACAAAATTATTCCGATTGATTCCAAGTTTTCATTGGAAAATTATAATAAAATCGTGGAAGAAAAAGATCCGTCGCGCCATGAACAACTTGAGAGGCAATTTAAACTTGATCTGAAGAACAGAATTGACGAAACGGCAAAATATATCAGGCCGAATGAAAACACCACCGACTTTGCCTTCATGTTTATTCCGTCCGAAGGAATATATTATGATCTTTTGGTCAATCAAGTCGGCGCCATCAAAGTCAACACCCGTGATCTAATTGAATACGCATTTAAAGATAAACATGTAATCATTGTTTCACCGACTTCTTTTTACGCTTATCTGCAAACCGTAATTCAAGGACTTCGCTATTTGCAGATTGAAGAACAAACACAGACCATCCGCAAAAACGTGGAAATGCTCGGCAAGCATTTATTAGCCTACGATGAATATATGAAAAAAATCGGCAATAATCTCGGTACAACGGTCAATGCTTATAATGTTGCTTCCAATGAATTGAAAAAAATAGACAAAGACATTATGAAGATTACTGACACAGGCGGAAAAATTGAAGCAGAGAAACTAGATCGCCCTCAAGCAGAATGAAAAAATTACAATAAAAAAACGCCTCGTAGCGACGAAGCGTTGAATTCAATTACTCTGAAGACCAGAAACCTCTGGCCGGATCAAAAATTCCAACAAATACTTCAATCAGCCGAGACTGATCTTTTTCATTTCCCTCTTTGACCAACTTGTCCTTCAGATAGCAGCCGACCGTCTCGGCCAGCCGCCGCTTCAGATCGTCCGTTCTGTCAGGCTGCGGAAACAGCTTGCCGATCTCGACGATGACCTGGCCGACCGACGCGCTGGTGGCGGGAAAAATTACCGTCACCTTGTCTATTTCCAGATCGAGAACCCCGGCCACCAACTCTTTCACCTCACGCGCGACCTTGCCGGACAGCGCCTGAACCCAGATTTCCGTATCTGTCATTCCCCAAATCTTGACAATAGGCATGTGTCCTCCTTTGTTGCAAGTTATCTAAAACTTGCCGTTTTTTTGTTCGACTTCCCTTTCAAGCGCCGCCAGATCCTCGGCTCCAAGTCCGAATACGCTGTCAGAGCTGGGATTTTTGTTCTTCTCGTCCGCGGAAAAGCCAAGCATTTCGCAGAGATCTCTGAAATAGTTCCAAGTTCCGTTCTGATCTCCGATTATCCGGCGAAGTTGCTTGCCCTGGTAAGATAGGGTCAAAACACCATCATTTATCTCAAATTTGATACAATTGCCAAGGCAACATCCTGACATTTCACCCTCCTTCTCGATCAAATTGAGGCCATCAACACACAAGAGTAAATTATACGCAATTTATTAGTTTTGTCAACCTCCTTGACGTTTTCTAATTTTAGAGTTATTATACTCTCAGTTTATAAATTAAAAACAATTGATAAAAGTGCGAAAAGTGATAGTTTCATTATCACCTTTATCACCTTTGTCACCTTTGTCCTATATGCCACAATTAACACAAGCAAAAAAAGCTCTGCGCAAAAGTCTGAAAAAAACCATACGGAATAAAAAAATCAAAGAAACAGTAAAAACCTTGTTCAAAAAAACCAGAAAAGCAATTGACGCCAAAGAATCAACCGCAGAAAAAATGATCGCGGAAACAATTAAAAAACTGGACAAAGCCGCGCAAAAAGGAATTATAAAAAAGAATACCTGCGCTCGCCGAAAATCGCGGCTGGTTAAAAGTTTCAATAAAACACGATAATCTCGAAATTGGCACATGACCAAAGAAAATAAATTGAACCTACTTCTCGGAATCTTTGTTACGGCGCTTATCTGCGCCAATCTTCTTGGCGTTAAAATTACTTCTCTTCTCGGCATTTCAGTTTCAGTCGGCATTTTCATGTATCCTTTGACTTTTCTGATCACTGACATTGTGGAAGAAGTCGAAGGCAAAGAAAAAACAAAAAGTTTTATCAAAGTCGGCGCCGCCAGCCTTGTCATTGTTTTTCTCTATGCCTGGCTATGCGTAACACTGAAACCACATGCCCGCTATACCTATGACGCCGCTTATCAACTAATCTTCAGCGGATCCCTCAGAATGATCGGCGCCAGCCTAATTGCTTTTATTATTGCCCAATATCATGATATCTGGGCGTTTAACTTTTGGAAAAAGAAAACTTCGGGAAAATATCTCTGGCTAAGGAACAACGCGTCCACCATTGCCAGCCAACTCATTGACAGCACAGTTTTCATGTTCATCGCCTTTTACAAATTCGCGCCGCAATATGATGTTTGGTTTTTAATAAAATTAATCATCCCATATTGGCTATTCAAAGTTGCTTTTGCCTTAATCGATACGCCGTTTTGTTACTGGGGCGTGCGGTGGTTGCGAGGCGGGAAAAAAGAAAATTGATAATTGAATTCTTTCAATAAAAAAAGTGCTCCTTGATGAAAGGGGCGCTTTTTTATTTATGGTAAAAAATCAAGCTAACGAAATGATCGGGCACGCATTCTCACAATCGACTTAATTCGCTTTTGATCCTTATCCTTGTAACAATCGTGGGCAAGTCCACGAACATAATTGACACTTATTATATCATTTTATATGATTCATTATAATTGACTCGCTATACAAATCGCCTGCTATATAGGAGGGCTAAATGGATAATTATACAGAGACTCAGACAATCGGAATTTTTCCTTGTTGCTATATTTACATTCAAGGAAAGAAATACGGTCCCTTCATCCACAAAAACAGAGTCCTGGAATTCTTGTACAAACAAATTCTTGCCGGATTAATTCCGATTGAAGAAGTAAATAAATTACTTTGGCCGGCGCTTACCAAATTAAATAGCGACGGTCTAGCTATCTACGCTCAAGCCTGCCTTGATCTCAATGCCAGCATTCCGGTATTCAAAGGCACACCTGAATGTCCAGTTTATGAATAATAATCACAAAAGCGCTCAATGAGCGCTTATTTTTTTATGTTTTTTTTCTTATCTAGCTTTCTTGATTTTCCGTTTTAAAGCTCTGCCACCAGCAAATCAAACAACACCTCAAAACTCAAATCAGTAGTTTTCATTTTTATTTCAAAATCCAGCAGCTGCCGGTAAATATTTTTTAATTGCTCCAAACTGAAATTCTTCAAATAATACATGCTCTTCTTGGCCACATACGGATGCAAACCCAATTCTTTGGCCACAAGATCAGTTGACATTTGATTGCTCTTGGTTAATTCTTTCATCTGCCAAAAAATTCGGAACTGCCGGACCAGCATGGTCAGTAAATATATTTCGTTGGCGCCGCTGTCGAGCTGATCCTGAAAAAGATTCAGAACCTTTTTTTTGTTCTTGTCGCTGATCGCATCCATCAGCTGAAAAATATCATCATTGTATTTGCCTTTTACCAATAAATTGATATCTTCGGCAGTCACCTTTTCGCCTTTTTTATAATTTGCCAGCTTGTGAATCTCTCTGTCCAATTGCCACAGATCGCCGCCGATCATGGCAGACAATGAATTAATCGCTTCCGGCGACAAAGTTACCGTATACTTTTTCGCTTTGGCTAGAATCCATTTCACTAATTCCGCCTGTCTTGGTAATTTAAACTCTTTTACTTCCGCCAGTTTTTTCTTTTCCAAACTTTTTATTTGTTTGTATATCACGCCTCGGGCATCCGGCTTTTCCGTCTGGCAGAAAACCACGAAAAATCCGGGCGAAATATTTTCCAGAGATTTTGAAATCAGTTTTGCCGTTTCTGCGCTAAGTTTATTTTTGGCTGTTAAAAAATTTCGAAAAATTATCAGCTTGTTCATGCCGAACAATGAATTGACCTGCAAAGCATTCTTCAAGTCGCCCTCAAACTTGTCTCGTGGCCCGGCTAAACTCAAATCAAAAGGCATGATATTCAAACCGGTATATTTTTTCTCGAAAATCTGCCGCCAATGGCAAGTTTTCTCAAAAATCTCATAATCATTATCGCCGTACCAGAGAAATAATTGTATTATTTTTTCGTCCATACGCCAATATCTTAGCATGAGAATACGATTTTTTACAACTGACTATCCAATTGCTAACAAGCAACCAGGGTTGACAAAATTATATTTGTAATTCAAAATATAGTTAAGTTAACTATGGACATTGACAATTAGTGTTCTGGTACTGGAACGAGACCAAACCATGGGGGCGCGAATGGAAAAAGCACCACAGTCACAACAGTCTTTTCTAAAAACAGTCAAAGGTTTCAGTAGTTCATTTTGGGCAGCAATTATAAATGAAATCTTCGAAAGAGGCGCCTGGTACGGGCTATTGTCGTTGATCGCGCTGTATTTGACCGGGCCGACCGAAGAGGGAGCGCTTGGACTTAGCCATGCTGAAAAAGGAACAATTCTAGCAATTGTTCCCTTCTTTGTCTACCTAGTTCCACTCCTGTCCGGAACGATTGGAGACAAGATCGGCTACAAAAAGGTGCTCTTGGCATCCTTTCTTGTTTTAACCCTCGGTTACTTTTCCCTTAGCTTAGCTACAGGCTACGCTTCATTCTTTGGATTTTTCCTGCTCGTCGCTCTTGGCGCGGGCATGTTCAAACCCATGGTCAGTGGCACAGTCGCTCGCGTTACCCGTGGAGATAAAAACAAAGCTTCTGTCGGGTTTGCAATCTTTTACATGGTTGTAAATCTTGGCGGATTTTTTGGACCTATCATCTCCGGAATGTTTCGGCCGTCAGTAATAAAAGGCCAAATCGTCAGTGGTTCATGGAATTATGTGTTTTATCTTTCTGCCGCCTACATGGCCGCCATGTTTTTCTTCACTCTATTCTTTTACAAAGAACCGAAAAAAGAAGACGCTGTTGAAGAAAAATCACTCGCCCAAAAACTCAAAGAAATGGTTACTGATCTCAAGGACCTGAAATTGACAGTCCTCCTTGTTATCTTCGTCGGCTTTTGGGCCATGTTCATGCAACTCTTCTACACTCTTCCCAGCTGGATCGTCGAATGGGTCGACACCTCGGTGCTCGTACCATACATTCCTTTTGCATCCTGGATTTCCGATGGTCAGATCAAAGCTGAAATGATCATCAATCTTGACGCATTTGCTATCATTTTCCTGAATGTGGCAATTGCGGCAATTGTGGCAAAATTCAACATTTTGAAAACAATCACCGGCGGAATCGTGGTTTCTGCGTTGGCACTGGCTGGAGTTGGCTTTGCCGCTATTCAGATTGGCGGCGGAGCCGCAATCTGGCTATTGCTCCTCATGATCTTTGTCTTTGCAGTCGGTGAAATGATGAGCTCGCCCAAGTTCACTGAATTGATGGGCCGCATCGCGCCCCCGGGAAAAATTGGCACATATCAAGCATACGGCTTTTTGTCTGTTGCCGGCGGTAGCTACTTTGGTGGTAAACTGTCCGGCATGTACGGAGACTTTGCTGACAAAACCGCTTGGTATAAAGAAATACTTGTAACTAAGTACGAATTTGCCAAAGAGCTGATTGACGGTAAGAGTATTCTCGATCTTGGAAACCTCCTCAAAGAAAAAGGAGTTGATCTTGCCCAGCTGGATCAGCAACTCTGGGATACCAATAAACCGTACACGCTCTGGCTCATTTACGGCGCGATCGGGATTGCAACCGTTGTTGCTCTCCTAATTTATAGGAAGTATGTGCCGAGTATCGGTGAAGAAATGAAAGAAGAAAAAGAAGAATAAATCAACTCAAAAGACTCGCCTCACCGCGAGCCTTTTTTCATTTATTGTAAATTTGCTCAATCTCTCAATTCGCTTAGTTCCCGCCAGAGGCGGGCAGGCGCTTAATTCGCTGAATTCGCTAATTCACCAATTCGCTAATTCACCAATTCGCCAGTTCGCCAGTTCGTCTTTCCCTTCAAGCAACTTTCTTCATCTCCTGCCAATTGCTCCCCACCTCCGTATTAACTTTTATCGGTACGCAAAGCTTGTGGATCTTTTCCATTTTTTCATCAACAATCTTCGCCACTTCATCCACCATTTCATTCGGACATTCAATTACAAGTTCATCATGCACCTGCAACAATATTTTTACTTTTGGACTTTTACCTTTTAGCTTTTTATAAACTTCAATCATCGCAATCTTCATCAGATCAGCCGCCGTGCCCTGGATCGGCATATTGATGGCCATTCGTTCGGCAGAAGCTCGGATTTGTTGAACTCCTGAATTGATTTCCGGCAGATAGCGGCGCCGGCCAAACATTGTTTCAACATAACCTTTTTCCGCCGCGCTGATTTTCATTTCATCAATATATTTTTTCACTTTTGAAAATGATTTGAAATACTTTTCAATAAAATCTTTAGCTTCGGCTCGCGTAATTTTCTTGCGAGAAGCCAGACCCCAGGCACCCATACCATAGAGCACGCCGAAGTTTACTTCTTTGGCGGCGTAACGCATTTCCTTGGTTACTTTTTCCAGAGGAACTCCGTAAATTTTTGCCGCCGTGACGCTGTGAATGTCTTCTCCGCGCTCAAAAACCTTAATCATATTTTCATCATGCGCCAGACAGGCGATTACCCGGAGCTCTACTTGCGAATAGTCGGCGGAAATAATTTTGTTTCCTCGTTCGGCCACAAAAGCCCGACGCATCTCGCGACCAAGCTCAGTACGAATGGGAATATTTTGCAAATTCGGATTAGACGAAGACAATCGGCCGGTCGCGGTAACAGTCTGATTAAAGTCAGTATGAATCCGGCCGGTTTTTTCTTCCACCAGTTTTGGCAAAGCTTCAATATAGGTTGACTGCAATTTTGCCAGCTCGCGATATTCCTGAATCAATTCAATGATAGGATGCAAGCCCTGCATTTTTTCCAATTCTGCGGCTGCGGTGGAAACGCCGGACTTGGTTCGGCCGAGTCCTTCAACGCTGATCTTCAACTCGTCAAACAAAATTTCTTTGAGCTGTTTGGGCGAGGCAATATTAAAATCTCGGCCGGCGAGCTCGTGAATATTTTTTTCCAAAGTATTTATGCGGCGCTGAACTTTTTGCTGTAATTTTTTTAAATACTCCGTATCAATTTTAATGCCGTTCATTTCCATTTCAATGAGAACTTCAATGAGCGGCATTTCAATTTCAGTAAATAATTTCCAAAGCTGATTTTTCTTTAATTGCGGCTCCAGCTTTTCAACCAGGCGCCAGGTGTAGTCAGCGTCTTCGCATGAATAATCAGCGACTTTTTTCGGATCAACCAGTTCCAGGGTTTTTTGCGCTTTGCCTTTTTCGCCAATAAGTTCCGTAATCTTGGTCATCTGATAGCCAAGTTCGCGAAATACCAGGTCATCCAGTTTGTGCGCTCGCGTGCCCGGATTCAAAAGGTAAGACGCGACCATGGTATCAAAATACAAATTAGCAACTTCGATTCCCTGCATTTTCAAAACTTTAACGTCGAACTTCAGGTTGTGCCCGATTTTTTTGGTGTCATTATTTTCCAATAGCGGTTTTAATTTTTCCAAAAAAATCGGCTTTGCCTCCACATAATAGGCCGCTCCATCTTCCCAGCAAAAACTGACGCCGAGCAATTTGCATTGAAATATGTTGAGTCCGCTAGTTTCCGTGTCAAAAGCAAATTGCTTTTGCTTTTTCAGCTCAATAAAAAATTTTTCAAACCCAGCCTCATCTTTGACGTGAATATAGTTGTGCTCTGATTTTTTTAATTCTTCCGCCTGTTCCTGCGCTTCTACTGACACAGGCGCTGACATTGACGCTAATTCGGGCAGACGGTTGAGCAAGCTTTTGAATTCCAACCGTTGAAAAATTTCAAAAACCTTATCTTTATCGTATGGTTTCAACGCGCAATCATTTAAATCAAAATCCAATTCAACGTCGCGAACTATTGTCGCCAATCTTTTGCTCTGAAATGCTTGCTCTTTGTTTTCCGTCAGCAAATCAAACAGCCGAGGCGTAATTTTTATATTTTTATATTCTTTCACTTTTACATTTTTATAAACGCCTTCGATTGAACCAAATTCTTTGATCAGTCCAATGGCTGTTTTCTCGCCCACGCCCGGCACGCCGGGTATATTATCCGACGGATCGCCGCGCAGGCCCTTGTAATCAATCATTTGCTCGGGCCCGAGTCCTTCAAATTTTTCCCTGACCGCGCTTTCATTATAAATAATCGTGTCGCTCATACCTTTTCGCAAAGTGTAAACTTCCGTGTTGTCATCAACGAGTTGCAAAGTATCGAGATCGCCTGTAACAATTATTGACAAAACATCGTCGCGGTTAACTTGTTTTCTTTCACAAAGCGTGCCGATCACATCATCAGCTTCAAAGCCGGCTTTTTCATAAATTTTAATGTTAAAAGCTTGCAGGATTTCTTTGATAATCGGGATCTGCGCATACAATTCATCGGGCTGTTTCACGCGCTGAGCTTTGTATTCTTTGAATTCTTTGTGCCGAAAAGTTTTTTCTTTGCGATCAAATGTCACCGCCACGAACTCCGGTGAAAATTCTTTAAGCGCTTTTAAAAATGTCGTCACAAACCCATAGACAGCATTAACCAGCTGGCCGTCCTTGGCAGTCATTGGTGGCAGGGCGTGGAATGAGCGGTGAAGAATCGCGTTGCCGTCAACTATGATAAATTTTTTCTTTTTGCCAGCCATATTATAGAAGCGATTAAGCGCCTAAGAGTATTAATTTAATCGAATTCAGTTAATGCTATTATAAAGGAAGCGACGGCTGTTGACAAGCGAAAAAATTATGTTTTGTACTCCGCTTTGCTGAAATAAAAAAACGCCGGATAGTGTTCCGACGCATCTTCTGAAGAATTTTTAAAGTAACTCTTCTCTGATAAAAATACTCAAAAAATCAGCCTCCAGGCAAAGGTCAGCCCGATGAAAATCACCGCCGCCGCCATAAAGCCGAGAGTAATGTTTCTTTCTTCGGAGTCAAAGCGCTTGCGAATCCAATAGAACGGGTAAACGAGCGCGATCAGCGCAGAGGCCATGGCCAGCCCCGAGAACCAGCTGCGCAAACTCTCAACACTGTTCATTGTTCCGGTTATCAGTAATAAGATCGCTGAAACCGTAATGTAGAGATTTCTTGCTAATTTGTCACTCATTGCCGCACCTCCATTAATATGTTAAATTTTTTATATCAATAATGCCCTTTTCCCGTGCCAAGGCAATAGCCCTAGCCTTGGCCTTGGCGAAGAGCCGCCAACGCAGTCCTTCATCGCTCATATCGCCAAATTCTTTTTCTTCAACAACTACCAAAACTTGTTCCCCCATAAATTCCGGCTCTGCCGCCCTTAAATCATTGTAAGCGCACGAGGCGTAATAGCCGAACTGGGACGACCTGGTAATCCATATTCGATAGCTACAGCTTTGTTCCATTTCTTTCCCCATTTTGTGAAGGATCACATTAACAAAAGACTTTATCAATATATAAATAAGCTGTCAAGCCGCAACTTTACATTTCTCCTCTACATTGCTATTATAACAGTACAAAAAATCAAAGCTTTTTCTGGCCTGGTCGCCAAGTGGTAAGGCAACGGTTTGCAAAACCGTCATTCACCGGTTCGAATCCGGTCCAGGCCTCCAATAAAATATTTTTTACACTATAAAAAGACCGGATGAGAAGCCTGCCCCGAGGTATCGAGGGGAATCCGGTCCAGGCCTCCATTCTTCGCTCCTCCGGAGCTTCGAATGGCGCAGCCATTCCTTTAAGAGGCCTAATGCGAAGAATGTCCTTCGTAGCTCACAGTTTTCGAAACTTTGTGTGTAGAAAGCTTGGCGAAGAAGGGTTTTATAGTTATAAATTAAATCCAGGTTTCAACATGTAAATATCACACCATCTTTTGTTCTTCAAACTTCAAGCAAACAAAAACTACTCCCAATGGAGCAGTTTTTGTTTATTTATTTATGATAATCATCTTTAATCTTCTATTCTCACATCTCCACCACCTCCACCTTAACCAATCTCTTGCCAAAGGTAATCGCGCGGTTACGAGAAGTTTTCCAAAAGTCAATCCGGTAATAATACCGCTGATTCATTCTATCGTGCACAGTAAAGATCCGGTCTCCGTAAAGTTCCGGAAATCTTACTTTCGCACCGAAAGGTAAAAAGTTAGCAGCGATGACATCCTCTTCCCCATGCTGGCAAACATTAAACCCGTTTGCTGTAATACACGGCGTTGAATCTGTTTGCGCCACATCGCTTGAGTAGGCGGTAGCCACGACTTCGTATGTTTTAATCGGCGCTTGATTTTTGAGTTGGTTGATTCTATTTTCATATTCATCAAATTTTACAGTTAATATGTCTAACGATTTAGTGCTAGCAATGGCCACCTCCTGTTTAAAGCTCGTTGAAAAGAAAATTGGCTCAGCTTTTACAGCCTGTGGAATGGTCATATTGATAATGAAAGCAATCAAAACTAGACCAAAGCAAATTCTAATTTTACTGGAGATAAACTCGATTTTGTTAAAAATAGTGAATTCCATATTATATTTGCTGTCAATGAGAATTGCCACAATTTAGCTAAACTTAGACAACCAAATTCTTGCTTTGCTAAAATTAAATAAGCAATCCATTAATATAAATCATCATTGACAAAACATCTCATGATAGCACATAGTCTTATTTTTGTCAATCCCCTTGTTCTGAATTTAAAACAACAGCGTTGGCGATTTTACCACACTATTTCCAACATGACAACCAAGTTATCAAGAGGTGCCTTGACTTTAAATCGCAAAAACGTTATCATTTCTACACCGTCAAACTAATTATAAATAATAAATGTCCAATGACTGATGATTAACTCTCACTTTAATATCGTCATTCGCCATCAAAGTAATATGTTATCAATAAAATTTTCAAGGACAGGCAAGAAAAACATGCCCTACTTCCGAATCGTTGTGCTCGATAAACAAAAAGACCCTTGGGGTAAATTTTTGGAAAATTTAGGCGACTACAATCCAAGAACAAAAAAACTAAACATCAACGCAGAGAGCATTAAATCATGGCTGGCAAAAGGCGCTCAACCATCCAGTACTGTCCACAACATTCTGGTAACGCAAGGTATCATTGAAGGAAAAAAGGTCCGCGTTTCAAGACTAAGCAAAAGAAGAAAAGAAAAACTAGATAAGAAAAAAAAGGACACCAATGACGCGGCCGAAGCCAAAAAAGCTGCAGCTTCAAAAGCAGCTGAAACAAAACCAGTCGAAGAGACGGCTCCAGCAGAAGAGGTTAAACCGGTAGAAGAAATTAAACCGGTAGAAGAAATTAAACCGGTAGAAGAAGTTAAACCGGCGGAAAAACCAAAAGTCGAAGAAGCAAAGACAGAATAAAAAATTGATTTGAATAAAGACAGTTTGAAAATTTGATTTTCAGACTGTTTTTGTTTAAAATGAAATTAGACAAAAAACCATTTATTTTAACCACTCTATTTTATGAATCTAACCGACTATCAAAAAATCTGCAGCTCCACGGCGAAAAAATTTGACAACAAAGAACTAGAAATCTATACCTGGGGGCTCGGCATTGCGGGCGAGGCAGGTGACGTGGCCAGCTGTATTAAAAAAACTTTTGCCCATGAAAATTCCACTGTTAAGGCGGGCATTCGCGAAAACCTCGGCGACACGCTGTGGTACATGGCCATGATCTGCAATTATTTTGACTGGAACATGCAGGAAGTGATGCAGGACAATATTGATAAACTGAAAAAAAGATATCCAAATGGCTTTACCATTGGAAATGCCAAACGCGAGGGCAATAAAATTGACTGGAATGAATAAAACATAAAATTAGACAAAAAAGTTATCCTTGTTGACAAAATAAAAAATGATTGGTATAATTCTGTCAGACTTTCAAGGCAAAACAAGCCATACTTGTTCTGCTGACCAGAGTCAAAGCGTTATTTATAATTAAGCTAATGCAAAGAATCCTATGGCAGATGATTTTGACAAAGATTTTCTAGAATTCATCGTGAAGGCAATTGTTGGCCATCCGGATGACGTAAAAGTCAACCGAAACATCGATGAACGAGGCGTGCTTTTGACTCTTGACATCCATGCAGAAGACATGGGTTATGTAATCGGCAAGCAGGGACAAACCGCCAAGGCGATCCGCACTTTACTAAAAATTGTCGGCGCCAAGAACAATGCTCGAGTAAACCTAAAAATTAATGAACCAGAAGGTTCAACTCGAGGACCGAGACGTGAAGAAAACGCTGGAGCTAGATCTTCAGTCAATGCAGACGTTGACACTGATGTTGTAGACGATCTAAAAATCTAAGTCTTTTACAACTATATAAAAAGAAGAGCCACAATTAATTTTGTGGTTTTTCTTTTAAAAAAATCCGAGATCGTTGCTCGGATATTTACTGGCTTAGCGCTTGCTCAAACATTTGTTTCAATTTAATTGTACCGCTTGCTAGTTTGGCTACAAAGGATTTGCTCAATTTTTGATTTTTTGAATTTTGCCACACCAGTCTTTGCCGCTGTCTATTTATAGATAATTCTTGCAAAAACGTGCTCAAGCTTTCATCGCGCCGGATCAAGTTATCAAGCAATTGAAACACGGCAAAATCATTGCGCACGCCCCACTCTATTCCATCTCCATTAAGTATTGTTATCAGCGCGTCAACAAAAAATGGCCAATGTCTCCCACTGGTGAAGAGACTATATTTTCGAAAGAACGCTTGTAACACTTGCCTTTCCTCAACGGTCAAGAGCATTATCCCCTCCCTTTTTTTCCAAATCAATACTATAATAACATCACACACCTGCCTGTCAAGAAAAACTAATTGGGCGCCGAAGGAGTGAGTGGTGAGTAAAAGATAACAACAATTTAACAATATAACAATTTATCAACTAAGCCCTCCAACAATATGCAATTCCACATTATCACAATTTTTCCGGACATCCTTGAATCATATTTTTCCAAAGGCATGATTCGGATTGCGCAGGAAAAAAAGATTATCAAAATAAAAACGCATGATCTGCGCAAATATGCTATCGATAAATACGGCACGGTTGATGACAAGTCGTACGGCGGCGGACCGGGTCAGGTTTTGATGGTCGAGCCGGTATACAAGGCGATACGATCATTACGTAAGAGCAATTTACGAATTACTCCGAAAAAGACGAAAATCATCCTACTGTCCGCCAAAGGAAAACGCTGGAACCAACAAATGGCGCAAAAGTTTTCCAAACTTGATCAGCTGATTTTTGTTTGTCCGCGGTATGAGGGCCACGACGAGCGCATCCGCAAATTTGTTGACGAAGAAATTTCAATCGGCGATTTTGTTCTGACCGGCGGCGAGCTCGGCGCGGCCGTTATAATTGATTCCGTGACAAGATTAATTCCGGGCGTGCTCGGAAAGAAAGAATCGCTTGACGAAGAATCGCATTCAACTCCGGGATACTTGGAATATCCGCAATATACAAGGCCCGAAGTCTTTGAACATAAAAGTAAAGACGCGGTTAATCGCGTCTCAACCCGCCACAGTCGCGTACCAAAAGTTTTACTTTCAGGGCATCATAAGAAAATTCAGGAATGGCGCCAGCAAAAAAGCCAAGCAAAAAACACTTAAGCCCACTAAACAAAAAAAACACGGATAACCGTGTTTTTTTATTTTTTGCCAGACGACGTTTTATTTATTTAATCCTTTGCGCCTTTTTCTTCCACCATTTTCCGCAATTCAGAAAGATATCTATTCCCGCCCGTATTAAATTCGAAAGGGTCAGTAAAAGAATCTGACGGTTTCAAATTAAAAGGTGGGGTTATATCTTTTGCCCGCAAAACCTCCTCAAGCTCATTAGTTTGCTCCATTAATTTTTCATTTTCATTTCTTTTGTCAAAAGCCATTTCTCTCAATTTTTTCAGCGCCTTTGCTTTTTCATAATAATCCAACTCATTATAATCAATCCCTAAAACTGATTGAATTATTTCCTGAAACTTCCCTGAATAAATATTATAAAATGACAATTGTTTTGTTTCACTAATATAAGTTTCAATCGCCGAAAGAGCTGCTGACCATTTTTCAATTTTTGACAATAGGCTCTCGGCGGTCTCCGCTTTTTCCGTAAATTCCGGCAAATCGAGTTCAGAGAGATCTTGTTCTCGTTCTTCCATAACCTTTTTCACAAAACTCATTTGCTCCTCCATAAGATATGCCGACATTGAACTGTCCCTATCGACAGCCGCCTCTTCCGACACCTCTTGAAACGCATGAACGTACATTAATTGATTGGCCAAATCCGGGAACATTTTTATATTTTCTTTTACAACATCCAAACAATGTTTCCAATACTGATCGAGTAAATAAAGCTTGAATTCATCTCCCTGTTTTTTGTTATCCAAAACATCTAGGGAGTTCACACTCCATTCCCGAAGAAAATTATCCAAATACTTTCTGGCATGCGGCCTTATCTTTTCATAATACTCAAACGGCAATTGCTCGTGATTTTCCGTAAACCAACTAGAAAGCTGAGTTTCATAGTCTCCCGGGTTAAAATCATCAGGGCCAACATCCACCTTCTTTAATCTATGGACTAAATCTTGAAAATCAGTAGTCAAAGAAACCATTGACCAAAGATCTTCTGCCGGAACGCCGTGCCATTTCAATTTCATAAGTTCATGTTTAACAGCCAACCATTCGGGGGAATATGTTTTACCAAGGTAAAAACCACTTTCCGCTTCATTGGAAAAAATACCACTGTCAGCAAAATTATAATCCCCTGTTTTCAAATATGCAGCCAATTCATCGATAAAACGAAAGTCCGTCTGAGCTTCTTTTGACGGGGCAACATACTTTCCGTAAAAAAGATGCTGCTCTTCATGCCGCCGGGTATTTTCATTAGCATTCGGTCGTAAAATCGCGACACAACCGCGTAAACCGGCAAGACCCTGCGGACTGTCCGGATTTTTGATATCCGGAAAATATGAAAAATTTCGTGAAGCCTTGCCTAAACTATTATCGCTTGAAAAATCTCCTGAATTTTCGTTCGCGACCTTGTCGTAATCGGCATTATCCTGGAATTGCACCACAATCATCGGCGGATGGTCAGCAAAAACCGTAATCGCATCCAGGCTCGCTCCGCTCAAGCCGAAACGAACAAGCAGTCCGTGCTTGACAATGTCCGAAGATTCAACCAAGCGCCAAGGTTCTTCGGCTTGCTCAAAAAGCGACTGGCGAGTTTGCCAGGCATTATCAAATTCGACCGTTCCAAATTCAAATTGTTCTAAACAACCATCCAAATAAAGCTGTTTCAGGCTGTCGATCCCCCGTCCCACGTCTTCAATCCATTTTTGCACTATTTCGCCGATCAATGTTTTTTGTTTGTCACCGAGAACAGCCTTGCCATTTTCTGCCGCGGCGATAATTTTGTCAACAATGTCCGGCCAACCGGCATTGGGATTTTGCCACAAAATTTCTTCGGCTTTTTCTAAAACGACTTCCATAGATTGCAAAGCTTTCTCACGTTTGAACTTTTTATTTTCAGCCGAATCAACCGGCTCTTTCTCTGCCGACTTGTTTAATAAAAATTGTGTTTTTTCGGACATATTGATAGTTTATTACTTTTAAGCCTAGCACTATTATAGCACAATTCCAATCACCCTTACTCCCCGTTTCCGGACATCACAAAAAAATCATTGGCTGGCGCGCAAAGCACAGCCGAGGCGCGAAATAATTTTTCTTTCGAACACAAACCAAAATGTAAGGGGGCAAAATCTCGACCCCTTACATTTTTTTCCAAACTTGACATCTTATTTTTTTCGTGTTAACCTAATACGAACTATTTGTTCCTTTCAAAAAGGAGGGAAGCTATGAACAAGCCAAAGTTGCTTGAAATGCAAGCCGAAGCAAAACGGCAATTGAAAGAAGCGTGGCAGGCCGCGGCGCGCGCTGAAAGTGAAGAAGAAATACAAAAGTTAAATGAAATTATTAAAGGAATTTCCGCTCAAATCTCCGAGCTCGAGAAAGAGCTGAATCTTTGGAAAACAGAGGCGGGATCGCTTGAACGCGAGAATGAACGAATCACACAAGAACTGGCTGATTGCCGAGGGTTTAATGAAGCACTCCAGCAAAATCTCGCCGAGCTTCAGAAACGGTTCGACAAGATCAACGTCGTGATCGAATTCTGGACCAAGAATCAAGACGAGATCGAATTCATCATCTCCATGCGCGAACTGGCGCGTGGCACTGCCAATGTTTCAATTCAAGTAAGTGGCGAGGAAAAACTGCACTTTGCCATCGATGGTAAAGTGTGCTTCAATGCTGACGACGACAAAACCCTGATTGACGGCGCAGAAACGCTGCAGATCATTCCGAGCAATCTGGAAATCGCCGTTCAGATCCTCAAGGGCGACAGCGACTTCACTGTAGAAGTCGAAATCGAAAGGTAGTAAACATCACACAGCCCCTGTTCACACGGGGCTGTTTTATTTTTCAATTTTAGCCACAATTATCCTGAATTCCATGCTTACGCCCAACCGGGTATTTGCCAGGCCTTACCATTTGACATATTTTTTATTATCCTTTATACTTGTGACCACGAGAACATTGAAAATTTTTTATTAGAATTAAACACAAATTTACGCGAGAACCCATTTTAGTTTGAAGCGGTGCCTGGTAAGTGCACCGGCTTCCATATGTTAACAATAGCTAAGTGATAGGAAACTCTTCAACGAAATTATAGGCGCGATCCGGGGTCTGCTGGTTTTACCACAGATGCCTTTTAACCGGATTTTATTGAGAGTTTGATCCTGGCTCAGGGTGAACGCTGGCGGCGTGTCTAAGGCATGCAAGTCGAACGCCTATTGTAATTTATTATAATAGGAGTGGCAAACGGGTGAGTAACACATTGGTAACCTACCTCAAAGACGGGAATAACCCGGGGAAACCTGGACTAATACCCGATGTGCTGGTCCTGCTTATGTAGGATCAGTAAAGCTCCGGCGCTTTGAGAGGGGCCTATGTCTCATCAGCTAGTTGGTAGGGTAAAAGCCTACCAAGGCTACGACGAGTAGCGGGTGTGAGAGCACGACCCGCCTCACTGGGACTGAGACACTGCCCAGACTCCTACGGGAGGCTGCAGTCAAGAATATTCCTCAATGCACGAAAGTGTGAAGGAGCGACGCCGCGTGATTGAAGACGCCCTTCGGGGTGTAAAAATCTTTTATTAGGGAAGAACTAATGACGGTACCTAATGAATAAGGGGCTGCTAAACTCGTGCCAGCAGCAGCGGTAATACGAGTGCCTCAAGCGTTATCCGGAATTATTGGGCGTAAAGGGTGTGTAGGTGGTTTTGTTAGTCTTCTGTCAAATCTCTCGGCTTAACCGAGAACTCGCAGGGGAAACGGCAAGACTATAGAGGGTGCGAGGGGTCTGTGGAACTCTAGGTGTAGCGGTGAAATGCGTTGATATCTAGGGGAACACCAAAAGCGAAGGCAGCAGACTGGAGCATTCCTGACACTGAAACACGAAAGCGTGGGTAGCGAATGGGATTAGATACCCCAGTAGTCCACGCC
>CAZPYM010000008.1:0-7189 GCA_964590105.1 uncultured Gammaproteobacteria bacterium
CTAATTATACTACAATCTTTATGCGAATTCCAACAACTTCGCATAAAAGGAGTTATGTGAAATGCATGTTTTACTTTTGCCCCGCAAAATGCGGGGCAGCTCAAAAAAGAATTTGAATTTTGTTTTTTTATTTATTAGAAAGGGGTATAAGGTGTTTTCTCCGCTCCGCTACGAAAACGATTTATTTATAAGGGGAAAACGAATACAATACAATTACTTAACTTGAGAAATAATTATGACAAAAAATAACACTACAACAACTGAAAAATTCGAAGCATCGCTTTTCAAAACAGCCGATAAGCTCCGCAAAAACATAGATGCAGCTGAATATAAACACATTGTGCTTGGCTTGATATTTCTCAAATATATTTCTGATTCTTTTGAGGAGCTTCACACTAAGCTGGAAGAAGGCAAAGGAAAATTTGAAGGAGCAGACCCTGAAGATCAAGACGAATACAAAGCGGAAAATGTTTTTTGGGTGCCAAAAAATGCACGATGGGAATATTTGCATTCTCATTCTAAACTTCCGACTATCGGAAAAGACCTCGACGATGCAATGGAATTGATCGAAAAAGAAAATCCGTCGCTCAAAGGAATTTTGCCGAAAGTTTTTGCAAAACCAAATTTAGACAAATCCTCTCTTGGTGGATTGATTGATTTGATCGGAAATGTAGCCCTTGGAAGTGAGGCGGCAAAATCAAAAGACATTCTCGGAAAAGTATACGAATACTTTTTAGGTGAATTTGCTTTAGCTGAAGGGAAAAAGGGCGGACAATTCTACACCCCAAAATCAATTGTTAAGCTATTAGTAGAAATGATCGAGCCATACAAGGGCAGAGTTTTTGACCCTGCATGCGGAAGTGGCGGAATGTTTGTAATGAGTGAAAAATTCGTACAAGAACATCAAGGAAAACTTGATGACATTTCAATTTACGGACAAGAAAGTAATCAAACCACCTATCGGCTTTGTCGGATGAATTTGGCTATTCGTGGAATCGATGGCTCGCAAGTGAAATGGAACAACGAAGGATCGTTTTTGAAAAATGCTCATCCTGATTTGAAAGCTGATTTTGTCATTGCTAACCCTCCGTTTAATGACAGCGATTGGAGTGGTGAACTTCTGGCAAATGACGGTAGATGGAAATATGGCAAACCACCGGCGGGAAATGCCAACTTTGCATGGGTACAGCACTTTCTCTATCATCTCGCACCAAAAGGCGTTGCCGGTTTTGTTCTCGCCAAAGGATCGCTGACTTCCAAAACTTCCGGCGAAGATACAATTCGCAAAAACTTAATAGAGGCTGGACTTGTTGATTGTATTGTGAATTTACCCGGTAAACTTTTCTTAAATACACAAATCCCTGCTTGTTTATGGTTTCTTTCAAACAAGCGTCATGGCTTCAATGGCGACCGTAACCGTGCAGGTGAAATACTTTTTATTGATGCCCGCCATCTTGGTCATCTCATCAATCGTCGCACCTTGGAATTTTCCGATGAAGATATTGCGAAAGTCGCAAGTACTTACCATGAGTGGAGAAAGACAGACGGAAAATATGAAGATATTCCCGCTTTTTGTAGTTCAACATCAATTGAAAAAATCAAAGAGCTTGATTATGTGCTTTCGCCAGGACGATATGTAGGACTTCCAGACGAAGAAGATGATTTTGATTTTACCGAAAGATTTACAACGTTAAAATCAGAACTCGAAGATCAAATCAAAAAAGAAGCGGAACTAAACAAACGCATATCTGAAAATTTAAGCCAGATTAACTATGATTAAAACAGTAACAAAACAAAACAACTGGCAAGAGGTAAGATTGGGGGATATTTTTGTGATACAAAACGGATATTCCTTCAAAAGTAGCGATTATGTTGAATTTATTTCTGATGAATTAGAAGTTTTAAAAATGGGGCATATTGAAAGAGGTGGAGGGTTAAGAAAAGAACCTAAAAAAAATTATGTACCTCGATCAGAAAAGCTAAAAAAATGGATATTAGACAAAGGTAATATTGTTATAGCAATGACAGACATGAAAGATAATGTTGTTATTTTGGGTGTGCCTGCGTTAATTGATAAGGATGATCACTATGTATTAAATCAGAGAGTAGCAGGGTTAAGATTAAAAGAAAAAAATGTAGACTTGGATTTTGTTTATAATTATTTAAAATGGGATGAATTTTTGGGTACATTACGATCTAAAGCAAACAGCGGGGTGCAGGTAAATTTAACAACAGATGCTATTAAAAATTCTATAATTTTACTCCCACCACCCCAAGAACAAAAAGCTATTGCCGAGGTGTTATCCAGTTTTGATGAAAAGATAGACCTGCTCCACCGCCAAAATAAAACTTTGGAAGGTATGGCGCAGGCGTTGTTTCGGAAATGGTTTGTGGAAAATCCGGAGCGGGAGAAATGGGAGGTTGGAAAGTTGGGGGATGAGTTTGATTTTACAATGGGACAATCACCACCAGGAACTTCCTATAATGAAAAAGCAATTGGAATCCCCATGTTTCAAGGAAATGCAGATTTCGAATTTCGATTTCCTAAAAACAGGATTTATACAACAGAACCCAAGCGGTTCGCTGAAAAATTCGATACTTTAATCAGTGTTCGTGCTCCAGTAGGAGAACAAAATATGGCAAGTGATAAATGTTGTATCGGGCGTGGAGTGGCTGCTTTTAGATATAACAAAGACAACTCATTTTATACATACACATATTTCAAATTGATGTCTCTAATGGACGAGATAAAACAATTCAACCAAACAGGCACGGTTTTTGGTTCGATAAGCAAAAAAGATTTTGAAAATATCAGCATTAATATTCCACCAGACAATGCTATCCAAAATTTTCAAGAAATAGTACAACCAATCGACGACAAGATAATTAAAAACGAAGATCAAATCCGCACACTTGAAAATTTACGCGATACATTATTGCCAAAATTGATGAGTGGCGAGGTGCGCTTGAAAGATTTTAGTTAAGAATGAATTATGAAAAAGACCAGTGCTTTCATACAACAGGATCCAAAATGGCAGGCTTTAGAAGCCTATATTTTGCGTATTGAAAGCTATTCAGATACAAGCCCCGGTCTTGTTATTGAAAACTGCAAATCTCTCATTGAATCAATTTTTAAAACTATTATTGTTGAGGTTGAAAACAAATCCGCGGAAGAATTAAAAGATGATGACATTGGAAAACTCAACAAAGATGTGCGTGTGATACTCCATTTGGAAGAACGGGGCTACTCACAAATAATCGGAAGTTTTTCTAGCGCAATTGCACAATTTCGTAACAGTTTAGGAGAGACGTCTCACGGCAAAGATATTTACACCTTAGAAGAAAATAGAACTGCTTTATTTGAAGATGAGATTAATTTTTTATTGGCTACAACAGATAACATTGCGTTTTTTCTCCTTAGTTACTATAAAAACCTTTACCCATCATTTGCAGGAAAACGAAAAAAACTGACATATGAAGACAATCCAGAATTTAATGAGTGGTTTGATGAAAATGAGCCAGCGGTCAATGTACGCGATGTAGAATTATCGCCGAGCAAAGTTTTGTTTGATAATGATGAAGAGGCATATAAATCTTACTTATTAGAGTATGGTGAAAGAGATAATTTAATAGAAGAATTAAGAATTAGTCCAAATTTTGCTTCAACTCACCAAACCATAAGTAAACTGTCGCAGTATCACGATTTTTCAAGACCACAAATACATCGCATATGGGAGGCATTTGTTGAAAACAATCAAGTATACTGGATTGCAACTGATACCGATGTGAAAAATTTTTGCCAACCAATAATATTGGAGAATGCAGAATTATTTACAGAAGATGAGTTAAACCAATTTACATCTTATTATAACGAATAAATATGACAAAAATTTACGAATCTGACATAGAAAACTTTTGTATAGAACTACTGGAAAAGCAGGGCTATACTTATTTGTCTCCAGAAGAACAAGAAATTGAACGAGCCGATCTTGCAGATGTTGTGTTGCGTGGGCGTTTAAAATCTGCGATAGACAAACTCAATCCCAGTATTCCTGAAGATGCAAAAGAACAGGCTCTACGCGAAATTTTGAATTTGCCAAACCAAAACCTCATTGAAAACAACGAGGCATTTCATCAAATGCTTACTGATGGTGTGGGCGTGGAATACCAAAAAAATGGCGATACGGTTGGCGACAAAGTGTGGCTAATTGATTTTAAAACTCCTTTAAATAACGATCTGTTGGTTTGTAATCAATTTACTGTTACAGAAAACAACATCACTAAACGTCCTGATATTGTTCTTTTGGTAAACGGCTTGCCTTTAGTCGTTTTGGAACTTAAAAATCCGACTGATGAAAATGCCACGGTACAAAAAGCGTTTACTCAATTACAAAACTACAAAAATGCTATTCCAAGTTTATTTTATTATAACGGGATTTTAGTAGCTTCCGATGGGCTGGATGCCAAAATGGGTTCACTTACCGCCGGCTGGACACGATTCATGGGCTGGAAGACCGTAGATGGAGAAAGAGAAGACTCAAACACAACTCCACAAATTGAAACGCTTACAAATGGGATGCTCGCGCCTCACATTTTACTTGATCTCATAAAACAATTTACAGTTTTTGAAAAAACAAAAAGAGAAGACGCAGAATCAGGGCTTACCAGTATTGAAACTGTGAAGAAAATTGCAGCGTATCATCAATATCATGCAGTCAACAAAGCAATTGAATCAACAAAAAAAGCCAGTTGTGAAGATGGCAACAGAAAAGCCGGTGTAGTATGGCACACGCAAGGCAGCGGGAAATCACTTTCAATGGTTTTTTATTCGGGAAAAATCGTTTTAGAACTTGATAATCCAACTATTGTCGTCATTACTGACCGAAATGATCTTGATGAGCAGTTATTTGACACTTTTGCAGGAAGTAAACAATTACTCAGACAAGAACCAATACAAGCAACTGACCGCATTCACTTAAAAAAACTACTGAAAACGGCAGGTGGTGGAATTATTTTTACTACCATTCAAAAATTTTCACCCGAAGATTTGAGCGAAAATTTCGAGCTTCTTTCAGAACGAAAAAACATTATCGTTATTGCCGATGAAGCTCATCGCAGTCAATATGGTTTTAGCGCAAAAACTCTTATTAAAAATAATGAAGCATTTACAAAATATGGTTTTGCGAAGTATTTAAGAGATGCATTGCCACACGCTTCTTTTGTAGGTTTTACAGGTACACCGATTGAAAAAGAAGATGCTTCGACTCCTGCAGTTTTTGGAAATTACATTGATATATATGATATTCAACAAGCAGTAGAAGATGGCGCAACGGTTCGCATTTACTATGAATCACGCCTTGCAAAAGTGCATTTAAAAGCGGAGGAAAAAGAAAAACTAGATGCAGAAGTTGAACTAATTACTGAAAATGAAGAATCTACCGCCAAAGAAAAGGCAAAGGCAAAATGGACTCAGCTTGAAGCAATTGTTGGACATAAAGATCGCCTAAAAATTGTCGCCGAAGATATTTTAAATCATTTTGAAGAACGACAAGAAGCATTTGAAGGTAAAGGAATGATTGTTACCATGAGTCGTCGCATTGCCGCCGAACTTTATGATGAAATTATCAAGTTGCGTCCCGATTGGCACGATACTGACAAACAGAAAGGTGTAGTAAAAGTAATTATGACTTCAAGCTCTAGCGATCCTGAAAGTTGGCAATTACACAGCACGACCAAACAAGAACGCAAAGCCCTTGGAGAAAGATTGAAAGACCCATCAGACCCTTTGAAGTTAGTTATTGTGCGCGATATGTGGCTCACAGGATTCGATGCGCCGTGCTTGCATACAATGTATATAGACAAGCCCATGCGAGGACACAATCTCATGCAGGCAATTGCGCGCGTAAATAGAGTATACAAAGATAAACCGGGCGGATTGATAGTTGATTATATTGGCATTGCATCTGATTTAAAACAAGCACTTGCTACTTACACAGAAAGCGGCGGCGAAGGCATGCCGGCGCTTGATCAGTCTGAAGCAATTTCAGCGATGATGGAAAAATATGAAATTGTGGTGCAAATGTTTGATAAATTTGACTACAAAAGATACTTCTCCGCGGGTACTAAAGAAAAAATGACTCTTATTTTAGAAGCGCAAGAGCATATCTTGAGTTTAGAGGATGGAAAAAACAGATTTACAAAACAGGTTGGCTTACTGTCAAAAACCTTTGCACTTTCCGTTCCTTCATTACCAGCAATGAACATAAAAGATGAGTTGGGCTTTTTCCAGGCCGTAAAAGCTCGCCTTACAAAATTTGAACCGACAGGAAGCGGAAAAAGTGATGCCGAAATTGAAACAGCAATACGACAAATCGTTGATAAAGCGGTTGTTGTTGATGGTGTTATAGATATTTTTGATGCTGCTGGAATAAAAAAGCCAGATATATCTATTCTCTCCGATGACTTTTTGAACGAAGTTCGAAATATGAAGCGAAAAAATCTTGCGCTGGAACTTCTCAAGAAAATTTTAGACGATGAGATCAAATCGAGAACAAAAAAGAATTTTATTCAGAGCAAGAAACTATCAGAAATGCTTGATGCGGCAATTAAAAAATATCAAAACAATTTATTGACAGCGGCACAAGTAATCGAGGAACTCATTAATATCGCTAGAGAAATCAAAGAATCTGATGCACGTGGTGATAAACTTGGTTTATCAGATGACGAAATAGCTTTTTATGACGCGCTTGTTGAAAACGGAAGCGCAAAAGAAGTGTTGAGTGATGACACCTTAAGAGAATTAGCGCAAATTCTGGTGCAAAAAGTTAAAGCAAATACAGCTATTGATTGGACAATCAAAGAAAGTGTACAAGCCAAGCTCCGCGTGATCGTTAAAAGGATTTTACGACAGTATGGCTATCCACCTGATAAACAGTTAATCGCAACAGAAAATATATTAAAACAAGCCGAGTTATTTGCGGATGAGTGGAGTGTTTAAATTAAAAAAACAAATGAGATGTTTTCGGTCGGGGCAATTCACCCCTTTAATTCCCCTCTTGCCCCTCCCTCAAACAGAATAAGGAGTTTTGGATTTTGGGCATTCACCCCTAACCCCTCTGCCCAAAATCCAAAACAAAAAAAACAAAATTAAAATTCTTTTTTAGAGCAATCCCGATTGCTATCGGGATTA
>CAZPYM010000009.1:0-2413 GCA_964590105.1 uncultured Gammaproteobacteria bacterium
CGAAAATTGTTTAAGGATCTTAGTTGATGACTCCGGCATAAAGGGCTGCAAATCATAAGCGATTTGTCGAATTTCTTGAACAGCACAAGATAAGATTTTTTCTAATTCTTTTCCCTTCTTTTTCCACGGTTCTTTTTTGTTGATAAATTGATTGGTTTTGGTGATTCTTCGACAAATATTATCTAAGGCTAGAGGAATTTGAAAATATTGAAGATGGCTCGCCACATTCTCACTGAACTTAAACCGACACGGTTTTTTCGTGGTGACACTGTCTTTAACCGCGTCTGTTTTGGAGACTGTTTTTTCACACAACCTAGCCACTCTTTGCGCTAAATTCCCCCAATCATTGGCCAGTTCGCTGTTGTAAACTTTCTTAATTTTTTCCACTGAAATATCAACGTCTTCAACAGCTGGACCGTATTTTAGAAAAAAATAACGGACCGCGTCGGAGCCAAATTGAGAAATCAGCTCGGTAGGCCTAATCACGTTACCCAAACTTTTGCTGATTTTTTTACCTTCCAAATTGATAAAACCGTGGGCGAAAATTTCATCAGGAAGCCTCAAGCCAGCCGACCTCAACATGGCCGGCCAAAGCAAAGCATGCCAGCGGAGATTGTCTTTGCCCAAAATGTGAATTATTTTTGTCTTGTTATCCCAAAAGCCTGTTTGACTACCGGCCGTATAATAATTGATTAAAGCGTCAAACCAAACATAAATATTTTGCGAAGCATCGTTGGGGACAGGAATGCCCCAGCCGACTTTAAATTTTGGCCGACTGATAGGAATATCATCTAATCCCTGATTAAGAAAAGCCAGCATTTCTTTACCCTTGCTTTTAGGAATGATAAACGTTGGTTGATTTTTAAGGCGATCTATTAAAAATTTTCGGTACTTTGACCAGCGAAAAAAATAATTCATCTCGTTTACTTTTTTAATTTGGCGGGTGAGGTGCAAAGAACAACAACCATCTGTTAACTCCGTCAGCGTCTTGTAGGCTTCGCATCCTTCACAATACAAACCTTCATATTCTCCTTGATAAATATCGCCTGCCTGAAAAACTTTTAGGTAAAAATCATTGACTGTTTGGGCGTGATCTTTGTCGGTTGTCCGGATAAAACGATCAAAAGAAATATTAAGCGACAAAAGTTGTTCTTTGTCTTTTTTGGAAATTTCATCCACATATTTTTGGGGAGCCTTGCCCGCTTTTTTTGCCGCCGATTCATTGGTCGTTCCATACTCATCCGTACCGGTGAGAAAAAAAACTTTCCAACCAGAAAGTCGGTAAAATCGAGCCAAACAATCGGCCACAATTTTTTGATAGGCATGACCGATGTGAATGATATCGTTGGTATAATCAATGGCAGTAGTAATAAGGATTTTTTTCATATAATCGTTATAATTATACAATATGTCCAATCAGACAAAATACTATGTGGCTTTCTCCCATTTTTTAGGGATTGGACCGATGAAATTTAAACAGCTGGTTTCTTATTTCGGAAATGCGGAAAAAGCCTATCAAACAAAACCAGAAGAGTTAATAAAAATATTAGGTCCAAAATTAGGGGAAAAATTCCTCCATTTCCGCCAAAATTTTAAAGCCGATAGTATTGTTGAGGAGCTGTTCAAAAAAAGTATACAAGTTTTAACCTTGGAAGACTCTGACTATCCTGAACAACTCAGTCAAATTTCCGACCCGCCCATTTGTTTATATGTTATAGGAAATATGAAGATTTTATCAAATAAAAATAATATGACGGGAAAAACCGCCGCGGTTTTAGAAACTAGTCCGTCTGGAACCGCGGCGGTTAAGAACATCTTCGCCATCGTTGGCACACGCAAACCAACCAGTTATGGTCTACAAATAACAGAACAATTTGCCGGTGAACTAGCTCAATACGGTTTCATCATTGTCTCCGGTATGGCTTTAGGCATTGACTCTGCCAGCCATTGGGCCGCCATCAACAACAATGGAAAAACCATTGCCGTTTTGGGCTGTGGGGTTGATATTGTTTATCCACCGTCAAATAAAGCTCTCTACCAAAAAATTGTGGAAACCGGCGGCGCCGTTATCAGTGAATTTCCTCCTGGCCGTACCGTCCTTAAAGGTCTTTTTGTGGCTCGGAATCGCCTAATTTCCGGTCTTTCTTGTGGTGTTTTGGTGGTTGAAGGCGCTAAAGATTCCGGCTCGTTGATAACCGCCCGCTATGCCGCTGAACAAGGAAGAGATGTTTTTGCCCCTCCATCACCCATTACTTCTCCCCTATCCGAAGCCCCAAACATGCTCTTAAAACAGGGGGCAAAATTAGTAACCACCGTTTCCGATATTTTGGAAGAATATCAGGTGAAAATAAAAACCAAAGATAAGGAAGTGCTTTTTGACCAACTTCAAGGTCTGGAGAAACAGATAATGGAA
>CAZPYM010000010.1:0-1664 GCA_964590105.1 uncultured Gammaproteobacteria bacterium
TTAGTTTGCTTTCCCGAATTGAAGGCATTATTCCCGCTTTGGAATCAGCTCACGCCTTAGCTTATCTGGTAAAATATGCCAAAGGATGCGCCAAAGACGATATTGTGGTGGTTAATTTGTCGGGACGAGGAGATAAGGATATGGAACAGTTTTATAAACATTATAAAAAATTATGACTATAAACCGACTCGCCAAAGTATTGCAAAATAGCAGAGGATTACGGCAAGGGGTTTTTATGGCCGGCATAGTGCCTGGCTTTCCTGATTTAGAGGCCAGCTTTGAGATAGCCAAAACAATTATTGAGGCGGGAGCTGATATTTTAGAATTATCCGCTTCTTTCTCCGACCCGGTGGCTGACGGACCTGTTCTTCAACAAGCCCATACGCAGGTTCTCAAGCAAGGCATCACCAAGGGGCAAGTTTTTCAATTGTACAAAAAAATTCGCTCGGCCTTTCCGGATATTCCTTTGTTTGTGATTGAATACGCCAACTGCGTTTATCGGCCGGGTATAAACGAATACTACCGGCAACTGGCCCAAAGCGGCGTGGACGGTTTGTTAATTCCTGATTTATCGCTGGAAGAAGCAACGCCGTTTATGGAAGCGGCTAATGCTCATAAAATAAGCCAGGTTTTTATTGTTGCTCCCACAACTCCTAATGAACGGGTACTAAAATTGAGCAAGGCAAGTTCGGCCTTTTTGTATTTAGTAACAGTAACCGGCGTCACCGGCCAGCGTGAACAATTTCTCCAAGAAACATCGGATTTTATCAAAAGAGTAAAACAAATAACCCAACTGCCCTTAATCGCCGGCTTTGGCATCAGTAAGCCCGAACACGTTAAACAGGCCTTGTCCGCGGGAGCCGATGGGGTGGTGAGCTGTTCGTCTATTATTAGTTTAATTCGTCAAAATACGGCATCTCAACAATTAGCGGATTACATAAAGGATATGAAGAAACAAACAATTACTCGTATTTGACAAAAATAAAGTTTTGTTTATCATTTATTAGACTCTTGCGGGTGAGGAGGTTTTGCGTTTGAGTATTAAGAAACTTAATCAAAAACCCCTTACTCGTTAGGGGATTTTTATTGCGGCAGCATATTAAAAATTGAAAGGAGGTGGGCGCAATGAAGTGTCCGGATTGCGGCGGCGAGGAGTTTAAGATTTCTCCGCTTGGCGGAGGAGCGTTTCATTGTCAATGTAAAAAATGCGGCAATGAATTTAGAGCGGGGAAAGGGGTTTATGGGGAGCCCCCAATAATAAAATACCCTTGGCCTTTCAAAAAATGGGGAGCGCGGGAAACAAAATAGGCAGGCGATAAAAATCGCCTCCTTTTTATTTTGGTTGATCTATGATACTCCCTCTGCTGTTTCCGTATAAGTTTTTGAAAATAGGCCGAATAATTCCTTTTTTCTGTCTTCGCTGATTTCCAAATAAGATACGAACATCTTGAAGCTGTCTAACGCTTTGGTGAAGTCATCTGATTTCGGTTGTTTTTTTTCTCCTTCTTTTATCCTGCTGACGGAATCAAAGTCAGTTATTCTTCCGTCCAGAGTAAGATTGTATCCGGACATTAGGAATCCATGATACCATCCGTTCCTGTGCATAATGCCGATGTTCTTTGCGGTTGTTTGCGCCAACCATCGCAGATATTCAAATTTGTCAA
>CAZPYM010000011.1:0-1619 GCA_964590105.1 uncultured Gammaproteobacteria bacterium
CCTGTTTATTCATTTCTTTTTTAGTAAAATTATATTTCTCATTATAACATATTTTTATAAACCGAGCGATAGGAAAAAACGGGTTTGTGAGCAATATTTTCTGGAAACTATCCCCTTTTAAAAAGTTTGGAAGCCGAGCTTCCAAACTCAAAAAAAGTAGAAAAATAGCTCTGAATAGTAGTTTTGAATAGGTCAGACCTGGCTTTGCCAGGTCTGACCTCGATAAACTCAATAAAAAATCAGCCACTAAAAAAAACGACCAATTTTGAGACAAATTGACCTGCCTAAAACGGCGGACTAACGAAAAAATGCTCTGAAACGCTTTGTGGAAGCTAGTTTGCGAGCAACGTTTTTTGGGGTCTGACCCCATTTAAAAAGTTTGGTGGCTCAGCCACCAAACTTTTTAACTTGGTGGCCGAGCCACCAAGTAACAAAAACTACGAGGTGAAACCTCGTAGTTATCTTCAGAAACAAAATGGAATCTGACCCCAAAATAAATTATTGTTCTTGTTCTTGTTGAGGCGGAAAACAAATCGTATTGGCAGTTAAAGGCGTAGCTGGACCAGACGCGGATTCCCCTTCCTCACTGGTGGCAGTCATCACGTAATAATAATCAATATACGGAATAATGCGGGAGTCAGTATAACAACAAGCGTCGGCATCAGATTCAATTTTCCCGCAATGACCGTCAGCAATGCCGGCCACATGACAAATCTCAGTTAATTGACAATTGCTCGCGCCACCACAAGAGCCGGCTTCATAGTCAATCTTGATTTGGGCGTCTGTTTTTGCCACATTATAAACTGCAAGATTATCAATTCTTCCATAAAACGGAGAGGTATTGCTAGCCACATTACTTTTGCCAATCCATAAATTATCTTCGTCTAAAATAATTAATTCTCCTAAGCCGGCATAAGATTGAGCTGTTTCAGGTTCGCCGTCAAGATAAAATTTCACAGTTTTATTAAGGTCGTCTCTAACTACGGCGACATGATGCCAATTAAGGTCAGCAATTGTTCCAGTACTGTATTTAGTTCCGGGATTTGCTCCATCACCGAATATTAAAGCAAGTTTATTATCAGCGCCGATTTCAAACCATAAATAATGGTCTTCACCATCGGCTGATATTTTATTATCAACTAAAATCGCGTCTCGAGTTCCAATACCGGTTCTTTTGACCCAAGCTTCAATAGTAATGGTCGGTGCTTCCAAGGTTTCGTTTGTCCCAACATCAAGATAATTATCAATGCCGTTAAATAAACCGCCAAGACTAAATTTTCCTTCACTGGTGGTTAATCCGGAACTGGCTACGCCGTGATTGGCATTGCCAGAAGAATCATGAACTTCGCCTGAAGAACCAGTCCAAGAAGACTCGTTCATTTTCCATTGAGCGATTAAATCATAAAAAGCATCATTATCCGCGTCATAATCCATAGCTTCTGCCAAATGGGAAGTTAATTCGCAATCAGAATTATACAATTCACTGCAACCAGTCGGAGTCAATGAACGATAAACATTGTATCCATCAGAATTTTCCACCGTAGTCCATTCAATTTCAAGCTGGCCACAAGTCGCGCTGTCAACTTCTCCGCTTTCGGGAGCGCAAAGCAAAGTGCTTT